>NZ_JARQWR010000004.1 GCF_030766725.1 Flavobacterium aerium | reverse complement strand
TCCAATATCAGCACAGTTTGTATAAACAAACATACCTGTTTTCTGACCTTGTGGAGTCATCGTCATATTGATTGCTCCTGTAAAGTCTGGTGTATATGCATACACTACATCATCTCCATTTAAGTAAACTCCTGTTACTCCGCAAGAAGTTCCTGGACTACCGGTATAATGGTTACCATAATTTGCCGTATTACTCGAGTGAGTGTATGGTAAAGAAGGTACTGTTATAGGTGCTTCACAAGTCTCTCCATAAAAACGAGTACTAAAACTAAATGGTCCTACCCAGTTACTATATGAACCTGAAGTACAGGCTGCACGAACGTAATAATCATAGGCTGTACCTTGTGTTAATCCTCCTTTTAAATAGTTATTTGTGGTAATATTTGATGTAACAGTTGCTGGATCATTTGGTGCTCCTTGAGCCACAACATTAATATCCCATGTTGTTTCACCACTATTTGCCGTCCACGTTAAGTTTGCAGAGATTAAAGTTGGGATATTCATTGCTAAGTTTGTTGGCTCAAAACATAGCTCTTCAATCTGAATATCATCTACTAACCAACGGTCACCCGTAGGGTTTCTAACACCAACAAAGGCAACCCAAACAAATGGTTGATTTGCAAAGGCATTTAGAGAAACTGTTTTTTGTTGGTAAAGGTCAAAAGGGGTATTCAAACTAGTTTCATCCCATTCTTGAGCCTGTACGAAACTGGCTAAAGGTGGCATTACGTTAGTAGCTGAAGTCGCTACTTTAATCTGAAATTTTCCTCCTTGGTCGCCAAAAGTTCCTTGTCTGGTAAAGAATTTTAATTGAGCATTCGTGATTCCTGCTAAATTAACTGGTTTCGTAATCAACCAGTCTTGACTAAGCGGTCCTCCAGTATTCTCTGTATTCAAATAAGCTGCTTTAGTACCTAAATGGACAAAATTAGGTACTGATGTAGAAACCCAACTTACGTTGGTCGCTACTCCGTTATCCGTAACGGTCCATCCGGGTGGCGGAAAAACGGCTCCTTCAAATCCTTCGGTCAACTGCTGCTGGCCATAGCTCGCAAAGGATAAAAGGGTTAATAAAATCAATAAAGTAATTTTTTTCATAAATTCAGTTTTAATATAATTTTGGGTTGTTGTTTAAGCGCCCTAAAGTAACAATTTTTTCACATCTGTGAATTATTTGTTAAAATAAACAGCTGCTTTTCATATAAATAAACAAATTTTTAAGAATATGTTACAAATTTAAACTTTTGTCACAAAATGCCTTTTCTGCGTTCTATTCTGTATTTTATACAACTATTACTATCTTTGTCTTTTAAAAATCACTTCATGAGTTTTCCTATTACTAAAAAAGTATATTTCGCTTCCGATCAACATTTAGGTGCACCTACTCCTGAAAAGAGTATCATTCGAGAAAAAAAGTTTGTAGCTTGGCTTGATCAGATTAAAGAGGATGCTGAAGCAATTTTTTTATTAGGGGATTTATTTGACTTTTGGTTTGAATATAAAATGGTTGTCCCAAAAGGCTTCATTAGAGTTCTAGGAAAGCTTGCTGAACTTCGGGACAGTGGAATTCCAATCTATTTTTTTGTAGGAAATCACGATTTATGGATGGAGGATTATTTTCAAAAAGAACTTGACATTCCTGTTTACCATACTACAAAAGAATTTACTTTCTTCAACACTTCTTTTTTTATTGGTCATGGTGATGGTTTAGGCCCTGGTGATAATGGTTATAAACGCATGAAAAAAGTATTTAAAAATCCTGTTTCAAAATGGTTTTTTAGATGGTTACATCCTGATTTAGGGGTTCGCTTAGCCCAATATTTATCTGTTAAAAACAAATTAATATCGGGTAGTGAAGATGTCACATTTTTAGGGGAAGATCAAGAATGGCTAGTGCTTTATTCTAAAAGAAAATTAGAAACAAAACACTATGATTATTTTATTTTTGGACATAGGCACTTACCTATGGAAATCCAATTAAACGAAAAATCAAAATATATTAACCTGGGAGATTGGATTAATTACTTTACCTATGGTGTCTTTGATGGTACCACATTTGAATTGAAAAAGTTTGAACTTTAAAATTAATTCGAGTGTACTCTTATTATTCTATAGTATCGTTTCCACAAAAACGATCTCTATTTATTCCAGACAATATATTTAAGAACGTAACGTAAAATTTAATTTTTACAGATATCATTTAAATAGGTGTCTAATCGTATTTGGAATAAAGTTCCCTCTACTAAATCTTTTATTTCCGTTAATTCTTTAACCGATACTGCTAGGTCGATATGCTCAAAGGGTGTTTTTAATAAAAACTTGCCACAGCTATTTCTAAAATTACATCCTTCACATTTCATTCTATAATAGGAGGCATCAATCAGATCAATAAAACAATCTAATTCTTCTGAAGAAAAATAAAAACCAGTTTCCTTAAAAACTAATTGTACTCTATCTGACAAGGTTTCTTCTCCTTTTTTCCAATAAAAAGAAACCCCGAATTCATTAAAATATATTTGTTCAATTTGCTCCATATGATTGAATTTTGAACAAATATAATAATTTATTTATAATCATTCTAAATAAATTAATTATTTAAAATAAAGATTTAAGCCATAGTAATACAGCCCTCTATAATAGAAAGTAAATTAACTGGTCTTGAAATAAAGGTTTATTTTACACTAGAAAGAGCTAATAACTACGATTCTTCAGAACGAATATCTTTTAGTCGTAATTGTAAACTTACAGTGCCATTCCATACATTTTCATCAATACAATAGGCTGCCTGAAATACATTTTGATTTTTTGTTATCGCAAGTTTATTCCCCAAATTAAACCCAATAGCTGCTATTCCTTCCGACTGATTTTGTTTTACAAATAGTCTTAAATGTTCATCGTTGGCTCCTAATGTTTTGGCATAACCCGTATCATTCAGATTTTTTGTAACAAAAACAGGAGTCATATTTGAAGGTCCAAAGGGTTCAAATTGTTTTAATATTCTAACCAATTTTGGTGTAATGTCACTCAAGTCAATTTCTGCATCTATTAATACTTCTGGAATCAACAATGCTCTATCGATGGTGTCTGAAACCACTTTTTCAAACTGATTTTTGAAATTCTCATATTGCTCTGGCAAAAGGGTTAGCCCAGCAGCATATTTATGTCCTCCAAATTGTTCTATATAATCTGAGCAGGCTTCGAGAGCATTGTAAACATCAAAATCTTTTACAGATCTTGCTGAGGCGGCATACTTGTCACCACTTTTAGTAAAAACTAAGGTTGGTCTATAATAGGTCTCTATTAATCGAGAAGCTACAATACCGATTACGCCTTTGTGCCAATCTTCCTGAAATACAACGGTGGAAAGGCATTCTTGTTCATTATTGTTTTTAATTTGCTGCAAAGCTTCTTCTGTAATTTTTTTATCAAATCCTTTACGGTCTGAATTAAAAATTTCGATGTCAGCAGCAAAAGCAGAAGCTTGTTCTAAATTAAACTCTGTTAATAATTCAACTGCATAATTACCATGTTTGATACGTCCTGCTGCATTAATACGGGGTGCAATAACGAAAACAACATCGGTTATCGTTAGTGTTTCCTTTTTTATCTGACTGATTAAGGCTTTAATCCCTGGACGTGGATCTGAATTAATAATCTTTAATCCATAGTAGGCTAAAATTCGGTTCTCTCCTATAATAGGAACAATATCGGCAGCTATAGCCGTAGCAACTAAATCTAAATAGGGTGTTAGATCATCTATAGTCTGATTTCTATTCCCCGCCAAAGCTTGTATTAATTTAAAACCAATACCGCATCCACATAATTCATCAAAGGGATAAAAACAATCGTCGCGTTTGGGATCTAAAATAGCCACAGCATCGGGCAACAAATCTCCTGGTCTATGGTGATCTCCAATAATGAAATCGATATTTCTTTCGTTTGCATAGGCAACATGGTCAATCGATTTAATTCCACAATCCAAAGCAATAATCAATGAAATACCATTGTCCATCGCATAATCAATTCCTTTATAGGAAACGCCATATCCTTCATCATAACGATCAGGAATATAGGTGTCAACATTTGAATAATAAGTTCTTAAATAGGAGGAAACTAATGAAACAGCGGTTGTACCATCGACATCATAGTCTCCAAAAACTAATATATTTTCATTACTTGCAATGGCCTGTTCAATACGTTCCACCGCTTTATCCATGTCCTTCATTAAATATGGATCATGCAAATCGGCTAGGGATGGTCTAAAAAATCGTTTTGCTTCTTCAAAAGTTTCTACACCTCGTTGTACTAACAACTGGGCAATAAATACGTCAACACCAAGTGCTTCAACTAATGTTTTTACTTTTTCAGAATCTGGTTTAGTTTTTAAAGTCCAACGCATTGATTTGTAATAAAAAGTTCCTCTTTCTCAAACTAATTTCGCTTAAGAAAGAGGAATGAATTGATAATATAAATTCTGATGTTTGTCGTTTATAATGTAGTATTACTTTCCGCTTTTACCACCTACAACGACAACTATTTCTCCTCTTGGGGCTATTTTTTCAAAGTGTTCTAAAACTTCTTTAGCCGTTCCTCGAATGGTCTCTTCATGTAGTTTAGACAATTCTCTGGAAACAGATACTGGACGTTCTTCTCCAAAATAGGTAATAAATTCGCCCAAAGTTTTGACTAATTTATGTGGTGACACATATAGAATCATTGTTCTTGTCTCTTCTGCCAACGCTAAATAACGGGTTTGTCTCCCTTTTTTATCGGGTAGGAAACCTTCAAAAATAAACTTATCATTCGGCAAACTACTATTTACTAATGCGGGTACAAAAGCTGTTGCTCCTGGTAAACATTCTACCGCAATTTTATTTTCTACACAAGCGCGCGTCAACAAAAACCCAGGATCAGAAATCGCTGGAGTTCCTGCATCTGATATTAGCGCAATTGTTTCTCCTGCTTGCAATCGTTTTATAAGATTTTCAACCGTCTTGTGTTCATTATGCATATGATGACTTTGCATATGCGTTCCAATCTCAAAATGCTTTAATAGCTTCCCGCTATTACGGGTATCTTCTGCTAAAATCAGATCTACTTCTTTTAAAACTTTAATCGCTCTAAAAGTCATGTCTTCAAGATTACCTATTGGTGTAGGAACTATGTATAGTTTGGACATATTTATTTCTATAAAAACTTATTTTCTACAATCTCCATGAAACGATTTGCATAATCGTCTTTTCCTTCCCAATTATTATAATCTGGTTTTACTAAATCTTCAATGAAGTTTTTAGCATCTTCAAAATTATCAAACGTATTCAATTGCGAAAGCACACGATTCAAATCTTCTCCACTGTTTCCGAAAAGGTGTTTTTCAAAAGCAATTTTATCATTTAATCCAATGTTAATTCCTTTTTTCAAACGATCATTTAATGACACTATTTTTTCTTCTTGCTTTTCTAATGCAATCTCAGTACGGGTAGTATGCGTAACTTCTACAACCTTTACAATTTCTTCCACTTCATTATTGGTAGTTGTCGTAGTGGTTTCGATTTTTTCAATTTCTTCTGCTCTTACAAAAATTGGATCTGGATGAACACTATCCAATAAATCTTCTAATGTAATTTGTTTTTTTTCTGTAACCTTCGGTTTATCTTCTTCAATAGGTTCACTTTTGAAATTTTCAAGATAAGAGGTAAAAGAAGCTCTTTCTTCTTCCTCTTTTTTCTCTTCAACTTCTTCTATCGGTTCTTCTTTTTCATTCTCTTCTATAACTTGTTCATTCAAATTATCTTCTTCTGCAATAATTTCTTCTTCTTCTGGTGATGTTACTTCCTCTTCATCTCCATCTTCTTGCTCTTCTTCTGTATCATATAATTTATGCTCAATCACTTCCGCTACAGGGGCTTCTATCGTTTCAACAGGAATTTCATCTTCCACTTTTTCTTCCGCACTTACTTCTAAAACCTCTTCTTCAATTTCTTTTTCTTCTGGTTTAGCTTCTTCTTTGTCTGTTGTATTTTCAACAATTGGTGCCGTTTCTTCTGCTGGAGTTTCTTCTAATGTTTGTTCTAACAAACCAAAGGCTTCTTCAATTTTCTCTTCAATTGCTGCTCTACCGATAGTAGGCTGGATTTCTCCAAAATTCTCTTCTACAAATCGTAGTACTGATAACTTCTCATATAATTTTTGTGCCTCCTGGTGCAATTGAATCAGATCAGATTTATTTTTAAGTTTTAAAACTCTATGTGCAATGCTAATTAAATCAGCTTCTAACTTTTTTTTCATCTGTTTTATATTTATTTTTTTTCGACTGCTTTTCTTATTTTCAGGATTACTTTAAAAATTATAAGTCCTTGTGAAAAATAATTTAACGGTTGTTCATTTTATTCTTCGACAATATGCTTGTAATGCTTGTGTTTTTTAATAAATTTGTTTCAGTTACAAAAGTAACAGAAAAGAATGCTGTTTACAGCCTGAAAAATACAAAATGTTTCTCGAAAATACAGTAAATCATAAAGAACAATTTGGCTGGATCGAAGTGATCTGTGGTTCTATGTTCTCCGGTAAGACCGAAGAATTAATCCGACGATTACGAAGAGCTCAATTTGCCAAACAAAGAGTCGAAATTTTCAAACCTTCCATCGATACCCGTTATCACGATGAGATGGTTGTTTCTCATGACTCGAACGAAATTCGTTCTACACCTGTTCCCGCTGCGGCTAATATCCGTCTTTTAGCGGATGGTTGTGATGTAGTTGGAATTGATGAAGCACAATTTTTTGATGATGAAATTGTATCTGTTTGTAATGACCTTGCAAATAGTGGTATCCGCGTAATTGTTGCTGGATTGGACATGGATTTTAAAGGTAATCCTTTTGGCCCTATGCCTGCATTAATGGCAACAGCAGAATATGTTACCAAAGTACATGCTGTTTGTACCCGAACTGGAAACTTGGCCAATTATAGCTTCCGAAAAGCGCATAATGATAATTTAGTTTTACTTGGTGAAACCGAAGAATACGAACCATTGAGTCGCGCTGCTTATTTCAATGCTATGAAAGAAATGCATGAACGTGAAGAAAGCATTCATTCTAAGAACAAAAAAAATCCCGAATAAATTTTGAGTCTAATTATACAAAATATATCCCACGTCATTAACGCCAAATGGTTTGGGATCGATGAGACATGTCTAATAGACAACGTTTCTATCGATAGTCGTTCTCTTCAAAATAATAATCACACTTTATTCTTTGCTCTGGTTGGTCAAAATCATGATAGCCACCTTTATATTTCCAAATTGATTGCTAAAGGGGTAAAAAACTTTGTTGTTCATCATATCCCTCAGGATTTGGAAGCTAAAGCTAATTTTTTAGTGGTCGAGAATACGCTCGAAGCTTTACAGAACTTTGCTCGTTATTACCGAAAATTATTTTCTTTCCCAATCATCGGAATCACAGGAAGTAATGGTAAAACTATTGTCAAAGAATGGCTGAACTTTCTATTAAGCCCCGAATACAATATTATACGTAGCCCTAAAAGTTATAACTCACAAGTAGGTGTACCTCTTTCCTTAATTGGGATTAATGAAAAGCATAATCTCGGTATTTTTGAAGCTGGAATTTCAATGGTTGGTGAGATGGGTAAATTGGAAACCATGATTCAACCTACCTTAGGGATATTGACAAATATTGGTTCTGCTCATGATGAAGGGTTTGAAAATATAGAACAGAAAACACTTGAAAAACTAAAACTTTTCAAAAATGTTAGCGTTTTAATCTGTCAGAAAAATGATCAGATTGAAGCAGTACTTGACCCAAAAATCAAAACGTTCACTTGGAGCTTAACCGACAAATCGGCTGATGTTTTTGTTCACTTACAAAACGCATCCACTCTTACTATTCTATATCAGAATGATTCTTTTGCTATTGATATTCCGTTCCAAGATAAGGCTTCAATAGAAAACATCATTACATGTTTAATAGTTTTATTACATTTTAAATATGACCAAAAAACAATACAGGAACGTCTTCATAACCTTTACCCTGTAGAGATGCGTTTGCAGGTAAAAAATGGTATTCACAATTGTACAATCATTGATGATAGTTATAGTTCCGATTATCAGTCTTTAAAAATTGCATTAGATTTTTTAGAACAGCATAAAACACACCCAAAGAAAACAGTAATACTATCGGACATTTTTCAAAGTGGTCTTCCTGTAGAGGAGTTATATTCTAAAGTTGCTTTATTACTTACAAACAATAAAATAAATCGTGTGATTGGTATTGGTGATACAATTGGTCATCATCTAAACGATTTTCCAAATTTTATTTCTTTCAAAAACACTTCGGATTTCCTTAATCAATTCAATGCTAGTTCATTTGAAAATGAAACGATATTGATAAAAGGAGCCCGCAATTTCTTTTTTGATGAAATTGTAGTGCTATTGGAAGAGAAAACTCATGAAACAGTATTAGAAATTAATCTGAATGCTATTAGTCATAATTTGAATTTCTATAAATCAAAACTAAAACCTGCTACTAAGATAATGGTAATGGTGAAGGCCTTCGGTTATGGTAGTGGCAGTTTTGAAATTGCAAAACTTCTTGCCCATCACAATGTAAATTATGTAGGTGTTGCATTTGCTGACGAAGGTATTGCTTTGCGCAAAGCTGGTATCGAAATGCCAATTATCGTTATGAATCCCGAAATCAGTGCATTTTCGGCTATGATTGCTTACAAATTGGAACCTGAAATCTATTCTACTAAAGTCCTAAAAACTTTCTTGGCAATTGCACAACAAAAAAATCTTTCCAATTATCCTGTTCATATCAAATTGGATACTGGAATGCATCGTTTAGGCTTTGAAGAAAAAGCTTTAGAGGAACTCATCAGGCTACTGAAAAACAATAATTTCATTGCTATAAAAAGTATATTTTCTCATTTCTCTGCTAGCGATGATCCTCAATTTAATGATTTTACTTTATCGCAAATTAAATTATATGATCAATGGTCGCTTCGTATCATGAATGAATTATCGATTCATCCGATTCGACATATTCTAAACACATCGGGGATTTATAATTTCCCTGAATATCAATTTGACATGGTTCGTTTAGGAATTGGTCTGTATGGTGTAGGAAATGACAAGGATGAAATGAAAAACCTACAAAGTGTAGGAACTTTAAAAACGATCATTTTACAAATAAAAGAAATCAACCCTGGAGATAGTGTAGGATATAGCAGAGCTTATATGGTAACACATCCTATCAAAACAGCAACACTTCCTATAGGATATGCCGATGGTATTCCGCGAAGTTGGGGCAATGAAAAGGGATATGTTATGATTCATAACCAAAAAGCCGAAATTATTGGTAACATTAGTATGGACATGATGGTGGTGGATATATCCACTATTGACTGCCAAGAGAGTGACACTGTAATCGTCTTTGGGACAACGCCTAGAGTTACAGAAATCGCTGAAACTGTAGGGACAATACCTTATGAAATTCTAACAAGCATATCACATCGTGTAAAACGCATCTTCTATAAAGAGTAAAAAACACGTTTAAATATGTTAAAATCTCGTTTGCATTTTATACTTTAGTGGTGACAAATTTATTAACTAAAAACATTTAGGTATGGGAATGCTTTCAGAATTCAAAGAATTTGCCATGAAGGGCAACGTAGTTGACTTAGCAATTGGGGTTATTATTGGTGGAGCTTTTGGTAAAATCATTAGTTCGTTTATTGATGATGTGATTACTCCATTGTTATTAAAACCCGCACTTGAAGCCGCTAATTTATCCAAAATCGAGGAGCTTACTGTTTTTGGAGGAGTAAAATACGGCCTGTTTCTTTCAGCTATAATTAACTTCATCATTGTGGCTTTTGTATTGTTTTTACTTATTAAAGGAATAAACTCTGCAAAGAAAAAAGAAGCACCGGCACCAGCTGCTCCAGCAGGTCCAACTCAAGAACAACTTTTAGCAGAAATTAGAGATTTACTTAAAAAATAATCCGCTACACACGTATTCTAACTAAACCGCCTTGATGAAAATTTAGGCGGTTTTTCTATATTTAGAATATTTTTATAACATTTTGTGATAAAAATATTTTGTGGTGATTTTCACAGGTTTAATATGTACTTTTGCAGCACAAAACACGACCAAAAAAATACATTATTATGAGAATTGCTGTTGTAGGTGCCACTGGTATGGTAGGCGAAGTTATGTTGAAAGTTTTAGCCGAAAGAAACTTTCCTATAACTGAATTGATTCCTGTAGCTTCAGAAAGATCTATAGGAAAAGAAATAGTATATAATGATAAAAAATATCCTGTGGTAGGAATGGCAACGGCCATTGCGATGAAGCCGGACATTGCTGTTTTCTCAGCCGGTGGAAATACTTCACTAGAATGGGCTCCTCAATTTGCAGCAGCAGGAACTACTGTAATTGACAATTCTTCCGCTTGGAGAATGGATCCTACAAAGAAATTGGTTGTTCCAGAAATCAATGCTTCTACTTTAACAAAAGAAGATAAAATTATTGCTAATCCAAATTGTTCTACCATTCAATTGGTAATGACGATGGCTCCTTTACATAAAAAATACCGCATCAAAAGGCTTGTTGTTTCTACTTACCAATCCATTACTGGAACTGGAGTAAAAGCAGTAAAACAATTGGAAAACGAATATAATGGCATAAAAGGTGAAATGGCTTATCCCTATCAAATTCACCGTAATGCTATTCCTCAATGTGATGTATTCGAAGAAAATGGATACACAAAAGAGGAAATGAAAATTGTTCGTGAAACTCAAAAAATATTAGAAGATAATACTATTGCCATTACAGCAACAGCTGTTCGTATTCCCGTTGTAGGAGGTCATAGTGAGTCTGTAAATATCGAATTTGAAAAAGATTTTGATATCAATGAGGTTCGAAAAATTCTTCACAATACTGAAGGTATCGTACTACAAGATAATCCGGAAACAAAAACATATCCAATGCCTTTGTATGCAGAAGGAAAAAATGATGTTTTTGTAGGACGTATCCGTAGAGATGAATCACAACCAAACACATTAAACATGTGGATTGTTTCTGATAATTTAAGAAAAGGTGCTGCTACAAACACAATTCAAATTGCAGAGTATTTGCTTGCACATAAGCTAGTTTAAGGCTATTACACATACAATCAACCACTTCTTTTTACACGATTATTGAAATTTTGTTAAAAAGAGGTGGTTTTCTTTTTTCGTTTTATATTTTTGTAGGCAATGAAAAGAGCTCAAATCATAAATGCTTGTATGATGTTGGCAGTATTGTTTACAATGCTGTTTCAATCTGTGCATACCTCTGAGCACTTATTTGATGAGTATTTTACTGATTCCGCTACTGCTGTATCGCATCATTCACCAGAAGACGATAGCACCCATTTTCAGAACCTTACTGTAAAAAAACACACTTGTTCTATTTGTGAATATACATTAAGCGCTACGATTCTTCCTGAAATTTTTACATTTAAATCTCATTCTACTTTTGAAGCTATACATTATAGTTTCACAACTACTGCAACGGTTGCAAACAGCTTTGCAGGAAGTTTATTTGCTTTAAGAGCACCTCCCACAACTATCTGTTAATAAATACAATAGCTCAGCTATACTTTCGGACTTATTCTCTTATCGAGTAATAAGCTCTATTTATTATCATTTAGATTTTAAATTATCATGCGATATTTATTAGTGTTTTTCTATTTCTTTTTGGGTGGAACATCAATGCTTTATTCCCAAAATGGTACCCTAACCGGTCGAATTACAGATGAAAACAACAAACCCCTAGTAGGTGGTCATATACATAGTAATGCCATCTATGTCAATAGTAATTCGGAGGGTTTCTATACTTTAAACAATTTATCTTCTGGTCCACAGAAGGTAGAATTCTCCTATGTGGGTTATAAAACAATTGATACTCTTGTTACTATTCAAGGAAATACAGTTCTAAACATTAGCTTAGTACTCGATAGAGCACAATTGGCAGAAGTAACCATTAAAGATCAGGTAATTCGATCTACAACTACTACTACTGCTCCAAAGCTAAAAACAGAAACGATTGAGCAGTATTCGGGTGCATCATTGGGGGATTTACTGAAGGAAGTAAGTGGAGTTTCAGCTTTAAAAACAGGGAGTTCTGTTGTGAAACCTGTAATTAATGGATTACACAGTAGTCGTGTTTTAATCATTAACAATAATGTTCGTTTAGAAGATCAACAGTGGGGAGCAGAACATGCTCCAAATTTTGATGTAAATGCTGCAGGCGAGATTACGGTTATAAAAGGTGCTGCCGGGCTACAATACGGTGGAGATGCCGTTGGTGGAACAGTTGTTATCGAACCTCAGCACATCCCTGTAATGGACACTATATATGGAAAGACAATCCTTAATGGATCATCAAATGGTCGTGGAGGAAGTATTAGCTCTAGCCTAACCAAAAGTTATCAATCGGGATGGAATTGGAATGTATTGGGGACTTTCAAATACTTAGGTGATGTGAGTGCTCCTGATTATGTGCTTTCTAATACCGGAAATCGTGCAAAAAATTTCTCAGGTAGCTTTGGATACAAAGGAACTGATTATGGATTTTCTGCAAATTATAGTTATACCAACAGTGAAATTGGCATTCTTCGCGCTTCTCACATTGGAAACATTAGTGATTTAGTACGGGCTATAAATAGCCAACAACCACAATTCATTGCGGATAGAACATACAATATTGGTTATCCAAAACAAGAAGTACAGCATCATTTAGCCAAAATAAATTTCTACAAAAACTTTTCAGGATTTGGTAAGCTGAATGTTCAATATGCTTTTCAACGTAATGAGCGTTTAGAATATGATATTCGTCGTGGGCAGAATAGAGATAACGCAGCTTTAGATTTAACGTTAACCACGCATGCTGTAAATCTTGATTTTGTGACAGAAGAAAAAGGAAATTATATTTTCAAATTTGGAACAAGTGGTTCGTACCAAAAAAACTTTGCCAACCCCGGAACAAATGTCCGTCCATTAATACCCAATTATGATAAATATGATTTTGGTGTTTATGGAATTAGTACCTATAAAGCGAATGATAACCTAACCTTAGAAGCTGGCCTACGTTATGATTACAGTAAAATTAATGCCACTAAATATTACCTGAAATCCAGATGGAATGAACGCGGTTACAGTCAGGATTTTTCCTCAATCATTGTTGGTGATTTTGATTCACAATGGTTAACAAAACCTGAGTTTACCTACCATAATTTCTCTGGTACCTTAGGAGCAAAATACCAAATCAATACTGGATTAAGCTTATATACCAATGTAAGTTTAGCGAACAGAAGTCCAAATCCATCCGAACTTTTCAGTGACGGACTACATCATTCTTTAGGAATTATCGAATTGGGGGACTTACGTTTGAAAAAGGAAAAAGCCCTAAAGTTATCGACTACGCTTTCGCACAGGTCGGATCGATTTACGTTTGATATTAATCCTTATATCAACTTCATCAATGATTTTATGATTATTCAACCTACAGGGCTTGAATACACTAATCGTGGTGCATTTCCTGTATGGGAATATAGCCAGGTTGATGCTCGTTTATTTGGTATTGATGTGAATACCACTTGGAACTACAGTGATAAATTCAGTCAAAGTATGGCTGTTTCCTATGTTTATGGAAAAGATCTTGATAAAAACAGACCTTTAATTGATATGCCTCCTTTGAATTGGGTAAATACCATTTCGTATAAAAATAAAAATTGGCATCATCTAATGTTAAGTCTAAAAAACGAAAACGTATTTACCCAACAACGTTACCCTAACAATGATTTCTACGCCGATGTAATCGTAAATGGATCAGCTGTTAGTACTCTGGTAAATATCAGTAAGCCACCAAAAGGATATTCCTTATTCCATTTTAATTCGGAAGTAAGCTTCAATGCTTTAACGGCTTCCAAAATTACCGTTGGATTCAACATCCAAAATATTTTTAATACAAACTATCGCGATTACTTAAACCGTCAGCGTTTCTATGCGGATGAAATCGGTCGAAATTTTTCTATTCAACTAAAATTTAATTACTAACAAATTACAACATCTCTTATTATGAAAAAATTCAAGCTATTATCTACCAGTCTATTAGCCGTAGTATTATTTGCATCATGCAGCAATAGTGATGATACTCCTGCCCCGCCAGTAAATGAGGAAGAAGTAATCTCAACACTTACGGCAGTATTCACACCAGAAGGTGGTGGAACAGCTATTACATTAAAAACTCAGGATTTAGATGGTGATGGTCCAAATGCTCCTGTTGTTACTGTATCTGGAAGTTTTATTGCAGGAAAAACATATAACGGGAACCTTACCTTATTAAATGAATTAGCGAATCCTGTTGATAATATTACTACTGAAATCACACAAGAAGGTGTAGATCATCAGTTCTTTTTCCAATCCTCAACAAGCTTAGGCGCTTTCAGTTATAGTGATGCCGATGCAAATGGAAAACCAATTGGTTTGGCCTTCAAATTTATTGCTGGAGCAACTCCTTTCACCGGAACATTAACGATTACACTTAGACATCAACCTAATAAAAGCGGTGCAAATGTTCCTAATGGAGACATTACAAATGCTGCAGGGGAAACTGATGTTGAAGCTACATTTCCAGTATCTGTTCAATAATTATAATCATTCAAACTTAAAGACTGTTATAGAAACAGTCTTTAAGTTTTATAAAATCCTAGTTTAAGCTTAATGAAGAAAACTTTCTCTATATTAAATTTCTGTTTGATGCTGGCAGTATTGTTTACAATACTCTTCCAGTCTATTCATACAACAGAACATTTATGGGAAGAATATCTTCAAGATGATACTACCGTTGTTGTTCATCATAATGATCAATTACAATATTTAAACTTTAAAGGAAAACACCATCAGTGTACGATTTGTGCTTTTACATTAAGCCCAATGATTACTCCTGATCATTTTTCCATTCAAACTACTACACTCTTTAAAGCAATACATTACTGCTTTAAAACCAATGAATCAACTGTTTTCTTTTCGGGCAGTTTATTTTCGCATCGAGGACCTCCTATTTCTATTTGTTAATACTTTTTTGGCTCTGCCAATTACTCTCTGACTTTATCGCAATCGTGATACTTGGTCTTATTATTATCATTTAGATTAGATTAATCATGCGCTATTTATTTGCCTTGGTATACTTCATAATTGGAGGATACACAATCGCTTATTCTCAAGGAATCACTGTACGTGGTAAAATTACCGATGAATATAATACTCCTTTATTGGGTAGTAAAATTCAATTTCACTCTCTCAATGTTCACACAAACGAGCAGGGCGAGTATTCCATAAATAATATTCCAACAGGGAAGCATCGCATTGTAATTTCTCATGTGGGATATATTACTAAGGATACATTGATTGTTCTTCACCATCCTACTTTCTTAAATATTAAATTAAAAATTGCCATTTCTAATTTGAAGGATGTATTAATAAAAACATCTGTTCTACAAAAAAGCATTACAAATAAAGAAACCGTCAATCAGAAATACATTCAAGATCAATTTGCAGGTTCACTTTCTAAATCATTAGAAAAACTACCGGGTATTAATGCTATGGAAATTGGTGCAGGTTCATCCAAACCCATGATTAGAGGGTTAGGATTCAACCGCGTTGTGGCAGCTGAAAACGGAATAAAGCATGAAGGTCAACAATGGGGCGCTGATCATGGATTAGAGATGGATGCTCTAACGGTAGAAAATGTAGAGATCCTTAAAGGCGTAGGAAGTATTGAATATGGAAGTGATGCAATAGGCGGTGTAATTAACATCAAAAACGAAAGTATTCCAGAAGAAAACGTTCTTGTAGGTGAATGGACAACTCTTGGGAAAACCGTTAACAAAGGGCTTACCTCATCTTTAAATTTACAGTACCGCAAAAATCATTTTTTCTATAAACTAAAAAACACAATTTCAGAATATGCTGATTATAGAGTTCCTACGGATCAAATTCTTTATTTAACTCGAAAAATCCCCATTTATAATGGAAAATTAAAAAATACAGCGGGCAAAGAATTAAATTGGTTCGGGCAAATTGGTTATTTATCGGATGCTATAAAATCTACTTTAAGCTTTAGTACTGTATATCAAAAATCTGGTTTTTTCCCCGGTTCTCATGGTATTCCCTCCTTGTATAGAGTTCAGGATGATGGGAACGATCGAAACATCGATTATCCTTACCAACGGGTTAATCATTTTAAAGTTACTAGTCATACCCGATGGTTATTAGATACCTCTGAATGGAATTTCCAATTCAGTTATCAAAATAATCTACGCCAAGAATGGAGTGAATTTCATACTCATTATACTGGTCAGACTCGACCAGCAACAAATCCTGATTTAGAATTGGAATTCAACTTAAATACTTATGATGCGCAGATAAAGTATAGTAACCAATTCTCCGAAAAACATAAAACAACCTTTGGCCTACAAGGGCAATGGCAGCAAAATACGGTTCAGGGGTTTAATTTTTTATTACCCGAGTACAATCGTAAAAATTATGGTTTCTTCATCACTCACGATTATGAGTATTCCGAAAAGACAAAATATTCCATTGGCGCTCGATTTGATTATAGTCAGATGGATATAAAACGTTTTTATGACCCTATTCTCTACAACTATTTAATCTCAAATAATGAAACAAGTACTACAGCCAATCGTTATGCTGAAAGAAGTGCCACTGTACATAAAGAATATACTAATTTTAATATCATGGGTGGCATCACCTATCAGTTCTCTAATCGATGGGGATTTTCTTTGAATACAGGAACTAGCTTCCGACTTCCCACTGCCATTGAGTTGGGTGCAAATGGTATTCATCATGGTTCTTTTAGACATGAACAAGGAAATGCAAATCTCAATCCCGAAAAAGGATTCGTTTTTGATACTAAATTGAGCTATACAAAAGAGTCTTTGTATTTCTCTTTAAGTCCGTACCTATACTATTTCGACAATTATATTTTTCTAAATCCGTCTGGTACTTTTTCTATTTTACCTCATGCAGGCCAAATTTATCAGTATAAACAAACGAAGGCTTTTTTATCTGGAATTGAATTTGATTTCCAAAAAACCTTTTTTGAAAAAATTAAAACACAGGTTGTTTTGGAGTATCTGTATAATCGTCAGATTTCACCCGATAAATCCAAAAATTTCCCTTTGCCTTTCTCTCCTCCTGCCAATGGATATGTTGAGATTGGTTATTCTTTTTTCGAAAAAAGGAAGATGTTCCATAATTCTGAAATTTATATGAATACTAAATTCAGTTTGGAGCAGAATAATATTGCTCAAAATGAAGCTATCACTGCTGGATATACTATATGGGGTGGTGGAATTAAAAGCACAATCAAATTAAATAATTTCAACGCCAAAGTTCATCTTCAAGTTACAAATCTCTTGAATCGTAAATACTATAATCACATCAGTTTCTACAGAGCTCTCGAAATTCCTGAGATTGGCAGAAACATTCAATTAATGATTATTATCCCATTCAATACAAAAACAGGTGCATAAAAGTATTAGACAACATATCGTCCTAATATTACTCATTGGATTCATTATTCCTCAGGGAATCAGTAGTCTCCATTATTTGATGCCGCATGATTTTAATTTAAAAAAATCAAGCAGTACTGTATTGGTATCGACTAATCATAAGCATCATAGTTGCCATGATTTTGTTCTAAAATTACCGCCTTTTCTGTCTTTTGATTTTCTGGTTCTAAAAAATGTCGTCCTAACTGTATTTAGAGTACGTTCCTTTCCTGTGACTAATCAAATAATCATAGAGCGTTTTTTTAATTTTCAAAATAAACGCGGACCTCCCATTTTATCGATTCTACAAAATTATCAATACACATTAAAAGTAAAATCTATAAAATATAAAAAATGAAAAATCATAAATTTTTAAGTCTATTCGCTATCACTTCTTCTTTATTAATGACATCATGTAATAATGATGATGATGCTATTGCTGTAATTTTAGATACAGAGAAACCAACTATTACCTTGAATGATCCTGTAGATGATGAAGTTATTGCACCGGGTTCTGATATCCATTTTGACGCTGTATTCACGGATAATGTAGAATTGGCTTCTTATAAAGTCGATATTCATGATGCTTCAGATGGGCATACTCATGGGCGTGGTCTTGCAGATGAAACAACAAATCCATGGTCACATAATCAATCATGGCAAATTGAGGCCGGATTAAAAACAAAATCGGTCCACCATCATATTGCTGTACCAACCATTGTAAATGGTAAACCAATTAAAGAGGGTCATTATCACCTTGGTGTTTTCTGTATTGATAAAGCCGGTAACGAACAAAAATTGTTTATTGAAATCGCTATTGGTGAAGGCGGACATGGTCATGACCATAATCACGATCACAATAAAACAAATTCATAGT
Source organism: Flavobacterium aerium (assembly GCF_030766725.1). Classification (GTDB taxonomy): domain Bacteria; phylum Bacteroidota; class Bacteroidia; order Flavobacteriales; family Flavobacteriaceae; genus Flavobacterium; species Flavobacterium aerium. Next base: position 337,803 of record NZ_JARQWR010000004.1, on the reverse strand, counting down.
ATTCATTGTGAACTAATTTTTAAATCATTGAAAATAAAAGAGGTTGTCAAAAAACGGCAACTTCTTTTATTACTTCATAAAAATCAAACACTCCTCCCCCATAAATTAAGAATATTAAGATTAATTAATTTACTCTAATTTTATGAAAATAATTACAATTACAGAAGTTTATAATTTCATATTAAATTATAATTTCTTTGGGCAAAGAGTCGTTACAAATACCCCTCTTAAAAGAGGGCTTTGTCATCTAAAATCAAATTCATTAGCATTACTATTATTTTTTATTTTACCCAGTTCAATTTCTATAGCACAAGTCAATTATACCCAAAATTGGGACATTCCTGGGAATGCAGACTGGATTGGCGGTGATAGGCTTACCGATATAGCATGTCAAACTAATAGTGGCTCTTTTTCAACTACCTTACCTCCAAATACTATAAAAACTATATCATCTCCTTCTGTTGGAATCTCTGAAGGAGGAAATATCACTATGCGTTTTGATTATAAAATTATTAATTCTGCTTTTCCATTTGAGGCTAGTCCTGTTAGTTTTGGAACAATAGACCTACAGTATTCCTATTCCACAAATGGTCCTTGGACAACAATATATACCGTTGATTCTGCAAATCACGTTCCTATTGCCGCATGTGGCAATACTAAAACAGTTACATTTAACACTACTCCAGGCAATTTATTTATTCGCTTCTTCATAAAAAAGGGGGCAGGTAGTTCTTCTATAATCCTTGATAACATCAATATTGTTCAAGTAGAAATTCCTGCTTGTCTATCAACCAATGGTTTAACTACTGCAGGCATAACAACAACTTCCGCAAAAATAGCATGGCAGGTACCCTCCATAATCCCTACAAATGGATATCAATATGAAATTCGTACTTCCGGAAATGCAGAAAGTGGTAACTCAGGCTTAGTAGACACAGGCTCCGTTATCACCGACACACAGACAATTACAAATTTAATCCCATCCACAACGTATTCCGTATTTGTCCGTGTTCTGTGCTCTACTACTACATCTTCTGAATGGCAAAATATTGGTTCTTTCAATACTCTTTGTATAAATCAAATTGCTCCAACAGAAATAGAAGATTTTTCTAACTATACCAATTCAATACCAAGCCCTATGTGTTGGTCGAAATCATCTGATATACTAGGATTAACACCACTTGTTCTAACTGGCACAACGAGTCAATGGAAAGGAGGTGATTATACTAATTCCACTACTAATCCAGATGACAGAGCAGCAATGGTTCAATTATACGGCACAAATAACGACTGGTTAATTTCGCCTTCTATTGATTTAGGAAATGGGTCAACAGAATTTATGATAGAATATACTACTGCAATACTGCCTAGTATTACTACAATGGAAGAGAAATTTGTAAAAGTTATTGTCTCTACCGATAATGGTGCAACATGGTCCATTGCAAATGTTATTTCTACTTATGATAACACAAATATTCCTACTGGAGGAAAACATGAAATGATATCTCTTGCCGGTTATACTGGTGTAGTAAAAATAGGCTTCTATGCTTATAGTATATCAATGACTCAGAACATAAGCTTTTTTATTGATAACTTTAAAATAGACGCTGTAGCTCCTTGTATTCAACCATCACTTTTAAAAGCGGATAACATTACAGCTACTACAACCAAATTATCATGGACTAGCAGTGGTAATCTATTCGATATCGAGTATGGTCCTTCCGGGTTTACACAAGGTAACGGCGCCTTACTTGAAGGGGTAAACAATCATTTTGAACTAAACGGAATAAATGAATTGGATTATGATTCAAATTATTCTTTTTATGTACGACAAGATTGTGGTATAGATGGGAAAAGCATGTGGTCTGGTCCTCATAATTTTACAACTGGCTGTACTCCTATCCTAGATTTACCTTGGGAAGAGGGCTTTGAAAACATTGAACCTCTCGGACCAGATATTTTCCCATTTTGCTGGAAAAAAGAAAACGGAAATTGGCAAACATCTAATACATCTAATTACCACACTCCTAGAACAGGCTCTAACTATCTGAAAAAATCAGATTCTACTACCAACGAATATATCCATACACCGAGTTTTCAATTAGAAGCAGGTACTTCTTATGATTTTAGTTTTTATGCACAAAGTGATGGAAGTACAGGATGGCAAGTCGGGCTATACTCCAATACAAGTCAATCCAACACAACTGGGTTTTTATTAGGAGAAATATATACTCCTATGGGTACTGGGATAATTAGTCAACAACCATATCAGAAAATAAAACGAATTTTTGTGCCTACCACCTCTGGAGTTTATACCTTTACTATTCAGGTTTACCAACCTGATGAGTCTTCGTGGTATATTGTTTTTGATGATTTTAAACTAGAAGTAACTCCTTCATGTCTTATACCTACAACGCTTACCGCTGAAAACATCACTTCAAATTCCGCTACTTTATCTTGGGTAGGAACAGGAACAAGTTATACTGTAGAATATGGCCCAATTGGGTTTATACCAGGCACAGGAGTAACTCAATCTAATGTAACACCTCCTATGAATATCTCTGGATTAGACAATACCAGGTCTTACTCTTTCCATGTCAAAGAAGAATGTTCACTTACGGATAGTAGTTCATATTCAGAACCTATAACTTTCATGACGCTCTGTGGCCCAGAAATAGCGCCAACATTAGTTCAGACCTTTGATTCCTATATTTCTAATGCACCAAATCCATTGTGCTGGTCAGAATCTAAAGGAACATTACAAACTATTCCCACTTCTTTAACCATAGAAAATGGGAAATGGACTAATGAAACATTTGCTGGAACATTCGGTAACTCTAATTCTGCCAGAATTAATCTACGCTCCACTAGTAAAGACTGGTTCATTTCAAATCAAATTGATTTAGGTGATGGATCTATTCCTTTTCAATTAAAATATGATGTTGCTTTAACTACTTATCTTGATTCCGATTATAGAATGATCGAATTTGGTAATCATATTGTAAAAGTTATAATCTCAACAGATGGAGGTATAACTTGGGAAAATGCAAATACTATTAAAACCTATGATAATTCAAGCTTAGTTTCAGATACAAGACAAACGGAAACAATCGCATTAACTGGTTATACAGGAATTGTGAAAATCGGTTTCTATGCTGAAACTTTCAATTCTTCACCCGATATTTACTTTTATATTGATAATTTTATAATAGAAAAAAGTACTATTTGTACTGTTCCAACAGCGATTAGCTCCTCTGCAATTACACACAATAGTGCTACAATTTCTTGGGCACCTGCTGGAGTTGAAACTTCCTGGGAATATGTTATTCAACCGATAAGTACAGGATCTTCTCCAATGATAGGTGTATCTACCTCCATGTCTTCTGTCGATATAACTAATCTTTCTGTTGGTACAAATTATGAAGTTTATCTTCGCTCTGTTTGTTCAGAAACTGAAGTAAGTGATTGGTCATCAGCATTGTTTTTCAACACATTACAAATAGGAACTGGTTCAACCTGTGAGAATGCCATTCCCATAATCAGTTCGGATCTACCTTATACAACTAATGATAACACCAGTAACTATGGTAATCATTATTCAGGAGTCGCAGGAATAAATTGTGGAATATCAACAAATTTCCTAAATGGTAATAATGTAGTATATGCCTACACCGCTACTAATGATGGTACAATTAATATTGAGCTAAATCCACAAGAGAGTAATGTTAGTCTATTTGTTTATGGTGCTTGTAATTTAATTGGTAATACTTGTATTGCTGGCGCAGTAAATGATACAAATAGTAACCCAATAAATATTAATGGGCTTAGTATTGAAGCAGGTCAGACTTTCTATATTATGATTTCTTCCTTAACACCACCACAATCTACAGCGTATACTTTAACTATTACAGGTACTTTAGAAACAGAAACATTTAACGATGAGAATTTCAGTTATTATCCTAACCCTGTAAAAGACATTTTGAATCTATCCTATTCAGAAAAAATATCCACCATTTCTATATTCAATATCATGGGCCAAAAAGTAATTCAAAAAACAGTAAATGCCACACAATCTCAAATTGATATCTCTTCTTTAAAGACTGGGGTATTCCTTGTAAAAGTTAATTCTGGTAATCAAACTAAATCAATTAAAATCATAAAACAATAAAATAAATACTTATTAGAATCAAATGAGGTTGTCTTTGTTTTGGCAACCTCTTTTACTTATTAAAAAAACACAAAATATTTGAATTTTTCCTTTAAAAATCACTCCTAAGTGCTCATTTTAAATCAAAAAGAACCAAATGTTTTCCTTACTTTTGTTTTAAACCAAAAAATGACATTAATGAAAAAAATCATCACAACAATGGTTGTTTTAGGCTCCGCTCTTACCTACGGACAATCACAAAATGCAAAATCTACTGTGTTAAAATATCCAGAAACTAAAAAAGTAGCTACTGAAGATGTATACTTTGGTACTAAAGTAAGTGATCCTTACCGTTGGTTAGAAGATGACCGTTCTACAGAAACTGCTAATTGGGTAAAAGCCGAAAATGAAGTAACATTCAGTTACCTTGAAAAAATACCTTTCCGTAAGCAAATTAAGGAAAGAATGGAAAAATTATGGAACTACGAAAAAATTTCTGCTCCTTTCAAAAAGGGTGATTTCACGTATTTCTATAAAAATAATGGACTTCAAAATCAGTCTGTTTTAATGAGAAAAGATAAAAATGGAAAAGAAGAAATTTTCTTAGACCCTAATACATTTTCAAAAGATGGTACGACATCTTTGGATGGAATTTCTTTCACAAAAGATGGTACAAAAGTAGCTTACTCAATTTCTGAAGCAGGAAGTGACTGGAGAAAAGTTATCATATTGGATGCTGTAACGAAAAAAGTTATCGGTGATACTTTAATTGATATTAAATTCAGTGGATTATCTTGGAAAGGAAATGAAGGTATTTTCTACTCTAGTTATGAGAAACCAAAAGGAAGTGAATTATCTGCAAAAACAGATCAGCATAAATTATATTTCCACAAATTGGGTACTGCCCAAAAAGAGGATAAAGTTATTTTTGGTGAAACAGAAAAACGTCGTTATGTTGGGGCTGGTGTAACAGAGGATAACAAATACTTAGTTATTTCTGCTGCTAACTCAACTTCTGGAAATGAATTATATATTAAAGATCTTACAAACCCTAACAGCAAAATAGTTACTATCGTTGATAATTATAACAATGATGTTGATTTAGTTGAAAGTGTAGGGAGTAAATTATATCTTCTTACTAATCTAAATGCTCCGAATAAGAGAATTGTAACTGTAGATGCTGCAAATCCAACTCCAGCAAACTGGAAAGATTTTATTGCAGAAACTGACAATGTTTTATCTCCTTCTACAGGTGGTGGTTACATTTTCGCTAATTACATGAAAGATGCCGTATCCTTAATCAAACAATACGATTATAACGGAAAATTAATTCGTGATATCCAATTACCAGGTGTAGGTAGTGCGGGTGGTTTTAGTGGTGAAATCAAGGACAAAGTTTTATACTATTCTTTCACTAATTATGTGACTCCAGGAACTATTTATTCTTATGATCCTAAAACAGGAAAATCTACGGTGTATCAAAAACCAAAAGTTGATTTCAAAAGCGAGGATTATGAATCAAAACAAGTATTCTACACTTCTAAAGACGGAACAAAAGTTCCAATGATTATCACGTATAAAAAAGGAACTAAATTAGATGGTAAAAACCCAACGATTTTATACGCGTACGGTGGATTCAATATTAGCTTAACACCTAGCTTTAGTGTTGCTAATGCAGTATGGATGGAACAAGGCGGAATTTATGCAGTAGCCAACTTAAGAGGTGGTGGAGAATATGGTAAAAAATGGCATGATGCAGGGACGAAACAACAAAAACAAAATGTATTTGATGATTTCATTGCTGCTGCTGAATATTTAATTGATCAAAAATATACTTCTTCAGATTTCTTAGCGATTCGCGGAGGATCTAATGGTGGTTTATTAGTAGGTGCAACAATGACACAAAGACCCGAGCTTTTCAAAGTAGCTTTACCTGCTGTGGGTGTACTAGACATGTTGCGTTACCATACTTTTACTGCTGGTGCAGGATGGGCTTACGATTATGGTACTGCAGAGGACAACAAAGAAATGTTCAATTACTTAAAAGGTTATTCTCCTGTTCACAATGTGAAAAAAGGAACACAATATCCTGCAACAATGGTAACAACTGGAGATCATGATGATCGTGTTGTTCCGGCTCACAGTTTTAAATTTGCTGCTGAATTACAGGAGAAACAAACAGGAAAAAATCCTGTATTAATCCGAATTGAAGTAAACGCAGGTCATGGTGCTGGTAAACCGGTTTCAAAAACAATTGAAGAGGCTGCTGATATTCAAGCCTTTACTTTATTCAACATGGGATATAAAACATTACCAAATAAAGTATAATACTTATTTATAATAAACAAAAAAGCCTTCTCCATTGAGAAGGCTTTTTTTATTCATTTACAACTTGTTGCTTAACTGCCAAACAAGCGTGATATTGTGATTGATCCATAATAATGACTGGTTACTGCATTATTAATTAATTCTTTTGACTTGTATATAAAACTATAGGAAAGATTCCAATTATTTCGTCTGAACTTTAATCCTACCTCGCCTATAAAACGCCATGGTTTTACATCAAATACAATAGGGCTATCATTGTTAAACATACTCCCTTGAATTGTTGCATCATAGATTTGGTAATTTAAATTTGGAGTAAAATAAAGGTAAAACTCCCTATTCTTTTCTTTTGCTGTTCTACTGACGGAAGCTCCAAACAAATTTGAATCAAAAACGGGTAGTAATTTTGCAATACTGATTCGTGTCATAATTCCAACTTGTGCGCCTGTCCAAATGGTTCCCCAATTTGCTTTGGAAGTAAAATTAAAATCAATATTTTGACTGAATGTTTGGGGTAAAATTTTACGTGAGTAAAAAGCATTTACCTGAACTCCTACTGCTTTTTTTATTTGGTATTCCCAACCTGAAATACTATCCAATTTTAATACTTTATGCAATTCTTTCTGAAGTCCTTCTGCTCCAGCACCTGGTCCTAAAATTCCCAACTGCCCACTGAATTTCAACACCGATTCATCTTTATAGAAATTGCTAATCCCTGCTTCCGCAAATAAATAACCTGCAAATGGTCGGTCATGCAAAGAGATTGAAACTGCCCGAACTGTTTGCGGATTATACATATATTGTCCCGCTCTGAATTCAACTGTTTTCTTTTCTAATGTTTCTGACTTTTTATGGGTTAAATACCGATAATACAGTTCTATTCCATTCGTATAATATTGATCTCGTGAAGTTGAAATATAAAGATCATTGTCTGTTACAAATCCGGCTTCTATTGTTTTACTATTTTGAGCATATATTAATGTTGACCAAAGGCTGCATACTACAGCTACAACTATTTTTTTTCTCATCTCTATTTATTCTTTGTATGCTTATAAATACATACTTTACAATTTTTTCTATTGTAAAATTATTTGATCTCATGAATAGTTCAATTCATTTTAAGTCTTATTTATGCTAAAAAAAGATCTTTCTTTTCTAACGGAAATAAAAAAGGGATAATCTTATCGATTATCCCTTTTTTATATACTTATCGTTAATATTCTAATTTCCCCATATAACCCATTTGTCGCACTATTCTGTTTTTTCTTTTATTGATATAGGCGGATGAATTACTGGCTTTATATTTTCTTGGGTTGGGTAAAATTGCTGCAATTCCTGCTGCTTCCTGACGGGTTAAACTTGTTGCACTTTTCTTGTACCAAAATTGTGCTGCTGCTTCTGCACCATATACACCATCACCCATCTCGATACTGTTTAAATAAACTTCCATGATGCGCTCTTTCCCCCAAAATATTTCGATCAAAAAGGTAAAATATACTTCAAATCCTTTGCGGATATAACTACGTCCTGGCCAAAGGAAAACATTCTTTGCTGTTTGTTGTGAAATTGTACTTCCCCCTTTTATCTTTTTCCCTTTCTTGTTATTTTTCATCGCTTTCTCTATCGCTTTGAAATCAAATCCACTATGTGTTAGAAAATTCTGATCTTCACTCGCTATTACAGCTATTTGCAAATTTTTAGAAATATTTTCAATCGGTTCCCAATCATGACTAAACTTTAGTTCTTTTCCATCTACTTTCTGCTCCACTGCTCGAATTACCATTAAAGGAGTAACTGGAATAGGGATAAACCGAAATAGAATCACGGAAACAATAGAGAGTCCAAAAAACCAAAGGGCTACTTTACCTAAAAATCGAAGTATTTTTTTTAACATAAATTCTATTTTACAAATGCATTAATGAATTATCCTATTTGAGCCTTATAGTAAATCGGCCAATTCTGTTCCAATCGCAGTACCTATTGCCACTCCCATTCCTCCTAATTTCACACCACAAAAAACATGACTGGACAATTGTTCAACAATCGGTTTCTTATCTGAACCTATGCCCATAATCCCACTCCATCGATGTTCTATCTCAAAAGAATGATTTGGTAAAATTACTTCTTTTAATAGAAATTCTAAGCGTTGTTGTATTAAATCCGTTTGTCCTAAATCTGTGGTTGTTTCTCCTTCAAAATCTAGGTTTCTTCCTCCTCCTAAAAGTATTCGGTCTTCAATATTTCGGAAGTAATAATAGCCTTTATCCAAATGAAAAGTTCCTTTTATATCTAAGTTAGCTATTGGCTTTGTAATCAGTACCTGCGCTCTTGCCGGATTTACATTTTTAATTCCTTGTTGCCTTGCAAATCCATTGGTCGCTAAAAATAATTTTTGGGTTTTAAAACTAAAATCTCCTAGCGTCACTTCTACATGGTCTTGATACTCTTGGTAACCTGTTACCGTTTGCTGATTTAAGATCAATATATTTTCTGATACAGCCAATTTCAATAAGGCTTGCATCATATTTCCTGTATCCACTTGTCCTTCAAATGGATTAAAAATCAAATATTCTTGTATGCCTTTGAAAGCAAAACGGTCCATTTCCTTTGAAAATACTTCTGTATGAAATAATGGCTTTAAGACATCGTTTACAAAGGGCATTCTTCGCAAACATTCTTCATACGTATCTTCATCTTCTTGAAGAAACATTTCATATCCTCCATACAACCTGAAATCCAAAGCAGAATCTCCCACTCTTTTTCGCAATTGTTGCAATCCTTTCCAACGTTTATCAACCAATTGGATTACTTCTTCTTCTGTATGATTTCTTAAATCTTCATTGATTTCAGATAAGCTTCCGAAGCAGGCAAAACCTGCATTCTTGGTGCTAGCTCCCTGCGGTAACATCCCTTTTTCTAAAATTAAAATTTTATGCGTTGGATATTTTTCACGCAGACGCAAAGCAGTGTTTATCCCAACTATTCCACTTCCTATAATTGTGAAATCTACATTCGTGAACCAATTTTTGAGTTCCCAATAACTTAATTGCATCTGAAGAAAATTTTTATAAAAGTACTATTTTGACTCCTATTTTTTAAATTAATTTTCAATTCTAAACCAGCTTATTACCATCTATTTACGGCTATATAAAGTTGGAATGCTACTATAGATCTACTATTTATTGAACAAAAGGAATCTCTATACTCCAAACAATATTTAACATCAAGTACAGGGAATCCTCTTCTTTTTTGAAATATTATCAGTACTTTTAAGCTTTAATTTTTACTTTACATTATGAAGAAATTATTGTTTTTAGCATTAGGCATCATCAGCATTAACTCCACTATGGCACAAGAAGTTATGACTCCAGAAGCATTATTAAAACTGGGTCGTGTAAGCGCAATGGGTATTTCCAAAGATGGAAAAAACATCATTTACAAGGTTTCCACTCCAGTAATGGAGGAAAACAAATCCAATTCAAAATATTATTCAGTACCCGTAAGCGGTGGAAAAGCAGTAGCTATTGAGGATTATAAAAATCTTCTAACTGATAAAAATATTTCTCCAGATGGTAAATACATCGTCTATAATGAAGAAGTAAAAATTGATAAAGTACACGGGAAAGATTTTTATCCTGAATTACAAAAATCAGATGTGCAGGTTTATAATGGTTTAGATTACCGTCATTGGGACACTTGGAATGAAGGGAAATTTAATCATGTTTTTTACAAAGAAAATAAAGACGGATCTACAGGTATCGATGTATTAAAAGGAGAACCGTATGATAGTCCACAAAAGCCTTTTGGAGGTGATGAAGATTACATCTGGTCACCTGATAGCAAAAGCATAATCTATGTTGCTAAAAAGAAAGCTGGTACTGCTTATGCTACTAGCACTAACACTGACTTATACGAGTACAACCTTGCCACTGGTAAAACTGTAAATCGTACAGAGAACAATCTTGGATATGATGTAGCTCCTCAATTTTCTCCAAAAGGAGATTTATCATGGCTTCAAATGAAGAATGATGGTTATGAGGCCGATAAAAATGATATCATTGTAAGTTTTAAAGGGATTACACAAAACCTTACTGCAAACTGGGATGGTACTGTAAACGAGTTCAAATGGAGTGCAGATGGTAAAAAAGTATATTTCACGGCTCCAGTTGATGGAACAATTCAATTATTTGAAGTGAATTTCCCTGGACTAACGAGAATTATGCCGAATGTAGTTCAACTAACGCAAGGAGATTTTGACGTTGCTGGTTTGATTTCTATTGAAGGAAATGAAGTTATCGTAAGCCGTACCGATTTTAATCATGCTGCTGAATTATACAGTTATGACTTAAAAAAGAAAAGTTGGAAACAACTTACTACTGTAAATAAATCTACGGTAGATACATTGGCTATGAGTCAATTCCAAAAAAGATATGTAACAACTACGGATGGTAAAAAAATGCTGGTATGGGTTGTTTTACCTCCAAATTTTGATGCTAAAAAGAAATATCCAACATTATTATATTGCCAAGGTGGACCTCAATCTGCTTTAACACAATTCTATTCTTTCCGTTGGAACTTCCAAGTTATGGCAGCACAAGGATACATTGTAGTAGCACCAAACAGACGTGGTATGCCAGGTCATGGTGTAGAATGGAATCAACAGATTAGTAAAGACTGGGGTGGACAGGTAATGCAAGATTACTTATCGGCAATTGACGATGTAGCCAAAGAATCTTATGTAGACAAATCAAGATTGGCTGCTGTAGGTGCTAGTTATGGTGGTTACTCTGTATTTTACTTAGCAGGTATTCACAAAAACAGATTCAAAACATTCATTGCTCATGATGGTGTATTCAATACTCAAAGTATGTATGGAACGACTGAAGAGTTATTCTTTAACAACTGGGATTTTGGTGGACCATATTGGGAAAAGGATAATAAAGTAGCTCAAAAAGCCTACACGGTATTCAATCCGATTAATTATGTAGACCAATGGAATGCACCAATATTAATTATCCAGGGTGGTAAGGATTTTAGAGTGCCAATAGGGCAAGGACAAGAAGCTTTCCAAGCAGCACAATTAAGAGGTATTAAAAGTAGATTGTTATATTTCCCTGAAGAAAATCACTGGGTATTACAGCCACAAAATGCTTTAGTATGGCAGCGAGAATATTTCAAATGGTTGAAAGAAACTCTATAAACTTATTTTTTACTACAAAAAACTCCCAAATTTACGTTGGGAGTTTTTTTATGCGTTAAAATTGTCTCAATTCCTTTGTAACAGGAACATGTTAACAGATTAGTTTCTCTTTTTTGGAAACATTTTTTTTAACTTTACGGGCATATTATAAAACAAAAACAATGTATAAATTACCACTGAGACCCCTACTTCTTGCTTCGGCATTATTTGTAGGAATGGGCAGCAGTTTTGCTCAAGATAATTTGGTCAACTCACTAAAGAACAACGAAAGCGCTAACAGCAAAAAATCTTTCCAGTTTACAGAATTAATTAATCTAACGAATACACCTGTCGCAAGTCAAGGTTCTTCTGGAACTTGCTGGAGTTATTCTGCCAATTCTTTTATCGAATCTGAAATGAGCCGTTTAGGAAAACAACCTATTCCTCTTTCTCAAATGTACACTGTGCGTAATGCCTATGTAGACAAAGGGAAAAATTATGTGCGTATGCATGGTGCTATTACTTTAGGGGATGGTGGTGCTTTACATGATGTAATCAACATGTATAAAAAATACGGTACTGTTCCACAAGAACTATACACTGGATTGAATTATGGTACTGCTAATAATAAATTTAGCGAAATGAGTACGATCATGGAAGCTGTCCTAGCGGCTGTAGTGAAAAATCCTAACGGAGAACTTACTCCTAACTGGGAAAAAGCATACACTTCTGTAATTGATGCTTATTTAGGTGATATTCCTAAAGAATTCAACTACAACGGTCGTAAATACACTCCACAATCTTTTGCAAAAGATGTTGTAGGTATTAATCCTGATGAGTATGTTGAACTTACTTCTTTCACAGATAATCCATATTACAGCAAATTCACAATGATGGTACCAGACAACTGGTCATTAGATCAGGTATACAATGTAAAGATGAATGATATGACTGATATTATTGATAATGCATTGAAAAAAGGATATACTGTAGCTTGGGCAACAGATGTAAGTGAAAAAGGATTTAGTTGGAAAAATGGTGTTGCTTATGTTCCTGCAAAGAACTTCGCTGATATGACACAAGCAGAGAAAGATGATTTATTCAACGGGCCAAAACCGGAACTTGAAATCACAGAAGAATTACGCCAAAAAGCATACGATAATTATCAAACTACAGATGATCACGGAATGCACATTATCGGTTTGGCTAAAGATCAAACAGGGAAAGAATATTATATCGTTAAAAACTCTTGGGGTACAACAAACGATTACAAAGGATATCTTTATGTAACTAAGAATTTTGTAAAATACAAAACAACTACAATCTTAGTAAACAAAGGAGCAATTCCATCGCCAATTGCTAAAAAATTAAGCCTATAACACTGGTTCTTAATGCAAAAAAGGCGCTTCATGTTGAAGCGCCTTTTTTTATGGGAATCTCTTAAAAAATAAAGCCTTACAAATTGTAAGGCTTTATAAATATTTATCTATTCTGGATCTTTCATTACAAAGCTTTCCATAAACTTCGTAGTATAATTCCCAGCAACATAATCTGGTTCATCCATTAATTGTCTGTGGAAAGGAATCGTAGTTTTTACACCTTCGATTACAAACTCATCCAATGCTCTTTTCATTTTGCTAATTGCTTCTTCACGGGTTTGTGCCGTAGTAATCAATTTAGCAATCATTGAATCATAATTTGGTGGGATAGAGTACCCTGAGTATACGTGAGTATCTAAGCGTACACCATGTCCTCCTGGTGCATGAAGCGTCGTGATTCTACCTGGTGAAGGGCGGAAATCATGATATGGGTCTTCTGCATTAATACGACATTCAATAGAGTGCATTTTCGGGAAATAATTTCTACCTGAAATTGGCACACCTGCTGCTACAAGAATTTGCTCACGAATCAAATCATAATCAATAACTTGTTCTGTAATAGGGTGTTCAACTTGAATACGTGTATTCATTTCCATGAAGTAGAAATTACGGTGTTTATCTACTAAGAATTCCACTGTGCCTGCTCCTTCGTATTTAATATATTCTGCTGCTTTTACGGCAGCATCTCCCATTTTCAGACGTAATTCATCTGTCATGAAAGGTGAAGGTGTTTCTTCTGTTAATTTTTGGTGACGTCTTTGAACTGAACAATCTCTTTCAGAAAGGTGACATGCTTTACCATATGCATCTCCAACAATTTGGATTTCGATATGGCGTGGCTCTTCGATCAACTTTTCCATGTACATTCCGTCATTTCCAAAAGCTGCTGAAGCTTCTTGACGTGCACTTTCCCAAGCTTTCTCTAATTCTTCTGCTTTCCAAACAGCTCTCATTCCTTTTCCACCACCACCAGCAGTTGCTTTTAACATTACTGGATAGCCCATTTCTTTGGCTAATTTTTTAGTTTGTTCAAAAGACTCTAAAAGACCTTCAGAACCTGGAATTGTAGGAACTCCTGCTTCTTTCATTGTTGCTTTGGCAGAAGCTTTATCTCCCATTCTGTCAATCATTTCTGGAGAAGCACCGATAAATTTAATACCGTGTTCACCACAAATTTTTGAAAATTTAGCATTTTCAGAAAGGAAACCATATCCTGGGTGAATTGCGTCTGCATTTGTAATTTCTGCAGCAGCAATAATACTTGACATTTTTAAATAAGACAAACTACTTGCTGGCGGTCCGATACATACGGCTTCGTCTGCAAATCGAACGTGTAGACTCTCAGCATCAGCAGTGGAATAAACCGCTACCGTTTTGATACCCATTTCTCTACAAGTTCTGATAACACGTAGGGCGATTTCGCCTCTATTTGCAATTAGAATTTTTTTAAACATAATTTCTTTGAATTACAATTAATTACAATTACAAAAATTGAATCTCAGGATTCTCTTTTTGCCTCGAAATGTCGAGATGAAATTAGGGTATTATTATGATGGATCTACTAAAAATAAAGGTTGATCAAATTCTACTGGTGAAGAATCGTCAACCAACACTTTTACTATTTTTCCAGAAACTTCAGATTCAATTTCGTTAAATAACTTCATTGCTTCAATAACACATAATACATCACCTTTTGCGATTGTAGTTCCTACTTCTACGAAAGGAGCTTTATCTGGAGATGGTTTTCTATATAATGTACCAATAATTGGAGACTTCACTGTAATATACTTCGCGTCAACAGTTTCTACTGGAGTTGCAGCAACAGGAGATGTTGGTTGAGGAGCTGCTGCTTGTTGAAGTGCATTTGATACAGGCAATACTTGTTGTACATATGTCGTTTCAGCTTGGCTTCCTTCTGCAGTAGTTTTAATGGTGATTTTAAAATCGTCCACTTCTAATTTTACTTCCGTTGCACCCGACTTGGCTACAAATTTGATTAGGTTTTGAATTTCTTTTAAATCCATAGTATTTGTATTTTAGTTTTAGTTTAGTTTTTTGTATAAGCCCATTTTAGATAAATAGATCCCCATGTGAATCCACCTCCAAATGATGCAAAGATAAGATTATCTCCTTTTTTAAATTGCTTCTCAAAATCATTTAACAATAGTGGTAACGTGGCAGATGTAGTATTGCCATATTTTTCGATATTCACTAAAACTTTTGATTCTTCTAAGTTCATTCTGCTTGCAGTAGCATCGATAATTCTCTTATTTGCTTGATGCGCAACTAACCAGTTTACATCGTCTGCTGTCAGATTATTTCTTTTCATGATTAGCTCACTTACTTCAGCCATATTGGTTACAGCATATTTGAATACTGTTTTACCATCTTGGTGTACATAGTGTTGCTTATTTTGTACCGTTTCTAAAGACGGTGGTAGTATAGATCCTCCTGCTTCAATTTTCAGGAATTCACGACCGACTCCATCACTTCTTAAATATTCATCTCGGAATCCTAGTCCTTCATTATTTGGTTCGAACAATACTGCTCCTGCTCCATCTCCAAAAATAATGCATGTTGCTCGGTCTGTATAATCAATAATAGAAGACATTTTATCTGCTCCAATTACTAATACTTTCTTGTATCGTCCAGATTCAATATAGGCTGATGCTGTTGACATGGCATATAAGAAACTTGAACAAGCTGCTTGTAAGTCGTAAGCAAATGCATTTGTTGCACCAATTTTTGTGGCAACATAGACACCTGTTGCAGCTACTGGCATGTCTGGCGTAGTAGTCGCCATTAGTATTAAATCAATCTCTTTTGGATCAAGACCTGATTTTTGAATTAAATTTTCTGCCGCTTTAATAGCCATAAAGGAAGTTCCTTCCCCTTCTTCTTTTAAAATGCGTCTTTCTTTAATTCCGGTACGCGTAGTTATCCACTCATCATTGGTATCAACCATAGTCTCAAGGACCTTATTAGAGAGCACATAATCTGGCACATAGGCACCGACAGCGGTAATTGCGGCTGTAATTGTATTCATAGAGTCTGTTTGTTTTCTTCTCAAATTTTTGGGATTTGAAAAGAGGTGGAAATTACAAAAAAAAATCTAAACGTTAGTTCATGCAAGCATTTTTAACGCGAATCTATTATTAAATCGTAATTGTCATCCCTAACTTTAAAATATCAAATCGCCCCGAGAAGCTGAAAACAGGCTAATCGAAGAAAAATTACTGAGTAAATTTGGGTAAACAAAAAAAACTCTCACGGTGTGAGAGTTTAAATTTTAACTATAAAAACCGTATTAAGCAACAGCTTCTTGCTTATCAATTACAACTTGACCTCTATAGTACATTTTACCTTCATGCCAGTAAGCTCTGTGGTATAAATGCGCTTCTCCTGTCACAGGACATGTAGCAATTTGAGGAACAGACGCCTTGTAATGCGTTCTTCTCTTGTCTCTTCTCGTTTTTGAGGTTTTTCTCTTAGGATGTGCCATCTTACTATATTATTTATCCGTTAATAGTTGTTTTAATTTGTCCCATCTAGGGTCAATATTTTCTTCTTTTTCAGTTTGTTGTTCTTTTACTGACAATGTACTCTGTTGGTCTAAGCCTTCTACTTTTAAGCTTCCGTCTTTAACCCCTGGATGAATTCTTTTTGTCGGAACAGAAAGTGCTATCATTTCGTAAATCTGCTGAGCCACATCTATTTGATGTTCTCCATGCGGCAAAATGAGCAACTCATCATTATCATCATTATAGTCTGGTCCAAATTGAACTACTACTCTCATTTTCCCTTTTACAGGTAAATCAAAAAGCTCATTGGTCAAATCACAAGGTACATTCACAGTACCTTTATGTTTAAAATTAAGCTCCAACATGGTGCTTTTTTTCTCCAGAACTACATTAACTTTGATATCGACATCATTAAATTCGTCATAATCAAAGCCTTCAAAGAACGCTTTATTTATTTGATATTCAAACTGATGTTTCCCTAATTTTAATCCTATAAAAGGAATTAAAAATTCTTTGGTCTCTTTCATGTGTAAATCTTTATTACTATTTAAAGGTCACATGTAATTCACTTACATAGATTTCCGGTTTGCTTCAAAATGGAATTTCAATTCCTTTTACCGCAACAACAGTTTTGAGCGTGCAAAGATATAAAATTATCGGAAATCCAACAGCGTTACAAACATTTTTTTGTTAATAACTGTTTTTATTTGGTTTTCAGTGGGTTACTTGAGATCTCTTTATACATCATTCGTGCATTAAAAATGTCAATTGCAAGGTAAACGGCTTCCTTAAATGAGGTGAAATCTGCTATCCCTTTTCCAGCAATATCATAGGCTGTACCATGATCCGGCGATGTTCTTACCTTATCTAATCCTGCTGTATAATTTACGCCATTTCCAAATGACAGTGTTTTAAACGGAATTAATCCTTGATCGTGATATGTTGCAATTACTGCATCATATTTTTCATATTGATTGCTTCCAAAAAATCCATCTGCCGAAAATGGTCCAAAAACCATCGTTCCTGCATCAAACATTTTTTTAATTGTTGGTTTTAATACTTTATCGTCTTCTTCTCCAATCACTCCATTATCTCCACAATGTGGGTTTAACCCTAGTACAGCAATTTTAGGCTTATTAATACTGAAATCCTGAATTAAAGATTGTCTTATAGTCTCTACTTTTTTACGGATTAAGGCTTCTGTTAAATGAGATGATACTTCATTGATAGGAATATGATCGGTAATCAATCCTACTCTCAAGTTGTCTTGCACCATAAACATTAGTGCATTGCCGTCTAATTCCTGATCTAAATAATCAGTATGTCCCGGGAATTTAAAATCTT
The DNA here is from genome assembly GCF_030766725.1 of Flavobacterium aerium. Classification (GTDB taxonomy): domain Bacteria; phylum Bacteroidota; class Bacteroidia; order Flavobacteriales; family Flavobacteriaceae; genus Flavobacterium; species Flavobacterium aerium. Next base: position 319,908 of record NZ_JARQWR010000004.1, on the reverse strand, counting down.
CCGCTTGGATATTATATTTATTGATTGGTGCTGTTACTAATACGTCTACAGCTCCTTCTTTTAAAGCATTTGTTGCCGCTACAAATGATTTTACAGCGTATTTACCTACATTAATATCGTTTATTCCGTATTGGATATTAACACCTTCTTTCCATACATTGAGTACATTAATCTTCCCTACTACGATTTGATCTAGCTTATCTATACCGTGAATAATTGAGGTTAACTGAAGATTTTTCTTCAAAAATGAAAGAATTTTTACATTGGCAAAAATAACAGGAGTACACAATTCAAGCATCCTATTGTCTTCAAATGTTTTAAGAATTACTTCGCTTCCAATACCGTTTAAATCTCCAATTGAAATTCCAACTATAATATTTTCTGCTTTTTTCATCATGTGTACTGGTTATTTATTACTAATTTTGAATTGCAAATTTACGAAAAATAAATAAGGTATGTTCACAGGAATTATTGAAACGCTGGGTATTGTTAAACAAATAACAAAAGATGCCGACAATCTTAACATTACAGTATCTTCTGTAATAACGCATGAGCTAAAAATTGACCAAAGTGTAAGTCATAATGGAATTTGTCTTACTGTTGTAGCGATAGAAGATGATTCTTATACTGTTACTGCTATTCGTGAAACCATAGAAAAAACAAATATTGGTGATTGGAATACGGGTGATATTGTCAACTTGGAACGCGCTATGAAATTGGGTGACCGCTTGGATGGTCATATTGTGCAAGGACACGTGGATCAAACTGGTGTATGCGAAAGCATCGAGGAAGCTAACGGCAGCTGGTATTATACTTTTGAATACGACAGTACATTGCATAATATTACCATTGAAAAAGGTTCTATTACAGTGAATGGAGTAAGCTTAACGGTAGTGAATTCTAAGTTGAATTCTTTTAGCGTGGCCATTATCCCTTATACACATGAGCACACTAATTTCAAGGATTTTAAAGTGGGTACAAAAATCAATTTAGAATTTGATGTCATTGGAAAATATGTTAGCCGCTTACATCAATTGAATATTGCTTAAATCATAAAGAGCTCGTGGATGAATGTCAAACACGAGCTCTTTTAAATTATAATTAAATCATGCTAATTATAATTCAACACTACTTCTCTATTTCTAGAAAAGATAATATTTCTACGGTCTTCTTTCCCTAAAAGATAGGTAAATCCGATAAGTTTTGGTTCTGACTTAAATTCTTCCCACGTTAATTTATTTACGGAGGCTCCTTCTAATTTGGTTTCTTTTGTTATAACGGGTTTCACAAAATTTTCTTCATTAAAAAAATCTTGAACTCTCTTTGTAATATAGGCTACTTGCTCTTCATTTGTCATTGATCCTCCATCATTGGAACCAAATCCGATAAGATAGTCTGAAGAAAGTGTATTCGTGAAAATCTGAACTCCTTTTGCATCTGTTATTGTAAAATTCATCTCTCCTTCCAAAATAGATTTCCCTGTGATGGTTAATTTAAATTCATCTTCTACTGTTGGATTTGAGAATTTATGTTTGGTAATATTGGATAACAATACCGTTTGATCTATTTCTTTTTTGGCTTCTTCAGGAGAAATTTTTTCAGTAGGTTGTACTTCTACTTTTTTCTCTTGATTACAAGAAGACAAAACAATAAACAACGGTATTAGATATAGTATTTTCATTCTCCTTTGAGATTAGATTAAACAATTTTATTGCAATTAAACATCGTAATCACGAATGCTCATATTGTGTAATGCTTTGGCTGCACTTTTTTCTGTATAAGCTCCGAATCCTGCTACAAATACGCCTTGTTCTCCATTAGATGATTTTATACCGTATACGGTAACCTCATCTCCCGGATCTGTATCGCCTTCGTAACGGTAAATTTCTTCTATTTCAAACTCTTCTGGGCTGTTCTTTATACGATCTTCTTGTAAATTAAAATCGGTCGTATATCCTTTCTTTCCTAATTCACTCAATGCTACTGACATCGGTGCGTAGTGAAACATCTTTTTCATAATCAATTTGATTTGGTTAGCATTTTAAAAGTACAACTAATTTCATTCTTACTATTATAAAAGAAAGTAAAATCTTTGTTAAAATCGTTATTTCAAAGACATTAATAACTAAAAATCAATAGATTACACTTTTATTGTTTTGAAGTATCTTTCTTATCTCTATTTTTATTTAATCGGATTTTGACCTTTCCATCGTCTCCATCAGTCACTAACAAATGTAAAACTATTCCTCTATTTCGTCTTTCTTTTACTTCTTGTTTATCTTTTATTTCCTTGTCATTTTTCGGATTCCGAAGCGGTACATCTAAGGCTATATTTGTTCCTAATCCAAAGGAATAGACTCCAGCAATATCCATATTTAAAACACTGGAATTAATCTGCATTGGACTAATTGTAACTTTTTCTCCTTTTACATCAAATTTCCCATTGAGTTTACTAAATGTAATATTATCCAAATCTCGAAATGGAAAGGCAAATTTCCCCACATTTTTTATAGATTCAAAACCTACTAATGCTCCTTGATTTACATTAAACTGTACTTCTCCATTCATTGATCTTGGAATCATTATTCCTTTATTTGAGATATTCCCAGACATCGTTGTTGTTGAGGATAAATAGCCTCTAAGGTTTTTTGCTGTCAGGGATTCTAATCCAAAATTATTAAAGGCACCGAAAAACTTCCGAATGTCAACATGATTTACATTGGCCTGAATTGCAAATCGATTACTAGCTCCTGTTTGTGCTAAACTCCCTTTCATCTTTAATGTTCCATCGGCATGATTAACACTTACATTATCTACTGACATTCCCGATTCCGAAAGCAATACATCGGCTGTTGCATTTGTCGCTAAAAACTTGTTGTAAAATATTTTATCTACTTTCAAATGCATGGCTACATTACTCTTTTCGAAAACAGCATTAAGCTCTTCTGTAAAATTGCTTTGCTTGCTTTTCTTCTTATTGGCTTGTATTCTTCTGCTCCCCAAAAACCCTAAAAACTCCGCTAAATGGAGTTGTGGGCTGTATACCTGCCAATTCAAAACAATTTTTTCTGGGGCTGTGTAATACAGATTTAAGAAGTTCTCGACATTTCCCTCCAAGAATACTATACTTTTTCCACTTTGTAAGCGGATATTTTTAATGGATAGATTATCGTCTTTAAAAGATAATGAGATCGCCGTATTTTTAAAATTCAACTGACGGGGTATATAATCTAAATCGGCATCTTTTATTTCTATGGATCCACTAACTAAAGGTTTTGTCAGTTTGAAATCTACCACATCTGATTTGTATGCTAATTTTACATCAGCCGTTCCTTTAGAAAATTTCAGTAAATCATGTCCTATCATATTGTTTAATTTAGGCAAATCGAAAGTCGATTTAAACAAACCTGTCGCTATCGGTTTATCAAAATTATTAATAAAAAAGGTGTCAATTGTAAAAGGTATCTGTTCGTATTCTCCTTTCAAATGGAATAATTTCACCGCAGAATTAGCATCGGTATACCCTTCTCCTTTCACAAAATCATTTGTATATTCTCCTGAGAAATTACACGATTCAATTACTCCTCCTGGAATGCTCAGTCGATTATTTTTAACTTCTGCTTTCACATGAATATAGGGGTCTCCTTCTGCATTCATATCCCCGACCAAATCGCAAGTAACATAAATAGGCTGATTCAAATCGAACTTATTTAATTTTGAGCTGATATTATTGGATAATAAATTGGATGCTCTTTTCCATAGTATATTACTGGCAATGATATTGATTGTAAAGTCTGCATTTTTTGGCCCAACATTAAATTTGGCTCCTATATTAAATATATCTCCTCCTATATTCAAATCGTTCGGGTCTACAGTAATGATTTCTTTGGATTTATTAAAATGAGCAGATAATCGCCCCTCCACCATTTTATCTTTGATAAAACTGCCGTGTACCGTACTAAATGCTAAACTCTTAGCCATTGTAGTAAGTTGGATATCTGCGTCCCAATTACCAAAACTATAATCCATTACGCCATACAGTTCCTTTACTTCAAACTCAAATCGTTTATTGTTTTGTTTGTTGTCTGCAATAAAATTTACATTTTGCAATTGGAATTTTCGGATTTCTGGGTAAGAACCCGAATCTTCTTTGTCTTTCGTTTCTTTTTTCTTTTTACCAAATACTGCCGTATTACTGTATCCTTTTTCATCAGTATAAAGGTAGATTGTCGCATCGTTGATGGTTACTTTTTTAATCTCAATTGTCCCTCTTAATAAAGCTAATGTATTAACTGCTACTTCAAAATCTTTCGCTTCTAACACAGTATGTTGATGCTCTTGCCAAAGGCTGTCTCGCAAGATTATATCTTTTAATTCCAAAGAAACTCTAGGAAATCCTTTCAAGAAAGAAGGCTCCATACTTTTAATGGTTAGGGTACCATTAATATTCTTATTTAATTCGGTTGTAATTAAGGCAAGTACCTTTTCTTTATTTGCATTAACATACCAAGCAGTTGACACATAAGCAATCAGTATGATTACAAAGACTACGCCGAGTGCTCGTAAGGTAATTTTTACCCATTTTGGCAAATGCACTTGCTTCCACCAATCTCTAAATCCATTTATTTTTTTGATCATACTACTCTAAAATAAATACATACTACAATAACCGTTCTTTTTTAGTGGAGGAGGTACGCTAATTTAATCGATTAAATTTTAGTAAACAGTATAAATTTTAGATCTATAACAGATTTTAATTATTTTGGGTTGCAATTGTATTACTTACAATGTGTCCTGTTACATCTTTCAAAGCTTTATCTGTTATAGGATGGCGCCCTGGATAACTAAAGAATTCATAATCTCCACCAGGTGCCGATTTCCCGTACCAGAGCACCGGTTTATTGTATTTAAAAAATGTAGTCGTATCGCAGACATTAACCTTTCGCATATTTTTTATCAACTCATCATTTCGAGCTACAAATTTCTCTCCACTTCCTATAATTTCATCATCACAATTTACAGCTTCATAATGATCCCTTTTCCAAACCATACAATCTTTATTTGGAAAAATAAACCCTGATATAATATAGCTACTAGAAAGTAGTACGGCAAAAACACCTCCTACCCGATGAGTCGTTTTATTTTTTATTGCTCTTAAAAAAAACTTCCTTTTAGTAGGTTTATTTTCTGAATCTCTAGCTTCTAAACTTTCTTGATTATCTAAATCTTTACAATCTCCAATAATACCATCGATAACTATTAGCTCTTTATCTTGTTCATCAACTATTTCTTTCTCAATATCGTCAATTGGTTCCTTTTGATTATATAAATCACTTCCGCTTTTTTCTTCTTTCCCTTTTTTTTCTATTATATCATCTTCTACTTGACTTATTGAATTATGGTATTTCCGAAAAGGACGTAATGAAAAATCTATTAAGACTGCTATTAATTCTATCGTTTCCCATTGAGGGTCAGTCGTTATTCCATTTAAAAAATTTTGTAATGTTCGAAATTTATCTGTATCAAATCTTCTCAGTTGTTGTAATTTCCCATGCTCCTCTTTAAAATCAAAAAAATTATCAAAAGCCCCCTGATCGTCTACATTTAATTTTTCTTTATAAAGAATTACCGATAAATCTTTTAATTTAGAACGCTTTAACGGCACAAAAAAACGCGAATTCTTACCGTTTTTTTCTTCTTCATATTTAGCTTTAACAGCTAATCTATAATCTTCAAAAGTAATTTTATCCATAAATCTACATAATTGAATTCATAAAAAATATTCTCTATTTTATTCCCAAAAAAACAGCGCTAAGTAACTTTTTTTAGTGCAAAACATTTTACGGTTTTCCGTATTCAATAAAAAAGTCGATCTTTAAAAAATGAATGACGGAGTACGGAAACCCGTATTGTGACAGTATATCGAAAGATTATTTTTGACCTCATATCGTAAATATGAATTAATACGTAATCTGATTTTTCAGTTCAAAAAAGTATCCTATGTTTAAAAAAATTCTAATAGCCGAAGATTTTGACACGATGAATTTAGGTCTTGTCCCAATCTTAGAGCAAATTACATCCGCTCAAATTGATCATGTTAAATATTGTGATGATGCCTTTTTAAAAATTAAAAGAGCACTATTTGATAAAGCTCCCTATGATTTATTAATTAGTGATCTTTCTTTTGAAAAAGACCATAGAGAAACAAAACTCAGTAGTGGTAAAGAACTTATAGAGGCTGTAAAGAAGGAACAACCGGATATTAATGTTATTGTTTATTCTGTTGAAAATCGTCCTTATACTATAAAATCTTTATTTGAAGATTCTAATATCAATGCTTATGTGAGTAAAGGACGTGATGGTTCTGTTCAATTATCGAAAGCTGTTACCACAGTGGCACAGGATGAAGATGCTCGCTACATATCCCCCGAATTAGCACATATTCTAACGGACAAATCTATCTTAGAAATCGATGAGTATGACATCCAACTCATCAAGCATCTTTCTGAAGGTTTAGGACAAGAAGAAATTGGTTTCTTATTTAAAAAACAAGATGTTACTCCATCCAGTACAAGTAGTATTGAAAAACGAATCAATAAACTAAAAATCTTTTTTAAAGCTAAAAACTCTATTCATCTCGTTAGCATTGCTAAGGATATGGGGTTAATTTAAAATATTCTCTCTTTAAAAACCAGCTCAATTGAGCTGGTTTTTTTATGCCTTCATTTTTGATAAAATGGGTTTACGGGAATCCGTAAAAAAAACATTGACAATGGTAGTAGGTTTGAAAAGTGAAAATTTACATCAAACTTATAATTAATTATACTATTCAATTATGGACTTCAAAGATCAAATAAAACTTCTTGGTGATCGAGTAACAAAACTTAAAAGCCAAGTACATACAGAAGAGGCAACAAAGAATGCTTTTATCATGCCTTTCATTAAAGAATTGGGTTATGATGTTTTTAATCCTTCGGAGGTAACTCCAGAACTTGTTGCTGATATCGGTTTAAAGCAAGGAGAAAAGATTGATTATGCAATTATGCAAAATGGTGAGCCTATTATTTTGATTGAATGTAAGCATCATGGTGCTCCTCTTACAGTAAATAATGCTTCTCAACTTTTCCGTTATTTTCATACAACTAAGGCTAAGTTTTCAATTTTGACCAATGGTATTGAATATCGTTTTTACACCGATTTGGTAGAAACCAATAAAATGGATGAAAAGCCTTTTTTTGCTTTTGACATCACTGATGTTAAGGATAATCAAATCGAAGAACTGAAAAAATTTCATAAAGCGTATTACGATTTTGAAAACATTGTTAATACTGCTAGCGATTTGAAATATACATTTGAATTGAAAAAACTTATTCATACCGAATTTTCAAATCCAAGTACTGAATTTGTAAAACATTTTACCCGTCAAGTCTATCCTAGCATTATTACAGCAAAAATTTTAGAACAATTCACCAGTCTTACCAAAAAATCAATCCAACAATACATCAGTGATTTAATTACAGAACGTCTTAAATCAGCTCTTACCAAAGAAGGAGAAGTTACGAAAGAACAAGATGCTGCACTTTCTGACACCATCAAAGACGATACCTCAAATATTATTACAACAGCAGAAGAACTAGAAGGTTTCATGATTGTAAAAACAATTTTGAGACAAAAAATAGCTGTTAATCGAGTTATATACCGCGATGCTCAGTCGTATTTCGCAATCTTATTGGACGATAATAATAGAAAAACAATCTGCCGACTTTATTTCAACAGCAGCAAAAAATACATTGCTATCCTCGATGAAAAGAAGAAAGAAATTAAACATGAATTAAATTCATTAGACGACATCTTCGATCACTCCGAATCTCTTTTCAAAGTCTTAGAAATATATGAGAACTAATTTCAATTCAACATCCATACCTCTTATGAAATCACTTTTCTATTGTTTCGTTTTACTATTTACAATCAACTTTTGTACCGCCCAAGTTGCTAAATCAAATGTAATTATAGCTTCCTGTTGTGCGACTGAAGCTCGAAAATGCACTGGCTCCATGTCTTGTACTGCATGTACAAATTGTTCCGGTTGTAAGCACTGCTCCTCTGGCGGAAGTTGTGGAGTATGTAGTTCTGGCAAAAATTCAAATTATACTGAATCTAAATCCTCAACTTCTAAAAACTCATCTAAAGACATCAATATCAATTTCAATTTTAATGTGTATAAAAAGGGAAAAACCGTTACGATTGCACGATCTGTTAATCTAAGAAAAGAGCCTAGTAAGGATTCCGATGTTATTGCAAAAATCAGCAATAAGAATACTTTAAAAATCTTAGGAAATACAGAAGAATGGGTTAAAGTACAAGTATTGGAAACTAAAATAATTGGATATATTCTTTCAAGTAATCTACAATAAACATCTCTCATAATTATGACAAATACTATACTCACTGAAGAACTAAAAAGTCATTTTCTTCGACTTTACCAAATTGCTTTATCCGATGACAATTTTGGAGTTTTGGAACTCCAAATGCTTTATCATTTTGCTGATGAGCGTGGAGTTCCTAAATCGGAAATGGAAAAATTATTATTAAACCCAACTCAACACGAATCGATTATTCCAAACGACATTACCGAACGAATTAATTACCTCTATGATCTTACGCGTATGATACTCGTTGATGATATTGTAACAGAAGATGAAAAAAATGCTTTGAAAAAATATTGCAAAAAATTCGATTTTTTAGAAGAGAACATAGATGATATTACGACCTATCTTATTGATTGTGTCCAAAAAGGAATTCAGAAAGACGAAATTATTAATCAGTTAAACTCATAAACGATGACATCACTAAAACAATTATTCAGTATCAAAAAAACTGAACCACAAATGATGATAACAATCGATCCAGAAGAAGATAGAGAACAAATCCGATATACTTATTATCAAAGTGGATTTGCTGCCTCTACAAAAGCTTCTGGAAGACCGATTACATTTAGAGCTTGTCTTGAAAATGTCTACAACAGCTTTGAAGATCAATGTAGAAAGCAAAAACAGGAACAAATAAGATTAAAACAACCTTATATTGAGGAACAAGAGAAAAACAGGTCTGAGCTTAAAAAAAATGAAACTGCCATAGCTATTTTCGAGAAAAAAGAACAAGATTTAACTGAGGCCATCGACACTACAAAACAGGATATGATTGAGGTAAAACACAATCCTGAAAAACATGGTATTGAGGCGGACAAACGTCCAAAAGCTCAGTTCTATATAGGATTATCTTTATTATTACCTATAACACTTTATTTATTAGTATTTTATATTTCTGCTTCTTATTCTGCTTTTTTTAAAGAGTTTACAGATATCAGCCTAACAGCCGCCATCTTTGATGCTGATGCTTTAAACAATGCTTTTAAAGCCAGCTGGCTAGAAGGTGTACTTGTCATTACAATTCCTTTTGTATTTATGGGTCTAGGATATGTAATTCATATGGTTCAAAAAGGAAAAGGTTTAATTAATGTTTTTAAAATTGCAGCTCTTTTCTTTATTACTTTTTTATTCGATGCTTTATTAGCTTATCAAATAGAGAAGAAAATTTACGATTTCAATAAAACAATAGACTCCTCTCCTTACAATCTAACAATTGCACTAGGAGAAGCAGAATTTTGGATGATCATATTTGCAGGTTTCGTTGTATATATTATTTGGGGGCTCGTCTTTGATTTCGTAATGAAAGAATATGAGAATATTGATAAAATTAAAGCTTTCGTTAGAGCAAAGAAAGAGGAAATTATTAACCTTGAAATACACAAAAAAGATGTCTTAGAAAAGATCAATGAGTGTAAACAAAAAATTACGGCTATCAATGGAATTATTTCCGAATTACAAGCTAAAATTGATGGATTTATTTTCCCTATTAAAGAATACCTACACTATCACTCACAATACAAAGAAGGTTGGTTTCAGGCTATTAATACTGAAATGGCATTGCCAAATAAACAGAAAACAGAATTACTGGAAGATTGTGAATCTATCTCTAGTACTCATTTGAATAATTTAAATTTAGTTCAATCTGATTTTCAACTATTACTGTATCCAAAAAATTAAATGTCATGAATAAAATTTACATTCTCTCGTTCATTTTCATAGTACTACAATCTTGTGGAAATAAAACGGAAACAGTATTAGGTAATCCTAAAACTCATCAAGAAAATTCTGTTTCTAAATCCAACCATTCGAACAATATAAATCTTAGTTTACTGCTTGATTTATCTGATCGTATTGACCCTTTAAAATACCCAAATCCAACAATGGAATTTTACATTAGAGATATTGGTTATATTAAGTCTGCTGCTGAAGCATTTGATAGTCATTTACGAAACAAAAAAGTTGTTCAAACTAATGATAAAATTCAATTATTTTTTGACCCAGAGCCACAGAACAATGAAATTAATACTCTATCGAGTCAATTAAAGTACTCCATAAATAAGAGTAATACTTCAAAGGAGCTAATGGATGAGATTAAAACCTCGTATAATACAAATCCTTCGAAAATATATGATCTTACAATAAAGGATAAGAATTATCCAGGTTCAGAAACATGGAGTTTTTTTAAAAATAGAGTCCAAGATTATTGTATAGATGATTCATATCGAAATATTTTAATCCTACTAACAGATGGCTATCTTTACCATAAAAATTCCAAAAGAAAGGAAGGTAATCAAACCACATACATTACACCCGAATTAATTCGTGAAAATGGATTAAATACTGCCAATTGGAAAGAAAAAATGACGGATAAAAAATTTGGTTTTATTCCTGCTAATGAAGACTTATCTCAGTTGGAAATTCTCGTTATTGGCATTAATCCTGATAAGAAGAATCCTTATGAAGAGGATGTCATTAAAGCCTATTGGAAAGACTGGTTCACTAAAATGAATGTGAAACGTTTTGAAATAAAAAATGCCGATTTACCGTCCAATATGGACAAGATAATCAAGAACTTTATTGAAAATAAAAAATAATTAATAGCTCTATTCTACGCCAATGCTGAAAAAAATCATCTTTCTACTCCTTATCGTTTGTTTTCAGTTATCAGCATTGGCTCAGGTTAAGCTTTGTTCTTGGAACCTCAAAAATTTTGGTAAATCCAAAGCTGATACGACGATTACTTTCATTGCCAAAACTTTAAAAAATTACGATGTAATCGCCATTCAGGAAGTTGTAGCTGGTCCTGGCGGTGCTCAGGCAGTTGCCCGATTGGCCAACGAACTGAATCTAACAGGTACAAAATGGGACTACACCGTTAGTGACCCTACTTCGGGAGATTCTTATAAAAAAGAGCGTTATGCCTTTTTATGGAAAAGCAAAACTGTTCAGAAAAAAGGTAAGGCTTGGTTAGAACAAAAATATCATCTGGAAATTGATCGAGAGCCTTATTTCTGTACCTTTCAATATAAAGGGAAATCATTTACGGTTGTAAATTTTCATGCAATCACCAAGAAAAAGCAACCTGAAACTGAAATTAAATATTTCAAACATCTACCACAACAATATCCTGATAAAAATTTGATTTTTGTTGGTGATTTCAATTGTCCACAATCGCATAGTGTATTCAATCCTTTGAAGAAAATGGGCTATCAATCTGTATTTGTAAACCAAAAAACATCCCTTAAAAATGAGTGTAAAAAAGAAGTATGTCTCGCTTCAGAATTTGACAATATCTTTTATCATTCTTCCAAAATCAAAGTTTTAAATTTTAAACCCATTTTGTTTTATGAGGCATTTGCTTCCTTAAAACAAGCCAAGTACATCTCCGATCATATTCCTATCACCATGCAATTTAGTATCCTATAAACCCATTTCATTAGTATTGTAAATACGGAAAACCGTAATGTTGTGCTTATTGTATATTCTAAGTTTGAAGTATTATAAATACTCAAATTAACAGCATGAATTTACGATTTAAAAAACTGTATTTAGGCCTTTTCACAGCCCTAACTTTCTCATTATTAAGTTGCCGGGAGAATCTTCAAAGCGAACCTCTGGTTTTACAAAGTAAACCTTTACTCTTCATAGGAGAACGCTTGGTTAATGATACCATTAAAGAAGCAAAAACGCTTCATACCAACCCTACTTATAAATACAAATACCGAACTGGTGAGACTCATAATTATTGCTATAATTACGATGTAATTGGTACCGATGAATTGGGTAATACTGTAACGGGAAATATTAATACAAAAGGAAGATACGGTAGTGGGCTCCTGAACAGTGATGAAGGAAAAGAAATGGAAGTTCGGACAGAATGGACCAGTCGTGGAAAATTAAAAGCAATTGATTCTTTAGGTCAATATTATCAACTTATGGTTCCAGAATAAGTTAAGAAATTTAGTACAAAAAAAATTTGTTGTTTAAAATAAAGAAGTACTTTTGGTCCACAAATTTTAAGAAAATTATACATGAAGAAAATTACTTTACTAATTACATTACTAGGTTTATTTGCTACTGGATTTGCACAAGAAACAGCAACTCCAAAAACAAATGGAACTTCATTATTCGGTTTCAGTACTGGAGCAAATTTATCTAACATTAGAGGAAATAAGGTTGCAGAAGAAAATAATAGTGCTTTGGATTTCTTAGTCGGGCTATCTTATGAATACCAGTTTACCGAATCTTTCGCATTAAAAACGGAATTAAACTATGAACGTAAAAGCTTTAAAAAAGATGCTTTCCTAGACGCTACGTCCTCTAGACGTTATGAACTAAAAACTACATTAAATTACATTACAATTCCAATATTGGCAAAGTATAGTTTTGGAAATAACAAAAACTTCTTTATTAACTCTGGACCATTTATGGGTAATTTTATTGATGATACCTTTAAAATTGATGGCAAAAATTTTGATGCAGGGGGAACAATTTTCAAAAATATAGATTTCGGTTGGGCATTTGGTGCTGGTACTAGTATCAAACTAAATAAAACTAATAATTTAAATATTGAAATCCGTAATAATTTAGGACTATCGAACATTAGTAAACTACGTACTATTAATAATGGTAGTGTAAAAACAAACTCAATCAACTTAATTGTAAACTGGAATTTTAATATTTAATTCTTCGTTCAATTTCTATTACTTACTACAGCGATATTACATTCCTTTGGATGTGATATCGCTGTTTTTTCATCTCTATATTCATCATAATTATAATAGATCGTTATGATTTGCATTATTTTGATAACACTACTTCCTGCTGTAATTTTGCATCCTCGAATTTGATATCACAATTGATTATCAAGAAATAATATTAAAAAATACAGTTATGGAATATAGAAAATTAGGTCGTACGGATTTGGAATTATCTGCTATTACTTATGGCGCATTTGCTATTGGAGGAACCATGTGGGGTGGTAATGAGAAAAAAGATTCAATCAATGCGATTCATGCTTCATTGGATCATGGCGTTACTAGTTTGGATACAGCTCCTTTCTATGGTTTTGGACAAAGTGAGGAATTAATTGGAGAAGCTATTAAAGGAAAAGACCGGACTAAAATTCAATTGTTAAATAAATTTGGTTTAGTTTGGGATGGAAGTAATAATAGCAAGGGAGAATTCTTTTTTGATGCAGGATCCGATGGTAAAAGCATCCCTGTTTACAAATATGCTTCCAAAGCCAATGTTATTAAAGAAGTTGAAGAAGGTTTAAAGCGTCTTGGAACAGATTATATTGATTTATTGCAATTACACTGGCCAGATGCTACCACTCCAATTGACGAAACAATGGAGGCCTTACAGTCTTTAATCCAGCAAGGAAAAATATTAGCTGCGGGTGTAAGCAATTATAGTTTGGATCAATTGAAAGAAGCAGAGAAGACCATTCATCTGGCTTCAAATCAAGTTTCTTATAGTATGCTGAATCGTAGCATCGAACAAGACCTTGTGCCTTACAGCGTAGAACACAACATCGGTATTATTGCCTATAGTCCATTAGAACGTGGATTACTAACGGGTAAATACTTCAAGGATGCAACCTTAAAATCTGATGATCATAGAAATGATTATTTTGGACAGTTTAACCCTGAAAAAGTAAAAACCTTCTTAAATACTATTGAACCGATTGCAGCCAGCAAAAATGCTTCTCTTTCACAATTAGTATTGCGTTGGACTACCGTACAACCGGGTATTTCTATTGTATTGACTGGAGCTCGTAACGCGACTCAAGCCATAGATAATGCGAAAGCAATGGATCTTACAATTACAGTAGAAGAATTAACCTTAATCAATACTGCACTAGAGCAAATTAGTCTTTAATAAAAAAGGGGCTTGTACTGTGTACAAGCCCCTTTTTTCTAGTATTCTATAATTTTATCTGAGATTCCCTTGCCAATCTACTTTATCGATAAGCATATTGATGGCTAACCATTCATTTTCTTTAAAATGGGTAACTCGGGTAGCCGATGGATTTATTACAAAACCTACTTTCTCATAGCATTTTATTGCTGAAGTATTCCAATCAAAAACATTTAATTCTGCTTTTGTATACTCTAATTGAGTGAACGAATATTCTAACAGCGCATTGATAATTTGTTGTCCTAACCCTTTACCCCTATGTGCTGTAGATCCTACTAGAATCCGGCATAACTTAACCAGATTTTTATTATTAACCATCAATTCAGCATGACCTACAACAGTATTACTGTCTATTTCTACAACTTTAAAAATCTTTGCATTAGGGTTATCAACGTACTTTTCCAATTGTGTTGTCGTTAATGGATATGTAAAATCCGGTCCGGCAAACTGCATTAATAATTCTTCATTAGGAATCCAACCGATTAATCGGTCGAAATCTTCTCGTTCAAACAATTCTAATTTTATCATTCTTGGTATAATTCTATCATTTCCCATTTCCCTCCTTGTTCTTTTTCTAAATAAACCTGAACTTCTTTATCCTTCTTTTTCCCTTTTACTTTTATCTTTAGATTGGCAATACCTTTTCCATTTCGTATATTAATTTCTCCCGTTGGCACCATTCCATAACCTACAACTCCACCTGTAGCGGTACTAATTTCCTGATTTTGGTCGATCTCTTGAATAGCTGTTTTATAGGCTTCTGAATTCTTGATGGTATAACTGGATTGTAAAAAAACAAAAGTACATGTCCCTATTATTACTAGTAGTAAAATAACTATTCTCATACTTTTACTCGCTTTATTCGGGTTCTTTACAACGACTGCTCTCGCTGCTTTATCACCAAGTCTTCTCTTGTCATTACTCGCCGCTAAAACAATAAATTCAACGGGTAATATAATCAGTAATAGATTTCTAAGTAATAGTCTTCCAAATGAAGGAGTTATTGTATTATCATCCGCATCACGAACCATAATTCCCATAATCCATTTTCCAAGACTCATTCCTTTAATGTTATCTTTGGCAAAATAGATAAACATCCCTATTGGGATAACGGTAAAAATTGCTATCATCAACTTCCCAGCATCTTCCTCATCAGTAAAATTAGGCCCTAAGATTAAAAAAATAAGACTGACATTGATGACTGACAAGACAAAATGGTCAATCATAAAGGCTACAATTCTTCTTTTTCTACTGGACTTCATTAAGGGTTGTTGATTACTTTCGGTCATCACAAAAATTTAAAATGTTTATATAGTTCCAAATATACGAAGCTCTCCAAAGAGATACTATTAGGAAATGATGAATATTTATATAGGTCTCTTTACATAACAAAAAAAGCTTCAAAAGAAAGAGGATTTCTTTTGAAGCTTTTTAATTTTTGATTCTAAAACTATTTGGTAATGTGTGCTCGTAAAAACCAAGCCATCTTTTCATGATGTTCCATTAATCCTGTAATGAAATCACTAGTACCAGCATCTTTATGTTCGTTTGCAAAACTATTTACATTTTCTCTTAAATGAATAATAATGCTTTCATGGTCTTCTAGGAGTTCCGTAATAAAACTAACACTATCGTTCTTTTTTCTATTCGCTTCTGTTAAGTGTGTTAATTTCAAAAAGGCGTCTAATGTTGCGGGTGCATAATGTCCGATAGTACGAATACGTTCGGCTACTGAGTCTACAATTTCATCAAGTTCTCTGTATTGCCCTTCAAAAAATATATGTTTGGTATGAAAATCTGCTCCTTCAACGTTCCAATGTGCATTCCTGGTTTTCGTATACAGTATATATTCATCGGCTAAAATTTTTGCTAATTGATCAGCGACAACCTGTCTATTACTGTCTGTAATTCCAATATTTGCTTTCATGTTATATAATTTAAAAATTAATAATCTGAGGTTAATTTGAACTAAAAAAATATTATTTTCAGGGTTCATTTCGTAGTTGTAATGTACGAAAAATTTAACATTTAGACATCAAGATATAAATTACAATGCGTTAATCTTACGTTAATTAAAGATTTACAAGTCCGTATACCTCGAATTATTATTTCTTCTTATGCAATTGATACCACTGCAATGCAATGATACTTTTGGCATCAATAATTTTATCCCCAATTGCTTTTATAGCTTCATCAATATCGAGTTTAACTAATTCTATATCTTCACTCTCTTCTTCCAATCCGCCACCATCGTATATTTTATCTCGCGATGTCACTTCGCAATAATAAAGATGAATTCGTTCTGATGAACCTCCGGGTGAAACATAGAATTTAGAAATAAACATAGGTGCATCATTCAGTACATAACCCAACTCTTCTTCTACTTCTCTATTCACACATTCCTTAGAATCTTCATCTTGTTCTATCGAACCAGCCGGAAGCTCTAAAATCCAACCTTTATCTTTTTGTGCTGTAGGATAGCGAAACTGATTGGTAAATAAAAAAGTACCTGTATCGCGTTCTTTCAACAATATTGCAACAGAATCACCACGTTCGAATACCTCAACCGTTTTTGTAATTGTATCTCCTTTAAAACGATCAACTTCTACAATGTCTTTTCTAATTTTAAAAAAACCTTTGTATGCTAGTTCTTCTTTTATTACTTTATAATTCATTGTTTGTCTTTTTATTTGAAATGCAATCTTCTAGTAGGAAAGGTACGATTTTTTCTAAACCAACTTCTTTTTCTTCTTCATTCGTAAAATCATTTATTCTTTTACGAGCAACTAGTTTTTTACAATTTCAGTATTCTCTGAATAATTCATTTTCTATTTCAAAATAAATTATGTTTGTAATGCATTAAAAATCAACCACAATTGATCAAAAAACTATTCATTATGAAAATTGCAACAGCAATCTGTTTGTTTTTACTAGGTACTGCTATTCATGCTCAGGAAAAAGAAATTGAGGATTTTAAAAAAGAATTCAATTTTTACATTGATTTTCAATTAAATAAATTCGACTCTATTCCGATCAACACAACCAGTCAAAAGTTGTATAGTAAAAAAGTAGATCTCGCTTTTAAGACTTTTGTAGCACAACCCAACAGTGATAATTACGACAAACTGATTCTTGCTAAAGACAATACTAAATTTTTTAGATTAGATCCTCGATTCTCCATTCATGTAAAATCATTTACAATCAATGACATCGTTTATGCAGTCTATAGTTATACTTCACAAAGCAAATCAAATTACATTGTAAAGAACATCAACAGCAATGAGATTGTATATCAAGGAAGTTCGAACAAACCTTATGTTGATGCTTTGTACCTAATTGACAAACAACATTTTCTTTTAATTGAAAAAAACGGGGATTTTAATTCCAGTCGAAGAGCAATCGTACTATCGGCTGAGAAAAAGGATTGGAAAACTATTTCAGCTTTTAAAGGGTATGATTTGGATAATAATTTCAAGGCAAAAAAACTCCTGCAAAAAAGAAGTGCTTTGTCATTAGAGTGTGATATGGAAATTACTATGTTAGCGCCTAAGGATGTTAATCTAATCTCATTTGATTCCAACACTAAAACAATTTCATACAAACAATATGAAAGCCTTACCAAATTCAAAACTATTGCCGCAAAGTGGGAAAACAATAAGTTTGAAATCGACGATTATCGTGTTCAAAATGTTTTTTAAGTTTTAACACCTTGATGCAAAAAATAAGGCTGTCTTATCAGACAGCCTTAAGTATTGAATTCCAATTATTTTAGTTTTTATTCCAATCAATTTTTCTAGAAATAAACATTACTGCGGCCAGGATGGCAAATAAACCAATACTTCCCACTAATAAAGCATAGTTTTCCAACTGAATAATGACATAGATAAAACCATATAAGGCCGTTAATGATATTCCAATTAACGTCGGGAATTTTCTATTTTTCAAAATCGATAGTGAGTACAAACTAATTAAAATAATTACCGAAAGTGCTGAAACGATATAAGCCGTACGGAAACTACTGTGTTCTGTAATTGAAATCAAAAGTGTATAAAACATAATCAATGCTAGTCCAATCATGGTGTATTGAAAAATGTGGATTTTTATTTTACTGACCGATTGAATCAGGAAGAAAACCAAGAACGTAAGTCCAATTACCAAAAACCCATATTTAGATGCTCTTTCATTCTTTTGATATTCATCAATTGGGATAACGAAATCAACCCCAAAAGCATATTGCTGTAAGTTAGGAAGGCTTCCAAAAGACGATTGAGAGAAAGGGCGATTAATGTGTAATATTTTCCAATTGGCTTCAAAACCATTGGCAGAAATCGTTTTGTTTTTATCACTCGGTAGGAAATTCCCATTAAAGCTTGGTGAAGCCCAATTCGATGTCATTTTAGCTTCGGTTACTTTCCCAATCGGTACAATGTTTATTCTACTGCTACCGTCATATTGGATGGTGAAATCAAATGCAATGTTTTTTACGCCTTTATAATTGGTCAAATTCATAAAGGATGTTTCCAAAGCCTCTGCTCTTGGATTTTCTTCAGAGTTGTAAACGGGTTCGAAAGTAAGAGATTCTGTCCCAAATTTAATTTTCACCTCTTCTTTAATGCTCTTCAGATTTTCTGTTTGAATTAGAATTGTTGCCTTATCCCACTGCACATTTTCCGTTGGAATATTCTTCAAACTAAAGTCAGGTTGAATATAATTTCCTTTGAAATTCATCTTGGTAGTAAATACAACTGCTTCATAATTATTACGTTTTAATAGCTTAGTTTCTACCGTAGCATTATTCTTCAACTCTTCTGGAAAAAAATAGGCGTATTGCGTCTGTGCAGTTCTTGTTTTCGAAACTTGTTTTGTTATCTCATTCACCACTTCACTTTCAAAAAAAACAGTGTATGGCACTTTCAAAATAGGTCCATAAAAATAAACTTCTTTCCCCCATTTGTCTGTAATCTCATGCATTACATCCGATTGACGTAATTCTCGTTCGTGAATCAAATTATTGACCAATTCTAATGGAATTAATAAAAAGAGAGTCAGTATACCGACCATAATCATACGGGCAGTATGGCTCTGAAAAAAGGTACTACTGATAGAGGGTTGCGGATTTTGATTTTGATTTTCCATGATCTAATAAATTAAGTTTTTAATGATTGATTGCTTGTCGTTGTATGTTATTATTGGATATTAAATGTTCGTTGTAAGGAAACTAGAGGTTGTTCCAGTAGTTTCAAAAAGTCCAATCGATGGAATGGATGGGCACTTTTTCCACGACGATATTGTTTTCGGAAATAGATGCCTTTATCAGGGTACAATATGCCTCCGAGGAGAATTACCATAAATTGATATATGCTTCGTTTTCCATTTCCCAACAAATAAAACTGCATTCCCACTTCTTCAGGTACGGTAACGCCGGTATGCGTGAGTACATGAAAAACATCATGATCTTCTAATTTTGCCTGAATCTCAAAATGATTTCGCTGTAGAAATAATCCCAAATGAAATCCCAAACTATCTGTAGCATAGCCCAGTAAGCTTTCCTCATTTACAGGCCAAGGAACATTATTTTTAAACCATTTTTGATAGGGAATTTTGCTCCAATCATATAGCTTTTCGATGATTAACGCTCTCATAATAATGATTTTAATTATTTTTTATTATTAATTAAAAGTACTTTGTATTTCAAAGTTTATAGATAAAAAAATAGCGCTTAGCTCTTTTGGATTAATTTTTCTAGGGCTTCAATATGTTGCTGGAATGCTTTTTTACCCAAAGGGGTAGCCGCATAACGTGTATTGGGCTTTTTCCCGATGAATTGTTTTTCTACCACAACATATTTTTCTGTTTCCAGTGCTTTTATATGGCTCGCAAGATTCCCATCGGTCACGCCCAACAATTCTTTTAAAGTTGTAAATTCGGCATACTCATTCACCATCAGTACCGACATAATGCCTAGTCTGATGCGATGATCAAATACCTTATTTATATTTTTTAAAATGTCTTTCAAATTATTTTCTATCGTATTTAAAATACATGATTGCACCATATAATATGTTGCAAATTCCAAATCCCATCACCCAAAAGTACAATCCATATCCTGAATATTCAACTGCAAATAATCCTAAAATAATTTCGGTAATCCCTAAATAACGTACTTGCCTGAATGTGAATTTACTAGAGTTTACACAAGCCAGTCCATAAAATATAAGTGCCATAGGGACAACTAATCCATAAGAACCATTTTTAAGCATCAACATAATTAATAATCCTCCGGTTACTAAAGGAATCAAGAAATTCACCATCAATCGTCGTGAAGCTGAATTCCAAAGTACTTCTCCCGCTTTTTTTGCTTTTCTGGAACTGAGTAACCAACCTGTAAAGACAGACAAGACTAATACTATCGCTGCTGTAATCAAAATCTTTTTGAAAATTACACTTTCTAACGTAATATATTGGTACGTGTTCTGATCTGACAAGTACTTTGCATAGGCTGCTCCAAGTAGAGCATAGCAACCTGCCAATACACCAGATAGCCCGCTAAGCGACAAAAACTGCGAGGATTTATTCATCATATCTTTAATGTGATGAATATCTTGAAGGTAATTTTTCTTTGTCATAGATGTAAAGTACTTTGAATTACAAAGTAAATTAATATATTTTAATCCTGCAATAGCAAAATCAATTTATTTTTCTTCTACAACTTTAATTTCTTCTTTGGGTTCTTTAATGCGAACAGTAATCGTTTTGTAGTCCCATTCGATTCCATTCCGAACAGCGGTGATATCCATTCGCCCCTTTCCTTTTTTGCCGCGTATGCGTAGTGTTACGGCAACTTCATTATTACTATCAGAATACAGTGTATTTCCTTCTAAAATATCCATCGCATTAGCAGTATACAAATCGCCTAATAATTCGTGAACTCGTTCGTTCTTGCCTGCTTGTTCCAATGCTTTTTCATACAATGGCGCATCAGTGTAGACTTTTGAGAAATCGGTAATGGATTCTAATACCGCTAGTGTTGCTACAGCTGCAATCACAATAAATAGGGCTAATGGTATGAACCATTTTCTATTTCGTTTCCACCAACTTCCTTGAACAATCAACTCATTATCCATTGTATGCTAATAGTTTACGGTTTATATTATATTCACTTACTTTCCTGATGTTATAGCGTAAATATAGTCTTTTTATTCATCCACTATTAAAATTCAAGATTTCTGAAAATCCGATTCTTTTTTAGTACCGTTCTGCTGTTTATTGGTTATAAAAAAACCAGTAATTTTATGAATCACTGGTTTTCCTTTTTATTATTTAGCGAAATATATTCCTCTTGATCTAAGGAATGTTTCTTTAAACTCATAATGTTTGTATCGCTTTATAAGCTTGGCTATTAAACTGATGTAACAGCTTTCTGGCAAATTTCCAACAATAAAATCCATGACGTTCTGCATAATTATTTTTCCCTATTCCTTTGCCTTGGTTTGCTGTTACTACACAGATATCGACTACTTGACAAAAATTCCCTCCTTCTCCAATGACTTCCCCATTCCGATATATTCATTTGCATCGTCTTTAATCCCTACAAAATGTACAGTATTATTCAATCCTATTTTGGCTGCCTCATCAGATTTTCCCGATAATCCTGCTTGAACTCTTAAATTCTGGTATATCACATTCTTTCATTCGTTATATAAATATTGTTTTGATGGATGTTTTATTCTTCTTTTAAAGCGTAAACACAATCAATCAAAGCTACAGGTATTTGTATTATTTTTCACTTGAAAGAGAGGTATGTACTTATAGCGATTCACTCTCTAAATAAACATATAAAAGACTGAGAAAGCCTTTACCTCAAGTATCTACTTTCTATATAATTATTAAAAAATTACTTCTTGTAAAAAGTTTTTAGAAATCGGATTATGAAAATCTGTATAAACGGTTAATCCCTTTACAGTTGCATGGTCAGGTATATAAGCATTTGATATAGCACTATTTGAGTTATAAAATCCAAATCTTATTTTATCAGTATTCATGCTTGTTTTTATTGATGCAAAAGCGAAAAATTTACCTCCTAAGTTCAATGTCCCTTTTGTTGAAAAGGTCTTTGTTGTAATTACTGAATTATTTTGGTATTCCAAAATAAAAAATAATCCAGCTCCTTCGAAAGAATCTTGTGTACATTCTAAAACACAAAAAACTATTGAACTATTAATTAATTCTTTCTCTATATACATAGATGTATTAATATTATTTGTAAGCTTATATCTTGCTCCATCTATTATATAATTTTTCCATATTGAATTTTGCAAACTATTTGGAGAAATACCCCCAAAAACATTAGTAATTGTTTTCATTTTTGATTTATCTAATGCCTTTAATGCATTATCTGCCAACTTATGAACAGGTCCTGTAAAATCTAGAAAAGTAGTCACATAATTATGAGTAGGTTTCAGATAATTTGGAATAGATATAGGAGGGTTATTATAAAAATTGGTGTTTGCTAAATCAATAGCATATTCAAATGAACCTAATTGTGATAATTTATTATTATCTAAGTTTACGTTATTTACAGAAACATATCCACAATATCCTTCAAAATAAAAAACAGTACGACAGTTTATCTTCCATATATGGGATTGTTGAACTACAACATCAATAAAATTATTAGCATAAAAAGCAGCTACAGATCCACTACCAATATCTTCAATATCAACTCCATTAAAATTTGCACCTGCGCCATTGGAAATATAAATAAGACTTTTATTTATAGACCCCATATCACTTCCATGATTCGAAATTTGGCCTGCTATATATGAAATATTATGAGCTCCATTTATATATAATTGATAAAACTCTCCATCGGAAGGATCATCTAAATTAAAATCTGTCATCCAACTATTATATCCATTAGAATTCATTATAGTATGAATAAAAGTGATAGGAGTATTATGACCAACATTTGCTTGATCAAATGATGAATTTAAATAAAAACCTGCACGTATATTTGAACTAAAATCACATTTATTTACTACTAATCTATTAATGGTCTCAGGCGTTATACAGTAGACCCCATATTTACAACCATAAATAGTAATGTTAATTAATTCTAATGCCTGATTATCAGGAGAAATAAATTTTATTCCTGACACTGGTCTATATTTATATCCGCTAATTATTAGGTTTTCTATTCTTCCTCTCACACAATTGGATATTTCAAAAACTGGTTTATTATTAATATCTCCTAAGATACTAGTTCCAGTCTGTCCAATAATATTAATAGTTTTATTTATTTTCAGAGTATCGGATACAAAATACTGGTAATAATAATTTCCAGATAAATTCTTTCCTGTTGGAAACAATAATGTAAATCCGCTATTTTCACAAAAGTTAATCGCATTTTGTATAGGAATTGTACTATCTATAACATTTAAGCCTAGATTATCGTCCCATTGTGTGTACTTACTACAATTTGGTATAGCCCCAAACCAATTTACATTAACTAAGGAACTATTAATTAATCTTTTCCATCTTCCCGAACTGCTTAGGTTACTAATTATGGTCACTCCTAAATCTTCATAATCATTATTACTTTGATCCCATATAAAAACACCTCCACCTCCATCATTAATTCCATAATAACCTGTTAAGTAAATAATATTTTCAGTTATGCTTACGTTTTTTAGATCAAATACATTATTAATTGTAATCATAATTTTTTTATTAAAGCTACAAAAAAAAAAAAACGAAATCAAATTATTGCTGAAAAATGAAAAACCACCCGATCTTAATTTAGGGTGGTCGTTAATATATATTACCTCACTTTTAATCGCTGACTTTGAGCACCTAGACAACTGGGTTGAAAATTTATATGATTACGGCTCGTAACATGATAGTTATTTATAGCTATATTATTGGGGAAATCTGATTTTCAAATGAATCTGTTCTTTCAATTTATCCATTTTCACTAATATTTAAGAACCTCACTTTAAGATTTACTTACTTTTTATTAATTTCTATTTTTAATATCGAAAAGGAAAATACAATCAAATATTCATTATCATTAATTATAACTAGTCTTACTTATCTAAATAACATCGCTTTTAACATGATCTTCTCACCTCTTCTAGAAATTTGTCTTAATATTTTTTTATTGGGTTATATAGTTAATTTCTGTGTTATTTGATTTTTATAAATTATTACTAAGTCTAAAAAAAATGGTGCACTTGACCTCATTTGTTCCTTAAAAGTAACGTAGAACTTAACATAAATCCAAACAAAAAAGCCCTTACATTGCTGTAAGGGCTTTTATTAAACCGATGTGGTCCCACCTGGGCTCGAACCAGGGACCACCTGATTATGAGTCAGGTGCTCTAACCAGCTGAGCTATAGGACCGGTTTAGAGGTTGCAATATTACTACTATTTTCAATACCATGCAACTATTTTTCGAATTAGATGGAATGAATTTCAAATTTTAATTGGGCGCTAAATTATCCTTTAATCAATCCAAAACCTAAAAATCAGAAAATCAATCTTTAACGCAATCGTTAGACAATTTCTTGACAAAGTTCAATCAATACACCATTCGTTCCTTTTGGGTGTAGAAAAGCAACCCATTTGTTATCGGCTCCTCTTTTTGGCGTTTCATTTAGCACCGTGAAACCCTCATCTTTCAATCGGGCAATTTCCGCTACAATATCCTCCACATCAAAAGCAATATGGTGAATCCCTTCTCCTTTTTTCTCTAGAAATTTAGCTATCGGGCTATCGGGATTAGTCGCTTCAAGTAATTCAATTTTATTAGGACCATTCATAAAGAAAGAAGTATTCACTCCTTCACTTTCTACCGATTCCATTTTGTAGGCTGGAGCCCCAAACAGCTTTTCGAATAAGGCATTTGAAACTTCCAAATCCTTCACTGCAATCCCTATATGTTCTATTTTTCTCATGGTGTTTTTATATAAAAAACAAAGATAGAAATTCTACTGAATTCTAATTACACTCCCAAAAGAGAATACTTTACGACGAATTCCATCAGACACTTCCTATTCGGGCATCCATCGTATTTTAAAAAATCGTATTTTTGCACGATGGAAACAAACAGACAGAAAAAAATAGGAGGAGTGCTACAAAAAGATCTTGTAGATATTCTTCAAGGTGAAGTGAGAAAAAACGGAATTACGAACTTAGTAATTTCAGTTTCAAAGGTTAGTGTAACAACCGATTTGTCGATTGCAAAAGTCTATCTTAGTGTTTTCCCACAAGATAAAGCAGAAGAGATTTTGACCGCTGTACGTTCAAACAGCCCTTTAATAAAGCATGATTTAGCACAAAGAGTAAAAATGCAATTGCGTAAAGTACCAAATCTTACCTTTTACATCGATGACTCATTGGACTATATTGAGAAAATTGACAATGCCCTTGCAGGAAAAGAAAATCCAATTGAAAACAGAGATTTATTAGACAAACGTAAGAAGTTTTAAATTGAATTTCCCCTTCTACATAGCCAAGCGATATTTATTCACTTCCAGTAAAAATAATGCAATCAACATTATTACTAGAATTGCAGCATCGGCTATTGTGGTGAGCGCCATGGCATTATTTGTAGTGCTATCAGTTTTCAGCGGACTTAAAGATTTCAGTCTTTCCTTTGCCGATGCACTTGATCCCGATGTGAAAGTGCTCACAAGCAAAGGTAAATTCCTGACTGTAAATCCTGACCAGGAACAACAAATCAAAGCCATTGATGGGATTGCTTTCTATAGCAAAACCGTAGAGGAACGTGTTCTTTTTATGTTCAACAAAAAAGAGCAGGTTACCTACCTAAAGGGCGTAGATAGCAACTACGTCAAGGTTAACAACATGGACAAGAAAATATACATCGGACAATGGCTTTCACCCAAAACCAACGAAGTTGTATTAGGGTATGGAACCCATAAGAAGCTAAGCATTGCTTTATTTGACTTCACCAACTCCTTGGAAGTATATGTTCCAAAGCCTGGAAAAGGAGCCATTGATAATCCTGAAAATGCTTTTAACAAAGCACCACTTCGTCCCATCGGCATTTATGCTATTGGGGAAGAACTGGATTCAAAATACGTGTTTACCGATATTCCGCTTGCTCAACATTTACTGGAAATCAATCCCGACCAAGTATCGGCCATTGAAATCAGATTAAAACCTAATGCTTCGGAAGATAAAGTAATCGCTGCCTTAAACAACATCTTCAAAGACAAAGCACTCGTTCGTAACCGAGCACAACTAAACGATTCACTACACAAAATGCTGAATACGGAGAATGTTGCCGTATATCTTATTTTTACCCTAGTCGTGATTCTAACGTTATTCAACTTGGCTGGAGCCATCATTATGATGATTCTGGACAAAAAAAGTAATCTGATTACGCTGTTTAACTTAGGAACAGAAATTAAAGACCTCCGAAAAATATTCCTCTATCATGGATTATCACTCAGTATTGGTGGTTGTATTCTAGGGATTATATTGGGGATTATTGTTGTAGTGCTACAGCAGAACTTCGGACTAGTCATGGTTACCGACAATTTGCCGTATCCTGTGGTATTCACCGTAGAAAACATCATTATTGTAGCTCTAACTATTATATCATTAGGCTATATTGCATCCAAAATCGCATCCAGTCGAGTGACGAAACGTTTAATGGAATAATAATCTATTCTTTCTGGGGTTACCTTCCTCCGTCAGGTCGTGCCTTCCGCAGTACAAGGTACTTTGCTTCTGTCACTAACCCAAGGCTTTTCGATCGTGTTAACGCACTAGATTATGGTTCCCGTATTGTTCTAATACAGCATCCATTGTACCTAAAATTACCGAAATATCATCACTGGAAACCATCTTCTGACGGTATTCCTTAAAGTTTGGTAATCCTTTGAAGTAATTTGTATAATGTCTACGCGTTTCCAAAATACCCAGCTTCTCCCCTTTCCATTCCATAGCCCATAACAAGTGGTTACGTGCTGCCTCTACTCGGTTCTCTACTGTTGGTTCTGGTAAGCGTTCACCGGTTTTGAAGTAATGCTTGATTTCATCGAAAATCCAAGGATATCCAATGGCTGCTCTACCAATCATGATACCATCGATACCATATTCGTTTTTGTATTTCAAGGCTTTTTCTGGTGAATCGATATCTCCATTCCCAAAAATAGGCATCGTAATGCGTGGATTATTCTTTACACGCGCAATATGAGTCCAGTCAGCTTCTCCTTTGTACATCTGTGCACGCGTACGCGCATGGATTGTTAAAGCCTGAACACCGATGTCCTGTAATCGTTCGGCTACTTCATCAATATTAATCGAATCATCATCCCAACCTAAACGCGTTTTAACCGTTACTGGCAAATGCGTACTGCGAATAACCGCTTGTGTTAATCGCACCATTAAATCGACATCTTTCAAGACGCCTGCTCCTGCTCCTTTACACACCACCTTTTTCACGGGACATCCAAAATTGATATCTACTAAATCTGGATTTACCGTTTCTACAATTTTTGCAGAAAGCGCCATCGCTTCTTCATCTCCTCCAAAAATTTGGATTCCTACCGGACGTTCGTAATCGAAAATATCCAGCTTCTGACGGCTTTTCATAGCATCGCGAATCAATCCCTCTGAAGAGATAAATTCACTATACATCATATCGGCTCCGTGCTGCTTGCACAGTCTACGAAAAGGCGGATCACTCACATCCTCCATAGGTGCTAATAACAATGGAAATTCCTCTAATACTATGTTGCCAATCTTAATCATGATTCCAAATTTGTGCAAAATTACAAAAATAGATTGACATCATAGAATTTGACCTTCAGTACTTCTTTTCATATGATTTAACCATCAAAATATAATTGTATATTTGTCATCCCTACAATTATAATTATTTGAGAAAAATTAAATAATTATTTCTTTATGAAAACTACTATTACAACTGTGTTTTTACTTTTTGTATTACACACCGCCACAGCACAATCCATTTCGGATAGCTCTTTTTTTGATCGACTTACGATAGATCTTGGATACACCAACTTCAATGGAAATCTCTTAAAAGCAGGTTCCTCCTTTTTTGTTGCCGGAAACAAAACTTTCCTAGTAAATACTGGTGTTCACGTTTATTTAGGCTATTTAAACGATTCTTTTACCGCCATTCCAGAATTGAATGCCACTGCCTATTATACTAAATCTGATTTTATTCCTTTTGTTCGAACAGGACTTATGCCTCGTACCTTCACACCCGAAGTAGGCATTAGTTTCTTAACTGCTGTAGAATTATCTGGTGGTTATGGTATAAAAATGGGTGGAACGGAGCATCCTAATACCGAAGGATTTCGTGTCAATATTGGTATTTCAATTCCTCTTGTTACTCGAAACATGCGCTTAACCTATTTCTAAACTACTTTTACTAAAATACTATAGCAACATAAAAATTTTGCTTTGTCAATGTATGTTTGAATGCATATTTCTGAAAACAAGAATTTATTCATTGAAATACTCACTTATTTTATTTATAGTATTCTAAATTTGAAATCCACATTTGGTAGAACAAATCCTTACTTAGGATTTCAAATTAATACGTCATCGCTGTATATGATTTAATCTTTAATACTTCTGTATCTTCTTCAACACCGCAATTATAATTGTATATTTGTCTAATTCTACACCTATAATTATTAGTATAATTATATCTCTATGAAAAAGATTATTATTACGGTATGCCTATTTTTTGTACTACATACTGCTACAGCACAAACGTTTGCTGATAAGCTATATTTTGAAATCGGATACACGAACTTCAATGGTAATCTTGCTAAAGTTGGATCTAAGTATTTTATAGTCCCAAGCAGAGTTTCTGTAGGTGGTTCTATTTATTTAGGGTATCTGGATGATTCATTTACTGTGATTCCAGAACTAAGCGCTACAGCTTATCTTGTAAATGTGGAAAAATCTAAACATGGTCTTTCTCCTTTT
This sequence comes from Flavobacterium aerium, assembly GCF_030766725.1. Classification (GTDB taxonomy): domain Bacteria; phylum Bacteroidota; class Bacteroidia; order Flavobacteriales; family Flavobacteriaceae; genus Flavobacterium; species Flavobacterium aerium. The sequence continues at coordinate 290,559 of NZ_JARQWR010000004.1, read as the reverse complement.
GCTCGCATCGGGATTGCTCCTCGCACCTTCACACCCGAGATTGACCTCAGTATCTTAACATTAATTGAATTATCAGCAGGCTATGGTCAAAAAATGGGCGAAACAGAACACGCTAATACCAAAGGCTTTCGCTTCAATATAGGCATTGCCTTTCCGCTATCCATTAAGGATATGAAAATTATGTAAATTCATTCCGTAAAAAATTCCGTAAAAAATTCAGTAAAACAGAATAAATTTAGATTTATCGGTTTGTTGTTGCGTAAATATTTCTGAAAATATAAATTAATTTATTATTTTTATACAAATAGTCCTGCTTTTCAGTATTGCAGGCTATAAAGATAATAGGAATTATCCTTTTGTAAAATGAATGTTTATCGAGCTCCCTACCTCGGTATTTTACAAGGTATCCTAGTCAGCAAATTTACACGAAACCATGAGGAGCATTGACTACAATGACTCTTACGCTAAATCTATGTTTACGATGAATACAATAGGGACCATTATTAAACGCTTAAGACAGCAAAAGTATCTTACTCAAAAAGACATGAGCCAACGTCTCAGAATGAGTCAAGCTTCTTATTCCAGATTAGAAAGTAATTATACCAAAATCAGTATTGAACGGCTTGGTCAGATTGCAAAAATATTAAAGATTGATGTTCCAGAACTGCTCTACCTTAGTAGGGTGTCCAAAATAAGCAATGTCACCAGTGGTGGAAACTTTAAAAATGCTATGGAACAAATTCAATACCTAAAAACGGTTATTGAAACCTTAATTGAAAATAAGGATATGATTCAACAAGAAATTTTTGCGCTGAAAAAATACATCATCAAAAAGAGAATGGAAATCTAGCCGAGACTTATCCCAGTAATTGTAATTCTCTTGATTCACTCCATATTTCCAAAGAAATTGGCTACTTCAGAAATACTATAAATTTCGTTTTCTGTTAAAGCCAATTCTTCTTTATGGCTTTGCATTACTTGAATGTAACTATAAAATAGTGTATTGATGGATTGTGCATGGGTTTTGAAATTTTGATCAAATTCTCTCATCTTTTCCAATAGGCTTAGATTATGGATTTGACTCATTGTTAATCGTACCAGTTTGGTTTTTTCAATAACTGGTTTTTGATTCAATATCAAACCTTCATAACCCATTGCACGACCTCCCTCTTTTTTATCATCATTTTTTTTCATAGCTTTACATTTAACTGAATTAAAATTGATTATTGACTATTTCTAAAATCATCATGAATAAATTATAATCCCACTATTTATTCATCTGGTATTTACCATCTATAATGACTTTAGTTTTTTATTCATCATTCTAAGATTAGAATTGTAAATATATAGACAATAGTTTATATAATCAAATTATTTGTAAACTTTTTTCTACACAATGAAAGCAATCGAACGATTTTATGCATACTTGAAGCTAAACTCTATAAAGCCTACTCGATTTGAAAAAGATTTTGGGCTTTCAAATGGGTATTTAGGAACTCAATTCAGACGAAAAGGGAATCTTGGTGAAGATGTTCTAAACATAATTATAGACAATTGTTTAGATTTAAATCCAGAATGGCTATTATCAGGGAGAGGTACAATGTTGAAAAAAATAGGGAATACAAAATCAGTCTCTACTACCGAAATTATCGATGTAAAAGATGAACTCATAGAGTTACAACGTGAATTGATTGATGTTTTGAAGAAAGAAAATGCTGATTTAAAGAAAATCATTCAACAAATGAAATTGAAAGGATAACATTATAAAAATAAAAAGAGACTCAATTGAGACTCTTTTTATTTTTAATTAAGATTCAAAATACAATTCTTTAAAATATTCTTTATTCCAATAGAATAAGTAAGTAAATAGTTTAAATTTTCTCACTTCTTCCTTCGTAATTAGATTTTTACGAATAAGCTTATTTGTATCAATAAAATAACGATAGATCATATAACTAAACATTCCCGTTACAAATGCTGAACTAGAAACAGTCGTTAAATAATACAATACAGGAAAAGGAAGCACTATTATTTTTATATAATATATCAATAATTTATTCATAATCTGTGACTTCTATTTGTTAGGTAATTGGAATATATCTATCTGTATAAATATATAAAATTACCTGTAGATGAGATTATTACCCCCTTACAAAAGGGTAATAAAACAAAAAGATAGGTCTTAATTTCATTCTATTATAAAATTCCAGTTCCCTAATCAATCTAAGGCTAGAGGCTTCATCTACCTTCAAAAAACACCCATTATTTAAGGCTATACCCATTAATTCAGCATCTTATTATCAAAAAGAGGCTGTCCTTTATAACTTTGGTACTCAAATAAGGAAACTTTAAATTATATTTGCAGATTAATTCCATACATTTATGGAAATGCGTGAGGGATTGTAGTGAAAAGCCCACAGTGAAGTGGAACGAAAACGAGGACTTGTAACGGAAAGCCCGACCTGAAATGTAATGGAAGGTTACGCCCAATAAAATTGATATCAGACGAAGATGAAGCATATTAGAAATTTTTGCATTATTGCACACATTGACCACGGAAAGAGTACGCTTGCCGATCGATTGCTCGACGCTACAAATTCTGTAACGGCTCGTGAAAAACAGGCTCAGTTGCTTGACAACATGGACTTAGAACGCGAACGTGGGATTACCATTAAGAGTCATGCCATTCAGATGGAGTACACTTATAAAGGTCAGGAATACATTCTTAACCTTATTGACACGCCTGGTCACGTGGATTTTTCTTATGAAGTTTCCCGTTCTATCGCTGCCTGTGAAGGGGCTTTATTGATTGTTGATGCCGCACAAAGTATTCAGGCTCAAACGATCTCTAATCTTTATTTGGCTTTAGAGAATGATTTGGAAATTATCCCAATTCTTAACAAAATTGACTTACCTAGTGCTAATCCAGAAGAAGTAAGCGATGATATCGTGGAATTATTGGGTTGTAAATTAGAAGATATTATTCCTGCCAGTGGTAAAACTGGTCTTGGAGTTGAAGATATATTAGCCGCTATTATTGAGCGTATTCCACCACCTGCTGGTGATCCGGAAGAGCCTTTACAAGCTTTGATTTTTGATTCTGTATACAATCCTTTTAGAGGGATTGAGGTTATTTTCCGTGTGAAAAACGGTAAAATCACTAAAGGTCAAAAAATTAAATTCATGGCAACGGGTAATGAATATTACGCGGACGAGATTGGTACACTGAAATTAAATCAGGTTCCAAAAACAGTCATCAACACTGGTGATGTTGGATATTTAATCTCCGGTATTAAAGAGGCTAAAGAAGTAAAAGTAGGGGATACACTTACGGATGCAAAAACGCCTACTACAAACATGATTGATGGTTTTGAAAACGTAAAACCAATGGTATTTGCTGGTATTTATCCTGTAGATACTGAGGATTATGAAGAATTGCGTAACTCGATGGAAAAACTACAATTGAACGATGCTTCTCTTGTGTTTTCTCCAGAAAGCTCTGCTGCTTTAGGTTTTGGTTTCCGTTGTGGATTCTTAGGAATGTTGCACATGGAGATTATCCAAGAGCGTCTTGAAAGAGAATTCAACATGACTGTAATTACTACAGTTCCCAACGTTTCGTACTTTGCGTACACGAAAAAAGAGCCTGAAACAAAAATCATTGTAAATAATCCTACCGACTTACCAGAGCCTTCTAAATTGGATCACGTAGAGGAACCTTACATTAAGGCGACTATCATTACTAAATCGGATTTCGTAGGACAGGTTATGTCTTTATGTATTGAGAAACGTGGTTCAATTACCAATCAAACGTATTTGACGCCAGAGCGTGTTGAATTAACATTTGATATGCCTCTAGCAGAAATTGTATTTGATTTCTACGATCGTTTGAAAACGGTTTCTAAAGGGTATGCTTCTTTTGATTATTCTCCTATCGGAATGAGAACTTCTAATTTGGTAAAAGTAGATATTCTATTGAATGCTCAAATTGTGGATGCTCTTTCTGCTTTGATTCATGCTGATAATGCATACCACATTGGTAAAAAAATGTGTGAGAAATTGAAAGAATTAATTCCTCGTCAACAGTTTGATATTCCAATTCAAGCCGCTATTGGAGTAAAAGTAATTTCCAGAGAAACAATCAAAGCGTTGCGTAAAGATGTTACTGCTAAATGTTATGGTGGGGATATTTCTCGTAAACGTAAATTATTAGAGAAACAGAAAAAAGGTAAAAAACGTATGCGTCAGGTAGGTAACGTAGAGATTCCTCAAGAGGCTTTCATGGCTGTTTTGAAACTTAACGATTAATCCTAGACTTACGTCTAAATAATATAAAAACCCGATAACTTTAATTGTCGGGTTTTTTCTTTTTCATTATTTGGTGTTCTCTCCAAAACTGTATCTTTGAACAAAAGGTTTTTTCATTATGATTGACGAATCTCCTAAACGATTTGACCGCATCGTAGCCATTCTCATCCAATTGCAATCTAAAAAGATTGTGAAAGCACAGGAATTGGCCGATCGTTTTGATGTAAGCTTACGCACCATATACCGCGATATTCGTACACTGGAAGCTTCTGGTGTGCCTATATATAGTGAAGCTGGTGTAGGTTACTCCTTAGTCGATGGTTATCGCTTGCCTCCTGTAATGTTTACCCGAGAGGAAGCAAGTAGCTTTATCGCTGCAGAAAAATTAATGCAAATATTTACCGATAAAGAATTTGGGAGTCATTATGCTTCGGCGATGTATAAACTGAAAGCTGTACTCCGAAGTACAGATAAGGATTGGGTTTCCAATATTGAATCTAAAGTTGTGATTCAGCAACCTTCTCAAAAATTATTTAACGACAAATCTCCAAATACACTCACGGTCCTTTTTGAAAGTATTGCCGAGAAAAAACAGGCTTTTCTTTTTTATCAGGTATATCAAGATGACGTAATTACCGAAAGAGCTATTGAGCCTGTCGGTCTTTTTCATGACAATAATAGTTGGTATGTTTTTGCGTATTGCCATCTTCGTAAAGATTACCGACAGTTTCGAACGGATCGGATTCAGGAGATTAAAAGAACAGAAAAGGCTTTTGTACAAGAGCATCATCCTTTAGAAACATACCTCAACAAAGAAAAAAATTGTATTCCTACAAAGGTTCGAATTCTAATTAATAAAAGAGAAGCTCGGTACTTGACTTGGGAAAAAAAATCTTTTGGATTGGTTTCAGAAAAAGAAGTAGGCAATCAAATGGAATTGACCTTTATGTGTAATGATGTTGTGCAGGGTTTTCCACGATGGTATTTAATGTTCGGGGATTACTGTAGAATATTAGAACCTGAAAGTCTTAAAACTCGGGTTTTGGAATTATTGGATATCAATCGCAAGCTATTGGAATAAAAAAATAATCCTGAAAATGACTAGTACATTTTCAGGATTATTTTTTTATTTATGCTCTTTCCCAGAAAAATGGTGGTTCAATCCCCAAAGCTCTTAGATATACATATCCTTGTCCTCTATGATGAATTTCATTATCGATAAAATATAGAATATTCTGAATAATAGGGAATTCGTATTGTCCGAAAAGATTGTATACTTCGCAGAAATTCTCAATAGTTAATTTTGCGAAATTTTTATTGATTTCTTCTGTGTCTTCGTCCCATAATTCTAGATACTGCGCTTTTGTTTTTAATCCTTCTGTTGCTTTTTCATCGAATGGTTTTGTCTCACGTGTCACAATACTTTTTAGTGCTGGCGCAGCAATGGCTAAAAGTTCATCCGTTAGTTTTGAGAAAGTACGCATTCCTCCGATTGAGAATTCAAAAAAATCTTTTTCTGGGAATGCTTCAATTACGCGACGTGTTAAGGCGCGGTGTCCTTGCCAATGTACTAATAAATCTTGTGCACTGATTACTTGTGCTGTTGTCGTTGCTGTTTCCATAATTATATAGCGTTTATTTGTTTATACTTCAAAAGTAAATACGCCTGGTGACAACAGTTTGTCAGTAGGTTTTTCATTTTAAAAAAATCTTTAAATCGATTATGAATTTGAGGCTAAAAAATCTTCGTACCTTTACTGCTTTGCAATTCTAAAGAAATGATTGAAGATAAAACACCACAACGTACCAGCTTGTCTGAATTAGGAGAATTCGGACTTATAAAACATCTTACGAAAGATTTTGAACTCAACCAACCTTCTACTGTAAAAGGTATTGGAGATGATGCTGCCGTTTTAGATTTTGGAGCAAAGAAAACCGTAGTAACCACTGATTTATTAATTGAGGGTGTTCACTTCGATTTGGCTTATATGCCATTGAAACATTTAGGATATAAAGCTGTCGTTGCAAATGTTTCTGACATTTATGCTATGAATGCTAATCCTACCCAAATTACTGTTTCTATTGCGGTATCAAATCGATTCCCCCTAGAGGCTTTGGAAGAATTATATGATGGAATTGCGATGGCCACTCAAATCTACAATGTCGATTTAATTGGCGGAGATACAACTTCTTCTCAAAAAGGATTAATCATTAGTATTACTGCTTTAGGTGAAGCAGAAGAAGACGAGCTTGTTTACAGAAGCGGTGCTGAAGTAACAAACTTATTGGTTGTTACTGGAGATATTGGAGCTGCCTATATGGGATTACAAGTATTAGAGCGTGAGAAACAGGTATTCCAAGTGAATCCTAATAGCCAGCCTGACCTTGATGCATATACTTATTTAATTGAACGTCAATTGAAACCGGAAGCGCGTAAGGATGTTCGTGGTTTATTGAAAATTCTGGACGTTAAACCAACTTCTATGATTGATATCTCGGATGGTTTATCTTCAGAGATTATTCATTTATGCAAGGAATCGAATGTAGGTTGTAATCTATATGAAGATAAATTACCCTTGGATCCACAATTGATTGCTACTTGCGAAGAATTTAATCTGGATAGTACTACAGTAGCTATAAATGGTGGTGAGGATTATGAATTACTATTCACTATTGATATGAAGGATTTTGAAAAAATCAAGGGGAATCCTAACTTCTCCATCATTGGTCATATGACAGCGGAAAGTGAAGGAATTCATTTAATTACCCGTGCTGACACAAAAATTCCTTTGAAAGCTAGAGGCTGGAATGCCTTGTCTGAATAATACAATACTGCCTAAAAATGCAAAAGCGTTACAATTTCCATTGTAACGCTTTCTTTTTTAAAAACTCAAAAAAAAAATTATGTAAACCGATATAAGATATATAAATGGTTAAGTCTTTTGGGAAGGCTAAAGGGTGGTTATTTATATATTATATATCTGTAATGGGTTTTAGGCAAACTATACCTTATTTTGTCTAGATGAAAATCGGATTATAACTTCGCGCTGTAAACATAGTTTTTCCCCGTTTGCGAATAAAATATGCATTTTTCAAATACAATCTCATTCACGAATCTATTTCCATCTATCATAAAAAATGTACTTTTTTTAATTCAAAAAGAAGTACATTTTTCATGTATTATTTTCTCCTATAAACCTATTACAAATCTATATAGTTCTTTCGAAATGTGGTTACGGGCTTCACGCATTTTTATTACGGTTTTCCCGTAAATTTTTTACGGAATAGCCGTATTTGCTGGGGAAATGTTAAATAAAGCCTCTAAGTTTGGCTTCACGGATCAAGTCTTCATCCGTTCTTACTTTAAATAGTTCTTTAATGTTCAGTTTTCTTTTTTCAACTGTACTTAAAGATAACGAAGTATGTAAAGGAATATTTTTTGTTTTCACACCTCGGGAAAGGTGGAATAATATTTGGCGATCCAAATCGTCAATTAACACATCTTCATTCATCGACTGACTGATGTATTTCACAACGGTTTGACTGTAATAATTCTCATTTTTAATGATTTTATCAAAAGCCAATAGCAATTCATCAAATGTCAAATCATTTTTGATGATGAGTCCATTTGGATTAATTGTTTTAATAATACTACTGATTTTCAATACTTCCGTATGCATGGTCAACAATATAATTCTACAGGCTGGAATAGTTCTTTTTAGCAATTTTGCTAAATCTTCTCCTGATAGTATATTTTTCTCCACGTAGGGTGGCATGCTGATGTCTAGAAAAGCTACATCGAAAGGAACAACATTCGGGTTTGTGATAATCTCATATGCAGCCTTACAGTTACTTGCTTGGGTTATTACTACCTCCTGATCGGGAGTTTGGTAACCTGCAATCGTGTTTTTATAAGCCTCAATAATAAAGGGATGATCGTCAACCATTAATATGTTCATAATTTTCGCCATAGGTTTATGTACGTAAAGGTACACAAATTGTTATAATTGTTCCCTCACCAACTTTAGATTTAACACCAAAATCACCGTTTATAGATTCCGTTCGGTGTTTCATATTTTGCAATCCGATACCTTTATTTTTCTTATTGGTATCAAATCCTTGCCCATCATCGGAAATTACAAAATTCAAAGTAGCATCCTTTTTAGTGATTTCAACTGTAATTTTCTTTGCTTTTGCATACTTATTAATATTCTGAAAGGCTTCTTGCAAAATTCGGTATAAATTAATCTTTACAGCATTATCGACTGTCTCCCACTGAATCTTTTTATCCATACGTAGGACAATATCCGTATTGGACAACTTCTCCTGTTGTTCAATCAGGTTATTAATAATTACTAAGAAGTTATTCGTAACATAATTGGTTTCGGTATTCAAGTCATGTGATATTTCTCGAATGTCTTCTTCTATACTCTTTAATTCTGTAATATAATTATTGCGGTCTTTTATAGCACTTTCATCTTGTCGCTTATTCAAACTATCTAAATTAAGGCGTGTTCCAAATAATCTTCCCAAAATTCCATCGTGCAATTCTTGTGCAATACGCTTCTTCTCCCCTTGTCTTACTTCTTCTATTCGATCTTGTTGAAATAATAATAAGTTATATATTTCCTCATTTGCTTTCTGTTGCGTTTGTTTCATTTCCAACTCCTTATTACGAGTACGTTGGTAACGAATTACAAAAAGTAGAATACCCAATATAGTAACAATCCCAGACCAAAATAGAATATTACGATTTTCTTTTTCTAACTTTTCTTTCTGAACAACCAATTCGTTGGTTTCAAATTCGATACGGGCCAATTTGTTTCGCACTTTACGCTCTACTAACTGCAAGCTATCACTAATTTTAATATATTCTTTCGAATAATTTGCTCCCTCAACCGGATTCACTTCATTTAATTGCTTTAATGAAAGTAATACATCCCTAGCACTATTTGTTTCTTTTGATAAATCATATGCCTCAAAAGCAAATCGTTTAGCCACAATTGTATCATTTTTACTCTCATAATATTCTGACAAATGGATTTTATTAATAATAATCCCTGGCGAAATCTGCAAACTATCTCTGATACTAAGCGCTTTATAAAATAAATCAGGAAGCTCTTTAGTCTCGTTTAGTTTAAATTCTGCATAGCCCAAATTATCTAAAAGCATTGCATACAAAACTGGTTGATTAACTTTTAAGTTCTCTCCTTGTAATGCTATTTTATAACTATTCAAAGCTTTTTTATAAGCTTCCATATTTTTATATAGAACACCAATATTATTTAATGATTTTGCTTTTAATTGCAATGTTGGATCAATATTCTTATCAGTGACATAATTTAATGCTTTGTTATGATATTCTATTGCTTTATCAAATTCCCTTAAATCATTATATACAATTCCAAGAAGGTTATAAATCTCATATACCATTTCATAATCATTCGAGTTTTTAAAATATGATAATGCTTTAAAAGCTGATATCTCACAACCTTGAAAATCACCCTCACTATATTGCACATATGCTTTATTTAAATGCATTTTCCCTACATTCATTTCATCTCTTAAAAATGCATATAACTTCTCTGCTTTATAGTAATATAGATAAGCACTATCATTAATTGTAATATCCTTATAGTAATTCCCAAGGTATTCATATGATCTAGCAATACTAGCCGTATCCTTTGCTTTTATTGATTTTTCTAAAATGAAATTGACCACATTTTCATACTTATCTTGCACAGTCATATCATAATATCTATTAGCAACCTTAAACAGATTTCTTCGATAAAAAGAATCATTCTCCCTAACCATTAAAAAATCATAGGCTTTGCCATTAAACCTAATACGTTCGTCTTTAGTTAGACTATCTGCTTTTGCCCATTTCAAATAAAGTGATAGACTATCCGTTCCATCAGCTATATCATTAAAAGCTTTCTTTTTACTGCAACTTGCAAAAATCAACAAACCAATAAATACTATATAAATTAATCTCTTCAAAATTTAGAAAATTAGGATTTAGACAACACTAACAAATAAACATAAAAATGGACAATTTACAATGCAAATAATCATTCCTTATTCAGTTTATAATTTGTTTTTCCAAAAAACAAAAAAAGCTACCCAAATGGATAGCATTTCAATGATTCTTTTATGACAATATATTTAGTCGTTATTCTTAGTACTACCAGTAAGTACTTCACCTGTCTCACGTGACATTAATGTAGTCGCCTGTCCATTCGCTTGAGCTCCTTGAGCTTGAGCTTGTTCTAATTCTTCTACTGTACATGAGTTTACTACTAATGCAAATCCAAAAAGTCCGATAAATAATGCTACTTTTTTCATGATGTTTTTGATGTTATGGGTTTGATAAATATTTTGTTTTTCTTTTCGTTCTAGTTCTTTAATTTGTAAGCAAATAAATAATTTATTTCAATACGAATATCATTTGATATATAACTTTTTACAAATTTAACAATGGTGTAAAACTAAAATTTTGATTACTCCTAATCAAAGTTTCCATAATCTATATAGTAGGTAGGCTTCATCTGAATGTAGATGTAGTAGGAATCGGGGTAAATGAATCATTATTACATCCCTTTGCTGTCCGCATTTGGGATCAAACTAATGATCAGATCAACGTTTTTCTTATAGGTTTTTGAAAAAGGCAGCTTCACTTTGGAATTTTTCACATAACAGGCTGCATTTCCTAAATGTATTCTCGACACATAATTGATATTAATCATATAGCTATTATGTATCCTCACAAATCGTGATGGTAACGTATTCTCAAAATGTTTTAACGTTTTAAAAGCTGTTATAGTATCTCCATTATTAATTATCATGTCCGTAGAATTATTATCTGCTTTTAAATACACAATATCTTGTGTATCAACAAAACGGTAATCTCCATAGGATTTCAAGCAAATAATCTGATTCTTAGCTTCTTTTACTCCGTATAAGTCAACATTATTTTTGCCAATAGTACGAATTTCTAATTTTTCTTCCAACATTATTTTATGAAATCTCATCATCGCCTTTCTTAATTCGTCTCGATCTACTGGTTTTACTAAGTAATCATACACATTGTGTTTTATCGCCTCATAGGCAAAATCTTTGCGTGGAGTAATAATAATAATTTTTGGAAGTGTATTTAAATAGGAATAGAGTTCATTAATTAACCCAAAAGATAGCTCACTTTTTTTATCCATTGGATCAATTTCCAGAAACACCAAATCCGGACTATGTTCTAATATTAAATTAATCCCTTCGGTATAATTCTGTGCTTCTCCAAGCAGAACAAAATTAGGAAAGGCACCCATTTCCGTTTTAATGTTCATTAAACTCTTGGCATCGTCATCGATTATTACATAGGTGCTTTTCACGGGATTTGTCATATTAATTCTAGTCGTACTAAATTAGTCCTAATTCTAAAAATACGACTAATTCTATATGTTAAAACATCATTTACATATCCCCAAAAACAAAAAAGGCTTCCTATACAGGAAGCCTTTTAAATTATACTAAATTCTTAGGTTATTCTTTTTCGATTACTTTTTCTGGAAACAATCTAGATGCTACAATCGATAGAATCAATACCCCTCCTACAACAATCAATGAATACAGCGACTCAATATGATAAAATGGTGCTATAACCATTTTGATACCAATAAAGGCAAGGATAACCGCTAAACCGTATTTCAGCTTATTAAATAAGTGAATTGAATTGGCCAATAAGAAATACAAGGATCTTAATCCTAAAATCGCAAATATATTGGAAGTATATAATATAAATGGATCATCTGGGGCTATTGCAAAAATTGCTGGAATAGAATCAACTGCAAATAGTAAATCGGTGAATTCAATCACCCCAACTACAACCAATAAGGGTGTTGCTAATTTTTTACCATTTTCAAAAGTGAAAAATTTATCTCCATCATAATTCTTACTTACTTTGAAAAGTTTGTATACCACCTTTGCTCCAGGGCTTTTTGTAAAATCTTTATTCTCATCTTCATCCTCTTCTGCAAACCATGATTTGATTCCAGCATAAATAAGGAATATACCAAATAAAGTCAAAATGATATTTGGCCTGAAGAATTGTTTTCCATGATAATCAATATGTACTCCTTCTGCGTGCTCTAAAATGAAGTTCCATCCTCCAATGCTCATCTCTGGCAAATAGGTCAACTTGATTAATCCTACTCCCGCAAAAATAAAGAATGCACGTAAAATCAAAGCACCTACAATACCCCAAAAGAGTACTTTATGTTGATGTCCTCGTGGTACATTAAAGAAACCAAACACCATAATAAAAACAAAAAGATTATCAACCGATAATGCCTTTTCAATCCAATAGGCAGACTGGAACTGGGAGAATTTTTCTACCCCCATGGTATAATAAATAAATCCACTAAAAATCATCGAGAAACTAATCCATACTACGGACCAAATTGCCGCTTCACGATTTGAAATCACATGGCTTTTCTTATTGAAAATACCTAAATCTAACAATAACATCACAATTACGACAACAGCAAATCCAGTGATTAATCCCGGATGGTTTATTAAGTGATCCATTTTTTATTATGTATTAATTAATGTTCTTTGAATTGAACTTTTTGTTGTGATAGCAAAAACTCTCCGAAATGGAGAGTTTTTATTTTTGTTTATTTTATTAACTAAGCATTCATTTTCATTAGCCAGTTTTTCATCGATACTTCTTCGCTGATGATTCCTTTTAACTCCGAAATCTTTACGCGATCTTGTTTCATTGTATCACGATGACGTATCGTTACGGTGTCATCTTCTAATGATTGATGGTCTACTGTAATGCAAAATGGCGTTCCTAATGCATCTTGACGTCTATAACGTCTTCCTACAGCATCTTTTTCATCATACGACACGTTGAAATCCCATTTCAGATCTTCAATAATTTTACGGGCAGCTTCAGGTAAACCATCTCTTTTAATCAATGGCAACACTGCTGCCTTTGTAGGTGCTAATACCGACGGCAATTGTAACACTGTTCTTATTGATCCATCTTCCAAAACTTCTTCTTTCAAAGAATTCGAGAATACGGCTAAGAACATTCTGTCTAATCCTACAGATGTTTCCACCACATAAGGCACATAATTCTTGTTCAGTTCCGTGTCAAAATATTGTAATTTTTTTCCTGAAAATTCTTCATGTGCTTTCAAGTCAAAATCAGTGCGTGAGTGAATTCCTTCCAATTCTTTGAATCCAAAAGGAAAATTAAACTCAATATCTGCTGCTGCATTAGCATAGTGTGCTAATTTTTCATGATCATGAAAACGGTAATTTTCTTTTCCTAATCCTAAAGAAAGGTGCCATTTTAAACGGGTTTCTTTCCAGTATTCATATGATTGCATTTCTTCTCCTGGACGTACAAAAAATTGCATTTCCATTTGTTCAAATTCACGCATACGGAAAATAAATTGTCTTGCTACAATCTCATTTCTAAAGGCTTTACCTGTTTGTGCTATACCAAAAGGAATTTTCATTCTTCCTGTTTTTTGTACATTCAGAAAGTTTACAAAAATACCTTGTGCTGTTTCTGGACGCAAGTATAAGTCCATCGCTGTATCGGCAGATGCTCCTAATTTTGTACCAAACATCAAGTTGAATTGACGTACTTCTGTCCAGTTTCTAGATCCCGATTCTGGGCATGCAATTTCTAATTCTTCAATTAGTGCTTTTACATCTCCTAGATTCTCTGTTTCCAGTGAACGAGCCATACGCTCTAAGATTTCTCTTTCTCTGGTTTTATATTCTATAACTCGTGCATTTGTCGTTACGAATTCTTGTTCGTTGAACGCTTCACCAAAACGAGTTCTTGCTTTTTCTATTTCTTTTTGAGCTTTCTGATTTAGTTTTTCTGCATAATCTTCAATCAGTACATCTGCTCTATATCTTCGTTTTGAATCTTTGTTGTCGATTAATGGATCATTAAAAGCATCCACGTGGCCTGAAGCTTTCCAGGTTGTTGGGTGCATTAATATAGAGGCATCAATACCTACAATATTTTCATGCATCTGAACCATTGATTTCCACCAATATTCACGAATATTTCTTTTTAATTCTACACCGTTCTGAGCATAATCATATACTGCGCTTAAACCGTCATAAATTTCGCTTGACGGAAATATAAATCCGTATTCCTTTGCGTGCGAAACTACATTCTTAAATAAATCTTCTTGTTTTGCCATACTGCAAAAATATAAGTTTTAATTGATAATTGATAGCCTTAATATAAAATTGGTACTTCCTCAGTTTTAATGCTTAAAATTTCATATTTTGTAGTTTTATATTGTATTCTGAACCTATTTACAGATAGAGTGTTAATCAAAAAAGCGTTATAATGAAGAATCCTCAATTTCGTAGCGAATTCCCGAAAAAACCTTTTCAAAGAATTAGTTTTTTAACAATGTTTAAAAATATAATTCATCTAATCTTTCCAAAAACCTGCGCAGGCTGTAGTGTTCTTTTAATTGCCAATGAGAATATTATTTGTACAACTTGTAGGCATAATCTTCCACTTACTCATCATCATCGGACTACCGAAAATAATGCCACACATAAGTTTTATGGTCGTCTCCCTATTGAATATGCTTCTGCCATGTTGTATTTTCATAAAAAAGGAATTGTACAGCAATTAATTCATAATTTAAAATATCGTGGACGTCAGGAAATTGGAAAAGTGCTTGGTGAATGGTACGTGAATGATCTTAAAAACAGCATCAATAACATTGATTATATTGTTACTGTTCCTTTGCATAAAAAAAGACTCCGAGAACGAGGCTATAATCAGGTACTGACTTTTTCTACTGCTTTATCAAAGGGTCTACAAATCCCAATGCATAATGCCCTTCTTTTCCGCAAAAAATATTCTAAAACTCAAACTCAAAAAAACTTATTAAAACGGACTTCCAATAGGACCGAAATTTTTGATGTTCTTTTTACAGAGCAGGTACATAATAAACATTTTTTATTGGTAGATGATGTACTCACAACGGGTGCTACTTTAGAACAATGTGGAAATGCTTTATTAAAAATACCCGGCGCACGGCTCAGTATTGTAACGATTGCCCAATCTCAGTCCTAAACAATTTCTTAAAAGATTTCTTTTACACTAAATATAATCGTTATTTTGTCACACTTTTAAATGCTGATTCATGTTGAGAAATCGTAGTTTTTACATTTTTTTTATAATTATTGCACTTGTTGTTAGTTGTGCAAAGAGAGGAAATATTACAGGTGGTGATAAAGATATCGACCCACCAGTAATGATTGGGAGTTCCCCTGAAAACCTCAGCACTGACTTTAAAGGAAACTTGATCAAAATTTATTTTGATGAGTATGTAAAATTGAAAGATGTACAAAAACAACTGATTGTCTCTCCTCCTATGAAGAGAGCACCGGAAATTAGCCCTATGGGAAATGCCAGCCGATATGTTACTATTAAAATTCTAGATACATTACAACCTAATACAACTTATAGTTTCAATTTTGGTCAAAGTATTATTGATAATAATGAAGGGAATCCGTACCAACAGTTTAAGTATATTTTCTCTACAGGATCTGAAATTGACTCTTTATCTTTAACTGGAACTATAAAAAATGCTTACACAAAAGATGTTGAATCGTTTGTAAGTGTTATGTTATATGAAGTAAATGATAAGCTGACTGACTCTATCGTTTACAAAGAAACACCACGATACATCACCAATACATTGGACAGTTTAAAAGTCTTTAAATTGGAAAATCTAAAAGAGGGGAAATATCTTTTAGTGGCCATGAAAGATAAAAACAACAACTACAAATTTGATCCTAAGACGGATAAAATAGCTTTCAGTAATGAATACATTACTATTCCTCATGAAGGAGAAGTTGAGTTAAAATTATTTCAAGAAAAATTACCTTTCAAAGCCTTTAAACCAGTTCAATCGTCTGGTAATCGTCTTATCATGGGTTATGAAGGGGATTATAAAAAGAGTACAATTACTGTAAAAAACGGAAAAGATATTCTTCCAAACATCATTACTCAATTTCCAGAAAAAGATTCCGTTCAAATATGGTATCCTTCTGTAAAAACAGATTCCTTACATATTAATATTGCAAAAGATGACTACTCTAAGGACTTTGCGATCAAAATTAAGGATCAGAAGAAAGATACTTTAAGTATTACTGCAATTCAATCGGGTGTATTAAATTTCAGAGATAAACTTAGTTTAAAATCTACTACTCCTCTCGTAAAATTTGATCAATCTAAAATAAAATTAATTAATAAGGATTCTACTGCTGTTGCCTATAAAATGGAATATGATACTATTAATCAACAGTTATCTTTTGACTTTCCAAAAGAGCCTTCTAACAAGTATACTTTATCACTACTACCGGGTGCTCTAACTGATTTCTTTCAAAAGGCAAATGATAGTCTCAAATTTGCCGTAACAACACTAAACACTACTGAGTTTGGTAATCTAAAAATCACTTTAGAAAATGTAAAAAGCTTCCCCGTTATTGTGGAACTCACCAATATTAAAGGAGATGTTCAGGCTTCTTATTATAGTGAGAAAGAAACCGTCATTGACTTCATCAACATCAAACCTGACTTATTCACTTTAAGGGTTATCTATGATACCAATCATAATAAAGTGTGGGATACTGGTAATTATTTAGAGAAACGTCAACCTGAGGAGGTAATTTATTTCCCAAAGGATGTTGATGTTCGTGCCAATTGGGATGTTGATCAGGTTTTCAGGCTACCTTAAATAGTCCATAAACTTATTTACATCATTCTCAAGCCTCTATTTGTTGACTTTTTTTCTGTAAAAATTCATTTCTATTGCATTTTAACATGTGAAACTCGGTCTTAACTGTTAATTTTTACGTTTTATGCATCAAATACATAAAATAATCTATTTGTTATTGGTCTAAATAAGAATAAGATATTACTTTTGCGCGAAATATATTATCCCTATACGCGTGAAATTTTTTATTTATATCCTTTTATTGTTCTCCAATGGTATATATGCACAACAACTTATTAAAGGACGTGTAGTAGACCAAGAAACGAAACAGCCATTGCAAAATGTTTCAATCATCAATACTGATTCCAACAAATGGACTATTAGTAATGAAAATGGTTATTTTGAATTTCGTGTGGTTGCTGTAAAAGATATAACCTTGACTTTTCGCCTACTTGGTAAACAAGAAAAAACAATTACTTATAATAAAACTGCTTTAGAAAAAGAAATACTTGTTGCCCTAGAGACACAAGATTTACGCTTGGATGAAGTTATTGTTTCTGCTCGTAAGGGAAAAAAATTCTCCGAAATAGAATTGGGTCGTGAGGTTATCGAGCAGGTTCAGGCTTTTTCAATTAATGAAGTTTTGGAACAACTGCCCGGACAAGCCGTAACCAACTTTAATCTAAATGAATTCAAGCCTATCGCGTTTAGGACTGTAAAACCGTCCAGAGTGGGTAGCACTGGGTTTGGAAACAAATCTTTTGGTACTTCTATAGTTGTAGATGGTATTCCAATATCCAATAATGAAAACATGCAATCGTATGTTGGGAATTATGGGGCTCCTTTTGTCCCGAATTTACTTGGTTTTGGCGATCCAAAGGCAAATGATTTTAATGGTTATTTTACCGGTACCGATTACAACTCGGATTTAAGAGAAATTGCTGTTGATAATATTGAAAAAATTGAAGTTGTACAAGGAGTTCCATCTGCAAAATATGGTGATTTGACTTCTGGATTAATCAAAATTGAACGCAAAGCAGGAAAGTCTCCTTATCAAATTTACACTTCTCTAAGAGATGGCGCTACAGAATATGGATTCTTCAAAGGATATCAATTGGGAGAACGATTGGGTCATCTGAATGTAACTGTAAACTACCTGAAAGCAAATTCGGAACCACGCGTATCTTTCACAGAATATGAGCGAATCACAACTAGTTTGATGTGGAGTTGGGCTAGCAAAAGCAAAAATATTCGTAATTCATTCTCTGTCGATTATGGATTCAATAATGACAATGTAAATAAAGAAGAGGAAGATACCGATAATAAAATTGTAAAGAATAAAAAGAAAGATTTAACTATTTCCAATCGATTCAAATGGAACCTAAAAGATCATTTTTTTGATAATCTTGATATTAATTTCAATTTCAAATACAGTGATCATTATACTTATGAGTCCAAATTCATGAATAATGGTGGATCAATCGTTGGAACAAGTATTAATGAAGGCGTATACACTGGTACCTATACATTACCAAGTTATACTAGCGTGAAAGCAGTTGAAGGTATTCCAATCTCTTCTTATCTAGCCGCCGATTTATACAAGACTTTCCATACCGGTGAATGGTTACACAATATTTCTGTAGGAACCTCTTTCCGTATGAGTGATAATAAAGGTAGGGGGCGTCTGGGCAGTCCTGAAACTATGATTAGTATTTTTGGAATTACTGGAAGTGGTGATAAATATGGGTTTCGCCCTTATAATTATGGTGATAATGTGCGTGCCGAATATCAGATCTCTTTGTATGCTGAGGACAACATTACCCGAAACTGGGACAACAGCACCTTATTTGTAAGTACGGGTTTACGTTACGATAATCAATATGGCTTTTCTTCACTGGCTCCCAGAATTAATAGTTATTTAGAGTTCGAAAAATTTAAAATAAGAGGGGGATTTGGTATCACTTCCAAGGCACCATCATTAAATCAAGTGTATACTGGACCACGATATTATGATGCTGTATTGGGGGATTACCGCTATCCGGGTCATTACAATCTTGGGATTGTTCAAACATTTATTGACTTAGCCAACAACAAAGACCTTAAACCCACAAAAAGTATTCGTTCTGAATTAGGATTTGATGTTAAACTTCCTTTTGGAAACCTAAACTTCACTGGATTTTATAACCATCTATATGATGGTATAACAAATCAATCTGTTCCTACTACTCGCTCAGTAGCCGATTTAGACATTGCATTCAATGGCACTCAAACTCCAACTTACCAAGTAGTAGGCTATTCTCCATTTTATTACATGCAAAATAAATTGGTAAACCAGTTTTCCTCAACGGATAAAGGGCTTGAGTTCTTTTTAAGTTTTGAAAAAACGCCTTTTCGAAATATTACATTCGATATTCAAGGAAGTTATATTGAAACAACCAACTTAAATGATGTAACAACTTATATCCGTTCGAGTAATGGAAATAAACCCGAAAAATTCGGTGTTTATAAACCTTATAATGAATATTATAAAAGTTTTAGATTAGGTAGCAACATCAATTATCATCTTCCAAAAATTGGATTGGTTATCGCCATTCGAAGTGAACACTTCATCATTGGGCAAAACAGCACCGATAACGAAAACCGATTACCTTATGCTTATATCGACGGAAATTTGAATACAGTGCCAATACCTGAGCAAGATCAGGGTAATAGCAGTCTTTATAGCCACATCTATATGAATGATTCTAGAGTAGAAGACAAGAAACTACAAAAAGTATATAACAATTTTCATTTACGTATTTCCAAAGATTTTTTAAATGGTTTCCGTTTCTCTTTCTATGCAAATAACTTCTTAAGTCTCGAATTAAAAGAAATCGCTACAGAAAATGGTACCATCACAACAAGACCAAAGCCTGATATGGTAAAACTGTCCTTTGGAACCAAAATAGAATATCAATTTTAATTTATTAACTAAATATCACTTATTATGAAGAAAATACTACTATTGCTTACCGCAGTTCTTGCGCTTTCGTCCTGTTCGGATGATGATTTTGGCAGCGACAATGGTTTACAGCCTGTTACATTTTCTGTAAATTTAAAATACGATACTGCTGCTTTTAATGGTATCGTTGTCAATAATGGAAATGTTATATTAACAAATACAAATACTGGAGATACGTATACTGTAGCCAGTAATGCTTCTGGTGTAGCTTCATTCGCTTCCATTTTACCAGGAACTTACAATATTACTGCTACAAAAACATTAGCAAAAACAGAATTCACTTCTCTTTTTGGCTATGCACCAAGTACAGAAACTGTTGCTTTCAATGGTTCTCAAGAACAGGTTATTGTCAATGCAAATGTTACTTCAGCTTCTATTGAGTTGAAATCGGTACGTGTGGGTGATTTAGTAATTAAACAAATCTACTATGCGGGTTCACATGCACAACAAGGAGCTGTTTTCAGAGATCAATTCATTGAAATCTACAATAACTCCAATGAAGTAATTTATGCAGATGGTTTACTGATTGGTCAATTGTATGGAAAAACATCTACTACAGTTAATGCTACTTCGCTTGCCAATGGGCAATTTGACTGGAGTAAATCTATGGGCATAGGCTTAGGAGAGAGTGCTAATAAAGATTATGTATATGCTGATTATGTATTGAGAATCCCAGGATCTGGTCAAGAACATCCTATAGCTCCAGGAAAAAGTATTGTAATTGCACAAACCGGAATCAATCATAAAGCACCATTAGTGGATAATTCCGGAGAACCTCTTACAGTGCAAAATCCTGATTTAACCATTGATTTAAGTACCGCTGATTTTGAAGTTTACCTCGGAGATTATCGTTTATCAATTGGCCAGGACATTTACCGTTTTGACATTCAAAATCCAGCCGTAAAGGATATGGAAATAGCCTATTGGGGAAGAGCTGGTTATGGCAGCGGAAATAAAGATTTTATTTTGGACAATTTAGGAAGAGATAGTTTTATCATTTTCCGTTCTGAAGAGCTGAACACTTACCCAGATTTCCCAGATCCATCTGTATCTTCTGTTATAGCTACTACAAAATATTTTATGCAGATTCCGATCTCAAAAATTATTGATGGTGTAGATTTGCAACATTATAGCCCAAGCAGTGCCAGACCAAAAATGTTACAACCACAAATCGATGCTTCATTCATTGGGTGTGATGCTTCATTCAATTCACAATCTGTGATTCGAAAAACTAAGGCTACTGTAAATGGTCGAATTATACTAGAAGACACTAACAATTCTGCCAATGATTTTATAAAATTAGCAAAGGCTAATCCAAAGGGATTTGCAAACTAGTCCACTCTATAAACCTTCTTAATTATTTAAGAACTTCAAAAATATGACTTCAAAAAAAGTAATATTATTTTTTATTCTATTGATAAGTTGTGCCCTCCAAGCACAACTTACCGATAGTTTATCGATTAAAGAAAATTCATTTTATAATGATGTTCAAGTGAACTTATGGAAAAATCCACTTTTCTATACTTCACAATACATCAATGATTTTACCCTTACACAAATTGATTTCAAAGAAAAAAAGCTAGCTCTAAAACGCGTACAAACAGCTGAAAAAACACAAGAATATACTTTTTCAACTCAAGGGGTCTTTAATATTAATCCTCGATTGCGTTTATTTGGTGAATTTGTTTTTAACCGAACTAATGAATATGATTTGGGTTATAATTTTACTACCAAACGAACTGAAAATCAAAATGTTTTGTCTCCTAATTATTTCTACGCTCCCAAAAAAGGGAACTGGGAAATCCAGAATTACAATTTAAATGGTGGTTTCTCGTATCAGTTTGAAAATAACCTCTTATTAGGTGCAACCGTTTTTTATAAAAATGGGAAAAGTTTTAGAACTATTGATCCACGCCCAGAAATCATTTCAATTGATTATGGCGGAGAGATTCATTTTGGCTATACCTATCAAAAACATAGTATTTATACTTCTATTGGTATATCAAAGCGCACTGAAAACCAAGGAATTCTTTACGTAAATGAGTATCAAAATGCACCAGTATACCCAGAAACATTTACTCGTTTTTCTTCTGGTTATGGTCGTGTTATTTTTAACTCTTCTTACACCAAATATCTATTCAATACTATTGATAAAAATTTTGGTTTAGGTTATCAATATAAGGAAGGTCGAAATAGTATAAATATGGCATATCAGTACAATAAATCTATGGAAAGTACTTATCGTAGAAACAATAAAGGCTATATATATGTTGCGAATGAATTAAAACAGTTTATGTACCGTATCGTTTCTCATACTGCTCAATTAAATTACTTTCATGATGGAAATGAAATTGATTACAAAATGAGCCTTGATTATGACCGTCAAAAAGGAGATAATTATTCGGTTATTGAAAATGGTCAGAATTACAGAATGAATCTGGATCGTTTTACCTTCAACAGTGGTATTATTAAAAAAATTGATCATCGTGTGCTCTATAGCTTTGAATTACAAGCAAGTTATATCAAACACAAATACATTGATTTATTAGGTAGTACTGATAAACGTTTGAGTACCTTAGAGATTGAAGCTTCATTCAATAAGGATATTTTTCTTCATAAGAAGAATAAATTGAATTTAGAATTCAGTGTCGCTCATTATAGTGCTTTGGATGAGAAATTAAAAATTGTACCCTTGACGGCTAATACTTCTTTCTCCGATAATGTAATTATTCCTGATCATGCTTACGATGTAACTAGTAAACTTCGTTCTTCTATGATGGCTCAGTATTTTTATAATTTGTCTAAAACAAAAACATTACGTTTTTTTGCAAATTATTCCACTTTAGTGGCTTTAGGTGATCAATATAAAAATTACGCCACCCCATTTAACACGAAGGAGAGTACCTACCTAAATGCAGGTATTTCTATAATTTATTAAGGATGAAAAAGATTATTGGATTCGTTTTTCTAGGTATTTTATTCACCGGGTTGGTTTCTTTGCAAAACCCTACCGATGACACCTATTATTCCATACCTGAATTAAAAAAATTATACAGTAGCGGTGATGCCAGCCAATGGCCTAAAGCAACAATCGATAGTCTCGCAACTGATTTCATTGACATTGGTGTACTTCCAAAAGTAGTTTTCCCTGATGATAATCCATTTTCTGAACCAAAAAGAGAGTTAGGTAAGGTTTTGTTTTTTGATCCAAGGTTATCCAGCTCTGGACAAATCTCTTGTGCTTCTTGTCATGATCCCGAATTAGGATGGGGGGATGGAAAGCGCGTTTCTCACGGTCATGATCGTACGCCGGGTACCCGAAACTCAAAACCAATTATCAATGTTGCTTATTCTAAAATTTTCTTTTGGGATGGTAGAGCAAAAAGCTTAGAGGATCAGGCTAAATTTCCTATTGAGGATACCAAAGAAATGAATAATCATATGGATCTTGCTGTGAAGTCCATTAAAAAAATAAAAGGGTATAAGCAGTTATTCCAAGAGGCTTATGGTGATGATAAAATTACAGAAGATAAAATTCTAAAAGCCATTGCTACCTTTGAACGTACCATCGTGAGTAGAAAAAGTCGTTTTGACAAATTCATTGGAGGGGACAGCACACAACTTTCCAATAAAGAAATTTTAGGATTACACTTATTTCGAACTAAAGCGAGATGTATTAACTGTCATAATTCTCCTTTATTTTCTGACAGTCAATTTCATAATGTGGGTCTTACTTATTATGGTAGAGAATATGAGGATTTGGGTCGTTATAATATTACGAAGAATCGTGAGGATGTAGGGAAATTTAAAACACCTTCTTTACGTGAAGTCATGAAAACGGGGCCTTATATGCATAATGGCTTATTCCCTCAAATAAGAGGTATTTTGAACATGTATAATGTAGGAATGCCTAATCAAAGAATTAAACCGGGTCAAAAAGAAGATTTAATGTTACCCGTAAATTCTCCTCTATTGCACAAATTAAAGCTTAGTAATGATGAGTTAGAAGCCTTGGAAGAATTCATGAATAGCATTACTTCTAACATCTATCGTGAACCTGAACCTAAAGCTTTTCCAAAATAACTCACCTCTACATCACACTTCTATTAATCAATTTTTTGATTTTCAATTAATTTAACATGTATATTCTGTTTAATTAAAATATAATTTTATTTGTTTTTAGTCTAAATAAAAGCTATTTTCGTTAAAATAACTTTAAAAATGACCCAATGAAAAAACTAAAATCATTATTAAGTCTTTCTGTCATTATTATCATAACATGTTTATACATATCATGTAATAATGAAGAAACAACACCTAATCAATTAACATTAGATCAACAATTAAAGACTACAACTATTAGAAAAGTAAAAGGAGACAAAAATCTTATTCAGCAAAAAATATATAGCAATCCCGAAGAATATGGATTCAAAAACACTTCTAATAAAGACTCCAGATTCAACAAAAATAACACCCATACATTCTATATTAGGCAACTTCCTAATGAAAATGAAGAGTTTATTATGATAAAAAATGAGTCAAAAAAAAATCGTAACTATCAAAATAAATCTGGAAGTCGTGGTTTATTAGTTTGTTCTGATCAATGTATCTGTGCAGATATGGCTAGGGCTTATGATCTTGAAAAAATCATTGATGACAAATGTACTGAAACGGGGAGAGCTGGAATAAACACCTTAAACATCACTGGTGGTAATGGTGAGAATGTAAGTATCACAGGAGATTGGATATCTTCAAGCTACATGCAGTGTACAATTTCAGCTGATTCGGGTGAATTACATATGCTAGAAAGGTATATTGATGATATTCCAGACGGTTGGATCCAAAGAAGATAACAATGTAAACCACAAACTTATTTAATTAAATAAGTTTGTGGTTATAATAAAAAATTTCAATTTTATAATATCCTAAAAATATCTTTATCATTTAAGAAACCAAATCGTTTTCGGTCGGAAAGCATTTGCTCTTTGTCCAAGTTTACAATATAGGTTCCTTCATTTTCTTGTGGCTCTATGCTATATTCTCCTAAATAATTAATGACTTGGGAATGTCCCGAATGATTATAGTTATGGTAATCTAACCCTACTCTGTTTACCGCTATCACATAAGACATATTCTCAATTGCTCGCGCTTGCAATAATGCATCCCATGCTTTAATACGCACTTCTGGCCAACTGGCAACATAGATTAAGACATCGTAATTCTCTTGGTTTCTAGACCAAACCGGAAATCGTAAATCATAACAAACCATCAAACAGATTTTCCATCCTAAATAGTCTACTATTACTTTTTCTTCTCCTGCTCTATAAATCTTTTCTTCTCCCGCTAAGGAAAATAGGTGTTTCTTATTGTAATACTGAATTTCTCCATTTGGAAAAACAAATAGCATTCGGTTATAGTATTGCTTATTTTCTTGAATAATTATACTCCCTGTAATGGCTGCATTTTTTGCTTTTGCTAATTCGACCATCCAATGTACCGTCTCTCCGTCCATTGTTTCTGCAACGAAATTGGGATGCATGGTAAAACCTGTTGTAAACATTTCAGGCAGAACAATTAGATCTATTTTCTCCTGAATTTCATTGATTTTCAATGTGAAAATTTCTCGGTTTGCTTTAGGATTTTCCCAAACTAGATTGGATTGAATTAGTGCTACTTTCATCGTGTATTATTTAACCGTAATCTCATCAATAAACAGGAATGCATCACCTCCTGCTCCTTGATGCCAGTCTGGCAATTTACCAAAATTATAGGCTTTAACCATAATATACTGTCCTTTTATCGGTTTGATTTCTGCTTTAAAATCGTGGATGCTGATTTTCTCTTCTTTTGGATCGAGTGTATTGGTTATTCTTTTCACTAGCTTAAACTTCTTATTATCCTTCGACACATAATATTCTACGGTAGTAGGCATCAAAATCCAAGATCGTGAATCTTGTAAGAATCGAGCAGAAATTTCGGATATCATTTGTTTTGATTTTAAATCAATAATACATTCGAAATCCTGTGACTGGTATCCTTGCCATTCTCCTTTTCTCCAGTTTTCTTCTCCAAGAACTCCATCAATAAGTCCTTCATCTCCTCCTGCATGGTATTGTGGATTGTATTTTGAAATGATATTGATTTTCCAATCATTTCCTTTCTTATAAAATGTTCCAGAAATTACAGCGCTTTGTTTGCTTGCTTTTTTAGCATAAGCATATACTGTTGTTGTTTCCGTAATCTCTAAAGGTTTACTGTAAGGAATAAATACTTTTTCTTTTTTCTTCTTTCCTGCTTCTTCTAAACAATAATAAAGATCATCCGAAGCATTCATTGCCTTTAATTCGATTTTCAACTTATCTTTAAAAACCTTTCCAGTTGTTTCAATAACGGGTACAGGAACAATTTCTTCATATTCTAATTTTTGACTTTCCGGTTTTGGATTTAATCCAAAAAATCGCAAATAGGCTGCTGTACTTTTAGGTGTGATTTCTTTTGTTGTTCCATCTTCAAAATGAACTTTGATATTTTCAAAATATGGAACTGTCGTATTCCACTCTGGAATACCTGGTGTTACGGCATATAAACCCATTGAGCTTAATACATACCAAGCACTCATTTGTCCACAATCTTCATTTCCTATTAATCCATCGGGTGTGTTTTTATAAAACTCATTAAGAATCTGATGTACTTTCTGAGTCGTCTTTTCTGGTTTCCCAACATAGTTGTATAAATAGGCCATATGATGGCTTGGCTCATTCCCGTGTGCATATTGTCCTATAAGCCCTGTAATATCAACTTGTTCTCTTCCTGTCGTTGCGGATGGGCTGGAAAACATTTCGTCTAGTTTTTTCTCAAATGGAACTGGTCCTCCATAAGCATTAATAAGCCCTTGCACATCCTGAGGCACAAAGAATGTATACTGCCAACTATTTCCTTCTGTAAAATTATTATTGACTTCTCTAGCGTCGAATGGTGTAACCCATCCTCCATTCTTTTTAGGTCGCATAAATCCTGTAACGGGATCAAATATGTTTTTCCAGTTTTGAGCTCGTTTCATAAAATAAGCGTATTCTTCTTTTTTACCGAGCATCAGTGCCATTTGTGCAATACACCAATCATCATAAGCATATTCAACGGTTTTAGAAACACTTTCGTGCTCGTCGTCCAAGCTGATGAATCCATTTTTCTTATAGGCATCTAATCCTAAATGATCTAACATCGCACTGTGTTTACTTGCTTCAAACGCTTTTTCATAATCAAAGCCTTTTATGCCCTTTGCCATAGCATCTGCCATTACACTCACGGAATGGTATCCAATCATACAATCTGTTTCATTACTTGCCAATTCCCACACTGGTAATCTTCCTCCTTGTTCATATTGCTTTAAAAAAGTACTTACGAAATCTGACGTTCGTTTTTTATCAATCAAAGTATACAAAGGGTGTGCTGCTCTAAAGGTATCCCATAGAGAAAATACAGAGTAATATGTAAATCCACTGGCTCTATGTAATTTATTATCTCTTCCTCTGTATTGTCCATCAACATCCATCGCTGTATTGGGTTGTGTCATTACATGGTATAATGCGGTATAGAATATCGTTAGTTTCTCTTTATCAGAACTTTTTACTTCTATTTTCCCTAATTCATTATTCCACATTTGGACTACTGCTTTTCTAGTCGCATTAAAATCCCAATTTGGAATTTCTGCCTTCATATTCTTCGTTGCTCCTTCATATCCTGTTGGGGATAAAGCTACTTTTACGAGTATTTTATCTCCTTTCTTAATGGTTTTAGAAAAACTAAGGGCTAGTTCTGTTCCTGAAAATACTTGACTTGAAAAATCTCCTTTACCATTTGTTTTTACTTTATTGATTTTCATCGGCTGATCAAATTCTATTCGCGCAAAAACATATTGATCACGTGCCCACGCTTCACTTCTTCTCAATACTTCAATCACTTTATCGTTTACAATACGAACTTCTCCCTCTAAAAGTTTATCGCGGTGATTCAAATCCAATATAATATTGGCTACTCCACTTTCATTGAATGTATATTCGTGAAAACCGACTCTTGTTGATGTTGTTAATGCTACATCAATATTATGTTTGTCTAATTTTACTGCATAATATCCTGCGGATGCTTGTTCATTTTTATGCGAAAATGCAGAAGCGTATTCGGTATTCATCAATTGAGGTTCTCCCATTGTAGGCATAAGCAAAATATCGCCGTAATCACTTACTCCAGTCCCGTTTAGGTGGGTATGTGAAAATCCATAAATTACGTTATCACTATAATGATATCCGCTACATCCATCCCAGCTTCCATCAATTCTTGTGTCGGGTGATAATTGTACCATTCCAAAAGGTACTGTTGCTCCAGGAAAAGTATGTCCATGTCCTCCAGTTCCAATCATCGGATTTACGTATTGGGCATAATTTTGTTGGGCTGAAGCATTTATTCCAAAGCATAAAAGGACTAGAATAAAGTAGGATGTAAGTTGCTTTTGCATTGTGGTATCGTATTGATTTTCAAATATAATTTTATGTTTTCTAATTTAATTCTAAAAACAAAAAGACATCAATTTCCTTGATGTCTTTTTGTTTTTTTATCGGCGGAATATGTCTCTGAATTGATATAGTATTCTTTCCATTAGTCGTAAATCTTCTGTAATAATTTCGGCATTCCCACGCATCTCCTGCTGGAATGGAATAATTTTATGGTAATGGGTTTCTAATTTGTTTGGTAATGCTATGTCAATTAAAATGTTTCCATCTTTATCGGGTGTTAATGAAATCGATTTTACTTTCCCTTTTAGCATTCCAAATTCTCGATCTGGAAAATTCGCTAATCTGATATTAACATCTTGCCCTACTTTTATTTTACCAGAATTTTGTGCCACCGCTTTTACTTTTCCAACGTATCCTTTTTCATCTGTAGGCACTACTGTAAATACATTTTCTCCTGCTACAATAGTCTGATTGTCAGTCCAAATTTGCATAAACGAAACTTCTCCCGGTATCGATGCTGTAAGGACATAGGCTAATTCCCAGTCTCTAACTGCTTTTCTTAATTGCTGAAAAGACTGACTTACGTTGCTTTGTAAGATAACATCGTCTTTTGTTTCGTTAATGTGGGTGTCCAACATATTTTTATTCAAATCATTCAATGATGATTTAAGTTGTGAAATTGAACTGGCTATCGTTTTGAAGTTTTTTTCGTCTTGCAAATAGCTTAATTTTTTAGCTTCGTATTCTTGCGTTGAAATTACTCCTTTATTGAATAATTTTTCAAAACGATCTAAGTCCGCTTTCTTTAGTTTCAATTCGGTCTCATTAATTTCTTTTTGCTGTTGCAACAAGTGTAATCGCTCTCTCAACTCTACGCCTTCTACTTGTTGTGCTCTACCCGCAACTTGATATGGCAACAGTGTTCTGTTTAAATTGTTTGTAATAAAGTCTTTTTGAAAAAGGGCATAATTTCCTTCTATATCTCCTAATCGAGCAAAACGGAATAATTCAAATGGGAATTTTATACTATTTCGATTTAATTTAATTGTATCTAAAACTTTCTTTAATAAGAATACATCTTCATAATTTGCGGTGTTTTCAATTACCGCTAATGGAGTATTCATCGGTACAATCTGACGGTCTTTTACCAAAATAGCTTCGATACGTCCAGAAGTTTTTGCCACTAATTTCTCCGGTGGAACATTGGTTGTAATCACTACTTCCGTTGCAATAATATCTGGATATTTAATTAACCATGAACCAATAAACATTAGTACAATAATCGATAAAACTACAATATTCCCCCATCGGATCATCCAATGTGGAACACGAGTCAAGATTTCTTGTACTTCTTCGCTTCTTAATTCAAATTTTTTATCTTCTGGCATTCTTTGTATTGTTGAAAAATTAAAACATTAAATTGTGATACACTGGTAAAGGTTATGTTCCTAATTGAAGTTGGTTTCGAACGAGTTCATAATAATTTCCTTTTAGGGCAACTAATTCTTCATGGTTTCCAATTTCAATAATTTTCCCTCTGTCTAATACGACAATCTGATCTGCATTCATTACTGTACTCAATCGGTGTGCAATAACCACTACCGTTTTGTCTTTAAAAAAGATATCTAATTTCTTCATGATTTCTTTTTCATTGTTTGCATCTAAGGCTGATGTTGCTTCATCAAAGAATAGCATCTCAGGGTTTTTATACACTGCTCTCGCTATTAATAGTCGTTGCTTTTGGCCTGTACTCATTCCTACGCCTTCCATACCAATCTTTGTATTATATCCTAAAGGTAGGGTCCCGACGTATTCTTTTATATTTGCTACTTCGGCTGCATAAACCAGGCGTTCTTTGTCAATAAAGTCTACCCCAATAGCAATATTCTGTGCAATTGTATCATTAAAGATATAGCCTTCTTGCATTACTGCACCGATATGTGCACGCCATGTTTTTTGTGCAATATTCTGAAGTTGGAAAGTTCCTAAATTAATTTCTCCTTTATCGGGATTATAAAACTTTAATAATAATTTCATTAAGGTTGTTTTTCCACTTCCACTTACACCCACAATTGCTGTTACTTTTCGAGCAGGAATGGTCAGATTCAAATCTTGTAAAACAGGAATATCGGATCCAATGTATCGGAAGGAAAGGTCTTTAATTTCGATATCACAGTTTTCTGGAAAAACATGCACTTGGTGTTCTTCTTCATCTGCCTCATCTTTTTTATCATGAATTTCTGCTAGTCTTGAAAGTGATATTTTTGCATCTTGAGCTTCTCTGATAAAACCGATTAACTGAGCGATTGGTGCATTTAATTGTCCTACAATATAGCTGATTGCCATCATCATCCCTAGAGTGATTTCTCCATCAATAACCAATTTTGCCGAAAAGAAAATAATAAAAATATTCTTTATCTCATTGATTACGGATGAACCAATACTTTGGGTTTGTTCTAATACTAATCCTTTTATTGATACTCTAAACAGTCTTGCTTGTACATACTCCCATCCCCATCTTTTCTGTTTTTCGGCATTGTGCAGTTTTATCTCCTGCATTCCATTAATCAATTCGATTACTTTACTTTGCTCCTGACTCACTTCTGAAAATCGCTTATAATCTAATTCTTCTCTTCTTTTCAAGAATATCGTGACCCATCCGAAATATAAGATACTTCCAACCATAAAGATTATAAAGATTTGGAAGTTATAATAAATCAGTACAGCTCCCATGATAATCAAATTGATAAAGGAGAATAACACATTCAACGAAGAGGAGGTTAGTATTCTTTCAATACGATGGTGATCGTTGATTCGCTGCATAATATCTCCTGTCATTCTTACATCAAAGAAGGAGATTGGTAGATTCATTAACTTAATAAAGAAATCGGAAATTAATGAGATATTAATACGGGTAGAAAGATGTAATAACACCCAACTTCGAATTAATTCTAATGCTGTTTTGCCCGCAAATAGAAATAATTGAGCGAACAAAATCATGTATATAAAATGTATATTTTGATTTTGTATCCCCACATCGACTATACTTTGTGTAAGGAATGGGAAAATTAATTGTAGTAAACTTCCCGCCAGTAATCCGATTATTAGCTGAGCTAAAAATGATTTGTACTGAAAGATATATTTTGAAAGGAGTCCAAAGCCAAATGCTTGCTTATCCTCTTTATCATATTCATTTTGTTGGAATTTTGGTGTTGGTTCAACTAGTAATGCAATCCCTTCTTCGGTTTTTTTATTGGCATTGTTTCCAATCCAAAATTTTATAAATTCTTCACCTGTATACGTCAGCAATCCATGTGCTGGATCTGAAATGTAGTATTTTCCTTTTTTAATTTCATAAAGCACAACATAGTGTTCTTTGTTCCAATGTAGTATACAAGGCAGGGGTGCTTCTTCTAATTTTTCAGCTGTTAATTTGACTCCTAAAGTTCGAAAACCAATTTTCTCTGCAGCATCACTTAATCCTAATAGTGTACTGCCTTCACGCGTTGTCTCACTTAAATCACGCAATCCTTGAATAGGAATTGTTTTACCGTATGACTTCGCTATAATTTTAATACATGTAGGTCCGCAATCTTTAGCATCAGCTTGCAGGTAGTGGGGAAATTTAGGCATTGATCAAAATAAAATTTAGCAATAATGTAAAATCTTTTTATAATAAAATTAATTCTCTTATGGTCATAATTTAATCACAATATACGTGTTTTTTAAGAAAAAATTCAGATTAATAAAAAAATCAAGTGAAAAAAATTATCCACTTGATTCTTATTTTCCTTTACGAATAAAAGGGTTATATTTTTATATTTAATTAACTGGAACTCTTCTGTTTAGTACATTATCCGTTTAAACAGTTGTAGTCCCATAAAGTACATTCTCTCTCGATAGGCTTCCATCGTAGACAGCATGCTGGAGCTTTACCTCCTTTAATACTCTTTTGCTCTGCTTTGCTTAGAATTTGCGATCCTTTTAAGCTTGAAATTTTTTTCAACATAAAGTAAGAATTTATAATGGGTTAATTGTTTTAAAAAGTATTAACTATCCTCTTGGCTCAGGTCCTATACAACACCATGCTCCAATCTGATATGGATAATATCCATTATTACCACTTCTTTCTTCGATCTCAATACTAAGACATGTTGGACCTGTTCTTCTAATACAGTTCGCAGCCATCCATTCTGTAATTCCTCCTTTAATAGATTGCTGTGAATCCTTGCTCAATTCCTGAGCTCCAGTTAAATTTAAAATGTTTTTTTTCATAATAGATCTCGTTTAAATTGGTTGATTATATATAATTCTAAAATTTGGATTATCCTTGTGGTTCAGTTCCTCTACAACACCATCCAATAAGTTGATGGTAATATTCTCCATCTACATCACATGTTGGTGTTTTTTTTCTAATACAGTTTGCAGCCATCCATTGTGTAATTCCTCCTTTGATAGACTGTTGTGAATCCTTGCTCAACTCCTGAGCTCCCGTTAAGTTTAAAATGTTTTTTTTCATAATTGATATAATTAAAATTGGTTGATAATTCTTCATTTACTTACATTATGCTACATATTCTTCCTCCAAAACATCTCTTTCTAGCGCCACGTCTTTTGCCAAATCATTTAAAAAATATTTTGCATCACTCAACTCATATTCCTGTGGATATAATTGATTATTAATAATTTTTACTGGTGTATAATTAAAGTCATTTGCCGTAGACCAATTGTATTGCTTTTCTATTTCATTTTTTATTTCCGAATCAATATGGTCTATTTTCCATTTTAATTGCCATTCTTCGAGGGTCAATTTCTTAATATGCCAATCTGAAATTGCTGTAAGGACTTGACTTGGATTTGTTCTATTCATCTGAAGTAATTTTTCAACAATTACGAGATAAGGATTACCATTATTATTGGGATTAACATTGAAAAGTATGTTTAGACTAATTTTATCTGGGAATTTCAGGTGTAGGTTTAAACCATCTTCAAATGCTTTATGGCAGTGACCGCAACTTGGACTTACAATTAATGTGAGTACCGTTGGTAAATCTGGAGTTCCAATTTGAATGGATTGCAATTGATCAAACCCATTCATCACTGTAACAGGTTTTAATAATGCAGAAAATATTTTAGAATCTCTTTTAAAACGATTTAGTTTCTGAACTGAATCGGAAAGTGTATTATTCTTTTTGAGAATTGGTTTTAGTGCAACCCACGCTGTCAGTAATGTTATCACTGAAAAAACATAAAAGAAAAAACTGGAACGCACTAATAAGGCATTGAAATCACCTGTTGTAGTCGCAATGTATAAGGCTGATTGCATCACAATTATTGTTGCTGTTACTAAACACAATACACACCATTTTTTTAATTCAAATTTTTGAATCCATACCGAGTATAGAACAATGGGTAATGCTAGAGTACTTAATACACCAATGATATTCATCGAAGCAATTGGATTCAACAAAATAGCGATGGTATTCACTACAAAAAATACTAATGGTAGGTCTGCAAAATTCATCCATTTATTTATGTCATTTTTTGTGGATTTAATTACGCTATTACAAGACGTATTTTCACTATAACTGCAAAATTTTGAAACCATTTCATTACTAATCCCAAATTCTTCCTGAATAATAAAAGCACCTATGCAACTTCCAATTAAAGAAGATAGTAAAAATGCTATTGAGACAAAATTGTACTCATTGTAAAAGAATGATATTCCTATTAATGCAACTAATGGTATAGCGTATTTTAAGTTATTATTCTTTTTCCCTTTATGGACTTCAACTTGTTCGTTTGGTTCAATCGCAATGATAATTCCCTTCCAAATATTCTTGAATTCAGCATGACTCAACGTTTCTTTGATGAATTTTTCTGTTTCCAATACTATTGTGGTTTCATCTTTCTCCACTACTACTAATTCTTCTGATCCGTTTTTCAGCACTAATGCCATAAAATTGTCTGGTAGTGCTTCTAGTTGATCTTTTGGAACTTCAGCGGCAACATTCTCAATACCTAATACTGTAAATGAATCTGTAATTGAATATAAGCTTGGATGATTGGGATGGGATAGATACACATCTTCAAACTCTTCTATAACATTTGTATATTGGTTTAATACTAGAAATTTCTGAGTTAACTTAATCATATAAAATTTGTATTGATATTATTTCGTGTTAGACTATGAACTAATACAGCTCATAATCTAACAAGACTTGCTTACATTTTGTTTTATCAGTTTAATCACATAATGGATACTTCACATTGCATTTGTTTGGCACCCATATCCATGGTCCTCCACAGACTAATTGAATCATCCCTGACTCACATCCTGAATTTCCTCCCGTTAATTTAATTAGCGTTTTTTTTGAGAGTTCATGTACTCCTTTCAATTGTAGTATTGATTTTTTCATGGTTGTAAAGGTTTTTAGATTTACTGGATTTCATCTTCTTCAAAACTTACTAAAAGAAGGAATCCTTAACTTATAAATTTTCTCTAGCTAACTTAATTCATTTAAAAATCAAAATTTTACGGTTTTATGTTAAAAAAATTACGGTTTTACCTTATTTAGGTTAAAATAAAACATTAATTATATTTTAATAAGATATATCAACCGAAATCAACACTTATGCCGTTTTAAACAAAAAAAGCTGCTTAGAAAACTAAGCAGCTTTTACCATTATTTGGAGCAATGTTTTGTTTTTGACTAAAAAAGGTCTCCACAATACGGATGTAAAACGGCACATGTATTTGGAACCCACATAAAAGGTCCATCGCATTCTAACTGAACATATCCTCCTTTGCAATTAGGGTCACCTCCGGCCAATTTAATAAGTTCTTTTTTTTGCAACACTGTTACACCTTCTAGTTTTAGAATTGAGTTTTTCATTTTTATATTTTTAAATAAAATTATTAAGACGATTAATGTTCAATTGTTATTACTGGCTCTTCACACCATAAGTAAGGTACTGCGCAAATATTTGGAACCCAAACTAACGGGCCTCCACATTCTAGTCGTGCCCTACCTGGAGGACATGCTCCCCCTTTTATACTTTTTTGCATTTCAGCTGAAAGTTCTTTTACTTCTTTTAATTGTAAGATTGAGTTTTTCATGATGATCTCTTAGTTAGTTTGGTTAATAAATTTTACCACAAAATTCAATACATAAATTACTTCTCTATATTGCTCTTGAATTGCTAACTTACTTTTTTAAAACAGCATCATATTACGGTTTTTCGTTAAAAAAATTACGGTTTTACCCTATTTAAAATATAGAATAAGCTATTATTTAACAAATAACAAAAGGGCAGCCTAAAATTTTAGACTGCCCTTGCAAGCTAGTTATCAAGAGTGAAATAATAGCTTATTCTATATTTAAAAAACTAAAACGGATCCTCACAAAATGGTAGATCTACTGCACATACGTTAGGAACCCATATCCATGGACCATCACATTCAAATCGAACTTCACCTGGTCCACAACCAGCACCTCCTGTTATGGTTAATAAGGTTTCTTTTGATAATTCACTAACTCCTTCAATTTTTAAAATTGAGTTTTTCATTTTTATATGATTTTTGATCAGCTAAACTTCTTATTTTTTGCATTATGCACAGTGAGCTTCTGGTGATTTACACACATTAGGAACCCAAGTTGGCCCTTGCCCACAAACTAAGACAACGTATCCTGGCCCACAAGCCGCACCGCCTTTTATATTTTTCAAATGTTCCTTTGAAAGTTCATTTACACCTTCTATCTTTAAAATTGATTTTTTCATCTTATTAAATATTAAAATTATTGAATCTTTCCAAAATAAATATCTCGCCAACAATTATATAATTGCTAACTTAATTATTTCCAAATCAATAATTTTACGGTTTTTTGTTAAAAAAATTACGGTTTTTATTTTTATTTAAATAATTAACACCAAAACAATACCGAGTTAAATCACTCCAAGCTTTTTAGCTTCGTTTATTAAATCCTTGTCTGTTCCTTTTTCGATTCCCAATTGGATCTTTAGTAGTGTTTTTCTTTTTTCGATAGCACTTAAAGATAGCGCTATGTAATTTGGGAGGTTTTTAGTTTTCACCCCTTTTGCGATACAAGATAGTATCTGAAGATTATCGTGGTCTAAGTTTAATTCACTCGAAAGTGCTTGTTTTACACTTTTACTGGCTGTACTACTTAGATATACCTCACCATTCATTATTTTTTTTAATACCTGTTGAAATTTATCTAACGTGATATCGCTTTTTATTAATAAACCTTGTGGTTTTATCGTTCGAACTATGTTACTTAAACGTACAGCCTCTGTATGCATCGTAAGCATGATGATTTTACAATCTGGGAGAATATTTTTAATCAATTTTGCTAAATCTTCTCCAGACTTCATGTTCTTCTGTACATAGGGTGCCAAACTAATATCTAGAAAAGCAATATGAAAATGTGTTTTTTCCGAGGATTGGATAATCGCATTATATGCATCTTCGCAGTTATGTGCTGTAGTAATATTCATCAATGACGATGGGATTATATTTGCATTTAAAATTGCATTTCTATATCCTTCGATTATCATTGGATGGTCGTCAACCATAAGAATATTTAGCATTCTTTGAATCATTTTACCCATTAATATTTCTTAAATATATGTATTTAATGCATATTATCCTATAGCAAAAATCCGGTTTAACTTCATTTTACACTATTTGTCTTTTTTTTATTTAACACAAGAAACACTTATAATTCACAAAATGCGATAATTAGCATAGAGTATTGCATGTTGAAAATTTTATTTTTTTCAAAAAAAAATCCCCTCAAACAAATGTTTGAGGGGATTACCATATTAAGGATAAAGATTAAAAACCTTTATGTATTTATTATTTAATACTTGCTTTTAAGTATTCACGGTTCATACGTGCGATGTTTTCAAGAGAAATTCCTTTCGGACATTCTACTTCGCATGCTCCAGTATTTGTACAGTTTCCAAATCCTTCAAGATCCATATGGTGAACCATATTTAAAACACGGTCTGCAGCTTCAACTTGTCCTTGTGGTAATAAAGCAAATTGGGATACTTTTGCAGAAACGAATAACATTGCTGAAGAGTTTTTACAGGTTGCAACGCAAGCTCCACATCCAATACATGTTGCAGAATCAAAAGCGGTATCAGCGTCATGTTTATTAATTGGAATAGAATTCGCATCTACAGTACGACCTGAAGTATTTACAGAGATAAATCCTCCTGCATGTTGTATTCTATCAAAAGAAGATCTATCAACTACTAAATCTTTAATTACTGGGAATGCTTTTGCACGGAAAGGTTCAATAAAGATAGTATCACCGTCTTTAAACATTCTCATGTGCAATTGACAAGTCGTTACGCCTCTATCTGGTCCGTGTGCTTCTCCATTAATGAAAAGTGAACACATACCACAGATTCCTTCACGACAGTCATGGTCAAAAGCTACTGGGTCTTCTCCTTGGTTAATCAACTGTTCGTTTAAAACGTCCAGCATTTCAAGGAAGGACATATCTGGCGAAACATCATCGATTTTATAGTCAACTATTTTTCCAGTTTCTTTAGCGTTTTTTTGACGCCATATTTTTAATGTAAGTTTCATACTCTATAGATTTTGCATTTAGTATTTCGATGGGATCGTCTTACCGCTCCCTCTTCTGATACTAAAATCTTATTTGTAACTTCTAGTAACTAATTTAATGTTTTCGAATACTAATTCTTCTTTGTGTAACACAGCATCGCTTGGTTTTCCTTTGTATTCCCATGCCGCAACATAAGCAAAGTTTTCATCGTCTCTCTGTGCTTCTCCGTCTTCTGATTGATATTCTTCTCTAAAATGTCCACCACAAGATTCATTTCTATGTAAAGCATCTTTTGCAAACAGTTCTCCTAATTCAAGGAAATCGGCTACTCTTAATGCTTTTTCAAGCTCTTGGTTAAATCCATTAACATCGCCTGGTACTCTTACGTCTTTGTAAAATTCTTCACGCAATGCTGCAATTTCATGTATCGCTTCAGTAAGTCCTTGCGCATTTCTCGCCATACCTACTTTGTCCCACATAATTTTTCCTAATTTTTTATGGAAATGGTCCACAGAGTGGTTTCCATTATTAGTACTGAATTTCTGAATTAAATCACGAACATTTTTCTCTGCTTCTACGAATTCTGGTAAATCTGTAGAAATCTGACCTGTTCTAATATCGCTTGATAAATATTCACCTATTGTATAAGGTAATACGAAATATCCATCTGCTAATCCTTGCATTAATGCTGATGCTCCTAATCTGTTTGCTCCGTGATCAGAGAAGTTTGCTTCTCCAATTGAATAACATCCTGGGATAGTTGTCATCAAGTTATAATCTACCCAGATTCCACCCATTGTGTAGTGTACTGCTGGATAAATCATCATTGGCGTTATGTATGGATTCTCATCTACGATTTTCTCATACATCTGGAATAAGTTTCCGTATTTATTTGCAACAACGTCAGTTCCTAATTTTATAATTAAGGCTGCGTCATTTTCATCTAAACCTTTGATGTAGGCTTGCTCTTTTCCGTAACGTTGGATTGCTGCTGCAAAGTCCAAGTATACTGCTTCACCTGTTTTATTAACTCCAAAACCTGCATCGCAACGTTCTTTAGCTGCACGAGACGCAACGTCACGTGGCACTAAGTTACCGAATGATGGGTAACGACGCTCCAAATAGTAATCTCTTTCTTCTTCTTTAAGATCGGTCGGTTTTTTTCTTCCTTCACGAATTGCCTGAGCATCTTCTAATGATTTAGGAACCCAAATACGTCCATCATTTCTTAAGGATTCTGACATCAACGTCAATTTTGACTGGTGATCTCCCGAAACTGGAATACATGTAGGGTGAATTTGTGTATAACAAGGGTTAGCAAAGTAAGCTCCTTTTTTATGTATTTTCCATGCTGCTGTAGCATTACTTCCCATTGCATTTGTTGATAAGAAAAATACGTTACCATATCCTCCAGAACCAATAACAACGGCATGTGCAGAATGTCTTTCTATTTCTCCTGTAATTAAATTACGAGCGATAATTCCTCTTGCTTTACCATCTACGATTACTAAATCTAGCATCTCATGACGGTTGTACATTTTTATTTTTCCTCGTCCAATTTGACGATTCATTGCAGAATATGCTCCTAAAAGTAATTGTTGACCTGTTTGCCCTTTTGCATAAAATGTTCTTGAAACTAATGTTCCTCCAAAAGAACGGTTATCTAATAATCCACCGTATTCTCTTGCTAATGGCACACCTTGCATTACGCATTGGTCAATAATATTTGCTGACACTTCTGCTAAACGGTAAACGTTTGCTTCACGTGCTCTATAATCTCCTCCTTTTACTGTATCATAAAATAAACGGAATGTTGAATCACCGTCTCCTTGATAGTTTTTTGCAGCATTGATACCTCCTTGAGCAGCAATTGAGTGCGCTCTTCTTGGTGAATCTTGAAAACAAAATGCTTTTACGTTATATCCTAATTCTGCAAGAGTAGCTGCAGCAGAACCACCTGCTAAACCTGTACCTACAACAATAACATCTATATTACGCTTGTTCGCTGGATTTACTAAATTGATATGATCTTTATAATCTGTCCATTTGTCTGAAATAGGACCGTTAGGAATTTTTGAATCTAATGCCATATGATTATGCTTTTAGAATAAAATGAATATATAAAGGAATAATTGCAAAAAGAAGTGGCACCAAAATGGCAAATCCTTTTCCTAGTCCTTTAATGAATGGGTTATATTTCGGATTACTAGCGCCAAGAGATTGGAATGCACTTCCAAAACCATGTTGTAAGTGGAACGCTAATACCAGCATTGAGAAAACATAAAATAATGTAAATGCTAATCCGTATTTTGGGTCTTTAAAGAAATCAACTGTAATTTTGTATAAATCTTTGTATCCACTTCCGATTTTCACTTTTCCAGTTTCATCGTAGAAATCTGTACGATCTTTAAGAACGAATCTACTATCTCCTACAGGAATATATCCTCCATTTGTAGTATAATATAACTGTTCTTCAACCCCTTGCGTATTAGTAACGCTTGTTGTCAATAATGGCATTTCTGCAAAATGCATTTTTGCCCAGAAGTTCATCATATGTGTCGCAATAAAAACTAAAATTAAAGTTCCTAATAACGCCATATTTCTTGAAGACCAAGCACTGTTTGAAGCAGCATTATTTTTCACATAACCAATTGGCCTGGCTTTTTTGTTTTGTATTGTCAAAAGAATTCCATCAATTGCATGGAATAGAATTGAGATGTAAGTAACATACGATAATAATTTTACCGCTGGATTGGTTGTCATGAATAATGCATATTCATTGAACTTTAATGCAGTTCCGAAAATTAGTTGTAGATTCCCCGCTAAGTGGCCAACTAAAAACAAGCATAAAAATAAACCTGTAAAAGCCATCCAATATTTCTTTGCTAGTGACGACTTTAAAAGTGCAGATTTTGCCATAAAGATTTTGATTGTGTTATTTAAAATAATTCATACAAAGTACGGGATATTACCTTTTATTACAAAACAATATAGCTTATTTATAATCATTTTAATCAAGCGAAAGCATTGCTTTCCAAACGATTAATTATTAATTATTTACTACAAAAAAAGCCGCTTAAAAACGGCTTTTTTCCATCAAAGAAACTGATTCTTAAAAGGTTTTCGTCATATCCTCATCTACAACGATAATAAAATCTGCCTTCCCAACGTTTTCTTTCTCCAATTCTAATACCTCTTTTTGAGATACTGATGCTATTGTAACGATATTCAAATTAGGATTTGTCTTTTTCAAATACCAGTTAATCCCATCATAATTATCACTGTGATAACTTCCATTATAGTGGATGAAAAGCGTATTGGGTTGTAAATTTTTCGAAATAAAATAACTCATTGTTGCATCTTTTATCGCTTGTGCTTTTGGCAAATTGTCTCCACCGTGTCCTCCCATCATTTCCAGCATTTTTACATATCCTGGTAAATTTGGATCGTATGCAATTGGCAACGGTGCCATCCACCTTTTCTCTTCATCCGTTAAGACATCTAAAGCACCAAATCCATTTTTATATACTAGACTTGCATATTTACGCGGAACATTTGTAGCGATAAAGGACAGCTTGTTTTCTTTTGCCAAATCTACCAATGGTTTGTAATCTGTTTTGTAGTTATTCCATAGTCTCGCTACAGTATCTAAAGCTTTCTGATTAATTTTACCGGATAGATAGTCATTTAATTGAGACTGATTATCAGCTTCAAACATTTCTGCTCCTAAAACTAAACGGTTTGATTTAGCTAAATCTCTTGTTGCCTCAAATTGTAACCAGTGTATAATTGGATTGTCATGAAATTCTCCGAAGAAAAGCACTTCTGCCTTAGCAGCTCCTTTCAACATTTTCTCGTACTTCACTTTTTTACCATTTTTATCAAAAATCTGATATGCTGGTTTATCCTGAGCCGCTAACAATAAGCTGTTCAAAAGAAATACTATTGCCAAAAGTCTATATTTTATCATCCTATTTTGCTTTTAATTTTATTATTGAAAAGCAAAAGTAAGGCTTCTTTGCCTTATTTAAAATGAAACTAAATAAAATTTATATAAAAACATCAAACAGAAAATAGCAACATCTTTTATATTTGATTTAACACGTTTATGGATATAATATTTTATTTTTATGGCTCTAAAAATTTTACAATGAAAATTGGAATTGATTCCATTGCATTTGACCTTCCAAAGATTCATTTGCCTATTGAGACTTTAGCAAAAGCACGCCATATAGATCCTGAAAAATTACAAAAAGGCCTCGGTTTATTCAAAATGACACTTCCTGACGTTCATCAGGATCCTGTAGTTTTTGGCGCAAATGCGATCCAACGTCTACTCACTAATGAAAAAATAAACCCGCTCGATATTGATCGTATATACGTGGGTACTGAAAGTGCTGTTGATAGTGCAAAACCAATTGGTTCTTACATTGTTTCGTTAATGGAAGCTCATTTTGGCGAAGATACTTTTTCAAAATGTGATGTGGTTGATTTTACTTTTGCTTGTATTGCTGGCGTTGATGCTTTACACAATTGTATTGATTATATTCGTGTAAATCCTGATAAAAAAGCAATTGTTCTTACAACGGATATTGCAAAATATGATCTTGAATCTACTGGCGAATACACACAGGGTGCTGGCGCGATTGCTTTATTGATTTCTAAAGATCCGAAAATCATTGCTTTCGACAACAATTGGGCTACTAGCACAAAAGGTGTTTTCGATTTCTTTAAACCACGTAGAACGCTACAAAAAGAGGTTATTACAGGGACTACAGATAATCAACCTTGGTTTGATGTTCTCGAAAATGAAGTTGAAATTCACCAGGACCAACCTGTATTTGATGGGCAATATTCGAATCAGTGTTATATGGACCGAACTCGAAATGCTTATTTTTCTTTTAAGGAATTGAAAGATTCAACAGATTGTTTATACAACAGTTGGAAAAGTATTATCATGCACTTACCGTATGCTTTTCAAGGCAGAAGAATGTTGTCTGAAATTTTTGCTTTAGATAGCGCTTCTTTTGATTTGATTTCAGATGTGAATGATCCAGAATTTCCAAATAAACTAAAAGAGATTAGCAAATCGGAATCTTATAAACGTTTTGTTGAAGAAAAATTAATGCCTGCTGAACTTGCTTCTTCTGCTATCGGAAACCTGTATACTGGATCCATTTTCATGGCTTTATTGTCTACCTTATCTTACCATGATAGAAATGAAAATGATATTATAGGATCTTCTTTTGGTTTTCTAGCATATGGTAGCGGTTCTAAATCGAAGGTTTTTGAAGGGGAAATCCAGAAAAACTGGAAAGAAGGAATTCGCAATCAAAATTTATTCAAAATTTTAGATGAAATTCAAGCGATTAGCTTAGATACTTATACTCAATTACATAAAAAAGAACGTACTGTGAGTGTAAAGATTCCAACTCAGGAGTGGATTTTAAAAAATATAGAAACTGAAATTCCTACCCTAAAAGGTGCTCGATATTACCAATGGGTTGATTAACTTTGTAAATTCTTATTAAACTATTATAATTATGAAATACCATCAGATTGACCGACAACTTTTCATAAAAAACCGTAAGAAATTCATGGCTGAAATGAAGCCGAATAGTCTTGCTGTTTTTAATTCTAATGACATTTATCCTATTAGTGCTGATAGCACAATGCCTTTTGAACAACATCGTGATATTTTTTATCTAAGTGGTGCTGATCAAGAAGAGAGTATTTTAGTTTTATTTCCGGATGCTCCTTACGAGCACCAAAGAGAAATTTTATTCTTAAAAGAAACGAATGAGCATATTGCTGTTTGGGAAGGCGAAAAACTAACTAAAGAGCGTGCTTTTGAGGTTTCTGGAATTAAAAATATTCAATGGCTTCAAGATTTCGAAAAAGTACTTTATGAATTGATGACGTATTGTGATACAATTTACATCAACACAAATGAGCACTATAGAGCATCTGTTGTTACTGAAACTCGTGAAGCTCGTTTTATTAAATGGTGGAAAGAGAAATACCCTGCACATCAGGTTGCAAAAAGCAACCCAATCTTACAAAGATTGCGTTCAGTAAAAGAAGCAGAAGAGATTGCTTTAATTCAAAATGCTTGTAATATTACAGAAAAAGGATTCAGAAGAGTTTTATCTTTTGTGAAACCTGATGTTACTGAATATGAAATTGAAGCTGAATTTGCACATGAGTTTTTACGCAATCGTTCTAAAGGTTTTGCTTACACTCCTATCATTGCTTCTGGTAACAATGCAAATGTTCTACATTACATTGAAAACAACCAAGTTTGTAAAGCGGGTGATTTAATCTTATTTGATGTTGCTGCCGAATATGCTAATTATTCTAGCGATATGTCTCGTACGGTTCCTGTTTCTGGAAGATATACTGCCCGTCAAAAGGAGGTTTATAATGCTGTACTAAGAGTTAAAAATGAGGCTACAAAATTATTAGTTCCTGGAGCACTTTGGAAACAATATCATATTGAAGTGGGTAAACTAATGACTTCTGAATTATTAGGATTAGGTTTATTAGACAAAGCTGACGTTCAAAATGAAAATCCAGAATGGCCTGCTTATAAAAAATATTTCATGCATGGAACTTCTCATCATATGGGTCTTGACACTCATGATTATGGAATTCT
Source organism: Flavobacterium aerium (assembly GCF_030766725.1). GTDB lineage: Bacteria > Bacteroidota > Bacteroidia > Flavobacteriales > Flavobacteriaceae > Flavobacterium > Flavobacterium aerium. Next base: position 245,707 of record NZ_JARQWR010000004.1, on the reverse strand, counting down.
AACAGAACCTATGAAAGCAAATATGGTTTTCACTGTTGAACCTGGAATCTATATTCCTAATGAAGGTTTTGGAATCCGTCTTGAGGACAATGTTGTTATTCAAGAAACCGGTGAACCTTTCAATTTAATGTACAATATTCCTATTGAAGTTGAGGAAATCGAAACTTTAATGAATGCATAATATTCTATTTTTCCCTCGATATTGTATCGAGGGAAAAATATTTCTTCAAAAAAAATATGCCTAGTATCATTTACAAGAATACCAAAATTAATTTTACCGATTCCGGTAAAGGCACTGCTATAGTATTACTACATGGTTTTCTCGAAAATAGTAGCATGTGGGACTTCTACATCCCTGCATTGTCCTCTAAATTTCGTGTTATTGCAATAGATTTATTAGGACACGGTGATACTGAATGTATGGGCTATATCCATTCTATGGAAGACATGGCTGATGCTGTACAGGCTGTATTGAGTGAATTACGAATTCGAAAATCAGTTTTTGTTGGACATTCAATGGGTGGTTATGTTGCTTTGGCTTTTGCAGAATTATATCCTGACAACATCAAAGGTTTAGTGCTTTTAAACTCTACTGCTAGAGCGGATAGTGATGAACGAAAACTAAACCGCGATCGAGCAATAAAAGCGGTCAAACAAAGTCATACTAATTTCATTAGTCTTGCGATAGGTAATTTATTCAATCCCGAGCATCGTGATGCTTTTCAGGAAGAAATTGAAAACATTAAATTTCAGGCTTTAAAAATCCCTTTACAGGGTATTGTTGCAGCATTAGAAGGGATGAAAACACGTAATGATCGTGAAGTATTGCTTCATTTTGCTCCTTATCCAATGATGATTATTTTAGGCAAAAAAGATCCTGTTCTCAACTATAATGAAACGGTTGAGCAAATTGAAGGTACCGCAGTAAAACTAGTCTCTTTTCCAGATGGACATATGAGTTCTGTAGAAAACAGAGCTGAGCTACTGGAAACACTTCTTCTTTTCTTTAAAAAAATCTAATTTACTTTTTCTTCAAAAGGAATTTTCTGATCAAGTATTTCGTTTAGAAGTACCACTAATTGCTCTATGTATTTTTCTAATACATCGGGTGTAATTACAGTCACTTCTTCTTTGTTTTCAGCTATTCTAAAGGGTAAAAATCCGCTTCTTAAATTTTTGAATGATAGTATACCTACTTCCATTTCTTGACCTTCTTTTAGTAATGGTTCATACATGAAGGCATACGCCAGAACTTGAATAATTTTATCATTTTTTATATCAACACATAGGTTATCCCAGGTTTTCACCATTACATCTCGACCTTCTACTTTCCCAGTCTTATAGTCGATAATCCTAACTTTTCCATTGCGTTGTTCTATTCTATCTACATTTCCTTTAATATTTACCGAATAGGGTAATTTCGGATGGTGTAAAGTTCTTTCAAAGGTTGTTTCTAATGCTAAGATTTTTACTGCATCTCCAGCTTGAATGAGTTCTTTTTCTTTATTTAAAAAATTCTGAATATTCCGTTTCGCTACTTCAAAGGCTAATAGGTTTCGTCCTTTCTTAATTTCACCATGTTTATAGACTTCTTTGAATTGATTTAAAACTTCATCATCTACTTTCTTACTCATTTCAGCAATTGCTTCAAGCGAAAGAAATAAGTCAACATAGGGCTCGTATAGGGCTCTTAATGTTTCGTGAATAATCGTTCCTAAAGTATTAACCGCAATATTTTCTTCTACCTTTTCTACTTCTCTGATTCGTACAATTTTCTGAAAATAAAACTGGATTGGGTTTCGAATGTATGATGTTAATGAAGAGGGGGAAAAGCCTACTTCTGCAATTTCTTTTAATCGAACCATCACACTTTCCGATTTCAATACCACTATAGGCTCATAAGCTTTGCTTGGTACAACTGCATTATAAACGTCATTTACAACCGAATGATTTTCTTGTTTCTCTACTTCTAATTGTGTAATAAATCGACTTCTTTCTCCAGCATCTAACCCTTCACTTTCTGTATTATATAGCAAGTAAATATTTTTTGCTCTTTGTAATAGATGATAAAAGTGATAGGTATATATGGCATCTTTTTCTTTATAAGTCGGTAATCCAAGTTCTTTTTTTACATCATAGGGTATAAATGAATTTTGAGATTTTCCCGCCGGAAATTTCCCTTCATTTACGGAAGTAATAATAACGGTTTCAAAATCTAAAACACGGGATTCTAAGACTCCCATAATCTGTAAACCTGTTAACGGCTCTCCTTCAAAAGATACTTCAGCTAAATCTACTACTTGCTTATAAATAGCAAATAGAGTATCGATATTATTAATATGATTGTACTTCGAAAAGAAGTTGATCAACTTATTGATTACTTTGAAAATAGAATAGACAAATGCTTTTGTTATTTTTTCATCTTCACTATCATTTGTCAGCCGCTCTTTAATCATCAATAATATGGTTGATAATCGGTCTAAAACAACAGCTGGATCATTATCCCATTTATTAAATAAGATTTCAAAAAACAGATTCTCTCCACTGTATAATTCTACCAGTTTCTGGTGCGTGATAAAAGTGAAATTATTCGTATTAATAATGTTTACCAGATTTGAAGCATTAACATATGGTTCTATTAATGGATGTGTTACAATATCTAAAACATCTTTATAATAGAATACATAGCTTTTATCATTTCTTGCTTTTGCATTCGCGTGAAGCTTAAACAGCTTATGAATTAAGATTTGTGCAGGGTTATTCTTCCCGGCGTAACCCATTGTAATATTCAGACTATTTACACCTGCAGGCAAAGAATATAAAAGCGGTATTAATAAATTTTCTTCTCCTAATACAACTGCTACATTTTGAAGACTTGAATTTGCTGATTGATCAAGAATTTGTTCAATCAGATTTCCTGTAATTTTAGCTTGCCCCACTGTCTTAGGCGTACCAATAATTTGAATGTTTTTATTTTGACTAAAATCATTCGCAATCCATTGGAACGGATTGGTTTTATAGTATTTCCAATTTTCTTTAAAGTTGCGGATAAAGTAACCTGCATCATGAAATTTGTCTTCAATAAAAACGGTATCGATATCCCAATACACAGCTGCTTGACTCGTTGCCAGTAAATGTTGGATAATTCTTTCTTCAGCAGCATTTAATGCATTGAAACCTGCAAAAACAAATATTTCTTTCTGTAATGAATTTGAAAAGTGATCTAAATTACCAACAGCTTCTCTATATATCAATCCTTGGTAACCTATTCCTTTTTGAAGCAAATGATCATATAACGCATTATAATAATCGGGTAATAGCTTCCAAAATTCCAGGTAATTCTCTATTAATTGTGTCCTTTTTTCTGGATCTAAGGACCAGTGTTTAATGTCTTCAATATCTTTCAAATAAGAAAGAACATGAAGGGGGTCTAATAAATAGCGGTCTATTTCATTAAAATCCTGTAGTAAGGTTTTTGCCCAATTGGAAAACTGTTCAAACGACTGTTGTTTTTCTTTCGCAGTATCATTGCTATATACTTCATAAAACTCAAACAACAACTCAATACTCTCAATAGATCGAACTCCAGCAATGTCCTGAATAAATTCCTCAATATTAATAATTTTAGGCGCAATAATCGTTTTTGTTATTTTGGATTTTATAGCGTCTATTAAAAATATCTTGGCTCTTTTATTGGGTAAAACGATAACGATGTTGGATAAATCTCCTTCATATTTATCAATTAGCTCAGTACTTAGTTTATCTAAAAAAGAGGTGTTTGTCATAGTATAAAAATAAAAAAAACGTCCCGATAAATCGGGACGTTTCTAAAATATATTTGAGAGATTGATTACTTAACTAAGATAACCTCAACTCTTCTGTTTTGTGCTCTACCAGCAGCAGTTTTGTTGCTAGCGATTGGTTTTTCAGGACCGAAACCTTCAGAAGTTAATCTGCTAGATTGGATATCTCTTGTTACAAGATATTCTCTTACAGCAGCAGCTCTTTCTTTAGATAATCTTGTATTAGTAGCTAAACTACCAGTACTATCTGTGTAACCTTCAATTCTGAAGTTTGCACTTGGGTACTCATTCATGATCATCGCGATAGAGTTTAACGTTTCGAATGAATCTTTCTTGATTGAAGCTCTTCCAGTATCGAATAAGATAGTTTTAGAGTAATCATTTAATTTTTTCATTACAACTTCGTTAACTTCAGGACATCCGTTGTTAGCAACAGTTCCTTTAACGTCTGGACATTTGTCATCTTTATCAAGAACACCATCTCCATCTCTATCTGGCCAAGGACAACCTTTGTTTTCTTTTGGACCTTTTTCGTTAGGACATTTGTCATCTTTATCAGCAACACCATCTCCATCAGAATCAGGACAACCATTTAATGATTTTAAACCAGCAACTTCTGGACAAGCATCATCTTTATCTGGTACACCGTCTCCGTCAGTATCAGGACATCCGTTGAATTCTTTTAAACCAGCAACTTCTGGACAAGAATCATCTTTGTCTGGAATACCATCTCCATCCGTATCAGGACATCCTTGGAATTCTTTTAAACCTGCAACTTCTGGACAAGCATCATCTTTATCGTAGATACCATCACCGTCAGTGTCTTTTCCACCAAATTTAAATGTTAAACCTGCGAAGTGTTGGAAATGAGAAGGAACCTCAACTCTGTCTTCGAATGATTTTTTGTAAGTAGATTGGAATGAGATACCAATATTTTCTGTGAACCAGAAAGCAACACCAGCACCACCATTAACAGTACCTGCACTTTCGTCTCCCCAGAAAGTATAACCTCCACCTACGTGTAAAGATGGATCAAACCATTTAGATTTGATAAGATCTTTAAAGCTATATTTAATAACCCCATCAATACCATAGTAAGTTAAATCTCCAGGATTTACTACTACTCCTTGGTTCATCGTTCCAGGAACTCTGTTTACCAATTTGTCAATTTTGTTTACCGATCCAGTAATACCAAATGTGAATCCAGCTCCAACGTATCTAGATACGTTTAAATAAGATACAGATGGTAAAATGTTCCAGTTGTCTTTTGCATTAAAGAACTGAGAAAAATGATCCTTCAGATTTTCTCTTCCAGAACTAGTCTTAGTGTCTACTGCATTTGCACCAAAGCTAATAGCCCATGGGTTGTCACTGTCTTGTGCATGAGCATTAAGCCCTACTACAAGCAAGATAGCTGCAAAAAGTTTGTTAAGATGTTTCATACTTAATTTTTTTTGATTAAAATACGTTATGCTGACAAAAGTAATGTGATAAAAATTAATTACAAAGTGAAATGTTAAAAAAATGCTATAAAAAATTGAAAAATGCTATTTATCTATAATTTTTAACGTTTCACCGACCTCAATAAAGGCCGAAATCGCCTTATCAAGGTGCTCTTTTGTATGTGCCGCAGATAGTTGAACTCTAATTCTTGCCTTATCTTTCGGTACAACTGGATAGAAAAACCCTATAACATAGATTCCTTTTTTCAATAATTCATCTGCCATAATCTGAGAAAGCTTCGCATCGTATAGCATTACAGGAACAATTGCAGAGTCGCCATCGATAATATCAAAACCTGCTTTTTTCATTCCTTCTTTGAAATAATTCGTATTCCACTCTAGCTTATCTCTTAAAGTAGTATCCTTCTCTAACAATTCAAAAACTTTAATAGATGCTCCTACAATTGAAGGCGCAAGTGAATTTGAAAACAAATAAGGTCTTGATCTTTGTCTTAATAATTCTATAACTTCTTTTTTAGCGGTAGTATATCCTCCCATCGCTCCACCTAAAGCTTTCCCTAATGTCCCAGTGATGATATCAACACGTCCCATTACATTCTTTGCTTCTAGCGTTCCTTTACCTGTAGCTCCGATAAATCCTGCAGCATGGCATTCGTCTACCATTACCATCGCATCATATTTATCTGCTAAGTCACATATTTTATCTAATGGCGCTACTAATCCGTCCATAGAGAAGACTCCATCTGTTACAATTAACTTAAAGCGTCTTCCTTCTGCATTTGCTTTTATTAATTGTTGCTCAAGATCTTCCATGTTACTGTTCTCGTAACGGTATCTTGCCGCTTTACACAAACGCACCCCATCAATTATAGAAGCATGGTTTAATGAATCTGAAATAATTGCATCTTCTTCTCCTAATAATGGTTCAAACACACCTCCATTAGCATCAAAGGCTGCTGCATAAAGAATCGTATCTTCTGTTCCGTAAAAATGAGCAATTTTTTGCTCTAATGTTTTGTGAATATCTTGTGTTCCACAAATGAATCGTACAGATGACATTCCAAATCCATGAGTATCCAAAGCATCTTTAGCCGCTTGTACTACTTCTGGATGAGAAGAAAGTCCAAGGTAATTGTTTGCACAAAAATTTAAAACTGTTTCTCCTGTTGAAATTGTGATTTCCGCACCTTGTGGTGAAGTAATTATTCTTTCCTTTTTAAAAATACCATTCTCTTCAATAGCATTTAGTTCATTTTGTAAATGTTGCTGAATTTTTCCGTACATGTTTTTTATATTGATTTATTAATCTTTTATTGATCGTATTTATTTTACAAATTTACTATTTTCACTTCTTCACCCGTGTAAACAAGTGCTTTTTTTACAACAACATATCCCATTTGTTCAATGGCTAACTGATAATGTTCCAATTGCGCTTGATATTTCTGATTGTGCGCCCCTGTTTTATAATCCAAAAGATAGACTTGATTCACCGAGTCTACAACCATCCTATCTGGTTTTATAATCCCTCCTTCTTTTTGAATAATTGTTTGTTCATTAAAAACTGTATTTTTAGAACTAAAGTATATGGATAAGTCTTGATGAAAAACAATCTCTTTGATAGTTTGTTCTACCTGCTCTTTTTGATCAAAAGTTATCAAACCATTTTCAATTGATCGGGCAATCGCCAAATCTACATCGTCAGCGGTAACTATATAGGACAGAATTTCATGGATTAGATTTCCATATTCTATTGCTTTTTGCTGATGGGTTCCCCACATCAAGGCTTCTCTTTTTGCAATTTTTATCGCTTTCGGATTCAGTACTTCTCGGATTGGCGGAATTGTTTTAATTAAATCAATTGTCTTTTTATCTTCAATTGTCTTTTTCGAACTACCCCACGAATATTCTAATCGACTTGGGTCAAACATTCCAATCTCTTCTAAGTATTTAATAAAAAAGGTAGACATACTATTCTTTGCTACTTCTCCTTTTTTACTCAGATTCATGGACGAGATAATATACAACTGTTCTTCGGCTCTAGTTAAAGCCACGTACAATACATTAATGTTGTCCAACAATTCTTCTTGTCGCTTATTTAGATAAACTAATGAGGCTTCTTCTCCATAAGCTTCCACTGCACTACTATTATCTATTAATACTTTGGGCAATCCAAAAACTGTTTCTTCAATATCCAACCATAATTTATCTTTTGGTTTTCTACAATAGTCTTCTTCTGCAAATGGAATAATCACTACTGGAAATTCTAATCCTTTGGATTTATGAATGGTCATAATTCGTATCGCATTATTTCCTTCTGGCGAAGGGATACTGAATTTATGTGCATTCTTATCCCAATAGGCTAAAAAGTCTGTTACTCCTGCTTGGTTCTTAACATCTCTTTCTAAAACCAAATCAAGAAAATACTGCACATAAGCATTATTCTTCTCTTTATTAATGAATTTTGAAATGATTATTTCAACGGATTCATATAATGATTTACTTCGGACGTTTTGAAATGAAAGCTCAATATGGAAACTCATCAACCAATCCTCAAAATCCTTTTCATTTTTATGCAACATCCCTGCAGAAATAAAATCATGGACTGGTAACTCATCTTGAATATACTCTCCTACGTAGTGTAAAAACAAAGCTTTTGACTCAACATCCGCACTATTTTTTAAATAGCGTAATGTATTGACAATCATTCGGACTTCGGTAGCATTCTGTACCATCAATGTCTCCGAAGAAACTATTGGAACACTTTGCTCCGTCAAATAATTTGCCACTGCAATTCCTTGATCTTTTTTCCGTGTTAGGATTACAATTTCATGATAATCAAAACCTTCATCTAACACTTTTTTTATAGTTACTAAAGTTGATTGTAAATACAATTGTGTTTTATCTAGACTTTCTTCATCGTATTCATTTCCTTCTGTATTTGGAATAAAGGAGAGATTTACATATCCTCCTTCTTTATCATTTATCTTTTGATGGCTATGGTTTGCATACAAATCACTATAATCCAGATTTGTAAATTCATTGGACAGCAGTTTAAAAAAATCATTATTAAACTGAATTACCTGAGAATAGCTTCTATAATTTTTATCTAAATGTTCTAATACCTTATCTGGGTTATTGAATGGATTATAACCTTTACTCAGTTCAATAAACTGCTCTGCTTTACCACCTCTCCATCTATAAATAGATTGTTTAGGATCACCGACAATCATTAAAGTTCCTTTGTCTCCCGAATGATCTTCTCCAGACAATGCATTATCTATTAATGGAATCAAGTTTTGCCACTGCATTTCGGAGGTATCTTGAAATTCATCGATGAAGAAATGCTTATATCGCTCTCCTAATCGTTCATAAATAAACGGCGCTGGTTGATTTTGAATCTCTCGATGAATAATCGCATTAAACTCTGATATGGATAAGATATTTTGTTCTTCTTGTATTTTCGAAAGTTCTTGACTTACTGTATTCAGCAATGATAAGGGTGTAATATTCTTGAGAAAAGCTTTATAAAACAATAGCTTTTCCATAATCTGAAAAATAGATTGGAATATTTTCAACAACTCGTCTGCCATTGCATCAATTGCTTGTTGCTCGCCTAATGGTTTTGTTTTTGCATACCTGCTCCCTTCTTCCAGATATTTCAATAAATGTTCTCGTTTCTCTACTTTTCCATCTGCCAGAAAAATCAAATAATTAGGAATAAGACTTCTATTAAATGTACTATAAGAGATTCCTTTTTCGTCAATAGATTGAAGTGCATTTTTGGCCAACTCGACAATTTCTTTCTCTAAATCACTACACAGCGAAGTCAGTTTCTTTTTTATGGCGACAAATTCTCCAATTGTTTTGTCTTGAAAATGGACTACTTCATTTCGATTGTTTTCATTGACCAGTAGCTTACTTACATCTAAAATTTCTCTTGTTACATCCCAGCTCTTATCATCATCTGTCTTTTCCATTGTAAAATCGACCAACAACTGCGTTAGAGTTTCTTCTTCTCCTGCTTTTGCAATAATTGCATCTACTGCCTCAATCAATAGATTTTCTGTTTCCAGTGACACATCAAAACTTAAAGGTAAGTTCAGATCATGTGCAAAAGCTCGAATTACTTTGTGTGTAAATTTGTCAATTGTTGAAATATCAAATGCCGCATAATTATGGATAATGTTCTTAATTATTCTTTGGGCTTTGCTTTTGATTTCGGGTATTTTCAAACCTGTTTCTTCGACCAACAATTCCATCAGTTGAAATGCTTTTTTATCTGGATTGTCTTTTGCAAACTCGGATAAACTAGACACAATTCTACTTTTCATTTCTCCTACCGCTTTATTGGTAAAAGTAATGGCAAGTATATTTCGATAGGCATCATTTTTATTTGAGGTTAATAAAATCTTAAGGTATTCTTTTACTAGAGTAAAGGTTTTTCCTGAACCTGCTGATGCATCGTATATTGAGAAAGAATGTTGATTCACGTAAATACAGTATTGATTTTAGACATACTACAATAAGAAATTATTATTTTTAATTCCAAAGTTAAATGTCTAATTTTGGATAAATTTAGTACTAATCTTTTTAAAAATACATATTATGGCTTTTGAATTACCTCAATTACCTTACGCATATGATGCACTAGAACCACATATTGATGCTCGTACAATGGAAATTCACCATTCAAAGCACCATGCTGCCTATACAAACAACTTGAACGCTGCAATTAGTGGAACTGATTTAGAAGGAAAAACCATTGAAAACATCTTAATTAACTTAGATAAATCAAATGCTGCAGTTAGAAATAACGGTGGTGGTTTTTACAATCATAACTTATTCTGGAAAGTAATGTCTCCAAATGGTGGTGGTTTACCGAAAGGTGAATTAGCTGATGCTATCGAAGCTTCTTTTGGAACTTTCGAAGAGTTTAAAGCAAAATTCGCTAAAGCTGGAGCTACACAATTCGGTTCTGGATGGGCTTGGCTTTGTGTTCAGAAAGGTGGAAAACTTGAAGTATGTGGTACTCCAAATCAAGACAATCCTTTAATGCCTGAAGTAGGTTGCGGAGGAACTCCAATCTTAGGTATGGATGTATGGGAACATGCTTATTACTTACACTACCAAAACAGAAGACCTGATTATATTGAAGCTTTCTTCAGCGTAATCAACTGGGATGAAGTAGCTAAAAATTACGCTACAGAGAAATAAGATTCTCCGATTCTATAAAAAACAAAAAAGCGAAACAGAATTCTGTTTCGCTTTTTTTATATCTATATTTTTCAGTTTATTCCAATAAAAAAGGTGGAATTGCTTCCACCCTTTTTGCCCCAAATCTACCATAAACTTAACCTACTAATGCTATGGTCTTACGAATGTATAGTTGTTTTGCATCTCTTCAAAATAAACTAGGTGAATGACACAAAAAATCGATTAACGACATTATTTAACCCAAAATTAATAGGCTCTTGCATCTTTCCCTTCATAGAAATTCATAAACGCTCTGTTCACTACTCGATTACCTCCCGGGGTAGGATAATCTCCTGTGAAGTACCAATCTCCAAGATTTTTCGGACAAGCTATATGTAAATTCTTTACGGTTTGGAAAATGATTTTCACTTCTGCTTGAATATCAGAAGAACTTAACATTACTCCTATCTTATCGGATATCTCTTGATCGGTAAACGGCGCATAAACTTCCGTTACATAGTTTATTACATCATTATCTACGAAATGCTCTTGTTGTTTACATTTCTCGTAAACCTGATCTACGATGTGATATAAATTTCTTTCTTTCAATAATTCTAAGGCTGCCTGAAAAGCAATAAGGCCTTCTAATTTTGCCATGTCGATACCATAACAATCCGGATATCTAATTTGCGGTGCAGAAGAAACAATAACGATTCTTTTTGGCAACAAACGGTCCATCATTTTGATAATACTCTTTTTCAATGTAGTACCACGAACGATACTATCATCGATAATCACCAGATTATCTGTTGGTTTAATCACTCCATAAGTAACATCGTATACATGGGCAACCAAATCATCTCTACTACTATCTTCTGTAATAAAGGTTCTTAGTTTTGCATCTTTAATTGCTACTTTTTCAGTACGAAGTTTTACAGATAAAATCTCTTTTAACTTCTCTTCGCTTAATTGTTCTTTTTTATCTAAAATATCTTTAATCTTACGTTGATTCAAGAAATCTTGTGCTGCTTCTACTAAACCATAGAATGATGTTTCAGCAGTATTTGGAATATACGAAAACACCGTATTGTCTGTATCATTATCAATTGACTCTAATACCGCAGGCATAATTAGTTTTCCTAAATCTTTTCTTTCTTGATAAATTTCTGCATCACTTCCTCTTGAAAAATAGATTCTTTCAAATGAGCATGCTTTTTTAGGCAACGCAGGAAGAATTTCTTCATTTGTAATCTTACCATCTTTTTTAATAATGATGGCATGTCCTGGATCAATTTCCTTAATTTCTTCAAAAGGAACATTGAAAACCGTTTGTATTACTGGACGTTCAGAAGCTACTACTACAATTTCATCATCTTGATAAAAATAGGCAGGTCTGATTCCTGCTGGATCTCTAAAAACAAAGGCATCTCCATGTCCTAACAATCCTGCCATGGCATAACCTCCATCCCAGCTTTTTGAAGCTCTTCGCAGTATTTTCGCAATATCCAATCGTTTTGCAATTTCAGGTGAAGCTTGTTGTTTTGTAAAACCTTCATCTTTACAATCCTGATATAATCTCGTTACTTCACCATCTAAAAAATGTCCTATCTTTTCCATTACTGTAACCGTATCCGCCATTTCTTTTGGATGTTGTCCCAGTTCAATCAAGCTATTGAATAGTTCTTTTACATTGGTCATATTGAAATTTCCCGCTACGATTAAGTTACGGTGCATCCAATTATTTTGTCTTAAAAAAGGATGAACACTTTCGATACTATTTTTACCAAAAGTACCATAACGAACGTGTCCTAAAAACAATTCTCCTATATAAGGAATATTGGCTTTTTGTAAAGCCACATCATCAGCATATTCCGGATGTAAAGCTAATTCTTCATTTACTCTTTCATTAATTTGAGCAAATACATCTTGTATTGGTTGAGCATTATTTGATCGTACTCTACTAATATATCGTTCCCCTGGATTAACATCTAATTTAATACTTGCTAAACCTGCACCATCTTGTCCTCGGTTGTGTTGCTTTTCCATTAAAAGATACATTTTCTGTATCCCGTAAAAAGCAGAACCATACTTTTCTTTATAATATTCTAAAGGCTTTAATAGTCTTAGAAGAGCTATACCGCATTCGTGTTTTAGAGCGTCACTCATTGTAGTTAATTAATTGTAGTTAGTTGTGTTGATAAAAAAAGCCCCGTTCCCGAGGCTTCGGGCATAATCCCGTTATTCTGATAATGATATGTCAAATTGTGTCAAGGCTCTAAATTGTTTGAGCCTTTCAAGCACTTCTTCTTTTTCTAATCGTTCCATTCTTTTTGTTCCAAATTCCTCTACACAGAAGGAAGCTAAATTTGAACCGTAAATAATCGCATTTTTCATGTTCTTAAAGGATACATTTTCACTTTGTGCAATGTAACCTACAAAACCTCCCGCGAAAGTATCTCCTGCTCCTGTTGGATCAAATACTTCTTCTAGTGGTAATGCTGGAGCAAAGAAAATTTCTTTTTTATGGAACAATAATGCTCCGTGTTCTCCTTTTTTAATCACTACATATTTAGGACCCATCTGTTGAATTTTTGCAGCAGCTTTCACTAGAGAGTACTCTCCTGTTAATTGTCTTGCTTCTTCATCATTCACCGTGATAACGTCTACTCTTTTTATTACTTCTAATAATTCTGGTAATGCACAATCCATCCAGAAATTCATAGTATCTAATACAACCAGTTTAGGCTGCACAGTCATTTGATCCAATACACTGATTTGAACTAATGGATGCAAATTACCTAACATTAATACTTCAGCATCTTTGAAATTCTCAGGAACTTTAGGCTGAAAATCTGCTAACACATTCAATTGTGTATCTAAAGTATCTCTCGAATTTAAATCGTTGTGGTAACGTCCACTCCAAAAGAAAGTTTTCCCTCCTTTTACAACTTCTAATCCCGAAAGATCAATATTTCTGCTTTTTAATAAATCTAAATATTCTTGTGGAAAATCTTCTCCAACTACTGAAACAATAGCAGATTGAACATTAAAATAAGAAGCCGAAAGCCCTATATATGTTCCTGCACCACCTAAAATTTTATCTGTTTTCCCAAAAGGAGTTTCAATAGCGTCAAAAGCAACTGTTCCAACAATCAATAATTTATTCATATCTATATTAAATAATTAAGAGTGCAAATATAAGATTTAGTTTTGTATACTTAAACGATTTATTTCTTAAGCTTTTTCTAAAATAAAATATCTTATTAAAAACTGTAAATCAATTATTTGCGATTAAAAAAAGGTTGTTTTATAAATTAGAATTCGATTCTGCTTCATAAAAAGCATCGATCGATAACGTTTTACTTTGTGAAGCCATTACTGCTAACTGGTCACATCTTTCATTTTGCGGATGATTATTATGTCCTTTGACCCATTTAAAATCTACTTGATGTTTTCTGTAAATCTTTAAGAATCTTGCCCATAAATCTGGATTTTTCTTACCAGTATATCCTTTTTTCTCCCATTGGAAAACCCAACCTTTCAAAACAGAATCTACAACGTATTTAGAATCTGAGACCACAAGTACTTTGGTATTACTGATTTTCAGCATTTCCAAACCTACAATTACCGCTAGTAATTCCATTCTATTATTGGTAGTTCTTCTAAATCCTTCGTAGATTTCTTTTTTATACGGCTTCCCTACCCATAGCAAAATCACGCCATAACCTCCAGGGCCTGGATTTCCTCTAGCTGAGCCGTCAGTATATATTTCTACTTCGTGTGTTAAATTCAAAACCTATATTATTGTATTAATTTCATAATCACTTCTGGGAAAAACTTTTGTTCTAAGTCATGAATCTTTCCTGCTACAGTTTCTGGAGTATCATTCTCTTGTAAAGTTACTTTTTCCTGAAAGATAATATTTCCTTCATCATAATGTTCGTTTACATAATGTATCGTAATGCCCGTTTCTTTTTCTTTATTCTCCACTACAGCACGATGAACATTCATCCCATACATACCTTTTCCTCCATAATTAGGCAATAATGCCGGGTGTATATTAATCACTTTATTTGGATAGGCATCAATAATATGTTTAGGGAATTTTAGTAAAAATCCTGCCAAAACAATTAAATCGGGCTGAAAGAATGCTAGCTGACTTAGAATTGTCTCTTCGGAAATTGCTTCTTTTGAAACCACAAGAACAGGTACTTTATATTTCTTCGCTTTTTCAATCACACCTGCGTTTGGGTTGTTCGAAAATACTGCCGTAACTCTTGCAACCTCACTTTTATTGCATTCTAAAATGATGTTTTCTGCATTCGAACCCGCTCCTGAAGCAAATATTATGACACTTTTCATGGCTTTTGTAATTTTTTATTCTGCAAAAAAAAGAATAATAAACCACAAAACAGTGGTTCTTTAACGCCTTTCTAAAATTTATTTTCTAATTTAGTAGCACATTTTTAAGGTTATCTGTGGTTTTAAAATAAAGTTTTTTATTTTTGCCATCAATTTAAATTCTAAAATTAAAGATTATGTCAGACATTGCATCAAGAGTAAAAGCGATTATCGTAGACAAATTAGGTGTTGACGAAAACGAAGTTGTAACAGAAGCAAGCTTCACAAATGATTTGGGTGCTGATTCATTAGACACTGTTGAGCTTATCATGGAGTTTGAAAAAGAATTTGATATTCAAATCCCAGATGATCAAGCAGAAAACATTGCTACTGTAGGTCAAGCTATTTCTTACATCGAAGAAGCAAAAAAATAATAAATAAAGCATCCGTGTGCCCATAAAAGCACATGGATGCCATTATTTATTGTGATTTTCAATGTTTGACCTTTAACCGAGGTTAACAAAATAAATTTGATAGAATTCCGATTAAGATAATTTATGATGTAATACCCATGTTTCTTTTATGTTTTTTATAAATAAAGAAAACATGGGTATTATTTGTTTAAGTTAGTAAAAATAAAAACATAAATATGAAATTAAGGCGAGTTGTTGTTACAGGTCTAGGTGCACTTACTCCTATTGGGAATAACATCCAAGAATATTGGAATGGACTTATAAATGGTGTAAGTGGTGCTGCTCCAATAACATATTTTGATACGACCCATTTTAAAACTCAGTTTGCTTGCGAATTGAAAAATTTTGACGTTACAAGCTTCATGGACCGAAAAGAAGCTCGAAAAATGGACCGTTATGCTCAATATGCAATGGTTTCATCTGAAGAAGCTGTAACGGATGCTAAATTTGATTTAGATAAATTAGACAAGGACAGAGTCGGAGTAATCTGGGGTTCTGGAATTGGTGGATTGGAAACTTTCCAGCATGAAGTAATGGAATTTGCTAACGGTAATGGCACTCCAAAATTCAATCCTTTCTTTATACCAAAAATGATTGCTGATATTGCATCTGGTCATATTTCTATTAAATATGGCTTTAGGGGGCCAAACTTTGCTACGGTATCTGCTTGTGCTTCTTCTACAAATGCAATTATTGATGCATACAATTATATTCGTTTAAATCAAGCTGATGTAATGGTGGCTGGTGGCTCTGAAGCTGCTGTAACAATTGCAGGTATGGGTGGATTCAATGCTATGCATGCTTTATCTACTAGAAATGATGATCCAAAGACTGCGTCTAGACCAATGGACAAAGATCGTGAAGGATTCGTTTTAGGTGAAGGTGCGGGTGCATTAATCCTTGAAGAATACGAACATGCAATTGCACGTGGTGCTACTATCTACTGTGAAATCGGTGGTGGTGGAATGTCTGCAGATGCACATCATATCACGGCTCCACATCCAGAAGGATTAGGTGCTCGTAATGTAATGATCAACTGTTTAAGAGATGCTGGATTAAAACCAGAAGATGTTGATGGTGTAAATATGCACGGTACATCAACTCCTCTAGGAGATTTAGCTGAATCTAAAGCGATACAAGCCGTTTTCGGCGAACATGCATACAAACTGAACTTAAATTCCACAAAGTCGATGACAGGTCACCTATTAGGTGCTGCAGGAGCTATTGAAACAATCGCTTCTATCCTTTCTATGAAATATGGAATTGTTCCTCCTACAATTAATCATTTCACTGATGATGAGAATATTGATGCGAAATTAAATTTCACATTCAATGTTGCTCAAAAAAGAGACATGAACGTTGTTATGAGTAACACTTTTGGTTTTGGTGGTCACAATGCTTGCGTACTGGTTAAAAAATTAGTACTTTAATTTTCGTACATGAACATTTTCAAAAAAATATTTACAAATTCCCGTGCTCCAAAAGGCGGGATTTTTTTTGAAAAAATTGAACGTATACTAGGGTTTAAGCCCGACAATATTGAACATTACAAAAAAGCATTTACACATCGTTCTTCTAATCGTTCTGATGAAAATGGAAATCCAATCAACTACGAGCGTTTAGAATTCTTAGGTGATGCGATGCTGAGTAGTGTTATTGCTGCTCATTTATACAATAAAGCTCCTTCTGGAGATGAAGGTTATTTAACCAAAATGAGATCTAAAATTGTGAGTCGCGAACATCTTAATGAGCTGGGAAGAGATTTACATTTAATCAAAATGGTTGAAAGTAAAGTTAATCCTCAACATTTTGGAGAGAATATCCACGGTAATATTTTTGAAGCTTTGGTAGGTGCTATTTATCTCGACAAAGGTTATCCTTATTGTGAAAAATTCATTCACAACAAAGTAATTCTTCCTTATGTAGATATTCCTAAATTAGAAGGAAAAGTAATTAGCTACAAAAGCTTACTTATCGAATGGTGTCAAAAGGAGAAGAAAATCTTCCATTATGATGTTTTTGAAGACAATGGTATTGACGGTCAACGTTTCTTTGGTGTAAAATTAAGTATTGACAATAAAGTTATCGCCAGAGCGCGGGCTACTTCTAAAAAGAAAGCGGAAGAAAAAGCTTCACAAAGAGCTTATTTTGCTTTCCAAGAAAAAATTAATACAAAATAACATCGCTTTATTCTAAGCTATAACGTTTTCGTTGTAAAAATTACGTTAAGATATATTTTTCTACTATTTTTTCTACATTAGAAACGCTATATTTACATCTTATTTTTGATGAGAATGGCAATTCATAAATTACATATTGATGATTTCGAGGAAGCTGATTATGAGTTAATTGCTATTCATACCCTTTTAGAAGATTATCGTCTTGCTTATTTAATCAATCAGAAATTACCTATTGTTTTGAGTCGATGCAACAATGATATCCACATTAGCATCACTGAAGGTGATTCTCATTTTTCCAGATTTATTTTTGATGATCAGAAAAAAGATATTTCCTGGAATTTATTTCAAAACAAAAACACTGTGATTTTGAACCAAAAAGCAGCTTCTCAAAATCTATTTGAGGAAAGTGCTTTTGAGTTTTCAAAAAAAGTGTACTTATTACCCGAATTTAAGAAAGTTGATTATTTTCTTAAAATTGAAAACACTGACAATAACTTTGACACAAACAAGATTGTCACCATTATAAATTCAATTGACAGAATTTCGACCGTTTATACCGTTGATGCTGATCAAATAAAATCCAAAAACAATTTAATTTTTTAAGAAGAAATGCCAACAAGAAAAAAAACTAAAATTGTAGCCACATTAGGCCCAGCTTGCAGCACAAGAGAAATCATTAACGATATGATTCTTGCAGGTGTAAATGTGTTTAGAGTTAATTTTTCACATGCCGATTACACGGATGTACAAGAAAAAATAGATATTATTAGAAGTCTTAATGACGAATTCGGATATAACACTTCTATATTAGCTGACTTACAAGGACCAAAACTTCGTGTAGGGGTAATGAAAGAGGATGTTGTTGTTAACAAAGGTGATATCATCACATTTACTACAGCAGAAGACATCCCGGGTACAGCACAAAAAGTTTACATGAATTATAAGTCTTTTCCAAAAGATGTAAATCCAGGAGAACTTGTACTTCTAGATGATGGAAAATTAATGTTTGAAGTCCTTGAAACAAATAGAGTTGATGAAGTTGTTGCTCGTGTTATTCAGGGTGGTCCTTTGAAATCAAAAAAAGGGGTAAACTTACCAAACACTAATGTTTCATTACCTGCTTTAACACCAAAAGACATTAAAGATGCTCTTTTTGCTATTCAAAACAAAGTGGATTGGATTGCTCTTTCTTTTGTAAGAACTTCTAAAGATTTAGAAGAGTTACAGGATTTAATTGCTAAAAATTCGGATCATAAAATTCCAATTATAGCAAAAATTGAAAAGCCTGAGGCTGTGGAAAACATCGATAAAATTGTTGCTTTCTGTGATGGTTTAATGGTTGCTCGTGGAGATTTAGGGGTTGAAGTTCCAGCACATGAGGTTCCACTAATTCAGAAAAAATTGGTGAATCGTGCAAAAACTGCTCGTATTCCTGTAATTATCGCTACACAGATGATGGAAACTATGATTACTAGCTTAACACCAACACGTGCTGAAGTGAATGACGTTGCTAACTCTGTTATGGATGGCGCTGATGCTGTAATGCTTTCTGGTGAAACATCAGTTGGAAATTACCCTGTTCAGGTTATTGAAAAAATGACTCAAATTATTGAAGCTGTTGAAGATTCTTCTTTGATTCAGGTTCCACAAAATACACCGCAAATTCGTACGAAACGTTTTATCACTAAAACGATTTGTCATCATGCAGCTTTAATGGCAAATGTCATCAAAGCAAAAGCAATTTGCACCTTAACAAATAGTGGATATACTGCTTTCCAAATTTCGGCTTGGAGACCTTCTTCTCATATTTTAGTGTTTACTTCTAACCGACGAATTTTAACTCAAATGAGTTTATTATGGGGAGTTACTTCAATCTTTTACGATAAATTTGTAAGTACAGATGATACGGTTGACGACGTTAACCAAATTGCAAAAGAAAAAGGATATGTTGAAAAAGGAGACATGCTTATTAACCTTGCTGCAATGCCTGTAGTAGAAAAGGGAATGGTAAATACTTTAAGAGTATCTGAAATCATGGAATAATGATTATCTAAAATAATAAAAGAGCGCATTTCATAGTTTGAAATGCGCTCTTTTTCGTTATTATTATGTTACAACCTTTCTATTTTTCAGCATATCGATTAAAAATTCATTATTTTTGGGATTCAAAAAAAATAAAATTATGGCCCTAGAATCTAAAAACCCTTTTTTGAAAGATAAAGCGTTTCAAAAAGTAAGTCGTTACGATGCGCAAGTAATCGATAATCCTGCTGTATACACTGAAACGATGACTGTTCAAGGAACAATCAATAAAAGTTTCATCCTTTTAGCTTTATTAATTGCGACTGCTTGTGTAACATGGTATATGACTATGACTGGAATCAATCCAATTGTTCCTATGATTGGTGGAGCTATCGTTGGATTAATATTAGTGATTATCGCTTCATTCAAACCACAACACTCCGGTTTTTTAGCTCCTGGATATGCTTTATTTGAAGGTTTATTTATTGGAGGAATCTCCGCTTATTTTGATATGATGTATCCTGGCATTGTAATCCAAGCGGTAGGAGCAACTTTTGTAACTTTTATGGTTTGTTTTGGTTTGTATCGATTTAAAATTGTTAAAGTAACAGAGCGTTTCAAAAGTGTTGTCATCGCAGCAACTTTGGCTATTGCTACTTACTATATAATCTCTTGGTTATTATCTATGTTCACCAGCTTTATTCCTGTTCATCATGGTAATTCATTAATGAGTATTGGAATTAGCGTATTTGTGATTGTGATTGCTGCTCTAAATTTATTTTTAGATTTTGATCAAATTGAAAAAGGTGCTGAAATGGAAGCTCCAAAATACATGGAATGGTATAGCGCAATGGGATTAATGATTACATTAGTTTGGTTATACGTAGAATTTTTACGCTTATTATCGAAAATCAATAGTCGTAACTAAATTCGTTTAAAAATATAAATAGTTAAAGAGGCTGTCAGAAATGACAGTCTTTTTTTATACAGTTTTCTCAAAAGCAATAAAGTGAGAGATTATTCCTTTCTTATTAAAAATGGGAAATGCTTTTATATGGCAGTTGTAGGGTTCTCCATTTTTACAATAATTGATAATGGTATTTTCAAAAGCTGTTCTATTTTGAATCGCTATTTTAATTTCTTTTAATGCTACTGCATCAGTATCATTCCCTTGGAAAATTTTAGGATTCTTCCCCAACACTTCATCTCTGTGGTATCCATTCATTTTCACCATATTTTGTGAAGCAAAAACAATTGATACGGTCAAATCGGTCACTACAATAGTTTGGGATTTTTCTAAAGCTTTGGCAATATCCCAGTGCATTATCCAGCTGTTGTACTCCGCTAATGTGGTAAGCTGTTTTACATCCAAAATGTTTTCATTTACCTCTTGCAAATAATTTCCATAAAAATCCCATGATTCTAATGGCAATTGCTTGACATTAGAATCATTAATCTGTTTTGAGATGGCTTCATCATATTGCTCAAAATCTTTCATTTCTTTTTTAAGAGGATTGATTAAAACTCAAATTTCAATTGTACAACGATGGCTTTCTTTACTTCGGTATTCAAATTTCCTAAAGATATTCCTAATAGCCGTACCGAATCTTTTAATTTTTCTTGGTATAATAATTCTAGCGCAGTCTCTAGAATTAGGCTTTTGTCAGAGATAAAATAGGGTAATGTTTTACTTCTAGTTTGCTGTGAAAAATCGCTGTATTTTATTTTTAAAGTTACTGTTTTTCCTGCAATTTTATATTTCTGTAATCTTTTGTCTAGTTCTTTTGCAATATTTTCTAATCGTTCTTCCATAAATACTTCCGAAGAAATATTTGCATCAAATGTTCGTTCTGCACCTACAGATTTGGCTATTCGATTGGGCTTCACTTCACTGTTATGAATCCCTCGAACGATGTGGTAATAATAGGCTCCCGATTTACCAAAATGTGCTACTAGAAAATCTTCGGTTTTTGTTTTCAAATCTAAACCTGTAAATATCCCTAGTTGGTACATCTTCTCTGTGGTCACTTTTCCTACTCCATAAAATTTACGGATTGGCAATTCTTCCAAAAAAGTAATGACTTCTTCTGGCCCAACTGTTTTTTGTCCATTTGGTTTATTATAGTCACTGGCTACTTTTGCTACAAATTTATTAATCGAAATTCCTGCTGAGGCAGTTAATCCTACTTCATCTAAAATTCGTTTTCTAATTTCCGCTGCAATTAAAGAAGCGCTTGGATTCCCTTTTTTATTTAATGTTACATCGAGATAGGCTTCATCCAACGAGAGGGGTTCGACCAAATCGGTATAGTCATGAAATATTTTTCGGATCTTATTTGATATTTCTTTGTATCGATCGAATCGGGGTCTGACAAAAATTAATTCAGGGCAATTTTTCTTAGCTAAATACCCGCTTATTGCACTTCTCACACCAAATTTCCGGGCTTCATAGCTTGCTGCCGCCACTACACCTCTAGGTCCTCCTCCACCAACGGCTATAGGCTTTCCACGCAATTCCGGATTATCCATTTGCTCCACAGATGCATAAAATGCATCCATGTCGACATGGATAATTTTTCGTAAAGGGGCTGGCGTTTCCATTTAGCAAAATTATGCATATTTTGAATAGAAAGGCTTCCTTATGCGTTCAGTTTTTATGGATTTACTTCAATCTTTTTTAGTTTGTTTTTGGGTGGGAAAAAGAAGTGTGATGGTTTTTTCTTAAAGTAAGACCATATCGATGAAATAACGAATCGTAATTCTGATAATGGTATATTTCTAGAACGGAAAGCAAGTCCCATAGATAAACTGAAACTCACCAAGAAATTGACTAGTCCAATTACACCAATACCTACTACTCCCCATATAATCATTGACAATTCTACATTATAATGCGCTCCGTACAACCCTAAGGCTAAATTACCACTAGCGAAGGTAATGTGTCGAATATCTAAATCAAGTCCTAAAAAGAGCCCTATTGAAGCTGTACTACCCATAAAAACCCCAAACCAGAAGTTTGAAATTATTCCTGCCCATTTTTTCTCATATATTTCAGCAATTTTTTTGGTTTTTATCCTTCCTAAACTCTTTTTCAATAATGGATGTTCTTGAATTCTATAGTAGATCTGGTTGTGTTTATCGCGATTAGAAATACTTCCGGATATAATTCCTGATAAGAATAAGAAAACTCCAGCTATAGCTGCATGTAATATTGCCAGCGAAGCAATTGGGCTTAAGTCCGTCAAGAGATTATGCCATTTTGTTTCTGCTATATTATAATAGAATACATAATCAATTAACCAAATCCCTAATAGCGATACTGGAAAGGCCATGATAACGTTTCCTACAAATGCAATAAATTGCGAACGGAATACTCGAGCGAATAGGACAGCAAAGGCTTTATGCTTTTCTGCGCTATCTCCTTTTTTCTTCAAACCTTCTTCTAGTGCTCTTACCAAAGCTGAAGCTGTCATTGCCGGTTGTTTTGTGGCTAATGTAAATCCTAGTACATAAATCGCAATGAAACCAAAGGAGTAGTTCAAACTATAGAAAAAGGCATGTCCAAAATCACTGGTGGTAATTTTGGAAAGAAGTACTTTTATTACACACAGAATACCTACAATTAGTCCGCCACCTAATGCCGCATAGAACATCTTGAAGTATTCTTTTCTATTTTCCGTAATGTAATGATCTCCAGTTTTGGCGGTATGTTGTGTAATTTCATAGGACAACAACTGTGTACTCTCATTTACCAGTTTCCTGATATTATTTTTATAACAATTGTATTCAATTAGTTTTAATCCTAATTGAATTGTATTTTTTACTTTGTCTGAATCTTCTTTTACAACTAATAGCGGAATGAGTACTTTTAGACGGTCTAATTGTTGCCTGATTCGTAAAAGATTTTGATTCACTTTTAGCGAAATTCCATATTTTGTGCTATTTGCGAAAGCTTTATCTACAAATTCGTTACATTGTTTATGTAGAATTAACAACTGCTTGTAGTATAGGTTGTCTGCTGTAATGTAGTGACTCTCTGAATTCCTAATTTCTGAATCAATTTGCAAGAGTTCCTTTTCAAATGCAACGAATGGGCTTTCTAAATTATCAAATTCAGGTACCATCTTTATTACATCGGACTCCATTGCTCTCCCACTAATACGCTGTGTAATAAGGCTCATAGCCACTAATACCTCTGACAATACATCGTATTGCTTTGTTGTACTATAAACGCTTTTGAATTGAAGCATTTTAAATAGTTCTTCTAATTCTTCACAAGGAATTTTATTTACCCAAATAGTATCTGTATTTAGATAAAAGGCTTGATTTAAGATGTATTCTAAAGTGTCTTTTTGAGGCTGATCTGGAAGCAGTTTAGCAAAAAGACGCTTTCTTACTTCATAAATGAAATCGGTATCTTGTAATATTCCCGCATCGGATAGGATTCGGTTTAATTTACGTTTGGCAATCAGTTGTGTTAGATATTCTGAAAGTCCTGACTGATAGGATTCATTTTGGCGAAGCACTTCAAAAAGAGGTTCTAGACTAACTTCTATTATAGATTTTGGGTATTTTGGTCTAATAATATTAATCAGCTTCACCAATAACTCTACATCGTCTGTCTTGTATTTCCAAAGTTGATTTTCATCAAAATTTTCTTTAAAGAAATCCCCCAAAGGGTTATTGTTGCGTACTTTTCTAAACTTCATTTTTATTTTATTCTAGTGCTTATCTCGTAAAAATACAAATACAAATACTAAAATTCATTAACTTGCTCCTAAAATATTCCCAATGTTAGAAATCGAAAGAAAATTTTTTGTGACTTCGGAAGCTTTTAAAAAGCAAGCTTCAATCTCAAAACGAATTGTTCAGGGTTACTTAAATTCTGCTCCGGAACGAACGGTTCGGGTACGCATTAAAGGTGATCAGGGTTATCTTACAATTAAAGGAAAAGGGAATGCATCAGGCACAACACGATTTGAGTGGGAAAAAGAAATTCCTGCAAATGAAGCCGAAGCACTATTAGCGCTTTGTGAACGAGGTGTAATTGATAAAATCCGCTATGAAGTTATGGTAGGAAATCACCTCTTTGAAGTGGATGAATTTCATGGCGATAATGTAGGTTTAACTATTGCTGAAATCGAGCTTAAGTCGGAAGATGATGTTTTCGAGAAACCAGATTGGTTGGGAGAAGAGGTTACAGGACAGGAACAATACTACAATGCATATTTAAGTCAATTCCCTTATAAAGACTGGTAATCGTCAATTATAGCGATATGAAAAGAACCACCATGATTATACTCTTTATCGTTATTATAGCGCTAATTTATTTATTTCAATATCGAAAAATAACCCGTTGGTTTTCGGAGGTAATGACTCCGAAAGAATACGTTATATTCCATTATTTAGAAGATGGTGTAAAATCAGCGCATTACGAAGTTGATTCCATTCCATCGGCAAATAATGTATTATTTGATAGCAAAACGAATCAATATATTTTAATAAAAGATTCGAATCACTTTACCAAAATTGCCTCGGATGGGAAAATCATCGATAGTATTCATTTTTCCACAGTGGAATTCCTGGATTATCCTTCTGGATTTTTATTTGGAAAGGATTTTTATATTGATTGGCTTAGCACTTGTGATTCCCTAAAAAAATCATTTTCTTCTCAATTAAATGCCGATTTCAAAATGGACTCTATACAATGGGAGAAAACTTTTACTGACTATTACAAAACCGCAGATCGTATATTTTATAAACCTGCTGAAGATTGGCATTCTCTCATCTTTTATATTCTACAGAATGGAAAATGGTTCACACTGAATACTCGTCTAAATGATTCTCGAATTTATCAGGACATGGCGAGTATAAATCAACTGGATTTTAAAGATTTTCCTGAACGAGGTTACGAGCGGTTCTTTCCATTAAAAAACAATTTAACGAACGATTATTTCCCTTATAGTTATTACAACCAAAGTAATTCCGAAAAAAGTTTCTATGATTTAGAGAAAACAAAACAGCCTTTAGAATTACTTCATTTCACCAAAAATTTCATTGTTAATGAAGCAGCTTATACTAATGTTCCGCTCACTTGGGCAGGAACAGGTTATTTTAAATTAGCTTTCAAGGAGGACTTTCTTTATTTTAAAGAAGATATTTCCAAAGACATTGGATTTGGTAAAAAATACGATTGTACAATTAATGTTTATTATCCTCCACAGCCATTTGCAAAAAATAGTGATATTGGGTTTATACAGGTTCTTTTTCCAAGCAATCAATATCGAAATTTAGGTGGTTTATATTTGATTAAAAAAAGATAATTCGCTCCTCTCTACTAATCTTTTATCTTTGTAGGATGATAGACAAAAAATACGACCTCATTATTGTAGGTGGTGGCCCGATAGGTTTAGCTTGTGCAATTGCAGCTCAAAGGAAAGGATTGAATTATCTAATAATAGAAAAGGGTGCTATAGTAAACAGCATCTTTCACTATCCTTTATATATGACTTTTTTCTCAACGGCAGAACGTTTAGAGATTGGTGATATTCCCTTTAATTGTATTGCTCCAAAACCAGGAAGACAGGAAGCATTAGATTATTATCGTAATATTCATCGTTATTTCAACTTTAATATTAATCTTTTTGAAACGGTTGAAAAAGTTACTAAAACGGACTCTGATTCTTTTATCATTCAATCGAACAAAGCGACTTATACTTCCAAAAATGTAGTTATTTCTACTGGATTTTATGACATTCCTTTGTATCTTGATATACCTGGAGAAAGTCTCCCAAAAGTAAGGCATTATTATAAAGAAGCCCATGAATATGCTTTCAGCAAAGTGCTTATTATTGGAGCAAATAATTCTTCTGTAGACGCTGCATTGGAGTGTTGGAGAAAAGGGGCGGAAGTAATCATGGTAATTCGTAAAAATGTAATTAGTGATCGTGTTAAATATTGGGTAAAACCTGATATTGAGAATCGAATTGCAGAAGGAAGTATCAAAGTTTACTTTGAATCTAATATTTCCAAAATAACAGAGCATCAAGTTGAAATCGTTACTCCTGAAGAAACTGTAATTGTTGAAAATGATTTTGTTCTTGCCTTAACAGGGTATCGTCCCGATCTAGAATTTTTACAGAATATGGGAATCCATTTATCGGATGATGGGAAAAGTGTTCCTCAATATAACCCTGAAACAATGGAAACTAATATAAGTGGTTTATATTTGGCTGGTGTAGTATGTGGTGGTCTTGAAACACAAAAATGGTTTATTGAGAATTCTAGGATTCATGCCGACTTAATTATTGATTCCATTCTTAGCAATCAACAAGATAACTAATGAAGATTGATTCTTTTAAAATAATTGAAATTATCGAGAATTTCAACTACAAGTTAAACCGTAGTTACAAACCTCAATCTAAATCCAATTGGAATGTTCACGAAATTCATGGGTTTGAAAATGATGAAAACATTATTCAGTTAAGTTTTACAATGGATCCAACGGATGGTTATCTACAAACTATTCAGAACAGAGATCGATTAAAAACTGCGCTTGATAAAGCCATCATTGAAATAACAAATAAAATGGGTTTGAACACTAATAACGTAATTGAAATCGATTTAAGACAGCTTTCTCAAGAAGACATCAACTATTTGCAAAGTCAACTTTAGATATAAAAAAACCACTGAGTATACAGGCACACTCAGTGGTTTTACTAAAAACGAAAAAATTAACCAAAACCATTACATAAAGCAAGGTTTATTACCATCCTCCTCCTAATGCTTTGTAAAGCATAATTACGGCGTTGTATTGTTTGTATTTGTTGTCAATTAAATCTAATTCTGTACTTAAAGCTTGATCTTTAGCAGTCAACACTTCTAAGTAATTCACTAAACCATACGTTAATAACTCATCTGAATAAGTAGCTGCTTTACGTAATGCATCCGCTTGTTTCTCTCTTATTGTTAGTTTGTAGGTTTCGTTATTGTATTGTGATAATGCATCTGAAACTTCTTTTCCAGCTGTTAATAAAGATTGTTCAAATTGTAAGAATGCTTTTTCTTGATTTGCTTTAGCAATCTCGTGCTGCGTTCTAATTTGTCTTTGATTAAAAAGTGGCTGAGTTAATCCTGTTACTACATTAGCGAAAAGTGAATTTGCATTAAACCATTCTTTCAATTCCAAACTCTGAAAACCTCCAGTAGCTGTTACTTTGAAAGTAGGATAGAAACTGCTTTTTGCCATGTTTGTCAATTCAAATGTATTAATCAAGTTATACTCTGCAGCAATAACGTCTGGTCTTTTACTTAACAATAAAGCTGGTACACCCAATTTAATATCTGGATTCATTTTTTGAACATCAAATGTGCTTCTGTTTACTTTTCCTGGTGCCTCACCTAAAAGAATATTCATTGTATTCTCAAGAATTGTAACATTCGTCTTTAAATCCGCAATGATCAGCTGTGTTGCATACAATTGTGCCTCCGTTTGTTTTACACCTACTTCATTCACATTTCCTGCATCTTTCAATGCTTTGATTGTTTCTACACTTTGATTACGGTTCAATAACGTTTCTTCTGCAATCTTAATTTGAGCATCTAATGCTAATAATTGATAGTACGTAGAAGCTATATTTGCTAGCAATTGGGTTTTAACCGCTTGATTTGCTGCAATGGATTGTAAGTATTTAGCATTTGCTGCTCTTTTATTACTTCTAATTTTACCCCAAATATCTGCTTCCCAAGAAAGATTTCCTGTGAATTGATATTGATCTATTGATCCATTAAAAAATGATCCAAATTGACTGTTTTTTGATAACTGCTGGTGTGTCCAGTCTGTTCCTAATCCAATCGTTGGGATATAACCCGCCTTCCCTTGTTTCATTGAAGCTTCAGCTGAAACAATTGTTTGCATCGCAATTCTGATATCATAATTGTGTTGCAATCCTTGTTTAATATGTCCTTGTAAGATCGGGTCTGTAAAAAGTGTTTCCCAAGATACACTAGCCAATGATATACTGTCTTGTGTTGCCTGTTCTGTTCTATACAGATTATCTGTCTTTACTTCTGGTCTCTCGTATTTTTTTGCAACGAAGCAAGAATGCATCACGAAAGCAACTCCAACAAGTGCGACTATTTTATAGGTCTTTTGATATTTCATATCTATATATTTAATTTTCAATTACAATATCCAAAAAATGAATAGCCGTTTATGGTTCTATTCATTTTTTGTGTCTTGCTTTTTGTAATTTATGAAATTTGATTCTCTGATTCTGATGATTCTTCTACGATTTTCGTACCGCTAATGCGTTCTTGCAATCCTTGGAAAATCACGAATAATACTGGAATTACAAATACCCCGAATATTGTTCCGATTAACATTCCTCCTACTGCACCCATACCAATTGATTTGTTACCTACTGCTCCAACTCCTGTAGATAAGGCCAATGGCATTAATCCTAAGATAAAGGCAAATGAGGTCATCAAAATTGGGCGTAAACGTGCTCTAGCACCATCAATGGCCGACTCGAACAAGCCCATTCCATGTCGCCTACGCTGGATGGCATATTCGACAATCAAAATCGCATTCTTCGCGAGGAGTCCAATCAACATAATTAAGGCTACTTGGAAATAAATATTATTTTCCAATCCTGCTAGTTTCACAAATCCAATTGCTCCTGCAATACCTACTGGTAATGAGAACAATACAGATAGTGGTACAATATAACTTTCATACTGTGCACTTAACAAGAAGTAAACAAATATTAAACTTAATAAGAATACACTTGCTGCTTGACCTCCTGCGATAATCTCTTCACGAGTCATCCCTGAGAATTCATAACCGTATGTTTTTGGTAAATGTTGTTCAGCAACTTCTTGGATTGCTTTAATTGCATCTCCAGAACTGTATCCTGGGTTTGCTTTACCATTGATATTTACTGCTTTTAATAAGTTGAAACGACTTACTGCTTCAGGTCCATACACACGTTTCATGCTTACAAACTGACTAATTGCTACTAGCTCGTCGTTTGCATTTCTGATGTATACATCATTTAATGATTCTGGTGTTGCTCTATCTTCTGGTTTTGCTTGAATCATTACGCGGTATTGTTTACCAAATCTATTAAAATCGGTAGTATACAATCCTCCATAATATCCTTGAAGTGTATTGAAGATATCCGTTACTGAAATTCCTGCATCCTTAGTTTTCTCAATATTAATATCCATTTGATATTGAGGGAAGGTTGGATTAAAGTTCGTCATAGCATACTGAATCTCTGGTCTAGCATTTAAAGCTTGTAAAAACTCCCCGCTTACTTTACTTACCGTTAACCAGTCATCATCTCCTTTATCTTGTAATTTCATCTCAAAACCATCTGCTGACCCAAAACCTTGTACACTTGGAGGTGTAAAGAATAATGCTCTAGCATCTTTGAAATGGGCTGTTCTTCCGAATAATTCACCTACTACAGCATCTACTGATTGATTGGCTTCCTTACGTTCTTTCCAATCTTTCAATTTGATTACAGTAAAGGCGTATGATCCACCATTTACACTGTTCAATAAACTGAAACCTACAACACTCATACGAGATTCTACGATATCCATTGAAGCTAAGATTGAATCTAGTTCATTTACCGCTAATTGTGTTTTCTCCAAAGTTGTTCCTGGAGGCAACGTTAAATCGGCCATGATGATACCTCTATCTTCATTTGGGATAAATCCTGATGGAGTCGATTTGAATAATATTAATGTGATTCCCACAACTACTACTAATCCAATAATTGACAACCATTTTCTTTTTACTAAGAAATGTAATGAACGTGTATATTTATTTGTAACAGAGTCAAAAGCGGTATTAAAAGAAGTAAAGAAACGGTCTTTTAATCCTTTTTTATGATGATCTGAATCTTCATGAGGCTTTAAGAATAAAGCACATAATGCTGGACTCAATGTTAATGCGTTTACCGCAGAAATTGCAATTGCAATTGCTAAAGTCAAGGCAAATTGTTGGTAGAATACTCCTGATGGTCCTTTTAAGAATGATACTGGAATAAATACCGCCGACATTACTAATGTGATCGATACAATCGCCCCTGTAATTTCATTCATCGCTGATACTGTCGCTTCTTTTGCTGATTTTGCTCCTTCGTCCAACTTCGCATGGACGGCCTCGACGACGACAATTGCATCATCGACCACAATACCAATCGCTAAGATCATCGCAAACAACGTTAACATGTTGATTGAGAATCCGAATAATTGTAAAAAGAAGAATGTACCAATAATTGCTACTGGAACTGCAATAGCAGGAATTAATGTTGATCTTAAATCTTGTAAGAATACAAATACCACAATAAATACAAGAATAAAGGCTTCCACTAATGTGGAAATTACTTTTTCAATCGATGCATCTAAGAATGTTTTTGTATTAAATGGAATTACATAATCAACTCCTTTTGGGAAGTTTGGTTTACTTTCTTCCAAAATTTGCATTACTTCCGTAATAATGTCTTGTGCATTAGATCCTGATGTTTGGAATATACCTACAGCAACACCTTGTTTACCCATCGCAATATTTTTCGTCCCGTAATTAAACGCTCCTAATTCTATTGTCGCTACATCTTTTAAGCGCAAGAAATTTCCATTTCCTGTTGACTTAATAATGATGTTTTCATATTCTTCTATTTGAGAAAGACGTCCTTTATACTTAATTACGTATTCATAAACTCCTTCTGCATTTTCACCAAATTTACCTGGCGCTGCTTCAATATTTTGCTCGATTAATGCTGCTTGAACATCTTTTGGTGCTACTTTGTAATTGGCCATTTTCTCAGGGTCAATCCAAATACGCATTGAATAATCTTTCGCACCAAATACATTAACTTGTCCTACCCCTTTTACACGTTGTAATTTTGGTACTAAGTTAATTTTTGCATAGTTCTGAATAAACGTTTCATCAAATTCATTGTTATTTGAATATAACGCAAAGAACATCAAGGCACTCGTTTGACTTTTCAATGTTGTAACCCCCGTTTGAATTACCGCTTGTGGTAATTTACTAGTGGCTCTTGATACACGGTTTTGAACGTTTACGGCAGCGATATCTGGATCGATACCTAATTCAAAGAATACACTGATTTTTGCCGATCCATCATTGGCTGCAGTAGAAGTCATGTATGTCATCCCTTCTACTCCATTAATTTCTTCTTCTAATGGAATTACAACACTATTTAATACGGTTTCCGCATTGGCTCCTGTATAAGTAGCACTTACCTGAACGGTAGGTGGTGCGATTTCAGGATATTGTTCTACTGGTAAAGACATTAATCCCAAAACTCCCAAAATGGTAATTAAAATGGAGATTACAGTCGATAGAACTGGTCTTTCTATAAAGGTCTTTATCATAATATATTATTTTACTTTAGCAGTTGGTGCTGCTCCGCTTGGTGCTGCTGCTTTTGGGTCTTTTTGAGTTCCGTCCTGAGGTACAATTTCTTGTCCATCTGCTAGTTTTGATGCTCCTTCAACAACAACAACTTCACCTTCTTCAAGTCCTCCTGTTACAATAAAGTTTAATTCTGATGTTCCGTTAGTTTGAACAACTTTTGATTTTACTTTATTATCTTTCTCAACTACATAAAGCATTTGTTTTCCTTGTACTTCATATATAGCATTTTGTGGTACTAGCATCACTCCTTTTTGCTCAATTGGCAAACGGATGATCCCGCTACTTCCACTTCTTAAAAGACTTTGTGGGTTTGGGAATTGTGCTCTAAATTGTGTACTACCAGTTCTTGCATTTACTAATCCATTGATGGTTTCAATTTTACCTTTTTGATCGTAAACTGAATTATCAACTAAAATTAATTCTACTTCTGGTAAGCTTTTTATTTTATCCGCTAGAGTAGCTCCTTTAAATGTTCTGTTGAAATTTAAAAATTGCTTTTCATTCATTGAAAAATAAGCACGCATTACTCTCGTATCAGATACTGTAGTTAATGGATCTACTGTAGTAGAACTCACTAAGCTTCCTACTTTATAAGGTAAACTTCCTACTACACCGTCAACTGGACTTGTAATTGTTCCAAAATTAATGTTAGCGTTGATACTGTTGTATGAACTTTTTGCTTGTGCTAATTTTGCTTTAGCTGTTTCAAGAAGTACATTACTCACAATTTTTCGTTCTACAAGTGGAATCAAACGATCTACTTCAACTTGAGCTGCACTTACTGCTGCTTTACTTGCGCTAGCATCTTGGCTTAGTACTTGTGTCTCTAATTTGAATAATAGTTGACCTTTTTTTACTACTTGACCTTCGTCAACATAGATTTTTTCAATAAAACCATTCACTTTTGGTCTAATCTCAACATTTTGTTGACCTTCTAAATTAGCAGAATACTCTTGATATACTGTTGCATCTTGCTTTACAATTTTTTGAACAGGAAAAGGCATTGGTCCCATTGCTTGTTGTTGTGGTTTTTTATCTCCACACGATGATAAAACGAGTAGTGCAATTAGCATACTCCATATAGATTTATTCTTCATCTGATAAAATATTTGTTATATGTAAGGTTATTTTGGTTCTATTTATTCATTTCTGTTCCACAAAAGTCCATTTCTCTAATGGCTCTTTTTAATAGGTCTTCAAATTCTGCTAAGCATTTCATATAGGTTTCCATGTGTTTTATTTTCTCAGGGCTTTCATCTTCATTTGGAAATCTGCCTTCATATTCTCTTACCTTATTAACCATTGCCTTTTCAGAATCTAAAAACTGTAACTGATTTTGAATTCTTTCACTGGTAGGAGAACAGCGAAAATATTTTTTTCGATCTCCGGACAATGTGTAATAATTAATTTTTCCTAGTTTCAATAATAAATTAAGGTTGGTTGAAACTGAACTTTTACTAGCACCTGTACTTTCAACAAGCCCATCAAAAGTCATCCCTTTAACTCTGCTATTCATAATCAAAGTCCCTAAAATTCTAGAGGCCAATGGTGGTAAATTATAATAATTTTCGAAGTGAACACCAAACAACTCTATCAATTCAGCCTTTTCTTTTTGCTGTGTATTCATTAAATAATCAATTAAATTTCGGGCAAAGATACGGTTAGTTCGGTAAATACCAAACCAAACGAACTTATTAAAATGTTAATTAATTACTAATTTTATTCTTCTAATTATTTAAAAAAAAAAGACTCGCAATAACGAGTCTTTTTTATAATAGAAAATGCTTCCTATATTTATTGTATTATTTCAATTGTAACTTTTACTGAACCATGGTGTTTCGTACGACTTATTTCAAAAAAAGCTTTTTTCGTTAAGTCAATTTCTCTCCCTTTTGTAAAGGGTCCACGATCATTTACAACTACTACAACTGATTTTTTGTTTGCTTCATTAGTTACTTTCAGTTTTGTACCGAAAGGTAATTTTTTATGTGCTGCAGTATATTTGTTGTTATTGAATATCGCCCCACTTGCCGTTCTTCTTCCATTAAACTTGTCTGCTAAATAGGAGGCATGTGCATGTTTTTTATATAATTTTAATTTCTTCCCTTCATATTCTCTCACAGAGTCTTGTACTGAATCTTGGATTATAGAATCCTGAATTGAGTGTGAAATCTTAATTGTATCAGTTTTAGCAATTGTTTTTGTGGTATAGCTACTGCAGAAAATCACTAAACTAATAGTCATTACTAATCCTATATATTTATATTTCATGAAGGTGATATTTTTAATTAAACAATTCTGACTAACAATTATTATACCCAAATAAAAAGCCCTTCATAAAAGGGCTCTATTATACTTATAGTTTTAACCAAACATTCCATGGTATCCTACTCAATACAAATAATAAAGCTATACCGTAAAAAACGGTAATCTTTTTGAATTTAGCATGATCTGTAGTTTCTTTTTTATGTTTTGACCATCCCATTGTAATTAGTACAATAGCTATCAACATCATTAATGGATGTTCCAAAACATATAATCTTAAGGTTGAATCTTTCATTGTACCACCCATTCCCATTTCTTTTGCAGCGGTTAAATAAGGAGATGTAAAATACATTATAGCACCGATTACCAATTGAATGTGTGTAAAAATTAAAGCAAAAAGTGACAACATAAAGTCTTTTTTCACAAAAGTCTTTTTAGATGTAAGTCCTATTAAGGCGTTTACAAATGCAATAACTAACATAATTAACACTAAATATGCCCATCCTGAATGGATTTCTTTTACGGTATTGTACATAATTTGATTTTTTATTGAAATCCAAAAATAAGAAATAATACTAGATCTTAAGTCGCTATTCATAGGGCATGCGTCACTTTTTCGTTATTTATATTCATTCCTAATTGCAGGAAAATAAAATATACAAAAACGAATAAAAATCACAACACAACTACTTTCTATAACATTTTTTTAAGAGTTCAACAGCGGAAAAATGTTATATTTGTAAAAATGGGAAAATTTCATGCAATACTAGCAACTTGGAGGCTAATCCTTATAATGGGGTTTGCTTTTAGCAGTATATCAGCCTCAAATATTTCTAAAACAGTTGTTAATTTTTATCCAACTACTAATTCTGAAGTTCTTCTCAAAAAAGAAATTTCAGCTCATACCAAAAGTGTTGGATTATATCATTTTTCAAAAAAGGTTAGTACTCCAGATTTTGTTTATTTTAATCATTGTAGGGTTAAAAAACAGCTTGCTGGTTCAGGTTTAGCATCCCATAAATGTAACACAGTTGAATATTTATATTCAATCAAGAATGATTTTACATTTTCATATAAAATAAAAAGTGCAATAAAAATATATTCTTTTCACAAAGGAAGGTTGCTGTCTGCTTTTTATACATTTACCTCATTCTGGTAATCCTCCCTGAATTATTTTAAAAACACATTATGTTAGAAAATCAATATTTTTCTAGCATCACTATTGGACTTAAGAATACACAAATACAATTATAATTTATGAATGAATTACAAAACGTTGCAGAATCTACTCAACATTTATATCCCTTAATTAGTGATTTAGGACTTATATTAATGACCGCAGCTGCAGCTCTATTATTATTCAAAAAAATAAGACAGCCTCTTGTACTAGGCTATTTAGTGGCTGGTTTTTTAGCTGGCCCACATTTTACTCTTTTCCCTACTGTAAAGGATGTTCACAACGTAGAAGTTTGGGCAGAAATCGGTGTTATCTTTTTATTATTTAGTTTAGGTTTAGAATTTAGCTTTAAAAAATTAATGAAGGTGGGAGGAACCTCTTCCATAACAGCAATCGTTCAAATTGTATCCATGATTTTCTTAGGGTATGTCTTTGGACAATTTCTAGGATGGTCTACTATGGATAGTATTTTTTTAGGAGCCATACTTTCTATGTCCTCAACCACTATTATCCTTAGAGCTTTTGATGAATTAGGTGTAAAAGGTCAAAAATTTGCAGGGATTGTCTTTGGTGCCTTAATTGTTGAAGATATTGTTGCCATCTTAATGATGGTATTATTATCTACAATTGCTATTAGCCAGCAGTTTTCCGGATCTGAATTATTTGAATCAGTACTTAAACTTTTATTTTTCCTTATACTTTGGTTTGTGGGTGGTATTTTCTTTATTCCAACCCTCTTAAAAAAGATTAAAAACTTACTGAACGACGAGACCACATTGATTGTTTCTTTAGCCCTTTGTTTAATGATGGTTATCTTAGCAACAAAAGCTGGATTTTCTGCAGCATTAGGAGCTTTTATCATGGGATCTATTATTGCTGAAACAACAAAAGCAGAACGAATTGAACATCTTGTCAAACCTGTAAAGGATTTATTTGGTGCGGTATTCTTTGTATCCGTCGGGATGTTGATTAACCCTGATACTTTAGTAGAATACGCACTTCCCGTATTATTAATCACACTATTAACCATTTTTGGAAAAACGATAAGTACAACGGTTGGGGCTTTAATCTCTGGTCAACCCTTAAAACAATCTGTACAGGCTGGAATGAGTTTAGCTCAAATTGGGGAGTTCTCTTTTATTATTGCAACCTTAGGAATGACATTAAAAGTGACTAGTGATTTTCTCTACCCTATCATTGTAGCAATTTCAGCAATTACAACATTTACTACTCCATTTATGATCAAGCTATCAATACCGGCTTATAATAAATTGGAGAAAATCATGCCTAGAAAATGGTTGAAAATTCTGTCTCGATACAGCACGAATGCTCAAAACATAAAAACTACGAGTAACTGGCAATTAGTCTTAAGAGCTAATATCATTCAAATTATTATTCATTCGGTAATCATTATCGCTATTATTCTTTTAGCTTCTCGATTCTTCGTTCCATTAACGAAAGCTACAGAATGGGGTAATATTATTGTTACCATAGTTACGCTCTTAATTTTGGCTCCTTTTTTATGGGCATTATCATTACGCAGAGTTGCCGCAACCGCAATGGGAGAATTATGGAAAGAAAAGAGAACACATGGCCCGTTAATTATCCTTTTACTTTCTAGAATCTTACTAACATTATTCTACATCGGAATGTTGTTGAATTATTTTCTTTCTCCGTTAATTGCGATAATTGCTTTAGCTGTTTTTGTCACTATATATTTATTGTTCCCTAAAAAACTACAGGCGACATATAATAAGCTGGAAAGTCATTTCCTAAAGAACTTTAATGATCGCGAACGCAATGAAGCCTCTCGCAATAAAAGCGCATTAACACCTTGGGATGGGCACATGACGAGTTTTGAAATTGCACCGGAATCAAAAATCATTGGAAAAACACTAGTTGAATTAGGTTTACGTGAAAAAATGGGAATTAACATTGCTATTATTAAACGTGGTTCCATTACAATAAACATTCCTACCCGCAATGAACAAATCTATCCTGGTGATATATTATATCTCATTGGAACGGATGAACAGATTGCTCAGTTTAATGAATATCTTGAACAGAATAGCGTCACTGCTTCCGAAACAACGGAGAGCGATATTATTCTTAAACAATTCGAACTTAATAATGATCAATATATTGGAAAGACCATTAGAGAGTCTCAACTTCGAGAAAAAACGAATGGTTTGATTGTCGGAATAGAACGAAATGGAAAGCGTTATATCAATCCTGAATCCAATTGGATACTCGCTAAAGAGGATGTATTATGGATTGTAGGGGATCAAAAATTAGTGACTGCCATGCAACTGAACAAAGTATAAAACACTTAATTATAGAATGCAAAAAGGGCTTGAAGATATCTTCAAGCCCTTTTCTTATTATATGTAATCTAACTAAACTTTCTTACTAGAAATTATATCCAACTGAGAAGTTCCATGTTCTACCGAAACCAAAGTATACCTGGTTATTATCAGCTAAACCTCTATATAATCTGTTTGAACTAACGTATGTAGGTCCAGGTCCATTAGGATTATTTACTGTTACTGCATCATCAGCATGAATGTTTGTTCTTGACTCAGAAATATACAATGTATTCAGAACGTTATTAACATTCAATCTGAAGTTCAATGATTGTAATTTGTCTTTCCCTAACAATAATTTATATCCTGCTCCTGCATCCATTAAACCGTAGTTTGGCAATTCTAAAGATCCTTTATTATTTTGATTTTTAAAATCCGCAGGACTAATTGCTGCATATAATTTATCATTAAAACGGTAATTTGCGTCAACTGTAAATCCTTCAACAATTTTATAGGTTGCTCCGATAGAAGCTGTCATTTGCGCTGCATCTCCTACTTTCACATCGTCTAAATAAAGTAATCCATTTGTAGCTCCAATTGGATTATTTCCTTGATCATAAGTATTTACAATCGCATTACCATTGTATTTCCAATTCCCCATAGAGAACATACCTATCAATTTTAAATCATCAGTAACTTTAGCAGTCATTTCTAACTCCACTCCTGTATGTACCTCATTAAGCGCTCTAAAATCATTATATCCTCCAGGATTTTCTGTCGTATTGATACTTTGTCTAAGATTTCTATCTTTCCAAGAAGTATAGTAAACATTTACGTTCGCTGTGAAGAATGTAGAACGGAAACCGTATCCAGCTTCAAATCCTGTAATTTTCTCATTGGTTAAATAAGGATTAACAATAGATGCATTATTTGGATATACTGCATTAAAGAAAGGTTGTTTAGAATAATATCCTGCATTCACAAATACATTGTGTTGTTCATTAATATTATAATTCGCTCCTCCTTTTACATTTCCACCTAAGATATTCTCATATTTAGTCTCTGCTAATGGATTTGAATCCAAATATTTAAAGTGATCTATTCTTTTAAAACCTTGGTTAGATATACCCCCTTGAACATAAGCTGTAATTACATCATTCGAATACTCTAATTGTGTAAAAGCTCCATACCAGTTTACTTTTCCATCATTATTAAAACCTAATCTTTGTTGGTACGAAGTACTTACAAATGGATTTCCACTAGCTTCTGCAGCATATTGATAGGTTAATAATCTATTTGGTGCATTTACGTTATTGTTATCCAAGTAAGCATTACCTCCTAATAAATCATTTACTACTTGATAGTGCATTCCTTTGTATGTTCTTAAATCAACACCAAAGTCTAATGTCAAGTTTTCATTTATTTTTTTATTCAAAGTCATTACACTTCCATACCAGTCATGAGAGTTTACCGATGCAATTTTAGAAATACCATTTCTAAAGTCTGTATCAGAACCACCACTTGAACTGTTCACAAATTGTCCATTTGTTTGTTGTCTTGTAATCGAAATCATACCTGTACCTGTAGCATTAGGAACCATTACAGTTTGTCCTGAGTTATAGGCTTGAATTTTATCTACATCGATATATCCTTCTGGTGTTCTTAAACGATCATTATCATTTCGCATACCATTTATACTTCCTGTTGCTGATGATCCACCACCACGTCCCCAAGAACCATAAAATACAGTAGCTAATTTTGTTGTTTCATTAATTTTCCAGTCCCAGTTTAAATAAGCCACTGGTTTGTGGTAATAATTTGTTTTAAAACTATATTCTTCTCCGTTTAAATAACCAAAATCTCTATTGTATCTTTTGTTTGGAATACCATTCCCATTACCCGCTTTTACATATTGTGCAAGTGTAGGATTTGTAAAACGCTGATTATGTGATTGTGGCGCACCTGTAAACGTTAATTGAATATTATGGTTCTCATTGATTTCATATCCTAAACCAATATAATAATTGTATCCTTCAAATTTAGTTCCATCAATATATCCATCACCTGAAGTTCTAGACATTAATACTGAAGCAGACAAACCATTCTTCATTTTTCCTGTAGAATATGTTGCTAAAAATTTCAAGTATTGGTCATTACCAATTCCATTAGAAATTGTTCCACCTTCTTTTTTATCTGATGTTCTAGTAACAATATTTACTGTTCCTCCTACAGAAGAAATAGCTAATTTTGATGACCCTAAACCTCTTTGTACTTGCATTGCTGTAGTTACATCCGAAATACCAGACCAGTTACTCCAATAAACAGCACTACTCTCCATGTCGTTTACTGGCATACCGTTTACCATTACTGCAATATTTTTTTGGTCAAATCCACGAATATTCAATTTTGAATCACCAAAACCACCCTGTCCTTTCGTTACATAAACAGATGGTGTATTATTTAAAATTTCTGGAAACTCTTGATTTCCTAATTTTTCTTGAATTTCAGCTGCTCTAATTGTAGATACTGCTACTGGTGTTTTTCTATCTTTTGCGATATCAATTACACCACCTTTAATTACTACATCTTCTAAGACACTTGAATTCGATTGTAAAATTACATTACCTAAATTAACTGTTTTGCCATTTGCAACAGTGAAATTCACTGTTTTATTATCAAAACCTATAAAAGAAAAAACCAACTGTCCTGAGCCAGCTGTAGTTTCGATGATAAATTTACCATCGAAATCTGTAGTCACTCCATTTGAAGCTCCTTTAACAACTACATTCGCACCTGGTAATGGAGAATTCATCTCACCATCAATAAGGGTTCCTGTAATCTTTCCTTGAGAAAATGCAGTTGACACGATCATGAATAGCAATCCTGAAAGCAACCAATTTTTCATGTTTTTCATTTTTTGTTGTGTTTTAAATTTTTTGCAAAAATGTAACATTTATTTGTTTGCAATGTTAAGGCAATGTTAACATAATTGCCCAACATTTACCGTCACTTAAAAATAATAATCACCTAACAAACTGCAAGTTAAGACAAAAAATTATTAATATTTTAACAATATCGGCTAAAATGTTAAATTACCATTTACATATTAATAAAACCATTGAATTATTCTAACAAAAACCTCCTTTTCACCAAATAAAAAAGCACTCTTTACGATCATAAAGAGTGCTTTTTATATTTTTAATTTCTAATCCTATTTATTTTTTATCTAAAAAATATTGCAATAAAAACTGTGTAGAACTATCGTGTTTTTTAATTGATTTTGTATTGATTTCGTCCAATATAGAAGTTGCCAATTGCTTCCCTAATTCTACTCCCCACTGGTCATAACTGAAGATGTTCCAAATGACACCTTGTACAAAAATCTTATGTTCATATAGAGCTACTAAGGAACCTAAGCTCTCAGGTGTTAATTTCTGTATCAGTACTGTATTCGTAGGCTTGTTGCCTTGAAATACTTTAAAAGGTAATAAAAAAGCAGCTCTATCGGCAGACAGACCTAGTTTATCAAACTCTTCGGTAACTTGTTCTTCTGTTTTACCATTCAATAATGCTTCTGTCTGTGCAAAAAAGTTTGACATGAGCTTATCATGGTGATCATTATTACCATACAAAGGCTTCACATAACCAATAAAATCGGTAGGAATTAATTTTGTTCCTTGATGAATTAATTGAAAAAATGCATGTTGTGAATTAGTTCCGGGTTCACCCCAGATAATTGTGCCTGTTTGATAATTCACAGGATTGCCATCTCTTCCTATACTTTTTCCGTTACTTTCCATAATCCCTTGCTGAAGATATGGAGCTAGCTTTTGAAGGTATTGTGTATACGGAATGATTGCTTCACTTTCGGCACCAAAGAAATTATTGTACCAAACACTTAACAACGCTAAAATAACAGGGATGTTCTTATCAAATTCTGCCGTTTTAAAATGCTCATCCATGTCATTTGCTCCTTTCAATAATTTATCAAAATTATCAAATCCCACTGCTAAACTGATAGATAAACCCACTGCACTCCACAATGAAAATCTTCCTCCAACCCAATCCCACATCGGGAAGATGTTGTTTTCATTAATTCCGAAATCTTTCACCTTTTGCACATTTGTAGACACTGCAACAAAGTGTTGCCCTACACTTTCTACTGGTGCTGATGCTAAAAACCATTTTCTAATGGTTTCAGAATTTGACAAGGTTTCTTGTGTTGTAAATGTTTTTGAAACAATGACAAACAATGTTGTCTCAGGATTCAATTGTTTAATTGTTTCCATCACATGATCGCCATCTACATTAGAGATAAAATGAAGATTGAGGTGATTTTTATAGAATTGTAATGCTTCAACAATCATTGCAGGCCCTAAATCTGACCCTCCTATTCCTATATTTACAACATCTGTAAATGCTTTTCCTGTATATCCTTTTCTTAAACCACTTACAACTTCTTCTGTAAATGTTTTTATTTTCTGTTTAACCTCAAATACTTCTGGAATAACATTTGATCCTTCTACATTAATTACTGAGGATTTTGGTGCACGTAATGCAGTATGTAAAACGGCTCTTTCTTCTGTTTCATTAATTGAATCTCCCTGAAAATATTTTGATATTGCTTCTTCTAACGAAACTTCTTTTGCTAGCTTAAGTAGTAACTGAATTGTTTCTTCATTGATTCTATTTTTAGAATAATCCAATAGGAAATCATTCCATTGTATATTAAATCTTTCTACTCTTTTTTCATCTGCAGCAAACATCTCTTTCATTGAAGCGAATTGCATCTCTTCAAAATGATTTCGAAGTTCTTGCCATGCAGCCGTTCCAGTAGGATTAATATTATGTAAGGCCATTATTTATTTAAATTTTATTTTTGCAATACTATCCAATTCTGCTTTTAGAGGCATCATATAGGATGTGAATCTAGGTTTATGCTTTGCATTCATTGGTTCGGAGTTTGGTAATTTTTGTGATAATGCATCTACCTGTACCCCATTCTTCCAGAATCTATAACATACGTGCGGCCCAGTGGCTAATCCCGTACTACCTACCTTACCAATCACTTGTCCTTGTGTAACATGTTGTCCTTGTCTTACTAAAATCTTAGACATATGAAGGTATTGCGTTGCATAAGTTCCATTGTGTTTTACTTTTACAAAATTTCCATTCCCTGCTGTATATCCTGTTTTCTCAACTACTCCTGAGGCTGTTGTCATGATTTCTGTTCCTTGCGGAGCAGCATAATCAATTCCATTGTGTGCTTTCCATCGTTGTTGTACTGGATGGAATCGACGCGGAGAGAATCGGGATGATATACGGCTAAATTTCAACGGTGCTTTTAGGAAAAAATTCTTCAATGCTTTCCCTTGTTCATCATAATAGTCGATCTTTCCTGATGTAGTATCTTGTACAAATGGAAATGCATAAATTGTTTTTCCTTTGTAATCGAAAAATGATGCTTCAATGCTTTCTACTCCTGCGTAGATTGTATCATTAATATATTTTTCATTAAAGGTTACTGCAAATTTATCTCCTTTTTGAATTTTGAAGAAGTCAATAGACCATGCATAAATTTGAGAAAGATTATGTGCTAATGAATTATCAACACCTGCTTCATTTAAGGTTTGAGACAGCGAAGATTTTATCTCCGCAGCTACGGTTCTTCTTTTAATTGTAATGGGTCTTTTCTTTTTATAGGCAATAATGCTATCTCTTAAATCAACTACAAAGTAATTTATATTATCTGGCTGATAGATGAATACTTTCAGGTCTTTTTTTGCGTCTTTTGATTGTAGTAAAGTGAAAGGTCTGCCTGCTTTAATCATTCTTATATTGAATGAATCTCTTACTTTCTCTGTGATCAAATGAACGTTGGTATTATCAATTTTATTCTCTGACAATATTTTACCAAAGGTATCCCCACTTGCAATTGTATCTCTAACCACATTAAAATCATTCAATGTAAATCCAAATTCTTCAACAATTACTGGCGCTTTTACTACAACTTCTTCTTCTACTTTCTCTACTTCATTTTTACAAGATATTGTTGTAAAAAATATTAATAAGGTTAAAACTGCGTATTTCAATTTCTATATTTTTTTCCAATTAAACGTTCTTCTCTTCACCCCATGTATTCAACTCCTCTTCAGACCATAATTCTGGGAAAAATATTCTCTTTTGATATTTTGGATGCATGTATTTTTTCCAATCACTGCCTCCAGTAGCTTCTGCATTTTCCTTACCACTATCTAAATACTTCTTTGCTGCATTAAAATGCCCCATAACCCACGTAATATTGACCGTATGGTCATAATGACGCATTGCATCGACTAATGCTTTGTCTTTTTGATCTTCTATTGGAAGTTCTTTAAATTTCTGCCAAAGATTGATTGTATTATATTCTTCCATATAATCCATAAAAGTCTTCTTGTATTTCTTTTCAAACTCAAGAAGTAAATAGGATTTTTTTCCTGTGTGATAATCTTTTCCTGCTGCCTGCCAATATAGGTGCTCAAAAGCATGATCAAACGGTGTATTGCGATCAATTGTTGCTCTGAAACGGTTATCGATTAGGTTAATCAAATCGGTTGAACAAAATTCAATCAATCTGTATTGTGCACTTTGGAATCCACTGGCTGGTGTAAGTGTATTTCTAAATTTCATGTATTGTTCTACTGCCATTCCTTCTTTCATAATATCAAAAGAAGTGGTCAACATGTCGAAATACCGACTAATGCGCATTAGTTTTTCTGTAAAATAACTTGTTGACGGGAGTTCAGTGTGTGATATCTGATTAATTTCCCACAAAATCATTTTGAAAAGAAGTTCATTTACCTGATGATACATGATAAAAACCATTTCATCGGGTAAAGTTGTACGTTGTGTTTGGATACTCAACAGGGCATCTGTTTGAATATAGTCCCAATA
Organism: Flavobacterium aerium; assembly: GCF_030766725.1. Taxonomy (GTDB): domain Bacteria; phylum Bacteroidota; class Bacteroidia; order Flavobacteriales; family Flavobacteriaceae; genus Flavobacterium; species Flavobacterium aerium. Next base: position 201,100 of record NZ_JARQWR010000004.1, on the reverse strand, counting down.
TGTTATCGGCTTAGACCAAATTAACCCTTCAAGATGGGTTTCAGTTTTTTGGTTTATTGCCTTAAATTTCTCGTCTAATCGTTCTAATTGTGCTTCTAAATGGGGTATGGTATTCATTTTTTATTCAACTTTTATGGTAAAAGGGTTTTTCAGTCCTTTATATTCTTCTAGATCAGCTTTTAATGAACCAACGGCTAAACTTGCTTTAATTCTAACCGGTATTTTATTCTCATCATCTGAAATCCAAACCGTTAAGCTTTCTTTTTCTTTAAAAACTCGACCTGCTTGCACAGAAGGTTTAAATACTAAAGTGGAAATCTTCCCAAATTTAGTTTTTATATCCTCTTTACCAATATATTTTAACTTAAACTTGAACGTTTCTTCGTCAAAAAACATATCAATTGTAATCGACTCCCCGATTTTAAGTTTATCGATGTCCGGATGATTCCTCAAGTAGTAAAATGAAGACATAATATCTTGTACATTTTCGGGTACTGATAGCGTCTTTTCAGAATCATGTTTGTAATCTTTAACGAATACTGTATTGTTTGATTGATTAAAAAATCCTTCTTGATTTTTTTTATATCCTCCTTCATCTATTTTTCTAATATAATGATAAGGCTGACCTGTAGTTTTATCAAAATAGCTTTGATAATCGTCATTTACTTTAAAAAAGAGCTTAGTAACTCCTGTAGTATATCCATTCCCAACAGCATGAAAAACTTTTTTATTGTTTTTTATACCTTCTTTCACTTCAACAGTAGCATAACCCGCATTTACTAACCCATAATGGATTCTAAACTTAAACCATTCGCCAACAGTAAATGTTTCTTTTGTTTGTGCTTGTAAACTAATTGATATCGTAAGCACAAAAAGAATGATTATTTTTTTCATATTGAATAGATTAATGGGATTTGGGTATACAAAATACAATTTCTATTCCAAATGTATTAAAACAAAAAAACCCAGTCAAAAAAATGACTGAGTTTTTATGCTATTAACCAACCAAAAAACTATAAATTATGAAAATTTATACAAAACTCGAGGAATTACGACCTCTTATTTTGCGAGTGCAAAGGTATATAAGTTTTTACTTTTTTTTATCAAAAAACCAACTTTAACACATTATATGCAATCAACAGCCTTTTTACTGGTTTAAAATTATCAATATCTTAAAAATAATTAGAAATTATAACGTTCCTCTTAATTCTTGTTCACGCTCAATTGATTCAAAAAGTGCTTTGAAGTTACCTGCACCAAAGCCTCTTGCCCCCATTCTTTGAATAATTTCAAAGAATAACGTAGGACGATCTTGAACTGGCTTAGTAAAAATTTGCAATAAATAGCCTTCTTCATCTGCATCTACCATAATTGCTAATTTCTCAATTACACCTAAATCTTCTTTCATCATTTTCATGTGCTCTCCTAATCTTTCTGGAATAGCCTCGTAGTATGCGTGTGGAGGAGCAGATAAAAATTCCACACCTCTTGCTTTTAATTCTGATACCGTTTTAATAATATCATCTGTAGCAATAGCGATGTGCTGAATTCCAGGTCCACCGTAGAATTCCAAATATTCCTCAATTTGAGATTTTTTCTTTCCTTCTGCCGGCTCGTTGATTGGAAATTTAATTCTTCCATTCCCATTTGACATCACTTTACTCATTAATGCAGAGTACTCTGTATTAATTTGCTTGTCATCAAATGATAGGAAGTTTACAAATCCCATCACATCTTCATACCATTTCACCCATGTATTCATCTCGCCCCAACCTACATTTCCAACCATGTGGTCAATATATTTCAAACCTGTTGGCGTAGGATTATAATCTGTTTTCCATTCTCTATAACCTGGAAGGAAAACTCCATTGTAATTTTTACGTTCTACGAAGATGTGTACTGTTTCTCCATAAGTATAAATTCCTGAACGTACTACTTCTCCAAATTCATCTTTCTCCACTGTAGGTTCCATAAATGGTCTAGCCCCACGTTTTGTAGTTTCTTCAAATGCACTTGTAGCATCTTCAACCCATAAAGCTGCAACTTTAACTCCATCTCCATGTTTTTTTAAATGCTCGTTGATTGGAGAATTTTCTGTTAATGGTGTTGTTAGTACAAGACGTATTTTATCTTGTTTTAAAACATAAGATGCTCTGTCTCTAACTCCTGTTTCCAATCCTGCGTATGCTAATGATTGGTATCCAAATGCTGTTTTATAAAAGTGAGCTGCTTGTTTTGCATTTCCTACATATAACTCAACATAATCTGTCCCCAATAATGGAAGGAAATCTTGTGCTCCTTCAAATATTTTTTCTAATCCGTATTCTACGTTTTTAACTTCTTTTGACATGGTAATATATTTTTTTAAATTGCTTGTTAGTTGTTTATCTTTTCAAAATACCAGACTCACCACATGGCTCTCAAATGACTGGTAATATCAACTCTATAATTCAACATAGTTTCTCTTTAAAAATATTAAAACCTTAAAAATCAAGTTCTGAATAATTCATATTTGCTGGCATAACCCAATATCCCAAAAAGGCAATAATGATTCCGGCAATATATAATATTGATAGCACAAAAATCACAATATTCATGACTCTCGCCATTTTTACATTATTATAACTTTGATAGGAATACAATTCGGGTTCTTCAGCATATTTTTTTAAACTACTTGAACACATGTACCATCCTATAATGCTTAATACTATTGAAATCCCTGCTAAGGGACCGCAACAACAACCCGACATCGTGATTACTATAGATAAGACTCCAAGAATTAACCCCATTGGATCTGCATCCAATTTACTCATTTCACCCATTGTTATTCTAGTCTACCCAAGATTTATAATATTTCCCATCGTCTAATCCCATTGCTTCTTCGGTAACCATTAATGGACGGAAAGTATCAACCATAACAGCTAATTCTTCTGTTTTTGTATGTCCAATACTACGTTCCATTGCTCCTGGTGCTGGTCCGTGTGGAATCCCTTTAGGGTGTAATGTTATATGTCCTTGTTCAATATTATTACGGCTCATGAAATCACCATCTACATAGTACAACACTTCATCACTATCAATATTACTATGATTGTATGGTGCTGGAATTGATTTCGGGTGATAATCATATAAACGTGGACAAAAAGAGCATACTACAAAAGTAGATGTCTCAAATGTTTGATGTACTGGAGGCGGTTGATGGATTCTTCCTGTTATAGGTTCAAAATTATGAATACTGAATCCGTATGGAAAATTATACCCATCCCATCCTACAACATCAAATGGATGTGTTGCATATACTACTTCATGCAACATTCCTTCTTTTTTTATCTTGATTAAAAAGTCTCCTTTTTCATCAAATGTTTCCAATTCAGTTGGCAGTTTAAAATCTCTCTCACAAAATGGGGAGTGTTCTAAATGTTGTCCTGATTCATTTTTATATCGTTTTGGCGTATAAAATGGCGCAAATGATTCCACGTAAAACAATCTGTTATCACTTGTTTCAAAATCAATTTGATAGATTATCCCTCTTGGAATAATTAGATAATCACCATATTCAAAATCAATATTCCCCATCATGGTACGAAGTTTCCCTTTTCCACGGTGAATAAAAATCATTTCATCTGCATCGGCATTTTTATAGAAATAACTGCGTAATGATTTTTGAGGTGCTGCTAAACCAATAGTACAATCCTTATTCACAAGCATTGCTTTTCTACTATCCAAAAAATCGTCTTCTGGCTTCAGCTCAAAGCCTTTCAACAACAATGATTTAATATTTTTATTAATTGCAATTTTCGGCTCAACACTGTATGATTTTAAAATCTCTTTTACTTGTGTTGGCCTATGAACATGATACAACAAAGATGAGTGCCCATGAAAACCTTCGGTACCGAAAAGCTGTTCGTAATAAAGCCCTCCATTTGGTTTCTCAAATTGCGTATGTCTTTTTTGAGGGAAATCCCCCAGTTTATGATATAAAGGCATAATGATGAAAATTTAATAATGTTAGGTAAAAAGATACTTCGTACAAGATACTGATTTTGGATTATCCTTTTAGTTAAAAGATCTATAATATTAACCTGCAGCTTACTAGCTTTTTAGCCTACACAAATATCGGAAAAATTTATTTTTTTTACTTATTAATTCTCAAATATTAAAAAAAAAGGAAAGATATTAAAGTATTAATAATTTAATACCCTAATATCTTCTTTATATATTATAGGAGTAAGTTCTTTACTCTTTATTCAACTTACTGCGTTTTTTACCGTAAAGGAAATATATTATTATCCCTAATGCCATCCAGATTATTAATCGGATCCAACTTTCGGATGGTAAAGAATACATTAAATAGAAACAAACCAAAACTCCTGCAATTGGTACAAATGGAACTAATGGTGTTCTAAATGATCTTGGTACATCTGGCATTTTTTTACGCATTACTAATACTCCAATACATACTAAAGCAAATGCTAATAATGTTCCGATACTTACCATGTGTCCTAAATCACTTACTGGAACAAATCCCGCAAAAATACTAATGAAGAACATAAAGAAAATATTTGTTTTCCATGGTGTATGGAATTTTGGATGAATATCTCCAAAGAATTTTGGCAAAAGACCATCTTTACTCATGGAGTAGAATACACGGCTTTGACCTAAAAGCATTACTAATATAACCGAAGTATATCCTGCTAAAATTGCAACAATCAATCCTGTTTGCAAAAATGAATATCCTGTTTTAGCAAAGGCTGTTGCTGCTGGTTTTGCATCTCCAGCAAATTCGTAATACGGAACTAATCCTGTCATTACGTGTGCAAATAAAACATATAGTATCGTACAAACTAATAGCGATCCTAAAATCCCTATCGGCATACCTTTTTGTGGATTTTTTGCTTCTTGTGCTGCTGTAGAAACGGCATCAAAACCAATAAAGGCAAAGAATACAGTGGCCGCACCTGCTGCAATACCGGACCATCCAAATTGTCCTTTTACACCTGTGTTTTCAGGAATGTAAGGTACATAATTCGCTTGATCGATATAACTCCATCCTAAAACGATGAATAGAATCACAACTAATACTTTTACAACCACCAGGATGTTATTTATTTTTGCTGATTCTTTCGTTCCACGCATTAACAACATTGATAGAATACAAACAATAAAAATAGCAGGTAAATTGATGATACCTCCTTCTAAAACGGTACCATCACTTAATTTTAAAGATTCCCACGGAGAACAAATTAATTCCGGTGGTAAGTGTATATTGTATTTACTTAATAATTCTAATAGGTATCGGGACCAACTTACTCCTACAGTTGCTGCTGCAAGTGCATATTCCAAAACTAAATCCCAACCAATAATCCACGCCATAAACTCACCCATTGTAGCATAAGAGTAGGTATAAGCACTTCCTGCTACAGGAATCATCGACGCAAATTCAGCATAACACAAACCTGCAAAGGCACATCCTACTGCTGCAACCACAAAAGAAATTGTTACCGCTGGCCCTGCATGTTCGGCTGCGGCAATACCGGTTAAAGAAAATAATCCCGCTCCAATAATAGCTCCTACTCCTAGCGCTACTAGCGATCTAGAAGACAAAGTTCTTTTTAATCCTTTATCTGTTTCTGAGGCTTCTTCGACTAATGATGCGAATGATTTTCTTCTCCAAATTGACATATATTCTCCGGTTTATTTGTTATTGGCCTCAAATATATTGTTTTTTTGCAGAACATTCCACAATAAAATTAACAGAAAGTTTAGAAGATAGTTAAAACTGAAAACCGACATTAAACGACCAATAATGTTTTCTTGTCTCTGGCGACCACGAATGTTTCACCTCAACAGGCCCAATTAATGTCTCTAATCCATAACCAATGGCATACCCTGAAAATGTGGGTTTTGAGAATAAATTAAAGTCATTTAACAGTTGTTCTCCGATATTTGCATAATTCGCATAAAAATTGATATGGTTTTTTCTGAATATCTCATAATCAACACCTACCATTCCTTTGATATAGGTATCTCCATATAATGCTAAAAAATCATATCCGAAGAACGGCTTGAAACCATTAATTTCATTAAACCCATACCCTCCTAACAAAAAGTATTGTGCTTGTGGAATTCTTCCAATGGAAAATCCTCCTTCTGCTTGTGCTCTAAATGTTACTTTTTTTAAGTATGTCCTAGCAATACCCATTCTCGCTTCTGATATAGAAAATTTGCTTACTTCGTCTATATTATCATCTGAAGACAATAATACCCATTTAAAATCCCCATTAAAATATTCTCCGTTTCTAGGAAAATATTTATTGTCATAGGTATCATATTTTATGTAACCATAGATTCCATAATAGTTTTCTCTTTGTAGAAAAAGCCCATTTATCGTTTCACTATCCATCTTGATGTACTTATGCTCAATTCCTGCTCCTACAGAAAATACTTGTCGAAATAACGTTTGTAAATATACCTGGTTTGTGATATCAGTATATTTAATATTAAACTTATTAATCCCAATTTGTGATGCAATTTCTTCGTCATCTTTAGGTATTGCTACATTGGCATCGAAACGATTGTATCTTGATTTAAATCCGAAACTCCAATAGAATCCATTATCCACATAATAATCCAAATTGTATCGGAGATTATCTCCTAACATAAAGTCAATGGAAGCAACATCGTTTTTAAACAACAAATTCTTCTTCGTATAATTGATTAACGCTGCACTTTTATACAATCCGTCATAATGAACACCAAATCTTAGATATGATTTTATATCACTTTCTTTTAAATCTAATACCAAATCATCACCTTCATCTGTCGCTTTCAATTGGTAGTCAATTTTCTTAAAGTTTTGGGTTGCATTCAAACTACTTAATCCAGCATCCAATCGATCAAAAGCCATCGTTTGATGGGACTTAAACCTCATCTTCCCTAAAATATAGGCATTTGAATAATTCTTGTTCCCTTTTATTTCTACTTTATTAATACAAATGGTATCAATTCTAGAAAAGTTAAAGGGTATTTTTATTTTGCTTGTTTGTTTCTGTTTTGCTGCTAGAGCAACCAATTCTTCTTTAAATACATTTGCCGCTTCTTCTCCATTTTTTATAATTTGATTTCCTGCATCAAATGAGATTACATTAAATCCTTTAATATTTGGTTTTATATAAATGTCGGTTTCTTTTGCCTTTTCTTCCATGCCTTGATACATTTGAAAATTGACAATCTGCATTACCACACTTGCCGCAGAAGACATTCTTTCGCGATTCATTAAATTGTCCTGTACATCTACTCCAATAATAATATCTGCTCCTAAGGCTCTTACCTCTTTCAACGGATAATTATTGACCACGCCTCCATCAATTAAGAATCTACCATCGATTTCAACAGGGCTAAATAGCGATGGGAAAGCTCCGCTCGCTTTCATTGCTTGTGGTAAATATCCTTTATTCAAAATTACCGCTTGTCCATTTTCAATGTCGGTTGCCACACATAAAAATGGAATTGGCAGTTGATTAAAGTCATTGATATGATGTACGCGATAGGTTAATCGATTCAATAGATTATAGGTATTTTGTCCTTTAGAAAAGGCAATAGGAATCCCTATTTTAAATTTATTAAACGGTAATGTAATAGCATATTTATCATCATTTTCTTTTTCATAAAATGACTTTACTGTTCGTGGAAGATTATCTTGAATTATATTTTCAAAATCGGTTACTTTAAAAATCGAATCTATTTCTCTAGCTGAATATCCTGATGCATAGAGCCCTCCAATGATAGCTCCCATACTGGTTCCACCAATATAGCTTATTTCTACACCTGCATCTTCCAAAGCTTTTAGAACTCCAATGTGCGCTAAGCCTTTTGCCCCACCACCACTCAACACTAGACCGACTTTGTATCCTTTTTCTTTTTCTTGGGAGAAACAATTCACCAGAACAGAAAACAAAGCCATTACTAAAATAATTTTTTTCATACTTGTTATTTTTGATCTGTTGATTTGTAAAATTCAGTAATTTTTTTTGCTTTAGAAAGTCCTACTACTGCGGCAATATCTTCTTCTGAAGCTGCTGCAATTCTTTTCACCGATTTAAATTGTTTCAGAAGGGTAACCATAGTCTTTTCTCCTATTCCCGGAATTGTTTCAATTGAGGTTTGTAAAGCATTTTTACTTCGTTTATCTCTATGAAATGTTATCCCAAATCGGTGTGCTTCATTTCGAAGTTGTTGAATAATTTTTAATGTTTCTGATTTTTTATCCAAATATAGCGGAACTGAATCGCCTGGATAAAATAACTCTTCTAATCTTTTGGCTATTCCTATAATCGCTATTTTACCTCGCAATCCTAAATCATCAATGCTTTTTAGCGCTGATGATAGCTGTCCTTTTCCTCCATCAATGATGATCAACTGCGGCAATGGCTCATTTTCATCTAATAATCGCTTATAGCGTCGATATACCACTTCTTCCATTGAAGCAAAATCGTTTGGTCCTTCTACTGTTTTAATATTAAAATGACGGTAATCTTTTTTACTGGGTTTCCCATCTTTGAATACCACGCAGGCAGCAACTGGATTTGTTCCCTGAATATTAGAGTTATCAAAACATTCTATGTGTCTTGGTTCAACTGATAATCGTAAATCTTTTTGCATTTGCGCCATAATTCTCTTAACGTGACGATCTGGATCTACGATTTTAATTTGTTTCAGCTGATCCATTCTATAGAACTTCGCATTGCGAATGGATAAATCTAAGATCTGTTTTTTATCTCCTAATTTCGGAACTGTGACTTTTACGTTTTCTCCTAATTCAATTTCAAATGGAACGATAACTTCTTTCGACATTAATTGAAAGCGTTGTCTTAATTCAATCACGGCTAATTCTAAAAGTTCCTCATCGGTTTCATCTAGTTTCTTTTTCAATTCCATTGTATGGGATCGAATAATCGCTCCATGTGAAATTTGCAGAAAATTGACATAGGCAAAACTCTCATCGGATACAATCGAGAACACATCGATGTTTGTAATTTTCGGATTTAATATGGTTGATCTGGATTGATAATTTTCCAGTATATCTATTTTTTCTTTAATTTTTTGTGCTTCTTCAAATTGCATTTTTGATGCATAATCGAGCATTATTTTCTTGAATTCTTTTAATGATTCTTTGAAGTTTCCTTTCAAGATTTCACGAATTGCATTGATGTTATTTTGGTAATCTTGTTGGGATTGATTGTCCTCGCATGGACCAAGACAGTTTCCAATATGGTATTCCAGACAAACTTTAAATTTCCCTGATTGAATATTTGCTAGGCTTAGGTCGTAATTACAGGTTCGTAAGGGATATAATTCTTTAATTAAGTCTAATAGCATATGTACCGTTTTCCCACTGGTATAGGGTCCAAAATATTCTGACCCATCTTTTATCATTCTACGGGTTGAAAATATCCTTGCAAAAGGTTCATTTTTAATACAAATCCAAGGATAGGTTTTATCGTCTTTTAAGAGGACATTATATCTAGGCTGTAATTTCTTTATTAAATTATTTTCTAATAGGAGTGCATCGGTTTCTGTAGGAACTACAATGTGTTTTATGGAAACAATCTTTTTGACCAATACATTGGTCTTTGCTGTATCGTGTACTTTATTGAAGTAGGATGCAACTCTCTTTTTTAGGTTTTTAGCTTTACCAACGTATAGGATTTTATCATCTTTATCATAATACTGATAAACCCCAGGACTGTCGGGTAAAGTCTGAATTTGTAAAGTTAACGGCGTTAGTTCCATCTAACAAAGTTAAGAAAATCTACTGACTAAAATAACACCAAAGTGGCTTCATAAAAAGAATTTACTTACTTTTATCTTTTACTATTTTATGAATAAGATGCATACGAAAGATATTACGATTCTAGGGGAGGTTATTGCTCCTGGCGAAAGTCGAACGATTAATATGGAAATTGCGAAATTACACACAATGACCAAATTAAAAATTCCAATAATTATTGAACGTTCTACTATTGATGGACCTGTTATTTTATTTTCTGCAGGACTGCATGGGGATGAAATTAATGGAACAGAGATTGTTCGACAGATTATCACTAAAAAAGTAAACAAACCTAAGCGAGGCACTATTATCTGTATTCCAATTATTAATATTTTTGGTTTTGTGAATCAGAGTCGAGAATTTCCAGATGGTCGTGATTTAAATCGTGTTTTTCCGGGTAGTAAAAAAGGTTCTTTAGCGAGTCGTTTTGCTTATTATCTCATGCAGGAAATAATACCGAATGTGGATTATTGTATTGATTTCCATTCTGGCGGAGCCAGTCGTTTTAATGCGGCTCAAATCCGAATTGTTCCTAACAACAAAGATCTTAAGGATTTAGCAGATATTTTTCAAGCTCCTTTTACTTTGTTTTCCAAAAACATCTCTAATTCTTTTAGAAACTCTTGTGATAAAGCGGGTGTAAAAATGCTTTTGTTTGAAGGTGGAAAATCCCAAGATATAAATCCAGGCATTACAAATGAGGGTGTTGAGGGTGCCAAAAGAATTCTAAAGCACTTTGATATGCTTTCGGGTCGACTAAAAGTTTCTCAACCTCACAAAGAGACCATTTATATAGAGAAATCGGTATGGATGCGAGCTAAGTATTCGGGTTTATTTCATCATATTACTGAAGCAGGGAAGTATGTAGAAAAAGGAGAGATATTAGCGACCATTACAGATCCATTCGGAAAATTTGAACATAAAGTAAAGGCTCCAAATTCAGGCTATGTAATTAATGTTAATCATACTTCTATTGTTTATCAGGGTGATGCTATTTATCATTTATCCAATGTTTTGAAATCTAATGACTAAAAAAGAACTTCGCTTAAAATATAAAGGGCTTCGAAAAGAAATTTCAGCTATACAGCTGGAAGAATATAGTTTAACAATTGCTAATCAATTATTGAAACTGCCTATTTGGAATAAAACATACTATCATTTATTCTTATCGATTGTGGAGCATCATGAAATTGACACCGAGTTTATATTGCAAATTTTAGCGGGTAAAGACAAGGATGTGATTCTTTCCAAAAGCGATTTTGTTACTCGAAAAATGATTCATTTCTTATTGACTGATAATACTACTATTCGAAAGAATGAATATAATATTCCTGAGCCTGTTGATGGAATTGAGGTCCCTTCCAGTAAGATCGATGTGGTTTTTGTTCCGCTATTGGCTTTTGACTTAAAAGGGCAACGTGTGGGTTACGGAAAAGGGTTTTACGATCAGTTTTTATCGGAATGTAAACCGGATGTATTAAAAATTGGATTATCCTTTTTCCCCGCAGAGCAGAGTATTGATGATGTTTATGAAAATGACATTGCTTTGGATTATTGTATTACACCGAATCATGTGTATAAATTTAATGTGTAGCACCTTATCGAAAGAAAAACTTATAATATAAAAAAAGAGACTATATGGTATAGTCTCTTTTTTTATAGGATTCAATCTTAAAAAATTGAATTATGATTTAAATGCTTTTTTATTGAATACAATTAATATTCCTACGCCTGTGGAAATAGCCATATCGGCAATATTAAAAATTGGCTCGAAGAATGTAAAGTATTGTCCTCCCCAGATAGGTAACCAATTAGGAAGGTTTCCTTGCCACATTGGAAAATAAAGCATATCTACTACTTTACCATGGAATAGGGTTCCGTAAGGTTGATCTGAAAATAGGGTTGCTAATTCTGTCGTACTGTCATTAAAAATAAGTCCGTAAAACACTGAATCAATGATATTACCAAATGCTCCTGCAAAAATCAGGGCTACGGCTACAATTAAATAGTTTGAACTGTGTTTTTTCACCGAATCATACAACCAATATCCAATTCCTGTAACTGCTACAAGTCTAAAAAGTGTCAAAAACAGCTTCCCGTATGATCCTGGTATTTTTGCTCCCCAAGCCATCCCTTCGTTTTCTATAAAAAGAATTTTAAACCAATCAAATACTTTTACATCTTCACCAATAATGAAATTTGTTTTGATATAAATTTTTGAAATTTGATCAACTAATAGAATGATAAAAATTAATAGGCACGCTTTCTTTAATGACATTTTTCTTTTTTTAATGCGACAAAAATAACAATATTATACATATAACTCTCTCACAAAAGAACGTTAAATGCTTTATTTGTAATCCTTTTTAGTCTCTTTTTCTTTTGCACTGTTGTACTGGTATAAAAAACGCTCCTTAAAGGAGCGTTTACTTTTATGTATGAAAGGCATAAAGCCAACTTCAATTTTTGTTTTTTGTTACGTATTAATCTCCTTTGAATACCCCGATATATTTCAACTCATTGTATTGGTTATTAATTGATTCGTCTATTGTCAATTCTGCGTCTTGATACCAAAATAGGGCATTTGCTTTTTTAATTCCAAGTTTGTCACAGTGTTTTTTGACTGAAATCCATTCGTCTTGATCAATTGCTGCCTCTATCAGAATTTCATCTAATGTCACTTCATTGTCTTGACGGGGTATGATTCCTATAAAGTCCTCATCGTACCATTGTGTGCCTATATCTTTACAAAAGCCGCATAGTTTATAGTCTGGATTGTCAAAGTCTCCTTCAACGGAGTAATCTAATTTGAAATACTCCATATAGTTTTCTTCCGAGGAAAAATTACTACCAATCCATAGATGAACTACGTTTTCTTCTTCAAGCATAGTTTCACCGAATTATTTCTGCATGTTCTTTGCTTCAATACTCATTGTAGCGTGTGGAACTAGCTTCAATCTTTCTTTTCCAATTAACTTTCCAGTTACTTTACAAAGACCGTACGTTTTGTTCTCAATACGAATTAACGCATTTTTTAAATCACGTATGAATTTCTCTTGTCTAGTTGCTAATTGGGAATTTGCTTCTTTTGACATTGTTTCACTACCTTCTTCAAAAGCCTTGAATGTAGGTGATGTATCATCCGTCCCATTATTCAAATCATTCATATAAGCACTTTTAATCAAGTCTAAATCGGCTTTCGCTTTATCGATTTTATTGTTGATTATTTCTTTGAACTCAGCTAAGTCTAGATCTGAGTATCTTACTTTCTCATCTACCATAAATTTATTATTTTGAAATGGATAACACAGTTTTTATTTCATCAAATTCTATCACTGTACCCTCGGGGATACTGTCTTTTACTATTAGTTCTTCTGTGAGCGTTTCAGCTTTAATATATTCTTCGTTACTCTTTATGGCTTCTTCCAGAATCCCATCTTTTTGTAAATATACTTTTATCTTGTCCGTCACTTCAAAACCGGATTCTTTTCTAATATTCTGAATTCTATTTACAAGTTCTCTTGCAATTCCTTCTTTTCGCAAATCTTCGTTAATTGTAATATCAAGTGCAACCGTGATATTACCTGAATTTGCTACCAACCATCCCTCAATATCTTGTGACGTAATCTCTACGTCTTCAGAAGTTAAATTAACACTTTTCCCTGAGATAGCAATATCCATATTCCCAACGCGCTCTAACTCACTGATTTGCTCTTGCGAAAAAGCCTGTATATCTTTGGAAATCAGACCCATATCTTTTCCAAATCGTGGCCCTAGTGCTTTAAAGTTTGGCTTAATTTGCTTCACTAATATACCTGATGCATCGTCCAGAAGTACTACTTCTTTCACGTTAACCTCAGCTTTTATCAGGTCAGAAACGGCCTCAATTTCATTGCGTTGATTCTCGTCAAACACAGGAATCATAACCTTTTGCAGCGGTTGACGCACTTTTATCATTTCCTTTTTACGTAGGGATAATACTAGTGAAGAAATTGTTTGCGCTTTCTGCATCTGACTTTCTAGTGATTTATTAACAAAGTTATCAGCATATTCTGGAAACGTCGACAAATGTACTGAGTCAAATGATTCAGTTTGTGTTGTTTGCGTTAAATCTTTGTAAAGTTTATCCATAAAGAAAGGTGCAATCGCTGATCCTAATTTTGCAACGGTTACCAAACAGGTATATAGCGTTTGATAGGCTGCAATCTTATCTGTATTGTATTCTCCTTTCCAGAAACGTCTTCTGCATAAACGTACGTACCAATTACTCAAGTTTTCCTGTACAAAATCTGAAATTGCTCTCGCTACTTTTGTAGGTTCATAATCTGCATAGAATGCATCTACATCTTTTATTAATGTATGTAATTCTGATAAAATCCAACGGTCAATTTCGGGTCTTTCCTCTAGAGGAATTTCCGCTTCTGCGTAGGTGAAATTATCAATATTTGCATACAAACTAAAGAACGAATAGGTGTTGTACAATGTTCCAAAGAACTTTCTGCGTACCTCTGCAACACCTTCAATATCAAACTTCAAGTTATCCCATGGATTCGCGTTGGCAATCATATACCAACGTGTGGCATCGGGTCCATATTCTTCTAATGTTGTGAATGGATCTACTGCATTACCTAGACGTTTAGACATTTTCTGTCCATTTTTATCTAAAACTAATCCATTTGACACTACATTTTTATAGGCTACTTGATCAAAAACCAATGTTGCTATGGCGTGTAATGTATAGAACCATCCTCTCGTTTGATCTACTCCTTCAGCAATAAAGTCTGCAGGGAAATCTTTCTTAGCATCTATTAAATCTTTGTTCTCAAAAGGGTAATGCCATTGTGCGTATGGCATTGCTCCTGAATCAAACCAAACATCAATTAGATCTGTTTCACGGTTCATTGGTTTTCCTGATGGTGATACCAATGTAATTTTATCGACTACGTTTTTATGTAAATCCACTAAATCATAGTTCGATTCACTCATATTGTCTGGTTCAAATCCTTCAAATGGATTTTCTGAGGCTACTCCTGCTTTGATCGCTTTCTGAATTTCGGTAACTAATTCTTCTACTGATCCTATTATTATCTCTTCTGTTTTATCTTCTGTTCTCCAAATAGGCAATGGTATTCCCCAATAGCGTGAACGGGATAAATTCCAGTCGTTTGCATTTTTCAACCAATTCCCAAAACGTCCTTCTCCAGTTGATTTTGGTTTCCAATTGATTGTTTCATTCAAATCAAACATACGGTCTCTTACATCTGTAACTTTGATGAACCATGAATCTAATGGGTAGTATAGGATTGGTTTATCGGTTCTCCAACAGTGTGGGTAACTATGTACATATTTTTCAACCTTGAACGCTTTGTTTTCTTCTTTTAAACGTATTGCTAATTCTACGTCAATTGATTTCTCTGGTGCTTCTCCATCATTGTAATACTCATTCTTCACATATTTACCAGCATAAATACCCATGTGTTTCGTGAATTTCCCTTGTAAATCTACTAGTGGCACTGGGTTTCCAGCATCATCTAAAACTAACATTGGTGGAACTTCTGGTTGTGCTTCTTTTGCTACTCTTGCATCATCGGCTCCAAATGTTGGTGCTGTATGTACAATTCCCGTACCATCTTCTGTTGTAACGAAATCTCCTGCTATTATTCTAAATGCATTTTCCGGATTTTGGTACGGTAATGCAATCGGTAATAATTGGTCGTATTGTATTCCAACTAAATCGGCTCCTTTAAATTCCTTAACAACAGTATATGGAATTTTTTTGTCTTCGGGTTTGTAATCTTCTAAAGCAGCTTCTTCTACTTCAAAGTATTTACCTGCAAATTGTTTTCCAACTAATGCTTTTGCCAATACAACTTGAATGAATTCAAATGTATATTGATTGTATGTTTTAACTAAAACGTAATCTATTTTTGGTCCAACGGTTAATGCTGTATTCGAAGGTAAAGTCCAAGGCGTAGTGGTCCATGCCATAAAATCGATCGCTCCTAATCCTTGTAAAAAAGAAGGTAGGCTTTCTTGTTTTGCTTTGAACTGCGCTACAATAGTCGTATCGGTTACATCACGGTAACTTCCAGGCTGGTTTACCTCATGTGAGCTTAGTCCTGTTCCTGCTTTTGGAGAATACGGCTGGATTGTGTATCCTTTGTACATCAAATCCTTATCGTAGATTTGTTTCAACAACCACCATACAGTTTCCATGTACTTGGATTTATAGGTGATGTATGGATCTTCCATATCTACCCAATATCCCATTTTTTCAGTAAGGTCATTCCATACGTCGGTATAACGCATAACTGTTCGTTTACACGCTTCGTTGTATTCTTCTATAGTGATGGTTTTACCAATATCTTCTTTTGTAATTCCAAGTTCTTTTTCCGTTCCTAATTCAACCGGTAATCCATGGGTATCCCATCCGGCTTTACGTTTAACTTGAAATCCTTTTTGTGTTTTATATCGACAAAAAATATCCTTAATCGAACGTGCCATAACGTGATGAATTCCTGGTAATCCGTTCGCTGAAGGTGGTCCTTCAAAAAACACGTATGGTTGGTTTCCTTCTCGTGTAGTAATGCTTTTTTCAAAAATATTTTCTTTTTTCCAAAAATCGAGCACTTCTGACGCCACTGTTGGCAAGTCAAGTCCTTTGTATTCAGTAAATTTCTTACTCATTTTGTCATTTTCTTAAATCGATTTGCGAAAATAAGGATTTTTAAATTAATTGCAGTCTTTATACAACTTTTTATCGGCTGAATAGTAATCTAATACCTTTTTTTAATTTCCTCTTTTTCTCTATTAAATATAGGCCTTTTTTATATTAAAAAAATCCCAAAAGAACGAACTCAAAAGAGGACAATTTAATTTATTCTAGACAACCAAAAAAGAATAATACAAACTTGTATATATTTGTCAATTGACATTTCTCTTTTAAAAAAATCATTTTATACTATTATGAATTTAAGTACTAAAAAAGCCCTCTTCATTTTATTCATTTCCTTTTTTTTAGTTTGTTGTAAAAAAGAAAAAAAGGAAATTAAAATTGTAAAAGATAAAAACTACGAGTTAAAAATATCGCTGGATCAAAAAGCGGTTTTAATTTTATTCCCTTGTTATCCTTGTGATATTGAAAATACAAAAAAAGAAGCCTTTTTTCTACAAGATTTGGAGAAAGAAGGAATAACAACTTTACTTTTAAATTACAATCAAAAATTATACTTATCTGAGGGTGATAAAATTGAATATAGTAAGGCTATAAATTCAATTCTTGATCAAAATGAAGTGAAAAAAGAAAATATTTATATTGGTGGTTTTTCGAGCGGAGGAAATGTTTCCGTATTACTTACTAATTATTTATTGAAAACAAAAAATGCAATTCGACCTAAGGGAACCTTTGCTGTTGATTCACCATTAGATTTAGAAGAATTATATAAGGGCGCAAAAAATGACATAAAAAAGAATGTTGATAAAGACGCTGTTGAAGAAGGCGTTTTTTTAGTTGAAATGTTAGAAAAAGAAATAGGAAAACCTGAAACTGACATCGAAAAGTATAAAGCAGTTTCTCCTTATATTTTTTCTTGTAACTCAACTGCTAATATTGAATTCCTAAAAAATATAAAAGTTAGATTTTATTGTGAGCCTGATTTGGAATGGCAGATGAAAAATAAAAACAGAACGTATGAAGATTTAAATGTTCATAAACAGGAAAAAACATATCATTCATTAGTCAATTTAGGAAGCACAAAAGCTGAATTAATTAAAACTGAAAACCGAGGAATAAGAGCAAATGGAGAAAAGCATCCTCATTCTTGGAATATTGTAGAAAGAGCATCTTTACTACAATGGATTAATGAATAAAGAATATAATCCCATTGAGGTTTTAAGCTCAATGGGAAGCTTAAAAGCTCTGTCTTAAATGGTTAGAGAATGTTTATTTTGTCAATCTTATAAACTTATGTATATTCGATAATTGCTTGTCCCTTTTGTGAAACACTTCTATTGCATGAAAAATTACTTCTTATTACTTCTTTTCATCATTTCCCATTTTGCTTTTGGACAAGACTCCACTTTTGTTACAACGGACAAAAATCATATTTTTCTTAAACTATCTGGAATTCAACCAGGGGTTAACTCACAAAATACCATCACAAAAATCAAAAACACTTATGTATTAAATCAATCTGAAAAAGACAGTATTTGGCAACAGATTTATATGGAGAATAGCATGCAATCGTTTTTGAAAAATTTTCGAAAATCTAAAAGCAACGAGCTGTATCAGCCTCAAAACCTGTTACAATTAATGGCTGTTCTAAATAACAATTCGGTTGATTATAAAACAAAGCGTAATTTATTCATTGGAAAAATTGAGTTTGATAAAAAACGAGCGAATGTTGACGAAAATCCTTATCAAACATTTGGACGATGTGGATTAGAGCAAAGACCCCAAATTGAAGAGATTACCTCCAAAAAAGAGGCTATTGATGATTATATTAATTTTTATAGGGATCAGAAAACCAACTTTTTTCAACTACCGAGCCTCACTTATATTGGCGTAAATTATAAAAAAACGCAACCTATTGTCGCCGTTTATTTTTTAAAAAGAGAGCAAACTACTTACAAAAAAACAATCAAACACATGCGCTATCTAAACATTAAGCATGTAGATCTAATCAACGGACTAATGGTGTATTACGATGAAAAATAGCTACTAAAGAACAACTAAATGGGGATCGATTTAAAACAAAAATTCAACTGGATATTCTTCTTCACTTTAATAGTAGGCATATTGTCTCCAACTCTTCATGCACAACCGGGTTGGCAAGATTTCACGGCAAGATATTATTATTCCATTTTAGATAATAACGGTAATGAAATCCTCTTTAAAAAGAATAAAGAATATAGCCTAATCATAAATAATGTTTTCTATCAATCTCCAAACATTCCCACGGATTCCCTTAAACGCGTATTACCAAATTCAAGTTCCAAATTTGAGAACTACATACGCATCAATGATTTATCCTTGCGTATTCCTCAAAACCACAATACCGATCGGCTTTTAGAAATCAAAATTATACATCAAAAAGATACTTTATATCTTAACCAAGCTACGGGAAAAGGGAGTGGTTTTGATTTATATATCTCCTCCAAAGAAACAAAAACTGCTTCAGACTTTACTTTACAATTCATCCCTGGACATTATTACTTCCCCAATTGGGCAAAAATGTTATTGGAGAATATGCCCGAAGCGAATGGGTCTGTAAAAATCATGAATGCTTCTCAACGTAATTTCTTAATTACTAAGGACCTATATGAATCACTTTCTTATCGTAACTCCAACTATGAAACGACTACAAAAGCTGATGAATTGGTTCAGTCCAATTTTAGCAAAGGGCATTTTACAATAACTAAAGAGATAGAACCCACAAAAATCGACAAAGCAGTATTGCCATATTCAAAACCTTACATTGAAGGAGATCTACACCCAACAAAGGATAAAAATTTATATTTTGGATTGGCCAATTACTCCTTAGACATGTCCCGTTGTTCTAGTTCAAAAAAAGTGTTTTCTCTACTCAACAAGAATGATAATACAATTCGTCTTTGGTTTCCAAAAGACAATCCTCGTCTTTTTAGCAGTGATAATTTATACATTGATTCTTTTAATAACATTCTATATCAAACGGTATGGATTAAGAAAAGTTTCGATTCTCAACAATCTGATTGTAGTGATAACTTTCCTTCTACTGGATTTATTTATTCTTCCACAGATGATGGTCAAACGTGGAAAGAAAATAAAAAATTAACGACGTTGTATTTTGATCAATACAAACTTCGAAAATTAGAATTTTTGGATAAAGAATATGCTTTAGGTTTTACGCTTCAAACCAAGGAACATTCCAAGAAAAAATATGATTTTCAACAGGGTGTATATTACTTGTTTAAAAATATGAAAGTTGTTGATTCTTTAAAGACTCCTGATGATCTTCATTACAATAGCAACTACAATGCTTATGCTTTCGCTATAAAAAATGATACTATTTCTCTCGGTCCTTGGAATTTTGATGAATATCCTACTTCTGGAAAGCCTTATTTTCAACCTATCATTACTAAAGCAAATCATCAGTGGCATTTTGAAGTAAAAAAAGAGATGTATTTTAAACCGACTCCTAAAATAGAAAAAGAGACTATAAAACAATACCAAAATTTCCAATTACTAA
Organism: Flavobacterium aerium; assembly: GCF_030766725.1. GTDB lineage: Bacteria > Bacteroidota > Bacteroidia > Flavobacteriales > Flavobacteriaceae > Flavobacterium > Flavobacterium aerium. The sequence goes on along the minus strand of NZ_JARQWR010000004.1, from coordinate 181,042 downwards.
ACAGTCGTAAATTGGTTTTTAAAAATGGCTCTGGAAGTTTAAAATTAGGAAATGATGTTGCTGACAACCCTTCGGATAAGGGTTTTTATGTTATTGAAAAAGGAAATCAGATCTATTTACTTCATAACAGCTCTAATAATGATACTGGAGTATTTATTTCTTTTGATGGTGGAACTTCGTGGTATATTTATCCCAAAGCACTGGATGAAGATGCTAATTATAAGTTCTTAGAAATTGATAATCAAAATAGAATCTCATTTTTCAACCAATGGAAATTATTTAAGGCTTTTTATAAATTCTCTACTGAATAAAAAGTTATTGATTTAATTATGAGAAGACCTCTTTTAAAACATCTAATGATTTTGGTCGTCTGAAACCATCCAGGTGAAAGACATAATAATCCATGATTATTTTGAGTAATAGTTGTCGTTCAATAACATGAAAACTTTTTTGATCACTATCAAATCGTAAGGCAATCAATCTTTTAAATAAATTGGTTTGATGTTCAGACAGGCAACTAATTCCTTGAAAGGGTGTAAACATTCCTTCTACCATTTCAAAAAAAGAACAAGAGGAATCTGAAGTATCTGGATAGAACCCGAGGTATTTGGTAATTTCTAGTAGTAATATCAGATGGAAATTTGCAATCTCATCATGATTATCCAGCCATGTTAATGCTGTTTCTAAATATGAAAAAAGGGATTCATCTTTTCCTTCTTCTTTCACACTATGATGTAATACTTCTGATAGAAAAAGAATAATGGTGCTTTTTACAATATCGGTATTAATCGTCTGGTAAGGTGTGGATATTTTTACTTCTTTGAATGTTTCAAGTGTCCCTTTATTCTTATGATTGGCTTCAATCTCCAGAATATTAAGCGGTTGGAAATAGGCGATTTTTTGATTGTTTCTTTTTGAAGAAAAAGCGTCTCGTACAAAGTAATCTTTCAATCCGTCTGTTTCTGTAAAACATTTTACAATAAGACTTTTCTCCTGATACTTGATCGCACTTATTACTATTGCTTTTGTTTTTACAAGCATTATCGAATAATCATCACTTTTTTAACCTTAGTTTCTGCTGCATCTTGCGATGAAATAAAGATCATATATACTCCTGAAGCCACATAGTGTTTTCCAAAAGCTTTTGTATCCCATTCAATAGTTCCTCCTTCTGAAACTTCTTCATGTACTAAATTCCCTTCGATGTCTGTAATTTTAATAGTTGCTTTATTCATCAACCCACTAATTTTCACTGTTCCTTTGTATTGTGGTCGAACAGGATTCGGGTACACATATACATCGTTCAAATTATCATTGGGTTTCGTAGAAAGTCCTTTGAAGGACACCATCCCCGATTTGGTTGCGAAGAATACTTCTCCTGTTGTGGGATTAATATCAATATCATTAATCACATTACTGGGTAGTGGTGAGTTTTCTTTTGTAAATCTATAGATTGTATTTTGTCCATTTGGCGATACCATAAATACTCCTGAATCTCCTGTACCAATCCACTTGTTATTGGATCCATCCACACAGATATCAGTTATAAATTGTCTAAACATTAACTCTTGCGCTAAACCATCATCAATAATTATAATAGAATTTGCTGTTAGTTGATCTTCTGAAATAAAGCTATCAATACTCGGTAACACACGCAAGCCACTTGTTGTCCCTATCCAAAGTTGATTTCTATTGTCAACCGCCAAAGATCTTACATCTACACTTGGCAAATCTCCCATATCTATCCCTTTCGTTATTTTCTTTGCTCTATTATTATAGTTTTCATTAAATCCAATGACTCCATTTGAATTACTCGCAAACCATTTTGTTCCGTTTCTATCAATTACCATTCTCCCGTAACTTGCTGCTAGTGGATTTTCTATAATTGTAAATGGGTAGGTTTGTATTGCATTGTTTGCTCTTAAAACTTTCAATGGCTTTTCAATCATTGAATTGGTCACCCACAGGTTTCCTGTTTTATCGAAAGCGGATCCATTAATCCTTATATCTTTATTCACAGGATCTAGAGATTCCAATCCACTATTATCGGAATTAAATAAACTAAAGACTCCATCTGTGTATTTTAACAATCCTGAAAAATAAGAACTGAAATAAACTTGTTTCTCATTTAGTGGATTTATTGCTATTCGCACAATGCTCTTAGCACCCAAAAGTTCTTCATAGGGGATATTCAGCCATCCTGTTTGTGTAGCATATCGACTCACGCCATATGAATCTAATGGGTATGGGTCGTAAAACTGTGAATAGTCTCCATAAACTGCCCATAGTGTATTGGGTGATGCTTGAATTGAAAATATATTATTTCTTACTGGTCCATCGGGCTTAAAGAAATTGAATGTAGTAGGATTCAATAGGGCCGTTTGTACCACTCCTTTTTCCTGTGTTCCAATATAAATTATATTGTGTAATACTGTTCCTGATGTAAAACTCAGTGTTTCTCCTGGTATACCATTAATATGTACTAATTGTGCTAATGCTTGACTGAATACATAAAGGTGGTTTTGGGTTGTGATTACCAAATTATCTCCCCTAGCTCTCATATCTAGTCCTATTTGAGGAAATTGGGTAACTTGTGTAAAGCCGGCTCCGGAATATTTCTGTAAACTTCGATCTAAATTTAAGGCCATCAATTGTGCGCCAAAAGTTTCTACAGCTAGCCAACTTCCTCCCACAACCTGTTGCCATTGGTTAAAGTCATTCAAATTCGGATTTGTGATACTTGCACTACGGATACCGTCATTTATTGTTGCTGCATAAATAAACCCATTGTATACAGCGGTTTGCTTTACTACAATTTCTGCTCCTCCTGATCCCATGAAATAGGTATCACCAAATTCCAAAGTAGCCAAATCGAATACTACAATTCCAAAATCACAGGAAATATATACCTTCCCTTGGTATTCCATGAAATGATTTATCTTCTTTTTATTGGGCGCAATCGGCACTTTCGTAAGGATATCAATCACATTTAAAATAGTGCCATCTGTTCCGTTAATCACTAAGATTAATCCATTTTCATTTCCTACTAGTGTTTTATTAAAAATCTGACTGTGGTATACTGAAGTTATGGTTTCTGCTTTCAAACCATTTACTGAATTAAAGGTTTTCAGCTCATTCGTAATTAAATGTTTTGAAAACACAGCATTTTCTGTCCCAGCAAATATCCTATTATCGGATTCTGCCAAATCACTAATTGCATTGTATGATAGATAGCTTTGCCACAACTGATTATTCTGTGAAAAACAAACGAGTGAGGTGATAAAGAATAAGAATACAAAAAAATGCTTTTTCATTTTAAACGTTGGGATTGAATCACAAATATAACTAAAACGGCTTTATATTCATTTTCATATTTCTGAGCATAAAAAAAGCTCTCCACGGGAAAGCTTTTTCATAAATTATGGTTGTACTACCTTTGTAATTACAACTTCTTGTTCGCCATTCGGAAAACTCCACATAATTTTATCTCCTTCGGCATATCCTATTAGGGCAGAACCCATAGGCATTAAGATTGACAGTTTCTTCTGCGCAGGATTACTTTCTGTTGGAATTACCAATTGGTATCCTTCTTTTAATCCGGCAGGAGTTTGAATATCAATTATACTATTCAATCGCACTACATCTTTCGGCATTTCTGCTTCTGTTCTTATTTCTGCTGTTTCCAGTTCTTTCTTTAATTTTGCGTAACATGCTTCATGTACTGCATCTTTTGCTCCAGCTTTGGAAAGAATTTCTTCGATTACTTTGAATTCTTTCTTCTCGATAATTAAAACTTGATTTTTCATATTTCTATTTTTTTGGATCAAAAAATAAAAACACTTTGTCTTTACTCTTTAAAATCCGGTGAAACAATTACTTATTTTTTTATATAACAAAAAACCCATGCAGAACATGGGTTTTTATTAATATAGCGTTGATGCTTTTATTAAGGAAAAATACCTCTTTGTTTATATGCTAATTCGATTCTTGTTAAAGCTTGAATGTATGCTGCTGTTCTCCAATCTGTTTGGTGTAACTTTGATACATTAATTACTTTTTCAAATGCGTCTTCAATTTTCTTTCTTAACTTAACGATTACGTCATCCATCTGCCAGATTTCTCCGTTTCTGTTTTGTAACCATTCAAAGTAGCTTCCAATTACTCCTCCTGAATTACATAGGATATCTGGAATAATTTCTACATTTTTAGCTAATAATATTTCTTCTCCATCTGTATCGATAGGTCCGTTTGCACCTTCTGCAATAACTTTTGCTTTAATTGAAGCAGCGTTACTAGCATTGATTTGGCTTCCTAATGCTGCTGGAATACAAACATCACAGTCAATTCCGAAGAATGTATCTGGATCAATTGTATCTACACCACTAAATCCTGTGATACGTCCGTCATTTGCTTCTTGATATTTCAATAAAGCTTCTGGATCGATTCCATTTGCATTGTAAATTGTTGCAGATGCATCTTGTACTCCTACTAAAGTAGCGCCATTTAATTTCATAAAGTGAGCTGCCCAGTATCCTACATTTCCAAATCCTTGTACAATATATTTTTTACCTTCTAATGAAGTATTTCTCAATTTTGCCCAAGCTTCTAGAGTAACTACTACTCCAAAACCTGTTGCTCTATCTCTACCTTCCAAACCACCTGATCCTACTGGTTTCCCTGTAACAACGTGTTGATTTTTTGAACGCTCATTTGGCGCTTTTGTAGACATATAAGTATCTGCAATCCAAGCCATCATTTGAGCATTTGTATTCACATCCGGAGCAGGAATATCATGCTCTGGTCCGATATTATCACCTAATGCATACGTGAAACGACGTGTGATACGCTCTAATTCTGATTCAGAATATTTTTTAGGATCAATTTGAATTCCTCCTTTTCCACCACCATAAGGTAAACCTGCCAATGATGTTTTCCAAGTCATCCATGTTGCTAATGCTCTAGCGGCATCGATATCAACTGTTGGGTGATAACGTAAACCTCCTTTGTAAGGCCCTAATACATTATTATGTTGTACTCTGTATCCTGTAAAAACTTCAACATTTCCGTTGTCCATTTTTACGGGGAAGTGCACTACAATTTCATTATTTGTAATTGCTAAAATCTTTCTAACACTTGGGTCTAATCCCATTATATCAGCAGCTTTTTCAAACTGATGCTTTACATTTTCATACATGCCTGTTTTAGGCTTATTCTCTGTTGCCATAAAAAATATAATTATTGATCATTTTTAGGACGAAAAATCAAACGTTATAAGTATCTTCTTTTTTGATTTGAAACTACTTACCATCAATTTAAATCCACTACTACTTGTATTTTTTTAATTTTTATTTGAACTTAATTACTCGTTATCAACTTGAACGCTTTTGTTATAAAAATAGTATTAAAAATCAGGATTTAAAAATTTAAAACAATTCATCCTGTTTTTATTACAAAATTCTTCAAAGAAAACGTTTTCGTAGATTCCTACAAATATACATTTAATACAAATATGGACATCATTTTTTTTACTTTCTCAAGAAATTTATGTTTTTGTTAAGGCTTTCTAATGTTTTAATGAAAATATTAATCAATTTCACAGTTTTAAAACACTTATAGTACTCAAAACCTATTTTCTTCTTTTATTTTTCAAGAATTACCCTTTTTTTATGAATATTCTTCACCTGATAAAGGCCATCCTATTTCCCTTAGTATAACTATTTTAAAAAAAATTATACAATAAATAACAGTATCGCAACCTAAGCACCGATTTTCATTAGAATATTTACAATCGTTTCATTACTTTTGCTAATAATTAATGTTTTTTATGCAGAAATTAATTTCTTATCCAATATCCATAATTTATTACCTGGTTTTCGGGTTATTTTTAGTGATTTTTCATCCTATTCAATGGATTTGTTTTAATGTATTTGGTTATCAAGCGCATAAAAAAAGTGTTGACGTTCTTAATTTTTTTCTAGTTCGCTGTACTCATATTCTAGGTACTACCTATAAAATAGAGAATCGCGATACTATTCCTGAAGGCGTACCGTTAATAATAGTAGCGAATCACCAGAGTTTATACGACATTCCACCTATAATTTGGTTTTTGCGAAAAGTTCATCCAAAATTTATTAGCAAAAAAGAATTAGGTAGTGGTATACCTAGTGTTTCTTATAATCTACGCCATGGAGGTTCTGTCTTAATTGATAGAAAAGATCCGAAACAGGCTTTACCTGTAATTAAGCAAATGGCAGAATACATCGAATTACATAAGCGTTCTGCTGTTATTTTCCCGGAAGGGACAAGAAGCAAAACAGGTGTTCCTAAAAGGTTCTCTGAAAGTGGACTAAAGATACTTTGTAAGTATGCACCATCTGCTTATATAGTACCCATTAGTATTAATAATTCATGGAAAATGTCTAAATGGGGATTTTTTCCATTGGGTTTAGGTAATCGTCTAACGTTTACTATTCAAACGCCATTCCCAATAAAAAATATACCTTTCCCAGATATTTTGGAAAGAACAGAGAATGAAGTAGTTAAAGGTATTAATTTACAACAATAAAAGTTATGTCTATTAAAAACATTCGTCTAGAAGTTATGCAATTTCTAGAAAAGAACGTCGATAGTTTTGTCGATCAGTTCTTAATCCCAGTTGAAAAAATCTGGCAGCCCTCAGATTTCTTACCTAATTCAGAAAGTGAAGAATTTTTTGATGAAGTTAAAGAACTTAGAGAATTGGCTAAAGAATTACCGTATGATTTTTGGGTAACTCTAGTAGGAGATACAATTACTGAAGAAGCACTTCCAACTTATGAATCATGGTTAATGGATGTTGAAGGTATTGATAATGTCGAACGAAATGGCTGGTCAAAATGGATTAGAAACTGGACTGGTGAAGAAAATCGTCATGGAGATTTACTGAATAAATACTTGTATTTATCTGGTCGAGTAAACATGAGAGAAATTGAACAAACGACTCAGCATTTAATCAATGATGGTTTTGATATTGGTACCGGAAGAGATCCATACAAAAACTTCGTTTACACTAGTTTCCAAGAATTAGCTACTTATATTTCTCATAATAGAGTGGCACAATTGGCTAAAAAACACAGCAATAACAATCTTTCTAAGATGTGTAAAATGATTGCTGGAGATGAAATGAGACATCACCATGCTTATAGTGAGTTCGTTCGTCAAATTTTTGCTGTTGATCCAAGTGAAATGATGTTGGCTTTCCAATACATGATGAAACAAAAAATTGTAATGCCTGCTCACTTCTTAAGAGAGTCTGGACAAAAGATAAGTAGTGCTTTCGAACAGTTTTCTGATTCTGCTCAACGCATTGGTGTTTATACTGCTAATGATTATGTTGATATCATGCAGAAATTAAATGTTAAATGGGAAATTGACAAAATGACCAATCTAACGGACGAAGCGGAAAAAGCACGTGATTATTTAATGAAACTTCCAGGTCGTATGGCAAAAATATCTGAACGACTTGTTGTTCCAAAGGAATCACATATTTTCAAGTGGGTTGAACCAGCTGTAAAATAAAACATAAGAAATCCTTTCCTTCACATCGAAAGGATTTTTTTTTCAAACAACATATCGAATCCGTATTCAAAACCTTTATTATTATGTCTCAATCCACACTTATTGACAGAAGTATTGCTTTTGTTAAAGAAAAATTACAGAATGCAGAAGGTGGACACGATTGGTTTCACATTGAACGTGTTTACAAAAATGCCTTATTAATTGCTCAAGAAGAGCATGATATTGATCTTGTTGTCATTCAACTTGGAGCTTTATTACATGATATTGCAGACAGCAAATTTCATAATGGGGATGAAACGGTTGGCCCAAGAGTTGCTCGAGCATTTTTAGAACAAGAAAATACAGCTCCCGAAACTATTGATCATGTCGTGAAAATCATTGAAAACATCTCTTACAAAGGTGGTAATTTTGAGAAAAAATTCAATTCTAAGGAATTAGATATTGTTCAGGATGCTGATCGATTGGATGCTATCGGTGCTATCGGTATTGCTCGTGCTTTTAACTACGGTGGATTCAAAGATCGTGCAATTTACGACCCTAGTATAGAACCTCAACTTAGCATGACCAAGGAAGAATATAAAAAGAGCACTGCTCCCACGATTACTCATTTTTATGAAAAATTGCTTTTACTAAAGGATAAAATGAATACTGAAACTGGAAAGAAAATTGCTTTGGCTAGACATCAATATATGGAAGGTTTCCTCAATCAGTTTTATGCTGAATGGAATGGTGAAAAATAATCCTTTTATAATGTAAAAAAGGCTGTCCGATAATCGTGACAGCCTTTTTTATTTATCCTTTAAATTCTGCTTTTCTTTTCTCTAAGAAAGCTGTTGTTCCTTCTTTAAAATCTTCAGTACCAAAGCATTTTCCAAAGGCTTTAATCTCCATTTTAAATCCGTTTACTCCGTCTTCATAATTTGCATTTACTGCTTCAATAGCTTTTGCAATTGCTACCGGTGAGTTTCTCATTATTTTTGATGCAATTCCTTTACAGAAGTCTAGTAACTCTGCTTGTGGCACTACATGGTTTACTAGTCCGTAACTCTTCGCTTCTTCGGCGTTAATCATTCCCGCTGTCATAATCATTTCCATTGCACGTCCCTTACCAACCAATTGTGGCAATCGTTGTGTTCCTCCATATCCTGGAATCACACCTAGTGAAACTTCTGGTAATCCCATTTTTGCATTGTCTGATGCAATTCTGAAATGTGACGCCATAGCCAATTCTAATCCACCACCTAATGCAAAACCATTTACCGCAGCAATTACAGGTGTAGATAAATTCTGAACTAAGTCAAATAATAATTCTTGTCCTTTTGCTGCCAATTTACCGCCTTCACTTTCAGAAAAATCTGCAAATTCTGCAATATCAGCTCCTGCAACAAAGGCTTTATCTCCACTTCCTGTTACAATAATTACTTTGACTGATCTATCTTCATTCGCTCCTTTAAAAGCATAATGTAGCTCTTCAATTGTAGCTCTATTCAAAGCATTCAATTTAGTAGGACGATTAATTGTAATAATCGCCAAACCGCCTTCTTGTGTTATTAAAATGTTTTCGTAATTCATATATTTTTAATTATTGATTAATAATGGGGAGTTTTACTATAAAAATAGTTCCTTTTCCAAGTTCTGATTCAAATGTAATTGTTCCTTTATAATTTTCGATAATATTTTTTATTATTCCAAGACCTAATCCCATACCACTGGTTTTAGTGGTGAATTTTGGTTCAAAAACAATACTGGCATGGCTTGAATCTATTCCGATACCGTTATCTTCTACTTTAATACAAACATCGTTTTCTTTTCGTTCTACTGTAACATGAATGCTTTTATCCATTTGATGTAATGGAATGGCCTGAATTCCATTCTTAACCAAGTTTGTAATGACACGGATTAATTGCGTACGATCCATGATTGTAATGATTTCTGCTTCATCACTATGAAAATGAATATAATCTTCTGTAAAAATCTCTAAGGCCAATTGCACCACCACTACAACATTCAATGTTTCATTTTGTTGCGCTGGCATCGAAGCAAAATTAGAAAATGCGGATGCTACTGAGCTCATTGTATCAATTTGCTGAATCAATGTTTTCGAATAGTCATTCATTTTTTGTTTTACCTCAGGATCATTCGGATCAAATTTTCGTTGGAAACTCTGAACCGTCAGTCGCATTGGGGTTAAAGGGTTTTTAATCTCATGGGCTACTTGCTTTGCCATTTCCCTCCATGCTTGTTCTCGTTGTCCCTGTGCAAGCTTAACAGCACTCTCTTCCAACTTATCTACCATGCTGTTGTAAGCCGTAATCAAGAGCTTGATTTCCCTGCTGGTTGCTTCTACTTCTATCCTTTCGTTTTTCTTATTCAGTCGCGTTTCAATAATTCGGTCGGAAATATTTTTCAAGGATTGTGTAATATAACTGGATAGGAAATAGGCCATTACGATGGCAAAAAACAACATAAATAAATATACCTGACCTAAGCGTATCAGGAAATTCTTTAATTCTCTTTCATAGAATCCATCATCTTCAATATTAGGAAGATTCAAAATCCCTAATGGTTTGAATTTCACATCTTTGATGTAACTATAGGATGATCTATATTTTTGGCCATCAATAATTCGTAAATCTACATATCGTTTATCCGCAGTGGATTGAATTAATTTCAGAATAAAATTGGAAACTGGAGGTGCAATCGTATCGATTGAAAAAGAGGCTTTGGACGATTTCAACAGCACTCCATTCAAGTCATAGATATTAATTTCAAGGTTATGAATGTTTGATAATTCATAAATTCGATCCTTAAAAATAAGCGGTAAATTCTCTGTTGTTAAAGGGTATGTTGTGGTAGAAAGAATATAATTGATGTGTTCTTTTATCGACGTTTCTTTACGCTCCAGACGTTCTTGTTGGTAATCTTTGGCTTCTTTTCTAAACTGATAAATCGATATGGATGCAATTAAAATAGACGCTATTAACGTAATAAGAATCATCGAGAAGAAGATTCTTACGCGTAATGACACGTGTTTTATTTTAATTTTTTTAAACATCTTTTGAGGCGTTTCGTTCCCTTATTCTTTTATACATTTTGAAACCAAGCATAATAATAATGCAAAAGGCTATAATCCCAATTACACCAAAAATCCAATTAATTGCATTTTTTAAAATTACTAAAAATACTACGGCAAAAAGAATTATCGTCGCTCCTTCATTCCATAATCTAAAGAAATTAGAAGTATGTTTCACTTCGTTTCTTTGTAATTGAAGGAAAATTTGATGGCATTTTCCATGATATAAGAACAGTAGAAACACAAATCCTAGCTTGACCTGCATCCAGTCCTGCTCTAAATAACCTGGCATTAAGTACAATAAAGTAAAAGCAAATATACTGGCTAATACTGCCGATGGCCATGCAATGATATACCATAATCGGTAAGTCATTAACTGGTATTGTTTGATTAGTATTTCTTTTTCTGGAGAGGGTTTCTGCATTGCTTCTGCATGATATACAAACAAACGAACAATATAGAATAAGCCTGCAAACCAGGTGATCACAAAAATCAGGTGAAGCGATTTAATATAATTATAATACTCCATTTATTGCTGTTTAAGTTTTGTATTGATCTCTCTCTTTAAAAATATAGCTGTAATCGTAGTCGATAAAACATCGGCTATGGGAAATGCAACCCATACCCCAAAAATACCGAAATAATTAGGCAAAATCAACACTAATGGAATTAAGAAAAATCCTTGTTTCGTTAAGGTGAGTAATAATGCCGGAATTGCTTTACCGGCTGCCTGAAAATAGGCCGCTCCAATAAGCTGTACCGCAATAACTGGTGATGCCGCAAATACCCAACGTAATGCATCTGGTGTTTCCGCAATAACTAATGGATCTGTTGTAAAAACGGCTACTATGGGTTTTGCTAAAATTAGAATGATAACAAAAATAATGATGGATAAAATACCCGCATATTTAATGGCTATTTTTATACTCTCTACTACTCGGTCATAATTTTTAGCACCATAATTGTATCCTGCAATGGGTAAGAATCCATGTGTTATTCCCAAAATTGGAAATAAAGCAAACATCAACATTCTACTAATAATACCATATACTGCCACTGAATGTTCTCCACCATAAGTATACAGGGTATGATTTAAGATAATTGCCAAAATACTCACAACTCCTTGTCTTGAAAAGGTAACAAAACTTAAGGATGTAATTTCTTTAACAATCGCTGATTTATAAATAAAATGCTTCGCTTGTAGTTTCAGCTCGCTATTTTTTGACATAAAAAACCAGACTACAAAAAGGAAGCACATAAAATAGGATATTGCAGTAGCCAAAGCAGCTCCATACATTCCCCAACCTAAGTGTTTTATAAATATAATATCCAAAGCAATATTTACAATAGCAGGGACAATCATCGCAATCATAGAAAATTTCGCTTTCCCTTCTGCACGAATTACATTGCTTCCCATCATGCTTAATGCTAAAAATGGACCTGCTAATAATATGGGTAGAAAAAATTCATTGGCAGGAGCCATGATATTTCCATTGGCACCAAAGAGCAACAGTACTTCGGTTTTAAAGACCAATCCGATTACTAAAACGATAAGGGACAACACTAATGTCATTAAAACCTGATTCCCAAAGGTATATAATGCTTTTTCTTTGTCATTGGAACCTAATGCTCTTGAGATTATGGAGCTTCCTCCAATACCAACAGCCATTCCTAAAGAGGATATTAAAAATGTAATAGGTAATATTACTGTAACTGCTGCAATCGCCAAGGATCCAATCCATTGACCAACAAAAATAGTATCTACCAAAATATTGACCGACATGAAAAGTATCCCGATAGAAGCAGGTACAGCCTGCCGTATCAAGAGTGTCTTAATATCTTCTGTTTTTAAACTGTTGGAGGAATCAGTCATTAATTATTTATGCATGAACCATTTCGACATGTGCCCAATCATTGATCCAATTGCTAACCGTTTGTACCCACTCATCACTATCATTTAAACAAGGAATCGCCAAAAATTCTTCACCTCCATGTTCTTTAAATTGATGGTTTGCTTCCATTGCTATTTCCTCTAGGGTTTCTAAACAATCTGCTACGAAAGCGGGGGTAACTACTGCCAATTTTTTAATCCCTTGTTTTGGCATTAAATTAATTGACGTATCAGTATAAGGAGTAAGCCACTTATCTCCTGCTAATCTTGATTGGAATGTTTGGCTGTATTTTTCTTTTGGTATATTTAATAACTCTACCACTTGTTTCGTTGTTTCGTAACATTGGTGACGATAGCAAAATTCATGTGCCGGTGATGCCGTTTGACAACAAGATCCATCAATTTTACAATGTGATTTTGTTACATCTGTTTTTCTTACGTGTCTTTCTGGTATTCCATGGTAAGAGAACAACAAATGGTCGTATTCAAAATTTTCCAATGCTTTTTTAATTGAATTGGATAAATCTTTAATATAATCTGGTTTATTGTAGAAAGCAGGCACAATTGTGAATTTCATTTGTGGGAACTGCTTTTTTCTGATTTCTTCTGCTAATACTAAAATCGTCTCTGTAGATGCCATAGCATGTTGTGGATACAATGGAAATAGTAATACTTCTGTCACTCCTTTGTCTGCTAATTCCTGAAGTCCCGATAAAATAGATGGATTACCATATCGCATTGATAATGCTACCGGCACATCTACCTTTTTTTCGACTTTTTCATACATTTTTCTTGATAAAACAATCAATGGCGACCCTTCATCAGTCCAAATTTTCTTGTAAGCTGCTGCGGATTTCTCTGGTCTTTTTCTTAAAATTATCCCTCTCACTAAAAAAGCACGTAATAAATAAGGAACATCTATTACTCTTTCATCCATTAAAAATTCATCCAAATACGGCTTAACATCCTTTGGTTCTGGGCTTTCAGGGGAACCCAAATTTACTAACAATACACCTTTCATTATTGCAATTTATTTTTTTATAAAAGTAACCATTATTTAAAGTTTAGAAAAACAGGAATTTCTTTTTTTATCGATGTTAGTATCAGTAAAATATATACTTCACTATTTTTAGCCTTCTATTAAAACTTCGTTCTCAAAAGTCTACAACATCTCAAATTCTGTTTTTGTTACATAAACCCAAAGATTCCAAAATTAATGGTTTAGCTTTATAATTACTCCCAAAAAACCCTTAAGATTTAATCTAAATTAGCTGAATCTCCCGATTATTACATCGCTCCACATCTTTTATAAACGAAAACCGTCCGCAGGACGCAGACGGTTTGAAAAAATAACAACCACACAACTGAAGTTTCAACGCTTCAGATTCTTTACCTCAATAACTATTTACCATAATATCTATTGAGCGTATTTTTTATTTCCTTTCAAAGGATTATTCAGAAAAGCCTGTAATCAGCACATGAAAATAGAACGCGAGTATAGAGTTATACCGCGTATTTTTCAAGTACAAACATAATACTTCAATGAAAAAAAATGATTACCCTAACTTTATGCTATCATCAAAAAGCATCCCGATATGGTTTCTAATGTTATTAAATTACTCTATAAATGAAAAGAAATAGAATATTGAAAAATAAAAGGAGCACCCAATGGCGCTCCTTATTCATTATCTTGTATTAATCCATTAATTAATATCCAACGACCTTATACTTATAAAATCTTGTATCAACTTTAACCAATGGAAAACTCGATGGTAAATCTCCTTTATTAAGAAGACTAAATCCATTTTTTTCATAAAATCGATGGGCTGCAATAAATTTTTCTGTAGTTCCTAAAAAGAGATCTGAATAGCCTTTTTGATAGGCAAATTCCAATAACGTATCTAATAGGTCTTGACCAACACCATATTCTTTTCCTCTAAAGCCTGCTCCTACAAACATCTTTCTTAAGGCTCCTTGATTTGACCCGATATCCAATAAAGAAATAGTTCCAATTACTACTTCATCGATCGTAGCTACCCAAAAAGCTCCTTTGTCTTTTTGATAAAAGTTTGGAATGTCTTCTAAATCGGGTTGGCCTTCAAGATCTATTCCAATATCAAATTCTTTATTTTGAATTTCTAAAATCAGTTTTATAACATCTTGTTTGTATACCTCAGCATACGATTGAATCTGAATATCGGCCATATTATACTTCTAGTAGCGTTAGTTTTTATTTATAAAATTATCTCTAATATTCCACTGCACCACACACCATCTCATTCATTTTTATTTTAAGTATTCGGATTCAATGCCATCAAATATTTTTTAGGTGTTGTTCCAAATTTCTTTTTAAAGGCAGCAATAAAGTGACTGGATGTACTGTATCCAATTCTTAACCCCACCTCATTCACATTATAGGATCCAGAATCCAACATCCTTCTTGCATATTCCATTTTATAATCGAATAAAAAACTGTAAACAGAATCACCATATATTTGCTTAAAGCCCATTTTTAGCTTTTTCAAATTAATACCTACCTCATCTGCCAACTGTTGTAACCCTGGTGGCTCAGCCATATTTGCAATTACAATATCTTTTGCTTTTCTGATTTTCAATACATTCTCTTCATCGACCAAAAATGGACATTGCTCTGCATTTGAATCTTCCGTTCGGTTAAAGTACAAACTTAATAACTCATATCCTTTACCTTTATAATAAAGATTTTTTATTGAGGGATGCATATTGAAATTAAACAACTGATTTAATACTATTGACATGGAAGGGCTAATTTTTGCGTCATTATAGTATTTCTTATCCTTATTGTCTTCACTTAAAAAAGTGATATAATCTGCTTCGTTAGAAAACAGGGCATGGAATTTTTTTATTGAGATCAAAACAGAAATCATCCAGGAACTTGGAGCTACTTCTAAATGTACCGGAAGTTCTTTCTGTGGATTATACAACAGGAGTGACATTTCTTCTTTTAGCTCTAAAGCATAACGCCCTTGATTAAATATAAATTTAGCTTTTCCCTTTATTCCAAAGTGAAATTGAATCAATCCACTGTTTACCTCACGTTCAAAATGTAGGGTTTCATTTCCATCGTTTTGAAAGCGAATCAGGATAAAATCTTCTTCAATTTTTATTTCTTCTTGAGAACTCATAGCGGTATTTTTTATTTACTATTTTCCAAAAAAACACATTGTTTTATTTAGAATGATTCCAAACAAGATGTTTCTAAAGAGTTGATTTCAGTACAAATTTACAAGAAAAGGAATGATTAAACTCTTTTTATTCAAAAATATCTCAGAGCGACACAAAAAGTCCTTTGAGCGTTACTTTAGTAAAACCTATAGTGATAATTTTGTTGAACTTTTAGGAAAAGTATATTATATGGAGAATCATAACTTATCAAAGCATCAATACTTCTATGCCGTTGGATTGAGTTACAAAAAAGCGGATGCTGAGATTAGAGGAAAATTTAGCTTGAATGAACAAGCTAAAATACAGCTATTAGAACAAGCTAAAAATGAAGGTGTCGATGCGTTAATCGTAACTTCTACCTGCAACAGAACTGAAATATACGGTTTTGCACAACACCCATTTCAATTAATTAAATTGTTGTGTGAAAACAGTCAAGGATCTATTGAAGACTTTCAAAAGGTAGCTTATGTTTATAAAAATCATGAAGCTATCAATCATATGTTTAGAGTGGGTACTGGTTTGGACAGTCAAATTCTAGGTGATTTTGAAATTATTAGTCAAATTAAAAACAGTTTTATTGAATCTAAAGCAGTAGGCGTTACCAATACTTTTATTGAGCGTCTTGTAAATGCTGTAATTCAAGCTAGCAAAAAAGTTAAAAATGAAACGGAAATTAGCTCTGGTGCTACCTCTGTTTCTTTTGCCTCAGTACAATACATTTTAAACAATGTTGAGGATATAAAAAACAAAAACATTCTATTGTTTGGAACGGGTAAAATAGGTCGTAATACTTGTGAAAACCTTGTAAAACATACGAAGAATGATCAAATCACTTTAATCAACAGAACAAAAAACAAGGCAGAAAAAATTGCCGGTAAATTTGATTTGATGGTTAAAGATTATGATGAACTTCCTTTAGAAATTAAAAAAGCTGACGTCATGGTAGTGGCTACTGGTGCACAAACACCTACAATTGACCAAGATATTTTAGCTTTAAATAAGCCTTTACTAATTCTGGATCTTTCAATCCCAAAAAACGTTCACGAAAACGTTAAGAATGTAGAAGGGGTTACTTTAATTCACTTGGATCATTTGGCTCAAATGACCGATGAAACTTTAGAAAACAGAAAAAAACACATTCCCGCAGCAGAAGCTATCATTGATGAAATCAAAGAAGAATTTGTAACTTGGATGAATGGAAGAAAATTTGCTCCTACAATACATGCTTTGAAGGAAAAACTAAACATTATCAAAGATTCTGAATTAAATTTTCAACGCAAAAAAATCTCTAACTTTGACGAAGAACAGGCAGAGATTATTAGCAATAGAATTATTCAGAAAATCACCACTCATTTTGCTAATCATTTAAAAGATAGCGATACAATGGTGGATGAAAGTATACAATGGATAGAAAAAGTATTCCAAATTGAAGCAGCAAGGAATGAATAACATTATACGTATTGGTACTCGTGATAGCCAATTAGCTTTATGGCAGGCTCATACAGTTGAAAAAAAATTAAACGATTTAGGATATAAAACAGAAGTTATTGCCGTAAAATCTACTGGTGATATTATCTTGGATAAGCCTTTGTATGAATTTGGAATTACTGGAATTTTCACTAAGACTTTAGATGTTTCCATGATTCAGGGTAATATTGATATTGCAGTGCATTCTATGAAAGATGTTCCTACTGCATTACCTATTGGTATTGTACAGGCAGCCGTATTAGAACGTGCTAGTGTTCTTGATATTTTAGTCCATAAAGGCAAACTTGATTTTCTTCATGACACTGGTATTATAGCAACAAGTAGCTTACGAAGAAAAGCCCAATGGTTACATCAATATCCAACACATCAGGCTGTTGATTTGCGTGGTAATGTAAATACTCGTTTACAAAAATTAGCCGATAGTGATTGGAGTGGTGCAATATTTGCCGCTGCAGGATTAGAGCGCATTGACTTAAAACCTGAAAATTATATTGATTTGGATTGGATGATTCCAGCTCCTGCTCAAGGCGCCATGATGGTGGTTGCTATGGAGAACAATCCTTATTGTAGAGAAGCTTTAGCACAGCTTAATCATAAAGAAACTGAAATCTGTACACATATTGAACGTGAATTCTTAAAAACGCTTGAAGGGGGATGTACGGCTCCAATAGGAGCAATTGCTACTGTTGAAGATAATACGATATTATTAAAAGCAGGTCTTTTTTCTATTGATGGAAAAGAAAAAATTTACATTGAGAAAGAGACATTAATCAGTAACTATAAGGATTTTGGAAAGAATGCTGCTCTTGAAGTTTTAAAAAATGGCGGTGATAAAATTATGCAAGCGCTGAGAACCGTATAATAACAAACTGCGATGAAAAAAGAATCTATATTGAATGCTTTTTATCGATTCTTCGATGTATTGCTACTCCTCTTTCTTGTTTTTGATTTTGGATATAATGTTAATGATTCTTATAAATCTCATAAAATAATTGGACTTATTGTCCTTACCGTTATTCTTCTTGGTTTTAATCTCATTAAATATTTTTTCTATAAAACAAAACATAAGAAGCGCATCACGCTCGGTAACATTGTAATCGTTGGGACTTTACTTTTTGTTTCCGGAATTGTTGCTCTCGTGAATAAAGATTCTTATTATCTATACACATTACAGTCAATAAAACCAATCCTTGAAGGTGGATTACTATTCTATTTTCTCCTTCGTTTGATGGTTATTGTACGGTATATTTATGCATTATATTACAATCCTGCGATTATGTTTGTGGGCAGTTTTTTTGTCATTACACTTTCTGGAGCATTCTTATTACTGCTGCCTAAAGCAACAACACATAGTATAACTTTTACAGATGCATTATTCACCGCAACGAGTGCCGTGTGTGTAACTGGCCTAAATGTATTGAATACTGCCAATGATTTTACTATTATAGGACAAACGATAATTTTAATTTTAATCCAATTGGGTGGTTTAGGGATATTGACTTTCACTTCTTTTTTTGCTTTCTTTTTCAAAGGGAGCTCCTCTTTCAAAGAAGGTCTGAATGTAAAGGATTTCATTGCATCAGATAGTATGAAAGATGTTCTAAAAACAGCAATGAATGTTGTCACCTTCACTTTAAGTGTTGAGCTTATTGGTGCAATATTTATTTACTATACAACGGATCATATTACATTAATCTCGGATAAGATTTTCTTTTCTATATTTCATTCTGTTTCTGCTTTTTGTAATGCTGGATTTTCAACGTTTTCAGATAATTTACATGAAGAAAGTGTACGCTTTGACTATGGTTTACAATGGATTATTATGAGCTTGATTGTCTTTGGAGGTTTGGGCTACAATATTGCTTATAATTTTTATGAATCCATCAAAAGACGTTGTATGAAAATCATGCATCTCAAACCACTAGAAATCAGAGAGCGCATTATTACATTGAATACTAAAATCATCATTTACACTACTATAATCCTATTAGTGTCAGGTTTTATTGTAATGTACATTGGAGAATATAATCATACCTTAGTAGAACATACTACGCTATTTGGAAAAATAACAACAGCTGCATTTAATTCTGTTACTCCGAGAACGGCTGGTTTTGGAACCGTTAATTTTCAAGAAATGGCGGCCCCATCTATCTTATTCATGATTTTCCTAATGTGGGTAGGAGCTTCTCCTGCTTCAACTGGAGGTGGTATAAAAACAAGCACGTTTGCACTAGCAACCCTAAATATTTTTGCAGTAGCAAGAGGTAAAAATAAAATTGAAATCGGCGGTCGACAAATCTCAAGTGAATCTACAAAAAGAGCTTTTGCTATTATTTGTATTTCCTTAATTGTAATTGGTTCTGCTATTATGATGTTATTGGTTTTTGAACCAGAAGGAACAGATTTATTAACGGTTGCTTTTGAATGCTTTTCAGCCTATAGCACCGTTGGATTAAGTATGAACTTTACCCCGCTTATGACAGAACCAAGCAAATACACTATTATTATTGTAATGTTTGTCGGTCGTATTGGGATGCTGAATTTAATGATTGGTTTAATGCGTCAAATGAACCATCAATTTTATCAGTATCCAAAAGAAAATATATTAATTAACTAATCCTGATACAATGAAAATAATCGTTTTTGGTTTAGGAAATTTCGGTATGTCATTGGCATTGAGCTTGACAGAAACTGGTAATGAAGTAATCGGAATTGATAAAAAAATCGACAAAATTAATCTTGTTAAAGATAAAATTTCGCATGCTATTTGCCTTGATTCCACAAATGAACTGGCTTATGAAGCTTTACCTTTAAAGGATGCTGAAATTATTGTTGTGGCTATTGGAGAAAATGAAGGTGCTGCTATTATTACCACTGCCATCATCAAGAAATTAACAAATGCGAAAATCATTAGCCGTGCTTTATCTCCTATCCACGATACCGTACTGGAAGCAATGGGTATTTTTGATATTGTACATCCAGAACAGGAATCAGCAGATCGATTGACGAGACAAATTAATTTTAAAAAGTCGTTGTCAAATTATCAATTGGATAATAATTACACGATTACAGAATTAGTTGTAAAAGATGAATTTGTAGGTCGTACCATTCATGAGTTGGATACGATTAATGAGTATCGATTAAATGTGATTACGATTATCCGAAAAAGTGAAAAAACTAATTTATTAGGAAAAAAATCAATTGTTAAAAAGTCGCTTGGTGTTCCCTTTCCTGATACAGTACTAGAGAAGGGTGATATATTGGTTGTTTTTGGAGAAAACAAAAACATTTCTAACTATTGTAGTAAAGAATAAGAACAGAATAAGCATGAGAATTTTATCTACTAAAAAACTAAAGTCTAATCAGAAGCAATTTTTGCTGAATGCTGGTCTTACTGTTATTGAAGCAGATTTCATCCTCACAACAGCCGTTCCTTTTGAAATTGACATAACCCACGATTATCTGCTGTTTACCAGTCAAAATGCGGTGGAAAGTGTCTTACAAAATGGGCGATTTGAAACATTAAAGGATAAAAGTTGCTTTTGCGTAGGCATTAAAACAAAGGATTTACTAGAAAGATTAGGTTTTCAGGTCATTGAGTTTACAGATTATGCTTCAGAATTAGCCGCTGTAATTGTAAAAAAATATCCAACCTCAACCTTTACCTTTTTTTCAGGAAATATTCGGAGAGATACATTACCTGAAGCTTTACGCAATGGTAATATTACGTTCAATGAAATAACAGTGTATGAAACACACTTAACGTCTCATAAAATAACTCCGTCCCTTGATGGTATACTGTTTTACAGTCCCTCGGGAATTGATAGTTATTTGAAAGAAAATCAGATTACAAATGAAATGTGTATCTGCATTGGTACAACCACTGCATCTGCACTAGAAGGAATAACAGAAAATATAGTACTTGCTAATCAACCTACCGTTGAAAACGTAATTATACAAACACTAAAATATTTTAATAAAAACGTTGATTAGAAGCCGGGATTACTCCTTCTAATTAATCCATTAACAGAGAAAGATGATAAAGAACGATTTATTTTTGAAAGCCCTAAAAGGGGAAACTGTCGAAAGACCACCAGTATGGATGATGCGTCAAGCGGGAAGATATTTACCTGAATTTAGAGCTTTACGTGATAAATATGATTTTTTCACACGTTGCAGAACTCCTGAACTGGCTACAGAAATTACAGTACAACCTATTCGTATTATACAACCTGATGCTGCTATTTTATTTTCTGATATTTTGGTAATCCCACAAGCAATGGGAATTGATGTAGAAATGAAAGAAAATGTAGGACCGTGGTTACCCAATCCAATCCGTACAATTCAAGATGTAGAACGTGTTATCGTTCCAGACATACACGAAACATTAGGTTATGTAATGGAGGCTATCAAAATGACCAAACAAGAGTTAAATGATGAAGTTCCTCTAATTGGTTTTGCTGGTTCTCCATGGACTATCTTTTGTTACGCTGTAGAAGGAAAAGGATCAAAAAGCTTTGATATGGCAAAAGGATTCTGTTTTTCACAACCAGAAGCTGCACATGTATTACTACAAAAAATCACAGATACAACTATTGCTTATTTAAAAGAAAAAGTAATTGCTGGAGTAAATGCGGTTCAGATTTTTGATAGTTGGGGTGGTATGTTATCTCCTGTTGATTATCAAGAATTCTCTTGGTATTACATGAATCAGATCGTAGAAGCACTAGCTCCTGTAACTCCTGTAATTGTTTTTGGAAAAGGATGTTGGTTTGCTTTAAATGAAATGGCACAAAGTAAAGCTTCTGCTTTAGGAATAGATTGGACTTGTTCTCCTCGTAATGCGCGTTATTTAACAGGCGGAAACATTACACTACAAGGTAACTTTGATCCATCAAGATTGCTTTCTCCTCCTGCAACCATTAAAAAAATGGTACATCAAATGATTAATGAATTTGGAAAAGACCAATATATTGTCAATCTAGGACATGGCATTTTACCTAATATTCCGGTAGATCACGCCAGAGCTTTCGTTGATGCTGTAAAAGAATACAACCATGTTAAATAAGGGATTAAGAGACGAAGAAAACGAAAAGATCAATAATGTTCTAGCAACATTGATTTCTATTGTTTTTGTTCCAGATTTATGGAGTGAAGAGGATCGAAAAAATATCGAAAAACAACTGGCTGCCTTGAATTTAACAATGCAAAACCTGGTTGATTTTGATGTAAACGCTTTAACCAATCACTTAAGTCCGTTTCAACTGGACTGGAAAAATCAAGAATATTTTGCTGATTTCCTAGTCGGTCTTTCTGGCAAAAT
This sequence comes from Flavobacterium aerium, assembly GCF_030766725.1. Classification (GTDB taxonomy): domain Bacteria; phylum Bacteroidota; class Bacteroidia; order Flavobacteriales; family Flavobacteriaceae; genus Flavobacterium; species Flavobacterium aerium. The sequence goes on along the minus strand of NZ_JARQWR010000004.1, from coordinate 158,506 downwards.
TCAAGATCAAAAGACGTCTTTATTAGAGAAATCAATTGGGTATTATACCTATATCCAAGATGAGAGTAAAACCTTTTCTTTTGACATTTTTAATAAAATCAATGCTGCAAAAGCAAAATTATAATGAAAGAGCAATTTTATAAATACATTCAAAATCTTCAGGATATCATTACAGCTGGTTTAGAAGCTGCAGACGGTCAGGCAAAATTCCAAGAGGATTTGTGGGAACGTGCAGAAGGTGGTGGCGGAAGAACTCGTGTTATCGAAAATGGAGCTGTTTTTGAAAAAGGCGGCGTCAATATTTCTGCTGTACATGGTGAGCTTCCTAAAGCGATGCAAAGCTACTTCAATGTAGATGATGTTGATTTTTTTGCTTGTGGATTAAGCTTGGTTATTCATCCAAAAAGTCCATTTGTACCCACAGTTCATGCAAACTGGCGTTATTTTGAAATGTATGATAAAGAAGGTAATATTGTCCAACAATGGTTTGGTGGTGGACAAGATTTAACGCCCTATTACTTGTTTGAAGAAGATGCTACCCATTTTCATCAAACTTGCAAGAATGCTTGCGACAAACATAATCCAGAATTTTATTCCACATTTAAAAAACAGTGTGATGAATATTTCTGGAATGCACACCGTGAAGAAGCTCGTGGTGTAGGTGGTTTATTTTTTGACCACTGTAAAGCAACCGAAACCATGTCTATGGAAGATTGGTATAACTTCGTTACAGAGGTTGGAAACAGTTTTCTAGAGGCTTATGTTCCTATTGTAGAAAAGAGAAAAGAGATTTCTTTTACTCCTGAAAACAGAACATGGCAAGAAATTCGTCGTGGTCGTTACGTTGAATTCAATCTTGTACACGACAAAGGCACTCTTTTTGGATTAAAAACCAATGGTCGCATTGAAAGTATTCTAATGAGCTTACCTCCCCATGTACAGTGGGTTTACGATCATCATCCTGAAAAAGACAGCGTTGAAGAAAAATTAATAAACGTTTTAAAAAATCCAATCAACTGGATCGCTTAAAATCACAATAAAATTCCATAACTGAATTATTAAGTTTCTAATAAATATTAGATATGTACCCATTAAGAAGAAATAGAAGATTAAGAACCAATGATGCAATTCGTTCATTAGTTCGTGAAACAATCATCACACCAAATGATTTTGTTGCTCCATTATTTGTTGTCGAAGGTAAAAGCATTAAAGAGGAAATTCCATCTATGCCAAACTATTTTCGTTTAAGTTTGGACAACCTAGAGAAAGAAGTAAAAGAATTGTGGAAACTTGGAATCAAATCGGTTTTACTTTTTGTAAAAGTTCCAGATAACTTAAAAGATAATAAAGGCACTGAGGCCATTAATCCAAATGGATTAATGCAACGTGCTGTTAAAACGGTTAAGAATGCTATTCCAGACATGCTTATTATGACAGATGTAGCTTTAGATCCTTATTCTTCTTACGGTCATGATGGTATTGTAGAGAATGGTATTATTCTAAATGATGAAAGCGTAGCGGTATTGGCAGAAATGAGTGTTTCACATGCCTTAGCTGGCGCAGATGTTGTTGCTCCAAGTGATATGATGGATGGTCGTATTCTAGAAATTCGTGAGGCTTTGGAGGATGAAGGTCTTATCAATACTGCAATCATGAGTTATAGTGCTAAATATGCTTCTGCTTTTTACGGTCCTTTCCGTGATGCATTAGATTCTGCTCCAGGTTTTGGTGATAAAAAAACATACCAAATGGATTTTGGTAATCGTATTGAAGCCATTCGTGAAACTCAAATGGATATTGATGAGGGAGCAGATATCGTTATGGTTAAACCAGGATTATGCTATCTTGACATTGTTCGTGAAATCAAAAATGATGTTGATGTTCCTGTTGCTGTTTATCAAGTAAGTGGTGAATACGCAATGGTTAAAGCTGCTGCCGAAAGAGGTTGGTTAGATCATGATGCAGTTATGATGGAACAATTAATCGCCTTCAAACGTGCAGGTGCTGATATTATAGCTACTTATTTTGCTAAAGATGCAGCCAAATTATTTTAATACACATTATTCCCTATAATAAACATGAAGTCTTTTTTCAAAATTTCGCCTTTATTCCTTTTGTTTCTTTTTTCAAATTGTAAAAAAGAAACCCCTGAAAAGGAAAGTTTATATCCCGAAACTGTTACGGAACAAAGTGAACAGCCAACAACATCGACTCCAACAGATGCTGCCTTCCCATTAGCGAATAAAGGGAAAGAAATCTTTGAAGGAAAAGGTAATTGTGTCGCTTGTCATTTAACCGACAAAACAGTAATCGGCCCAAGTATAGTCGAAATTGCAAAGATTTATAAAGACAAAAAAGGAAATATTCCTGCTTTCCTAAAAGGAGACGGTGAGCCTATTGTAAAGCCTGAGCAGTATGAAATTATGAAAACTAATTTTGCTATTACAAAAATGATGTCTGATGAAGAATTACAGGCATTGTCTGATTATATGTATAGTCAATTGAAATAATACTTTACAAAAAAGGCTTCAATATGAAGCCTTTTTTATTGTTCTATAACCAGTTTAAAACCTATTCTTGGGATGTTTTCAATACGTACGTTTTCTTCTTCTTTGAGTACTTTACGCAAACGGGATATAAAAACATCTAAACTTCTACCCATAAAATAATCATCGTCTCCCCACAGTGCTGTGAGAATTTTTTCTCTTTTTAGTACACTATTTTTATTGTCTAAAAATAATTTTAGTAAGGCTGATTCCCGCTCTGTTAAGTTGATTTTGATATTTTCTTTTGTCAAAGAATAATCATTGGGATAAAAATGAAATCCTCCTATTGTATAATCATTTTGTGGTTTTACTATGGCTTTCTTAGTCCGTTTTAAGAATACTTCAATTTTTAAAACCAATTCTTCTAAACTAAAGGGTTTCACCAAATAATCATCGGCTCCTAACCGTAATCCTCGTATTCGGTCTTCTTTCAAGGTTTTTGCTGAAAGAAAAAGAATCGGAATTTCACTATTTTCTTCTCGAATTGCTTCTGCTATTTCAAATCCATCTTTTTTTGGAAGCATTACATCGAGAATACATAAATCAAAATTGTCTTTATGGAAATTTTCAAGAGCAACACGACCATCTGAATAATGGGATATATCGTAAAATTGCTCTAAATAATCCGTCGTTAAAAAAGCTAATGTTACATCGTCTTCAACATAAAATATTTTGCTTTTCTGTATCATTATTTATTTTTTTGGAATGGCTAAAGTTACTGTAATCCCTTTATTTGGCTGATTATTTTTAATACTAATTTTCCAATGGTGTAAGTCGGCTATTTTTTTTACATAAAACAATCCCAATCCAAAACCGCCTACTTCGTTTCTTTTTGCATTGGATATACGATAGAATTTATCAAAAATAACGCTTATTTCAGATGGTTCTACTCCTATTCCATTATCTATGCATTCAATACATATTGATTTATCGTTTTCCCTAATTTTAATATTTATTTCTGGGGAGTTATCATTGTATTTTATCGCATTATCAATCAGATTATAAAGCACATTCGAGAAATGAAATTCATCTGCTTCTATCCAATAACTGTCTTTATCACAATCTAAATTTACCGTTACTTCATTCTTATACTTCAATAGAATATTATCACGAACGGCAGCAATTGCTTCAAGCATATCGAACTTCTTCTTTTCCAATGTCATCGTATGTGAATCGCTTTTGGCAATATTCAATACTTTTTCTATATGTTGATTGAGTTTATTACTTTGATCTACAATAATCTGGTTGTATTGACTCAGTTTTGGATTTTTCAAAATCTCCTCTTGTTTCCCTACATAATTGGATGCTATTAGAATGGAAGTAAGTGGTGTTTTGAATTCATGGGTCATGTTATTGATGAAATCATTCTGCAATTCCGTGTATTTTTTCTGTTTTAGCAACAAAATAACAGAGTACACATAAATAATCAATACCAAAACCAAAATCCCTGTATAGGCCCACCATTGCTGTAAGGAACTAATATAATTGTACTTTAATTCTGGGAAACGGATGGCGAAATAATATACTAGATCAGCTTTTTTAGAAAAGCATTTCTGGCATTTTTTAGCTTGATCATCGGAAGCCGAAATATAGTTTCCATAAACCATTTCATCCGAAGCACAATTGTACATCGCATATTCAAAATCAATATTGAGTTTTACTTTCTGAAATTCATTTTTCAAATAAAACTCTAATACTTCTGCTTCAAAAACATTGTCTACATTAACAATATAGTAATCATCCGAAATTTTCCGAATTGGATTTGATATTGGTGATTCTGTTTTATTATCTCTGTTGATCTTATTAACAACATCTTGTAAGGCAAAATGGATTTTTTCTCCAAATTCTTTTTTCTCAAAAACATAGGCTTGGTTGAGCATTACTAATTGCATGGAGAGAACCCCAACAATTGCAAGCAATCCAATGAAGATGATAATATTTAATCGATTAATTCTCAAGGTATACTTCTTAATTTAAGCCCGATATTACTATAATTATTGTGATGAAACAACCTGTTAACAAGTCATTAACAATTCTTACAAACTACTTAACAACTTCCTTCTTAAATGCGGGATATATTTGTCTTGTTCATTTTTAGTGAGCACATCAACAAACCATTTAATTAACCAAAAAATCCCATTTTTATGAAAACATTAAAATTATCTTTATTAACAGTTCTAGGTTCATTCTTATTAATGTCATTCTCAACTGCAACTAATTCTATTTCTGAATCTTTGTTGGCTGCTGTAGGAATTACATGGAAGGCTGAAGCTCATGATTTTGGTGATATCAAAAAAGGAACACCAGTTTCTCATGATTTCACATTCAAAAACACAACAGATCAAACTGTATTAATCACAAATGTAAAAGCTTCTTGTGGATGTACAGCTACAAACTACACTAAAACACCAGTTAAACCAGGAGAATCTGCAAGTGTAACAGCTACTTATAATGCTGCTGCTCCAGGTGCTTTCAATAAAACAGTAACTGTTACTACTAATACTGAGACTAAAGTACTTACTATTAAGGGTAAAGTTATTGAATAACATTTTATACTACTTTATTAAATGAAACCATCCATCGGATGGTTTTTTTTATGTTTAACCCGGAGTTCTTATTTTATCTTTTTCAATAATTTTAGTATATTTAAAATATTTCATTTTTAAGACTCCTTTAGGAATTACAACAAGTCTCTTTGCACCTCAATGATTACTTTGCTGAAAAGAGAAGTTATTTTGATTTAAAATCAATCCTTCGAAAATAAGATTTCAGCAAAAAAATAAAATTATGAAAAAATACAAACTGTTATTTATATCCATAATACTTATTAGCATTACAACAATTATTTGGTTCGGAATAAACTTTGCTCCAGGCAGTTACCCATATACAGAAGAATATGAGATAAATGCATCTGAATCGATTTTAATCAAATCAATAGAAGATTTTAAAATAGATAATCCAAAATACAATGTGCCAGAATATCTAGGTTTAAAAGATGGACGATTTTCAAATAGTGAACATTGGTATCATATCTATTTTTATTATCCTGAAGAAAATCAAATTTTACATACTTGGATACGTCCTATAGAAAAACAAAAAACAACATTTGCTCTTGTAAGCGTAAATCAAGGGCTTGCTTTAGGTCAATGGAAAGAAATTAATCACGATTTTAATAATTCAGAAAATAAGACCGAAAAAGAAAAATTTGAGAATCGCATTCTAAAAAGAATAAATGAATCTCTTCCAAAATAAAAACCAAATCGAATCATTAATGTTTCTGGATGAATAACATTTTATCTTTTTCAATAATTTTAGTATCTTTAGAATATGCAAACAGTTTTTATCAAAACTCCATTAGGAATTACAGCGATTGAAGGGGATGAATCTGGTATTTCAAAAATCACTGCGTTAGATGATTCTGAAACACCTCTTTCTGATGAAATCCCTTTGGTATTGCAAGAAGCTGTTATCCAACTCAATGACTATTTTGCTGGAAAGAGAAATGATTTTGATTTGAAACTGAACCCTTCTGGAACTGAATTCCAACAAAAAGTGTGGCGTGGATTACTTGAAATCCCTTTTGGTAAAACATTATCATATCTGGAATTTTCCAAAAAACTAGGGGATCCAAAAGCAATTAGAGCTGTTGCTTCTGCCAATGGAAGAAATCCTTTATGGATTATTGTTCCTTGCCATCGCGTTATAGGATCTGATGGTTCTTTAACAGGGTATGCCGGTGGTCTTTGGCGAAAAAAATGGTTGCTCGAACATGAATTTCCTTCCCTACAACAGTCTTTATTTTAAACATTAACTCAATATCGAATTTATATGAAATTCTTAAAAAAATTCCTCCTCTGGTTTGTGATTATTTTAGCCGTAGTCATTGCATTAATGTACATTTTTAATATCGATTATCTCCTAAAAGCAGTCCGAACAGTCTACTTTAAAGGACATACCACTGCATACCTTGAGGATTATAAAGAATTTGATAATAGAACACTGCCTAAAGCCACAGTAGGGCAACCTTGGGCTATTCATAAAAATTACAATACTGTTCCCGCTACTCCGAAACTTGAACAGATTCATAAAGATTTAAAATCGGTTGCTTTCCTGATTATAAAAAATGATAGCATTTGGCATGAACAATATTTTGATGGTTATACAAAGGATTCCAAATCTAATTCTTTTTCAATGGCCAAAAGTATTGTTTCCATGGCAATGGGAAAAGCCATTATGGAAGGTAAAATTAAAAGTTTAAATCAACCTGTTTCAGATTTCTTTCCTGAGTATAAAGATGGAATGGCAGCCCGAATGACGGTTGGAGATTTATCCTCAATGTCATCAGGATTAAACTGGGATGAAGCTTATTACAGTCCTTTTTCAATTACTACACGTGCTTATTTTGATAGTAATCTAAAAAAGGTAATCTTGGGTCTAAAAGTGGTTGAAGAGCCTGGAAAGGCCTTTAAATATCTTAGTGGAAATACCGAATTACTCGCCATGGTCATAGAGAAAGCAACGGGTGAACATTTATCCGATTATGTTGCTAAAAAATTCTGGCAACCTATGGGCGCTGAAAATGACGCCTTATGGCAAATTGATCATCCTGATGGTATTGAAAAAGCATACTGCTGTTTTGCCAGTAATGCTAGGGATTTTGCTCGTTTTGGAAAATTATACAAACAAAATGGAAAATGGAATGGTCAACAATTACTAGATTCTGCTTTTGTGGAGAAATCGGTTACTCCGCGTTTCCCTACTGCTCCAGAATATGGATATGGTTGGTGGTTGAGTGATTATCACAACAAAAAAATATACTATATGCGAGGACATCTTGGACAGTTTGTTATTGTTATTCCTGAGGATGAATTAATTATTGTTCGATTAGGTCATTTGAAAGGAAATCAATCTACAACCAGACCTCATAGTGATGATTTTTATGAGTATATAGATGAAACGTACAAAATGTTAGAGAATGATCGAAAAAATTAAACTGGACAACATCCTTTTTTTAGATATTGAAACTGTTCCAGAAGAAATTGATTTTAACCAATTGGATGATACCAAAAAAGAATTGTGGGATCAGAAATCAAAATACCAACGCAAAGATGAATTTACTGCAGAAGAATTTTATGAACGTGCAGGAATTTGGGCTGAATTTGGAAAAATAATCTGTATTTCCGTCGGTTATTTCATTCTTAAAAATGATATACGGAATTTTAGAGTGACTTCTTTTTTTGGAGAAGAAAAAAAGATTCTGAATGATTTTAAAAATTTGTTGAACAATCATTTTAATCAACCTCAGCATTTACTTTGTGGACATAATGCTAAAGAATTTGATTTTCCTTATATCGCAAGACGAATGATTATTAATCAAATTTCAATTCCCAACAAATTGAATTTATTTGGGAAAAAACCTTGGGAGATTGCACATATTGATACTCTTGAACTTTGGAAATTTGGAGATTATAAACATTTCACTTCACTCAAATTACTAACAAATATTTTGGGAATCCCGTCGCCAAAAGATGATATTGATGGTAGCCAAGTAGGGCATACTTATTATGTAGAAAAAGATATTGATCGTATCATCACCTATTGTGAAAAAGATACAATCGCTGTAGCTCAAGTTGTATTACGATTACGAGGAGAGGACTTGCTCATTGAAGATGAAATTATCCATATATAATACAAAAAGGGGTTTGCAATGCAAAGCCCTTTTCAATTTTAATTAATCTTCAATTACTTATTCAAAATAATTTTCTTGGTTACTTTACTATTTCCGTTTACAATATTCAATAAGTAAACACCGCTTTGTAAGTTTTCAATATTCAAAACTTCTTCTGTTTGGCTTACATTTTTGGAAAGGATATTTCTTCCCTGAATGTCAAATAATGTCAGTTTTGCATTTTGTTCTAAAAATTGTGGCAGTGTAATATTCACTACTCCTTTTGTTGGATTAGGATAAATAGACACATTGGATAATTCGTGATCTTTAGTACTTAAAGGAGTATCTGAAACACCACAAATGGATAGACTGAATCCATTAACGATTCCTCCATCACCATTATAGGGATCTTCAACACGTAATGTCCAAACCCCATCGGCAACTAATTGATTAAAATTATTTAATGCTTCCTTAGGCAATACATTTCCTGATATTCCTGGATTATCACCACATACAATTTCAACACCTGAATCATCTAGTGAGCACATAATGTTATCTTGACTTCCACAGGCTTCTTGAAACAATTTAATTTCTGGACTTCCTATTGCTGCTGGTCCTACTAAATAGATTGTCATATCCTGTACATACGTATGCGTAATATCAACTGTTACATTCAAATCTCCAATAGTCAATCCTCCTGTAACTGTTACAGGAATTGTCGCAATAGAATTGGCAGTAGCTGGAATTGTTGCATTAGAAAAATCTGTAGCAGTAAAAACATGGTCACAATTGAAAAATCCTGTTTTAAAGTTGTGTGTTGTAGCGGTATTTACTCCTTCTCCACAACGATTTACAGGTATTACTCTCCAGAAATAAGTTGTGTTTGGATTTAAATCCACCATCAAAGCATTACTTTCTACTGTTTCAGCCGTTTTTACAATCGTTGCAAATGCTGCATCTGTTGCTAATTCTAAACGATAAGACTCTGCATTATTTGTTGTATTCCACACAAAAGACATGCTTCCCCCAATGGTGGTCAAATCATTAGCTGGTGCTGTTATTGTCACAGGTTGAAATGTTGAACTATAGACTTTTAATGTCACTTCTTTTGATTCCGTTTCTACACCATCATCTCCTTTAATACTAAAAGTATAATCTCCCGGAGCTACATTTTCTAAACCAGAAATTGTCATTGTTAATAGCCCTGTTGCATTTAATGTTGCATTATTAAATGTTGCTGTTGTGCCTTGTGGTAATCCAATAGCAGAAAAAGTTGTTGTGCCTGTACCGATTTGTTTATAACTGAAATTATAAACTGGACTTTCTGTTGTACAAGAAATTAAATCGGGTGCAGTAGGTGTAATTGAAAAATTGGAAGTTATACCCGTTACAATCAATGAAAATGACTGTGGACCGCCTTGAAGTACTCCTTTATGTGTAACAGTTAAAGTATACGTTCCTGCTGGAGCTACTACATTAATACGTTCTACATTGTCAACATTATTATCACTATTATTTGTTGCATTTAATGTCGCATTTGCCTGTAACTTCCATGGATAAAATATGTTTTCTCCTTGGGTTAAACGTAGATCCAAATCATTCACTAAACTTGGTGTTAAACTATTCAAAACACCATTGTTTGCTACGCCTGGTACATCTGCCCAAACGATTGACGCTAATAAAGGGTTTACTCCATCAGATTGAACTTGCATCGTAAACGTTTGTCCTTGTGTTAATGTTTCTTCAGAGATCAACGATTGTAATCCATTAGCTGTAATAGTTTCTACGGCCTTTTTTGCGTTTAATAGTCCCCATCCAAAAATAGCATCTGGACCAGGTCTTCCTGCATCATCAGCAGTATGGCATGCCAATGCCTTTAACGTAGCCGCTCTCATGAATCGATTGGTTATATTATGGTAATGTTGTTGTACCAATAATAAGGTTCCTGTAACATTTGGTGCAGCCATAGATGTCCCTGATAATCTACCATACATATTATCTCCCGTACTCCACGTTGATAATAAGTTGGTTCCATTTCCTGTAATATCCGGTTTGATTCTAAGGTCATCTGCTGGTCCTTGGCTGCTGGATGAATTAATAAGAACACCTACTAATGATCCGTCTGGCCCTATTATAGCATCTTGTGCATTGGCTACAACCAGATTGTTTTTGGATGTTTTATTTCCTGTTAATTTATCATACGCAGGTGTTGACGGATCAGGGTTAGCCGTATTTCCATTATTTCCTGCAGATGCAACCATTAAATAATATGGTGCACTATAAGCTACTTCATCCCAATCTCTTGATACACTTACATAAGCCCCAATATACCATGATGGAATAAACACTCCCGTATCTGTATTTTGAATTGGAGTTCCATAGGAATGATTCGACAACAACATTCCTTGTTGTACTTCTACTAAAGCCTCTGCTCTATCATTCCCCCAATTGAATGTGCGTACTGTTGCTAATGGAGCCATTCCTTTTGCGAGCGCATTTTGTCCTGCTGCTGCAATTGTTCCCGTTACGTGTGTAGAATGTGAACTGTTACCGTCTGGTCCCGCAACATCATCATTTACTGTAACTCTTCCTCCAAATTCCTGGTGGGTTGTTCTCACTTTTCCTCCATCCCATACTCGGGCTACCATTCCTTCACCATTCAGATTTAGGCCTAGTGCTCCTCCTGTATTTAGAAAATTTGCTCTGGTTGAAATTGCGGCATCTCTATTGTTTACAGAATTATACAATGGGAATCCATCTGGTGTTAAGGCGATTAATTCATCTTTGGAGCCATCTTTATTTAAAATAAATTCTGACCATCCATTTCGTTTCGCCGCTTCTAAAGCTTTTTGTTTTTCAATTACCGTTTTATAGGCAAATTCTTTTTCTAGCTTTTTTAATTTTTTTAGATCATAGCCCTTCGTAATTTCGGCTGCTTGTCTTTGATCCTGCGCATGCAACTGCGTAGCAAATAAGGCAAGTCCAAAAACGATGACATACGACATGTTTTTTGGTACATTTCTTTTCATTGTGGTTCTAGTTTTGTTAAGTAATTTTCAAAAATATAATTTTATTAAGCTAATACACGCTTTCTTGTTGATTTTTAACGATTTAATTCTATTTTGTTTTTTAGGAAATCTATTTTCTTAAAATATAGTACCTTTATTCTCATGGAAAAACCATTGCTAACAGTCAATAATATTGTAATTGCCTTCAAAAAAGAAGGGCAGTTTACTCCTGTTATTCACAGTATTAATTATGAGTTATACCCGAATGAAATATTAGGTATTGTAGGAGAATCTGGATCTGGAAAATCAGTTTCATCACTGGCAATCATGGGATTATTACCGCAAAAGATTTCAGAAATTACCCAAGGGGAAATTATTTACAATACTCTTCCTCTGGAAAAATTATCCGCGAAGGAATTTCAACAGATTAGAGGAAATGAAATATCGATGATTTTTCAGGAACCTATGAGTTCATTAAATCCGTCTCTAAAGTGTGGATTTCAAGTACAGGAAATTTTACTACAGCATACTTCCTTATCTAAATTGGATGCTAAAAAGGAAGTGATTGCTTTATTTGAAAAAGTAAAACTCCCCGATCCAAACAAGATTTACGATAGTTATCCTCATCAGATTAGTGGTGGGCAGAAACAACGTGTTATGATCGCCATGGCCATTGCTTGTAAACCAAAAATACTTATTGCCGATGAACCTACTACCGCTCTTGACGTAACGGTACAAAAAGAAATTATACAATTACTAAAAGATTTACAGCAAGAGACGGGGATGAGTATCATATTTATTTCGCACGACTTGTCGTTAATAAGTGAAATATCGCATCGGGTATTGGTTATGTATAAAGGGGAAATCGTGGAACAAGGCTCTATCGATGCCATTTTCCACAACCCACAACATTTGTATACCAAAGCGCTCATTAACTCACGACCATCACTAGACGTGCGTTTGAAACGACTCCCTACTATACAAGATTTCATGAATCACAAAGTAAAGTCGGAAATCGTGACCTCTGAAGAGCGCGTAGAGTTTCATAAAAAATTATATCATCAGAAACCTTTATTGGAAGTTATTAATTTAGAAAAAGAATATCTTTCTTCACAAGGTCTCTTTGGTAAAAATATAAGCTTCAAAGCGGTAAATGATGTCAGTTTTAAAGTCTATGAAGGAGAAACACTTGGTTTAGTGGGTGAATCTGGTTGTGGAAAATCAACTTTAGGGAATGCTATCTTACAATTGGACAAAGCTACTGCTGGGAAAATTTTATATCGTGGTGTTGATATTACGAAACTCAACGCTGCGGACATTAAAAAGTTACGCAAAGAAATTCAGATTATTTTTCAAGATCCATTTTCTTCCTTAAATCCAAGAATACCTGTAGGAAAGGCCATTATGGAACCTATTGAAGTACATGGTTTATATAAAACTAGTGCTGAACGAAAGGCAAAAGTGATTGAAATACTGGAGCGCGTAGGTCTAGGTGCAGAGCACTTCAATCGTTATCCACATGAATTTTCTGGAGGACAACGCCAACGTATTGGAATTGCTCGTACGATAGCTTTACAACCTAAGTTGATTGTTTGCGACGAATCGGTTTCTGCCTTGGATATTTCTGTTCAAGCACAGGTCCTCAATTTACTGAATGAGCTGAAAGAAAATTTTGGTTTTACTTATATTTTTATATCCCATGACTTGGGCGTTGTAAAATATATGTCGGATCAAATCATGGTTATGAATAAGGGCAAAATAGAAGAACTTGCAGATGCAGATGTCTTATATGAATCTCCACAAAAAGAGTATACAAAGAAACTAATTGCAGCTATTCCTAAAAGCAATTAATCTCATAAAAAAAGGTCGTTTATATTAAACGACCTTTTTTTTAGTTGATTTTCATCTCTGGAATATCTCCTTCAATGATTAACGTTGCTTCTGTTGCTTTCACAATGTCTTCAACAGTCACTCCAGGTGCTCTTTCAAGAAGTTTAAATCCTTTTGGTGTAATTTCTAAAACAGCTAATTCTGTTACAACTTTTTTCACACATCCTACTCCTGTAAGTGGCAGTGTACATTGTTTTAGTATTTTCGATTCTCCTGCTTTATTAACGTGCATCATTGCTACAATAATATTTTCTGCAGAAGCGACTAAATCCATTGCTCCTCCCATACCTTTCACCATTTTTCCTGGAATTTTCCAGTTGGCAATATCTCCATTTTCAGAAACTTCCATTGCTCCTAATATTGTTAAATCAACGTGTTGTCCACGTATCATTCCAAAACTAGTTGCAGAATCAAAGAATGATGCTCCTGGAAGTGTGGTAATCGTTTGTTTACCTGCATTTATGATATCAGCATCTTCATCTCCCTCGAAAGGAAAAGGTCCCATACCTAAAACTCCATTTTCACTTTGAAACTCAACTTCAATTCCTTCTGGAATATAATTTGCCACAAGTGTTGGAATTCCTATTCCTAAATTCACAAAATATCCGTCGCGTAATTCTTGTGCTATTCTTTTTGCAATTCCTATTTTATCTAACATAATTACTATATCAATTTATCCATAAATATGCTCCCATCTATGATAATCCATTGCATCATGGATTTTAAATGTATTGCAAAATTTATTTTTTATTAGGTAACTTTACTTATGATCGTTGTCTTACTGTACGTTGCTCGATTCTTTTTTCATATTTCTCTCCTTGGAAGATTCGTTGTACAAAAATCCCTGGAATATGAACTTGATTTGGATCTAATGTTCCAGCTGGCACTAATTCTTCAACCTCAGCAACCGTAATTTTTGCAGCTCCACACATTGATGGATTAAAATTTCTAGCTGTTCCTTTGAAAATCAAATTTCCTGCTTCATCGCCTTTCCAAGCTTTTACAATGGCGAAATCTGCTTTGAAAGCTTCTTCCATGACATACATCTTTCCATTAAATTCGCGTGTTTCTTTTCCTTCAGCTACTTCTGTTCCGTAACCTGCTGGTGTAAAAAAGGCTGGAAATCCAGCTTGTGCAGCACGACATCTTTCCGCTAAAGTTCCTTGAGGAATAAGCTCAACATCTAATTCTCCACTCAACATTTGGCGTTCAAATTCAGCATTCTCTCCTACGTAAGAGGAGATCATCTTTTTTATTTGCTTTTTATGTAATAGTAATCCTAATCCGAAATCGTCAACACCTGCATTATTTGAGATACAAGTAAGCTCTTTTACTTCGTTTTTGACCAACTCTGCAATACTGTTTTCAGGGATTCCACAAAGACCAAAACCTCCTAACATGAGCGTCATTCCATCCTTAACGTCTTGCAACGCTACATGAACATCTTTCACTTTTTTATTAATCATACAATGTATTTTATTTTAGTTTAAAAATATAAAAAAAACGCCTTCTCACAAAGGCGTTTTTTATTAAAAATCAAATTCATCTGTATTTTGTTCCAAATCTGTGGAATCCTTCACGGCTTTCCAACAGTCTACATTTATGGATAAATTTGCTGGTCTTTCAAATTGTCCTTTTGAGATGCTTAAATCTGGGTCAGCGTAACATTTTTTCATGAAAATACCCCATATTGGCAATGCCATCGTTGCTCCTTGTCCAAAGCTAATGCTCTTAAAGTGAGCCGAACGATCTTCATTTCCTACCCAAATTCCTGTGACTAGGTTTGGAACCATTCCCATGAACCAACCATCTGATTGATTTTGTGTTGTTCCAGTTTTACCTGCAATTGGGTTTGTAAAGGCATATGGATATCCTGTCATTCTTTTATATACAGGTCCTCCTCCTCCAGCAGTTCTTAATCGCGCTCCTGATCCTGATTCGGTTACCCCTTCTAATAATTTTACAATGGCATAAGACACATCTTTATTCAATACATCTTTTGATACTGGTACTGGTTCAAATAACACCTGACCATTTTTATCTTCTATTCTTGTAATAATCTGTGGTTTGATGTATACTCCTTGATTTGCAAATGTACTGTAGGCTGCTACCATATCACTTACTGTAATCTCTACAGCTCCTAATGCAATTGCTGGCTGCGCAGGTATATCAGATCTCACCCCTAATTTATGTGTCAAGTCAACTACTGCTTTTGGTCCTACACGGTCAATCAATTTTGCTGAAATTGTATTGATCGAATTTGCCAATGCAGATTTTAACGTCACCATTCCTTTGTATTGCCCGTTTGAGTTTCTAGGCGTCCAAGTTTCAGTCACATTATGTCTTCCTTTTGGGATTGTAAATGGTGCATCAATGATACTATCGCACGGTGAATAATGTAATTGCTCTATGGCTGTTGCATATACAAATGGTTTAAAAGTAGAACCTACTTGTCTTGCTCCTAAATCTACGTGATCATACTTAAAGTACTTGTGGTTGATTCCTCCTACCCATGTTTTCACATGTCCTGTTTGAGGTTCCATTGACATCATACCTGTTTGTAAGAATGCTTTATAGTAGCGGATTGAATCAATCGGAGTCATCGTTGTATCTTTTTCACCTTTCCATGTGAAAATTGTCATTCTCGTTTTTACAGCAAATGATTTTCTAATTTCTTCCTCGCTTTTATCTTGATCTTTCATTATACGCCAACGATCTGACGTTTTCATAGCGCGTTCAATAATATTATTGGTTTGCTCTTTAGAAAGATTGATAAATGGCGCATTCGTATTCTTTTTATTCTGAGCGAAAAATTCTTCTTGAAGATTTTTCATATGGTCTACCACTGCTTCCTCAGCATATTTCTGCATGCGGGAATCAATTGTTGTATAGATTTTTAATCCATCACGGTAGATGTTATATTCTGATCCGTCTGCTTTTTTATGTTCTTTTACCCATTGCTTCATGAAATCACGTAAATATTCTCTGAAATAGGTTGCTAATCCTTCATTATTACTTTCTGGTGAGAATGTTAGTTTTAAAGGGAGTTTTTGTAATGCTTCCTTCTTTGCTTTGTCTAAAAAGCCATTCTTTTCCATTTGTCCCAATACAACATTTCTTCTTTCACGCACCATGTCTTCACGACGAATGGGGTTGTACAAAGATGGGTTTTTCAACATCCCAACAAGCATTGCTCCTTCTTCTGTGGTAAGGTCTCTTGGTTCTTTTGCAAAATAAACTTTTGCTGCCGAACGAATTCCTACTGCTGTATTTACAAAATCGGCTTTGTTCAAATACATGGTCAAGATCTCATTCTTTGTATATTGTCTTTCTAATCGAATTGCGATAATCCACTCTTTCACTTTTTGAGTCATTCTCGCAACAATATTTTTAGATCCTTCTCCGTGAAATAGCAATTTTGCCAACTGTTGTGTAATGGTACTCGCTCCACCGCTTGTTCCTAAACTAGTGACTGCTCTTAATGTACCACGTGCATCAATTCCAGAGTGTTCTAGAAATCGTTCATCTTCTGTCGATATTAATGCTTTTACTAATGGATCTGGTAAATCTGAAAATTTAATTGGCGTTCTGTTTTCACTATAGAATTTCCCTAGCGTTACTCCATCAGATGAAATAATCTCTGTCGCTAAGTTTGATGCTGGGTTTTCTAATTCTTCAAAAGAGGGCATTGATCCAAATAATCCCCATGAAGCCAATAGAAAAAACAGGATTATCGTTGCAATTCCTCCTATAAAGATTTTCCAAAACATCTTTACATAATGTGAAAAATCCTCTGTTTTATTTTTATTCTTTTGAGCCATAAATAAATTTATTCTATTGATTCTATTCTAAATCCTACTTCCGTTACCCCTTCCAAATCTTTCACACCTGCTACTTTACCTGTTTGTCTCACAGCTTGCTGAATGTGCACTTGATAATCTCCTTTTATTGGAAACTTTTGTTTTTCCTTAAACCAAAGTTTACTTTCCTTAACATCGCTAAAACCTGATCCTAACAAGGATCCATCTGGTTTAGCCATTTGATATTCTAATGTATCTACTTCTGTAAATCCGTCTGGTTGTTCTAACGAAACAATTAAAAAAAGATTGTTGAATGGGTAGGCATCATTATTTCTTAAATTCACAAAAAGATTGTAGACTGAAGTCGTGTCTTCTTGTTTAAACTTAAAGGAAACAATACTGTCCTTATTCCATACTTTTCCTATTGTTTTGTACTCGTCAAAGACTCTTTTTTTATCACAAGAGAAAAAGAGTACGGTTACCATAAGGAGTAAAACACTATTTTTTAGGGTCATTTTTATCGTTTGTTGGTTTGCGTCTTTTGGCTGGCTTTTTCTTTTTCTTTGGCATATCAAATCGAGTCAAACTGTCTTGTCCCATTGCATTTTTGAAATCTTTTTCTGGTTCAGAAAGAATTTCCACTGCAAAATCTTCTAAAGAAGATACTCTTTTCTTTTGCTTATTATCGCTAATTATTTCTTTTACCTGCTCGATTTTCAACACATGCCAATTCGCCATATTGTTTTTATAAGCGAACCACATTAGCCCTTTGAAGATGTCTAATTTTTGACAAAAAGCATCTCCTTTTTCTGTAAAAAGCTGTGTTTCAATATCTGGAAAATCCTTTAAGGCATCCATATAGGTATCTAATTCATAGTTCAAGCAGCATTTTAATTTACCACATTGTCCAGCTAACTTTTGAGGGTTTAAAGACAATTGTTGGTAACGTGCTGCAGATGTATTTACACTTCGGAAATCGGTTAACCATGTTGAACAACATAATTCTCTTCCGCATGATCCAATACCTCCTAATCTTGCTGCTTCCTGACGGAAACCTACTTGTTTCATTTCAATACGCGTACTGAATGCACGGGCAAATTCCTTAATTAATTGTCGGAAATCGACACGGTCATTTGCTGTATAATAAAACGTTGCTTTTGATCCATCTCCCTGAAATTCAATATCTGAGATCTTCATTTCCAACTTTAAGTCAATCGCCAATTCACGGGCTTTTACTTTCATTGGTTCTTCTTTATCTCTTGCTTCAGACCAAATATCAATATCTTTTTGAGATGCTTTTCTATATATTTTAGGAATTTCATTGCTTGTATGATTCACTCCTTTTTTCTTCATTTGGATTTTCACCAACTCTCCCGTTAGCGTTACAATCCCTACATCGTGTCCTGGTGAAGCTTCTGTAGCAACAATATCACCAATACTTAACGTTAATTTCTCTGTATTTCGGTAAAATTCTTTTCTTCCATTTTTAAATCGTATTTCTACGCAATCAAATGGTAATTCTCCATTAGAAGGGCTCATATTTGCAAGCCAATCAAAAACTGTTAGTTTATTGCAGCTATCGGTGCCGCAAGTCCCATTATTTTTACAACCTTTCGGTGACGATCCATCTTTACTGGTAGAACAACTTGTACATGCCATATCTCAATTTATATATATATTGGGTTATGTTACCATAACCTCGATTTTTAAAAACATTTTGTGAACAAAGATAGTATTTTGTTAGCTTATTTATATAAAGATTTTTATACCCCAAAAGTGGAGCCCTTTCTCAGTAGATATAACCACAACATCTGTTTATTTAAATTTAATTCTTTTTATTTTAAATAAACAGATGTTGTGGTTTTAATGCAAAAAAAAATGGATTCATACTCTAAGAGTATGTATCCATTTTAAAAAAATATTTTTAATTCGTTGCTTACATCAACTTATATAATTTATCTGAAAGTCTAATTCTGAATGGTAATTTGAATGTACAATTGTCTCCTGATTTTGCTACTTCAGCAAGTTGATCGTTTACGAACATTTCAGTAATCACCATTTCTTCTTGTCCAGTGGTTGGTCCTGCAATTACAATTGTATCACCAATTTTAATTTCATGAGCTTCTATTCTAAACTGTCCAATACTTGGTTTAGGAAAAAAGTGTGTCCCGCTTCCTATGAATAATTTCTTTTTATTTGGTTTCGTTGAAGCTTTAACTGCTTTTGCAACTTCCTCTACTTTTTGATTTGAATCGGTAGTTGTTTTAAATCGTAATGCTTCTGATTTTCCTTTTTTGAAAATCTTATTTCCGTTTTTTACTCCTCTTCTCAAAGCAACTTGCTCTTCCAGTGGCAAATGAATGATATCCAGACATTCTGTAGAACAACAATTTTCCATTGCTGCTGCACAAGATTCACATTGAATAAACAGTAAGTGGCACCCTTCATTCGCACAATTGGTATGGGTATCACATGCTATTCCACATTGGTGGCATTTTGAAACGATATCTTCAGTAATTCGTTCGCCCAATCTATGATCAAAAACGAAATTCTTACCGATAAATTTACTTTCTAATCCTTCTTCTTTTACCTGACGTGTATATTCAATAATTCCACCTTCTAGTTGGTAAACATTTTGAAAACCTTTGTGTTTAAAATAGGCACTTGCTTTTTCACAACGAATACCTCCAGTACAGTACATCAATAAGTTTTTATCTTCTTTATGTTCTTTCAACTGGTCTTCAATGATTGGTAAAGATTCACGGAAGGTATCTACATCGGGAGTAATTGCGTTTCTGAAGTGACCAATTTCACTTTCATAATGATTACGCATATCCACTACAATCGTATTTGGGTCTTCTAGTAAGCTATTGAATGATTTTGCATTCAGGTGAACTCCTTTGTTCATTACATCAAAAGTTTCATCTTGCAATCCGTCTGCAACAATTTTATCTCTAACTTTTATCGTTAGTTTCAAAAATGACTTATCATCTTGTTCTACTGCAATATTTAATCGGATATCTTTTAGAAAAGAAATACTGTCTAAATGTTTTTTAAATTCATGAAAACGGTCTGCCGGTAATGACATTTGGGCATTAATACCTTCATTAGCTACATAAATCCTACCTAATACTTCTAGGGGATTCCAAGCTAAAAAAAGTTCGTTTCTAAATTCCTGAGGATTCAATAAATGCGCATAGGCGTAGAAAGACAAAGTTAATCTTTGTTTACCAGCTTCGTCAATCATGACAGCTCTTTCTTCTGCGCTTAAAATATTGTACAGTTGCATGCTATATCAATTTTAAGTTTGAGAAATATTTTATATCGTTTTTATAGTAAAACGATTTTTGAAGGTGCAAATTTACAAATTATTTTTTGATTAAAAAACCAGTCTTTATAAAGTCTCTGCTCTTATTCGAATCTTTATTCTCTCAACTATTCTGGTCTTTTTAAAAGGGAATTTTGTGCTTTTTTTAAACATTTCAGAAACTTGTAACTTCAAAAAAAAGAAGTATTTTTACCAAAATAATTGCGTTTAAAAATCACAAGGAAAGATGAGTTCAGATAAAGAAGCCAAATTAAAAGCGTTACAATTAACGCTTGATAAATTAGACAAAACTTACGGTAAAGGTACTGTAATGAAGTTAGGAGATCGTGCCATTGTTGAAGTAGAGTCTATCTCATCTGGTTCTTTAGGACTGGATTTAGCTTTAGGAGTAAATGGTTATCCTCGTGGTAGAATAATAGAAATTTACGGACCAGAATCTTCTGGTAAAACTACATTAACATTGCATGCTATTGCAGAAGCTCAGAAAGCGGGTGGTATTGCTGCATTTATTGATGCGGAGCATGCTTTTGACCGTTCTTATGCACAAAAATTAGGCGTAGATGTTGACAATTTAATTATTTCTCAACCAGATAATGGTGAGCAAGCTTTAGAGATTGCTGAGAATTTAATTCGTTCGGGCGCTATTGACATTGTTGTAATTGACTCTGTTGCTGCTTTAACTCCAAAAAGTGAAATTGAAGGAGAAATGGGAGATTCCAAAATGGGACTTCATGCTCGTTTAATGTCACAAGCATTGCGAAAATTAACGGGTACTATCAGTAAAACTAATTGTACTGTTTTCTTCATTAACCAGTTAAGAGAGAAAATCGGGGTTATGTTTGGAAATCCAGAAACTACAACTGGGGGTAATGCTTTGAAATTTTACGCTTCTGTTCGTTTAGATATTCGTCGTTCATCACAAATAAAAGATGGTGAGAATGTAATTGGTAACCGTACTAAAGTAAAAGTGATTAAAAATAAAGTGGCACCACCTTTCAAAACAGCCGAATTCGACATTATGTATGGAGAAGGTGTTTCTAAAGTAGGTGAAGTTCTTGATTTAGCGGTAGAATTTGAAATCGTTAAAAAGAGTGGTTCATGGTTTAGCTACGGAGACACAAAATTAGGTCAAGGTAGAGATGCGGTAAAAGCTTTAATAAAGGATAATCCCGAATTAATGGATGAGCTTGAAGTGAAAATAAAAGCTGCTATTAAAGAGGCTTCTGAATAAAAAAAATAAAAAAACCCGATTAGTCGGGTTTTTTTTTATTTATGAAGCAACCTTTTTTATTTTTTTACATCTAAGGTATAAAGCTGTAAGATTATAAATTTAAATGTCATGAAAAAATTAGCTCTATTAGTACTATTTATATGCACCCTAGCGGGGTGTAGCTTAAGTAATGATGATAATCCTAATTTTTATTTGGAATTAAATCCTGTTGAAAGTGCTACGGTACCTCAAAGTTTCACTAGAGGACAATCGTATCAAATCAAGATGCTATATAAAAGACCTTCAACTTGTCATTATTTTGATGGTTTTTATTTTCAGCCAAATTTAGAAACCCGCACTATCGCCATTCAAAGTAAAGTACTCGCCGACAACAATTGCCAAGAGCTTAATGAACCTCCTGTTGAAGTAAAATTTGATTTTTACGTTAATAGTCCTATTGGAACTATTTACAAATTCAAATTCTTCAATGGTGTTGCTGATAATGGAGAGAATACTTTTATTATCGTAGAAGTTCCTGTAACGGAATAACAAATCAATTCAAGGACTATTGGGCTTAGAGC
The DNA here is from genome assembly GCF_030766725.1 of Flavobacterium aerium. Lineage (GTDB taxonomy): Bacteria > Bacteroidota > Bacteroidia > Flavobacteriales > Flavobacteriaceae > Flavobacterium > Flavobacterium aerium. The sequence continues at coordinate 136,475 of NZ_JARQWR010000004.1, read as the reverse complement.
AAATCATACAAGATTGTCAGAAGAATGATGCTAAAGCACAGGAACAGTTGTATAAATTATTTAGTAGTAAGTTATTCAGTGTCTGCTTAAAATACTCGCGTAATTACGCTGAGGCTGAAGATAATTTACAAGATGGGTTTTTAATTATTTTTAAAAAAATTGAGCAATTCAATTTTAAAGGTTCTTTTGAAGGTTGGGCTAAACGTGTAATGATTAATAACGTATTACAACAGTATAGAAATATTGGTGTTTTCGAATTAGTAAGTGATGATATCATTGATGATACCGCATTTGAAATCGATGACGATAATATTTCACTGGATTATTTATTAAAAATTATTCAAGAATTACCTGATCGTTATCGATTAGTATTTAATCTATATGTTATGGATGGTTATTCACACAAAGAAATAGCAGCAATGCTACAAATTACAACTGGAACTTCTAAATCTAATTTAGCCAGAGCCCGAATTATTTTAAAAGAAAAAATTGAAACTCAATTAGCAACAGATCAATTACCATCAGCAAAATGAGCGAGAGAAAAAATATAGATCGTCTGTTTCAGGAAAAGTTCAAAGACTTTGAAGTTGAACCATCACACAAAGTATGGGATAACATTCAAGCTGAACTACACCCTAACAAAAAGAAAAGAAAGGTTATTCCATTATGGTTTAAACTTTCTGGCGTAGCTGTAGCGTTATTGATTGGCTTCTTCGTTACCGATTCTGTTGTTCATTTTACTACTATACCAAATGATGGAATTGTCTTGGACAATAATAATGAGACTCCATCTTCAACAGAAAAAAATAATTCTACTTTACCCGAAAATATCATTCCTTCCAATAATGATAATGGTCTAGTACTACAAGAATCAAATAGCAACACAAATTCTAGCACTGAAAATAATTCTTTAAATTCAACAAACAATAACAACGTTGTATCTAACAATGTGGTTGCTTCTGGTTCTAAATCAAATAGCCATTATTCTAAAAACAAAAATGTTTCTGGAAAAAACAATTCAGAAAGTTTAAGTAATTCATCTTCTGAAGAAGATTTATTAAATACTGTTCAAAAGAATAGAGTAGCTCAATCTAGAACTGGTATTGCCTCTTCAAATACAAAATCAAACAAAGGATCTTTCTTATCTAATGGTTTGTTTATAAACCCTAACCGAGATTCTAAAGATTTTGATTTCAGAAATTCGACACAAAAAGATCGTTCTTCTTTCAATAGAGGTGATCTTAAAAAATATGATACGAATTCAGCTGTTGCTGCTTCGGATCCTAACCCACTAGAAGAATTACTAAAAGCAAAAGAGAAGGAAAAAGAAGATCAGGAGAAATTCCCGAAAACGGATTCTAAACCTCTTAGCAGATGGCAAATCACCCCAAATATTGCGGCTGTATATTTTAATTCTACTTCTAGTGGTTCTCCTATTGATCAGCAACTAGCAAAAAACTCTAAAGAATCTGAAACTAGTTTAAGTTATGGTTTAGGCGTGAACTACGCCTTAAATAATAAACTTTCACTACGTTCTGGTATTAATAAAGTTTCTGTAGGTTTCAATACAAATGATATTGTTTTCTATGCTGGATTAAACAATACAGGAGTCAATAACGTGAAATTATCGGAGACTAATGCTCATATTGTTGTTGAACCTAAAGGCAGTGAGACAAATACACTACAAGCGAATATTCCTGGTAAATCAAATGGTACTCTGAATCAAAGAATGGGCTATATCGAAGTTCCTTTAGAGCTTTCTTATAAAGTTTTAGACCAAAAATTCGGTATTCAATTAATCGGGGGAATGAGTACTCTTTTCTTAAATGAAAATGAAGTATCTGTTGTTTCCTCTGGTTTACAAACAGATTTAGGCGAAGCAAATAACTTAAACAATGTTCATTTCAGCACCAATATTGGTATTGGATTTAAATACAGTTTTTTAAAATCATTTGAAGCGAATTTTGAACCTATGTTCAAATATCAATTCAATACGTTTAGCAATGATGTAGGCAATTTCAAGCCATACCTTATAGGCTTATACACTGGTGTAAGCTATCGATTCTAGTTTGTTAAGTAGTTATTACTTTAGTTGGGTAGTAACAAAAATGAAGCGCCCTGGTTAGGCGCTTCTTTTTTTATATTAAACTCTAAGTTTACGGGATTCTTTCGCGTATTGGAATTCTAATAATTCTTTATAAATAATTCTTCTCGTTTCCTCTTTGACTTCTTTCTTATTGGTTAACACTTTACCTTTTGTCTCTACAAATGAATGAACTTTTGCTCTCATCAATCCTGGACTTCCACTTAAAAAGGTAAATGAGAATCGTTTTTTATTATCGGGAAAGGTCATTGGTACAATTGGGATTTGATGCTCAATTGCTAATCTGAAAGCTCCATCTTTAAATTCATCTAAAAGAACTGTTTCATCTTCTGGAACTCCACCTTCAGGGAATATACAAATGCTCAACCCATTGCTCAACCTTTTTTGTGCTAAATTGAATACTTCAAGGCGACTTTTTGAATCTCCTCTATCAACCAAAATACAGGTACGCTTATAGAAAAAACCAAACAAGGGTATTTTTGATAATTCTTTTTTTCCTACAAATACAAATGGGTTTTTTACAATTGCTAGCATTAGCATTATATCTGTCATAGAGGTGTGATTGGCCACCAACATATAACTCTTTTTCTTATCTAATTCCTGATCTCGTTCTACAGTCCAATAGAATCCCATTCCAAAAAGAATAAATTTTGCCCAAATCCGAGCCATAAAGAAAAAATAGGGATACCATTTCTCACGCAGTATAGAAATAAATAAAAAAGGAAACATAATAATTATTGGCAGTGCCATAAGGATATAAAACCAGATCCGCCAAAGTATCCAAAAAATAATTTTTACAACTTTCATATGGTCAAATGTAAGGATTAGGGCGTAAATTTTTATCAAAAGGCTTAACTTTGCTGAAAATATTACAAATTTACCATGGCAAAAATACTTACTGGTGTACAAAGTACTGGAACTCCACATTTAGGCAATCTATTAGGAGCAATCATCCCTGCTATTGAAATGGCGAACAAACCTGAAAATGATTCTTTTCTTTTCATCGCTGATTTACATTCAACTACACAAATAAAGGATGGAAAAGTTTTAAGAGAAAATACATATAGCACTGCCTCTGCTTGGCTTGCTTGTGGATTAGATATTAATAAAATCACTTTTTATCGCCAGTCGGATGTTCCTCAAACTGCTGAGTTATCATGGTATTTAAGTTGTTTCTTTCCTTTTCAACGATTGACTTTAGCTCATTCTTTTAAAGATAAGGCTGATCGTTTGGATGATGTAAACGCAGGTTTGTTTATGTATCCAATGCTTATGGCTGCCGATATTTTATTATATGATGCAGAATTTGTTCCTGTAGGGAAGGATCAATTGCAACACATAGAAATTACCCGTGATGTGGCTTCTCGATTTAATCATCAAATGGGAGAAACTTTTGTACTTCCAGAATCTTTTATTCAAGAGGACACGAAATATATACCTGGTACAAATGGTGGAAAAATGAGTAAGTCGGCTAATAATATTATTAATATATTCCTAGAAGATAAGCCTTTGCGCAAACAGGTGATGTCTATTGAAACGGATAGTACTCCTTTGGAAGAACCAAAAGATACTGAAACTTGTAAAATTTTTGCAATCTATAAGTTATTAGCCAATGAGGTGCAATTGCAAGCTATGGTTCAAAACTATAAAAACGTGAATCGTGATTTTGGTTATGGTCATGCTAAACAAGCTTTATTTGAACTAATTATAGAAAAGTTTAAAACTGAAAGAGAAAAATACAATTATTATATGTCTCATCGTGATGAAGTTGATGAGTTATTAAAGAAAGGGGCTCAAAAAGCTGGTATTGTAGCAACTGGTGTATTGAATAGAGTCCGTGAGAAATTAGGTTACTCTGTATAATACTTCTTATAATAGATACATTAAGGGATGGCTAATAGGTCATCCCTTTTTATTTATCAAATCGCTTCAAATAATTTCCCAGGCAATGGTCTTATCACTCCTTTTAATTCCATCGTCAACAAGATTGAAGATAATTTATGTACTGGTAACTCACATCGTAACGCTATAATATCTAAGATTTCTTTACCATTTTGCAGAAGATAATCGTAGACAACTTGCTCTCCTTTTTCAAGCGTTACGAACAATTGTTTTTGAATTGGCTTTTTCTTTTGCTTTTCTATATCCCAATTCAACATATATACAAGATCTACTGCATTTGTTAATACATTTGCTTTTTGAGTTTTTATCAACGTATTGCATCCTTGACTGTATTTATCTGTAACTCTTCCTGGAACGGCAAATACATCTCTATTGTAATCATTCGCTAAATTTGCTGTGATTAACGAACCTCCTCTGTCTGCTGATTCTATAACTATTGTTGCTTCAGATATTCCCGCAACAATTCTATTTCTTCTCACAAAATTTTCTCGATCGGGTTTTGAATTACTCCAAAAATCCGTAAGAAATCCACCATTATTTTCTACTGCATTTCTATACTTTTTATGAGCTAATGGATAAATCTGATTTAATCCATGAGCAACCACTCCTATGGTTTGTAAATTATGCTCTAATGCCGCTTGATGGGCAATAATATCAACACCATAGGCAAATCCACTTACAATAATGGGATCGAAAGGAATTAAATCTCCTACTAATGTTTTACAAAACTCTATTCCATACGATGTTACATTACGAGTTCCAACTATACTGATAATCTTTCGGTTATTAAAATCTATCGTTCCTGAAGAAAAAAGGACAACTGGACCATCAATACAATATTTCAACCGTTCTGGATATTTCTCTTCTTGGTAATATAATGGTGTGATTTCATTATTATTTTGAAGGAATTTCAATTCTATTTCTGCCTTTTCAAAAGCTTTTTTATCTTTCAAATTATTGAGCATTACAGTTCCAATACCATCAATTGCCATCAACTGATTTGCTTTAGCTTTAAAGACTGATACTGCATCCCCACAATGATTAATTAATTTTTTTGCTACAATATCACCTACTCCTTCTACTTTCAATAATGCTAGTGCCGCTAATAGTTCTTGTTCCTTCATGCTAATCGTTTGTCTTTCAAGTTATAAAAATTTTATTAGAAATTGTTAATAAAAACTGTAAACTAAATTTTGTTGATGCCGCATATTCTCTAACTTTGTTACTATGAAGATAGATCAATACATATCACAACTTTTATATCGTTATCAATGTGTTACGGTTCCTGGGTTTGGTGCATTCTTAACTGAAATGCAGTCTGCGCAGCTATTTGAAAGCACAAATACTTTCTATCCTCCTAAAAAATCTGTTTCATTTAATTCTTATTTAAAGAATAATGATGGGTTACTTGCAAATCATATTTCCCAAACAGAAAAAATATCTTATGAGGAAGCTGTAAGTCGTATCCAAGAAGAAGTAAATTCATGGAAAAAGACGTTACAACTTAATGGAAGTTTAGGTGTAAAAAACATTGGTCAGTTCTCTTTAAATGCAGAAAACAATTTAGTTTTTGAAGCTTCACAACAATTAAACTATTTGACAAGTTCATTTGGTTTAGGTTCTTTTGTAGCACCAATTGTGAAACGTGAAGTTTACAAAGAGCAAGTTGAGGCTTTAGAAGATAAAGCGCCAATCTTGTTTACTCCTGAAAGAAAATCGAGTGGTTCTTACTTAAAATATGCTGCTATAGTAGTGGTTGCTCTAGGCATTACTGGTTTTGGTTATAAATTACGTCAGAATCAAATCGCTACTGATACTTTAATCGTAGAGAAATCTGTTCAAGAACAAGTACAAAATAAAATACAGGAAGCTACTTTCTTTATTGAAGCTCCATTACCTTCTGTTACTTTAACGGTAAAAGAAGAAAAATTACCTTATCATATTGTTGCTGGAGCTTTCCGAGAACAAGCAAATGCTCAAAAAGAATATGAGAAGCTAAGTAACTTAGGTTATAAGGCTCGTAAAATTGAAAAAACAAAACATGGCTTATATCCTGTTCTATATGGTAGTTTTGCTACCTATACCGAGGCTCAAAAAACCATGAGAGAAATTCACAAATCTCAAAATCCAGAAGCTTGGTTATTAATCCAAGAGCTTTAAAAAATATAAACCTGATTCATTTCAGGTTTTTTTATATCTACTTATTACTGTTTTCATTCTTTTCTTGCTTCTAAAATAATTAAGTGTATTTTTTAATATTCTGCGTTACAGATAGTACCTTTGCAAAAAAAATTATGCAAACAAAACATCCTATTGATTCCCTAACGATATTAACTGATCTTGTTTTGCCAAGCGAAACGAATCCCTTAAACAATCTTTTTGGCGGTGAATTACTTGCCCGAATGGATCGTGCTGCAAGTATTGCTGCAAGAAGACATTCTAGAAGAATTGTTGTTACTGCTTCTGTAAACCATGTTGCCTTTAATCGTGCTATACCTTTAGGAAGTGTTGTTACTGTTGAAGCTAAGGTTTCTCGTAGTTTTAAATCTTCAATGGAGATTTTTATTGATGTATGGATTGAAGATAGAGAATCTGGTGGACGAACAAAAGCCAATGAAGCTATTTATACCTTTGTTGCTGTTGATGACACTGGAAGACCTGTAGAAGTTGCTCCAGTAGAGCCACAAACAGAGTTAGAAAAATCACGTTTTGAAGCTGCATTAAGAAGAAAACAATTAAGCTTAGTTCTTGCCGGTAAATTAAAACCTCAAGATGCTACTGAATTAAAAGCTTTATTTCTATAATACAAAGAATTCTTATTTATAAAAAAGCCCGGAGTGATCACTCCGGGCTTTTTTATAAATATATTTTGCTTCTACAAACTACATATTAAACAACCATTGTTCTGGGTTCAACATTGTTGTATTTTGCAATACTAAGAATTTGATTACTGTTTTTCCAGATGAATTGGTGTGTATTTTTCCTATCGTTTGTTTAATAGATACTTTATCTCCTTTGCTTACGGATACACTTTGTAAGTTCAAATAAACTGTTATATAATCACCATGTTGAATATACACTGCTTTATTATTTCCTGATAGAACTTGTACTGTAAGTACTTCTCCTCCAAAAACTGCGCGGGCATTTGCTCCATCTTCGGTTGTAATTTCAACTCCACTATTGTGAACTACAAGATTTTTTTGCAATGGATGTGGTTGATCTCCATATCCTAAAGTCAACAATCCTTTGTCTACTGGCCAAGGTAGTTTTCCTTTGTTTGCTTTAAAATTATCTGCTAATGCTTTTGTTTCTGCTGTTAAAGCAAATTTTGTCGATGATCCTTCCGATACAACTTCTGTGTTTTTCTTGGTTGTTGTAGTAGGATTTCCTTTTGCTTTATTTTTTGCTGCTGCTAATGCTGCTGCTTTTCTTTTCGCTTCTGCTGCTGCATTTGCTGCTGCAATCGCTTCTCTAATTAGTTTTTGAATTTGACGATCAATTGCAACCGATTCTTGTTGTTTCTTTTTAATGTCAGCATTATATTTCTTCTGATCTTTCTTAATTGCTGTCATTAAGACCTGTTGGTCCTTTTTATCACTTTCTAGTGTAACTTTTTCTTTTTCATTTTCACGAATCAGTTTTTCTTTTTCACCTTTTTGAACCGCTAATTTCTGATTGTATGTTTGAAGTTTTTCTGATTTTACTTTGATTTCATCTCCTTGCATCTTTCTATAATTAGCATATTGCTTCATATACTGAGCTCTTTTGTAAGCTTGAAGGAAGTTTTCTGATGATAACAAGAACATAGCACGGCTTTGCTCTGAACGGCTCTTATAGGACTTTACAATCATTTCTGCGTAATCCTTTTTCAATAGCTCTAGCTCATCGGTCAGCTTGTTTATTTGTCTTTGATTTACATAAATATCATTATTCAATAACTTTGTTTGTTGTTGGGTGTTATTGATTAATTTTTCTGTAAGTTTTATTTTGGCATTCTGTTCTCCAATTTTTGTCAAAACAGATTTCTCTTTACTTTTTTCTGTCTTCAGTAAACTTTGGAAAACTTGAATTTCTTTTTGTATTTGCGCTTTGCGCTCTTCTAGTTTTTTTTGCTGATCATTCTGACTCCATAACAGTGTTGTTATACAGCAGAAAATCAAACTAAAGAGGTATTTTGACATATTCATAAGGTTTATGCAAATCTAATCAATAAAAATTCTTTCATAACCTTCTGGAACACTATATGGAAAAGAAAGTTGCTCATTGAAGGTAACATTATTATAATCTAAGCTAATATTTGTCGTTTTCCCTTTATAGAATGCTTCAATAATAACATTTACTGGTAATATTGCTTCTTTATATTCTTTGTGATTTGGATATGAAATATATAATTCCCTTTGTGGATTAACTTGGGTTACTTCTTGTTTTTTCAACAGAAAATTAGCTGCTTCAAAATAAAAGGCTTTATCTAGAGCATCTTTACCCTTACGTTCTAATTTATATAAACCATTATCAATTTCACTATGGTATTTGTCTTTCGTTAGATCATCTAAAGCATCTCCCAAAAGCATATTTTGAACTTTATCGAAATCTAGGTCTGTTCCTAACCAACGACTTAATGTTGTAAAATCTCCTTCAAAGAACTTACCTCCAATTTTTTCATAGTATTTTACTCCATCTGGTGTAATAATAGCTTTGGCCATTGTTATTCCAATAAAGCGAGCACTAATTAAAATTGTTTCATCTTTTTTAATTCTAATTTCTGCCGTTACATTTTGTGCTTGTCTATCATCTTTATATTTCACATTCGCCTTAATATAAACTGTAGAAAAGTCTTTCTTTATTTTATTATGACCTGCAACCACTTTTTCAGCAGTAAGTGATTTATTTGCTCCTTCTTCTGCAACAAATGATTTTGGCTTGCAAGCCACCATGCAAATCAGAATTATAATTCCTAAATATCTTTTCATTTTTTATTTTGTTTTAACAACTGATCTGCTTTTAGAAAATATTTTTCTTTTTTAGCGGTATCGCCTAATCCGTTGTAAGCCTCACCCAATTGAATATTAAAATTGATTTCCAATGCTTTATTTTCCACCACATAGTCTAATCCCATTTCCAAAAATTCTTTGGCTTTTTTAAAGTTCTTCGCTTGATTATTCGCCAATCCTACATAATAATATAATTCTGGTTGCAAGGGGAATAGATCAATCATAGATTGTCCTTTCTTAGATACAACGTCAAATTGTCCATTATCCGTATATAATTGTAATAAAAGTAACATCGTTTCCATGTCTTCCGCATGGTCTTCCAAGTTCATTTCTAAGGCGTGTATTGCTTTGGGTGTATTTTTTTTATTCAAATAGTATTTTGCAACTTCCTTCGCTACTTGTACTTCTTTTTCATTTTCAAAATAACGAATGGCTTTATCTAGCGCTTCGTCATTCCCTGGATTTTTATCTGCGTATATCAGGAATTCATTTAAAACTCTATGCTTGATTTTTTTATCTACTTTACGACTTCCCAAAACTTGATTCATCGCTTTTATAGCTTTTTCTGCATCATTATTATTCAAATGAAACTTGAATAAACTTACTTGCGCCCAATCGGATTCAGGGATTTTTTTTTCCAATTGTTTAGCAACTTCGTATGCTTTTTCTTCCTGATTGCTTTCGGAATAGAGGTAAATTAATGAGATATAATTGGATTCTTCATTTGGATTTTTCTTTATTAGGTTTTCCAAATTATCTTTTTCCGATCCTCTGTATTTTGCATCACTCAAGATTTGTAGTTTATACATTTCTCTTGCTGGTGATTTTATTGTCGTTTTATCCAATTCGTTAATCAAAGCCAGTGCTTTATCAAATTGTTGGGTATACATATACAGGGAAACCAAATCGTCTCTATAGTCAAAATTAAACTCGATCAGCTTATTTACAACTATAATGGATTGTTCATAATCTTTTGTTTGATAATAAACATCGTAAAGTCCACTCCAATACCATCTGTTTTTAGGATCTAATTGGGTGGCTTTTTCAAAAGATTGTCTGGCATTTTCATAATTTTTCTGTGCCAAATAATTCCTTCCTAATTCATTATACACTGCTGCATTATTAGGTTGTAGCTGTATGCATTTTTGTAGAGAGGTAATAGCTCTATCATAATTCTCAATTCCTTTTTGCTTTAATGATTCATAAAAAGCATCTTGAAAATCATCTGTAACCAATGCCACATCTTCAGGTTGTACCTGCGCAATTAATTTTACTGGATTGCAGAGCAATCCAATAAATAGCAAACCTGAAAATAGAGCTTTAATTATCATAAAACTATTTTTGAATTGGTTAAAGTTACTCTAAAACCGAATAATCTCCAATACTGATACTTTTAAAATTACCATCAAATATTGCATGACTTCCAATCATTGCATTATCCAATGTTGCATTTTTAATTTTAGAATCATTTTGCACTAAACTATTCATTATTGTAGCATTTTCTACCACACATCCTTTTCCTAATGATACATTAGGTCCAATTGTTGCGTTTTTCAAAACTACATTTTCTCCAATGAAACAGGGTTCAATGATTGTTGCGTTTTCCATAGTAACATTATCGGCTACTAATTTTTCACCATCCAGGTGTAAGAAATTCAACATTCTTGAATTTGTTTCAACGGTTACATTTTTATTTCCGCAATCCATCCATTCCTCTACTTTTCCAGGAACAAACTTCATCCCTTTTACTTTCATGTTTTCTAAACCGTCTGTCAACTGATATTCTCCTCCTTTTACAATATTATTGTCCAAAAGGTATTGTAATTCGCTTCTTAAAGCTTCTCCGCTTTTAAAATAATAGATTCCAATAATTGCTAAATCAGAGATGAATTCTTTTGGTTTTTCAACAAAATCGATAATTTGATTTTGTTCGTTTAGTTGTACTACTCCAAAAGCACTTGGGTCTTCTACTTGTTTTACCCAAATCACACTATCTGCAGCGGTATCTAATTTAAAATCGGCTTTAAATAATGTATCAGCATAAGCCACAACAATAGGTCCACTCATTGATTCTTTAGCACTCATTATTGCGTGTGCAGTTCCTAATGGTTGCTCTTGGTAATATATCGTTCCTTTTGCGCCTAATTTTTCTGCAATAGCCACTAAATCTACTTCTACCTGCGTTCCAAAATCTTTATGAATGATAAATGCTATTTCTTCAATCTCTTGATTGATCACTCTTGCGATATCTTCTACTAAACGGTGTACGATTGGTTTCCCTGCAATAGGAATTAATGGTTTTGGGACAGTTAATGTGTGGGGACGCAAGCGAGATCCACGACCTGCCATAGGAACAATTATTTTCATATATTCTTACAATATTCGTGTTTGTTATTTTCTTCTTTTAAAAAATGGATATTATTTTACTCCTGTACTTCCAAATCCTCCTTCACCTCTCGATGTTTCCGATAATTCTGCTACTTCAATCCATTCCGCTCTTTCATGTTTTGCGATAATGAGTTGTGCAATACGTTCTCCATTTTCAATCTTAAATTCTTCATTGGATAAATTCACTAAGATTACTCCAATTTCTCCACGGTAATCTGCATCAATTGTACCAGGACTATTGAGTACTGTAATTCCATTTTTTGCAGCTAATCCACTTCTTGGTCTAACCTGAGCTTCATATCCAATTGGTAGCTCAATAAACAATCCCGTTTTTACAATTGCTCTTTCTAGAGGTTTCAATATAATTGCATTCTCTAAATTTGCTCTTAAATCCATTCCCGCTGACGCTATAGTTTCGTAGTGCGGTAATTTATGTTGTGATTTGTTTATAATCTGTATTGTCATTTGATCTTTTTTTATTCTTTCACAAAATACTATTATTTCTGCTATTTTGTATTTTATGGTATTAGTCTCTGTTTATTTTCTTCTTAAAATCCCTTTTAGTGTTTCTTTTTCATTGTGGTATATCATATACATGAAAATGATTAACAGTGGTATTCCAACATAATATTTCTCTCTAAAAACATAGAATGATAGTGTTGAAAATAGTATTGATACTCCTAAATACATGCTTATTTTCTTCAAATCATATGGGATAGGGTATCTTTTATTTCCCATAATATACGAAATTAGCATCATACTTCCGTACGCAGCAATTGTTGCTACAGCAGAACCTACATAACTCCAAATCGGAATTAATGCAAAGTTCAATATCAGCGTTATTATCGCTCCAACAATTGAGATATAGGCTCCAATTTTTGTTTGATCAATTAGTTTGTACCACACTGAAAGGTTATGGTATATTCCTAAAAAGAAATTCGCTAAAATAATTAGTGGTAGTACATTCATTGCCTCCCAATAGGATGAATCTCTGATTAGGTATATTTTTAATAAATCTGCAAAGACTATTACACCCAACAATATCACGGACCCAAATATCACAAAATACTTTGTAATCATTGCATAGGTTTGTGGCGCATTTTCGTTTTTTGAATGGCTAAAGAAAAAGGGTTCAATTCCCAATCGAAATGCTGTGCCAAAAAGCACCATGAATACCGCTAGTTTATAACAGGCTGAATAGGCTCCTACTTCTACTTTTGCTACATCTTTGGGCAGCAAATAATCTAATAATATTTTATCGAAATGTTCATTAATAGCAAATGCAATTCCCGCAATCATAATTGGTAGTCCGTATTGCATCATTTTTTTCCAAAGTTTTCTATCAAAGTGCCAATGGATATGGAAGTAGTTTGGTGAAAGTACCAGAAAAGTTACAAAACTTGAAATGATATTGGCTACGAAAATATATCCAATTTGGAAATCATCTGCATATAAGGTACTTAGGAATTTATCTGGATTTGATTGGGCCAATTTTGGTAGATATACCAAAAAGAAAATATTCAAGCCTAAGTTTACCGCTACATTTCCTATTTTGATTATCGCATACATGATTGGTCTTTGGTATGCTCGTAGTTTTGAAAATGGAATAATGACTAAAGCATCTAATACTAAAATCCAAATGGTATAGGTAATATACTGCACGTCTATTTTAGACCATTCTGCAAGCATATTGCGCCCGAGTAGTGCAATACACAGAAATGCTATTGATGTCCACAATACCGATATCGTAGACGTTCCTATTACGCTTTTCTTATCGTAGTCATTATTATAGAATCTGAAGAAAGCTGTTTCCATTCCATAGGCTAGAATCACATTGAAAAACATCATCCATGCAAAAATCACAGATACTTCTCCATACTCTCCAGCAGGTAACAGTTCCGTGTATAATGGCACTAAAATGAAACTGAACATTCGAGGTATTACCGTAGCAAGTCCATAAATGGCTGTCTGTTTAAATAGATTTTTATATAACCCCAAAATTTACTGTTCTTTTTCTAAATTTATATCTAACAAAAATAACCAATTCTTTGGTTTATTATTGCCTGCATGTCTCACAATACACATATTTATTTCTAATATTATAGAATTTTATCTATTTGTAATCTCTTATCCTTCAAATCAATCACCGTCGCCTATAAATATTATTTACGTTTCTATAATTTTTTATTAAAGGTCGTAAATTGTTTGTAGATGTGTTATTCATTTAACGAATAATGAATTGTGTATTGGTTTGCTTTTCGTTATTTTTTTCAATAAAAAAAGAGCCAATAAATATTGGCTCTTTTCTTTATCTTATAATGAAAAACTATCCTTTTAAAGCTTCTGCTCCACCTACGATTTCCAAGATCTCGTTTGTAATTGCAGCTTGACGCGCTTTATTATAGGTTAATTTCAATTGGTTTCTCAATTCTGTTGCGTTATCTGTTGCTTTGTGCATTGCAGTCATACGCGCACCGTGTTCTGATGCAAATGAGTCTCTAATTGCTTTATATAATTGTGTTTTCAAAGATTTCGGGATTAGCTCTTCGACAATCTCTTCTTTTGATGGTTCAAAAATATAATCTACGTTTGCTTTTTCTTCTAAAGTAACTATAGGTACAATTGGTAAAAATTGTTCTGTCATTACGATTTGTGTTGCTGCATTTTTAAATTGATTGTAAATCAATATGATTTTATCATATGTACCTTCAACAAAAAGTTTCATTAACTCTTCGGCAATTACAGCTACATTTTCAAAAGTTAGATTATCAAATACTGCACTATCATTTTGAATTACTGTATTTGTTTTTCTAATGACATCATTACCTTTCTTTCCGATTGTAATAAAATCTACTTGCTTACCAACATACTCTGTTTGAGAAATACGTTTTACTTCTTTAATGACATTTGCATTAAAAGCTCCACATAATCCTCTATTAGAAGTAATGGCAACAATAAGAACTTTATTAACTGGTCTTTGATCTGCATATTTACTTCCTCCTTCGCCATCCATTGTAGCGCTAAGACTCTGTAAAAGTTCAGTTAATTTTTCGGCATAAGGTCGCATTGCAGAAATAGCATCTTGCGCTTTTTTCAGCTTTGCAGCAGAAACCATTTTCATCGCGCTTGTGATTTGCATCGTCGATGAAACGGAAGTAATTCTATTACGGATTTCCTTTAAATTTGCCATTTTATTAATTTATAGTATTGAGTAAGGAGTATTGAGGAGTAAATCACTTCTCAATACTCTATACTAAAAATCTTATTTGTTATATTTTGCAGAAACTTCTTTTGCTACTTTCTCCAATACATCCGTGATCTCATCAGTAAATTTACCTGCTTTTAAAGCATCTAATGTATCTCTGTGTTTGTTGTTCAAGTAATCAATATAGTCTTTCTCGAATTCTTTTACTTTATTAACAGGTACTGTTCTTAATAAGTTTTTAGAACCTGCATAAATAATAGCAACTTGATCTTCCACTGTAAATGGGTCATTGATTGCTTGTTTCAAGATTTCAACGTTACGTCTACCTTTTTCAATTACATTTAATGTAACTGCATCTAGATCAGAACCAAACTTAGCAAATGCTTCCAATTCACGGAATTGTGCTTGATCTAATTTTAATGTTCCAGCAACTTTTTTCATTGATTTAATCTGTGCATTACCTCCAACACGAGATACAGAAATACCTACGTTGATTGCTGGTCTTACTCCAGAGTTAAACAAGTCAGACTCTAAGAATATCTGTCCATCAGTAATCGAAATTACGTTTGTTGGGATATAAGCAGAAACGTCACCAGCTTGTGTTTCAATAATTGGCAATGCCGTTAATGATCCACCACCTTTAACGATTGGTCTCAATGAATCTGGTAAGTCGTTCATGTTTTTTGCGATATCATCATCCGCGATTACTTTAGCAGCACGCTCTAATAATCTTGAGTGAAGATAGAAAACGTCTCCAGGGTACGCCTCACGTCCTGGTGGACGACGTAATAATAATGATACTTCACGGTAAGCTACTGCTTGTTTAGATAAATCATCATAAACGATCAAAGCTGGACGACCTGTATCACGGAAATACTCTCCGATAGCTGCACCTGCAAAAGGAGCATAAACTTGCATTGGAGATGGATCAGAAGCGTTAGCAGCAACAATTACTGTATAAGCCATTGCCCCTTTTTCTTCTAATGTTTTAGCAATATTCGCAACTGTTGAAGCTTTTTGCCCAATAGCTACATATATACAAAATACAGGTTTTCCTGCATCGTAAAATTCTTTTTGATTTAAGATAGTATCCAAACAAACTGTAGTTTTACCAGTTTGACGGTCACCAATAACCAACTCACGTTGTCCACGACCTACAGGAATCATAGCATCTACTGCTTTCACACCTGTTTGTAATGGTTCAGTAACTGGCTGACGGAAAATAACTCCTGGTGCTTTACGCTCCAAAGGCATTTCATATAATTCTCCACCAATAGGTCCTTTACCATCGATTGGGAAACCAAGTGTATTAACTACACGGCCTACCATTTGTTCTCCTACTTTAAGAGACGCAATACGTTGTGTTCTTTTTGCAGTTGAACCTTCTCTGATTCCAGTTGATGGCCCTAAAAGTACAACTCCTACATTATCTTCTTCAAGATTCAATACGATTGCTTCAAGTCCGTTTTCAAACTCTACAAGCTCACCATATTGAACATTTGATAACCCATAAATACGGGCAATACCATCTCCTACTTGAAGTACTGTTCCTACTTCCTCTAGCGTAGCACCAGATTCAAAACCTGATAGTTGCTTTTTTAATATTGCTGAAATTTCAGCAGGTTTAATTTCCGCCATCTTAATTTATACTTTGTACACTATATGTGTGGTAAATAACTAATTACTTAACTCTCTTTTTAATACTTGTAATCTATTGGCAACTGATGCATTATATTGCTTATCACCTATTCTTAGAATAAATCCTCCAATAATTGTTGGATCAACTACATTTTGAATAGTAATTGATTTATTTGAAAACTCTTTAATTTTAGCTAATACTTTAGCTTCTAATTCTGGAGTTAATTCAAATGCCGTCGTTACTTTTGCAATCTCTATACCGTTTAATTCATCGAATAAAGAATTGTATTGTACAGCAATTTGCTCTAGAATTTCAAATCTTTTATTTTCAAATAACAAATGGAATAATTTTTTAATCAAAGGATTCGTTGAAGCAAAAACCTCTAATAATGCTGATTCTTTTACTTCTACTTTAACTGTTGGGTTTTCTATAAAAGTATTTAACTCTGCATTGTTTTTGATTGTTGAAGCAATCAATGACATATCATTGTTTACTTCTTCAGCAATTGAACTAGCACTTGCTAATTCTAAAACTGCTTTTGCATAACGAATAGCTGCTCTTGTACCTGACATAATAAATTAGTTTAAGGTAACATCACCTAACATACGATCCACTAATTTTACTTGTGCATCTTTGTTAGATAATTCTTCTCTTAATAACTTTTCAGCAATTTCAAGAGAAAGCGTTGATACTTGTTGTTTTAATTCAGCCATAGCTGCATTTTTTTCATTCTGGATTGCAGCTTTTGCTTGTTCCATCATACGTCCACCTTCAACTTGCGCTTCATGTTTTGCATCAGCAATCATTTTCTCTTTCATCTCACGAGTTTCTTTCATCATCAAATCACGCTCAGCACGTGCTTCTTGTAAAATACGTTCGTTATCTGCTTTCAGGTTTTGCATTTCTTTACGTGCTTGTTCAGCTGAAGCCAAAGCACTGTTAATACCTTCTTCACGTACTGAGATAGCACCTAGAATAGGTTTCCAAGCAAATTTTGCTAAAAGCAACAATAAAATGATAAACGTTACTGTTTGCCAAAAAAACAATCCAATTTCGGGAGTTATTAAATCCATAGTATATATTTTATTAAAAAAACATCAAATCAAAAAAACATTACTATCAACCAACCGTTGATAGCAATGTTTAAATTTCAATTACTTCAATACACCTAATAAAGCGGCAACTACTCCAAAAAGAGCAACACCTTCAATAAGTGCAGCAGCGATAATCATTGCTGTTTGAATTTTAGAAGCTGCTTCTGGTTGACGAGCGATAGCGTCCATTGCAGACGAACCTACTTTACCAACACCGTAACCAGCACCGAAAACTGCAATACCAGCTCCAATAGCTGCCAAACCTGCGTGTAATAATTCCATAAGAATAAATATTAAAAATTAATTATTAATGATGTTCGTGTTCTTCCACTGCCATACCAATAAATAGTGCTGACAACATGGTAAATATAAAAGCTTGTAAAAAGGCTACTAACAATTCCAATACACTAATGAATAAAGCGAATGGAACTGAAACTCCTGCAATACCTGCATTTTTCAAAATAAAGATCAAACCTAATAAACTCAAGATAATAATATGTCCTGCTGTAATATTAGCGAAAAGACGTATCATTAATGCGATTGGTTTGATGAAAACTCCTAGTAATTCTACTACTGCTAAAATTGGCTTTACAAATGTAGGTACTCCTGGCATCCATAATACGTGTTTCCAATAATCTTTATTAGCATTAATTAAAATCAAGAATAGTGTTACACATCCTAAGGCTACCGTAATAGAGATATTACCCGTAACGTTAGCTCCACCTGGAACTAATCCTAGCATGTTTGTAATCCAGATAAAAAAGAAAACAGTTAATAGGAAAGGCATGAATTTCATATATTTCTTTTCTCCAATATTAGGTCGTGCAATATCATCTCTAATAAACATTACAAATGTTTCTAGTAAGTTGCTCATTCCTTTTGGAGCCTGTGTATTTTTCTTATATGATTTTGCCATTGGCAAGAACAACATTAACATTAATGCAACTGTAATAAACATCGCAAAAACGTTTTTTGTAATTGATAAGTCTAATGGCTTAACAGCATTTGTTACTTCGTGCTTCTCATTTAATGATAAAGCCGTTTCTCCGCTATTTAATTGATAAATTTTCTCGTGAAGTTTTACGAAATTCTGTCCGTTTTTTGTAACTACATGACTTCCTGTGTTGTCATGGTGAAATTCACTTGACATGAACGTCACAATCCCACTATCCGTTTTTAATATCACTGGAAGTGGTAAGGTAGTATTCCCAAAAAAGTGCCATTCATGTGAGTCTGCAATATGATGCATAATCATTTCAGTGGCATTAAATTCTTCAGGTTTTTCATTGTGTTTTTGATTTGCATCAGAAGCGTTCATTGCTACTGGCAACAAAAAAATCAATAATGCAACCAAATGTTTAATAGAATTTCTTGCAATCATCTTACTTTACTTATATGTTGAGTTCGTGGTCTGTAAAATTTGGTGCAAAGGTAAATTATTTAATTAACAAAATATAGTTAATAAAAATATTTTTTTGACATATTTAAACTTATTGATAATCAAATAGTTTTCTCCTTATCAGCATGTAATAGCTTGACCACAAACACCGTTTCAAATATTAAAAACAAAAAATAGGGAATAAAGAATGCCATTAAATCTCTAAGTGTATTACCTTCTTTTGAGGTTAATACGGGTATTAGAAAAAGTATCGCAATAAACATTTTTAAAAGGCTGCTTCCCATAAATGCATAGCCTGTATAGTCACTAAAATTATAATTAATATAGAGTACTGCTAAATAGATTAAACTGGTAATAAGATATAGAAACCCGTAGATTGCAAATGCATTGTAATAGAAGGATTGTTCTTCGAATAGGAATCTCATGATGAGAAATTGAATCCCTCCTATAACTAATGTAAAAAGAAATAAATTTTTTAAAAAATGAACTAGTTTAGATAACATATTGGTTTATTCTATGATTTGTCTTTATTGATTTGTTGTAATTGCTTGATTACGATATATAGGGCAATAAATACTGCCAGCAGTGACCCTACAATAGTGAATCCTGAAAATTCATTTGGGAATTTCTTATCTAACCAAACTCCTAGAAAGGTTCCTCCTGCAATAATAATTCCCATCTGGAATGCAATTGCAGAGAATTTTAGATAAGCATTAAGCGGTTTTTTCTTCGGGTTGTTGTTGTCTTCCATTGTTTGGGTTTATAGCTTTCATACTGCCTTTCATTACGCAGGACGCACTAAATTCCGCTCCTGGTTCAACAGATAACTTTCCAACAATAACTTCTCCTTTTATTTTTGCTTTCGATTTTATATTTAAAACCTCAGCTACTTCTATTTTGCCTTCAAATTTACCTTCAATATCTGCATTTAAACAGCGGATATCTCCAACAACTTTACCTGTAGGTCCAATAACTATTTTTCCGTCTGAAGTGAAATTTCCAAGTAGCTCTCCATCTAATCTGAAATCTGCTTGTGAAATGATATCTCCTTTTATTATCGTTCCTTCTACTATTCTATTCGTTTTACCAAATAAGTCTTTTGTCGCTTTGGGGGATTTATCAAACATTATTATTGTTTTTTAATATTTACATAGTCCTCAAAATTCTTTTTGATTTGAACTACTTTATAATTATCATTTGATATTACAGTTGCGGGATCATTTAATTTGTATGCTTTGTATTCTTTTAAAACAGCCACAAAATCATTTGCTTCTGCTTCTGTTCTAATTCCATGAATAACTATAAAATTATTATCCATTGTATAATTATCAAATGACGTTGTTAGTCTCTCTGATTTTCTATCTGCAATAAATTTCTTGATTTTCTCTTCTATGCTTTTGATTCTAACTTCCTCATTACCACCTACTTTGTATAGTATTTTCCAACTAATAGGAGCTACTTTATTGAAATCCATTTGCTCTAATAAAGGAATATTTGTTTTCAATAAACCCTCTGCCTGTTTCCCTTCATCGCTGTTAGGGTAATTCAACGCTACATAGTTTAATGCTTTTTTATATTCTTCAACACCTTTTAATTTCCCTAGTGTATTTGCTTTTAATAATTCGAATTTAGATACAATTGGCTCTCCATCGAATTGCTCTATTAGTCCTTCTACTTGCTCAAGAACTACTTTATACTGTCCACTCTCATATACTTTAAACAGTTTCTTATAAACAACCTCTGGGCTTTCTTGTATTGCTGCGTCAGAACTATTTGAACTGTTTATAATTTGTGCATATCTTGAATCTGGATATAGATTGGTTATCCTTTCTTTCATTGCTTGCGCCTTATTCTTATCTGTAATTTCGTATATTTTATACAAGTTATACATTGATGGCAATATTAATCTTTCCTCTGGATTGAATGTCAACAGTTTTTCAAATTTTGTTGAAGCCAGTGGGTATTCCTTGAATTTGTCTTTATAGATTGATCCTAATTGATAGTACGCGAAATTGCGTTCTTTCGCTATACTGTCTATCGCTTTTTGATCTTTTGGTAATTGGTCTAAATAAAATGGGACTGTAAATTTCGGATTTATTTTTTCTTCTTTCTTTTCTCCGTCTGCTACTGTATTATCTTCATCTTCATTATCCGATCCTCCTTTTGATGATCCTCCTGAAAGTCTCCAATTATTTTTGAATGGACGATTTCCCCAGTTTTTCTTGAATTCATTTTTACCATAAGCTACCGTTGTAGGGTTGTAAAAATAAAATGGGCCTGTACCACTAGTACTTTGTCCTTTAGGTCCTAACACAGTTTGTGGAGCTGCCGTTGAGAGATCTGATTTCATTATCATCTTACTCTGCGCGGCTAACTGCTCATCAGTCATCATCTGATTCTGATTATTACTTGAACTTGATGCTGCTGCTTGGTTTTTAGCTTCTTCTAATGCTTTTCTAGCTTCCTCTTCTTTTTTTAGTCTTTCAATATGTTTTTCAAAGAAACTGGTTCTATCTGTTTCAGACATTGCCACAATACGCAGAATACTGTCATTTACTTGCGCAATAGCTTCATATTTAATAACATCAACTAAGTTTTCTCTTTTCTTTTTAATATCTCTGTATTCTCTGGTTTTATTATCTAATCGTACTAATGTACTGTCATAGTATTGTCCAGCAACGGGGTATTTCGCATTATCAAAATTAATAATCGCCAGATTTCGGTAATTAGAAGCCATTAAATAGTTGTCTTCTGATTTCGAACGTAATGATTTATTATAAAATTTAACGGCTAATGCTTCTTCTCCTGATTTTTCATAGAACAAAGCCATCTGATGATTCAAAACATCCAAAAAGGGTCTGTTTTCTCTATCTTCTAATAACTTCGTGTATTTTTCTACAAAAGCAACTTTGTCTCCTTTTTCAAAATCAAAGTATTGAGCTTGTTTTGCATGGGCTTGAATCACATAGCGTCTTGGTGATTTTCTATTCATATCAATCACAGACTGATAGGCAATCATAGCACTATCTTTCTGTTTTGCTTGATCAAAAAGTTGACCTAGAATAAAGCGGTATCTTGCTTTTTCTTCATTTTCTTTTGTGAAAAAAGTTGCTTCTTTCAGCGCCATAATAGCACTGTCTTTTTCTTCTAAGTTTAAATAGGCTTGTGATAGTATAGCGTTTGCATCGGCACGAACTTGATCTTTAAACTTAACATCTTCCAATAATTTCTTTAGATTTTTAACTGCAAGTGCATCATTTTCCATTCGGATATTTGTCTTTTCACGCCATACTTTGGCCTCATAGATTTTATCGCTATTGGAATATTTGTATAGTATATAATTGAATGCTTCTAATGCTGGAACAAACCTTTGATCGTAATATCTGGCTTTTCCTAATAGCATGTGGGCTTCATCCATTTGAGGATTTTTTTCTCCTCCTTCAATATTCATTGAATGCTTCTGGATCGCTTTAATTGCTTTCTCTTCGGCTCTTTCAAAGTTTGTGTTTTTTGTTTCCTCAGTACCTATTTTTTTTTCTTTGATTTGCATACGCTCAATAGGCAAAATCTCCCAAAAATTATCTTTGTATTGTGTCTTTAAATCTTTTATTCCCGTTTCTAGTGCTATACCTCCATTGTACAGAATATTGTACTCTGTATTAACAGCATGAAAATTACGGTTTAAGAATGCATTTTTTTTGGTAGAGCAAGCTATCAAAAATAGGAAGAGTCCTGTAAGTATGGAGTATTTAAGTACGCTGTTTTTCAATGTAAAACGGTTTTTATCCTAAAACTTTTAAAAGCTTCATTTATTATAATGACTGGTAAAAATACGTTTCTTTTTGATATACCGAAAATATTCATGAAGTTTTTGCTATTATAGTTGAAGTTATCTGAACTTTGCCCTAAATACCTCAAATAAACAAAGGAAAACTACAATCCAGACTTTTGATGAGCATCGTAATTTTCCTTGTTTTTACTGTTTATTACACTGCAAAGAATGTCTCTAATTCTTCTAGAGTTTCTGCAGATGTTTTAATATCTTTTACTACTTGTCCTTTTTCTAATGCTACAATTCTATCACAAACCTCAATAGTATGTAGGATATCATGGCTTGATACCAATACTGTCACTTCTGGATTTGCGGCTAATTCTTTGATGATTTTTTTCAAACGAAATTGCGTTGTAGGATCTAAGTTAGCAAAGGGTTCATCTAAAATAATTACTGCTGGGTTACCAATTAATGCTGCAATAATCCCAACTTTTTTCTGATTCCCTTTTGATAAATCGCGTAAGTATTTTTTGTTTTTTAATATTTCTCCATTGAAAAATTCTTCGTGTTTTACTAAAAATGAATCTATATCGGCTTTATTTTGACCTCTTAACTCTCCTATGAAATAGAAATATTCTTCTGGAGTCAGGTATCCTATCAAAAATGTTTCATCGATAAATGCAGCTGTAAATGGTTTCCATTTCTCACTAGTATTTACTTGTACATCGTTATTAATTATTTCTCCTGTCGTAGGTTGTATTAAATCCAGTAATAGACTGAAAAAAGTAGTCTTACCGGCTCCATTATTCCCTACTAATCCTAAGCTCTGACCTTTTGTAATTTCTAAGTTTTCAATGTTCAGAACTGTTACTCCATTATAGCTTTTAGAAAGATTTTTTACTTGTATCATGACTTTATATTTTTATGATAATGAATTATCGTTTTTTTTATTTTTTTTGTTTATACGCTGCTATCGTATTGTATTTTTCTGTTTTGTATACTTTTTCAATCCTATTGAAAACATTCCATTTGAAAGCAAAACCTAATACTCCTGCTAGGGCGACAAATAAATACCCTACTGTCGAATTGAAGATATAAAATCCTATAGCATAGAAAATCATCGGCAGAATAAGCTTCGGTATCGTTAACAGCATCGTTTTTACATTGAAGGCCTGTTTGTCTCCAAAAGCGTTTTTATTTGAACTTAAATCTATTGGGGTTTTTATATAAGCTCCTCCTAAAAGAACCAAGTGCGAGTTTACTCCAATATTATAAATTGCGGCTACAATTATTGCAAAGTATACATCCCAACCAAAATAAATATAGAACGAGCAGATTAGTGTAGAGAATACCGTCGCAATAACAACCAGCCACCATTTTGAATTTAAATAGTCTTTGTACTGGATGTTTTGACTCATCATCAATTGGTAATAACTACTATCCCAACTTGGTACAAATTGTCCAAATGTGAATAGGAACCCTCCTGTAACAAATATTGCAGCAAAGATTTTCCATACTGGGTTACTGTATACTTCTATTGAATTTGTAAAGAATAATAATCCATAAAAAAGAAATATTACACTCATTATGATGGTTGTTTTTGAACGTTTGTTTCTTGTTATTAATTTAATATCATTTTTTAGAAATGTTCCAACTGTTCCAAATTGATCTAACCAAGTCAGATTTTGAGTTTCTGCTACATCTTGCTTAACTGCTAATCCTGTATCCAAATACAAGTTACTTTTATAATATTGATATGCTATATAATAAAACACTCCTAGTAAAATAACTGGTAATAGGAAATAATAGTAGCTACTAAATAATCCATCAAAAAACACGGATGAATAGTTTGTTATATCGAATATCCCATAATAATGTAAGGCTCCTAGCGCAATAACACCTGAGATAAAAATATAGAACAGGTAGTCTTTATTGTTAATGAGTAAATTCAAAAAATTATTCGAGTATATCAGAGCGAACATTGCAATATGCCAAAGAATAACATGTAGAGGATCATAGCCATTAATTAATAACACAACCGTAAATGGCACAAAGAAAAATGCATGTAAAAAATTGAAAAAGGAGAGTACTGTTTTTCCTAAAGCAAAATTCACAATTACTGATTTTTGAATCGGTGCATACAGAAATGGCCTAATATTAATTACGGGCATTTTCTGAAAAAACATTCGAATAATCAAATCGAATATCAGGTAATAAATCAAAAATTTATTAACGAAAACTAATGGATCAACATTGAACTTCTCTTTTATAATATAAAAGGACCCGATTCCCATCATTAGAAAAAGAGCAATAAAATAAACGGCTCCTAAAATCATAAATATTTTTAAGACGACATTCGTTCCAAAGGATGCTGATCTTGTAAATGCCTTCCATTCCAGCGTAATTAATTTTTTAAACATACTATTTAAGTCTTGGTTTAATGAGTTAGTAGAGCATCTTCATGATTCGTTACAAAAAATTAAATTATTTTTTAATTTTTTTAAAAAACAGTTATTAATTCTTAAAAATAAAGCATGAATCTCCTTTTATTCTCGCTAAAAATACTGAATATAATAATGCAAAAAAGCCACACTTGCATTTAAGTGTGGCTTTTTTACCCGAAGATGAATGGTTTTTATCTACTCTTCTATTATCCTTTATTTTTTTCTTTGTCAACCGCAGAACGTCCTTTTAACATCCACTCTGGTGCTTCTTTTCCTTTTAAATAATGATCAAAAAACTGCATCATTCGAACAGAAAGGTCTTTTCTATTCCCCCAACTTTCTGCTTTAAGATTATGTGGTTCGTTATTATAATTAAGCATCCATACTGGTTTATTTAATCGACGTAGTGCAACAAAATATTCAATACTTTGATACCATGGCACCGCACCATCATTATCGTTATGCATTAATAAAAGTGGTGTCTTTACTTTAGGAGCAGAGAATAATGGTGAGTTTTCAAGGTATAAATCTAAGTTGTCCCAAAGTGTCGTTCCTATTCTACTTTGTGTGTGCTCATATTGTGCCATTCTACTCATTCCAGATTCCCAACGAATTCCACCGTATGCGCTGGTCATATTACTTACAGGTGCTCCTGCCATTGCAGCCGCAAATTTATCCGTCTTTGTTACTAGATATGCGGTTTGATATCCTCCCCAGCTTTGGCCCTGAAGTGCAACATGTTTTTCATCTACATATGGATATTTTGCAATCATTGCATCCACACCGCTTACAATACAGTTGTATGCGCTTTGTCCAGGATATCCAACTTTATAAACGATATCTGGTACAAATACTAAATAGTCATTACTTGTATAAAATGGTTTTCCAATTGTTGATCTACTTGGTGCTGGAACATAATGTGCATGGTAGGTCTCTGAATTTAACTCATAGAAATAAGTCACCATTGGATATTTTTTATTTGGATCAAAATTCTCTGGTTTGTATAATAACCCTTCTAATTCTACTCCATCATAGGCTTTCCAAGTCTCTAGGCTTACGCTTCCCCATTTATAATCTTTTTGTTGTGGGTTGGCATCTGATAGTTTCGTTGATGTTTTAAAGTTGTTTGCTGTAACCAAAACATCTGGATATTCAACAAATGTTTGTTTTGTATAGAATATCTCTTTACTGTTTTTTGCTTTTTTGGGAGTATTGAGCATATAGTCTCCTCCTAATAAAATTTCAGGTGTTTTTATCTTATTCAGATTACATTGTGCATATCCTGCTCTTTTGGTTTTTTCCTCAAAAACAGACAGAAGAACTTCCTTCTTTGTATCAATAGATACTGCTTTATCATCCATTTGAATGTAGCGGTATACTTTCTTCTCTTCTCTTCCGTTTTTTGTTATTCTCTGTGGTTCTTTTTTCCCTTTAGGGTCTAATTTCCAAATATCATATCGATCATAAACAAAAACAGCTTTATCCTCAACATCCCATCCTGCTACACCATATGGATATGGTTCACTAGGTTGGTCATTTTTTTCTTCATAAAATGGAACTTTTAGTCCTTTTGTTAAGGCTATTTGCTCGTTTGTAATTAAATTAATAGAATAGTAAATACTGTCTTTTCTATTGTAATACATCGCATATTTTTGGGCTCCACCAATCCATACTTTATTTTGTGCTTTAACCAAAAGTGTGTTTTCTCCGGTATTTATATTCACTTTATAAAAATCTTGAATCCATAGTCCATCCCATGATGATGATCTTTTGTATGCGTTTCCATTTGTTCCTATACTAAAGTCTTTATCTCCTTTATTTAATATTGAAAGCTCTGGCACTAATGTGTCTGATAACTGAATCGCTTTATTTAACTCAAAATCATAAACTGCTGTATATGTTTTATTCTGATCTTTTTTTAGATTAATTTTTTGTTGAGGCTGTAAGTCTTTATCGGTCCATGCCCAAACATCTAGTCCCGCTCTTTCGATATTCAGAATGGTATCTTTTGGTTTCTCCATTTCTACGAATGCTGTTCCAAAGAATAATCGTTTACCATTTTCTGAAAAATACATCCCTCCTTTATCTGATGGTGTCCAATTGTTTGGAATTTTTTTAATGGATCCGCTTTTTAATTCTGTAACGTTTTCTTTGGTTCCCTTATAAAGTTCATATCTTTTAATCTTCGTGGTATCTTTTGAGAATAAAAAGCCGAATTTTTCACCTTTCTCTTCAATTGCTGTTTTTATAATTGTTCCTTTTCCTTTAAAAACAGTATCTGTTTTTTTAAGATCGGCATCAAAATATACTATTGTCGATTGCGTAATGGAGTCTTTCTTTTTCTCAGTACTCAACATCAATTTATTTGCTTTTTTTGACCAACTGAAATTTTTGACATCAGAGAATTTCAAACTATCTTTTAAAATAGGGTTGTATGCTATTACAATCGTATCATTCTTCTTCTCGTCTTTTTTCTTATTTACCTCTGTTTTAGTGGTATCTTTTACTTTAATCGGCTTCAATACCGTTTTGTAAGCAATCCATTCTCCCCCTTCACTTGGAACTTCAAAGCCTCTAAGGTTTGGATATTTTTTTATTTCTTTGGTTTTAAAGACAAATATCCCCAATGAATCGGTTGGGAGTTTATCTTTTTTCCATTTTTTTGTTTCTGCTTTTCTTCGCAGCTTTATTTGTGGTTTTATTTTGAATGTTACAAATGTGCTATTTCCACTTATTTGAGCATCATACCCCCGTTGTATTGTTTTTGATTCTTTAGTTTCTGTATTTGTAATCACTAATGACCCATCTCCATTTCCGGGATTACATTCATACACTAAATATTTTCCATTTTCTGAGAGTTGTGTTTTTTCAATTCTTTTCCAGGTATCAAAATCATCAACTGTAAGTTTCTTTTTCTGTGCTACTGCGAGTGTTGACACAAAAAATAACATGATTAAAGAGTAATTCTTAATGCTCATAATAATATTTTAAATTTAAATCTCCTAAGTAACAAAGGCGGTTTCAACCATCGTTGTAATCCTTGATTTTTATAGGTTTCACAAATGTACAAATTATTAGGTCTGGCACAGCGTCTTGTAAAAAAACCTCTTTTTATCCCATAATTTACCTTTCTCAACCCCCAACTTATTCCTCTACATTTAAAAACAAATAAAGCGGTAGCTCCTTTTTAGGATTATCCATTTGTTTACATTGGTAATTTCTTTAATTAGTCCTTATATTTGCGGCATAAATTTATCCTATGTCAACTTTTCATTCTTTAAAAATAAAAGAAATAAAACGTGAAACATCAAAAGCAGTTTCTGTTCTTTTTGATGTGCCGGAGTCATTACAAGCCGATTATAATTTTACTGCTGGTCAATATCTTAATTTAAAAACAACCCTTAACGGGAAAGAAATTCGCAGAGCTTATTCAATTTGTTCTCCAAGTAATTCTAAAGAATTAAGAATCGCTATTAAAGCTGTTTCAAATGGTGTTTTTTCTACTTATGCTAATGAGCAATTAAAAGTAGGTGACTTTCTTGATGTTGCTAAACCTGAGGGGAAATTCGTTTTTGAACCGGATTCATCTCTGCAAAAAAACTATGCTGCATTTGCTGCTGGTAGTGGTATTACTCCTATAATGTCAATACTAAGCACTATATTAATCAACGAACCTTTGAGTTCTTTTGTATTAGTATATGGAAATAGAACTCCTGAGGACACTATTTTCCATAAACAATTACATGACTTGCAGATGCAATTTACAGGTCGTCTTTTTGTACACTATGTTTATAGTCAATCAAAAATCGAAGGAGAACTTTTTGGACGTATTGAGCGTTCAACAGTAAATTTTGTATTGAAAAACAAACATAAAGAAATTGAATTCCGTACATTTTATTTATGTGGTCCTGAAGAGATGATCAACATCGTTAGCGATGTATTAAAAGAAAATAATGTCCCTGAAAAGAAAATCAAATTTGAATTGTTCACTGCCTCTACAGAAGAGCATATCATTGAAAAATCTTTAGATGGACATACCAAAATTACCGTTTTAGTAGATGACGAAGAAACATCTTTTGTGATGTCACAGCAGCAAACAATTCTTGACGCTTCCTTAAAACAAGGTGTTGATGCACCTTATTCATGTCAAGGTGGAATTTGCAGTAGTTGTTTAGCTCGTATTACTAATGGAACGGCTGAAATGAAGAAAAACTCAATATTGACAGATGGCGAAATTGCACAAGGATTAATCCTTACGTGTCAAGCACATCCTACTTCTTCAGATCTTTATGTAGATTATGATGATGTCTAAAATGAATAAACGATAGTTATAAAAAAAGCCCGATAAATTATCGGGCTTTTTTTATAATATGCTTTTTATCTTTTCAACTACGGTATCGGGTACAATCGTTCTCATGGCATCTTGATAGCCTTCTACTTGTTTATTTCCATAGACTGAAGTAGGTAAATAAGGATACTGTTCTCTATCCGAAACTATTGCATTTTCAAGTGGTTGATTAAATGGTGAAAATCCTGCAAATGGATGTGTTGCTCCCCATAATGTGATTACAGGTATTCCTAGCATTGCAGCAATGTGAGCATTTCCAGAATCCATACTCAACATAACATCTAAGTTACTAATGAGGTGTAATTCTTCTTGGAATTTAATTTTCCCAGCCACTACAATTACATTTTCTTTGCTTTTTGCTAGTTCTTCTAGTACAGCAATTTCTTTTGCTCCACCTCCAAAAAGAAAGACTTTATAGTCTGAATTTACTGCAAGTTTATCAATAACTTCTTGCATTAAATCTTGTGGATAAACCTTTGATTCATATTGGGCAAAAGGGGCAATTCCGATCCATTTTTGTGTTTTTTCTCCCGTAACAGAAGTTACATTGGTTTCTAATGAATATTTTGGAGGAAAAACTGGATGTTGAATCGATATTGGAAATCCTAACTTTGCAAATACCTTTACATGTCTTTCAAACATTGAAGTTAATTGCTTCAATGTTTTATTCTCCAATTTTGTTAGTGCTTTCTTCTCTTCTCTTCCTTTATCTACTGCTGCAACTGGGATTCCATTCAATGTAAATAGTGTTCGTACTACTTTGGACCGCATTACATTATGAAGATCCGCAAAGGCATCAACCTTGCGTTTCTTTAAGTCTTTGAATAACCGAAGGAGCCCAAAAAATCCTTTATGTCTTTCATTCAAATCAATCGGAAAGAAGGTAACATTGGGAATACCTTCAAAAAAAGGTTTGAAAAAAGGTCGAGAAACTACTGTAATTTTTAATTCAGGATATTGCATTACTACTGCCCGAATAACAGGAACTGTCATTGCGACATCTCCCATTGCGGATAGTCGAATGACAGCTATATGTTTATTGGATGATGACAATCTTAAAAATTATTACTTGTTTTGGTATAAAACAGGGTTTAATTCTTCATCATTGTACATCTTCATTTGTTTGTACACTTTCATGAATTTATCTCCGTTCTCAATATCGGTCAATAAATCGTCAATTGCAGTCGAAAGATCTGTTCTTTGTTCTAATAAAACGTTCAGTTTTATTTGACATTTCTCTCTGTGTTCTGGTGTTGCTTCAGCACGAGTTGCTTCTTCATTCATATGATAAATTTTCAATGATAAAATTGATAATCTGTCAATTGCCCAAGCTGGACTTTCAGAATTAATTTTCGCACCTGGTTTTACTTTAACATCACTGTATTTTTGAAGAAAATATCCATCAATATACTCGACCATATCAGTACGTTCCTGATTGGATGCATCTATTCTTCTTTTTAATTTTAAAGCTTCTACCGGATCAATCTTTGGATCACGAATGATGTCTTCAAAATGCCATTGAACTGTATCAATCCAGTTTTTTAAATATAATAAATGCTCAATTTTATCCTTTGGATATGGATTATTGATGGGTTGATCTACATTATCAAACTTGTGATAATCCTGAATACTTTGTTCAAATATAGGGTAGGCTAATTTGGAAAACATATCTTTACATTTTTGAATACAAATATACTTTTTATACTTTTAACAAACTAACACATTTTAATCTTAGCATATGCATATCCATTACATTTCAGAAGGGAACAGTATTTTAAATCATTTTTTAGGTCAAATCAGAAATGTAGACGTCCATAAAGACAGCATGCGTTTCCGTAGAAATATTGAGCGAATTGGAGAAATCATGGCTTATGAATTAAGTAAAGATCTGAATTATAAAACAATAGAAATCACTACTCCTTTAGGTATAAAACAAACCACTGAACTGGAGGATAAACTTGTTCTTTGTTCAATCTTGAGAGCTGGATTGCCTTTGCATATTGGTTTTTTAAACTACTTTGATGATGCTGAAAATGGTTTTGTTTCTGCTTACAGACATCACCCGAATAATGATGATTATTTTGAAATAGCTGTTGAATATCAAGCAGTTCCTTCTATTGAGAATAAAAACTTCTTGTTAATCGACCCTATGTTGGCCACAGGTCATTCCATGGTTGCCGTTTACAATAAATTGATGGAGCGTGGTACTCCAAAAGAAATTCATATTGCGGTAGTTATTGCAGCTCCAGAAGGTATTGATTTCCTGAAAAAGAATTTACCCGATAACTGCCATCTTTGGGTAGCTGCTCTTGATGAGTGTTTAAATGAAAAAAACTATATTGTTCCTGGGCTTGGTGATGCTGGTGATTTAGCTTACGGAAACAAACTATAAAATAGCCGAAGGTAATTGAGAGATGTAGATAATCATTCCTACCAATAATAGGATAATAATTAATGCTTCTTTCATCCAATATTTCTCAAATGATTCAATTAAATTTGCGCCCATTATTGACATGGGTGCAAATGTAAAAACAAGGAAACTATTGTTTTTATGTGTTGATAACACAAATACAACTACTCCAATTATAAAGGTGAAAATTATTTTCTTATACGATGCATGTAGGTTAATTGGCTTACTATTCATGGTAAATATCTGATTGAATAGAAATACTACTGCCACTACTGTATAGAATACAAAGGCAATATTCTGAAATTTATTATCAAAATATTGGAAATTAAATTCAACGCCAACTTTATCTAATAAATTAAATATCAATGTTTTATCAAACACTAAGTCTGCTAAAACATAAATAATCACTACTGCAGAAAATGCAATAAAGGGTATAATCCAATTTCTGTAATCACGTGAAACGTGGAATATTATGGATATAAAGACCAATAGAATAAATAGTATACTCCAAAAATGAAAGAGGGCTGCCATACAAATCCAGAAAGAGGCATCGAAAATTTTCTCTTTGGGTGTGACTAATGATTGCAACGAAATAAGACGTCTTAAGGCTAACAAGACGAAAAAATTCGAAATAATAATATTCGTATTTACAAATATTGTAGGAAAAAGGATTAGAAAAGCGAAAAATAACAAAAAGGAATAACTATTATCCTTGCTTAGTCCATTTTTCTTCGTGATGAAATTCGAGACAAAAACAGAACATACTAAAACGCACAATAACAATATCTTATCTACCACTTTTGCAAAAGAATGAATCCATTCTGAAGTGTTTAATTGGCATAATAAAAAGGCTAAAACAAGAAGTATTGTAACTAAAATATAATTTATAGGTCTTGATTTACTAAAAACACTTGTTATCATGTGGATATTTTATACTTTTGTGATTGTAAATATAATACTTGTTTAGAGATGAAAGCTTTTTTTGAAGGAATACAATACTTATTTGAAAAGATATTATTTATACCAATGGACTTTCTAAGAAAATTAGAATTGGAAAACTGGTGGGTCGCTAATATCATGAGTTGGATTTTTGCAATTATTTGTATTGCATCAATTGTTTACTGGGTAAAGCAATTGAAACTCCACAAAGACAACAACGAAGAAAATCAAGATACTAGCGCCCATTCGTTCTTATCATAAGTCGAAACCTATATCTTTTCTAAAATACATCTTATCAAAATTTAGTTTATCTATATTTTGGTAAGATTTTTTTATGGCTTCTTCGAAGTTTTCCCCGAATGAAGTTATTGCTAATACTCTTCCACCATTTGTAACTACTTGGCCATTGTCCATTTTTGTTCCTGCATGAAATACTAATGAATCTTCTACAGAATTCAATCCTACAATAACTTTTCCTTTTTCATAGTCTTCTGGATAACCTCCTGAAACAACCATAATTGTTGTAGCGCTTCTACTATCAATTTCCAGATCAATTTTATCTAATGTTTGATTGGCTACAGCTTCGAATAGTTCTACTAAATCTGTTTTTAATCTTGGGATTACAACTTCTGTTTCTGGATCGCCCATTCTTACATTATATTCAATAACGTATGGGTCATTATTTACATTAAAAAGACCTATAAAGATGAAACCTTTATACGGTATCCCATCGTGGTGTAATCCATCAATAGTAGGCTTAACAATTCTATTTTCTATTTTTTCTAATAGTGCTTTATCTGCAAATGGAACTGGAGAAACTGCTCCCATACCACCTGTATTAAGTCCTGTATCACCATCTCCTATTCTTTTATAATCTTTAGCCGTTGGTAGTATTTTATAGTTCTTACCATCCGTTAAAACAAAACAGCTCAATTCTATTCCGTGTAAAAACTCTTCTACAACTACTTTTGAACTTGCAGCACCAAATTTTTCATCCACAAGCATATTGGTTAGTTCTTGTTTTGCTTCTTCTAAATCATGCAAAATTAAAACTCCTTTACCAGCTGCTAAACCATCTGCTTTTAAAACATATGGTGGGTGTAATGTTTCCAAAAAATGGTGTCCTTTTAGTACCGTTTCTTTGGTAAAACTATGGTATGCTGGTGTTGGTATTCTGTGTTTTAATAAAAATTCTTTCGCGAATTCTTTACTTCCTTCTAGTTTTGCTCCTAGTTTTGATGGTCCAATTACAGGAATATCTCTTAATTTTTCATCTGCCAAAAAGAAATCGTGAATTCCAAGAACTAGTGGATCTTCTGGCCCTACCACAACCATTTCAATATTTTGATCAATTACAAAGTCTTTAATTGCTACAAAATCTGTTGGCGCTATATTTACATTCGTTGCAATTTGCTCTGTTCCAGCATTTCCTGGCGCAACAAATAGTTTAGAACATTTCGCACTTTGTAACATTTTCCACGCTAATGCATGTTCTCTTCCTCCTGAACCTAATAGTAAAATTATCATGATGTGTGTGTTGTTGTTTATTAGTTCCCAAAATTAATGGCTTTTGTTTTCAAAAAATAATTATTTTATTAAAAACTATTAACCATCTGGTATACTTTATACCAGAAACAGTGAATTTAGCCTTAGAAGGGCTACAGAAATTAAATCTTGAAGGGTATGATTAATATGCTTTATCTTCTCCTTTGAGAGCATTATATAAAGTCATAAAAACAATTTTAACATCTAATAGAAGCGACCAGTTTTCAAGATAGAAAATATCGTATTTCACTCTAAAGATTATATCTGTGTCATTTTCAACTTCCCCGCGGAATCCTTTGGTTTGTGCTAATCCTGTGATTCCTGGCTTGATAAAGTGGCGTACCATAAACTTGTCTATGCGACGTGCATACATCTCCGTATGGCTCACCATATGCGGCCTAGGACCTACTACAGACATATCGCCTAATAGTACATTAAAGAACTGTGGTAATTCGTCAATACTAGTTTTTCTAATGAATCTTCCTATTCTGGTAATTCTTGGATCATCTTTGGTAACTTGATGTAAATCGGCCATATCATTAATTTCCATTGATCTAAATTTATAGCAATAGAATTCCTGATAATTTAATCCGTTACGTTTTTGTTTAAAAAAGATTGGTCCTTCGGACTGCCATTTAATGAATATGGCTAGTATAGGAATCAACCATGTTAATATCCCTAAAATGATCAATAATGAGAACAAAATATCAAAGGTTCTTTTTAATACTTTATTCAATGTATTATCTAATGGGATATTTCGTAAAGAAATAACAGGGATATAATCGTAATAATCGAATGTTAGATTTCTAGCAAAGACTTCTTTATTGTCTGGTAAAAATTTTAATATTTTAAGATTGTTATCTGTAAAATCAATGAATTCATTTACTTCATTATTATTTAAATCTGAAAGGGAGCAATAAATCTCATCCACTTTATTCTCTAAAACGAAAGAAAAACATTCATTTATCTGTTCTCTTTTATCTGTTTCTAGGTTAAATACATTGACGAGCTTATAGCCATAATCTGGATTTTCTGTAAAGAAATTGATCAATTGCCCTACGCTTTTCCCTTTTCCTACAATAACTACTTTTCTATAGTTACCGCCATATAGGACTCTGTATTTCCTTAAAAAATAGTATATAAATAGCTTAATTAGTGATATTAAAACTATTGATATAATAGTGAAATATAAAATTATCTCTGATTCTGAATACTTTGTATAAAATCCTGCAAAGGCAAAACATACTATTGTAAAGAGCGAAAATTGTTTGAATATTTTATTAAAAATCGTAAGTACTTTTGTATAACGATAGACTTCATAAAAGCCTATATTCATTGCAATTATTATCCAAGAAAGGCTTAAAAAACCCCATAAATACAGGGAATGAAAATTTTCTGGCAATAATACCATAGAAGCGCCATTGATAATGACTAAGTCAATCAAATATGAAAATGGTCTTATATACCCTGAATATCTTCCTGTATTATTTCTCACTAGATAATGTACTTTGTAAAATCTTTATGATCTTCATTTTTTAGCTCTTCAGCAGTTAAATTCCTGAAATAATCATAGGTAATTTTCATCCCTTCTTCGCGGGATACTTTAGGTTCCCATCCTAAAAGTTTTTTGGCCAGTGTAATATCTGGTTGCCTTTGTAGTGGGTCATTAATTGGTAGTGGTTTGTATACTACTTTTTGTTCTGTGCCAGTCAGTTTTATAATTTCTTCTGCAAAATCTTTGATTGTAATTTCATCTGGATTTCCAATATTTACTGGTTCTGCATAATCACTATGTAATAATCTGAAAACGCCCTCCACTTGGTCATCTACATAACAAAATGAGCGTGTCTGCATCCCATCTCCAAAAATGGTTAGATCTTCTCCTCTTAATGCTTGTCCTATAAATGCAGGGATTACTCTACCATCATTTAGCCTCATTCTTGGACCGTAGGTATTAAATATTCTTACGATTCTTGTTTCTAAACCATGAAACGTATGGTAGGCCATTGTTAGCGATTCTTGAAAACGCTTTGCTTCGTCATATACGCCTCTTGGTCCAATTGTATTTACGTTCCCATAATAATCTTCTGTTTGCGGATGTACTAACGGATCTCCATATACTTCTGATGTGGATGCGATTAATATTCTTGATTTCTTTACTCTTGCTAAACCTAATAAATTATGTGTTCCTAACGAGCCAACTTTTAAGGTTTGAATCGGAATTTTTAAATAATCTATTGGGCTAGCTGGTGATGCAAAGTGTAAAATATAGTCTAACTCTCCTGGTACATGGACAAATTTTGTAATATCATGATGGTAAAATTCAAAATTAGCTTCTTTAAATAAATGTTCTATATTCTTTAAATCACCCGTAATTAGATTGTCCATCCCAATAACGAAGTATCCTTCTTTAATAAATCGATCACACAAATGTGATCCTAAAAAGCCCGCAGCACCTGTAATAAGTATTCTTTTCATTTATTCTAATCTCTTTTTAAGATAACCTTCTTTGACATCACATCAGTAGTAATAAAAACACAGTAAATAATTGTAAAAAAAACTACTCCTCGTTGTCTCCATAAAAATGATTCCGTCAAAAATAGGATTATCATTGTTATCGCAAAAGCAATATGAAGAAAATCTTTATTAATTATCGATTTTCTTAAATTTATAAATAATATTAACAATAATAATAGAAATCCCAAAACACCTAACTCAGCAAAAATTTGGGTATATTGATTGTGAAAATTAAAACCTCCATATCCATTATGCAAATTATATTGTACTGTTTTTGCTTCTATTTTAGGTTTTGAGGCATTCAATCCATATCCTGTAAAGAATATAGGGTCTTCTTGGAGCATTTCTGTAAAAATTCTAAACTGATATACCCGAAAAGCTGTTCCTGGTAAATAATAGTTTTGTCCAAAATCTGTACAGGTCCATGCTTCTTGAATATTGGACTGATTTTCATGTAAAAATCGTTCTTTTATTTTCCCAACATAAAAAAGTCCAATTATTCCAATAGTCAAGAAAACAATACTGATTATTCTTGTTTTTAAATCTGTTTTTATGCTAAATAGATAATAGGATATTATTAATAGAATATCGACAACAACAATATTTTTTGAAGAAAGTAAAAATACAATCATCAGTAAGAAAATGATTATTCCTTTATCTAGAAGTTTTTTTGATTTTTTTGTAATAAAAAAGAACATGGCAAATGACATAAATACAGATACATAAATGGCATTAACATCTTTCGTTACTAACTCATGGTAGAAAAAAACATCTGTTACTTCAAATATAACATAGCGTATGGTTGCAATGATTAAATAGAATAATCCATAGAATACCATGCTGTAACTATAATTCCTAAAAATTAGACGGGTTTGTTCTTTTGTTAGGTTTGGAATCATAAAAAAAGCAATTGGTATAACCAAGAGTGATAATTCTTTGGTTAAAGCACTTATTGTTGCTCCTCTATCTATAGACCAAAGTACGGATACTAACATTAATAAGTAAATTAAAACCAATGGAACTAGCTTTCTATTGATTTTAAACCCATTCTCTTTAGCACAAAAAATGGTCGTTACTACAAATAAAATTACAGATAGTGTATTGATAAAATACCCCATAGGTAGTGTAATAAGTACACCACTTAGCGTATAGACAATTGCCTTTGGGTTTGTGAAAATATTAGTAATTTTTTGCCACACTGTATTCTAGTAATTGTAAATATTGATCATTAATTTTATTCCAGTTGAATTCTTCAACAATTGCCTTAAAATTATTGGCAAGTTTTTGCAAGTTATCCTTTTTTTCAATCGTCTGAATTAAATTTTTAAGTTCTTCGGTAGTACTAAAATAAAATGCATTTTCTTTTAAAATCGATTTATTAAAATCATTGTTGTGTGCTAAAATAAGCGCATTTGAGGCCATTGCTTCTAACAGGGATGGATTTGTACCACCTACAGAGTGACCATGAAAATAAAGCATTGAATAATACCTCAAATTATTCAAATGATTGAGATTATAAACTGCTCCTAAAAAATGAATCGTTGAAATTTCTTTGTATTTGTTTTTTAAATACTGACCAAACTTTGTATTGTAGTTCCCAATAACAATTGTTATGACTGTTGTTTTACTCAAAACGGTTGCATCTAAAATTGTTTCAATATTGTTCTCTGGTTCTAATCGAGCCAATATCATATTATATTGATTGGGTTCTAATTTATATTCTTCTAAAATAGCAACTTCTGGATTATCAAAAGTGGTTGCTCCATAGGCAATATAGGTAGAATTTTTTTGATACCTTTCTTTTAGATATTTTTGAATACCAATCGAATCCGCAATTAAGTAATCACTACTTTTTACTGCTAGCTTCTCAGCATAACGAAGCATCTTTTGTACTTTCTTGGAATACTTGGAACGTTTCCATTCCATTCCGTCCATGTTTGTAATAATGATTGCTTCTTTGGGTAATAGAAAATGCCAGATTGAATTACTCGTGTATCCTAATTGCAGAATCACATCGAAATTTCGTTTCCTAGAGTCCATGATACAATTAAAATCGTAGATGAATTGCCCAGCTGTCCCAATCTTATATTCTGGGTCGTATTGGTGTATTATATGAACTCCTTTAAATATTTTTTCTTGATACGGATGATTGTGTGTGTTGTAAACGTATACCTCGTGTCCTTTATCAACAAGATATACTGAAAAAAATTCGGCAAATTGTTCAAATCCTCCATAGTGATTCGGTACCCCTCGAGTTCCTACGATGGCTATTCTCATGTAATTTGTTTAAAAGGAATATGTTAATTTTTTTAACAAAAATAACGAAAAATAATACGTTGCCTAATCTGTTTTGATTTTTTGTGAAATAAAACAAATCATTAACATCTATTCCTCCTTTAAAACTTCCAAATAGCGTTGGGCTGCTATATTCCAATTGTATTTTTCTAATGCCTGAATATTCATTTCGCGAATTTCTTCAGAACTACATTTTAGACCTAATTCAATCTTTTTTTTGATTTCTTCTTTGTCTAATGGATTAAAGGCATATTTTTTTAGAAAAGAAAAATCTTCCATCGCAGTTGTACTAGAACAAACTGTTGGAATTCTAGCAGCTAATGATTCTAATGGAGGAATTCCAAATCCTTCTGCTATTGATGGGTATACTGACAAATCTGCTCCTCTTAATAGTAATAGCAATTGCTTAAAATCGACTTTATTTAGTGTAACTATTTTCGCCTTTATAGTATCTGGAAGGTTTGAATAGTAAGTGTCATATTCTTTATTCTCAATGGCTTTATCTCCTATAAAGACTAATGAATAGTGGTTATAATACTGGTTCTCAACAAAGACTTTTAGTAATGTATAATGATTTTTTCGTGGTTCCCAACGGCTTATAAACAGCCAGTATTTATCTAAACCGTACTTCTGCTTGACTGTTTCCTTGATTGCACTTTTATCGTATTGTTCAAAATAAACAGCATCAACTGCATTAGGAGTAATTATTACTTTATTCAGATTGAAATGTTTCTGAATTTGTTTTTTAGAAAAATCTGAAACCGTAAGTAGTACATCTGAATGTTTGGCACTCCATTTAAATAAAAACTTATTCTTTATTCTGTATGATAATGGGAAATACTTTGGGAAATCCAAAAACAAAATATCGTGAATAGTGACGATGTATTTACAGCGTTTTATAGGTGGTACTATATATTGAAAATGTGCAAAATCAATTTTATGTTTCGTAATCAATCTTGGAATATCCACTAGTAATCTAATGAATTTATTTTTTGATCCAAATTCTAAATAGGTCACATTATCATGTTCTCCAAATACTTCTTGAAGTTTCTCTAAATTAAATGCAACTAAAAAGAAATGCTTGGTTTTATCTTTAATCAACTCAGAATACAGCCCTTTTAAATAGGTTGTTGTTCCTTGAAAACTCCCATCAAAAACATGGCAATCGACCAGAATATTTAAGTTACTATTCATTTGTAATTTCACCTCTGTTTTGTTGATCTTGTTTTAAAAGTATTTCTCTGTAAGCAATTAAAAAACCTATTAAAATTGATTTATTATCTAGTTTCAAATAAAGTCCCAGAAAAACCCAATTGGATACAATTAAAAAGACTCCAGATCCAACCAATAACCAGTTAATATAACGAACAGAATCTAAATCGGTCTTTTCATGTTTTAATAATAAATAAATGAATAAAATAGACAGTGCTACCCCTAATAGTCCTGATTTGAGAAAAACGGTCATAAAAGCATTATGCAGAATTGGAATGTATCGTATCAACTCTCCATCATTTGTCCATATTTGTCTTTTCAAATCTATTGTAGAACCTAATCCTTCTCCAAAAATAATGGCTGATGTTCCATTATTAGAGACTTGTTTAATTGTAATGATATTCTCATAGGATCTATAATTATCATTAAAATCTTTCCAATCGTCTTTATTGATTTTTGTTTTAAAAGGTTCAATTGGAGAAATTTTGACCTTATATAGAAATCCTTCGAATCCTTTTGCTTCTCTTCTAGGGTTGCTATAATAAATTACAGTGTAGGTTAAGAGAGTCATCCCTAATGCAATCAGTAAATAATAGATCGATCGGGCTGTGATTCTAAAATATCCTTTCATTGCAATGTATAATATTACAAACTGAATAAAATTTGTTCTGGAGAAATACAATACACTGGATACAACAACGATTAAGACCAAAATCATTTTCTTATATTTTCCAATATGGAAATTGAATTTATCGCTAAACAACAATAAAATAAGGGCGTAAATTTCGAAGTCACTAAAATATCCTGAGGCAGCACGAATCTGATGGAAACTTAAATGCAGATTCGACACCATTGTAAAAAGTATAATTCCCAAATGGGCCATCGACACGAAAACTCCTGTATAGATGACTATTGCAATAGTTTTATTCTCGCTTTTTTTACATATTTGATATCCTACCAATAGCCCAAGTATAGGTTTTACCATATAGGTTATATCTCGAATAAAATAATATGATTTTGATTCTTTAAAAAAACTTACAATAAAGGCTATTACAAATATCGCTGCGAAACACGCTACATATTTTAATATCGTTACGGAATAAAATCTACTTAAGGTAAACAAAGCAACTATTGTCCAAACTGCAAATGTGAGTTCATACTTATTTAAAAATACAACTGTTACACAGAGTGTGAAAAGTAATTGGTATAATATGCTTTTTGATAATGTAAATTTCATTCAAGATTTATTTTCAGCCTTTTTTAAAATATCCTTTCAAAATAATATAATATAATACTACAAACAAAGCTTCTGTTACAATTAATGATGTAATTACCCCTAATAATTCAAATCTAGGTAATAGGAGCGTTGTTAATATGATATTGAAAACAGTTATTGAAATAGCTATTTTGATATATATTTTATTCTTGTTCAATCCAAACATGAGTTGTTCCAAAGGTAAGGATAGGCTAATAAACATCGGCACAAGGAGCGCAATTCGTAATAAGAAAGTCAATCGATCAATAGATTCTAGATCTATTTTGAAAAAGACTAACACATAACTTGCTGCACAGAATAAAATTAAAAGTAGTCCTAAAATAAATATAACATTTAATCCATTAAATTTTCGCCACATGGCTATTCCTATTCTGGTACTCTTACTTAATTCCAGACAGAAACTTGCATAG
Source organism: Flavobacterium aerium (assembly GCF_030766725.1). GTDB lineage: Bacteria > Bacteroidota > Bacteroidia > Flavobacteriales > Flavobacteriaceae > Flavobacterium > Flavobacterium aerium. The sequence continues at coordinate 94,585 of NZ_JARQWR010000004.1, read as the reverse complement.
AAAAATCGAGAAAACATTTGCAGATAGGTTCTAAACAACATGATGATTTGTTCTAATATCTTGTATTGTCCAGCCATTAAATAACCTCCAAAATAGCTAATCAACATAATGGGTACAAACTGTCGTAAGGATAAAAACAGTTGCGAAACACAGAATGAAAAGTCTTTTCTTAATAGTTGTTTAACCTTCTGCCAGTCTACATTTTTAAAATGAAAATCATATTTATTCTTAACCCATAAGAAACCTAATGAATTTGCAATAAAGCTTCCTCCTCCTAAACATAGATTGGCATATATATAGTCTTGTGGATTTTTTATGACCAGAAATACACTTACTACATAGATTAATTTTGAGCCAACATTTATTATTGTTACTAATTTATAGTTTTCTACTCCTTGCAAAAACCAGATTGGATTTATAAACTGGGCAATAACCATGGTTATACTTAAAAAAAACAGTGTTTTTTCCTCTGCAAAGAAAGGTACAAAATTGACTAACAATAAGGTAAATAGAATAACAAAAAGGAGTAATAGAAATTTTGCTGAATAAACGGTTACGAGTATTTCTTTGATTTTTTCAGGAACTTCACGGTTAATCGAAACTTCTTTAGTTCCGTGAATGTCCGATCCATAATCCACTATAAGTATTAAAAAAAAGGCTAACGATATCCCTAATCCTATTTTACCAAAACCCGCTTCTCCGCAAATAAAGACGATATAAGGAATTATAAGTAATGGACTTATTAAATTAATTGCTTGACCAAATCCGTAGATAATAAAATTCTTTATTTTTTTATTATTCTGAATTAATTTTATCTTGTTTTTAATCATTTAGTGGTAAAAATATTCTTGCTCAAATATAACTTAAAAAAAAGTTAAAATTACAAATTTCATTCCCTGTACTTCTGATTGATCTTATTCGATAATTGATTTTTACGATTATTTATTCTATCCAAAAATGAATCATTACCGGTTTCGACTTCTCCGTAAATATTCCTTTTACATAATGTTTGTATTCTGGAACATAGCTTTTAATCAAGTTAATGATTTCATCAGGATCGTTTTCAGTATGATAGGTCGTAATTGCAATTCTGGGTTTATTTCGCTTAATAGTATTTTCAGCTCCTTTAAGCATTTCTTGCTCAAACCCTTCAATATCTGCTTTTAGATAGGTTATCTTTTGATTCTCGTCAATTAATGTATCTATCTTTCTAATGGTCGTTTTATTGTCTGTAGAGGAATTTGTGGTAGAAATTTGTCCGATCAATGAATCTTCTTCGAAGAAAACATCTCCATCATAATCTCCTATTGCTGTTTTATGGATTGTTACTTTATCTTGAAAGGAAGCAAACGTTTTATGTAGTGTTTTATAAAATTTACTACTCGGTTCAATCATTACAATATGTTTGCATTTGTCAATAACTGATAATGGGAATAATCCTTCTGCAGTACCAATATCAAGTAGGTATTCATCTTTTTCTATTATCGTTTTTTCCTTTTGATAATAATGCCAATCATCCACATCAAATGTTTCGGCAGTAACTTGATTTACCCCTTCTATCGGAAATTCCAATGGCCAGAAAAGTGTATTGGGGATGGTATTAAATGAAATCTCATAAAATTCTGATTTTTCAATTTTAGTAATATATCGTTGCGCTATTTTATGTACTTGAGGCTTCAGTAAGAAATCAATCAACTCTTTTAAACTCACATTGTTTTTATTAAAAAACAACCAGAATAGCAATATTTTAAGCCTTCTCATAATTAGTATTATAGTTTTGGAAATCTTGTTTAAACTTATTTCAGCTTAAAACATTTTTTGAATGTTCACAAATATATCAATACTCTCCATAGAACAATGCACAATATGCAAAAAAACCATGTTAAATTAGCTTCGCTTTATTTTTCTTTTAAAAGCCTATTCTTCAAAAAAATCATGAACTTTCATGACTATCTTAATCTTACATTAACTCATTAATAATCATTCTTGTTAAGCTACATGTTATATCCAGAATATTTTACTTTATAAACCAAAACACCCAATCGCTTTAATTTTGATTGGGTGTTTTGGTTTTATTCTTTTTCTACTTTAAAATAGTATGGCTTTTTATAATACTTACTTTTTTTAGTTACTTTTTTTAAACTACAAAATGTACATTCACTCATTAAGATCCTTTTCAAATTATTCTCACCCACCATAGTACCCATATACTCATTAATTTCCATTTTATCATACCCCCCTTCATTCGTAGGATTGGTTATAGCATATACAATTCCATTTTCAACAATAAAAAGAGGTAATAGCCCTTTAATATAAAATGCAAAATATTTTTTTTCTAATCCTAATTTCATCATAAATCCTCGATCACCACCTATTCTTTCAGGGAAACTATAATTATCGCCTAACAAAGAATAAGCGAGAATGAATCCTAATTTGGGTGGATATTGATATTCTACATAAAAGTCATCCAAAACAATTTCATCATCGACATATCCATTATAAAATAGATCGTTATATTTTTTTTTATTCGTCAAATAATTTAAAAAATTTATCTTGTTATCTAATTTTACTTTTTTATCTAGCTCAAAGACAGGAATAACCGTTATTTTAAATTCTTCAAATTGGTATCGTGATAAAACGAGTTGAGGATTAAGCTCAAATACTTTTACTAAAGAATCTTGTTTTTCAACCGTAAATTCATAGCGATCCTTTGCGTTTTCTTCTGCAATTGTATAAAACTTTTTCAGATCAATTTTAAAGTTAATCGTATCTTTTGTCTGTGCCAATGTAATGCCAGTGATTAAAATCATCAAACAAACTACTATTCTTTTTTTTATCTCCATACACTAAAAATATCTTTTAATCCTTAGTCTTGCTCCATTTTCATTTAGAACAGAAAAAGGATACTATCAAGATTAATTCTTAACACTCCATATCTATAAGTAACTTCCCTTTCTTTTAATTCATCTACAATATCATAACCTGGGTCGTTCATCTCCACTAACACAATATAATTATCAAAGAAATATGCTTTTAATAAATCTTCTGTATCCACAAAGTTTTTATATATTTTTAAACTTTGTTTTATTGGGTTTTTTAAGCGCAATTATTATAAAGTTCTTGGTCAAGATATTCTTTTATTATGTTTATTAAAACAAATATTAGCATTAATCTCTTTCTTTTCACAGCATAACCGAAAATATTTTGAATCAACCAGTATCTGCATTTAAGAAAATTCCTTCTACTGGAATATTAACCTGTTCTAATGTTTTTGTTACTAATTCAAATTGAACTTCAATATTATAACGATCGTTATAATATCCATTAACTGGGTTTAAGATAGCAAATGGCAAACCTTATCACTCCTAAAGGAACTCTTGTTTCAAAACCTCATTGAGTTATTGATAAATATGGAACAATTTCATTTTTTATTATATCTAAGTATCTCTTACATAAGAGATAGTTTTGAAATCAATATCTTTTGTAGTACAAACTTCAAAAACCCTTTTTGTTTTGTAAAATAAGTTTAAATCACTTCATTATGTAAAAAAACCATATGATTGGTTTTTTTATATGTTTTATACATCACTTGTTGATTTGTATAAAGAAAGTAATTGAAAAATTTCTTTATACAAATCAACTGGTCTATCAATTTTAGTGAATGTAGCAATATCCCCATTATTTAGAATAATTTCTGTTTTCCCAGATAAATAGATGTTTTTTGCATTACTAATTTTAATAGGAAGATTTTCAGCTCGTAATTCGATAATTTCACCTGCACAGATAGATGAAGTCATTCTCTTTATAGGAGGATTTCCGCTAACACCAGTAACAAACACAATTGTGTTATCTTTAAGATCAATGTATTTATCATTTATATTTTCATTCAGAATTGTTATATTTTGTGTTATTCCCTGACTGTATCCAAGTCGATTATCCTGGAATGAATTGCCAATTGTTTTAATGCCAAGATTTGGTGTTGAAGGGTTAGCTGATGCAGTAATAAAGTTTTTATTTAAAGCACTATTATAGGTGGTATTGAGATCACTAACAACTACATAATTATTGTAGATGTTAGATTCTGATCCAGTAGAAGTTATGCATCTCCCAGTTGGGACGTTATTATATTTACTTAGATTACGAACTCTTAAGCTTCCAAAACCTGCAGCATTAGCAAATCGAGAATTAATAATGTTAATCGCTTTACTAGGAAAAGCAGAAGAGGAATTATCCATATATGGGTCAATAAAAACTGCATTATCTAATGTTTCAAACCAACAAGTATCAAATGTAATATTTTCTGCAAATCTAACATAAACTCCATATTCTGAAATTTCAAATGTACTATTTATAAAAGAAATAACTGCAGGTTGAGTATTCAATTCATTATTTATGGCAACATTAAAACCTTTAATAATATTATAGGTTTCTTGTGGTGTATTTTTATCAATGTAGTCATAAGTAATTCCGTCAAAAAGACAGTTGAGAAAAGTGATTTGCCCTTGTTGCCCAGTGATCTGCAAACAATGTGATGCTGTTTTTTGCCTTATAATATGTACGTTTTCAAAAATTAAAAACTGATTAGGTTCATTGAATTTATAATCAGGAGTACTTCCTCCACCATCAAGATGAATTCCTGTTCCATTAAAATTATAAATTGAGATGTTTTTAAACGTTGATCGCCATATTCCACCAGTATTTGTTTCATCTGTTGATGCGTGTAAAAAGAAGCATCCTTTAGTTCTGTTTTGGGTAATATCAGGGCCGTTTGATTGTCCGTCACCAGTAACTGTAAGATTGGAAATATTGCAACCTATTACTGGCCCAGATTCCATACCTATTAAATAGCCTGAGTTTGAATTCTCATAACCAGCTGTCAAAACAGTATTATCCATTCCATCGCCTAGAATTGACACACCACTTTTTAAAAGAAGAGTATTGTTTATTAAATAGTTCCCATTTGGGATGAACACCGTGTTTCCTTTTATAAAATAACTTCCCTGCTTGTTAAGGGCAGCACACTCTATTGCAGATTGAATTTTATCTCCATCATCAGATTGTAAAGCGCCGATTGTTCCATAAAATTTTACATTAATGTAGTTGTCTATCTTTCTAACCCATCGTCCATTTATTATTGGAGGGTTGTTCTTAACCCCGTGTTGAATGATAACCCCATTATCATCAGCACGGTCATTTACCTCACTTCCAGGGATATCAATAAAAGTAAAAAAACCGCCACCTCCATCCCAAGAATTAGTATGATATTTTACGTACACAATATCTCCACTAATAGGTAATCTTGTTGTTGGTGGATTTGTAGGATTTGGAAAAGTAAAGGTTCGGAGTTCATAAATATTATTAATTGTTTCAATAGTCATGATTTTATTTTTTTGTATAAATGATTATGAAGTGGTTAAAATATTTAGTGATTTTTTGTTTTATCACCATGCACAATATATTTATAAATTTTAATAAAAATAAACAAAATACCCTAAAATGCTTATTGATCTAATACATAATTACAAAAAAACTAAAATTTCTCTCTTTAGAATTATAATTTTTTCAAGAGGGGATTTTAATAAAAATTATTTTTTATTAAAATCCCCTCTTGAAAAATACTTCTCTACAAAACAATATACCAGAATGAAAAAGTATCTACTTCCCATTTCTTTAATTTTTAATTTTGAAACGCCATATTTTCTATTGGTCCAGGAATTAGGTACTACTGTATAGGTATAACCTCGAATAATTGCTTTTAATGGCAATTCAATTGTTAAATTAAAATGAGGTGATAGAATTGGTTTTACTCCTTCAATTACTTCTTTTTTATACAGTTTAAAAGCATTTGTAGTATCATTATATTTAATACTCATCGTCATTCGGATAATAAAGTTTGCTATCCTGTTAATGATTTTTTTTACCCATGGGTAATCTATTACTTTTCCGCCTTTAATAAAACGACTTCCAAATACACAATCATAATTCCCTTCCACCATCGTTGTATAGTATCGGATCAAATCGTAGGGTGAATCTGATAAATCGGCCATCATTACTGCCACACAATCTCCTGAAAATCGTTCTAATCCATATCGTACCGCATATCCAAATCCGTTAGGACCTAAATTAGTCTCATACTGTAATGCGGGGTATTTTTGTGCTAATGTTTCAAGCACCTGCAACGTATTATCTTTAGAATTATCATTCACTACAAAGATTTCATGATCAATCGAAACTTTGGAAAATGCTTCTTCAATCTGATCAATTGTTTCGGTTATAGATTCTTCTTCATTATAAGCTGGAATAACAATACTAAGCTTCATGTATATTTTTGTTTTCGTATATTATTTCGTGGAAATCCCCGAAACCGTGTTTTATTTTTGCAATACATTCATACCCATTTTGAGTGAGTATATCCTCAATTCTGTGGTGTTGATTTTTATTCATATACATATCATCATTATGACTCTCAAATTGAATAAATTGTATCATGATTTTATTAGCATTTCCAGAAAAAAGGCCTTCTAACGTTTGTAATTCATGCCCTTCGACGTCAATTTTTAAAACATCAAAAAAAGTATCTTTTCTCAACTCCAGAAAATCTTGAAGCCGAATCACTTTTACATCATAATTATCAATTATAATATTTTCTTTAGAAACGCCCAACATTCTAGCTTTCGTTTCTAAATATTTTGAATTCAAATTAAGCTCTTCGAAACTAGAGGTTTCATCCATGATATTTTCATGAAACTCTAATATTCCTTCTACATTACTAACTCCAAAATTATGTAACTCAATTTTTCTTGTACTCTTATATTTATTCTGAAGATATACAAATAAATTCTTATTGGGCTCAAAAGCTTCAATCCCTGCGTCAGGATAAATCTTTAGAAAGAAATCTATTGATTGTCCTTTATTCGCTCCAACATCAATAATCCTAACATCTCTTTTGATCAAATGTGATGTGTAAAACTTTCTTAATTTAGGATAGAAAAAAATCCTTTCATTAAGATGAATTAGCTTTTGAATTATTTTTGTTCGGAAACTCATCCTGAATCTATCTTTTAGACATATTATGATATATCTGAGTTAGAATATCATTAATGTTATATTTCCATGACCACTCTGGGTAATGTTCTTTAAATTTAGTTACATTGCTAATCCACCAAATATGATCTCCCACTCTATTCGTTTCTGAATACTCATAGTTCATTGGTTTACCAGTAATTTGTTCACACATTTCAATAGCTTCTGTCATTGAGCAATTTGAAAATCTTCCGCCGCCTGCATTGTATACTTCACCTTGTCTTGGATTTTGATAAAAATGCCAGAACATATTTACTAAATCCCAACTGTGAATATTATCTCTTACTTGTTTTCCTTGATATCCAAAAACAGTGTATTTGTCACCTGTAATTGCGCATTTCATTAAATAAGATAAGAATCCATGTAACTGTGTTCCCGAATGATTTGGTCCTGTTAAACAACCTCCTCTAAAAACAGCTGTGTTCATTCCAAAATATTTACCATATTCCTGAACCATAACATCTGCTGCTACTTTTGAAGCACCAAATAAAGAATGTTTCGTCTGGTCAATACTCATATTTTCATCAATCCCTTCTTTAAAGTAGGCATGCGCTTCATCTATTTCCCATCTTTTTTCTAATTCAATTAAAGGCAAGTAATTGGGAGTATCTCCATATACTTTATTTGTTGAAGTAAAAATAAAGGTTGCTTCAGAACAATGTAAACGTGTCATTTCCAACATGTTTAATGTTCCATTGGCATTGACTGTAAAATCCGTTAAAGGTTCACGTGCCGCCCAATCATGACTTGGTTGTGCCGCAGTATGAACCACTAATTTTATAGCATCTCCATATTTTGAGAATATTTTTTCTAATTCTTCTATATTACGAATATCCGCAGTATAGTGCTCAAAATTTGGGACCGTATCTTGTAATCGTTTAGTATTCCATTCTGTTGAAGCTTCCTCTCCGAAGAAACGAGCGCGCATGTTATTGTCAATACCAATAATTTTATCAAATTTTTCCGCAAAAAAAGTAACTGACTCACTTCCTATTAGTCCCGAAGAACCTGTAACAACACATATATTCATTAGTGATTGATTTTATATTCTGTAATTTTTATTTTTGGATTAAAATATTTGGATTCTGTCAGCCAAATTACATAACCCATTACTTCTTGCTCTGGTTTTTTATTTTCCTGATTCATATAATCCTTAAAATCAAGTGTATTTCTAATCAAATAATTGGAAAAAAATCCGGATTCTAATAATTTTTTTGAGATCCTGTATCCATTTCCCTTACCATCTTTTGTATTAATCATAATAGAAATTTCTGGTGCATATGTCAATAATGATTGTAAACTACCTGACATAGAATTCGCAACTTCAACTTCGTAAAATTTTCCTTCTTCTGGTACTAACGAAACATTTATATCAGCTTCATATTCTTTTATTTTTTCAAATGTAATTGTCTTTTGCTTTCCTTCCTTTTTTTCTAATAAAAGTATCGGCTTTTTATTTACACTGAAAGTATCTATACACTTATAATTATTTAATAAAACAAGGTTTACTTTGGCCTCATCTATCAAAGGGTATCTATTCTCAATAGATTCGTACTCATACAAAACATATTTCGGTGACTTTTCTGAATTATAATGTTCAAAATTTAATTCTTCTAAATATTTTGTATAAGCCGTGTATGATTGAATAACTGGCCGTGGACTATAATTTAATTTGTTCTCAAAAAGCAGACTTATATTCCATGGAAAAATATCAATTTTACTGTTTCCAATTTTGATTTTTATACTTTCTGGGAGCTGATTGTTATTTGGGAAAAGATTAAATGCTGATTCCTTAGTATAATTCTTTAAGCTTATAAAATACTCCGACTTATCAAGCTTTTGTGGAAAATTAAAAATATTTACTTCTCCTTTTTTAGCCCCAAACAAAGCAATAAAAACTAATATTAAAATAATCTCTTTTCCATTAGATCTAAATTTCTCAATGTGAAATTCTTTAATACAAAAAATCAATAATAAACAATAATTAAAAAACTCTAATATATGTCCTGCGTCTGCTCTTACAAAGGCCTGTTTATACAATACATATATTGGAAAAGTAAATAGAAATATTATTATTAGTCCTTTGTAATTAATCTGTTTATTCAAATAAACTTTAGGTAACAAAATAACTAATGTCAACCCAATAAATGCTAAAGCTAGAAATAATTCATTGACTAAGCCCAGATCTAAATACATAATTTCATTAAAACCTGAAATCATATTTAAACCTGTTTTAATATAATCTACTAATGCAACATTTAGAGCCTTTGATAAGCCGATGATAGAGCCGAGTAGTATAAGAATATATACTATATAAATTTTTCTTGTTTCTTTATGAAAAATGCATTGGTATAATATAATTGGCAGTAATAAAACAAATGAAATTAATCCCGTGTTGAATTTAACAAAGAACATGAGAACCAATAAAATGATCTGAAAAATATAATTAATGTAATGATTATTATCTAAGCTTTGTCTTATCCAAAACAACAGAAAAGCCATTAACACAATAGAAGTTCCTGCTCCTAAATAAGCAGGCAAAGCAAAACTAATTACAAAAATTAATAAAGCAGTAAGTTTTTTATTAGAGCTTTTTACATAACTCGTAAAAAAAATATAGAAAAAATTAAAACTTATAAATAAGTCATATAAAATAAAATCAATCTTATCAACACCCCATCCTACTCTTGTTGAAAGATAAGACAAAGGACCATACGTAAATGCAATATCTTTTCCCCAAATTAGATGCTCTATCTTGGCATAATTTAAAGTAATTACCCATGATGGATCAAGGGACGTCCAAGAATATTCTGAAGCTTGCACTGGATATACTCCCATATAAAAATAAGGAGGAAATAGTAAATATGTACCTACTAAAGCAATTATAATCCCTAAGAATTTAGGGCTTTTGATATAATCAAAACTATTTTTATCCATTGCTGATTATCTATTTCAAAATTGATTCTAATTGCTTTTCATTCTCTTTAATCCAATTATAGATATCTGTAAAAATGGTTTCCACTGATTTTTTAGGTTTCCATCCGATCTCTTTTTCAATTTTTGAATTGTCTGTAATGTATATTCTTAAATCAGCTGTTCGAGTTTCTCTCTCGCTACCAATCTCGATTGTATTTCCTGAAATTTTCTCACAGATTGCTGTCATTTCTTGCAGAGAAGTACTATTAGACAGTCCTCCACCAACGTTAAATATTTGTCCTGAGAATTTTTCGATTTGATGAATTTGTAAGTCTATTAAATCAACTAGATCGTCTACATGCAAAATATCGCGAACCTGCTTTCCTGTTCCACCATATCCAATGTACTTTAAAGATTGTTTCCAGTAGTGTTTTGCCATCCATAACGTTACGACGCCCTGATCTGTTTTCCCCATTTGTTTTGGCCCTGCAATCACTCCAAAACGTGTAATTGCTGCTTGTAAACCATAAAATGCAGCATATTCCTGGATGAATAATTCCGAAGCTAATTTTGTCGTTCCATAAAATGATCTGGCGCCTTCCAAACTTAATTGTTCTGAAATACCTTCTGATGAGATGCCTTTTGTTTTTTGATTTGTGTCAAATGAAAAACGTGTAGGTTCTTCAATAAAACTGGCATTTTCTATACTTTCAATAGGGTATACTCTACTGGTTGAAAGAAAAATCAATTTTGCTTTATTTTTCAAACAGCTATTGAAACAATTGATTGATCCATAAAGGTTGTTGTTGATTACATAGGTGGGATCTGAATCTAGACCTGCCATAACAGATGGTTCAGCAGATGCTTCGACTAAAACATCATAGGTTCCAAGTGATGTTAAGTCTTCCTGATTTCTAATATCGCCATGAATAAAGGGAATCCCAAATTTCTGAAAATCAATAAGATTTAATTCGGAGCCTCTCCTTTTTAAATTATCAAAAGCTACAATATCGTAGGTAGGATATTTTTGTTTTAATTGAATACACAATGTGGAACCAACAAATCCGGCTCCTCCTGTTACCACTATTTTCATTTCATTGATTTTTTAACTTCTTTTCAACTGCAACAGGATTATATAATCCCTTGGCAGTCACAATGATTTTAAGTCTCATTCTCAATTCAAGAACAGAAACTATCATAGTTGTCAAAATTAAAAATTACAATGAATTTATAGCACAAATTCTATTGTTTTTTTAGATAAAAAACAACATTAAGAATAAAACATTTCTAATCTATCAATTTACTTTAAATTAAAGATGTTCATTTTATTCATTAATAAAAAGTCTTGCTTTTAATCTTTTGAAGAAGTTATATCCTAAAAATATAAATATGAAAAGAACAGGAACAATAAAAGTTAATCCTAAGAAGATATTTTTAGATTTTCTTACATTTAAAGTTTCACTACTTTTCTGTACAAATTCGTTGAAAGTAATTTTCTCTTCTTTAAGTTTTGACTGATCTTTATATAGTTCAATCTTAGTCTTAATCATATCATTTAACTGGGCATTTTCATTGTAGTATACCAGTTTATCATTCTGTCTTCTGTACTCATCAGTAAATCGGCTTGTAAAGCTTTTTAAGATTTCGTCAATCTGTACTATCATCTTTTTATTAGCCACAAGTTTTTCATCAATATCAGCTAAATAGATGTTTTTTAATGCTGTGAAATATTGGTTTTTATTTAAATAAGCCAATATTGCCTCTACATTTTTTTTAGTAGATCCAGTAGTAGAAGTAATAATTTCTATATTATGATACTTATAATTTTTACTTGTAATTTCATCCTTAACTGTTTTTGAAACACTTCCTTCATCTGAAAATAATTTTAAAACGTCATAATTTTCACGATCATCAAGAATGAATTTGTAAACATCAATAATCGGCTTGATTTCAATACCTTTTAATGTTTTAGGATTACTAATACCAATACTCTTTAGAAATAGTGTATCTCCCATATTGATTTTTGACTGTATCAGATTTATATTATTATATAAATAATCAACACTGTCAAAATTAGGAGATACAACTACATCATTTTTATACGTTTGTGTCCCTCTTTCTAGAAAAAATCCAATAACAGCTCCAACTACAAACAAACCTATCAAAATGAGGATATTTCTTCTTAAGAAGAAAAGAAAGTGAAAAAATGATCTTAATACTCCATTTACTCCATCTTTAGTTTTACTAAATACTGCTGAAATATCAACTTCTTGATTGCTGTTGTAATCTTTGGGCTGCGTTGAACTCATTATAGAATTATTATTTTACGTTAAATATTTGTTCTAAAATCTTAATTGTAATCAAATAGGTTGGTTTTACACCCGTTGTTCCTAAACCTCCCGAAGCTAATGTACTTCCTGTTTCTAAAGGATTATCTGAAGCATAATAAGCGTATCTTACTTTTACATTCTCAGGAATACTCTTTCTGATTTTTGATGCCGATTGTATTGCTTTTTGATAATAGGCTCCTTCCATTTCTAGTCCAATAACATTCCATGTTGAATCATAGAAGAACTTCAATAAATCTTTGTTCTGTAAAGATGTTCCCAAAACTGTAACCATTGGTCCTGCAAATACTCCAATATCATTTCCTTCAAACATTGCTGCTGTCAGTTCATTTTCAAATGGATAGTTATCTGCTGTTCCTTCATTGATATGCGCTGAAGGAATCATGATGTCTCCTTTTCCTCCTTCTAGAATTCCTGCTTTACCCATAATAGAAACGGACAATACGTCTAATAACACTTTGGTATCTTTTGTTTCTTGGTATGGCTTTAATAACTCATCAATCGTCTCAAAAGCTTGCTCACCAAAAGCATAATCCATAACAATGATTACCGGTTTTTCTCCTGTTAACTTTGCCAATGGGAATGCTGATTTTTTAAAATCAATTTTAGCTGTATCAAAAATCTGAACATCGATATTTGTCCCTGATGCATCTGGAATAGAAATCATCCCGTGTTGCAATGCAAAAGCTTCTACCTTATCTCTTACTTCATTATTTCCAGACTTACTTAATTCTTCGTAAATATAGAAATCTGATTTGTCTTTATACTGTGTTTTTAAAACATGTGTAGCAAATATTGAATTCATCACACTATGCATGTTCGCACTGATAATATGGATTGGTCTTTCCAGAAGATTATTAGCTTTCAAAACCTCTTTAATATTGGTTGCCCAAATTTCTCCATGGATATGATGACCTAATCTTTCTCTTAATATTGGACTAAAAGTAATCGTACGTTTATTGTTATCAATTACTTCTTCGATAGCTAGTTTACCTAACCAATACACTACATGTAAGAAACGATCTGGTTTTTCTGCTGTTGCAAAATCATCATAAATATCTAATACATCTGCAAATGTTCTTCCTAAAATATTAGCAGTATGTGAAATTGCTTTTTCTCTTTCAACAAGTGTTAGCTTTTTATTTTGCAAAACAACTTGCTCTAATTTTTGCCAATCGCGTGTTACTTCATAATTATTCTCATCAATCAAGACTCTGTCTTTAATTTTATGAGATTCGATAAAGATGAACGTTAAGTGCGTTAGAATGTCATAAATATCAGAACGTCCTCTGGTAATTTCAACATTCATTTGTTCTTCATCAATTCGGTAACAGTTTCTTTTTCTTTTTGGAGGAACAATTGCTTTAAAATGAGATTTCGAATAGCCTTCATCTGAAGTCAAATTAATAAATCTACATTCTTCAATTCCTACCGGTAAACGCTCAATTACATATAGTAACCCGTTTAATTCTACTTTTTCACCATCTATAGAGCCATATATTTCTGGACGTAATAACAGTAATGCTTCTCTTAAAGTGTCACCCGAAACTCCCATAGGCTTATAGAAACCTCTATTGAATAAATGACGCATCGTGATATACAATCTTTCAATTGCTGCCGATGACTCCTGTGCTCTAGATCTTACAATGTTCTTTACTTCTTTCATATACTAATTTTATGCAAATTTATGTTTTTATTTTTTGAAAAGACGATCCACAATCTTTCGATCATTAGATAATCTTGGTATTTTATTCTGTCCCCCTAATTTTCCAATGGATTTCATATACTCTTGAAAGCCATTTTTTGCAATCGGTGTGACTACTAATTTCCGCAAAACTTTCCCTACAATTAAATCATCATAGTATACATTTTGCTTCCGCATTGCCTGATCTATTGATTCGGTAAAAACCTCATAATCATCGGGTTCATTTTCAAATTCAATACACCATTCATGATAAGGTAATCCATTATCTGGTGTGATTTGTGGTGCAACTGTAAACTCATTTACCCGTATTTGAGTACCTTCAATTGCTTCCTTCAATGCCTCTTCTACCTCTTTACCAATAACATGCTCTCCAAAAGCGGAAATATAATGCTTAATTCTTCCTGAAACAATAATTCGATATGGTTTTAGACTAGTAAACTGTACTGTATCTCCAATATTATAGGCCCATAGACCTGCATTTGTTGAAATTATCATGACATAATTTACATTCAATTCTACTTGACCAATCGTGTAACGCACAGGATTTGGTTGAAAAAATTCTTCTGTTTTTATAAATTCATAGAATATTCCCGAATTAAGTAGGAGTAACATTCCTTTTTCTTTTTGCGAATCCTGGTAGGCAAAAAAACCTTCTGATGCAGGGAATAATTCTATACTATCTACTTTACGTCCTATCAGATTTTCAAATTTTGCACGATAGGGTTCATAATTTACCCCACCATAAATGAATAAATTGAAATTCTTAAAAAGCTCTCCAATTTTCTGATTCCCTTTTTCTTGTAGTTTTTCAAAATACATTTGTACCCAGGATGGAATCCCCGAAATTACAGTCATGTCTTCCTGAATTGTTTCATCTACTATTGCATTGACTTTAGTTTCCCAGTCCTCAATACAATTGGTTTCCCAGCTTGGCATTCTATTTTTTTGCAGGTATTCCGGAACAAAGTGTGCTACAATTCCTGATAGTCTTCCAAATTTTATTCCATGCTTTTCTTTCAAGATAGGACTCCCTTGTAAAAAAATCATTTTACCATCTACAAAATCTGCTTTTCCTGTTTCGTATACGTAATGTAAAATAGCATTTCGTGCCGCTTCAACATGATAAGGCATTGACTCAGCTGTTAGGGGAATATATTTCGCCCCAGAGGTTGTTCCAGATGTTTTTGCAAAATACAACGGTTTGCCTTTCCACAAAACATCTTTTTCTCCTTCAACAACTCGTTCTACATAGCCTTTTAAATCTTCGTAATCTCTTACGGGTACTTGTTGAATAAAATCGGTGTAAGTCTTTATTTCTTTGAAATTATGATCTTTTCCAAAAACAGTATCTTTTGCTCCATCAATTAAACTAAGAAAAACTTGTTGTTGGGTTTCAATAGGATTGTTGGCCCATTTTTGGGTTTTCTGGTAGATAACTTTAGCAAATACTTTTGCCACAAAGGACTTTAAAGACATATATTATTATTCAAAATCAATAAAATTTGTAGGATCAATTGCGTAGCCATCTTTCCATAATTCAAAATGCAAATGTACACCGGTTGATTGTTCCCCTGTTGAACCTGCCATCGCAATAACTTCTCCCGTACGTACTGTATCTCCTTGAGATTTTGTTACAGAAGCACAATGTTTATAGGCCGATATAATACCGTCATTGTGGCGGATAATAATTATATTTCCATTCGTTGGAGTCCATTCGGTGAAAATAACTGTTCCGTTAGCAATTGACTTAATCGGTGTATTCGCAGGTAATGCAATATCGACTGCCAAGTGTTTTGTCTTAGGATTATATCCATCGGTAATATGCCCTTTAACAGGTGGAAATAAAACCATACTTACTTTTGGAGCTGCTTTTTCAAATAGATTGTACTTGTCTTCCAGAGCCACTTGATTGCGTAAAACTGAATCTGCTTTTGAAGGAGATAAGTTTACTTTTGATGGATCAATAACCTCAGCAGCAATAATAGAATCTTTATTGAATTTAGCATATTCCAAATCGCCAATCAATACTTTTTTTACCGATTCGATATAAGCATTGTTTTGTCGAACAATATTAGAAAGTGAATCTGATTTGATTGCTAACTGTGTCGCTTCTGATTTTAATTTTGAGGAGGAATATCCTGGAATATATTCTCGTAAGGGGGTGAAAGCAATAATATAGGTTGTAATCGCAATCAAAAAAATGGAGGAAGTTGTCAATACAATGAAGACATTCATCAAATTTAACTTTAGTGAAAAGATTTCTTCAAACGTATCTTCATTCAATACAACCAATCGATTTTTATTGAATAATTTTCGTGACAGTTCTTTCCTTTTCAATCTTTTTTTGGACATATTCTACTTTAAATTACAAATATAGGAATTAAAACACTTTTATGTTGTTAAGACCCTGTTTAGATTATGATAAAAATACTATTTTAAGCTCCATTTCTAACATTAATCCTAATTTTTATGGCATAGTTTTATTATAACTTTAACGTTACATTACCATAAATAATTAAGTCATCCGTAGATGTATCAATATTTTTCTGTTTATCTTTGTGCTATAATTATATAACATAACAAATTATGAGTGCATTAAACATATTTTTAGGCGTAATTGGTACACCAGAGATTATCTTAATCGTGGTTGTGGTAGTATTGCTTTTTGGAGGTAAAAAGATTCCAGAATTAATGAAAGGGCTAGGAAACGGTATTAAAGAATTTAAAACTGCTTCTAGAGAGGATCAACCTGCTGAAAAAAAGGAAGAGAATAAACTTTAATACATTATTGTCTTAAAAAATAATATAGTACTGATTTCCATTAGTAACTGTAGTGTTCTTTTATTATATAAAATCTAATGAACCTATTCCAGTTCCTGTTTAAAATAAATAGGTGTTGGAGTAGGTTTTTTTCATGCCTAAAAAATCCTCAATGTACATTGAGGATTTTTTTATATAATCATACTGAGTTGAATTCTCTTTTTTGCCTCATCTACCTCCACTACTTTCACTTGTACGTGTTGATGAAGTTTTACAACCTCATTTACATCGCTTACAAATCCCTCTTTTAGTTGGGAAATGTGAACTAATCCACTTTCTTTTATTCCGATGTCTACAAAACATCCAAAATTGGTAATATTATTTACAATTCCTGGAATAATCATACCCGTTTTTAAATCATTAATGCTTTTTACATTGCTATCAAATTCAAAAATTTTAGCTGATTTTCGAGGGTCTAATCCCGGTTTTACTAATTCTTTTAGGATATCCTTCAATCCTAAAAGACCAATATCTTCGGTTGTATAATTTTCAACTTTAATTTGGGCAATCTTCTCTGAATCCGCAATTAATTCATTCATTGAAATTTTCAAATCTTTGGCCATTTTTTCAACAATGCCATAAGATTCAGGATGTACCGCCGAATTATCCAATGGATTTTTTGCGTTTGAAATTCGAATAAAAGCTGCTGCTTGCTGATAGGCTTTGTCTCCTAATCGCGCTACTTTTTTTAATTGTTTACGTTCTGTAAAAGGTCCATTATCTGATCGATACTGAACTATATTTTCAGCCATTTTTTCACCAATACCTGATACATAGCTTAATAATGATTTACTTGCTGTATTGACATTAATTCCTACGCTATTTACACAACGCATCACCACCTGATCTAGTTCTTCTTTTAGCTTCGTTTGGTCTACATCATGTTGATACTGACCTACTCCTATTGATTTTGGATCTATTTTCACCAATTCAGCTAAAGGATCTGAAAGACGCCTTCCTATGGAAACTGCTCCACGAACTGTTACATCATAATTTGGAAATTCATCACGGGCAATTTTTGAAGCCGAATAAATTGAGGCTCCACTTTCACTCACCACAAATACCTGTACTGGTTTATCGAAAGCTATTTTCTTAATGAAAAATTCTGTTTCTCTAGATGCAGTCCCGTTTCCTATCGATATGGCTTCAATTTTATAGGCATTTACCATCGATCGGATTTTTTTCATAGCAATGGCCGTTTCATGCTGTGGTGCATGTGGAAAAATTGTTTCATTGTACAACAAATCTCCTTTTTCATCTAAACAGACTATTTTACAACCTGATCTAAAGCCAGGGTCTATTGCCAAAATTCTTTTTTCACCCAAAGGTGGTGAGAGCAATAATTGTCCTAAATTACTCGCGAAAACCTGAATAGCCGTGATATCAGCTCTAGTTTTGGCTTCTTGTAGAGATTCATTGGATATTGCTGGTCCTAGTAATCGTTTATAACTATCTTCTATAGCTAACTGGACATGTCCCGCTGCTTCTGTTTTATTCTTCAATACAACTTGCTGAATTAGCTCTACTGATTCATCCGAATCAACGTCAATTTTAATCTTTATAAAACCTTCGTTTTCTGCACGCAGTATAGCTAATAATCGGTGGGATGGGGCACGCTGTAATGGTTCTGACCAATCAAAATATTGTTCGAATTTTGATGCTTTTTCATCCTCTTTTTTGGCTTTTACTACTTTCGTCGTTATTGCAGCTTTTCGTTGAAAATGTCTACGCAATTGTTTTCGAACATAAATATTCTCATTAATCCATTCAGCAATAATGTCGCGAGCACCTTGTAGTGCTTCATCTTCATTAGCTACTTTATCATTACAGTATTTTGAAGCAATAAAATCAATCTCGTCATGATTCTGTGCCATGATAATTTTCGCCAAAGGCTCCAATCCATTTTCACGAGCTGTATCTGCTCTTGTTTTCTTTTTCTTCTTGAATGGTAAATAGAAATCTTCCAATTCATTCAAGTCAAAACTCAAAGTGATTTTCTGCTCTAATTCCTTGGTTAATCCTCCTTGTTCCTGAATACTTTTTACAATTGCTTCTTTTCGTTTTACGATGACTTCATACTCTTTCTGCAGCTTGGCAATTTGTTCAATTACAACTTCATCTAAGTTTCCTGTTTTGTCTTTTCGGTAACGGGAAATAAAAGGAATAGTACAGTCTTCCTGTAATAGTTGAACGGTATTTTTAATATTATTAACTGCCGTAGTAACGCTTTTAGAAATGAAATCAATATTCGTCATAAAGATAATTTAAAACGAAATCCACCTGTTAAGATGGATTTCTATATTCTGAATTTATTAATAATGTCGGTTTACAATAGAAATAATATTCTATTATTTTACAGGTATTTTGTCTACTCTAGTTTGGTGTCTTCCACCTTCAAATGTTGTGTTTAGAAAAGCATCTACCATTTCAATTGCTTGTGGAATTGCAGTAAATCGAGCTGGAATACTTAAAATATTAGCATTGTTGTGCTGACGTGATAAGGTTGCGATTTCTTTAGTCCAGCATACTGCTGCTCTTACTTGTTGGTGTTTATTCGCCGCCATAGCAACTCCATTTCCACTACCGCAGATGATGATTCCAAAATCAACTGTTTTATTTTCAACATCTGTCGCAACAGGGTGTACAAAGTCTGGATAATCTACACTATCAAAAGCGTCTGTTCCATGGTTAATCACTTCAATTCCTTTACCTTCAAGAAATTTTACAATAGCTTTTTTATAATCTGGACCCGCATGGTCATTTCCAATTGAAATTTTCATTTTGACTGTAGTTATTTAAGTTTAGTTGTGTGTACAAATTTACCGTAACAGTCTTCAACTTCCAAAATAATTAGTCGTTAAAGTAAACTGTCGGATGTTTTTAAACAATTTTTAAATGATCCTGATCATTCATTTCTGCTAATATCT
This sequence comes from Flavobacterium aerium, assembly GCF_030766725.1. Classification (GTDB taxonomy): domain Bacteria; phylum Bacteroidota; class Bacteroidia; order Flavobacteriales; family Flavobacteriaceae; genus Flavobacterium; species Flavobacterium aerium. The sequence continues at coordinate 74,786 of NZ_JARQWR010000004.1, read as the reverse complement.
TCTGTACTAATTCAATATCATTAGGATGCACTTTTAATTTTATCCCGCCTAGTGCCTGAGAATAAAAAGGCACAATTGAAGTCATAGTCTCATTTTCAAATACATACTGAATTTCTGCTTCATCCAGCAAGTGTTTTAAAATTGCTATTTCATGCGGATAATTGAATACGGCAACCGTTACAAAATCTTCCATTATTTTTATTTTGATGTCTTTACGTAAAGGTACTAAATATTCGTTTTTAATAATCAATTAAAAAATAGCGGTTTCTGCACGTTATATTTTAATTAAAATCTTAACAGGTATACCCAATATCTCGTTACTAATTCGTAATTTTCAGCTTTATAAGAAATGATTTATGAGTAAAAGACCAAAAAAATTTGGTAAAAGTGAAAAGGATTTCACATCCAAAATTTTAAAAATACTATCTAAGGATGTTAATAAAACATTCAACTACAAACAAATAGGAGCAAAACTAGAATTAGACGATACACAGAGCCGAAATCAAATTATCAAAGATTTGAAGATTCTCGCTGCACAAAATAAAATTGAAGAAGTTGAAAAAGGCAAATACAAAGTAATTGCTACACAAGATTATTACGAAGGTACTATTGATATGACCAGCAGAAGAACAGCCTATTTTGTTTCTCCTGAATTTGAAGATGATATTTTCATTCCAACAAATAATCTAAACAAAGCATTAGATGGTGATAAAGTAAAAATCTATGTGTACAACAGACGTAGAGGACGAAAACCAGAGGGTGAAGTTGTTGAGATTATTGAGCGTAAAAAACTTGAATTTGTTGGGGTTATTGATATTCAGAAAAATTTTGCTTTTGTTTCTACAGCAAATGCAAAAATGTATACTGATATTTTTATTCCAAAAAACAAATTGGGTGAAGCTGAAAATGGTGATGTTGTATTAGTAAAAATTGAAGATTGGCCAGAAAAAGCAGATTCCCCATTTGGAGCTGTAATTAAAGTTCTAGGAAAACCTGGTGAACACAATACAGAAATTCATGCTATTCTAGCAGAATATGGATTGCCTTATGATTTTCCTGCTGAAGTTGAAGCTTATGCTGAAAAATTAGATACATCGATTCAAGCAAGTGAGATTGCAAATCGTAGAGATATGCGTGATACACTTACTTTTACGATTGACCCTAAGGATGCTAAAGATTTTGATGATGCTTTATCCTTCAAGAAACTGGAGAATGGAAATTATGAAATTGGTATTCACATTGCCGATGTATCGTACTATTTACAAGAAGGCACTTTACTAGATGAAGAGGCTTACAGAAGAGGTACTTCTGTTTATTTGGTAGACCGTGTTGTACCAATGCTTCCAGAAGTTTTATCAAATTTCGCTTGTTCTTTGCGTCCTAATGAAGAAAAATATACGTTCTCCGCAGTATTTGAAATCACAGAGAAAGCAGTCGTTGTAAACCAATGGTTTGGGCGTACAGTAATTTACTCTGATCAACGATTTGCTTATGAAGAAGCACAATATATCATTGAAACCAAAGACAATGTTATTCCCGAAGAAATTTCAATTACAGGAAGTTCGTATACTGTGAACGATGAAATTGTAGCAGCAACTCTAAAACTAGATGAACTCGCTAAAATTTTCAGGAGTAAGAGAATGCAGCAAGGGGCTATTTCATTTGATAAAGTAGAAGTAAAATTCAACTTAAATGAAAACCATGAACCTGTTGGTGTTTATTTCAAAACATCTAAAGATGCCAATCATCTAATTGAAGAATTCATGCTTTTGGCGAATAGAAAAGTAGCCGAATATATAGGAAAACAAAAGAAAACATTTGTGTATCGTATTCACGATGAGCCAAATGAAGATAAATTAATTAGTTTACAAACTGTAATTTCAAAATTTGGTTATAGCATCAATCTTAAAACTAAGGGTGATATTTCTAAATCTTTAAATACTTTATTAAACGATATTCAAGGTAAAAAAGAACAAAATTTAATCGATACCTTAACGATTAGAACCATGAGTAAAGCCAAGTATTCTACGGAAAACATAGGTCACTATGGTTTAGCTTTTGATTATTATTCTCATTTTACTTCACCTATTCGTCGTTATCCAGACGTTATGGTACACCGTTTGCTACAGTATTATTTAGATGGTGGAAAATCTGTTGATGCCGAAGTGTATGAAGAAAAATGTATTCATGCATCAAATATGGAAAGTTTAGCAACAAATGCAGAACGTGATTCTATCAAGTATATGCAGGTTAAATATATGCAAGACCACCAAAACGAAGAGTTTTTGGGTGTTATCTCTGGTGTTACAGAGTGGGGTATATATGTTGAGATCATGGATAATAAATGTGAAGGTATGTGTCGTATCAGAGAAATCCGAGACGATTACTACACTTTTGATGAAAAACAGTACGCCTTAGTTGGTGAAGTATCTCACAATACTTTACAATTGGGGGATGAAGTATTTGTTAAAGTTAAAAATGCCGATTTGGTAAAAAAACAATTGGATTTCCACTTTATTAAAAAGAATGATTAATTAATTAAAAGTACAGTACTATGAAAAAGTTTATGATGTTTGCCTTCTTAGTTGTGGCACAAATTTCGGTAGCGCAATCTCCCGTAACAAAAGAAGTTGGTGAATTTAATCAACTAAATGTATTCGATAGAATTTCGGTGCAATTAATTCCTTCTAAAGAAAACAAAATAGAAATCGTTGGAGCAAGAGCTAAAGAAGTGGAATTGGTTAATAAAAATGGAAAGTTAAAGGTTCGTTTGCCTTTGAAAAAATTATTAAAAGGAGAAGAAATCACAGCAAAATTATATTTCAAAAGTATTGATGTAATTGAAGCAAGTGAAGGTTCTTATGTTTCTTCAGAAAAAACATTCAGTGGCGTTTCTTTTGAAATAAATGCAAAAGAAGGTGCAGAAATCAACATTCAATTGGATGTCGAGAAAGCAACGGTAAGAGCTACAACGGGTGGTATTGTTAAACTTACTGGTAAAGCAACAAACCAAGATGTTGTTATTAATACAGGTGGTATCTTACAAGCAAAAACCTTGATTACAAAACAAACTGCTGTAAGTATTAATGCTGGTGGAGAAGCCGATGTAAATGCTACGGATATTGTGGATGCAAAAGTAAGAGCGGGTGGTAACATTACCGTTTATGGAGATCCAAAACAAATCAATAAAAAACACGTTATTGGTGGTTCTATTAAAAAAGCAGGAGAATAAATACGTTAAGTGAGTTATTTTGAATTATACATTACCCTTTGAAAAGTTAACCATTCTCTTATTTTTAACGCTTAACTTTCAACTTTTAACTATCAAATAATGATTGACGATATTGTTACTGGTATACCATTAGGTTTCTTCCTAAGTTTCATGGTGGGGCCTGTTTTTTTTATTTTATTAGAAACAAGTATTACAAAAGGATTTAGAGCTGCTTTGGCTTTTGATTTTGGTGTAATCTTAGGTGATATTGTATTTATTGCCATTGCCTATTTTAGTAGTTACCGATTAATACAAAGTATAAAAGATGATCCTGCCTTATTTATTTTTGGCGGGATTATTATGTTTACCTACGGAATTATGTCTTTTCTTAAATTAAGGAAAGCCAGTAAAAATCCCGAAGAAGAAGTAGAAGTTGAATTAATCAAAAAGAACTACTTCAGTCTATTTGTAAAAGGATTTTTATTGAATTTTATCAATATTGGAGTCTTAGGATTCTGGTTAGCAATCATCATTACATTCGGACCTAAATTCGATATGCAACCTTCTCGTATGATTACTTTTTTTGCTTCTGTAATCATTACTTACCTTATCACAGATATTGGTAAAATATTGCTTGCAAAACAACTGAAAAGCAAAATGACAACGTCTAATATTGTAAAAATCAAAAAGGGAATTAGCATAATGCTAATGGTTTTTGGATTTGTATTGGTTGTACAAGGATGGTTTCCTAATGAGAAAAAGTTAGTGAAATCGGCATTAGAAAAAATGGAAAAATAAGACTGTTTTTATAGTATTGTTGTTTTCATTTTTTATATTAACAAGAAGAAAATCAGCAATATACAATCTAAAAAAGAAAGATATAAAGAGTGTTGTAGAATACTCTTAAAAACAAAAAAGCGATCTAAATTAGATCGCTTTTTTTTGAGGCATCGAGCGGATTCGAACCGCTGTAGGAGCTTTTGCAGAGCCCAGCCTAGCCACTCGGCCACGACGCCATTCTTGAATGGATGGCAAATTTACATATTTTTAGGACTAACGCAAGAAAAATTTTAATATAATTTTTTAAAATTAGTTTTTACGTTCTCAAAAAACAATACATTTGATCTTTATTATTTAATTCATCCCACAATGAAGAGATTATCTTTTTTAAGACCTATCATCAACTTTTTTCTTATTGGGTTATTAATCACTACTTTAAGTAGGATTATCCTTTTTTTCATTTTTAAAGAGCGTATTCAAGCCACTGAAAATTTCTGGTATATCTTTCCAATCGGTTTACGAATGGATGTTATTCTATTGAGTTATTTATCTTTTTTACCCGCTGTATTAACGATGTTGCTGCCAGATAAGTTCTTACAATACCTTAAAAAGTTTCTTAGTTTTTACTATATTCTTTTTCTTTTCTTATTGTTATTCATGGAGTTAGCTACGCCTGATTTTATTAAACAATATGATACCCGTCCTAATCGTCTTTTTATTGACTATTTGATTTATCCGCAAGAGGTAATCGGTATGCTCCTAAAAAGTTATTTGACTTCTATTATTGTAACCTTTATCATCTTGGGTGTTGCTTTATATTACATCTTTAAAAAAGCACCGAAATTATTCTACCCAAAATATGCACCGTATAAAACCAAATTGATTTTATTTCCTTTGGTTGCCTTTTTATTATTTTTCGGAGCACGTTCTAGCTTAACGTCAAAAAGACCTATAAACGCGAGTAACGCCGTTTTCTCAATGGATCAATTGACGAATTGTATCGGATTAAATTCGCTTTATACTGTTGCTTTTGCTGCTTATTCTTTAAAGAATGAAGGTGATGCTTCAAAAATGTATGGAAAAATGGATCCACAGGATGCAATCAATCGTGTTAAGAAGTACATGAATGTTGCAGAAACTGATTTTATTGATCCTGAACTACCATTATTGCATATCCAAAACCCAGATAGTTTACAAAAAAGACCATATAACTTGGTAATCTTTTTACAAGAAAGCCTTGGTGCAGAATATGTAGGAAGTCTAGGTGGATTACCATTAACGCCGGAGTTTGATAAACTGACGAAAGAAGGTTTATTATTTACCAATCTATATTGTACTGGAACACGAAGTGTACGTGGTATTGAAGCTGTTGTAACTGGGTTCCTACCTTCTCCATCTGAAAGTGTAGTGAAATTAAGTAATTCACAAACTGGATTCTTTACTATAGCTGAAGTCTTAAAGAAACAAGGATATCAAACGAGTTTTATCTATGGTGGTATGGCTAACTTTGATAATATGGCTTCTTTCTTTAATGGAAATGGCTTTGAAGATATTGTAGATCAGGAAGATTTTACAGAAGGAAATTATGCTTTTAAAGGAACATGGGGTTATTCGGATGAAGATCTTGTTGTAAAAGCAAATAACTATTTCAAAACAAAAGGAGATAAACCCTTTTTCTCATTGATGTTCTCGACTTCAAATCATGAACCTTTCGAATTTCCTGATGGTCGTATCGAATTACATGATAAAACGAAAAACACGGTTAATAATGCTATGAAATATGCCGATTTCTCTATTGGTAAATTCTTTGAATTAGCGAAAAAAGAGGATTATTTTAAAAATACTATTTTCATTGTTATTGCCGATCACAATACGCGTACCTATGGTAAAAATCTAGTGCCTATTAATAAATTTCATATTCCTGCTTTAGTAATTGGTCCAACGGTTCCTAAAGGTGCAAAATATGATAAGTTAAGTAGCCAGATCGATATACCGCCTACATTGCTTAATATGATCGGGATGAAGGTAACAACACCAATGCCGGGTAGAAACCTCACCAAACTACCTGAAACGACTCCAGGAAGGGCAATTATGCAGTTTCACGATATCAATGCATTCCGTGTAGCCAATCAAGTTGTTATTATGCAACCGAACAAGGAGGCTTTACAATTTGAAATCAAAAATGATACAACATTAGTGCCTGTAGCACTGGATCCTGAATTAGCCAAAGATGCATTAGGGCATGTAACTACAGCAAATTATCTATATCAAGAACGAAAGTATCGACTAAAGGATACTAAGTAAAATAAAAAAGGTTGTCTGGAAATTCAGACAACCTTTTTTTTATGATTGTAATCTTAGAAAAATAAGACGCTATTACTTTCTATATTCTTTCAATTGTATTGTTACCGATTCTACATCTCCTCCAATTGGTGGGTTTAGTTTAGATACACCTAAAATAACCTTTGTGATGGATGGGATTTCTTTAAAAATACGATTCATAATACGCTGGGCAACATGCTCTAGCAACTTTGAACGAATCGCCATTTCTTCTTCTACAATTTTGTTCAAATGAACATAATCAACTGTATCAGCCAATTCATCTGTTTCTGAAGATAATTGTAAATCTGTTTTGATTTCTAAATCTACTGAATAATCAGAACCGATTTTCCCTTCTTCGATTAAACATCCGTGATATGAAAATGTACGAATGTTTTTAAGCCTAATAATTCCCATTATCTATTTTATTTAAAAGTTTTTTGTCGATGTACAAGGACAATTACTAATTCCTTGGAAGATATCTAATCCAAGAGTGATCATGTGCGTTCCAGAGTTATATGCTGATAATGAATTTGCAGTAATCTGATAAGAATAAGCAAAATAAAAGTTATTCTTTTTGATTCCAGCCATTGGTCCAATATTCAGTGGTTCTAACATTTGATCGTTTAAAAAACGGTAGGAAACACCTAACCAATAATAGTCTTCATAATCATAAAAACGGAACTTCAAATTTACGTCAGTACTAGAACGTCCATCACTTTCAAATAATTGATAATACAATGATGGTTCTATTTCAAAATCACTACTTGACGATTGTCTCCATTTATATCCTGTGTAAATGTAATAATTTCTCAAGGCCAATGGTTCACTAATCGCAAAATTATCAATTTCTTTATTTAGGATGTTAGAAGCATTAAAGCTAAAATAAAACTGGTCATAGCGGTACAAAAAGCCAACATCAAAATTATGATTTACTGTAGCGCGATTGCTATTTACAGAAGGGTCATAAATGTAATTGTCAAACTTCTCTGTATCAATCCTAAAATGGTTCATGTTGTAGGATATCCCTAAGGATAAAAACTGATCTGTATCCATGTCTAGAATCAAATGGTGCGCAAATGAAATTCTGCCTCCATATTGCCTCGTATTTCCATTCTTATCATTGTACATCATAATACCAATCCCTGATGAATTTGCAATCCTTAAATCGGCAACTAAAGACTGCGTATCTGGTGCATCTTTAATCCCTACCCATTGTGTTAATCCATTTGCTCTAATTTTCATATGATCGCCAATCCCTGCATAGGTTGGCGAAATAACAAATGGGTTATCGGCTAAATATTGCGTAAACGTAGGCAATGTTAACTCTTGTGAAAACATGCTTATAGTGAAACATTGTAGGAACACGTAAAAAAATATTTTTTTCATCTTCTTTTAATTTTATCTGTAAAGTGTAAAGTTTCCTACAAACTCTCTGTCGTCTGTTGGACTGTTAAGTTTAACTACATACCAGTAATCTCCCGATGGTAATTCTGTACCATTGTATTTACCATCCCATTTTTCACCTTGTCTTAAGTGAGCTATTTCTCTACCATAACGATCGTATACTGTCGTTATAATATTTGGGAATCCTTCCGTATGTAATGGTGACCATCCGTCATTGAATCCATCTCCATCTGGTGTAAAGAAATTCGGGATAAGAATATCAACGAACTTAACAAATATTGGAACTTCTACTTCACAACCATTAGCATCTACAACTTTCACAATATAAGTTCCAGTTTGCGTAATAGTGTATGTATTGCTATTTCCATTATCATGATTATTAAAGTAATAATGATAGGCTGGTGTTCCTCCACCAGCAATTGCAACGATTTGGTTTAGACCTGTAGCAGTCGCTGTAAGCGTTAATGTTGGAACATTAACAATCACAAATGAAACTGTTTTAACACATCCACTAATGTGGGATACCTCAACCGTATAACTGCCTGGTGCTAAATTGGTAAAAGTATTTTCTAATTGAGGTTGTCCTCCATTTAAAGCATACATTACATCATCTACAGCTTCTGGATTTACATTAATCGTCACTGTATTTGTTGCTCCATTATTCTGACAAGCATATGTTACAACAGCTGTTGGACGTATATCGATTGCTTTTGCAACTAGTACTTCAATAAACGTTTGACAGCCTTTTGAATCTTTAATGTAAATCGTATAGGTTTGGTTTCCTGTTAGGTCTTCAAATAACACTTGTCCAGCTATAAAGTTGTTTGGTGTATTTAAACTTGTAGAGTAAGGCCCTACTCCTCCTGTAATACTTATCTGAATTGATGCATCTTGATCCCCCAAACATACTTCTGGTATTACATTTGCCACAGTACCTACAATTGGACTTGGTCCAGACACAATAACTTGTAAGGATATCATACATCCAATTTCATTTTTGACATTTACCGTATAAGTACCTACTGCTAAATTTGTAAATACACTACTAGTTTGCCATTGATCTAAATTTGGTGAAATAGAATACTGATAAACTCCTACTGGGTTCATTACTGTTATCATGATTTTACCTGTCGTATCATTTCCGCAGATCACATTTACAACATCGGCATTTGCCTTAATTGCTGGCTTATTATTCACATGGAATGTCAATGTTTTAATACATCCATTCGTGTGTTTAATTGATACAGTATGGTTACCGTTACTTAAATTGTTAAACACATTACTTGCTTGATATGCTCCGTTATCCATAGCATAAGTTACATTTGCAGCAACATCAGCATTTACTGTAATGGTTACTTCATTTCCTGGTGTATTGTTATTACAACTATAGGTTATAGCATAAGTCGCGTTAATCGTAACTGGCGCTGTTAAAGTTACCTGTCTACTAATCATACAGCCGTTGGCATCTTTAATATATACCGTATATGTTTGACCTCCACTTAAATTATTAATCAACAACTGTCCTTGAACAAAACTTCCAGGAAGTGATGAATTCAGACTTGTGTAATATGGTGCTGTTCCTCCTGTTGGTACAATTTTAATTGATCCAGTATTTGTTCCTGCACATAATTCCTGACTCATTACTACTAGGTTTGCATCTAATACTGCTGGTTCTGTAATGGTAACTTGTAGCGGGATATAACATCCATTTTGATCTTGTACAACAATATCATAGGTTCCTACTTCTAAATTATTGAAAACATTACTGGTTTGCCATTGATTTAAATTAGGTGAAATCGCATACATAATTGTTCCTGTTCCTCCAGTAGCATTGATTTTTATACTTCCGTTGGTTTCTCCATTACATTTTATGTTTGATATAACTGGTACTGCCACTAATGCAACTGGCTCCGTAATTGTAATTGTTGTTGAATTTTGCGTACAATCTCCACTATCTACTTTTACAATATATTGTCCAGAGACTAATCCCGTAAATATGCCTGAAGCTTGTGGTCCGGCAACAACTGCATTGGATGCATTCAATAATATATAGCTATAGTTTCCTAAACCGCCTGTTGCTGTTGCAACAATTACAGCATTGTTATTCCCTGCACAATTTACTATTGCCCCAGATAAATCTAAAGCGATTTGTAAAGCTGGAACTGGACTAATTATTACTTGATTTGTTGCTACGCTACATCCGTTGACATCTTTCACATAATATTGATATGTTCCTACTCCTACACTAAATGTATTATTTTGTGAGAAGGTCATATTATCCGTACTGTATTGGTAAGGTGGTGTACCGCCTGTTGCCGTAATAGTTAATGTTGCATCTGCTGTACAAGTCAATCCAACTGTTTGTGATAAAGTACCTACAATTTCAGTCGGTTCATTGATTGTAATTGTAGCAGCTGTCGCCTCACAATTCCAATTGTCTTTCACAGTCACATAATATGTTCCGGCACCTAGATTATTAAATACTGGACTCGTTTGTGGGCCTGAAGTCAATCCATTACCGTAATGCAATGTATATTGATAGTTTGCTCCTGATCCGCCTGTTGCTTGTGCTGTAATCGTCGCTGTTTCATCATCATAACATAACAACGTTGTTGTACTTGCTACAGAAGTAATTGTAATTGGTGTTGGTAATGCTAATATTATCGTTTGTGAAGCGATACACAATTTATCATCCTTAACATTTATCTGATACGTTCCTGCTGCTAAACCACTAAATACATGGTTTGTTGCATAGCCTTGTATCGTTAATCCTGTTGTCGTATTGATAAATTCATATAAGTAATTACCCCAACCTCCTTCTGCAGTTGCAATAACTTCGCCTTGATTATTATCACAGGTAACACTTGTATTTTGAACTAATGTTACTGCTAATGCTACCGCTGGTGAAGCAACCGTAACTGTATTTGTTGTAATAGAACAGTATGGTGTATCGGTTGCAGTAACGACTACAGTATAATTTCCGGCAGGAATATCTGTAATTGTCGTTGGATCCACGGTAGTATTCCCTGTTCCGTTGGCTACGCTTATATTAGCCGTGTTCATTACATCATACGTATATGCTCCTGTATAACCTGTTACATTAATTTCCATGGCTCCATCGGTTCCACCAAAACATGTTACAGGAATAGTTGCTGTTGCTGTTGCTGCAATTAAATCATATGGTGCAACAACATATGGTGTTGTAATAGTATAACATCCTGTTACATTATCAGTAACTTGGAAAGCATAAGTCCCAACCGCTAGTAATGTGAACTGATTGTTGTTTACTTGTGGTGTACCTGATGGTAAAAGTTGGTAGGTGAAATCTCCTGATCCACCTGTTACTACAACCTCAACTGCTTCTGGATTATTACATGTAATCGCTGTAATTTGATTTACAGCTACGGCTGTAATAACGGCCATTGGGTTTAATGTTACAGCTGTTGTTTCAATACATCCTTTAGCATCTTTCACATAAACATTTATCGTTTGTACGACTCCCGTATCTGGAACTTCAAATGTATTTGTTGTTACATAATTTGTTCCGTTTATACTATAGGTATATGTTCCTGTACCATCTTGTCCTGTAATTGTAATGGTTGATAGACTTGGAACATTTGTCGCTGAACATACAAAATCGGTTGCCATTGCAGTGATTAATAGTTTTGTAGGTTCTGTTATTGTAACGGGTTGTGTTAATGAGCATCCTCTCACAGAGGTTGCCGTAACTTGATATGTTCCAGCCACTAATCCTGTAAATAGTGGATTCGTTTGCCCCAATCCTCCATCAATACTGTATAGATATTCTGGATTATTATTTGTGGCTCCTAATTCTACCAAAATAGTTCCATCATCTCCGCCAAAACAACTTACCATTGTTGTTACAGTCGAAAAGGTTACCGCAGTTGGTGCATCTAATCCTTGTGTTACTGTAAAACTACAATTTGTTGTTGTGTCTAATATTGTAAATGTGTAAACACCCGGTTGTATTAGGTTTGTAAAGACACCTGTTGTATTAGTCTGTGTTGTTGTTCCGTCTGGGAAAACAACAGTATAGTTGATTGTTGGCGATCCTCCTATAATAGAAATTGTAATTTCTCCTCCTGGGTTTATTGCCTCACAACCAATTGGTTTTATAACCGCAATACTTGGTGTAATTTCATTATATAATGTAACTGGCCCTAGTGTTATACTACAGGTCCATTGGTCAGTAATAATTACTTGGTATGTTCCAACTCCTAAATTACTGAATATTGGACTTATTTGTGGTATTCCTACAGGCGTTCCATTCAGAACCAACTGATAAGAGTAGTTACTTCCTTGTCCACCAGCAGTATTTAGAACTTCTATTTGTCCTTGTAATCCAATACAGTTTTGTTGTGTAATTTGTAATGTTCCGCTTATTGGTGTTGGGTCATTCAACACAACATTCGTTGCTTGTGCTTCACATCCATTCACATCTTTTACCCAAACTTGGTAGGTGTTTGGTGCTAATCCACTCCAAACTGCATTAGTTGTATAATCACCTGCGGCTGGAGCATTTACACCTACATAGTACGTATAATTACCCCATCCTCCTGTTGCTGTTATTGTAATACTTCCGTCATTGCCAACACAAGTTATTGGGGTTACTTGTGTTTGAACTGTAATAGCTCCGTCTGTAGGTGCGGCAATCGAGAAGAATTCTTTTTTAGTACAGCTTGGTGCATTTCCTAATTTTATTTCAACATAATAATCTCCTGCTCCAAGATTAATTGCTGGTGTTGGCCCATTATTATTTTGTATCCCAACAATACCAGTCGTTACTCCACTAATATTAAAAATTTCCCACGTAAATGGTCCAGTGTATGTAGCGTCTGTAATACCAAAGGTTACTGCTCCAGATGTTGTTCCAAAACAAATAACATCATTAATCTTCGTAACATTAATTATAAATGTATTTGGATCTTTAACAAGGTGTGTGGCATAAATAATACAGCCTGTTACCTTATTTCGTATTACAAAGGCATGTGTTCCAATTGCTAGATTACTGAATACATTTGAATCTTGCCATATAGCCCCATTATCCTGACTATATTCTAAATCTGCTGGGTTACTAATGGTCGATACTACATCAATATGAATTGTTTCTCCTCCATTAATACAGGTTATTGGCGTATCAACTACTGCTGTAGCCGATTGTAATTCATTATACGGAAGGACCGTTGCTGTACTTGTTCCAACACAGCCATTTTGATCGAATACATTGATTGTAAATGATCCTCCTGTAGTATTTGTAAAAATATAAATTGGATTATTTCCTTGTTGTACAACATTTGAAGTTGCATTATCAATAAATTGATAGATTAGATAGGTTCCAGTACCTCCCGTAATATTTAAAGGATTTACTGTAATTGTCGCATTATTTACATTATTACCCGTTGTACATCCAAAGCCTACTACTGTTATAGCTGATGGATCGATAATAATCTTATTAGGTCCTCCTACTGTAATTGTTTGTGTTAGACTACAGTTTTTACCTGAAATAACTTTAATTATATAATCCCCTGCTGTTAAGCCATTAAATACTGGATTATTCTGCGGTGTTCCACCATTAATGCTGTATAAATATACTGGGTCATCATTTGCTGTTGTATCTAGTACAACTGTTATACTTCCATCATTTCCTCCAAAGCAGCTTACTGGCTCTGTCGTTGTTGTAAACGTAACTGGTGTTGGTATTTCTAGTATAACGGCTAAAGTCGTTGAACACGTCGTTAAATTGTCTTTTACTATAACTGTATAGGTTCCTCCAGCTAGTCCTGTAAAAATATTTGAAGAACCTGATGGTACAATTACCGTACCTGCACTATTTAGTAATGAATATTGGAAATTTGTAACTCCTGATCCACCTACTGCTGTTACTGTAATTTTTCCATCGTTATTTACACATGTAGGATGAACTGCTGCTGCTGGAGCGATGTTCAATACAGGATAGATTACTAACGATACTTTATTCCCGCAACCGTTGCTATCTTTTAATTCAACAGAATGTGCTCCTGAACTTAAGTTTGTATAGGTAAATGTTGTTGCTGCATCTGTTTGAAATGCTCCACCATCTAAACTATAGGTATAAGGTCCCACTCCAACCGATACTAGGTTTACAGAAATTGTAAAATTCCCATTGGTTGATGTACATTGATTTGTAACTACTGCTGTAATTGCAGGAGTTGGATCTGTCGGTAATAGCACAGACGTCGCCGATTGAATACAGTTATTAGCATCTTTAATGTATACTGTATAATCTCCTCCTTCAACGTTAAATACATTTATTGTTGAACCCGTCCAAGTTGCCACTGTAGGTGCTGGGCTTCCTGTAGGAACTATTTGGTATTGGTATGGTGTTGTTCCAAATTGTCCAGTTGCTGTTATTTGTCCTGCATTAGTTTTACAGTTATCATTTTTTGTAGCGGATGCCGTAACTTCTACTGTTTGTACTGATTGCGAAATTGTAAAATGGGCTGTTCCACTTGTACAATCTGCATGAGATCCTCCGTTTTCAGTAAATAGTATATAATAATTTCCTGGTGCTAGTGTTCCAAAATTATTAACAATTATTGTTGGTCCAGTCAATAGAGTTGTAGTACCTACCACCCCAACTGGACTATTGTTCAAGGCTGAGTATATCTGGTAGGATACTGATGTAGCAGTCGCATCATAATTACTAAATGTAAATGATACACTACCGTCTGCATTCCCTGTACAGGTTACATTATTTGGTTTAACCGTTGATGTTAATGTAGAATTTGTTGGAATTGGTGCTGGTGCTTGCTGGAAATAATAACATTTCGTAGTATCATCATACACAACAAAACTGTATATAACTCCTGGTGTTAAATTTGAAAATGTTGCTGTAAGTGGTGTTCCTGGATCTGCCGGAATAAATGGAGGAATTGATGCAGGATCAAATACTGGTATCGGTGTAGTATATAATGCAAAATAGAATGGTCCTGAGCCTAATAAACTACCTTCTACTGTTACAGAAACTGTACCGCCTGTTGCACAATTCGTCGATACTGGTGTAATCACTATATCTAAAGAGTTCGGCGGGGATGCAATTTTAATATTTTCTGTTCTTAATAAACATCCGTTGGCATCTACCACATCAATTTGATAGAATCCGTATTCTAGAATATCAAATACATGCGTTGTATTTGCTATAGGTCCAAATTGATTTACTAAAACACCTAAACTATTATGCAAGTAATATGTATAAAGTGGTGTTCCACCCATTACGTTATTTACATGTATTTTCCCTTTAATTGTACTTGCTCCTGTAGCGTCACAAATAATATTTTCCGGTACAATATCATATGTTATAGCACTTGGTTCATTAATAGTTATTGATTTAACATCTTTACATGAATTTGCATCGGTAATGGTTACTTCATAAACCCCTGCTGTTAATCCGGACGTTTGAGTAACATAATTAACTCCTGTTGTAGTGTTTGTAACATTAATTACAAATGGTGCTACCCCTACAGCTGTATTTATATTTACTGTAATGGATCCTGTTGCTTCTCCATGACATAAAATAGATTGTCCTTGAACAACGCTTGTGATAACTGGACTTGTAATTGGTAATATTGTTACAATATTCGTTAACACAATGCATCCTTTTGAATCTTTAACTTGGAATCGGTATGTCCCTGCTACTGTTGTAGGATATACAAAAGTTGTTCCTGTAACAGTAGCTGGTGTACCATAAGTTCCACCATTAAATGAAACTTGATAGGTATATGCTGGAACACCTCCACCAATTGTAACTTTAATCTCTGCTGTTGGAATAGTTGTGGTACAATCTAAAGCTTTCGTCAATACTGCATTTGCAGTGATTTGAGGAGCTATTACTTGGGAAACAGTAGTCGTACAACCAAAATCATCCTTAACGGTTATAGTATAACTTCCTGATGTTAAGTCCAAAAATGTATTTGATGTTTGTGGTAATCCACCATTTAAGCTATAGCTATATGGTGCAACACCTCCAGTTACATCGACTATAATACTTGCCTTATCTCCATCATAACAAATATCTGATGTTGAATTTATTGTAGCTACTATTGCCGTTGGATTTACAATCGCAAAAGTATCGGTAGCTGTACAACCGTTAATATCTTTTATTACAACAGTATATGTTCCCGGTGTTGTTAGTCCTGTAAATACATTGTTCCCTTGTGGACCAACAATTGTAGTTCCATTAGGATGTGTTAATTGATAGGTATAATTTCCAGATCCTCCTCCCGCTGTAACGGTCACTTCACCATTAACCAAACAAGTTTTTGGAGTTGTCGCTAAATCAATTGTTAATGGAGCTGGTTCTGTTAAGGTTATTGTTAAGTCTTTAATACATGTATCAGCATTTGTTCCTTTTACTTTAATATTAATCACACCCGGTGCTAACCCCGTAATTGTAAATGGAGAAGTACCTGTTAATGCTGTCCATGTAGTACCATTGTTCAAACTGTAAAAATAAGGTCCAAAATTTTCTGCTTGAATCGTTACTTGTCCATCATTGGCTCCATTACATTTAATATTTTGTGATCCTACAATTTGTGCTTTGAACGTTTTATCTACAACTACAATAGGGGTTGTAACCACGGAACCACATACTTCAGGCAACTGATATACATGTATATCATCTATCGCTAAATCATTTCCGTTTGTAACTGTTGAATTTGTTCTAATGACCAAATTCAATTGGGTATTACTTCCTGGATTTAAATTTATAATGTAATTATTCCATATCTCATTATTTGGTATGCTTCCCGTATTTTGTTGAGCAATAACAGCTCCTGTGTTATCTACTAATTGAATTAAAATATCTGGTTCACCAATATTATAAGTACTTTTTACTAAATTTCTACCCCAAATTGAAGTGATGATATTCTGATTTGGGATAATATCTATAATTGGTTTTTTATAAATAACTCCTTGTAAACCAGCTACTCCTCCAACATTTAAAACTAACATTCTACCGTTTGTATTTCCAGTATGATCTGAAAAAGCAGCCCATCCATCTTGTCTTGGACTTATGTTTTTGGTTACACAATATTCACCATCATCAATTAAAAGTCCTGTTCCGCAAGTTCCTGTTCCATCTTGGGGTTCATAACAATATACTGGGTCAATATTATTAATCGATGTATTTGGTCCTGCTCCAAAATCTTCCTGTAATAAATCACTTGGTGAAGGTGGAATATTTGAGCTATAATTTGTTGTAATTACATGAGGTCCTGCCGGAACATTTGTAAATACATTATTGGTTTGTGCTGGTACTGGAACACCATCTATTGCATAGGTATAATCAAATGTAGTATTACTTGTTGTTACAGTAATATTTGATGTGCCATCACAATTTGGTACAATGTCTGTTGTAATAACTGGAGCTGCTGGAGCTGCAGTTACTATTACAGTCATTGGAAAAGTACAACCTGTTGTATCTCTAATATATACTGTATGAGTACCTACTGGTAAATGTCCAATATTACTTGGGCCGTATGTAACTCCATTAAAACTATAAGTGTAAGGTCCTAC
This sequence comes from Flavobacterium aerium, assembly GCF_030766725.1. Classification (GTDB taxonomy): domain Bacteria; phylum Bacteroidota; class Bacteroidia; order Flavobacteriales; family Flavobacteriaceae; genus Flavobacterium; species Flavobacterium aerium. Next base: position 57,496 of record NZ_JARQWR010000004.1, on the reverse strand, counting down.
ACCACCTAGGGCATTTGTAATTCTAACCTCAGCAAGGTTATTTACAGCATCACAGGTAATGTCTTTTGATACTCCCGCAGATGCCGTCAATGCATGTTGAGGTTGAGTAATAATAACGCTAGTCGTAGCTGAACAGCCACGATTATCTTTCACAACAATCGTATAGGTTCCTGGCAATACATTTACAAAATTTGTTATTGTACCAAATGTTGCTCCATTATTAATACTGTACTCGTAAATGGAAGATCCACCTGTAGCACTAATATTGATAACTCCCGAATTTGTACCATAACACGATACATTTGTTCCGGTAGCAGTAATAACTATTGGTGCATCTTTCACAATAGTTATTGGAAATGATGCTGTACAGCCAATTCCATCTTTTACCCATATAATATGAGTTCCAACTGTTGAAATGGCTGTAGGAATGGTTGAAGTATAATTTATTGCTCCTGTAGAATTCGTTTGAACTGCGTATTGATATACGCCATTTCCTCCTGTAACCGTAATTCCTAAACTTGTAGATGTTGTACATGCAGATATATTTGCAGCAGTTACAGCAATAGCTAGGCTTGGTTCTATCGTTTTTGTAATCGTTGCTGAACAACCATATAATGTCCCAACAACCGTAATTGTATATGATCCGGGTGTTAGATCCGTAAATGTATTAGACGGTTGTGGTGTTCCGCCATTAATACTGTAGGTATAGATTTCCCCTGCTGCTGGATTTGTAATATCAACTACTAAAGTTGCTTTATTTATTGGATCAAAACATAAGTCTGATGTAGAATTTATTGCCAGAATAGGAATGGTTGCATTCGAATTTAATGTAACTGTATTGGTAACCGTACAACCTCCATCATCTACTACTGTTACAGTATATTGACCTGCTGCTGTTAAATTATTAAAGACAGAGCCTAACTGTGGTCCAACTATAGTTGTTCCATTTGGATAGGTTAATTGATATATAAAACCACCCCATCCACCAGTTGCATCGACTGTTATTTTTCCAGGTGTAACACAAGTAATGGCTGTGGGAGTTAAGATTACATTTAGTGCAGTGGTTGGTTCTGTAATAGTAACTGTTTTAGTATCGGTACACTGTGTAATTGGGTCTTTTACTACAATTACATAGATTCCAACAGATAAATTTGGAATTGTTATCGCTGTTCCTGGTGCTTGTCCTGTTACAGCAGTACCTCCGTTTATGGTATAATCATAGGTTGCTCCATTAGAATAATTATGGGTATTAAACGTTATGGAACCTGTTGCTGTAGACTTACAGGTAACATTTGTTGCAGTGGCTGTTGTTAAGACCACAGGCTTAATCATTGGGGTCAGATAATTATTTGAAAACGTACAACCTTTGCTATCGGTAACTTTTATAGTATAACTACTATTGGCATAAAGTCCTGTAAATACATTATTATTTCCATTATTTAGAGTCGTTGGTGCTGTAATTTCATAGATGAAAGGTGCTGTCCCACCAACAACCGTTACTGTTACATCCGTTATTAATGTAGGACATGTTACTTGTGATGCTACAAATGTAATATTGGTTGGAGGATTTAGATTTTCAACTACAATAGCATTGGTTACAAACGTACAGTTATCTGCATCTCTAATGGTAATCGTATAGGTACCATTCGTAAGATTTATAAAGGTATTTCCTGCTTGGAAATTAATACCATCAATTGCATATTTATAAGGCAATGTTCCACCACTAACATTTTGAGCCTGAATACTTGCTTTTTGTAAACATGTATAATCTTGTAATAAAACTGCACTACCTGAAATTTGAGATGCCGCCTGAACTACAGTATCTACCGTGTAACTTTCACAAACTATATCTATTGTATTTCCTGCATCATCTGTCGTTGTTCCAACAACATATTTAATCTTTATATGATACGTTCCACTAGCAAGGTTTGTAAATGACAATGAGGTTTGATAGGTAACACCATTATCAATACTATACTGTATTGTATATCCATAATTATTCCCACTCTGGAAAATTATAGCTCCATTATTAGCCCCTACTTCACATGTTTCATATACTGTTCCAAAAGAAAAGGTTGGCTGAACCCTAGTTCCAACTGTTACCTGTGTTGTTGTTGAGCAGTTATTCGCATCTTTGACAATAATAGTATAAACTCCGGGTGTTGAAACTTCAATTACTGGATCTAATAAGATTCCACCTCCATTTACTATATACGTATACGGTGCAGTTCCTCCTATAGCATTAACTCTTATTTGTCCATCTACGCAAGTTATTGGTCTTATTACATTTGCCGTAGCTTCTACTTCCGTTGGATTTATCAATACTGCTGGTCCAGTAAGTATACATCCATCTGTAGTCGTAACTTTAATGGTATAACTTCCTGCATTTTGATCTGTAAATGTGTAATCATTATCTCCAACTCCGTTTAACCATACCGATGATTGAATTAAAGTTGTTCCTTGATATAATTCAAATAGATATTGCGGTAATGCATCATTGACTTGAACTCGTATACTTCCTTTATCATCTTTACATAAAGGATTTTTTGGTATGATATTTATCGTTGGGACATGATTTCTAATTAATATCCCTGGAACTGTGAAAACACATTTTTTGGGATTATTAATATCGGTTTGTCTAATGTAAACGGTATAAGTTCCTGCGGCAAGATTTGGAAATATATTTGTTAGACTCCATGGGCCCGTAGGGCTTAAACTAAATTCATATCCTGTTGAAGGAACGTTCGTTACTGTAATGGATCCCGTTGTATCACATATTACATCGGTTGTCACAACATCTGCTAATAAAACATTTTTAGTGACATCAAAGTAGAATCTTCGGAAACATCCGTTTTGGTAGTTAATAACCATACGGTATTTTCCTTCATCTGTTGCAGTGAAATTTGGTCCTTGTGCAATTTCAACCCAAGTACAAGCAGGATTCTTATTGGCACAATTGGCCATTCCAACAGCCGCACACGAAGATTCATCTAATTTTTCCCATTTAATACTAATGGCATCTGTAATATTTGTGTTAACTGTTCTTGTATCTGTTGCTCCACACAAGAATACTTTTACTAATTGATCTCCATCATTCAAACACGTAACTACCTCATCGGCAAAAGGTGCTGCTAATGGATTTGCTAAATTACTGGCAAAAGGTGTTACGGTAATATTTTCTGTAATGCTCATACATGGTGCATTTCCTGTACAAACTACATGATATACTCCTGGATTTGTAACCGTAATTGATTGTGTCGTTCCAATAGTGGTTCCTGCAGCATTTGTCCACAAATAAGATGCATATCCACTGGCTGCTGTTAAAGTAACATTGGCACCACATAATTCAACATTTCGATCGAATGAGCACGCTCCTAATCCCACTAAGAAATTGGTTGGGCTATCTTCTCCAATATTACAGGCATTAAAGCCAGAAAAACTTGGATCATCTGTAATCTGGGTACCATTAATCACTCCTTTATAAGAAGAGTAGGCTCTATTTTTTATAATGTTTGAACAAGCATCTCTTAAATTATGACAATCGGATACTTTTACTTTAATTTTAATAGAGGTAATTACACTTCCTATTTTAACTAAATTAGGATTCACAGTGAATACAATTTCATGGGTTACAGGATTGTAAGTATAAGTAACTCCATTTGGTAAAATTATATCGCCCGGAACAAAAGTTACGTTGGCAGGTAAAACATCTCGAATCGTGAAACTTGTTGCATCATCATTTCCCTGATTTTGAAAGGATAGTACATAGAACAATTCATCGTTTGGAGAGACATTTGCATTATTTAAATCTATTTCATTCGCATTTTGAACTTTTTTCCCTAATATAATTTTAGGTTCAATAATTTCTACATTAAATGCTCCAAAGAACATATAATATTGATCCTGAGTAGATTTTAATTTTAATGTAGCGGAGTTTTCGTTATTCGCTAATAAATTATCTATCTTCATGATATCTGCATCATAACCCAATGTATTTCTACTTTTGGGTGTACGATTCAAATATTCTGTATCTAGTATCGTTATTCTACTATTAAAAAAATTGGTTGAGGTTCTATAAGTTCCAGATAGAGGCGTAAATGATGAGCTACTTCCACCCTTAAATAATAGTTGATCGTTGGCTATTGATCGATCTCCTTCTAAAGATGAAGAAGCTAATTTTGCTTTTACTACCCCCGATGGGATTGTTGTAAAACCAGTAAAATCTATATCTGTTTCATTCACACCAAATACACCTGCAAAACCATCAAATGATGTAATGTATTTACCTGGTAAGCTTGGATCTTCATATACAAAGAAAATTGTCCAACCACCTGAAACTCCAGCTCTAATATATCCTTGTGTTGCTCTAATATTTGCAACTGTATATTCTCCTTCTGGATTTGCTAAGTTTTTTACATAAGTTGTAATATCAGCATAACAGGCATAAGGACTACTTGCATTAAAATTGGCATTTGAACTAGTATATCCTTCAAATATTACTTCTCCTGTTAAATTAATATAACTGGTATTTCCTGGTAATTTTAATTTGACTTTATTAAAATCTGTATGATGAAATCCATCTCCTGGATCGGAAGAACTATTTGAATACCCAATGTTGTATTTATTGGTAGCAGACCAATACAACCCAGCATATACCATTTTATAGCAACTACCTGCTGGCATTTCTAATTTTGCACTACTGGAACTGAAAGTATCAGGATCAGAATCAATATCGATATAGCGCATCTCAAAATTATCATTGGCATAATGTCCTTCTAATGATGTATAGGGAGCATCATAGGCTGTATTTGGTCCATAAATATAATTTCGATTCACAATATTATTGGCAATCAAAGTCATATCCCCTTTAATTTTTTCATTATATCGGGGGGCAAATGCTTTTGCTACTTGAGCAATACTAATGGAATGAATAAAGAATAAAAAAACAATTGAAAACGTAATCCGGGAACAATTCGTAAAGTAGTTTTTTTTCATGGTATTTTATAAAGTATTAACGCACATAATCCAAATCTTATCGTAATAGGTATTGTTTACATTGCTGTAGTAACTAGCCAAGGCCCCATTTCTCTCTTCATGTTTTTTCAAATAAACATATCGGTAGTTGTTTATTGGGTTGATGAAATAATCAACTTCTAAGCCTTTTTTACGTAATTTTTCAACAAAGCTGCTGGCATAATCTGGTCTTGCAAATACATTAGCAATAATGTAATATCCACCTTCTTGATTATTAATCTTTAGCGTTGGTCCAATCTTTGCCGTTTCACGCTTCTTTGTTGTGTTTTTAGAATATTCCTTTTGTATCGCTTCTGCCGTAGCATCTGCTTTTGGAGTAGCATTTTCCTCTTTACTTTTTGCAACTACATCTTTCTTCTTTGCAACTTCTTTTTTAACTGGTTCTTCTATTTTATTTACTTTTTCTACTATTGTATTATTTGATTTTTTTAATGCTTCATTCTCATTATATCGTTCTTTAATTTGGGCTGCAGTAACTGTTGAAGAAACTTGGATTTCTTTTAATTCTGCTACAATTTCTTTTTTCTTCGGTTCCGTCTCTTTTTGTATTTTTTGAACTTCTTTTGCTTTGGTATCTTTAATTTCTGTAGCCACAAGTGTAGATTGAGAATTTGTGCTTATAACCTTATTTTCAACAATTTGTACTGCCTTATTTTCTTCTGTTATTTTATTTTGAGGCGTAACTGATCCGGAACCTTTTGAATTATTTTCTATAGCATTGTCCACATGCATAATCCAAGTTGGGCCATTATAGGTATGGTTTAGCTTAGACTTTGTTGCTTCGATAGCTTCCTGCCACGTGTCATAGCGTTGTAGATATGCATAATTTAATCCTGTAGATGGATTTAAAAAAGAATCGGCTGTCACTATTCCTTTGGTATGCAATGATTTGACAAATGCATTCAGGTAATTCTTATTTCTAAAAATATTTCCAATAATATAATATCCTCCATTTACTCCCTGAAGGTTTTTAATTGTTTCTTGTTTTACATTATTTGCTTTCGCTTGCTTAACAAAGTCAGTATTATCTGTATTTGTTTTTGATGCATTCGTCGATGTAGTTCCTTTAGAAACAACTGGAATAGTAATTACTTTAGTTGTTGATTCTTTTTGTGTAGTTGTATTCTTTGTTTCTTTTGATGTTTTCTGGTTTTGAAATTGAACTCGGGCAGTCGTTTGATTTTGTGTATTCTGACCATTTCGGTTAGACATATTAATGTAATCGACAACGTTCATAAAACGGTTTTCAAAATCTGCATTTTTAGCTTTTTCAACAGAATCTTGTCTAAAAATCAATTCACTTAACAAGATATTCGTTTCGTCTAATTGCTTTTTAATCTGTTGTAATTCTTTTTCTTTCGCTACCAAAGTATCCGTTTTTGCAGCAGCGTCATTCTTATTGTCTTGCGCGGCTCTTGATTTTGGTTTAAAGGAGTAAGCAAAAACTATTTCATGAGTAGGACCCATATTGGAAAGCCCACTTTTTGTGCCTTTTTCAAAGGTATATCCAATTGATAAACGGTTTGTAATATTAAATCCTAATCCACCCGACATTCCGTATTTATCATCGTAACCAGCTTGTAACCATCCTATTTTAGGAGCATCTAATAAAACACTTCCTCCCATTTTAAAATCTTCTTCGGATCTTCCACGAATCATACTCACTAATTTTCCATTTTCTAGAAAACCGCTTTGATTATGCATTCTATAGGTATACATAAAATGTCCTGAGAACGTTTTTTGTGAAAATTCTGTCAGTGATTTACTTGTTTTTAAATTATAGTCTAATAAATTTTCTGCATAAATACCAAAATCAAAACTCCCAAACGAAAGGTTAATACCGGGTTGAAAGGAGAGAAGTGAATTGTTTTCAATTTGTTGTAATGCTGGATCTGGCATTCCTGGAAAAGCTGCGCCATTATCCAATCCGCTGTTATAATATGCCATATTAAATCCAAAAGTCAAGGTGTTTTTTTCACTTAACTTTATTCCATAGGCATAATTAACAAGAGCACCGAAACTACTGATTACCCCTATTTTTTGCTGGTATAATCCAAATCCGATTCCGTTTTTATCATTGATTCTTCCAGAATAATTTAAAAAATAGATCTGTGGTGAATTATCAAACTGAATCCATTGATTTCGGTGAAAAAAGTTGATGTAGGAATAGTCCTCGTTCACATAAGAAAATGTGGGATTCATTAAAAACCGGTTGAATTTTAATAAATTTTGCGATGGAATATCAAAAGAAATTTCTGCCCCTTCTTGAGCTGTAAGGGAAAGTATGGTGAAAAAAGTAAAAAATGCTACTACGTATTTTTTTATCATGTTATTGTATTATCGTAATTGATCCTTGCTTTAAAGTCTTGTTATTCTTTATAATTTTATAATAGAACACGTTTGTTTTTCTGGCATATGACATTGATGATTCTGGCCAGTTATTTTGATAGTTATTCTTTTTAAATACAACTTCTCCATTTGAATTCATAATGATGATTTCTACTTCCGGAGTATTTACATATTGTGCTGGTATAATCCACTGATCATTAATACCATCTCCATTTGGTGAGATTATATTCGGTATAATTAAGCTTGTTGGGTTTGTTACATCCACTACAGTAACATGGAATTCTTTTACAACTTCACAGGTTCCTACTGAGGCTTTTAAAATATATGTTCCTTCTTGTGTAATGGTTAAACTATTACTATTTCCTAGTAATATGCTGTTTTTATACCATGCATAAACCTGAGCACCACTCGCTGTGATTGTAGTAGAGAAACCTTGATTTATAGTAATATTTTCGGGTGCATCTACTGTAATTTGTGATAAATCAAATGGAACAATAGCCAAAGTATTTGAAGTGATACTACATCCTTTATAGCTTACTACTAGTTTATAATTTCCTTGATTATTAACGGTCAACGCACTTGTTGTACCAATTACTGTTGTACTACCTTCTTTAAACCATTCATACGTATAATTTGTATTGGTTACACTACTGTTTATTGTCACAGATGAGCTACTATCACAATAAATATCTGTAGTACTGATAACTGCATTTTCATTCAATAGTAATTTAACTGTCGCTGTATTTGATGTAACTGTACTGAAACTTGGTATGGATACTTTTAAACTATATTGGTCATTATTTTCTGCTGAATTAATGGTTAATGTTGAAGCTACAGCACCGCTAACAGCTGTATTATCTTTATACCATTGATAAGTTGCACCAGTATTTTGATTTAACAAATCAACTTGACCTTGTGAAGTAGTTGCTTTAAACTGACTCAATTTTAATAGTGTAGAAGTAGAGACACAATCTTGATAACCTGTATCATGCGTGATTGCAATTGTAAAAGCAGAAGGTGCTTCTATCGTTGTGGTCAAACTTTTTTCAATAATACAGCCCACAGTTTGTTTAACAACCACTTTATATTCTCCCGCTTCTGTAACTGTTATTGCGTTTTGGGTTTGACCTGTAATTAATACATTGTCCTTGAACCATTTAAATTCTGGGGATTGTGCATCTGTACTTACTGTAATTGTCTTCTGCTCACCTGGTAAAATGATTGTATTTGCTGCTATATCCCAACTCGCTTGAATATCTGTTAATTGTAAAGCAATTGCATTCGATTGTGCTTCACAAGTAGTATTATTTACTTTTATATAATAACTTCCCGCATCTAAAGCAGTGTAAGTAAATGTATTTGCTCCAGGGATAACCGTTCCATCTTTATACCATTGATAGGTATAAGTTGTATTTTGTAAATTCGCACTCAGGACATTTCCTGTACCTGGGCATGTAATATTTCCTGGATTTTGGGCAGTAATGGCAACACTTAACCCATTTACTTCGGTTGCCATGACAATATTAGAATAAGCATTCGTTTGACAAACCCCATAATCGACCATTGCGTAATAAGATCCTGTTCCCGTGATGGTTAATGAAGATGTGATTGCCCCAGGTATTATGTTATGATTCTTAAACCATTTATAAACCAAATTAGGATAATGAACAGGGGAGGAGCTATTGCCATTGTAATCTACATTTATGGTATAACTTGATCCTGAACAGATTACAACATCTTCTATATTATTATTAATTGAAAATGCTTGTCCAAAAACGGCATAATTCGCTGGAAATGGATTACTTGCTGCACTTGTGGCAACGGGAGATGTACTCCGTATTCTAATTTTATAATTCTGTCCAGCAGTATTCGTTGGAATGGCAAATGAAACTGTAACAGGTGATGTTGTTGCAGTAGATGTAGTTAATGTAACAGGCGTTATGAAATCTCCATTAGAATTGGATAATTCTACGATAAATTGATTATTTGCTCCTAAATTTTGAGCTTGGGTAAATGTAAATTTTAAAGAATAATTGTTAAAACCCGGAGAAGCACAAGCTTGGGTGAAATTTAATATCGGAGTATTTATACTTATATTTTGGGATGTAACACGGGGAGAGTATCCTAAAATAAGTAAACACGCATAAAAACAAAACTTATTCATAATATTCGTTTTTTCCGGTTAATTAATAAATTAACAACTACACATTTTTACACAATCCACCCCGCGTAATTGCTTAAAATGTTAATTTTTTATTCTCTTTTATATTGGAAATCAGTCACTTAATCGGTTAATTGTGGCATTTCGTCGATTAATTGTTCCAAAATTAACATTATTATTAACATATGAAGCATATTTGTTAACATATTTTCGCATATCGTGATATATTAACAGTGATTTATAGTCATTATTTTATATTTATATTTTTCTCAATTGCACATTTTAACAATATTTATTAAAAAATCAATATATTTTTTAGCTATATTAATAGATATTTAATAGTAATAGATTTTAAATTCTCTATTATTGATAATTGCTATAAAACATTTATAATTCCCTTATTTTGTTGCATGTTCATAATTAGTGTATTATGAATTTTTCTCTTCTAAATTTTATATATTAAATTTTATATCATTTATTATTTTAGCAATAGCAATAGTAAATTATCTCCAAACTAAGTCTTCTTATTATTTTATTGAATAAATAATAGAATTGTTAATTTTTAGAAAATTATAATAAAATTGTTAATTTGATAAATTTTTAATGAATGTGGCATTTTAATACGAATAGTACTATTATCAAAAAGTTCAAAAGTGGACATTCAATGTAAACTTGGTATCAATTCACTATTAAAAGATTATGATGCTTTAACATTTACAAATTGTGTCTATTTTCTATTTTTCAGATTATCAGTACAGTTTCTATATTCCTAATTTTTAAATTAATATGAATTTGTTATTATTATTTTTTCACTTTCTACAAGTTTATTTCAATGAGTTTAGCCTTGTGTTTATTCCCTTATTAAAATTTAAAACAAAGGACAAAATCTAAGTTTTGATTAAATAGCACAATAGGCTCTTTTTACAAAACAATAAGTCTAATGTTTGATTTATCGGTATTAATTTGTTAAAAACGAAATAATTACATTTATAAAAACTTTAGAAATCCCATCAATTATCTTCAAAAAATGATTTTATAAAATTATTTTTATGCTTTTTACTTTTCATATTGAATGAATCTTTTGATTTTGTGTATTTTTGCTATAAAAGCAATCTATAAAAATGCAAGAAGAAAAATCACTCCATTTTATTGAACAAATAATTGAAGAAGACATTAAAGGCGGATTCAGTAAGGATTCGTTACGTTTTCGTTTTCCACCAGAGCCAAACGGATATCTGCACATTGGCCATGCCAAATCAATCTGTTTAAATTTTGGATTGGGACAGCGTTACAATGCACCGGTAAACTTGCGTTTTGATGATACAAATCCAGCAAAAGAAGAACAAGAATATGTTGATGCAATAAAAGAAGATATTGAATGGCTTGGTTTTAACTGGGCTGAAGAACGTTATGCATCCGATTATTTTCAAGAATTATATGATTGGGCTATTGTTCTAATCAAAAAAGGAAAAGCTTATATTGATTCACAATCTTCTGAAGATATGGCTACTCAAAAAGGAACTCCAACTCAACCTGGTGTTGATGGTCCTTATAGAAATCGCTCTATTGAAGAAAACCTAGCTTTATTTGAAAAAATGAAAAATGGTGATTTTCCAGAAGGTGAACATGTTCTAAGAGCAAAAATTGATATGGCTTCTTCTAATATGCTAATGCGTGATCCTATTATGTATCGTGTATTACATCGTGCACACCACCGTACTGGAAACGATTGGAAAATTTATCCAATGTACGACTGGACACATGGTGAATCTGATTATTTAGAACAAATATCACACTCCATCTGTACATTAGAATTTGTAATGCACCGTGAGTTATACAATTGGTTTTTAGACCAAGTTGCCGATACAAAATTGGTAAGACCAAGACAATTCGAATTTGCACGTTTAAATCTTAACTATACTGTTATGAGTAAACGTAAATTATTACAAATTGTACAGGAAAATATTGTTAACGGGTGGGATGATCCTAGAATGCCTACAATTTCTGGATTAAGAAGAAGAGGTTATACTCCTGCTTCAATCCGTAAATTTTCTGAAACAATAGGAGTTGCCAAACGTGAAAACATTATCGATGTTTCTTTATTAGAATTCTGCATTCGTGAAGATTTAAATAAAACGGCGCCACGTATTATGGCTGTTTTAGATCCTGTAAAACTAGTTATTACTAATTATCCTGAGGGACAAGAAGAGTGGCTAGAAGCAGAAAATAATCAAGAAGATGAAAATGCTGGGTTTAGAAAAGTTCCCTTTTCAAAAGAATTATTCATTGAGAAAGATGACTTTTTAGAACAAGCTAATAATAAATTCTTCCGATTAACATTAGGAAAAGAAGTTCGTTTGAAAAATGCTTACATCATTAAAGGAGAAAGCGTTGTAAAAGACGAAAATGGAAATATTACTGAAATTCATTGTACTTACGATGTTGATAGTAGAAGTGGAAGTGGGACAGAAGCTAGTCAAAGAAAAGTAAAAGGTACTTTGCATTGGGTATCTATTGCTCATGCAATACCTGCAGAAGTACGTATGTATGACAGACTATTCTCTGATGAAGCTCCAGACTCACATAAAGACGTAGATTTTAAAACATTCTTGAATCCAAATTCTTTAGTGATTAGCACTGGGTATTTAGAACCAAGTTTAAATGAAGCTAAAATTGGTGATCGTTTCCAATTTCAACGTTTAGGTTACTATTGTGTTGATAAAGATTCTACTGCTGAAAAATTAGTATTCAACAAAACCGTAGGTTTAAAAGAGACATGGACAAAAGTGGAAAAATAAAATCCACACATCAAATCTTTATAAAAAGGTGTTACAAATGAATTTCAATTTGTAATACCTTTTTTTATGTTTTACTATATTCGAAAAGTTTACTGCAAAAATTTTTAAATAATTTCGAACCAAAAAAAATATTTGATCACAAAAAACTATCTTTTTAAAGTATAAATTTTAACAATTGAAAAAATAATTTCATCAATTTTGCTTATTAAAAATGACTTCTATATTTTATTTCTAAGCCACTTTAAATTTTAAACAACCGTAATTATTATCCCAGCAATTAAAACTTTAACACAGGTAATTTAAATCGATTTCAGTCTTGAAACCCAGATTTAACGACCTCTTAACAGAAAATCCTTAATAATATATGTATCTTTAGTATTATTAACCATAAAATAATTTGAATTATGTCAAGTAAAGCAGGAAACACAGTATTAGCCGTTTTAGCAGGTGCAGCAATTGGAGCAGGAATAGGTATTTTATTTGCTCCAGATAAAGGTTCAAAAACAAGAGGTAAAATAAAAGATGGTTTTGACCAATCAAAATCAGATTTAAAAGATAAATTCAATGATTTAACGGATATGTTAAAACATAAAGCGGCAAGAACAAAAAAAGATTTAGAATCTACTTTTGATGACTTAGTTGCGAATGTGGATAACAAAACAGAAGATGTAATTGCTACATTAGAAAAAAAATTGGAAGAGCTTAAAAAGCACAGTGCCAAAATCCAAAAATAATATAAGCGTATGGCTTTTGAAAAAATAAAAGAGAACACCCAGAACATACAAGATCAGGCTAAAGGTTTTTTAGATAGTAACATATCATATTATAAACTTTGGCTTTTCAAAGTTGGTATGAAATCTACAACAATGATGCTTAAAATATTTTTATTAAGTATCATGTTGAGCATGGTTTTGCTGTTTTTTTCAATTGCAGCAGCTTTGGCCATTGGATATGCATTAGATAATTTTGCATATGGATTCTTGATTATGGGCGTTTTATACTTAATTGTAAGTATAATTATTTACTATGTAAAAGATAAGATTGTTGAAGGTCCAATTTTGGAAAAATTTTCTGAATTCTTTTTTAACGACTAAACTATGGAAAATCAAAAATACAGATCATACAGTGAGATAGAACGTGATCTTGAAATTCTTAAAATAGAAAAAGAAATCTATTATCAAAAACTCGTTTTAAGCGTTCAGGAAACAAAAGATAGTCTTTCACCTAGTCATTTACTCGGAAACGTTCCTAAGGCTGCTCTAGGTCTCCTAGGTGGTCTTTCAGGACCTATAAAGAATGTCTTAATATCTGTGATCCTTAAAAAGATCTTTAAATAAAAAAAAGTCCCGATAATTATCGGGACTTTTTTTATTCTATATATTCAAAAGGCTTTTTAATTGCAATTAAACCTTATTTGGATCAATTTCATCTCCATATTTAGGATCTTCATACGAATGCTTAGGTTCATCTTTCATTGCTCTTTCATCACGTGTTAAATGACTTTTTTTCGCTCCTTTTTTCATCGCTTCACCAATTTGATTAGAAGCCGTAAATGAAGCCACCATATTATTCAACATTTCACTTCCAGCTTGTGGAGAATTTGGTAATAATATTAAGTTCGAATTCGTATCTGCACCAATCGCTTGTAATGTATCATAATGTTGTGTAACAACAATTAGGGCAGAAGCTTCTTGAGAATTAATACCTACACGGTTTAATACATCAACACTTTCTACTAATCCTCTCGCAATTTCACGTCTTTGATCTGCAATACCTTGTCCTTGTAAACGTTTACTTTCTGCTTCTGCTTTGGCTTTCGCTACAATTCTAATTCTTGATGATTCTGCTTCAAATTCCGCAGCTGTTTTCTCTCTATCGGCAGCGTTAATTCTATTCATTGCATTTTTTACTTGAATATCTGGATCAATATCTGTAACCAATGTATTGATAATATCATATCCATAAGTAGTCATTGCTTCATTCAATTCACGTTTTACTGCAATCGCAATATCATCTTTTCTTTCAAATACATCATCTAATTTTAATTTTGGAACTTCCGCACGAACTACGTCAAATACATATGCTGTAACCTGATCATGAGGATATTCTAAAAGATAAAAAGCATCATATACTTTATTCTTAATAACCATAAATTGTACCGATACTTTCAATTTCACGAATACATTATCTTTTGTTTTCGTTTCAATTATTACATCCAACTGTTGGATTTTCAAATTGATTTTTCCGGCAATTTTGTCAATAACAGGAATTTTTAGTTGTAAACCTGAATGACGAATACTATGGAATCTTCCGAAACGCTCTACAATTGCCGATGTCTGTTGACGCACTGTAAAAAAAGAAGCTAGAAAAAGAAAGAATCCAATAAATAAAATTACAATTAATGGAATGTTCATAATGATGAGTTATTTAAAAAAGTTAATTTAGGTAATATACAAATTTAATAGTAATAAAAAAGCGGTTCTCTTAAAATTTAAGAGAACCGCTTTTGTTTTCATTGTTATAATGTAGCAATTGCCCTTTCAATTCTCTGGACAGTTTCCTCTTTTCCAATCAGTTCTACTATATCAAATAAATGTGGTCCTTTTAATGCTCCAACTAAACTCAATCGGAAAGGTTGCATTACTTTCCCCATTCCAATTTCATTGGTCGTTAGCCATTCTTTTACAGTAGTTTCAATAGTATGACTCGTAAAATCTGAAATAGTAGTTAATACACCGATTAACTGGCGCATCAATTCTGGTGTTTCTTCTTTCCAGTTTTTAGTCGCTTTCTCATCATATACAGTAGGGGCAACGTAGAAGAAATCACTCAAATCCCATATATCACTTACAAAAGTTGCACGCTCTTTAACCAATCCAACAACTGTTGTTGTATATTCTATTGATTTTTGGAATCCTTTTTCAAGTACTATTGGTGCAAATTTTTCCGCTAGAACTGCATTATCTTCTTTAGCAATATATTGATGATTAAACCATTTCGTTTTTTCAGGATCAAATTTTGCTCCAGCTTTATTCACACGAGCCAAATCAAAAGAAGCTATTAATTCTTCTAAAGTAAAGATCTCTTGTTCTGTTCCTGGATTCCAACCTAAAAACGCTAACATATTAATAACCGCTTCTGGTAAATATCCTTTCTCTCTATATCCAGATGAAATTTCTCCAGTATTTGGATCTTTCCATTCTAATGGGAATACTGGGAAACCTAGTTTATCACCATCTCTTTTTGATAATTTACCATTACCCGTTGGTTTTAAAATCAATGGTAAATGAGCAAATTCTGGAGCTTCCCATTCAAAAGCTTTGTATAATAAAACGTGTAAAGGCATTGATGGTAACCATTCTTCACCACGAATTACATGAGATGTTTCCATTAAATGATCATCTACAATATTCGCTAAATGATAAGTAGGCATCCCATCACTTTTAAATAAAACCTTATCATCTAATAGATTCGTTTCAAATTTTATATCACCACGAATTATGTCTTTTAAATGTAATGTTTCATCAACAGGTGTCTTAAAACGAATTACATAGGCAACACCATTTGCAATTCTTTCAGCCACATCTTCAGCAGAAAGTTTGATTGATGTTTCAAGTTCCTCTCTATTAGTATGATTATAAATAAATGTTTTACCAGCCGTTTCATATTCTTTACGTAAAACATCCAATGCTTCTGCTGTATCAAATGCATAATAAGCCCAGCCGTTATTAATTAACTGATCTGCATATTGTTTATATAAATCTTTTCGTTCACTTTGTCTATAAGGTCCACATTTACCTTCTTTACCAATACCTTCATCAAATGGGATTCCACACCAGTTTAATGCTTCAATAATATAATCTTCAGCACCCGGAACATATCGATTTTGATCAGTATCTTCAATTCTTAAATAAAAATCACCTCCGTGTTTTTTAGCAAATAAATAATTGAATAAAGCGGTTCTAACACCACCAATGTGTAATGGCCCTGTAGGACTAGGTGCAAAACGCACTCGAACTCTTTTTGTCATAATAGTTTCAAAATTATGATACAAAGATACAATTCAATGTGTCAATCTAATAACTTCAAAAAGGATTCTTCGATTTAAAAATCCTTTTTCTATTTTTGAAAACTGGATTACTTATTTTTTGTTAAAATTATTTTGAAGTCCTTGAAAAAATACCTTTTTATACGAGTTCTTAAAGTTAACTTTACCTAATACACTGATAACGTGATGGTTTGTAGTTATTATCGTATGGAAAAACACTTTGTTAATTCATATTCATAATTAATTGATATTAAGTTAATTATAAACTAACATTGAATGTTTATAACTTTAGATAGAATATTACAAGTATTTATTGTTCGTGTCAAAATTTTCACTAATCCAAAATTGGTTTGGATAAAACAAATTAAGTTTGATGAATTTCTAGAATACTTATCAGCATATAAAAACACTTTATTAACACAAATTAACAAGTAGAGATATTAAGAATTTAAATATAAAACCTATTATCAACCATTGTTAATAACGTTTTATAAAGAGTTGATTTTAAAAGATTTATCGACGAACAGCATTGTTAATTACTGTGTATAACAAACTATAACTAGAAAACAATGCCTAAATAAATAAAGTTATAGTCACTATTAACAAGCTATAATAACAAACAATAAATTAAATTTAAAAATTCTTTTTTTTTGTTGTTATTAATATATGTTGACAACTATAATTTGAAGAAAATTAAAATTAAAGAGAAATAGAGTAATCTGAATCTATTTTGATTGCCTCCTGAGAATTGAATAAAAAATAGTAAATGGAGATTGCATCGATATATTAAAATCTCAAGCAACTAGAATAGTTTTAAAATTCTTGATTATTCAATTTAAATTGTAATTTTATCCGTCATACAGTCTAGTCTATAAAAATTGGAAAACTCTAAAATAATATATCAGAAGCTTGAAGCCTTTATAAAGAAGTTTTATACGAATGAATTAATTAAAGGATTAATTTTATTTATCGGTATTGGATTACTTTATTTTTTATCGATGTTATTCGTGGAACATTTTCTTTGGCTTTCACCAATAGGTAGAACTTTATTATTTTGGAGTTTTATTATTGTTGAACTTTTTCTCTTATTTCGATTTATACTTTTTCCTTCTTTTAAATTATTTAAAATAAAAAAAGGAATTGACTTTGACTATGCTTCAAAAATTATTGGAAACCATTTTAGTGAAGTAAATGATCAATTGACCAATTTTTTACAATTGACTCAACACAATGAGAAATCAGAATTATTGTTAGCATCAATTGACCAAAAAGCAAATAATTTAAAACCCGTTCCATTCAGTAGTGCAATTAATTTTAAAGAGAACATTAAATTTTTGCCTTGGGCTATAATTCCATTATTAGTACTTGCTTTTTTTATGTTGTCGAATAATAGATCTTTATTGACACAAAGTTTGGATAGAGTAGTGCACTACAAACATAAATTTCTACCACCAGCTCCATTTAGTTTTGTAGTATTAAATAAAAATTTAAATACAGAAGAAGGAAAAGATTTTGTTTTGCAAGTAAAAACGGTAGGTAATATAGTTCCGGAAAATGCGATGATTTTTATGAATAACGAAAGTTATTATTTAGAAAATGTCAAACCAGGAGTTTTTGAATATACATTTAAAAAACCAACTCAAAAAATTGAATTTCATCTTGAAGCAAACAAAGTAGCTTCAAAAGATTTTGAATTAGGAATAATGGTAGTTCCAACGATTGCTAATTTTCAAATGAAATTAACTTTCCCAAGTTATTTAAATAAAAAAACCGAAATTATTAAAGGAACTGGTAATGCTATGGTTCCAGAAGGAACAAAAGTTACATGGGAAATCATGGGACAGCATACAGAAAATATTGTTTGGACTGATTTTTCTCAGAATAATGAATTTAAAACTGAAAATAATACCTTTTTATTTTCTAAAAATATCAATCAAAATACAGAATATCAAATACTTACTTCCAATAAGAACGTTAAAAACTACGAAAAAATTAATTATCAAATCACTGTAATTAAAGATCAGTTCCCTACAATTCAGGCTAGTAACGCGCCTGATACATTAAAACTTCAAAAAAATGTGATTTTGGGCCAAATATCTGATGATAATGGTTTGACAAAATTACAAGTTGTCTATTATCCTAAGAAACAACCTGAAAATATTAAACGTAGCAATATTGTGATTAAGCAAGGAACATTTGATCAATTTTATTTTACGTTTCCTAGTAATTTAACCTTAGAACAAGGAGTATCCTACGAGTATTATTTTGAAGTTTTTGATAATGATGCATTACATAATTTCAAGAGCACAAAGTCTTCAGTATTTTCTCATCGTGAATCTACGGATGAAGAAAAAGAAGATTTGAATTTAAAAGAACAAAATGATAATATAAATAGTTTATCAAAATCAATAAAAAATCAAGATAAACAAATTGCTGAACTTGAAAAATTACAAAAAATAGGGAAAGAAAAGAATAATTTAGAATTCAAAGATCAGCAAAAAGTAAAAGATTTTATTCAACGTCAGAAGCAACAAGATCAGATGATGAAAGAGTTTTCTAAAAAAATGGAAGAAAACTTAGAACAATTCAAAACCGATAAAAAAGATGAGTTCAAAGAACAGTTGTTGGAACGCATAAAAAACAATGATAAAGAAGTTGAAAAAAATCAAAAGCTATTAGATGAACTTCAGGATTTAACTAATAAAATTAAAGAAGAAGAATTGTTTGATAAAATGGATAAGTTCAAACAGAATTCTAAGAATCAAACTAAAAATTTAGAACAACTTGTTGAACTGACTAAGAAATTCTATGTGGAGAAAAAAGCGGAACAATTAGCGGATCGTTTAGATAAATTAGGAGATAAGCAAGATGAGTTGACTAACAAACCAAAAGAAAATACTAAAGAAAATCAAGATCAGATCAATAAAAATTTCGATAAAATTCAGGAAGATTTAAAAGATTTGAATAAAGAAAACAAAGATCTAAAATCTCCATTGGATATTCCTTCCGATCCAGAAGAAGAAAAAAGTATCGATAAAGATTTACAAAATGCTTCCGAAGAACTTCAGAAGAATGAAAAAGAGAAAGCCAAATCGAAACAAAAAAGTGCTTCAAAAAAAATGAAGGACATGGGTAAGAATATGATGAGTATGATGGCTGCTGGTGGAAATGATAAATTAGAAGAAGATGTGAAAACGTTACGTCAGATTTTAGATAATTTATTAGCCTTTTCTTTTTCTCAAGAAGACTTAATGAAGCAATTTAAAAAACTTAAAAAAGGTGCTCCAACGTATAATAAAAATTTAAAATTACAACAAGATTTAAAATTACAATTCAAGCATGTTGATGATAGTCTATTTGCTTTATCACTTCGTAATCCAGATATCAACGAATTTGTAAATAAAGAAGTAGGGGAAGTACATTATAATCTTGATAAATCAATTGAAAGTTTTGCTGATGCAGGGCTACAAAAAGGTATTTCTCATCAACAATATACGATTACATCATCCAATCGTTTGGCAGATTTTCTAAGTGAAAGTTTGTCAAATATGCAAAATCAAATGCAGATGCAAGGAATGGGAGGTAAAGGAAAACCAAAACCAGGTCAAGGAAAAGGTTTTCAATTGTCCGATATTATCCAAAAACAAAAAGGTTTAGGAGAAAAAATGAAGAATGGATCTGAGAAGGGGAAAGAAAAAGGAGAAGGAAAATCTGATAAACCTGGCAAGGATGGTAAAGGAAGTACACAAGGTGAAGGTGGAAAAGATGGAGAAGGAGAAGCAGGAGAGCTGTTAGAAATTTATAAAGAACAACAAAGATTAAAAGATGCTTTACAAAAAGCATTAGAAAAAGAAGGTTTAGGAAATAATGGGCAGCGTGCTTTAGATCAAATGAAGCAGATAGAAAAGGATATTTTGAATAAAGGATTCAAGAATGAAACGGCTCAAAAGATGCTAAATCTAAATTATGAATTACTAAAATTAGAGAATGCAATTCAGCAACAAGGAGAAGATAATAAACGTAAATCTGATTCTAACCAGAAAGAATTCAATAATCAAGCGAAGCCTTTGCCACCTGCATTACAAGAATATTTAAATAGCATAGAGATATTAAATAGACAAAGCTTACCTTTGCGCCCAAATTTCAACGCTAAAGTGCAACAATATTTTAAAAAAGATGATTAGTTTTAATTACGAAACAGACTTCGAACTGGCTGATGAAACCATTTTTTCAGACTGGTTATCTAGAGTTATTATTTCTGAAAACAAGAAAGAAGGAGAGATCAATTACATATTCTGTGATGATGAATATTTACACCAGATCAATGTAGAATACTTGAAGCACGATACACTTACGGATATAATCAGCTTTGATTATTCAGTAGGAAATGAATTACACGGCGATATATTCGTTTCTGTGGAAAGAGTGAAAGATAATGCTGTGGATTTCAATACTGTTTTTGAAGAAGAATTGAAGAGAGTTATGGCTCATGGTATATTGCATTACTGTGGTTATAAAGATAAAACAGAAGATGAAGCCGCATTAATGCGTAGTAAAGAAGAAGATAAAATTGCTTTGTTCCACGTGGAACAGTAATCTTATTATTTTAAATGTTTAATTAAATGTTTCACGTGGAACAATGAGTATGTTTCAAGATATATATGATGTTATTGTAGTAGGTGCCGGTCATGCCGGTTCCGAAGCTGCTGCCGCTGCTGCCAATATGGGTTCTAAAACTTTATTGGTTACAATGAGCTTGCAGAATATTGCACAGATGTCCTGTAATCCTGCTATGGGAGGAATTGCAAAAGGACAAATTGTAAGAGAGATTGATGCTTTGGGAGGTTATTCTGGAATTGTATCGGATAATACAGCGATCCAATTCAAGATGTTGAACAAGTCTAAAGGACCTGCAATGTGGAGTCCAAGAGTTCAAAGTGATCGTATGCGCTTTGCAGAAGAGTGGAGATTGATGCTTGAACGAACTCCAAATCTTGATTTCTATCAAGAAATGGTAGGAGGATTAATTGTAGAACAAGGAAAAATAAAAGGAATCAGAACTTCATTGGGAATTGAAATTCGATCTAAAACAGTTGTTTTAACGAATGGGACTTTCTTAAATGGGTTAATTCATATTGGAGAAAAACAATTCGGTGGGGGTAGAGCAGGTGAAAGTGCGGCCTATGGTATTACTGAAGATTTAGTAAAATTAGGTTTTACTTCTGGAAGAATGAAAACAGGAACACCTCCACGTGTGGATGGACGTTCTTTAGATTATTCTAAAATGTCAGAACAACCAGGTGATGTTGTACCAAATAAATTTTCTTATTTGGATGTAACAAAACCTTTGGCAGTTCAAAAATCATGTTGGATGACTTACACTTCAAATGAAGTACATAACATTTTGAGAGAAGGATTTGATCGTTCTCCAATGTTCAATGGACGAATTAAAAGTTTAGGACCTCGTTATTGCCCATCAATTGAAGATAAAATTAATCGTTTTGCAGACAAAGATAGACATCAACTTTTTGTTGAACCAGAAGGATGGAATACTGTTGAAGTTTACGTAAACGGTTTTTCTACGTCTTTACCAGAAGATATTCAATTTAAAGCATTGCGTTCAGTGGAAGGATTTGAAAAAGTAAAATTCTTTCGTCCAGGTTATGCAATCGAATACGATTACTTTCCACCAACACAATTGAAACATACTTTAGAAACTAAACTAGTAGATGGTTTATTTTTTGCGGGACAGATTAATGGTACGACTGGGTATGAAGAAGCTGCTTCACAAGGTTTAATGGCAGGTATTAATGCACATTTACGCGCTCAGGAGAAAGATCCATTCATTTTAAAACGTAATGAAGCCTATATAGGGGTTTTAATCGATGATTTAATTACTAAAGGAACAGAAGAGCCTTATCGTATGTTTACGTCCAGAGCGGAATACAGAACGCTTCTAAGACAAGATAATGCCGACTTCCGTTTAACACCAATGTCACATGAGATTGGATTAGCTTCTGAAGAACGTTTACGTAAAATGGATAAGAAAAAAGTGAAATCGGCTGCCTTTGTACAGTTCTTTAAAGAAACAAGTGTAAAAGTAGAAGAGACCAACCCAATCCTAGAAGAGAAAGGTTCTGCTTTGATTTCACAACCCGATAAAATGTTTAAAATCTTTTCTCGTCCACAAATTGATATTGATGATATCATGAAGTTTGAGAAAGTAAAAGAATATATTGCTGCAAACGATTTGGATATGGAAATGATCGAACAGGCAGAAATCGAAGTGAAGTATTCTGGGTATATTGAGAAAGAAAAAAATAATGCGGATAAATTGAATAGACTTGAGGAAATAAAAATTCCTGAAAACTTTGATTATGATAAAGTAAAATCCCTTTCTCATGAAGCAAAAGAAAAGTTTAAAAAGATCAGACCAGTTACCATTTCTCAAGCATCAAGAATCAGTGGAGTTTCTCCAAGTGATATTTCAGTACTATTAATTTATATGGGAAGATAAAATGTTTCACGTGGAACGAAGTTTGCGAAAGCACAGTATAAAAGGGATAATAGCAATATTATTTCTTTTTTTTGTTTTGTCTAGTTGTATAGGAGCAAGACAAACGGTTGAAATAAACGATTACGTTTTGGTAAAATCAAAAGGTAAAAATATTATTGGACTAGAGAATTTAAATGCTTTCATCTTTGAAAACAATTTAAAGAATATTCCTTTCGAACAATACATCACACAGAAGTACAATTTGATTACGTATCAAACAACAGAATTCTGGGTAACTATCGGTGCCGATCGATATAAGATTTTAGTATACGATATGGCCGAAATGGAAAAGTATTTAGAACTAGAAAATTATTCTGTAAAAAATATTGATCCACAAAGTACAAAGTTGGGTAACCAATCAAAATTCATTGCGCTTTCTATGGTCAATTCTTATAACGAAGATTGTTTAGCAGAAGGATCATTATATCAGAATATCGCGATTACTTATTTAAAAAAATTAAAAGACGAATATTATAATTATTAATGGATATTTTAAAACATAAACATTTTCTTTCTTTGAAAGATTTTTCAGTTTCAAAAGAACAATTTGATTTGTACCATGATGAATCATTAGATTTATTAATTACTTATCCGCAACCACAAGGAATCGAATTGTCCAGATATTATGAAAGTGAAGATTATATTTCACATACAGATGGGAAAAGATCACTGTTTGAAAAAGCATATCATTTTGTAAAAAATAGTGCACTGACCAATAAATTAAATATGATTAATAATCTTCAAAACAAAAAAGGAGCATTATTAGATATTGGAGCAGGAACAGGAGATTTTTTAGTAAAAGCTAAAACCGATGGATGGCAGACTACAGGAATTGAACCCAGTGAAAAAGCAAAAAGTATTGCTCAACAAAAAGGGGTGAATTTTGTAGAAAGCACTAAAGATTTAGATGACCATTCTTTTGATGTTATTACGATGTGGCATGTATTAGAACATGTACCTAATTTGGAAGAACAAATTCAGGAATTAAAAAGAATAATAAAACCAACAGGAACAATTCTAATTGCTGTACCAAATTTTAATTCATTTGATGCAAAACACTATGGAATGCATTGGGCCGCTTTTGATGTACCAAGACACTTATGGCATTTTTCAAAAAAAGCAATTGAATTACTTTTTCAAAAAGAAAATTTAAAACTAGAAAAAGTATTACCGATGAAATGGGATGCCTATTATGTAAGTTTACTTTCCGAAAAATACAAAAACGGAAAAATGAATTTTTTAAAAGCAGTGTACATCGGATTTCGTTCAAATTTGAAAGGAAATAGCACAAAAGAATATTCCTCGCATATTTATGTATTAAAAAATAGCTAAAAATCATTTTAAAGCGATTTAAAGTAACTTCAACAGGAGAAATAACCCGTAAGGTGCCGAAATTTAGATACGCTTTTATTTGAAAGCTAAAAAAGGCACTTTTAATAAGTTTGGATTATGCTTTTTTTGAAAACTATAAGAATCGTTTATGATGATGAAAATGAATATTTTTATCATTTTTTTAGCTTTTCTGAAAATAGAAATTTTGTACCTTGAAAATATAATTTGCGTTCAAATCATAATTTTATACATTTACCAAAAATTTAAAAAAAAATATTATTTAGATGAAAAAATCATTATTAATACTTGGATTGGCGATTGCAATGATCTCTTGTAACAAACCTGCTGAAAAAACAGCTGAAGTAAAAACAGCTTATATTGATACAGCAAAATTATTAGATGAATATACGGAAGCCAAAGATTTAGAAGCAAAATACAAATCTAAGTCTGAAGTAATGGGTAAAGATTTAGATGCACAGGTAAAACACTTCCAAGCAGAAGCTGCCGATTTCCAAAAAAATGCACAAGCTAGAGGAGCTGCATGGGCACAACAAAAAGGACAAGAATTACAAAAGAGAGAGCAAGAATTACAATACATGCAACAATCTTTGATGCAAACTTTACAAAAAGAAAGTGGTTCTGAAATGGATACTTTAGTAAAAAGCGTTAAGAAATTCATCAAAGAATACGGTAAAGAAAAAGGATATAGCTATATCTACGGTACAGGTGAATCTGCAAATATTTTATACGCTAAAGAAGAATACGATATTACAGGAGAAATCGTAAAAGCCTTGAATGATAAATACAAAAAAGGTGGAGCAACAACAGAAGCTACTCCAGCTGTAAAAACAGAAGAGAAGAAATAATTTCTTTAAGAATTTATAAAAAAATCCCGATTACAATACGTAATCGGGATTTTTTAGTTTTAATTAATTGATATATAAATACTTATATATTATTTATAGCATAATATACACGAAATAATTGTTGTTTATTGTCTTATAAAAATTATAATTATTCCTTTTGATACGTAGAATGATAGTATCTTGCGTCTTTCAATTTTAGACCATGTCATCAGTAATAGAGCCTTCAGAATATACATTGCGTTTTATCAATCAAACCCATAAATCTATTTTTTTAACGGGAAAAGCAGGTACAGGCAAGACTACACTGTTGCGAAAAATTATTGAAGCTACCCATAAAAATGTAGTGGTAGTAGCTCCTACAGGGATAGCTGCTTTAAATGCTGGTGGTACAACGATACACTCCCAATTCCAATTGCCTTTTGGCGGATTCATTCCCGAATTTGGTACACCACCTAGTTTTGATAAAGTAAAATTTGAAACAAAAGATACCTTACGACGCCATTTTAATATGTCAGGTCAGCGTAAAGCAGTAATCCGAGCAATGGAATTATTGATTATTGACGAGGTCAGTATGTTACGTGCCGATTTATTAGATGCTGTAGATTGGTGTATTCGCAATGTTCGAAAAAATGATAAACCCTTTGGAGGTGTACAAGTATTGTTTATTGGTGATTTATTACAATTACCACCGATTGTAAAACCAGAAGAATGGTTTTATCTTAAAAACTATTACCAAAGTATTTTCTTTTTTAATGCCCGAGTAATTCAACAAAATCCATTGCTCTACATTGAGTTGACTAAAATTTATAGACAAAACGATCAACGATTTATAGAGATACTAAACAATCTTAGAAATAATCAGATTACGGTAGAAAACTTAGCAGTGCTGAATGAATTTGTAAATCCTGATTTCGATACTAAAATGAATCCGGGTTATATTACTTTAACGACCCATAATAGCCAGGCCGATCAAATTAATGCGGTAGCCTTGACAGAATTGGAACGACCTTTATTCTCTTATGAAGCCGAAGTTGTTGGTGATTTTCCAATTCATTTATTTCCATTAGAATTAAATTTAGAATTAAAAGTAGGAGCACAGGTTATGTTTGTGAAGAACGACATGTCCTTGGATAAAAATTATTTCAATGGAAAAATGGGCGTGATAGAATCCCTTTCCGATGGAGAAATTATGGTGCATTTCAAAGAAGAAAATAAAACAATTGAAGTAGATCGATATGAATGGCAGAACATTAGATATTCTGTAGATGAAATGTCGAAGGAAATAAAAGAAGAAGTTTTAGGCACTTTTGTACATTATCCTTTGAAGCTTGCTTGGGCCATAACCGTTCATAAAAGCCAAGGATTAACATTTGATAAAGCTGTGTTGGATGTATCGCGTGTTTTTGCACCTGGACAAGCCTATGTTGCGCTTTCGCGTTTACGCTCGTTAGAGGGGCTTATTTTGCTTTCTGAGATGCGCATGAATGGCATTAGCAACGATCAAAATGTAATGCTGTATGCAAAGAATAAAACGGAAGAAGGAGAATTAGAATCGACTCTTCAAAAAGAAACCCGAACATTTCTATTGAATTACCTGAAAACTGCTTTTGACTGGAGACTATTAAATCAGGAATGGCAAGTCCATAAAGTGAGTTATCTTGAAGCAGGAGCAAAATCACTCAAAGGAAAACACCAAAAATGGGCTCATGCTCAAGCACAGCAAATAGAATCACTAATAGCACCTTCGCAAAAATTTATCAATCAATTAGAAAGTATATTCCGTAAAGAACCTTTTGATCAGGATTTTGT
This sequence comes from Flavobacterium aerium, assembly GCF_030766725.1. GTDB lineage: Bacteria > Bacteroidota > Bacteroidia > Flavobacteriales > Flavobacteriaceae > Flavobacterium > Flavobacterium aerium. The sequence continues at coordinate 30,543 of NZ_JARQWR010000004.1, read as the reverse complement.
ATTAGCCCGTGTACAAGCAGCGTATGATTATTTCTATAAAACGATGGACAATTTGGTCTATAGTATTCTAAAAAAGAAAGAAGAAGTCAAACAAGCTAAAAAGATTAAAGCCTTTTATGAAGAATTAGTTGAAATTGAAGATTTACAAGTCACAGCCGTTTTAGCATTGAAAAAAGCAAAGTTGATGGCGGAACGCATTGGTGAAGGAAAAGAAATTACCAAAGAAAGTATCTGGAATGATGATATTATGAGCTATAAAGTTTCTAAGCTCAAGCAATTGAGAATGGAAACAGCAGAATCAAAATCATTATTAGAGACATCCGATGTATACGACGAATTAGAATCATTGGTTCCAATAAAAAAATCAAAAACGGTAAACAAAGAACCAGCTGTAGCCAAAAAATCTACTGTGGAACAAACCTTATTTTTACTTCAGGAAAACAAAAGAATTGATGAAATTGCAATACTTCGTAAAGTATCAGTAAATACGATTTGGGGGCATTTGATAAAATTAGTAAAATCAGGTGATTTAGTTCTTGAAGCCGTTTTGGAAAGTGAAAAAATTGATGCGCTTGCCAAAGCATTTTCGGACTATACCGAAGGATCTTTAACAGTACTGAAAGAACAGCACGGTGAAACTTTCACGTGGAACGAATTAAAATTATACAAAGCAAGTTTAGAAGCAGAGTAATTTAGTTCAGTAAAAAGATACCGACCAAAGTTGGAATATAGTAGATTACTATCGTTCGAGCACCATCATAATCTTTTGCAATACGTTGTCCATAAAGCATTAATAGCAAAGCGATACCAGAAACAACTGCACCATAAAATCCTAAAGATTTATCATCATTAAAAATGATTTGAATAATTCCGGCGACACTTAAAGTACCCGCAATGATTTCCAAAATGAGAAGAATTAGTAAACTCTTTGGGACATGATTTTTAATAAAAGTTTGAGCAAAGTGTTCTTTTAACCAATTGACATTTCCTTGCCAGTCCATGATTTTTTCATACCCAGATTGCAAAAAAGTTAACGCTAGAAAAAGTAGAATAAAGATTTCTCCGATATAGTTCATACGCTTATTTTTTATGGATTAAACGAGTTAGTTTTATTGATAAATCGGTCAAAATAATTTTTGCATTACCATTACGTTCAATATGATAAATGGCATCCGAAAGTTCTTGGAATATCTCATGGATATTGTTTCCATTGACGAATGGAGCAAAATTTTCTAATTTAAATTTTTCCACCTTCGGTTCCATATAAACCAATTCGGGTGTTTGATAATGAATCAACAATGCCTGACGAAACATTTCGATACAGAAATGAAGGAATTTTTTTTGTGCTTCACGACCTAAGCTGGCTACATTTTCACTCCATGTAATAAGATCATGAATGGCAGCAGCATTTCCTTTGGCGCGAAAAGCTGCACGAACCCAAAGTACAAACCATTCTTCAAATGGAGTTTCCTCACTATCTTGATTTAATAAATGAAGCGCTTTATTATAATTTCCTTGTGCCTGATGTGCAATTTTTAATGCATTTTGAGGCTCAATTTTTTCACGTGAAACAAGAGCATCTGCAATAATTTTTTCACTAAGTCCTCCAAAATGAAGTACTTGACAACGGGAACGAATCGTTTGAATAATATCTTCTTCATTTTCAGAAATTAAAATGAATAAAGTTTTGGCTGGCGGTTCTTCCAGAATCTTTAGTAATTTATTGGAAGCAGCAATATTCATCTTATCTGCCATCCACACAATCATAACTTTATAACCTCCTTCATAGGATTTTAGTGCTAATGCTTTTAATACTTCAAGAGCATCATCAACACCAATACGTCCTTGTTTATTCTGAATCCCAATTTCTTTATACCAATCGAACAAACCGCCATAAGGAGTTTCAGCAACAAATGTTCTCCAATATTTTAAAAATTCTGCGCTGGTAGGATGACTTTTTATAGAATCATTGGGAGCAATAGGATAAATAAAATGTAAATCAGGATGCGATAAAGAATTGAACTTTAAGTTACAAGCCGTATTTGTTCCCGAATTTTCTCCCTCCTGATTATTGCATAAAATATATTGTGCATAAGCAATAGCCATCGGTAAAGTACCAGATCCTTCGGGTCCGACAAATAATTGAGCATGCGGAATACGTCCAGCATTTGCACTTTTTGTCAAATGATTTTTAATGTAATCCTGTCCTAAAATTTCTGAAAATTGCATGTAGCAAATATAGAGCAAAAAGTTAGAATGATGCAATCTTTGATGGAATCACCTACTATAAAAATAGGAGGAATGTCAAATGTTTCTCAATAGCTAATCAAAGCATTCCATCAGTAATAAATTACCTTCGGTATGTTCAATACAAACAATTCCATCTTCAACAACCTCATTACTACTACCTGTGCGATAACCAATAATTAGCGATTCATTATGGAGTGGATATTTTAGATTGTGTGTGGTAATTCCAGAAACGGTTCCTACAGGAATCAGTGAAATAGGAGTAGAAGCGGTATACCATTTTTCAAATTTTCGAGGTAATTGCAAAATTTTCGAATGATCGTCCAAAATTACAATTTTCAGGACATCACGAAAACGAACAATGTTTGTAATATTAGTTATAGTATGATCGGCTCTTTTTCCAGTTGCCCATACAACATTGGCTGCAGGTATTTTACGTTCGACTAAATAATCAAAGGCTTTTTCTAAATCCGTTTTATCCTGATCGGGTGTATATACAATTTCAAGTGGATATTGTAATTCTTTATACTGTTCTGGGTCTATACCACCATCAAAATCACCCAATAGAACATCTACTTTTATTCCGAGATTCAATACACGGTCAATAGCAGAATCCAAAACAATCACTAAGGGAGACCATTCCAATAATTGTCCTAATAATTCTTCACTACAGGCAGCGCCATTAGCAATAATAAGTGCGGGTTCCTGATCATCGCGAACAATATGGTGAGAGGACATATTTTTGATTTTAAAAGATTGTTACAAAAGTAATCTTTGCAAATGGAAAAATGATCTTTCTCCAATAGAAACATAGATAGCTTTTCTGATTTCTTAAGATTTCTTATTTGGAGTGCGTTTTATATCCAAGACCTTTATGAGTCATTAGTTTATATAAAAGCGAAATCATACAAAAGACCATTAAATCATCTGATTTTTTGTTTAAAAATATATAAAAATAATCTAGATATAAAAATTATGGAAGAATTAAATAAGTACTTATCGGACAAAAAAAATAAAAGACCCTTACTTTTTCGTGGAGGAACAATTATTAGTATGGATCCAAAAATTGGAACAATTGTTAAAGGTGATATACTCGTTGTTGGAAATAAAATAAAAGCAATTGGAATAGTTTCGGAAGTACCATCGGATGCTTTAATAATTGACATTACGGGAAAAATAATAATGCCAGGATTTATCGATAGTCACCGACACACTTGGGAAACAGTAACTCGTGGAGTGGGTGGTGACTGGTCATTATTGGATTATTTCAAATGGATGATTCAGGTATTGGGTACAAAATTCAGACCTGAAGATGTTTATGCATCAAATCTATTAGCTGCGGTAGAAAGTTTAGAACACGGAATAACAACATTTGCAGATTGGGCAGACATAGGTCTTACAACAGATCATATCGAAGCAGCTGTAAAAGGGTTAGAAGATTCGGGAGTTCGGGGACGTTTTCATTATGCCAATGTTTATGGACCTTCCCAAGAATGGGGAACTACTACACATGTTACTAAAATGTGGGATCAATATGGTTCAACAGATGGTTTAGTCTCAATGAAAATGGGTTTGGATTCTACAAGAGACCCTGCTTTTCCTGATGCTGCGGCTTGGCGTTTTGCTCAAGATCGTGGGATTCCTATCGCAACACATGCTGGACTTTATGGTTGGGATCATGAAGTGTGGATTAAACGATTGTTTCACAATGGATTCATGAACGAAAATGTGAATTATATACATACTGTTTCTATAACGGATGATGATTTTAAACGCATAAAAGATACAGGAGGAACTATAACAATAGCCACTTGTAGTAATTGTAATGCAGGGCAAGGGTATCCAAGAATAACGCCGATATGTAATCATAAAATTCCTATTGGACTTGGATCAGATACCGATATGCGTTGGAATCAGTCCATGTTTGAGATAATGCGTACAACCTTGGGGGCAGATAGAGCTTATGAACATATGTTAGCCCATAAAGACGGTCATTTGAACCCAATTAATAAATTAAGATCAGAGCATGTACTTCAATTTGCAACCATGGGTGGAGCTCAAGGGATGAATATGGCAGATAAAATTGGGAGCTTAACACCCGGTAAAAAAGCCGACATGATTGTAATCAATAATAGTGATGACCGTAATCTTTCACATCAATATAATCCAATGGCTCATGTTGTTTTTCAAGGAAATTCAGAGAAAGTAGATATGGTATTAGTAGATGGTAAAATTGTAAAAGCAAACGGTAAACTGGTGAACATCGATATGAAAAAAGTAACCGATCTCGCAAAAAAATCAAGAGATTATATTATTGAAACAGTAGGAGAAGAGATGATTTATAAGATGTTAAAAGAATCATCTACAGATCCAAGTGCAGTTCCACCAATAAGATTTTAATATTTTTTGTTTATTCAGGGATTCGTTATTTTTACGATTCCCTGAATAACTTAAATAATCGGGGAGTTTTCCCATGAAATTAATTTATACCTTTGATGCCAATTCATCAATGAATAGGTAAAATAATGTATGTACTTCTAAACGAAAATGGCGATTATTACAGTATGGAACTGTTTGGAGTATTACTAACTACAAGAGATATTCAACATGCTACGAAGTATAATGATATTAAAATAGCCTTTCGTGACCAATCCAGATTATTGGAAAAATATAAATGTGTGTACTCTATCAACACCTATATTCTTTAATTACTACTACGGTTATCCTATCATTTTCCAATCTGTTTTTTTGCAAAATTCTCAAAAAAGACGAAAAAAAAAGATGGTTTTTAAATTTTAACAGATTTCTCTGTAAATTTTTTAAAAAGCAATTATTTTCAGTCAAAACAATCATTTACAACGTTTTCGTAAAAATGAAAGGCTATTTTTTAATACTTTTTCGAATATGATAATAAATGAAAAAAGTTATATTTGTCAATCCAAGTAAAAACAAACGAAAAAACCTAAAGAATGAAAACAGTACAAGACTTCGATTTTAAAAATAAAAAAGCTTTAATCCGCGTAGACTTCAATGTGCCATTAGATGAAAATTTTAAGGTAACAGATGCTACTCGTATCGAAGCAGCAAAACCGACGATTGTAAAAATTCTTCAAGATGGTGGAAGCGTAATTTTGATGTCACACTTAGGGAGACCAAAAGGAGTGGAAGCTCAATATTCACTAGAACATATTGTTGCAAAAACAGCAGAAATTTTAGGAGTTGAGGTTTTATTTGCCAAAGACTGTATTGGAGAAGTTGCTGAGAAAGCAGCGGCCAATTTAAAACCCGGTCAAGTATTGTTATTGGAAAATTTAAGATTTTACAAAGAAGAAGAAGCGGGGGATGTTGAATTTGCAAAAAAATTAGCTGCATTAGGAGATATTTATGTAAATGATGCATTTGGTACTGCACACCGTGCTCATGCCTCAACAACTATAATTGCACAATTTTTCCCAGAACATAAATGCTTTGGCATACTATTAGCGAAGGAAATAGAAAGCCTGAATAAAGTTTTAAAAAATAGTGAGAAACCTGTTACAGCAGTATTGGGTGGATCCAAAGTATCTTCTAAAATTACAGTGATCGAAAATATATTAGATAAAGTAGATCATTTAATTATTGGAGGAGGAATGACTTTTACATTTATAAAAGCATTAGGTGGTAAAATCGGTAATTCGATTTGTGAAGATGATAAACAAGAATTGGCACTTGAAATTTTAGAAAAAGCCAAAGCGAAAGGAGTTCAGATACACTTACCGGTAGATGTAGTTGCAGCAAATGCATTTAGTAATGATGCTGAGACGCAGATTGTTCCAGTAAATGAAATTCCAGATGGATGGCAAGGATTAGACGCCGGGCCAAAATCATTGGAAATTATCAGAACGGTAATTATGGAATCAAAAACAATCTTATGGAATGGTCCATTAGGTGTTTTTGAGATGGAAAATTTTGCAAATGGAACAATCTCATTAGGGAACTATATTGCAGAATCTACCGAAAAAGGAGCGTTTTCACTAGTAGGCGGAGGAGATTCTGTGGCTGCAGTGAAACAATTTGGCCTAGAGCCAAAAATGAGTTATGTATCTACGGGAGGTGGTGCTATGCTTGAAATGTTGGAAGGTAAAAGCTTACCAGGAATTAAGGCAATTCAAGATTAATTATCACATTTAACAATATTTAAATAAAAATATAGTTATAACTTGATTAAGTTTGTGTTTCTGATTTGTAAAGATTTGGAATTTAACAGGTTATATTTTGAAAGTTATGAATAAAAAAAACATACTACCCATACTGTTACTGCTCCTAGGGAATACCCTATTCGCTCAGGAAAGTGCAGACAAGGAAATCCATATAGTTAATGAAACTAAATTATCAAAACTTGATTCTTTAAAGCAAAGTTTTGTATCACATAATAAAGCAGCCTCTATTGATAGTTTGTGGATGAAGGAATTGGCTAATCAGGAATTGTTTGATAACATGTATATTGATGTTAGCAAAGTAAACCTAGATGAAACAGTTGCTTATGATTTACCAACAGATGTATTGAAAGAACGCTTGAAGGCCATGTCTTCGAAGTCTCCTTTTAATGTAGAATACAACGAATCATTAGAGAATGTAATTAAATCATTTCTGAAAAACAGAAAAAAATCGTTTGAACGATTAATGGCCATTTCCGATTATTATTTCCCAATGTTTGAACAAGCATTATCGAAATATGATGTACCAATGGAAATTAAGTACTTAGCCATTATCGAATCTGCTTTGAACCCAAAAGCAAAATCAAGAGTAGGAGCAACAGGATTATGGCAATTTATGTATCCTACTGGTAAACAATTCAATTTAGAAGTAAACTCATACGTAGACGAAAGAAGCGATCCTTTGAAAGCAACGGAAGCAGCTTGTCAATATTTATCAAGTTTGTATAATGTTTTTGGAGATTGGGATTTAGTATTAGCATCGTATAACTCAGGACCAGGAAATGTTTCTAAAGCAATAAGACGTTCTGGAGGATATAAGAATTACTGGAATATTAGAAAAAATCTTCCAAAAGAAACACAAGGATATTTACCCGCATTTTTGGCAACAATGTATATTTATGAGTACCATAAAGAACACGGCATTGTTCCACAAAAACCAGCGATTACGTATTTGGCAACAGATACAATTATGGTAAAACACCAAATTACATTCCAACAAATTTCTCAATTATTGGATGTTCCGGTAAAACAAATTCAGTTCTTGAACCCAATTTACAAATTGGACATTATTCCTTATGTAGCAAATAAAAACCATTACTTAAGATTACCAGTTGATAAAATTGGAATCTTTGCTTCAAATGAAGATAAGATTTATGCGTATGCGCAAGGGGAATTTGATAAAAGAGAAAGACCTATTTCAAATCAGAAACCTTATGTTGAAGATAAAATTGAAGTGGCTACAGTAGATGGAAGTTCAACAGTTACAAAATCGCATACAGTACGTAGAGGTGAAAGTCTTGGACTTATTGCAAAAAAATACGGAACGACTATTGCCGATATTAAAAAATGGAATGGTATTAAAGCTAATTCAGTTAAGTCAGGTCAGAAATTAAAGATTTACGGAGATGAGAATAATACCGTAATCGCTTATAATGCAAAAGCAGAAACAAAGATAAAAGCTGCAACTTCTAAACAATATGTTGTGAAAAAAGGAGATACACTTTCTTCGATTGCACAAAAATATCCTGGAGTATCTGTAGATAATCTAAAAAAATGGAACGGTATTAGTGGTAACAATATTAAACCAGGAATGAAGCTTAAAATTAAAGGATAATTCTTTTAAAATTTAGTTGCATTCTTTTTTTAATCCCGATACCATGAAGAATGTTTTAGTACTGTTCTTCTCTCTTTCTTTATTATTCATGTCTTGTGATTCAAAGAAAGAGAGGAGAAATAGTAACCAATCTACCGGAAAGATAAACTACATTTCCGTATTTATTGACGATCCACTGTGGAACGGCGAAGTAGGAGATAGTATCCGAAAAAAACTCGCTGCCCCAATTGATGGATTACCTCAAGAAGAACCTCTTTTTAGCATCAATCAATATCCAACCAAAGTATTTAATGGCACCATGATGGATGGCCGTAATATTCTTGTGGTTAAAAAACAACCCAAAAATAATTTTGAAATTGTTGAGGATTTCTATGCTCAACCTCAAAATGTAATTTATATTTCCGGAAAGAACATTCCCCAGATTGTTAACTTACTGGAAAAACATCTGGATCAGATTATTCAAAAAATTAAGAATACTGAAATTAAAGAATGTCAACGCATTTGCAGTCTAAAAATATTAGACGAAAAAAAGATCAACCGCAAATTTAATTTATCCCTGAAAATTCCATCCACTTTTAAATACGTGATGGAGAAAGACAATTTCATGTGGATTAAAAAAGAAATCCCAAGTGGCAGTTCCAGTATTTTGATTTATCAAGTTCCTTTGGTCAGTATTGAGAAAGATACGAATACGGTACATAATATTGTGAAAATGCGAGATTCTATAGGTAGTCTATACATCCATGGAAAATTAGAAAATACACAAATGATTACAGAAGGATCTTATGCTCCTTATGTGGTGAATACTTTGATAGACAATCGAAAAGCTTATGCTACAAAAGGGACCTGGGAATTGAGAAATGATTTTATGTCTGGGCCTTTTATTAATTATGCTATTGTGGATAAAGTTCGAAATCGAATGGTAATCATTGAAGGATTCACGTATGCCCCATCTACACCGAAAAGAGATTTAATGCACGAATTAGAAGCGATTATTAAATCGGTTAAAATTTTTAATTAGTAAATTAGCTTCTTCGTTTCTATAACCCCATAAATTTTTATCCAATGACTGTTACATGGAAAATAACGCCTTTTAAGGACCTAACTATTGATGAACTATATCAAGTATTGCAATTGCGAAGTGAGGTCTTTGTTGTAGAGCAAAATTGCGTATATCAAGATATTGATGGGAAAGATACAAAAGCATTACATCTTATTGGGCTTTTTAATGGTGAGGTAGTGGCTTACACCCGTTTGTTTGATGCAGGGATTTATTTTGATAATGCCTCATTAGGCAGAGTTGTAATATCTCCAAAATTACGTGAGCAAAAATTAGGACATGAAATGATTCATAAAGCAATTATTGGTATTGAAGAAAATTTCCATACGAGTGCAATTACGATTTCTGCGCAACTGTATTTGGAACGATTTTATCAAAAACATGGATTTGAATCTGTAGGAGAAAGTTATTTAGAAGATGATATTCCACATATCGAAATGATCAAGAAGTAGTTACACTTTTGTAATTACCAACTCGACCCTGCGATCTAGTTCTGATCCTTTTCCTAAAGGTTGTGTATTGCCATAACCTTTAAATTTCATTCGGATTTTAGCAATCTTTTTCAACACCAAGTATTTATAAACGGCTTCAGCACGGTTTTGTGATAACTGACGTTTTTTAGTATCCTTATCAATGGCTTCTTTTTGGAAGGGCGGTGTACAGCATACATGTCCTTGAATTTCGAATTGCAGATTTTTGTAACGGTGTAACATTTTAGCAATTTTATCCAATTCATTTTTGGATTTTAAAGTAAGCTTGCTGCTACCACGTTCAAAGAGTAAATCATCTAAGAAAATACGATCCCCAACAATATGTTCTTTTTGTACACTGGTAAAAATACCCGGCATTTCAATTTTCTGTTTGGGTAACTCTTTGAAGTTTACAACCACGTCCACACGACGATTTTTTGAACGTACTTCCGATAGATTATCCAAAATATCATCTTCAATCAATACACGACCTTTCCCTTCAATAGTAACAATAATCTTATTTTTGATTTTGTTTTCTATTAATTTCTCTTTGATGGTATTTGCACGATTGGTAGATAATTTAAAATTATAATCTTCTTTTCCGATATCGTCACAATACCCAAAAATTTGAATTGTTTCTATACGCGTTGAATCAATGGAGCGAACAAAGTTCACAACAGATTCTGTTTGTTTGTCTTCGAGATTATATTTGTCAAATTCAAAATATACCGAATGGACAATTTCTTCTTGCGCGTGAAGAAGGCCACAAAGTAGTAGGGGGAGTATTTTTAAAAATTTAAGCATTACTTTTTAAGTAAGGTGTTATACTTTGTTGGATCGTTTAATAGCGCAATAGATTTTGTAATCTCACTATTGTTTTTGGTATAGTATTGATATAAACCTTCTTTGTACTGAAAGCGTTTGATGACCTCATCAAGGACTAGTTTTTTAATTTCAGCTTTATTTTTATTCAGTTCATTTTCTTCTCCTTTTTCCAAGGCGCTCAAAAGTTGGTCATATTGAACAGTAATTGAACCATCTATTTTTTCCTTTTTGGCAATCTCTAATGTTTTTTTAAGTGATTTTTCAGTTTCTGTATCAAATGAAAAATCTTCTTTTTTCAAAAATTGTTTGAAATCATTGAAGTCGGCGTCAGAGATTGTTGGAATTTTGTCTCCTAACGAAAGGTTTTTATAATAGTATTGCGTTACATAATTGAATATCGCATCATTTTTAAGAAGAGCATCAGTAATTGCACTGTTTTTGGTTTCTTCCAACACAACATCGGGTTGAATTCCACCACCATCATATACATTACGACCATTTTTGGTTTTGAAGGCAGTATAGTTCTTTTCGTCTGTTCTAATAGCCTTTCCGTCTTTGTCCTTATGTGCGTAATCCAAAGCCTGAATACAACGTCCAGAAGGTGTATAATAGCGTGAAATTGTAACTTTTACCTGTGTTCCGTACGTAAGGTCAATAGGACGTTGTACTAATCCTTTCCCAAAACTACGGCTTCCTACTACAACAGCACGGTCTAAATCCTGTAATGCACCTGCAACAATCTCCGATGCTGAAGCACTACGACCGTCTACTAATACTACCAATGGAATTTCTGTATCCACAGGATTTTTGGTTGTTTTATAAGTATTGTTGTGTTTCTCTATACGAGATTTTGTGGTTACAATAACTTCATTTTTGGGAACAAATAAATTACAGATGTTTACAGCTTCATTCAACAATCCTCCTGGATTACCTCTTAGATCAAGAATGATTCTTTGTGCACCATCTTTTTTGAGTTGTTCCAAAGCTTCTTTTGTTTCCGATGATGCTTTGGTTGTAAATTGAGTTAATACGATATAACCCGTTTTATCATCTACTTTTCCGAAAAATGGAACGGCTTTGACATCTACTTCTTCAAGAATCAATTGTGTGGTGTTGATTTTCCCCTGACGCTTGTATTTGATTTCAATTTTAGCATTCTTAGCTCCTTTCAACAATTGAGAAGCATCTTCTTTAAAATCTACAAGGCTAACATCACCAATTTGGATAATTTCATCTCCTGCTTTTAAACCTGCTTTGTCCGCCGGATAATTCTTGTACGGTTCTTTAATAATCAGTTTACCTTCTTTGCGGCTTATAATGGCACCAATTCCAGTATATTCTCCAGTATTGTTGATTTTGAATTTCAATACATCTTGTTCATTGAAGTAAACCGTGTACGGATCCAATTCGTTGAGCATGTTCTTAATGGCTTTATCCATTAGCTCACCCGGATTAGTTTCATCCACGTAATTCATATTTACCGTTTTGAATAGCGTAGTAAAGATTTCAATTTGTTTAGCAATTTCAAAAAAATCGTTTTTAAAGCTGGCTCCTACAAAGAATAAACCACCCGCTACTACAGGGATTATATATTTTTTTTTAAAAAATGCGTACATAACTTGAATATTTATTTCTTACGCCATTTTCCGAATGATGAAAAACAACAGTACTAAATTAATAATAAATGGCTAAATACGTAGGAAATAGGATAAATTATTGAATTCTTATGCACGATTATTGGATAAAACTGCATTTCAGAAATTCAGAAGCAAAAAAATGAGACAGAAATAGACTTCAACAGTCTAGAATAGGGGATTAGGGGTTTTAGTTTTTTTTGCTCCTATTCACTTTCATTTGGAAGTGTTGGGGAGCAATGTTGTGCGATAAACTTTTCAAATAACTGTACGGTTTTCATGTGAATATCCTGATAACTCAAACGGTCTTTTGTTTGATAAAAAAGCATAAAAGCATAAGGCTTGTCCATTCCGTTTAATAGAATGTGTTTGTTGAGGCGATAAGTTTCACGCAATACTCTTTTAAAGTAATTACGATCTACCGCTCTTTTGAAATGCTTTTTGGAAACCGATACCGTAATTTTTATTTGTTCCCCATCATTATGTTCTCCTGGAACAAAAACTAAGCGCAACGGGTATTTGGATACCGATTTTCCTTCCGTAAACATCGAGTCGATGACGGTTCTGCTTTTTAGTTTTTCGGTCTTGGGGTAGGTGTATTGCATCTGTTTATAAAAGGGCAAAGTTACGAAGTTCCCGTTTCCTTACAGCATAAGCCAGCACATTCCGTGTTTTTAATTCGTATTCCGTTTATAACGAATGAAATAGAGTAATGAAATAAGTATAGTATTGGGTTGAGGTTGAATTATTTTTTAATGATTTTATCCAATTCAAAAGTTTCCTGATATTCAATTGTATCATTTCGATCATAGCGAATCCAAGAACCATTTTTCTTCCCCGTTTTAAAATTGCCAATTTGCCAGAGTTGTCCTGTTTCCCGATAGAATTTCCATTCGCCTTCCATCAGATTTTCAATAAAGGGACCTACTGCTTTTAGGGTTCCGTTTTTGTAAAAATAAGTTAGTTGTTCCCCTATTTTTTCATAAACAACTTGTCCATTTGCATATACTTTTTTATCCAACATATTCTTGGGAATTAATTCATTAGTAAAGAATTTGAAATATACTAAAAATCAAAAATGGAACAACCTCTATTTCTTTTGAATTTTCCAAACCCTACTTTTAGCAACGATATACAAAGCATCAGTATCTTTCTTCAGGGTATTTAATTGGTAGAAACGAACATAGGGATATTTTTTTTTCCCTCCTTCTATTTTAAAGGAAGTTATGGTTTTGCCTAATGTTACTGTATAATACATTAACCAAGTTTGATAAAAGCGAAAGTACACTTCATCGCCATTTGAATTGGGATTTCCATAACCAATCGATACACCACTGTTGAGGTTATTCTTATAAACAATGGGTGGACTTGACATTTTAATGTTTTCGGAAAGGGTTGTCGCTTCAAATGCCGATAGCTCTAAATCATATCCAGCGCATTGCGGAGCAAGAACATCCAAAGAATAAACATCGTTTGAATTTTGAATTTGATATAAAGTGCCATTTTTGTCAGAATAAATTGCAAAGCCCCTATTTTTATCACTGGCAGGATAGATTGCTTTATCAGAGAATGTTTTGATTCCCCTTAGATTTTCAAAAAAAGCAGTACGGTATTTTTTAATATACAACTCTTTACCCGCATCAGTTGCATAGGAACCAGAATAGGAATCATATGTTTCAGGGAGTGTAATCGATTGAATGATTTCTTTTTTCAGAGCTAATGTTTTGGAATCGTATACATCACAATAAGTTGTATCTGGATTATCCCCATATATAATTTCACTGAATATAATACGATCATTATCAATATAAACCGTTACAGCTTTATCATATTGTACTTTGAAATCTCCTTGTGCATTGATAATGCCATAAAAAACCTCTTCGGTACCACCACCAAATCTCAGACTGTCTTTTGCAAAAGAAATGAGGTAGTTTTCGGTTCCTTTTATCGGTTCTAGATTATAAATATAAAGACTATCTAAAGCACGTATACTAACATTAGAATTACTGCTTTTTGGAAAGTAGCTCCAATCCTTATGTTGGTCTCTTTGCGGAAGAATATAACCTGATTGGAAGGATAGTATAATCCATCCAACAATTAAAATTATTACAGTGATTATACTAATAATAAACATTCTTTTTCTGAATTTTTTCTTCCCACTATTATCCAGATCTAAATATTTTTTTCGGGATTGCTGTATTGATACTCCAATTACAATAAGGAGAGAAATCACAATCATAAAGGTCATCAAAAAGAGCATCACAAAACCATCCATGCCCAATGCTGTACCTAAAATAGCAACGAGAATAACACTACCCGCAAGAATTAAAAATGTTTTGAGCGTCTTGTTCATAAAGAAGTTGGAATGATGTCTAAATGTAATAAAAAAACGGCAAGATGTTAGTCTTGCCGTTTTTTATTGTTTTTAAAGAAATCTGTCTTAATTGTGCCTTAGTCAATTTTGAATTTGGCATACACTTCAATTTCGATTTTAATTTTTTTAAATTCTATTTCTTCAGTATTTGAATTATATTCAGGCATCATACTTCTTACTCCTCTAATGCTTATTCCATTGGCACTACCTTGTAAGAAATTTGTAATATTTGAATTTGTATCCGATATAAAAAGAGGAGTGCCTACTTTCTGATTTAAAGGTGTAATCATTGCATTAGCAGTTTGCTTGGCCTTAATGATAGCTCTACTTTTTAGTAATAGTTTTAAGGATTCAATTTTAGAATATTCTGTTTTTTCAAGAATTATATTAGAGATGCTCTCATTTTCAAGCGCTACAATAACCTGACCTGCAGTCTTTGCATCGTATACTAAAAGAGAATAGAGTTTGGATTTTTGAATATCTTGTTGTTTAAAAAAATATTTTTTGAAATTGCTTGATAAATCTATTAATGTCAATTGTTTAGCAAGATCAATTTGTAGACTTTTTAATTTATCAGTCATTTTTCTTTCTAAATCCTCTACGGAGACTTTTCCTCTAGTATCTTTTTCAGAGATTAGAATATTTAGATAAATTTTGTCAGGAGAGACTAAGGTATCTACTTTCGCTGAGGTTTCTATGTATGGAGCATCGATGAAGTTTTTGGATTGTCCAAAAACAGTAGTTGTTACTAGAAGTAAAAAAGTAATTTTTAAATAATTCATAGTGTATCTTTTTTAGAAGGTCAGATAATAATATAGAACCCCAATTCCTTCCATTTATATTAGGATGAGAATTGGGGTGCCTTAAATCTATAAAACAGTATCTAAAACATTAGTCCTGTTTGAATACGTTATTTTCTTTTTTGATATCCGCCATAAATCCTGATGGATCAATTACTATGGTTTTAATCTCTTTTTTATCTTTTGCAATTTTGAATTCATAAGTAGGGAAAGCCCAAGCCCATTCTGTCAAAATAGTTCTTTTTAATTCAGGGTATGGATTTTCTTTTGTGAAATGCATCATACGCAATGGTACATAGTACGTTTCTTGTGAACCATCTTTGTATTCGACTAAGATATCCAAAGGCATTGGCATTCTACCAATACGTTCCAATGTTACGGTTGTATTTTTTCCATCTTCTTTCACGTCTTTAATACCGTAATCAATGGTATTTGTAGTTTGTGTCCAATCTGTTAAATACCAATCTAATTCGGCGCCAGATGTTTTTTCAGCTGCTCTTTTAAAATCGTTTGGTGTTGGATGTGTGAATTTATAATCATGGAAATAACGTTTTAAAGTTTCCATCATTTTATCACTTCCAATTAAATAACCTAGTTGAGAAAGAAAAACAGTTCCTTTACTGTAAGCAGTAATACCATAGTTTAGATTTGTATCATAACGATCTCCATGCGTAGTTTGTGGTTGTTCTTTACCCGTAGCGACCATATAGAAATAGTTATTGTAGGCACTTTGGAATGCATCTTCATTATCTTTGCCACCTACGATTTTAGCCATCGCTAAGTCAGAAATAAAAGAAGTAAAACCTTCGTCCATCCATTCGTGTTTTGACTCATTTGTCGCCAATACATGTTGGAACCAAGAGTGCGCCATCTCGTGAGCTGTTACACCTATTAAACTATTTACACTCCTTTTACCAGTAATTAAAGTACACATTGCATACTCCATTCCACCATCTCCACCTTGTATTACAGAATACTGCTTGTAAGGATATTGACCAACAGTTGTATTGAAGAACTCCATTAATTCCGCTGTTTTTGGCTCTAGCTTTTTCCAGTTTTCTTTAACAGAAGCTTCATTTTTATATAAGAAATGTAGATCAACGTTATTTGGACCTTTTACTACATCATGGATATAATCTTTATCTGCAGCCCAAGTAAAGTCATGAACCATTGGAGCATTAAAGTGCCAAGTCAATGTTTTTGCTTTTTTATCACGCTTTACAACAACACCAGCATCTTCATATCCGTATCCAATTTCATTTTTGTTTTGTAAGTAACCTGACCCACCTAAAATATAATCTTTATCGATTGTAATTTTCACATCAAAATCACCCCATACACCATGGAACTCTCTTCCCATGTATGGATCAGCATGCCATCCTTCAAAATCATATTCTGCTAATTTTGGATACCATTGTGTCATTGATAATGCAATACCTTCTTCACTATTTCGTCCAGAACGACGAATTTGTAATGGTACCTGACCATCAAAATCCAAGTTGAATTTTGTTTTTGCTCCAGGTAGAATAGGTTTTGCTAAAGTTACTTCAAGAACAGTTCCTGTTACTTTTGTAATTGCCTCTAGTCCATCCTGTTTAAAATTAGTGATTTTCAAGTAGCCAATTTCATTTGGTTTTAAGCTACTAATTCTACTTTCTTTTATTTCTTTATTAGCAGATTTAAAAGAGCGTACCATACGTTTATCAGGATCGGCAATAGTTTGTAATCGGATATCCATTTCACTTCCCGGCTGAAACGCATTACTGTATAAATGATAAAATACTTTTTTCAAAGTATCAGGAGAGTTATTGGTATAGACCAATTCTTGTTTTCCCTTGTATTGGAAGTTTTTCACATCCATATTCACGTCCATTTTATAGTCAACGTGCTGTTGCCAATAAAAAGGTCTTGCCGTATTATTTTGTGCGGCAACGGTAAAGAATGTACCTAAAATAAAAGTAATTAAAAATGTTTTTTTCATGAGGAATAAAATAAAAAGGGAAGGATACCCATCCTTCCCATATAAAAGATATTTGTATTATTTTTTGGTGTTGGTCATTTTTTCAGCTAAGATTAATGCATTATAAGCATTAACCATTCTTCCTGTTTTAGAAACCTCTGCAAAAGAACGTTTGTTTGATTTATCACCATCTAGTGCCACTTCAATTTTTGTAGGAATACCAGATTCCATGATAATCTGTTTTACCTGTGCAGCAGTAAGTGTAGGATAATAAGAACGAATTAAAGCAGCTACACCAGCAACATTAGGGGCAGCCATTGAAGTTCCTTGTAAAAATTCATAAGTATCATTTGGAGTAGTAGAGTAAATTTCTACACCCGGAGCAAATACATCTACATCATACGTTCCGTAGTTTGAAAAGTCTGCTACTAAATTAGAACCATAAGATACATTCAATGCACCAACCGTCAAGAATGTATTAGATACTTCAGGACCCATATTTTCAGAATCATTCGGATATACATTTTTAGTATTCAAATCATAACCTTCATTTCCAGCAGCATTCACAATTAATACATCTTTTTCTCCAGCATATTTTATAGCATCATAAACCCATTCTTTGTGCGGAGAGTAATATTTACCAAAACTTGTATTGATTACTTTTGCTCCATTATCTACAGCATAACGTAATGCTAAAGCGATGTCTTTATCGTACTCATCCCCGTTAGGAACAGCTCTAACCGCCATGATTTCAACATTGTTTGCGACACCGTCGCCACCTTTTCCGTTATTACGAATACCAGCAATAATCCCAGATACATGCGTTCCATGTTTTGCATCTTTTTTGTCTGGACCCGTTACATTATTATTACCATACTTATTATCCGTAATATCATCTGGGTTTTTATCCAAAGCTTTACCCTTTCTACCTTCAAATTGTAGATTCAAATTGTAGTTCAATTGATCGTAAACATGATCTTTAAATCCTTCAATCTCTTTGTCGAATTTTGCTTTATCCGTTTTACTCAATACCTGAGCCATTACCATCTTTGCTTGCCCTAAAGTAGCATCACGAGTCAAGATTGCCTTAACATCTTCTAAAGTATAATTATCCTTTTTCAAATTATCTCTAATTGCTTTATCAGCATTTAAGATAAAATCCAATTGTTGTTTGTTTCCTAAAGCTTCAGCATAATCTTTATCATATAATGCTTTGGCATCTTTATAAGCCTGAGAACCGTCATCACCCTTTTTAATAAGACGTACAATTTCAAGATTTTCATTACTTACATTTCCTAAAAAGTTCCATCCGTGAACATCATCAATGAATCCATTGTTATCATCATCAATACCATTTCCAGGAATCTCATTTTTATTGACCCAGATTATAGATTTTAAATCTTCATGATCAATGTCAACACCAGAGTCCACAACACCAACAACAACTTTTACTCCTTTTTTATTTTTCAGTAATTCAGCATAAGCTTTATCAACACTCATTCCAGGAACAGTGTCCTTAATAATATCCAAATGACTCCAACGTTTTAGATTTGAATCAGAAAGAGGAGCATTTTTTAAAGCAATATTATCAATGTTGGTAATGGGAGCTGCAGAAGTAATTACTTTGGAAGCACCACAACCTGTAAGGGCAAGTCCCAAAATAGCCGAAAAATAAATTGGTTTTATTAATCTCATTATGTTTAGTTTAAATTTGAAATATTCGTCTAAATTATTTTTTTTTATTAAATCCTCTAGTGCTATTAACACTAGCTTATGATTTCTTCAAAAGTAAATCGCTCTTTTAAGCGAACTCCTTTATCGGTATGTTCAACCGTTATAATTTGATTGTGGGCATCATGCTCTAAGAATAAATAGTAATTTTTATCTGCAGCAGTATGTAAGAATTGTGATTTTTCATCCAGCGTTAATAAAGGACGAGTATCATACCCCATTACATAAGGAATTGGTAAATGCCCTACAGTTGGAAGTAAATCAGCCATATAAACGATTGTCTTATCCTGATATTGAATATGTGGAATCATTTGCTTTTCGGTATGTCCATCTGCAAAGAAAATTCCAAAACCTAATTCTGATTTTTCTTGAAACTGTTTATCCAATTGAGAAATAAATTTTAATTGGCCACTTTCCTGCATTGGAATAATATTCTCTTTCAAGAATGAAGCCTTTTCACGAGCATTAGGCTGTGTAGCCCATTCCCAATGATTTTCATTCGTCCAATAATGAGCATTTTTAAAGGCCGGTTCATAACCTGTACGATCCTTATTCCATTGTACACTTCCACCACAATGATCAAAATGCAAATGCGTCATAAAAACATCCGTAATATCATCACGGTGAAAACCATGTTTGGCTAGCGATTTGTCTAAAGTATAATCACCCCACATATAATAATAAGCAAAGAATTTTTCAGACTGTTTGTCGCCCATTCCAGTATCAATTAAAATTAATCGATCTCCATCCTCAATTAACATACTACGCGTTGCAAGATCAATCATATTGTTGTCATCTGCAGGGTTGGTTTTATTCCAAATTACTTTAGGAACAACACCAAACATCGCTCCACCATCCAATTTAAAATTACCACACTCTATAGGATATAATTTCATTTTTTGTGATTTTCTGAATTTTATAATAGTGATGCAAATTACAGATAATATTATGAACTACCAATAGATACTTCCAGAACGAATTTAAAGAAATGAAATAAATGTAATAATTTGAAGTATAGATTTTTAAGTGAAATTTAGAGGAATCACAATCAGAAGAAAAAGAACATAAAAATTATGGAATATTCAGATAAACCAAATTATAGATGATAATTATCATACGATAAGTTATAAAAATGTTAGCCTATGTAATAAAAAAATATAATTGTGGTATCTTTGCATATTAATTTAGACAAAATCAATTAGAACTATGATAAAAGTATCTGATACAGCTAGAAAAAAAATCGTCGACCTAATGAGCGATGATGGTTTTGACAGCGCTACAGATTACGTGCGAGTAGGCGTAAAAAGTGGTGGTTGCTCAGGTTTGTCGTATGATTTAAAATTCGACAAAACAAAAAATGAAGACGATAAAATATTTGAAGATAATAATATAAAGATTGCAGTAGAGAAAAAGAGTTTTCTATACTTAGCAGGAACAATATTGGAGTTTTCAGGTGGTATCAACGGTAAAGGATTTGTTTTTAATAATCCAAATGCTAGCAGAACATGCGGTTGTGGAGAAAGTTTTTCATTGTAACAGACTGAAAAATAATTATTTAAAAAACAATATTCCCAATACGTGAATAAATGGAAGATCAGGATGCAATAACGAATATCTCCCGTGAAAAGGAAGACCAAAACCGTTAAATGTATCCTGATTATTTCAAAAAGAGTACCTATTTTTGCAGACTGATAATGGACATAAAAATACAATGCTGAGGTCTCTCAGTATTGGTCAAAAAAGATAGAGTTTTTAGCATTTGAAATAAACAGGGTAAAACCAGGTATTTCTTAAAGTGGTAAAACTTTAAATATAAAAAACATGAGTAAATACACAGAGGAAGAATTAAAAGTTGAACTCGAAACCAAGGAGTATGAGTACGGATTTTATACCGATATTGAATCTGAAACTTTTCCTATTGGCTTAAATGAAGACATTGTTCGTGCGATTTCTAAGAAAAAAGAAGAACCGCAATGGATGACAGATTGGAGAATTGAAGCTTTCCGTGCTTGGCAAGAAATGATAGAACCAGAATGGGCCAATGTACATTACCAAAAACCAGATTTTCAAGCAATATCATATTATTCAGCTCCCAAAAAGAAAGATAAATATAAAAGTTTAGACGAAGTTGATCCTGAATTATTGGAAACATTCAAGAAATTAGGGATTTCATTAGATGAACAAAAAGTTTTATCCGGAGTAGCAGTTGATATTGTTATGGACTCTGTGTCTGTGGCAACTACATTCAAGAAAACCCTGAATGAAAAAGGAATTATTTTTTGCTCCATTTCTGAAGCGATAAAAGAACATCCTGAATTAGTTCAAAAATATATAGGATCTATCGTTCCACAAAAGGATAATTTTTATGCAGCATTGAACTCAGCAGTATTTTCTGATGGTTCGTTCTGTTATATTCCGAAAGGAGTACGTTGTCCTATGGAATTATCTACTTATTTCCGTATCAATCAAGCAGGAACTGGACAGTTTGAAAGAACACTAGTAATTGCTGATGAAGGAAGTTATGTAAGTTATTTGGAAGGATGTACAGCACCATCTCGTGATGAAAATCAATTGCATGCTGCAGTTGTAGAATTAATCGCCTTGGACAATGCTGAGATTAAATATTCAACAGTACAAAACTGGTATCCTGGAAATAAAGAAGGTAAAGGCGGTGTATTCAATTTTGTGACCAAAAGAGGTTTATGTGAGAAAAACGCAAAAATTTCATGGACACAAGTTGAAACAGGATCTGCAGTGACTTGGAAATACCCATCTTGTATCTTAAAAGGAGACAATTCTATTGGTGAATTTTATTCTATTGCTGTAACAAATAATTTCCAACAAGCAGATACAGGAACCAAAATGGTTCATTTAGGAAAAAATACAAAAAGTACTATTATTTCTAAAGGAATATCAGCAGGAAGGTCTCAAAATAGTTATAGAGGATTGGTACAAATTAGTGCCAGAGCAGACAATGCAAGAAACTTTTCACAATGTGATTCTCTTTTAATGGGAAATAGCTGTGGAGCACATACTTTCCCATACATTGAATCTAAAAATCCATCAGCCAAAGTAGAACACGAGGCAACGACCAGCAAAATTGGAGAAGACCAAGTTTTTTATTGTAATCAAAGAGGAATTCCAACAGAAAAAGCAATTGCATTGATTGTTAATGGATTTAGTAAAGAAGTATTAAATAAATTACCAATGGAATTTGCAGTGGAAGCACAGAAACTACTTGAAATATCATTAGAAGGTTCTGTGGGTTAATTGATTTTAACGCAAAGAGTAAAGATAAAAAACAAAATAATTTCGGTAGCCTATTATTGGCTTGATGAAATGAACTAATTGAAAATTGACTTATGTTAAAAATAGTAAACCTTCACGCTAGCGTAGAAGATAAAGAAATTTTAAGAGGAATAAACCTTGAAGTAAAAGCAGGAGAAGTACATGCAATCATGGGACCTAATGGTTCTGGTAAAAGCACACTTTCGGCTGTAATTGCAGGAAATGATAATTATGAAGTAACTGAAGGAGAAGTATTTCTTGAAGGAGAAGACATCGGAGAATTAGCTCCAGAAGAAAGAGCACACAAAGGAGTTTTCCTTTCGTTCCAGTATCCTGTGGAAATTCCAGGAGTTTCAGTAACAAATTTCATGAAAACGGCAATCAATGAGAAGCGTAAAGCAAATGGATTAGAGGAGATGCCAGCAAATGAAATGTTGAAAGTAATTCGTGAGAAATCAGAATTATTGGAAATCGATAGAAAATTTTTATCCCGTTCATTAAATGAAGGATTTTCTGGTGGTGAGAAAAAGAGAAATGAGATTTTTCAAATGGCAATGCTAGAGCCAAAATTGGCAATTTTGGATGAAACAGATTCAGGATTAGATATTGATGCTTTGCGTATTGTAGCAAATGGTGTGAATAAATTAAAAAGTGAGAATAACGCAATTATCGTAATTACACACTACCAAAGACTATTAGATTATATCGTTCCAGATTTTGTACACGTATTATACAATGGAAAAATTGTAAAATCAGGCACAAAAGAATTGGCGTATGAACTAGAAGAAAAAGGATACGACTGGATTAAACAAGAAGTTGAAGAAGTAAACTAGTTAAATCGGTACGGAGTAATCAATTGAAGAAATAATTTCCAAATTGAAACCTTCAAAAATAACCTGATTTAAGTAATTGAACATAATTAAGAGTTTGAAAGTTGAACTTTCGCACATTAGATACCCAAAAATGGAATTAAAAGAAAAATTAATATCTTCTTTTATGGCTTTTGAAGAACGTGTAGATATCGATGCAGATTTGCATGATATCCGTACAGAAGCCTTAAAGAATTTTGAAATAAAAGGTTTTCCAACAAAGAAAGATGAAGCTTGGAAATATACTTCGCTGAGTTCAGTATTAAAAAATGATTTTAGTGTTTTCCCAAAAGGGGAAAATGTGGTTGATTTCAAAGACGTAAAGAAGTATTTTCTGAATGAAGTAGATACCTATAAAATTGTTTTTGTAGACGGTGTTTATAGTTCTTTCTTATCTTCAACAACACATGATGGAATGGACGTTTGTTTAATGTCATCAGCATTGAATAAACCTAAATACAAAACGGTTATTGATACCTATTTCAATAAAATTGCAAATAGAGAAGAGAGTTTAACCTCTTTGAATACTGCTTTTGCATTTGAAGGAGCATATATTAATATCCCAAAAAGTAAAGTAGCAGACAAACCGATTGAAGTAATTCATTTTTCTACAGGAAATGAGGCTGCTCTATTGGTACAACCACGAAACCTGATTGTAGTTGCAGAAAATGCACACGTTCAAATCATCGAACGTCATCAAAGTTTAAACAGTAATCCTGTATTGACAAATAGTGTAACGGAGATATTTGTTCAAAAAAGAGCAAATTTGGACTACTATAAAATTCAAAATGACAATGATCAGGCGAATTTAATTGACAATACGTATATATCTCAGGATGGAGAAAGCTTTTGTTCGGTACATACCTTCTCTTTTGGAGGAAATATTACCCGTAACAATTTGAATTTCTATCATTTTGGAGAGCGTATCGACTCTACTCTAAAAGGAATTACTATTATAGGAGATAAACAACACGTTGATCATTATACATTAGTACACCATGCTCAACCGAACTGTGAAAGCCATCAAAACTATAAAGGAATTTATGGTGATCGTTCAACAGGTGTTTTCAATGGTAAAATATATGTAGAAAAAGAAGCGCAAAAAACAGATGCATTTCAGAAAAACAACAATATCCTTTTGAGTGATAAAGCAAGCATAAATGCAAAGCCTCAATTAGAGATTTTTGCAGATGATGTGAAGTGTTCTCACGGTTGTACTATTGGACAATTAGATGAAAGTGCAATGTTTTATATGCAATCTAGAGGTATTCCATACAAAGAAGCACGTGCTCTATTGATGTATGCGTTTACCAATGAAGTTATTTCAAGCATAAAAATACCGGCATTAAAAGCTAGAATTACAAAGATAATTGCTTCAAAACTAGGTGTTAACATGGGTTTTGATTTGTAATTAGACTAAAAATATCTATTCTTAAAAGCAGCGTAATTACGCTGCTTTTATTTTTATTTAGAATTAGTAAAAATAACTTGCGTAATACAAATGACTCGTTTAAATTTGCAATTTAGAATTAATCTAAATATAATTAAATAATGCAAATCAATAAAGGTTATTTTTTACTACTATCTTCTTTCCTAGGATTTAGTTCATACGCTCAGACAACTGAACAAGACTCAATTCGTAAAGAAAACAAATTGAATGAAGTTGTGGTTACAGGTCAATTCGAACCACAATCAATTAATAAATCAGTTTTTAATGTTCGAGTAATTTCAAATCAGGACATTCAGAATTTAGCAGCAAATAATCTTGGGGATGTATTAAACCAATACCTTAATATTACAGTACGACCAAGTGGTAACGATGGGCGTTCTACAGTATCATTATTTGGTTTAGATGCACAATATTTTAAAATTTTAGTGGATAATGTGCCTTTGGCAAATGAAGCTGGACTAGGAAATAATATCGATTTAACTCAAATCAATCTGAATGATGTTGAACGAATTGAAATTATAGAAGGATCAATGGGTGTTACTCATGGAGCAAATGCTGTGAGTGGCATACTTAATATTATCTCTAAAAAATCTTCAAAACATAAATGGTCTATTACTGCTACTGCACAAGAAGAAACCGTTAATAAAGAATTCTCATTTTTTAAACAAGGAAGACATATTCAATCATTGCGCCTTGCACATAATCTTTCAGAGAATTGGTATATATCTGCTGGTGTAAACAGAAATGATTTTCAAGGATATCTAGGAGATAAAAAAGGAAAAGATTATAAAGAAAATGACTTCACTAGGGGATATAGTTGGTTGCCAAAAGAACAGCTAATATCAAATGCATTAATTAGCTACCATAAAAATAATTTCCGAGTATTCTATAAATTTGAATACTTAGATGAAAATACTGATTATTTTAATACCACAGTACAATCAGGTTATAATTCACAATTAGGATCCTATTTGTATTCCGATGATAAAAGATATTTTACAAACCGTTATTATCATCATCTAAATGCTGTCGGAAAATTATTTTCTCAATTAAACTACAACGTTTCGGTATCCCATCAAAGACAAGCTAGAGAAATAGAAGACTTTAGATATAATATTACAAATGGAGATGAAACTTTAAATAAAAGAGTGCAGGATCAGTCGATGGAAGTAACCTATTCGACAGGAACAGTAAGTAATTTCTTTTCAGATAGTAAAGTTGATTTACAACTAGGATATGAATTTGTAAACAATAATGGATTTTCATTAATTCAAGATGAGAATATTATTTCTCCTGTTAGAAAACGATTAGAGAATTATGATTTCTTTGTTAATTCTGAAATTAAAGCGACAGAAAGTTTCTATTTACGCCCAGGATTGCGTTTTTCTTCACAATCAAAATTTGATGATCAGTATGCTTCATCCTTAGGATTACGTTATTTGTTTGGCAAAGGAGTAGAATTAAGAGGGTCATTAGGAAAGTCTTTCAGAACACCAACATTTGATGAATTATACTCAAAACTAATTTTTGACGGGCATCATTTTACAGGAAATGAAAATCTGATTCCTGAAACAAGTACTTCGTATGAGATAAGTTTAAAAAAAGGAACCTACTTTAAGTCTGGTCTTGTCATGACAAATACCATCACAACAAGTTTCTTAAATGTGAAAGATCGAATAGATATGGCATTTATTAAATTCAATAGTGCTGGAATACCAGAATACCAATACATCAATATTAGTAAATATAATATGTGGAATGTGTCCACTAACCATCAATTGAAACAAAATAACTGGATGTTTAATTTTGGAGCATCACTAGTTGGAGTATCACGTGTTATCGAGAACCAATTATTTAGTTCAGATGATAAATTTCTGTATTCATTTAATTTAAATACAAGCATATCCTATTCTATTCCGAAATGGGGAACCGTTTTTTCGGCCTATTATAAATACAATGGAAAGACACAACAATATATCGAAGGAAATTCAGAATTTGTTATTTCAGACATCGAAGCCAGTAATTGGTTAGATGCATCGATTAGAAAATCATTTTTCAAAAACAGATTGGACTTCATGGTTGGAGCAAGAAATCTTTTGGATGTGACGAATGTTAACCAAACAAGAACAGCAGAAGGTGGAGGACATGCAACATCTTCTAATATCATGCTGGCTTATGGAAGATCATATTATGCAAAACTTACGTATAACCTTAACTTTTAATATAAATATCTAATACAAAATAAAATGAAAAAAAGATTTTTATTCTTATCGATGGCTGCTTTAACACTTGCAGCTTGTTCTAGTAGCGATGATAATGCGACTACTCCAGTAGAAGTGGTAACACCACCATCATCAGGGAAAATACTTCAACCAACAGTTGGTGGTCCAAATCAACCAAATCAAGTATACTTAGATTTAAGCACTGAAAGTTCTACATCAGTAAATAGAGCTTCTTGGGATTTTGGATTTTCAGGGGGATCTGATTTTAGAGTGATTATTAATGGATCACTTAAAATGGCTGTTAAGAAATTAGCAACAAATGATATCACGTTACCTCAAGTAGCCAATACAGATGTTGCTGTAGGTGGTGGAGAAACATTAGCTTCAAGTGGTTATGTAGATAATCCAACAGGAGTATTAGCAGGTGCAGGTAATGGTGAAGGTACAGCTATTGCTGAAATTTCAGCTACTGATGCGAATAACAATGTATATTTAGTAAATCTTGGTTTTGCAATTTCAACTACTACTCCTTCTGTAGGATCAGCTAGTACTGATGGAGCAGAGAGAGGATGGAAAAAAGTAAGAATTTTAAGAAGTGGAACTGGATATAAAATTCAGTACGCAGATCTTGCTTCTACAACTTTTACAGAGAAAACAGTTACTAAAAATGCAGACTTTAATTTTACTTTTTTCAGTTTAGCAAGCGGTAGTGCAACGACTGTTGAACCAACAAAAAAGAAATGGGATATAAACTTTACAACTTTTACAAATTATCTTGTAATGGGATCTGGAGCTGTTACTTATGGTTTCTCTGATTTCATCGTTACAAATATGAAAGGTGGTACTAAAGTTTACCAAGTTTTAAATTCTGAGGGTATAACATTTGAGAATTTCAAATTAGCGAATGTAACTGAAGCTAAATTTGCTGGATCTACAACAGATCAAAGAATTATTGGTTCAAATTGGAGAAACGGTGGAAGTAATACAACTTTGCCAAGTATTAAAACAGACCGTTTTTATGTTGTGAAAGATGCAGACGGCAATGTTTATAAAGTGAAATTCCTTGCTATGACAAATGATGCAGGAGTAAGAGGATATCCAACAGTTCAATATACATTATTACAATAATGTAAGTTTTGTTTGTTAGTTTTAATTTTTTTAAACCTGGCAGGTGCAAACTTGTCAGGTTTTTTTAATCTAAAATATCAATTATGAAAAATAATTACTTAAAACTATTTTTTACATTATTTCTGAGTATCTATTCATTGTTTTCATATAGTCAGTTTAATGTTTCAATAAATAATTCAACCCTTTTAGTAAATGATAATTATGTAAATTCTGGAGGGACTATCAGCTTTGGACTTGATGCCTCTTCGATGAGTGTTAAGTTAGATGTTGAAGTCACGACCAATAACCCCCCCCATGGGAGGTAAAGAAGGAAATATATCATTATATTATCAAAAAAGCCCTGGTTCAGGTGTAATCAGAATTAGTAACACTATTTCTGCCCCATTCTTTGGTAGTAATTTTGTATCACGTAATTTTTCTTTCACATTATTAGCGAGTGCATTTAATAATACTGGAGGAGCTGTTTTTGCAGAATATGTTTCTTATAGTGGATCCATTTATAAAAGTAGTGATTTAAAAGTTGTAAAAACTCTCGTTCCACCAATTACAAATAACACAATTACTCAGAATCAAACTATATATTATGGACAAATACCGTCCATGTTAACAGGTACTAATCCTAATGGAGGAACAGGGACTTATACCTATCAATGGGATAAAAATGATGGAGTAAATAATTGGGTTCAGATTAATGGAGCGACAAGTAATATATATACACCTGAAGCTCTAACCAGAACAACCAAGTTTAGAAGATATGCGCTTTCTGGTGGTAGAGCGAACAGTAGCAATGAAATTACTATTCAGGTGAATGATAGTCCTCTAATTACAAATAATGAAATAAGTGGAAATCAAACTATTAATGAGGGTAATAGTGGTGCCAACATATTTGGTAGTCAACCCAGTGGAGGTAATGGTAGCGGAACATATACCTACCAATGGGAAAAAAAAGAAGTCAATGGGTCTTGGAATATAGTTGAGGGGGCTACTACTGGAAGTTTAATGCCAGGGAGTTTATTGGTTACAACAAATTATAGAAGACTAACTAAATCGGGTAATGCAAATAGCATTAGTAATGAAGTTACTATAAACGTTATTGCAGCACCACAGTTATTAAGTAATTCTATTATTTTAAATGGTTCATTGATTTCTGGAAGCCTTCCTATAGGGGGTACAGGACTATATAGTTATTTTTGGACATTGTATAGTCCAGAAGATCCAATAATTATTCAAGGTATAGGTTTGGATTTAATAATTCCAGATTTTGTATATGATTATTTAAATCAATACCCCAATCTCTATATTAATAGGACTGTTACTTCTGGCATTCAAAGTATTACAAGTAATTCTATTCAAGTTATACCAGGAACTCAGATTCTTAATAATTCGATTGCTTTGAATGGATTAGAAATTACAGGAAGTTTACCTAATGGGGGTTTAGGCCAAGGATTTTATACTTATGAATGGTATTCATATAATATGATAGGTGATGAGGTTATTGGAGAGGTTAATAAATTAGTGGGCGATCAACAGAATTATACTATAACACAAATTCCAGGGATGATAACAAAATATTATAGAATTGTAAAATCTGGAGGAAAAAAATCTTTTAGCAATACTGTTTCTTATGATTTTAGTGGCCGTCAAATATCGACTTTCGAAAACCTAAATATTACTGAACAAGAACAATCGATTACTGTTAAGGTATATCCAAATCCAACAAACGGATTGGTGAATTTTCAGAATGATGTTTGGGAGAATAAAGAAGTAGAAATTATTATTTATTCTGAATGGCTTGGAAATAGTTCTACTATATATAAAGGAGTAGTAAAACCAAATCAGGGAATCAATTGGAATATTCCAGTTAATTATCCAAAGGGATTATATTTTTATAAAATTGTGACTGGAGAAGAAATTAAGAGTGGAAAGATCTTCTACAATTAATAACTCTGCACTACAGCACAACCGATGGAGAGTAACTCAATCTTCATCCAGTTGAAACCAGTGTTTTTAATTTTTTAGTTTATTAGTTTAGTGAAGAAAACGTCTAGAAGAAATTCTGGACGTTTTTTGGTTTATAGATTTTTTGAGTACCAATATTGATAAGCTAATATTGACACTTCGTTATTATACTATATATAGTATAACAGGATAGATTAGGCTTGTTCTAAATTTTATACTACTCCTTATATATAAGGAAGGAATTTTGGAATGGATGTATGGTTAAAATCAAAATCTAGTAGAGGATAACCTGAAAAGAGCTTTTAATCCCAGCTTGTTTCTTAGTAAAAGAGTTCTTTTAGTCTAATGGAGGGCAAAATGAAGCTTTTAAGACAATAATTGTGTTATAAATTGTACCTATATAAATAGGTATATATAGATAAAACCACTGCTAGCAGCAGAAAAGGCTGATAAACTGGTTCGATTTGCGATAATATGGTAAAAAAAGATTGATTACAATATGGTGTAATTCAGTTGATTGAGATTAAAAGTTAAGAAAAGGTAAAAATAACTTTAAAAAAGTATTGTTTAAGTCTAAAAAGGTTGTAGTTTTGCACCCGCAACAGCGCACAAGTTCATCAGAAATACAGCAGTCAGATTGGGATTTAGCTTTTAGAAAAAAGATAAAAAAAGATTTGCGAGAGATGTAAAAAAGATTTAGCTTTGCCGACCCGAA
>NZ_JARQWR010000049.1 GCF_030766725.1 Flavobacterium aerium | reverse complement strand
CACAGAAAGTCTGTGTAGACTGTGTTGTCGTTGGTGCTGGTGTAACAGTGATTTTGGCTAGAACGGCTAAACGAGTTTTACTCTCACATCCGTTTGCGGTTTGAGAAGCATAATACGTTGTTCCATCTACTAAAGCTACTGTTGATGCTAAAGCTGTTCCACCTGTAGCAGCAGTATACCACTGAATCGCAGTTCCTGTTGCAGATAAGTTCGCTACTGTTGGGTTTACGATCTCACAGAATGTTTGTGTTGACTGTGTTGTCGTTGGTGCTGGTGTAACAGTAATTTTGGCTAGAACGGCTAAACGAGTTTTACTCTCACATCCGTTTGCG
>NZ_JARQWR010000048.1 GCF_030766725.1 Flavobacterium aerium | reverse complement strand
ACCTCCAACAATCCGGCGGGATTCAAGGACGACAGTAACGGTATTACGGATCCAGAAGATGATTATAAATATGATGCCAATGGTAATTTGATTCGCGATGATAATAAAGAAATTAAAACGATTTTTTACAACCATCTGAATTTACCCACGAATATTATTTTTGCAAATGGAAACCAAATTGAATATCTTTATACGGGCGATGGAACTAAAATCCAAAAGGTCGTAACCGAAAATGGTGTACCGGCAAAAACGGATTATTCTCAGGGATTTCAGTATTACAACAATACCTTGAAATTCTTCCCGCATGCGGAGGGTTATGTCAATTATACCCAAGGGAGTTATAATTATGTATTCAATTATACCGATCAT
>NZ_JARQWR010000047.1 GCF_030766725.1 Flavobacterium aerium | reverse complement strand
AAGTAGCACTCGCGTACCACTGAACCTGTGTTCCTGTTACATTTAAACTTGCAATAGTAGTGTTATCAATTTCACAGAAAGTCTGTGTTGCTTGTGTTGTGGTTGGTGCTTCTGTTTTAGTAATAACTACAGTTATCGCTAAACGTGTTGCACTCTCACAAGAGTCTGCTGTTTGAGAAGCGTAATACGTTGCTCCATCTACTAAAGCAGTTGTTGTAGCTAGAGGAGTTGTTGAAGTAGCACTCGCGTACCACTGAACCTGTGTTCCTGTTACTTGTAAACTTGCAATAGTAGTGTTATCAATTTCACAGAAGGTCTGTGTTGTTTGTGTTGTTGTTGGTGCTTCTGTTTTAGTAATAACTACCGTTACCGCTA
>NZ_JARQWR010000046.1 GCF_030766725.1 Flavobacterium aerium | reverse complement strand
GATTCTGACAGTTTATCGGCGACATTTTTTTCTCCCAGCCACTGGTAAATATGTTCATTTAACCAAGCTGAAGCGTCCATACCGGCCATAATAGCATCAATACTAGTAGGATTAAATAAAACTCTTTTTAATTCTTCCAAATCTTCTACGATAAAATCAAACAAATCGGATCCGTTTTTAGTTTCAATGGTTTGCTTCAAGGATTTTATGGAGTTTTCGCTGTTTTTGACTAATTCAAAAACGCTAGATGGATCAGGAATGCCACGAACGGGTGGTTTTCCAGAAATGGGTGCTTGATTTGGATTTTCCTCCGTTGGTAGTGGAGGTAGGAATCCTTTTTTATTAATTACGGTGAGTAAAGCATCTTTAATTAGCGGGTCCGATTGGCC
>NZ_JARQWR010000045.1 GCF_030766725.1 Flavobacterium aerium | reverse complement strand
TGTACGATGAAAAAAGCAGACCCATTTCCAGTTACACTCAAAATACTTGGGGTGGTTATACACAGGTCGATTCCCAATTGGATTTTATGGGTAAAACCCGATTCACCAAAACTTTCCACAAGCAATATCCAGAAAGTGACTTGTTACGTATTGTCGATACCTATAGCTATACTGCTCAGGACAGACTATTGACACACAAACAACAGATTAACTCCTTACCCGAACAATTAATCGCTAGTAATACCTATGATGCATTAGGACAACTTGTAGGTAAAAATGTGGGTGGAACCGATGCTTCTGGAACAACCGGATTACAAAAAGTAGATTACCGCTACAACATTCGAGGTTGGTTGACGGGTATTAACGATGAAGCACCCAATATTGGAAACCC
>NZ_JARQWR010000044.1 GCF_030766725.1 Flavobacterium aerium | reverse complement strand
CAAGAAAATCAGAATTTGTTCTAACATTAATTGCAGGAATTACAGGTATTATTGCTGGTATTACTGGAATCGCGGGCGGAGGTTTACTTGCTGCTCTTTCTGGCAGTGAAGAATTATCTAACGCAACTGCGATGACTGCTGCTGACTCTGAAGCACTTGCTGCTGCAGGTGGTTTAACAGTAATTTTCTCTATAATTGCTTTAGTGCTTGGTATTGCTTTGATTGTTTTTGCTGTATTAATTAAACGCAATGCTAAAGTATTCGGTATCTTGACGCTAGTAGCTGGTGTTGTAGGTTTCTTCTTAGTAGGATTACTATGGATCGTTCCAGGTGTACTTGCTGTTATTGCAGGTATTATGTGCCTAGCGAGAAAAGTACCAACTGACACATTTAGCTAATC
>NZ_JARQWR010000043.1 GCF_030766725.1 Flavobacterium aerium | reverse complement strand
GTTATTACTAAAACAGAAGCACCAACCACAACACAAGCAACACAGACTTTCTGTGAAATTGATAACACTACTATTGCAAGTTTAAATGTAACAGGAACACAGGTTCAGTGGTACGCGAGTGCTACTTCAACAACTCCTCTAGCTACAACTACTGCTTTAGTAGATGGAGCAACGTATTATGCTTCTCAAACGGCAGACGCTTGTGAGAGTGCAACCCGTTTAGCGGTAACGGTAGTTATTACTAAAACAGAAGCACCGACAACAAGTGAAACAACACAGACTTTCTGTGAGATTGATAACACTACTATTGCAAGTTTAGATGTAACAGGAACACAGGTGCAGTGGTACGCGAGTGCTACTTCAACAACTCCTCTAGCTACAACAACCGCTTTAGTAGATGGAGCGACGTATTACGCTTCTCAAACAGCAGACTCTTGTGAGAGTGCAACCCGTTTAGCGGTAACTGTCGTTATTACTA
>NZ_JARQWR010000042.1 GCF_030766725.1 Flavobacterium aerium | reverse complement strand
TGGCTACAGGACCGGCCTTCACCCCTTTTGGCGGAACCGAGATGGGATGGATTATTACCAAATATGATGCCTTTGGCCGAGTGGCTTATACGGGATGGTTCAAAACATCGGCCAGTCGAAGTACATTGCAGGCACAACGCAATGCTACTAACGGTAATTTTTCTGAAAAGCGCGTTACGGCTAATACTGTCGATGGCGTGAGTATAGGTTATACTTCGGTTGCTTTCCCAACCAGTGGATTAAAATTATTAACCGTAAACTATTACGATAATTATACTTACCCGAATGCCCCTACGCTACCGGGACAAATAGAAGGACAAACGGTATTGGTTAATGCCAAAGGATTGGCTACCGGAAACTGGGTACGTGGTTTATCGGCTACTGCCCTTTTACAACAACGAAGTCATACCCTGTACGATGAAAAAAGCAGACCCATTTCCAGTTACACTCAAAATACTTGGGGTGGTTATACACAGGTCGATTCCCAATTGGATTTTATGGGTAAAACCCGATTCACCAAAACTTTCCACAAGCAATA
>NZ_JARQWR010000041.1 GCF_030766725.1 Flavobacterium aerium | reverse complement strand
TGGCTACAGGACCGGCCTTCACCCCTTTTGGCGGAACCGAGATGGGATGGATTATTACCAAATATGATGCCTTTGGCCGAGTGGCTTATACGGGATGGTTCAAAACATCGGCCAGTCGAAGTACATTACAGGCACAACGCAATGCTACTAACGGTAATTTTTCTGAAAAGCGCGTTACAGCTAATACTGTCGATGGCGTGAGTATAGGTTATACTTCGGTTGCTTTCCCAACCAGTGGATTAAAATTATTAACCGTAAACTATTACGATAATTATACTTACCCGAATGCACCAACACTACCGGGACAAATAGAAGGACAAACGGTATTGGTTAATGCCAAAGGATTGGCTACCGGAAACTGGGTACGTGGTTTATCGGCTACTGCCCTTTTACAACAACGAAGTCATACCTTGTACGATGAAAAAAGCAGACCCATTTCCAGTTACACTCAAAATACTTGGGGTGGTTATACACAGGTCGATTCCCAATTGGATTTTATGGGTAAAACCCGATTCACCAAAACTTTCCACAAGCAATA
>NZ_JARQWR010000040.1 GCF_030766725.1 Flavobacterium aerium | reverse complement strand
CGCAAACGGATGTGAGAGTAAAACTCGTTTAGCCGTTCTAGCCAAAATTACTGTTACACCAGCACCAACGACAACACAGTCAACACAAACATTCTGTGAGATCGTAAACCCAACAGTAGCGAACTTACAAGCAACAGGAACAACAATTCAGTGGTATACTGCTGCTACAGGTGGAACAGCTTTAGTAGCAACAGTAGCTTTAGTAGACGGAACAACGTATTACGCTTCTCAAACCGCAAACGGATGTGAAAGTAAAACTCGTTTAGCCGTAACTGCAAAAATCACTAAAACACCGGCACCAACGACAACGCAGTCTACACAGACTTTCTGTGAGATTGCTAATCCAACAGTAGCGAACTTACAAGCAACAGGAACAACTATTCAGTGGTATACTGCTGCAACGGGTGGAACTGCTTTAGCGTCAACAGTAGCTTTAGTGGATGGAACGACATATTACGCTTCTCAAACCGCAAACGGATGTGAGAGTAAAACTCGTTTAGCCGTTCTAGCCAAAATTACTGTTACACCAGCACCAACGACAACACAGTCTACACAAACATTTTGTGAGATTATAAATCCAACAG
>NZ_JARQWR010000003.1 GCF_030766725.1 Flavobacterium aerium | reverse complement strand
CAGCCATAGGAGTTGGTTCATTGATGGTGAAGTTTTGCGTTGTCGTGCAATTGTTCGCATCTGTAATCGTTACAGTGTAGTTTCCTGCAGTAAGTCCAGAAGCTGTCGCTGCTGTTCCCCCAGAAGGAGACCAAGAGTAAGTATATGCTCCAGTTCCACCTGATACAGTTACAGTTGCTGATCCATTACTACCACCATTACAAGGTACATCCGTTTGTACAGCTGTTACAGCCATAGGAGTTGGTTCATTGATGGTGAAGTTTTGCGTTGTCGTGCAATTGTTCGCATCTGTAATCGTTACAGTGTAGTTTCCTGCAGTAAGTCCAGAAGCTGTCGCTGCTGTTCCCCCAGAAGGTGCCCAAGAGTAAGTATATGCTCCAGTTCCACCTGATACAGTTACAGTTGCTGATCCATTACTACCACCATTACAAGGTACATCCGTTTGTACAGCTGTTACATCCATAGGAGTTGGTTCATTAATGGTGAAGTTTTGCGTTGTCGTGCAATTGTTCGCATCCGTAATCGTTACGGTGTAGTTTCCTACAGTAAGTCCAGAAGCCGTAGCCGCTGTTCCACCCGTAGGTGCCCAAGAGTAAGTATATGCTCCAGTTCCACCTGATACGGTTACAGTTGCTGATCCATTACTACCACCATTACAAGGTACATCCGTTTGTACAGCTGTTACTGCCATAGGAGTTGGTTCATTGATGGTGAAGTTTTGCGTTGTCGTGCAATTGTTCGCATCCGTAATCGTTACGGTGTAGTTTCCTGCAGTAAGTCCAGAAGCCGTAGCCGCTGTTCCACCAGTAGGTGCCCAAGAGTAAGTATAGGTAGGAGTTCCACCCGATACAGTTACAGTTGCTGATCCATTATTATTTCCATTGCAAGACACATTGTTTTGTGTTGTTGTGGCAACAATTGGAGCAGGTTGTGTAATAGTAAACGTTTTAGTTATTGAACATAAATTAGCATCGGTTATGGTTACGGTATAGATTCCAGGTACAAGTCCAGAGGCTGTCGCTGCCGTTCCTCCCGAAGGTGCCCAAGAGTAAGTATAGTTGGGAGTTCCCCCCGATACAGTTACGGTTGCTGATCCATTATTACCTCCATTGCAAGACACATTATTTTGTGTTGTTATGGCAGCAATTGGAGCAGGTTGACTGATGATAAAGTTTTTAGTTATTGAACATAAATTAGCATCTTTTATAGTTACCGTATAGGCTCCTGCAGTAAGTCCAGAAGCTGTCGCTGCCGTTCCACCCGACGGTGCCCAAGAGTAAGTATAGTTAGGAGTTCCCCCCGATACGGTTACTGTTGCTGATCCATCATTACTTCCATTGCAAGACACATTGTTTTGTGTTGTTGTAGCCGTAATTAGGGAAGGTTGACTGATGATAAAGTTTTTAGTTATTGAACATAAATTAGCATCCTTTATAGTTACCGTATAGACTCCTGCAGTAAGTCCAGAAGCTGTCGCTGCCGTTCCACCCGACGGTGCCCAAGAGTAAGTATAGTTAGGAGTTCCCCCTGATACGGTCACTGTTGCTGATCCATTATTACTTCCATTGCAAGACACATTGTTTTGTGTTGTTGTAGCCGTAATTAGGGAAGGTTGTGTAATGGTAAAGCTTTTGGTTAATGTACATGAATTCAGGTCAGTAATAGTTACCGTATAGACTCCAGGTGTAAGCCCTGAAGCTGTAGGTGCAGCCCCACCTGTTGGTGCCCAGGAATAGGTATAGTTAGGAGTTCCTCCCGATACAGTCACTGTTGCTGATCCATCAGTACCACCATTACATGAAACGTTGGTTTGTCCTGTTGTAGCCGTAATTAGGGAAGGTTGTGTAATGGTGAACGTTTTCGTTAATGTACATAAATTTAGGTCAGTAATCGTTACCGTATAATTTCCTGCAGTAAGTCCAGAAGCCGTAGCCGCTGTTCCACCAGTAGGTGCCCAAGAATAGGTATAAAAAGGAGTTCCCCCTGATACTATTACAGATGCTGACCCATTATTAGCACCGTTACAAGATACATCGGTTTGTATCATTGTAGCTGTTATTGCAGGAGGTTGTGTAATGGTAAAGTTTTTGGTTATTGTACATAAATTGGCATCCTTTATAGTTACCGTATAGGCTCCTGCTGTAAGTCCAGAGGCTGTAGCCGCTGTTCCACCCGACGGTGCCCATGAGTAAGTATAAGTTCCAGTTCCACCAGATGTCGTTACAGATGCAACACCATTATTAGTCCCATTACAAGATACATTGGTTTGTGATGTTGTAGCTGTAATTAATGAGGGCTGTGTAATTGTGAATGTAGTAGAATTAGAATTACCACAAGAATTTGTTACTGTACAAGTCCATAATCCAGGAGTTAGCCCTGTAACAGTGGGAGTTGCATCTCCAGTAGGATTACCAGGAGTCCAGTTGTATGTAAAACCTGTACCACCACTTGCCATTACAGATGCTGAGCCATTATTACCTCCATTACAAGACACATTGGTCTGAGCTAGAGGTGTTACAGTTACAGGAGTACAAAATTTTTGCCATTTCATAGCATCTAGTGCTATATAAGCGATTGATCCTGTTGTTGTAATTATATATTGATCAATTGAGGTAGAAGAATTGTCTGCTCCTCCATAATTGAGCATGTCAATAAGTGTAAAACCATTATTAACAATTGGGCTGATATTAAAACCTGTACTTGCCGATGCAGTAAATACGGTTGTTCCAGCTAATTTACCTGTGATTGTACAGGTTCCAGTAGTAGGGAAAGTACCATTAGAATTAGCAATGTATAAATACAATGATTTGAGTTGGAATACTGTAGCTCCTGCAGAAGATATTGTAAATTGTACTCCTACGTTAGGCGAAGCATGGCCGTCATTGTCAATATATTTATTGTCTGCGGAAATTCCATTCCAGCCTGATCCAGGATAGGCTGCTTGAATATCAAATGGACCTTGAGCTTGTGAGGTAATGTTAAATACCTGTCCGTTATCCGTAAAGCTCATCGATGCTGCTGTTTCATCTTCAAATGTTTCAGTTGTCTGTGCTGAAAACAGTTGATAGACTAAAAGAAATAGCAACGTAATAATGTAATTTTTTTTCATAATTTTATGAATGAGATTAACAATTTGTTTGTTTATTATACTTTCTAATGTTTTTTATTATTTATTTGTGCTTTTAAAACATTAAGTATGTATAAACAGGAATTAGCAGAAATTACACGTCATATTATTAATTCAAAAACAATAGTTGAAGAAATAGAATCTGCTAAACTTCTTTCAATTTTCTTTAAACAGTTTGTGTTTAATGACCATCATAGTTTAGTAAAACATAATGAGACAGTAACGGAAGGTGGTATTGCATTATCCTCTTTTGATGCGGCACTTTGTGTTGATGATTATTTGAGAACTGCACGTTTTATAAAAGGAGTATTTCAGGCCGTCAATGAACTTTATACTCGTTTTCCAGGTCAAAAAATAAACATATTGTATGCAGGCTGTGGCCCATATGCAACATTACTTTTACCACTTTTGCCCTTATTTGACAAAAATGATCTGGAAGCAATTTTATTAGATATTAATACTTCTTCAATCTCTTCAGTACGTAATCTTTTATCAAACATCGGTTTGATGGATTATGAAGTTAGAGCTAATCAGGCAGATGCAATTACTTACAAAAAACCGGATTCTTGGCCAATACATTTGTTGATCTCTGAAACAATGTATTATGCGCTGATTCGTGAACCTCAAGTTGCTATTGCAAGCAATCTTGTTCCACAAATGTTACCAAATGGTATTTTAATTCCTGAGGAAATAAATATTAATTTGGCTTATACATTTCATGTGAAAGAACCTTATCTTAAAAGTGATATTGACATAACAGAAGCTGTTTTTTCAGGGGAAGCTTATATTAACCGATATCATGTCGACCAGTTATTTTCAATAAATAAGAAGTCCGATTTAATTTTTAATGACACTATTGGATTTGAAAGTAGACTTTATGAGCTGCCACATAAATTTGATAATTATCCCGACGTTTGTATTTTAACAGAAATTAAAATTTTTAATAACCTTGAATTAAAAACTGGGGATTCCTATATTACTAATCCATATTGTATTCTTTCATTGCCGAATTTTACAGCTTATAAATCCTTTAAGCTGATATATCCTTTTGGAGAAACACCAAAATGGATCTATCAGCTTGAAGGTTAGTTTTTTTTAAAAATTATTAGGGTCTAGGAGGATAAATACCATTCACGCAAATAATATAATTTAAACCTAATGAAGGTTGTATATTATTAACAGGTATACCAGAACCTGATATTCCTGTTGTTACAGATCCATTATTTAAGACTACATTTGGAGCAGCGGCATTGTATCCTAGCGTTCCTACAAATGATCTACCTGATATTGCCCCTGGGGTGGCAATACTATTTCCGGCTACAGGTGTACTAACAGTTGAATCACCTGAATTTACAGATAATTGTCCAGCATGATTATGAGGTGGCATATTACTGAGAAGAATAGAATTATTCTCTGTACCGATTACTTCACCAGGAATATAATTTGATAAGCCTATACCTTGACCTGCGCCAACAGCAACTCTACTTCTTAGATCGGGTAACATAAAATTAGTTTGACCATTTCCTCCATAAGTAGTTCCTATGATTGCAAATAATGTTTGATATTGATTAATTCCTAATGTTTGTCCTGCACAAAACTCATAATTTTGAGGTGCGTAGCTACCTGCAAATAATTTGATAATTCCAATGTATTCGTCCATAATTTCTAGGTTTTTAAGTTTATAGCACAAATTTAATTTATCCCTAATTCTTAAAAGCGGGTAGAAATACCTGTTTTGGTGTCTGAAATTCTCTATTTGTTATTTTTTAACTTTATTATTAGAATAATATAATGTTTTTATGGTGCATCATGAGAATAAATTCATAATAAAAGTGGTAAGTTTGTAGTACTATTAACCGAAAAAAATAATCAAAAAATCAAAAAATTATGTCTGACGAAAATAAATTCGACACTACAATTAAATTAGATGTTGCTCAAAAATGGGCTAGAAGATGGAGAGAAGAAGAAAGTACTTACAATGCACACAATGAGTTACATGCTTTTTTAATTCCTAAAGAAGATTTATTAGGTATTCTATCAGAAGAGATAGATGCAGTAAGAGCTTATATCGGAGTTGATGATGATAATATTGAAAAATTAATGTTTGTAGGAGCTCGTTATGATAAGAAAGTAGAAACTTATATTGATATGATTACTGTTGAATCAAATAGATCAGATGGTCAAATCTATGATTTTACAAGACCATGCCCTCCTTCTTGTGATATTACAAGTCCATTAAACGATGTTTTCCGCCCTATAGAATAGAACATAAACTTTAATAAATGGATGGATTAAAAATTGTATCCAGTATTGGATATGTAATCCTTTTTATCAATATTATAATTTACATTATAGGCTTTTTTAAGAATAAAAAAGCCTATAAATTTTTTGTTTTTTATCTTTTTAGTATTGGGGTTATTCAGTTAGTGATGGAAGTCTATGCATCTCATAGAATGAACAATCATTTTCTTTCAAATTATTATCTTTTCTTCCAGTTTGTACTGGTTAGTTTTTTTTATTATCATAATTTTCGAGGGATAAATGATAAGAAAAGTAATATTATAAAATATACTTCTAGTGCTATTTTCGTAGCACTTATGATACAGTATCTGATTGATCCAAAATTATATCACACTTTCAATTCAATAGGTTTTTTAGGTACAGCTTCAGTTTTAATAGTATATTCTGTACTATATTTTGATGAGCTATTGACAAAAAAGTTGTATTTTTATTATGTTAATATTGGCATTTTCTTTTACTTATTGAGTAGTGTTTTAATTTTTGCGTCAGCAGCTTCATTTGTTTCTTTTGGTAATGATATGGATCTCCTGATATGGGAAATTAATGGGGTCTTATTTATTATATATCAATTATTAATAACTTATGAATGGCGGAAGAATTTTTCTCTGAACAAAATAAAGCAGGATTGATTGTAATTAGTGGTGTTTTTCTCATGTTTTTGATGGGAATAATATTGATGGTATTCTTTTATTTTTCAAAAAGAAAGATAGTTCAAAAAGAAATGGAAAAAAAAGATGCTGAGGTACAGTTTCATAAAGATCTTTTGCAATCCACGATTATGACACAGGAAGAAGAACGCAAAAGAATAGCTCATGATTTACATGATGATATCAGTTCTAAATTGAATATTATTTCTTTGAACTGTCATATATTATCAATGAAAGATCTTAAAGAGACGGAAGCCAAAACAACCATCGAAAATATACTTGAATTATCGGGAAAAGCGATTGAGAGTTCAAGACAAATCGCGCACAATTTGTTTCCTCCAGTATTGGAACGATTTGGATTAGACGCAGGTATTGAGGAACTATGTAATGAATTTAGTAGTAGCGGACATGTTAAGGTAAATTATAATAATAATGCCAATATGGAACGATTGGACAGTAAAATGAATTTACATGTCTTTAGAATCCTCCAAGAGCTGATGAATAATTCACTGAGACATGGTAAAGCCACCATAATAGACGTTTCTTTTGATGAAAATCAAGGAAAAATAAGATGTAGTTATAAGGATAATGGTATTGGTTTCGATACCTCAAGTATTGAATTCAGTAGGGGGTTAGGGATGAAAAATATAGAAAGTAGAATTGATTATATGGATGCTAAAATCGGGGTTACATCCAGTATTAATAACGGGGTAAAAATTAGTATGGAATTTTAACTTCAGCGATATGATACGTATAGTTTTAGCAGACGACGAACCTTTGTTTAGAAGTGGAATTGCTTTCCTTCTACAAAGGGAAGAAAACATTGAGATTGTTTATGAAGCTTCTAATGGGGAAGAATTAATGACCTATTTAGAACAAGAAAAAGAACTTCCTGATATTATTATTATGGATATTCGAATGCCTATTTTAGATGGCATTAATGCCACTAAAATGGTAGGGCATATGTATCCCGATATAAAAGTGGTTGTTCTGACCAGTTACAACACAAAATCATTCATTATTAATATGATTGACTTGGGTGCTGCATCCTATTTAATGAAAAATGCCACACCACAAGAGTTAATTACTACGATTCAAACTCTAAGTACCAAAGGATTTTATTACAATGATTTGGTGATGGAAGTGATTCATGAAAAATCAAAACATTATAATAATGCCAAAAAGAAGAGCTATTTTAGTGAAATTCTAACCTGCAGAGAAAAAGAAATTCTAAAACTAATTTGCCTACAGCTTAATACTAATGAAATGGCGAGTAAACTATTCATTAGTATGCGAACCGTAGAAGGACATCGCAATAATCTGATGTTAAAAACAGATTCAAAAAACGTGGCAGGATTAGTTGTTTTTGCTCTGAAAAATGAAATTATTGTATTGGATGATCTTTAGAATCAAATCGTATTTTCATTTATTCGCTTGAAAAAAGCATCTTTGAAGGTAGCCCCAATTGGGATTTCTTTTCCGGCAATCTGAATAGAAAAACTATCGGTTTGCATAATTTGTTTTAATGCAACAATAAATGATTTATGAATTTGAATAAAATCTTGTTGGGGCAATGACTCTACTACATTTTTAAGAGAAGAATGGGTGATATATTGCTGTTCCTTTGTATGTATGCAAACATAGTTCTGTAGAGCTTCTGCATAGAGGATATCTTTCAGAAATAATTTGGAGAATTTATTTTTACCATCAGTTTTCACAAAAATAAAATCTTGACTAATTGGAGTACTATCTATATTTTTAACAGTGTTTAATTTGGTAACAGCCTGATAAAAACGTTCAAAGGCAATAGGCTTCAATAAGTAATCGACAGCATTAAGCTCATATCCTTCCATAGCAAAGTCTGGATAAGCTGTTGTGAAAATGATTTGAATATCTTTTGATATGATTTTGGATAGTTGTAATCCTGTTAATTGAGGCATTTGAATATCCAGAAAAACTAAATTGACTGCATGTGAGTTTAAAAACTCCAAAGCTTTCAAGGAATCGTTGAATGTACCTACTTTTTCCAAGAAAGAAACTTTCTCTACGTAGTTTTCAAGCAATCGTATTGCAGGCGGTTCGTCGTCAACGATGATACATTTCAATTTCATGAATTTCTCTTTAATGGGATTTTTAAATAGGTCATAAATATATTATTTTCTGTGAACTTTTTGAGTTTAAAATCTCCTTTATAAGCATATTCTAAACGTTTTATTAAATTCTCATATCCAATCCCTGTAGAGGTATAATTTTCTCCATTCTGGATAAGATTAGATGTAGATATTTCTAAAAAAGAAGATTCAATTTTTATATTTATTCTAGCCATTATTTCCTTTTGATTCAATTGACCATGTTTAAAAACATTTTCAACAAAATGAATAAGTACAGCCGGTAAAATAGTTTCATTAGTAGAACTTCCGTCTATTGAAAAATCCAAATAAAGTTGATTTTCAAATCGTTTTTGTTGGAGGTGGATATAGTTTTGGACGAATTCAATTTCTTTAGATAACAATACATTCTCCTTATCATTCTCAGTAATCAGATAGCGAAGTAAATTTGATAAAGTCATT
This sequence comes from Flavobacterium aerium, assembly GCF_030766725.1. GTDB lineage: Bacteria > Bacteroidota > Bacteroidia > Flavobacteriales > Flavobacteriaceae > Flavobacterium > Flavobacterium aerium. Next base: position 419,631 of record NZ_JARQWR010000003.1, on the reverse strand, counting down.
AAATCGGAAGCCGTTTTTGGATCCTTTTCAACCCAATCACTATAGAAAGAGTTTAAGGTGTTGAATAAGAAATGTGGGCTGACTTGGGATTTTAATAATTGAAATTCAGCTTTTTTATTTTCCAAAAATAATTGTTGATTCTGATTTTGAGAAAGTTGAAACTGCCAATACAAATACATTAATGTACTAACAACAAGAGAAGGTAGCCCAAAGAAAAAATTATCTCGAATATAATGTCCAATGGCTCGGGAGGCTTCTACATAGTTATGAATTCCTGTAATTTCAAAAAGTACAACTTCTTGTATAAAGTATCGTACTCCTGCAAATAATAGCAACGTAATAGGAGTAGAGAGTAGGAAAAGTACAATCCGTTTTTTATTTAAAAACCAATGACAAAATGTATAGAAATTGATAATATAAACAATAAAAAGAGATAGAAACTGACTGAGCGTAAATAGAATAATAAAAGAATTGAAGTTTTCAAAAAAATTAATCTCTTTAACGCCAATATCCCAAAGAAAAAAAATAAAATAAAGCCCGATGAATAGGAGAATATGATAATAAAAAGGAATTTTAACTTTCATGGTTAGGGTGTAAGTGTAGTTCAAAAATACAACTATGTTTTGAACGAAATGAATATTTATACCAACTCATCTTTTTGAGTGATGAACATAAAAAAATGTTACACGAAATTTTTGAAACTGAAATTCTTTGCGTTGGAAATAGATTATGATGGGTTCATCAAAAGTTTAAAATTCTCTTGAAGTATCAGTATACTTTTGACAAGAATTTAATAACTAAAATCATTATGAAAAAAATCATCGTACTACTAGTTCTTTTTTGCTTAAATATTGCATTTGCTCAAACAAAGAAAAAACAGATTCTTTTAATTGGAACGTTCCATTTTGAAAACCCTGGCTTAGACGTAGCTAAAGTCAATAGCTTTAATGTGATGACAGATAAGAGCCAAAAAGAATTGGAAAATATGGCGAATAAAATAAAGAAATTTTCCCCAGATAAAATTTTCATCGAATGGAATTACCAAAAACAGGAAAGTTTAGATAAGTTTTATGGTAAAAATAGTGACAGTTTAATGCAGAAAAAATCAAATGAAATTGTACAATTAGCTATTCGATCTGCTAAGAAATTGAATCATAAAAAAATATATGGAATTGACTATAGAGAAACTTTTTTCCCATACGATAGTTTGAAGAATGGAATGAAAGAGGCGAATCAATTGGATTTGATTAAAAAGAATGAAGATGAAATGAAAGTATATGAAAGAGAGCAAAATAAATTAAGAGAGAAATTAACGTTAACAGAACTACTATTAGAGTGCAATACAGAAAAAGCAATGAATTCTGATCTTGGATGGTATGTAGGAACTGCAAATAGAGCAGGTAAGATAGATAATTTTGTAGGTGCCTACTTGGTTTCAGAATGGTATAGAAGAAACTTGTATATGTATTCTCTAATCCAAAAACTGACAGAAGAAAAAGATGATAAAGTAATGGTTTTATTAGGAGCCAGTCATATTGCAGTGATTCGCGATATTATAAAACACGATCCAAGATTTGAGATAGTGGAATTGAAAGATGTATTGAAATAGTTATTTTGAAATAGGTTGAGTTGCTTCAGAATCACGAACTAAAATGATATATTGAAAATAATCCGTTGTATATTTTCCATTCTCATTTAAAAGTAAGCGTTGCCCCTTTGGCATTGTATCCGCATAGTGAATGACAATGTTTTTATGGAAGAAAGGAGAAGCAATTCCGGCTAAATTGAATAAAGTATTAGAATTAGGTTTTGTAACAATTTTAAAGTCTTCAATACCTTCCATATTTATAAGTTCACCGTCATGATTAAAATGTTTTGTGGCGGTGAATTTTTTATCTTTTTCTTGCCATGCCTCTGGAAGAGCTATAGTAGGAATAGTCATTTTTGAGTTAACATATAGAAGAGCAAGAGAAAGGATTTTTCCATCTAACTGTAAATCTGGATTTTTTTCAATTTTAGTGGCTAAGAACTCGCTTTTACCTTCATTTCCTTTGGATTGTAATATATGAGCAAACCCAAAGAACCCGTATAGTTTTTTATTCTCCCATTCTTTAATTTTATAAAGGCTAGTAAAATTTTCATACAAGGTTACTTCTCTGGAAGATTTTAATAACGTACAATTTGTAAGGGCAAATTCTAAAGCATTAAATGGTTTAGGATTAGACTTAAAATCTTTGTTTTGTTGTAATTGCTCCAAAAGTTGTGTGGAAATATTGATAATTGATGCATCCTCTTTTTTATCCAATGCCTCTAATAATGGGCCGAAAACTAAGCTCGTCTTCTGAATGAATTTATTCTTTTGAAGTATTCTAATATACTTGGCTACAAGGATTGAATTTTGAATTTTGTCAATACCTTCAAAGTGAATCCTTTGATTGGGCTGCAACGTTTGATTCAATTGTCGAATCTTTTTTATTTTGTTCTGAAAATCAGTATTAGCCCATTGTGCATCTTGTTCAACCCAATCCTGAAAAACAATATCGATAAGTTTTTCATCACCCGTTTTTAAATATTGATTTAGAAAGTAGGCTTTGGCAAAATCTATTTCTGCTATATATGTCGTTACATTTATTTTTTTATTTAATAAAGTTAAGAGAGTATAATCAATATCTTGACCGCTTTTAATTCCATGAATCTCACCTACTAAATACAATTGATGCTTGTAAAATTGTGGATCAATCGTCTCTATACTGTTTGCTAAATCGGCGAATACATCAATGGAATGGCTCGATAAATAAGCAGTTGTGCTTTGAGAAGAACTATTAATAGATAATAATAAGGTTATAATCGAAAGCAATTTCTGGAATAAATTCATTTGTTGGTAGGTAAATAGTATGAGTTCCAAATTACATTAATTATTTAAATGGGAACTGTTATTTTTATTTCTTATAAAAGAAGTTAAAAAGCAAATAAGAGTAGTTTTAATTTTTAAATATTAAGTGTAAATACACTTAGGATTTTATTAAGGTGTTAAAATGCTAAGGAATAAACATTTTTGGTTTTGCCGTTTATATGGAGTTCGATACATTTGTCTCTCTATATATTATAAAAAAGCACTATGAAAGCATTTTTTCTGATCCTTACAGTTCTATTATCTACCCATTCTTTCTCTCAAAAAACACAAAAAATCTATACTTCTGATATCGATAATTTCTGGACTGCATATGACAGCGTTCAACAAGTCAGTGATTTTTCAAAAAAGATAAATTTAATAAATAAGTTATATATTGATAAAGGCACTAAAGGGCTGAAAGCCTTCATGGAAACAAGACAATACAATGATACACTTTGGGTTGAGTTGATTGAAAAATATCCTAAGTTTTGGAATTCTATAAGAGCAAACACTTTATCGGTTAAAAAGAAAACTGCTGATTTTGAAAAAGTAATTGAAAATTTGAAAAGATTATACCCAGAGTTAAAAGATGCAGAGATGTATTTTACAATTGGAGGATTACGTTCTGGTGGAACGGTAAAAGGAAATATGGTTTTAATTGGTGCTGAAATTGCTACTGGAGATTACTTGACCGATGTTTCTGAATTTAAGAATAACTGGTTGAAAAATGTATTTGCAGAACAATCATTAGACAATATTACATCCTTAAACATCCATGAATACATCCATACTCAGCAAAATGAAGGAAAAGGTTCTATGCTTCTTAATCAATGCATTAGTGAAGGTTCGTGTGATTTCATAACAGAATTAGTGATGCAAAACACGCTACAGAGAAAATATCTTTCTTATGGAAATGAGCATGAGAAAAAAATAAAAGAATCATTTAAGAAAGAAATGTTTTCTAGTGATTTTTCTAATTGGTTGTATAATGGAGATCAAAAAGAGGAAAGTGCTGATTTGGGATATTATATTGGATATGAAATTTGTAAAGCTTACTACAATCAATCAAAAGACAAAAAAAAGGCTATAAAAGAGATTATAGAATTGGATTATGGGAATACTAAAGCCGTCGAGAATTTTTTATCAAAATTTAAATTCTATCCAGAGAAAATTAATAAAAAGAAAATCATAGAAGAATATTCGAAGAACCAACCATTCATCGTAGAGATTAATCCTTCTATCAATGATAATAATGATGTAAATCCTGATTTAAAAGAACTTAGGGTGACTTTTTCTAAGGAAATGATGCCTAAGAATTATTCCATAAGTTTTTCGGAAAAGGGAAAAGACTATTTTCCTCTTACTGGTGTAAAAGGTTTTGAAAACAATGACAAAACGATGGTAATGAATGTAGGTCTCAAGCCCAATAAAGAATATGAATTTGTGATTACGAATCGAAGTTTTAAATCAAAAGATGGATATCCTTTGAAAGAAACTACATATACTATCAAATTCAAAACAAAATAAAAACTAGATCCGTAGTTAATAGTAAATACTGATAGGAAAATATAGATTGAATTTATTCAGATACTTCAATATCTGTTTTTATTCCTTCCCAACCAATGATAGCTGTTTTACGAGTAGTTCCCCACATATAACCACCAAAGTTTCCTGTAGATTGTATTACCCGATGACAGGGAATGAGAAAAGCTACAGGATTACTACCTATAGCAGTACCGACGGCTCTAGACGCATTTGGGTTTTCTATTTTCTGAGCAATTGCACCATAGGTAGATAATTTACCCATTGGAATTTTCAATAATGCTTGCCATACCTTAAGTTGAAAATCAGTGCCTTTTAAATGCAATTTTATTTCAGGTAATTTACTCCAATCGTTTTGGAAAATGAAAAGAGCATTTTGCTGAATCAGATCTAATTTTTGAATGAAAAGTGCATTAGGATATCTTTGTTGCAAATGGGTAAAAGCTTCTTTTTCCTCATTATAAAAAGCCATATGACAAATGCCCTTAGTTGTTGAAGCAACGAGTATATTACCAAAGGGACTTTCTGCAAAACTGTAATTAATTAGTAAATTCTTACCACCATTCTTATATTCTGCAGGTGTCATCCCTTCTATTTTTATAAATAGATCGTGCAAGCGACTTGTACTGGACAAGCCTGTTTCATAAGCAGTATCAAATAAAGTAGTATGATCTTCTTTCAGAATTTTTTTAGCATGCTCAATGCTTATGTATTGAAGAAATTTTTTAGGACTCGTTCCTGCCCAATCCGTAAATAACCGTTGGAAATGGTATGGACTCATGTTTACCTTTTCGGCTACCTGATCAAGATTAGGTTGTGCTTTAAAATGTTCCTGGATATAATCGATGGCATCAGCGATACGATTATAATTCATTTGTTCTTGCTCATTCATCTTACCAAAGTTTTATAGCACAAAGATCCTTCATTTTTTAAGTAGATAAAATCCGAAACTTGCTATAAATATACTATCTCACTATGATTTGTATTTTAAGGAAGCATTATAGATATAAAAAGAGACTAATCTTCGTTTTCTAATTCGAAAATGTCATTTACAGAAGTATTAAATACTTTTGAAATTTTAAGTGCTAGCACTGTAGATGGAATATATTTTTGTGATTCAATCGAATTGATCGTTTGTCGGGATACACTAATTTGATCTGCTAATTCCTGCTGTGTCATATTTAATTTAGCGCGCTCTACTTTTAATGTATTTTTCATTTTAATTGGCTTTTTTCTGTACAGCGTAGGTAAAAATAAAAAAGAGTAACATAGTAGCGATGAGTTGTTGGCTTGATATTTCAGCTATAGGTTCAGAGAACACAACATCAACAAGTGGTTGAAGTATAACTAAAATAATACCAAATACAAATGCTCTTACCATCGACATGAATCGGATGTGCAAAGTCATCTCATCTTCAATTTTATCTCTTGACCACGCAATAAAGAATAACCCTAAGATTATTATATTCATGGCTAGTAGCTTTATTATAGCTTTATGGCTGTGTAATTCGGGTAAAGATAGTCTAATAATAATGGGAATAATAATCGCTAATACTACGATGGCGATTCCTATTTTTTTAAAATAGTTTGGAAGTAATCCTTTTTTGTTGGCAGTAAGTGTTTTCATGATGTAAATTTAGTTAGTCTTTTTGTAAAGTTTAGTTTTCATAATGACAAATATACTTTACATTTTGATATAAAAAAATAAATTCCTTTTTTTATTACTCACTTTAATCCTATAAAAGATAAAAGTTCCAATAAACGAAGTGTCTATTGGAACTTTTATATCATAATTCTATTTTAAAAGCCTACTTATTTCGTAACATTGAAAAATGTGTACTCAAGTTTTAAATAAAAACCATCCGAAGTTAAACGTTCCATAGAATTGTATAATTCTTTTCGATAAGCAATATCAATTCGTGCCTGACTATTAATAATGAATTGAATAGAAGGAACAACATCGAGATAAGACCTTCCGTTTTCCGTAACCGTTTGACCTACAAATTCCAACATCGTATTAATATTCGTTTGTTTGAAACTAGTATATTTTTTTGGATGCATAAGTCGCCCGATAGAAAATGTATAATTCATAGCACTGTTCCCTTGAAATTCAGGAAACTTGTACCGATCATTATCTAAGGCATGTCCATAACTTAAAGAAGAGCTAATAGCTACTTTTTTAAGTAATTGAGTAGCAACGATACCCGCTTCAAAACCAGAGTTTCCATTCATCAGATCGATGGCTTCATGGTTAATAGCGGAATTATTCCAACTGTAACGACCAAAAGCAGCCATACGAAAATGACTTTGTAAATCATCTACCGAAAAAAAACGGTATTTAGCATAAACACCACCACCTCTAGCTTGAAATCCATTATTGGCATTACTAAAGAAAGCTGAACCACGAACCATTAAATTTTTATTGATTCCCCAAGTAACCTCAGGGGATAAATTATACATGGTACCACCTTCCATTTGGTCTTTCATGAAAGATTGACCTACACGAACCCCCACGGAACCTGCGGGTACATTACTTGCTGGCTCGGTAACTACAAATAATTCCTGAGCCTTAATTTGAAATGAAATAAACAGTAATAATGCAATTGAAAGATATCTCATTTTATAGGGTCTTTAAATGATAATCATTTTCATTCTCCGTCATGTAACTTGGATGTTTTGAATATGATTTAGTTAGTTTTTTATACTCTTTTTGTGTTACATAACCTTTGTCTAAAACTCTGAATTTACTTTCATTATCTGAAATTTGAGTTTTAGGATCAATGAAGATATAAGATACATCATCTATTTTTGCAACAGAATTATCTTCAACTTTTGCAGCATCAATTTTCATGGTTAATACCATTGAACCAACAAAAAAACCTGCTTTTTCAACAGCATTTTTTAATACTTTAGGCTGTAAAGTGCTATTCTCTTTAAAATAAACCGTGAAGGTATTAGTATTCAAATCAGTACTGATACTATCGACTTCTGCCATTGACTTTAATTGTTTGTTGATGGCATTTGAGCACATCGAACAAGTTAATCCAGTAGCAATTATTTCGGCTTTAGAGATTTGAGCATTTGATTGTACACCGATTAGAAAAACTAAAAGGCTTAGAGCTATATATTTTAGGTTGAATGTTTTCATTTTTTTTATTTTTTAAGTTTGATCTGGGCAATTATTTGAGCTTCAGTAGGATTAATGGCAATCAGTTTCCCAGAAGCATTGAAAAGATAAGCAGCAGGCAATGTTTCTGCTCCAAAAGCAACAGCCGATTTGGCATCAAAACCTTTAGGGTCAATTAATTGCTGGTGTTTCATTTTGTCTTTCTCTATGGCTTTTAACCATTTTGATTGATCAGTATCAATTGATATTCCTACGATTTCAAAATTTTGACTTTTGTACTTTTCGTATAACTTCACTAACTTTTTATTTCCTAATCGACATGGCGCACACCATGATGCCCAAAAGTCTACTAAAACTGTTTTTCCTTTTAAAGAGCTCAGTTTTACAGTAGTATTTTGATTGTTTTGAAGTGTAATATCAGGATAAGTATCACCAACTTTTATTTGAGCATTTACCATAGAAAAGCTAATAAGAAAGACCAATAAAACAACGGTGTTTTTTATATTAAACATAATAGGTTGATTTAAGATTATTGTTTATTAGGTTCTCTTTCATATTGACAACATCCATGCAATTGATTATAGACATCGTCTGGTGCTGTTGCTTTTTCACTGTCATATCCCGCAAGGGCTACACGTTTTAAAATCTCGTTGATGTTAGTTTTCTTCGCATCGTAAGTAACCGTTGCTATTTTGGTATTTTCATCCCAATTTAATTGCGCTACTTTTTTCTGATTAGCAGCAGTTTCAATAGTTTTTTTGCACATACTGCAGTTACCATTGATTTTTACAGATTCCGTTGTACTGTTTTTTATTTGCGCATTCGCAAAAGAGACTGATAACAATAGAACCATTGTCATCAATAATTTATATATAGAATTCATGTTTGTATAATTTTGGATTGATTAATCCGAGAGCAAAACAAGAGAATACATAACGTTAGAAGCTATATTCAATGCTGAGCAGGATTAAAACAAATAATGATTTTGCCATATAGGCTTTGGATTGGACAGACTTATAGCTGTCAAAAAAGGAAATTTAGCTTATTTTAGGTGGAAGCCAAATAGAACGGAAATCAGTTGAGATTACGATTTCTGAGTAATAATAGTTTTGTTTTCTTTCTAAGAAATTAAAAAGAGAAGTGTTTTCTGATTGAAAAGAAAGGAAAGACGAGCTACCACAGTAAACAGTAGGACAGCTACAAGAAGCCCCTTTACAACTACCATCACAGCTGTGCTTCTTTTCTTTAGAATCCATGTCTTTGCAACATGATTTTTCAGAAGACTCTTTTTTACAACATGCCATTTTTGGTTCTGGACTATGAGCAAACGAAAGCGTTGGTCCCATAAGGAAACCAAGCGTAACGAGGAATAGTATGTAGAACTTTTTTGTCATATTCGGAGCAAATATACATTTTATTCTCTGCGTGATATGTTAATTTTTTTCTAATACTGTTTAGTTGTTCTGTTTGAATACTGATTATCAGGGTGTTTAGTAGTAAATAATTTTGATTGATACTCAAGGAATAATAGTTATTCGCCTTTGATGATAAAAGTATGATTTTGTAATACGCTTAATAAGAAACATGCCGCTGCACTAGTCCATACAGAATAATCTAAAGATGGTTTTATCCCTATACTAAGAGTCATTACAAGTCCAAAAGAAGCTAATAAGCATCCGGCTATAAAAGCAGTAATTTTTAGTTTATAACCAACGAGTAATAATAGTGGCAAAACGATTTCTAATACTGTAGCGAAAATGGCAAGAAAATTCCCAATTTGTGGTGAAGCAAAAGCATTAAGTGTATTGGAATATTGGACAAAATTTTGCCAGTTTCCCCAGTTTACACCTGGACTTCCAGGCATACCCCACATACCGAATCGATCGGCAACAGCAGATAAAAAAGAAATTGATAATGCGATTCGTAAGAAAAGCTGCGAAGCAGAAAGATATTTTGATTCCATAACAGGTTGTATTTAGTTGATACAAAGATTAGGAACTTTCAATTGAAAAAACTTAAACAGGTTTAAGAAATGATTTGATTCTACTTTATTTTTAAATAGGAACAAATCTCAGTTTTTTATACCTTAGTTCATTCTGAATAAGTCTAATTTGAATGATAATTTCATTATAAAATAAAAGAGAAAGAAAATGATAGAATCTAAGAACATCCAATATGTGAGAGCTGATAATTTTGTTTTACAGGATTATTTGGATCGGATACAATTTACAGGACAACCCAATTTAAGTCTTGAAAGTATTAGGAGAATGATGCAATGTCAGATATTTACTGTTCCTTTTGAAGATTTAGATGTTCAGGCTGGTAAAAGTGTTTCATTGGTTGGAAATGAGATTGTCGACAAGATAATTTATCGAAATAGAGGAGGATACTGCTATGAAATCAATGGGATATTTGGCTTAGCCTTACAGCAAATAGGGATACAATATCAGTTTGTTGCAGCACGTCCATTAGTCCATCCGAGTGAAACTCCAAAAACACACATGGCAATCATTGCAACCATCGAAAAAGAAACCTATTTAATCGATTTAGGATTTGGAGGTAATTCAATTTGGGAACCTTTTAAATTAAGTAATATAGGAGTAGAGGTGAAGCAAGGGCCAGAAACATTTGCTCTGGAATTAACCGAAGAAGGAGAATATTTATTGAAGATGATAGTCAATAAAGAGTGGGCAAGTCTTTATTCATTTAACTTGTCACCCCAAAAATGGATTGATTTTAAACCTGCCAATCACTATAATTCGACACATCCAGACTCCTTTTTTGTAAACAATTTGGTGGTTGTTCTTCGAAATCCACTGGGTAAAAAGATACTACATAATAATACCATTAAATCGATCAAAAACGGTGAAACCGAAACATATACATTTGAAAATGACAAATTAGAGGAAATTTTGAAATCAGAATTTAATTTAGAAAGATAGGAAATGAGACAAATTGTTTGAATTTTATAATTTTTTGTTTGAATCTTATTACATAAGACTGTTTTTACTACAGTAAATTTGCCTTGAATTAATGAACAATAGGTTGGTCTGACTACTTACTAAAGTCTATACCTATAGCCATTTTTTAAACTATGGTACATAGTATCATCTCTTCTATTGTGTGATTCAAAATGGATAATCACAAAGAAAAATAGGTATAAGAGATCATTATTATAATATTCTACTACCATACAATCTATTGAATAACATCTAGCAAAATTTAGGGAATAATAAATCAAATTTATATGTCAGCAAAACGTACAATAATGCTCGAAGGAACAAAAATTTCTCAGGAATATATTACGGGTGAAGTTTTTTATAAAATGAGACAAACGGATATTAAACCTTTTAATAGTATTATCAAAGATGTTTTTTTTAAATCAGGATCCAGAAATAACTGGCACATCTATGCTGGTTTGCAGATGCTGATTGTAACAGAAGGTATTGGGTATTATCAAGAAAGAGGTACACCAATCCGATTGATTCGCAAAGGAGAAGTAATTACTATACCAGCCGGTGTGGAACATTGGCATGGAGCTTCACCAAATTCTTTATTCTCTCATATAGTAATTGCTACCGATATTGATAAAGGTGGCGTAAAATGGCTAGAGAGAGTAACCGATGAAGAATACAATAGTTTCATAGAATAACCTATTAAAAGGTTCTCTCTACCTATTTGATTTCTTTTTGAGAATCATAAAATTGTTCCAGATATAAATACAAGAAAAGCCCACATGTGAATGTGGGCTTTTCTTGTATTGTGACCTCGACTGGATTCAAAACAATAACCTTTTGATCTATTGTTTTTTAGATGTATGTTTCATAGATTGTTTTCTGTATAGTATTGGTTAGACCATATACATTAGAAATGGTTCAATTGTTCGGGAATAAAATGGAAATAGATTAAGGTGAAAAACATTTAAATGGAGTAAATAACGAAATAAATCAGGTTATTTTCTATAATTTGTCTCTTTTAAGAGTCCTTTAAAAAATTTAAAATCCCTATATTTACTTTTTGGTTAACAAAATTAAGATGTATGAATCGTTAATTCCTACAACGTTAAGCCAAATAATTTGAAGAAGTCAAGATGGAAAAATATATAGTATCAGAAGTTGTATCACCCTTAGTTGATAATGCAATACCGAACAACCAAATAAAGAAAGCCGATTTATTACCTGATTTAGAATCTCGATTAGATTCTATGGAAAAGAAAGAACATCCTATTGTTGATTCTAGTATCCCCTTTAGAGATTTAACGGATGTTGCTAGTAAAAAAGAAAGTATTGGTCGACTTATTGATAAACTAGATGTTGAAACCAATATTAGATATCAAAAAACAGAAGAAGATACGTATTGTAATGTCTACTCTTACGATTATTGTTATTTCAGTAAAGTCTATCTTCCTACGGTTTGGTGGAAAGATGAGGCTCTAGAAAGAATATTACAAGGAGAGGAAGTTGAAGCTGTTTTTGAACAAACGGTAGATCGAATTTATTCCAGTGCTATACACGATTGGTTTTTACAATGGGGTGCTAGCTTTGGATGGAAAAGAATGTCTTCTGTTGATGAAATTCAAAATAAAGTGAATATGAATGGTGGAGTTGGAATAATTTGCGCCAAAAGAAAAGAAAAAGGGCTTTCAGGACATATTGTTCCTGTTGTTCCTGAAACAGATTCGAATAAAGCTTATCGAGAGAATGGTGTAGTAATATATCCACTGCAATCACAAGCAGGACAGTTAAATTACAATTATTTTTCGGAAGTTAGAAAAGATTGGTGGGAGGATGAATTATACTCTTCTCACGTGTTTTATTACCATGAATAAATAAATAAATAGTAACAATTGACTTAATTGTTTAAATATCTAAAACCTTTATTGATTATCAGTGTGTTAACTACTTGGAAATGATACAATAAAGAACTACGTTTGCAACTTGGAAAAAAACAAGAATAGCAAAAATTATAATTAGGCTATTCATCCACTTAAATTGTTGATATAAAAGTGTTTAATAACAAAAGTAATTTTATGAACTCCATTATAAATTTTTACTTTTTTATCAATCTTTCTGTCGACACTAGTGTGAAATTTCTGAGACTAAAATATTAATTTCTACAATTTTAAAAGTAAAATAAAACTTTTTTAATGGACGTAATAATTATACTTGATCCATTAAAGAATTATTTTTTATTGTCTGATTTTCAGTGAATTATATTCGTGTTTCCGAATAAAAAATAAGGACTAAAAAAGTTTAATCAACCATAAAAAAGAAATTAGTATAAATGAAAGACAATCAGACACAAAAATATTATTGGGGAATTGGATTAGAAAACGAAACCTATATGCAATTTGAAGAATCCCTAATTGTTTCTGGTGAATTTATACAAGAAAAAATTGGTTTTGAGAAATACAGTATTGATTATAGGAAATGCTATAAATCAGAAAGTTTAGCTCCAGTCTTACAAAAAGCCTTTGGTTTGAATCAAAACTATAAAGTGAGTCGAATGATGAATAGTCATTCGCTAGAAAAATTAGACATAAACTATCAACACAAAACATTATCAGCAGTAAAATCATCAGTTGATACTACAGAAACGACTGAGGCGGAAGCAAAACCACTTGATAATCCAGAATATTTAGGAAAATCTATCATGGAACTTTTCTTAGAGAATCAACCGTATAATATTCAAAGTATGATTACCCAAAGAGATAAAACAATGGGTGCAATACATTTTGATGGTGATTCTATTGAATTTGTAACGAAATATTTTGAAAATCGAACAATAGTTGATTCATGCAAAGAACTAAAAGCAACTAAAAAGCTATTTCTTGATAAAATCAACGAGTCCTCTGTGTTAAAAGGAAAATTGAATTTCCCAGATTACAACAATGGACTTAATATGTTCATGACGAATCAGGAGAATCTTGTTTTGTTTAACAACGGAACATATCATTTTCATATTACATTACCAACATTAACAGAAGACAGTAGGATAGTAGACTATAATAATTTTGAAAAAACACATGCCAATGCTATTTATTTATTGCAATGGTTTGAGCCCTTTTTCATCGCAACTCTTGGAAGTCCTGACATTATGGGAGTGATAAGTGATAAGTACAGTTTGGATAAAAAATTCACTTTAGGTTCTATGAGAAATGCGATGTCCCGTTACATAGGGGTTGGGACTTATAATAAATCGATGCCAAAAGGTAAAATTCTAACGTATAAGGTTGATGATTTTAGAAAATTACTAAAATTTGAAAAAGAAGACAATATTTGGTGGCGAGATCAGATTGAAGTAGACATGGAATATGAATTACTTTCAGATGTAGGCCTTGATTTTAATCAAGAAAAAATGTACCAAAGCGGTTTTGAATTCAGAAGCTTTGATGAGTTTCCGGCAGAATACTTAAACGATGTTCTCTTTTCTATTATTTTAATTTGTGAACATTCTTTAAACCTACCAGATGTTCAATGGGGACACGATAATGTAATCTGGAATAATTTAGTTTTTAAAACTTTAAAAATGGGTTATTCAACCGAAATCAATGAAGCTGAAAAGAATGAAGTCATTAATTTACTGCAATTATTAAATCCATCAGAACATAATTATAATACCCTAAAATCTGAATTTGAAGCGATTATAATGCTAGATCAATTTTTCTTTAAAATTCTGGCTGTTTTACACGATAAGTACAAAGATCACAATGTATGTTTGGATTCGATGTACGGACAAAAAACAAGTTCTCCACCAAAATGGGATAACTTTAATAAATACCAAACGGAGAAACATTTACAGCAAATTGGATCTTTTTGTGAGAATTAAAAGCTCTTATACGAGATTACAATTATATATTTAAAATCATTGAGGCGTTTAAACATCAACTCTTTAAGTTATGTTTAAACGTCTTTTTTCTTTATGCACCGGCCTCTTGGTTCATCCCCCTCATGAAGTACAATATCAGAATGTAGGAACTGTGCCGCATCTGCCGAATCTTTTACCTTAAAAGCACTGCGTTCCAACATTTCGGATTCAAATTCGGTTAATACACTTTCTCTCACTCCAATTTTTTTCCATTGAGAAAAAGATCCACATTTCATTGAGATTGCGCGAGCTAATGCGAGTGCATCCAACAATGCTTGGTTCGCTCCCTGTCCTTTGAATGGGCTCATCGGGTGTGCTGCATCACCAATCAGGGTTACTTGTCTTCCCTTTTTGAGCATTTCCGAATTAAGTAATTCCCGGTCATACACAGGATAGCCAGAAATCTGAGCCTCTTGAGTTGCTGTTAAAATTTGAGGAATCGGACTGTGCCATTGAGTTCTACGGCAGGCTTCTGCTTTAAGTGCTTGAGGTCCTTGAGCACTTAATAACTTGGCTTCTTCTTCAGGCATCGGGAAGCTCAATTGCCACATGATTGAGTCTGATGTATAAGGCATCATATAAATGCGCTCATTGCCATTGGCTGTTTGAAATACGGTAGCAGAGTCCAATAAAGAACTTGTAAGGCCGTCAAGAGCTTTCAAAGGGCAAATACCCAATATCACAATACAACCTAAATAACGCAAAGGACTACTATCCTCACCAATCAGCAATTTTCGTACAGAACTACGAATACCATCAGCTCCAACGACAAGATCAGCCTTAACATTCTTTATTTTTCCATCGACTTGAAAGCTTAAATCAATACGTTCACCTTCCTTAAAATCGATTAATTGATGCCCCCACTGTACGGCATCAGATCCGCCAAGTTGCTCCAATAGCGCTAAGCGTAAAGATTGTCGTGCGATATGCACATTTGTGCGTTTTGAAGATGTTTTAACATCAGATTGCATCCATTTCCTGATTCCCCATTCCCCAATTACTTTTCCTTCTGTAGTATGAACCAAATGTCTTGTCGAAGTTACTCCTTCATCTAATGAGAAAATACCCAATCCTTCAATGGCTTTACTAGCCTGTTGTAAGGTGAGTCCGTAACCTTGAGATCGAGCATCAAAATCATTATCGCGTTCATAAAGGGTAAAAGGAATTTTGCGATGCAAACAAGCCACAGCTAGTGCCACACCTCCTATACCGCCACCAATAATAGCAACGTGTGGATAATTTTCTTTATCTGCTATAGGATAGTTATCTGAATGTAATAATCCGGATCCGGAACAGTTTGTACAAGACTGTAGGTGACCCTTAGGAGGAATCGGAGCTATACTTTGGTCTTTTGTTTTCTCAAACTGATCCAGGGCTAGTTGGTAGAGGCGTCGCGCTTTTTGGCTAATTCCTCGGCTTTTTTTGCCACGTCCTTGACATTGCGGACAAATAGTCCAGCTTATAGCTTCATTTTTTACTTTTTCCACTTCCTCTTTATTTCATTTGATCTTGATTCCTCACTATAAGAAAAAACTTAGCGAATATAATTTAACAAGGTAAATTTAGATTCTTCAGCGTTTTATCGCTTGTCGTAGTTGTGCAAATTTACTATAAAAGATTACCAGTACAAAACTACTTAGAATTTTAGAAAAGATGGATAAGAGATAGGAGTACAATTCAATCAACTTTTATGGTCATACAAACTATTTATAAATTACTTTATGAATGATTTAAAGAAATTGGCTACTATATCTAGAGTCTGTCTTTGAACGATACTAACCATTTGGTTTGGATGAACGGCTTAAATGTATTTAAATAACAGGTGTTTTTATAGTTGTTTAGAAGTTATTATATGGAAAATTATCACTTGAGTAACTCCAAAAGTTTACAGCGATAAAAATGCCGGAAGTGACTACTATTACATATTTTTGTAATGCATAAAGTAACTAATCTCTTAATATCATAGTATGAGTAATACATTTTCTGCCAGTAACCAAATTGGTATCATATCTACTTTCTCTGAGCTTGTACACACCAGTTTCAAGGGAGAAATGAATGCATTATGCTGGTACAGAAATTTGGATGGCGATTTTAACGAGATTGTAACCCAACTAGGTTTAAAAGAAAATATAACCGAAGTTTCTCCTGAAGATTTAATTGCACTGCAACTATCCGAAAAAGGGAATATAGCAAGGGAAATAATCTTAAATGATTTACAATTATTAACTGATTTTGGAGCTTCGCCAGCTCTTAATTTACTGAAGTGTTATGAACGTGATGATGAATTTGATTTCATATCGACCGATGTGTATTCGTTTCATGTGGATCGTTCGCCCATTGCAACAGATACTTTTTTATGTACCTATCACGGAGCAGCAAGTGATATTATTGCTAATGCGCAAGCAGAGCAAAAAATTCTAATTCCAGAAATCCGAACAAAGCTAAAAGAACTACACGATGGACCAGAGGAAGGATTTGAAAACTTTCTAGAGGAAAATTATTTCGATTTGCATTATCAGGCACATCCCGATGCAGC
The DNA here is from genome assembly GCF_030766725.1 of Flavobacterium aerium. Lineage (GTDB taxonomy): Bacteria > Bacteroidota > Bacteroidia > Flavobacteriales > Flavobacteriaceae > Flavobacterium > Flavobacterium aerium. The sequence continues at coordinate 402,666 of NZ_JARQWR010000003.1, read as the reverse complement.
ACCTATTAATTTAGGATTAGGACATCTTTGGCGGTTGGCAGTAGATCATCCAAAACAACAAGTGCTACCTTGCATTCACAGAGCACCTATAGAAAATGAAGGTGAATATCGCTTGTTGTTGATTTGTTAATGAAATTATAGGGGCAATGCATTTGAGCAAAGTTAAGAGAATCTTCATTTTCATATATTTATGAAGCGAAAAAAGAAGGAATAATCTCTTAAAGAGATCCGATCGCTCGGGTATATACAACGAATATTATTTTTGTAATAAAAGCAAGCTACAATTAAGTAGCTTGCAATTGCCATTTTTTTTTAAAATTAGAGAGGACATTCAGGCAAACTAAGTAAATTATTACTTGTAGTGTTATCATTTGCGGTTTTTAAATATTTATATCCCGCAGAACTAATTGCAATTACAACATTAACTCTGTTGCTTTCTTGTCCTACATAAAAGTTCCATTTATCGGATTCAATAGCCAAAATTGCTTCTGACTGACTGATTTTCCAACGTCCTTTGTCCCCATTAATACCTCCGATATTCATGATTCGTTCATGAATATTTGTCTTATCAGATTTGTTTATACACCTGATCTCATGTAATGATGCCATAACTAAATAATTAAAGGTTAAAAGTCAAATTTATATTTTAGAGTTGGCATCTTATTACGGTTTTCCATATTCAGAGTTAATTTTTAAACAGGATTAATCGGATATGTAGAACGTTAACGCGGAAATTCTTTCCGTGTCCGATCATATATTAATAAAACAATAAAGTATTTAAAAACTGAATTTCCTTTTTTTAATGAATTAAGATAAACTTTGCGGCATGGGTTACAAATCTGCGGAATCGGATTTAGCCTTAATTTATTTGGAGGAATATGTTCTCGAAATACTGAACGAAACCAACAGAAATACAAGTTTTGTTCGAAGCAATTTCATTTTTGTCGGTCATCACAAAAACTTCTTTATTTTTCTGGAGTAATAGCCTTGAAGTATGAACGAGTAATTTTTTTCCATTATCTTGATTTCGGAATTGAAGTTTTGTAAATAATATTCCAATATCTGGGTCAATGATTGTACAAAAACCGAGGATTTGATTATGATTATTTTTTAGTACGAAAATTTTTCCTGTCGAGATAACTTGCAATATGCGCATTCTCATGTCTTCAATTGATTTATCATTTTCACCTTTATATTCTTCATGATAATAGTCTTGAAGCATTTTTGCTAGTTCTTCTTGGTTTGCAATATTCCGGGTGAAATTTTAAAATTATTGTCGATAGTATTATTAATAACTTGAGTTCGATAAAGTAGACGTTCCTTAAGGATTTCTATACTATCAATTTTAAAAAAAGACAATAAAGAATTGGTCAATTTGGAATCACCAATAATCGAAAAACCTTTAAAATCATTCAAATCTATAATTTCACTTATTTCACTAAATTGATCTATGTTCCAATTTTCCCCATAAATAAGTAAGATTTCGCCATGCAATATTAAGATCCAGCCTTCATCACTTATACTGAAGACTGATTTGTCGTAAAGTTTTTTCTGACCTGTTAAAGCATATTCAACATAATCGAACAGAAATTTATAATGAAAAAGTTCTAAATTAATCTTTTGAAAAAGAAACTTTTCAAATTCTGCTGAATTATTTTAAGGTGTTAAATTCATAATTTTTATTGACGTTCTGGTGAATAATATATCTTTAAACTAATTATTTATTTATTAATTTTTCAAGCCTTACCATCATTTCATCTTTCCCTCTCTGGCGCGAGCGTCTCGCTCGTTCACTTAATACCTAAAATCGATTTACATTATTATCTAGAGATATTATCATATTTCTGAAATCAAAACGTACGTTCACGAGCGAGACGCTCGCGCCAGCGGAGAAATAACATTTAATTGTGATAGTTGTGGTAATGAAATCGAGATTGATTATGAAGTATGGGAATATCCTGTAGGTGCTTTTAATAATGATGATGTTAGACTCATGGTGCAACTGAAGAAGGAAGATATAGTTATGATTTTCAGGACGAACCTGAACCAGATGATTTTGAATAAAATTTAGAAATATGGAATTAGAAAATATTAGACAGCAATTAATGGATGAACTTAGCTATAGTCATGATATCTGGGTGAGATTCTTACGGACACTAATCCAGGTAATTATGGTGTAAATGATTGGGAAGTAGAAATTGATGAATCTCAATTTTATGTAGATATTCCAAACAGAACTTTTACATTTAAGGATGCTACATTTTCAGGTAGTTTGATAATGGGAGCGAGCAAAGGTGACAGCAGTTTTGATATGAGCTTTAGCAAAATACCTAAAGGTAGTGGTAAATTTGATTTTAAAGATTCTCAGAATGTTAAAATCGATGGTGATGTAGATGTTGACATGGATATTTTTGGTGACGATTAAAATTCAATAAAAAAAAGCTCTCAATTTGAGAGCTTTTTTTTATGCTTAATAATAAGATTACCCGATCGTGTTGATATGTCTACAAAAAGTCAGTATAGATTTGCAATCATAAGTTTTCGAAAGCTTGTTTTTAAATTTAAAAAGCAATTAGAAAGAATGAAATAACTTGATTTTCTTTGAAGAACAGATTCAATTTTTAGAAAAAATAAATCGTTTTTTTTGCTAATTTCATGTTTCGAACACTTAAGATTACAAATCCGCGTGATCGGGTTTAAGACTTCGTAGAGCGGTGTTATTTGTTTTATTTATGCTTTTATCTCTCACAGAAAAATAAATTCACATTTTTTGATATTTTTTTGATTTTTTTTATTACTGACAGAAATAAAGTGTTATATTTGCAGTGTAGTTCTTTGAAATGTTTGTGTTGTGAACCCAAGAGTTTTTTTTATAAAGACAATTGAAGAGGGAAATCCCTCCACCCGTAAGGGTTATTATAGCAGAAACGAAACTGTTCGGAACGAAAGGCGGATGTGAAAACTGATGCGAAAACGAAACTCGAATAGAAATCGTCCCCCTGTGAAAACGCTTAAACCTTGAAAAATCACATCTGAAAAACCAATTAGACGAAACGCCTTTACAGGAAAATCGTTAAACGAAAACCGTGAGATGAAGAATACCAAACTAGACAAAACGCCTTTAGGTCAAAACTATTAGTGTAAAAACCATTAGAATAAAATCAGATTATATTTTTATTTATTTTTTTTAAGCAGGAAATCGAGAAGTGTTTTAGGACAGTATCCTATATGGGTTCACACAGCTGATTAAGCAGGCAGCAATAGTGCTCTCCATAATAATCTAAATACTGAAACAGTATGAAACACAAACAAAGAATTGGTCAACTTCAAAATGGAGTTAGGTCAATATTAGCAAAGAACGGGTACACGTTCACGGAAGAAGATAAGGCAATACTTGAAAATATTCTTGTAGAGTTGGAAGAGATGTTGAACACTCCAGAGGACATTAGTCCAAAGGACAATAGCATAGAGGGTAATAAACCATATAAGCTGTTGCAAATCATCTCTTTACTTCTGAAATTTCTGAAATTCTTCGGGATTGACAATTTTACAGATTTATTATAATTCCGCACTTCTCATTTTTTTTATTATATTAATTTTATTTAACTATTATGGATATAGGTAACGCCATTAAAGATTTAAGACAGCAAAAGGGTTTCAAACAAACGGATTTTGCTGTAAAATGTGGTTTATCACAGTCATATCTTTCGTCTATTGAAAAAGGAAACAAAGAACCTACATTAGGTATCCTTAAACAAATTGCAAATGCGCTTTCCATCCCAATGCCAGTATTAGTATTCTTTTCATTGGATAAAAATGATATTTCGGAATCTAAACGTGATGCATTTGAAATGTTAGTACCTTCTATCAAGGGATTAATCAGTGATGTCTTTATTTCATAAACCTTATAAATATGAAAACTCGAATCAAGGATTTAGCATATTGTTTAAAAGTTGATAAAAATATTTTAATTCAACTAACAACCGATTTAGATATTGATGAAAGTAAATTTTATAATAATTGGGACGAACCGAAAACTGACGAAAGAGGCTTACCTAGATTTGATGATAATGGTATTGCATTAACACGTCCTATAAATGCTCCAATAAAAAGGTTAAAAATAGTTCAATCATTGTTATTACATAACGTCTTATATAAATCCAAATTACCAAATTATTTCTTTGGTGGATTAAAAAACAAAGATGCTGTTATGAATGGTCGCCATCATCAAGGAAATAAATTTTTTTTCTTAACGGATTTAAAGGATTTCTACCCGTCAGTTTCTTCATCAAGTGTAGAAAAAGCACTTCGCAAAGAAGGGTTTTATCCTGATGTAGCAAGATTAATTACGCGTATTTGCACTAAGGAAGGTGCAATTCCACAAGGTTGTCCAACTTCTTCATATTTAGCTGCACTTGTCGTTTATCATAGTTGTGATAATATCTTTCAAAAATACATATCAGAAGGATTTAAAGTATCAGTATATGTAGATGATATTACGATTTCTAACTCAATTGATTTCAAATTAAGAACTCCAAAAATATTAGATGAATTGCGAGAGCGAGGATTAAAGATAAATTTTGCAAAAACTCATTATTGTACAAAAACTCCTAAAGTAACTGGTGTACTTATTAAAAACAATGGAATCTTGCCATTACCACATACATTCGCTTCAGCTGTTGATCCAAACAAAACAGAGAATTCAAGAAAAGGACATATGGAACGTATTAAATATGTGAAAAAAATTAGCAAACAAAAAATATCAAGACATAATAAGAATTCAGATTTACACCCGCTCTCCGAAGAGTTCTTATGAAAAGCTGTGTGAATGCCTCTTGATTTAGCAATCGTAATATTTCCAAAAATAAAAAAGAGACTCAAAAAGTCTCTTTCCAAAATCTATATATCTTTATAAATGACTATTTATTAATCAGTTTTTCAAGCCTCACCATCATTTCATCTTTCTCTTTCAACATACGCTCGTATAATGCAATTTTTTCTTCGTGAAGTTTTTTTAACTCTTCGACAGAATTGAAGTTGAATGAAGAATTAGGATTTCCAACACAAGCATTATCTCCAAAAGTATTAGAAATAACATTTATCGCTTGTTCTTCATCAAAATTCTGAAAAGCTTCTACAGGAATTTTCAATACATCTGAAATTTGTTTCAACAAACTGTCTTCAATTACATCTTTTTGCTCCAGCATAGAAATTTTCTTCTGGTTCCAGTCTTCGCCTAAATCATAAGCTAATGCTTCCTGCTTTATGTTAAGCATTTCTCTAAAACGTTTTACGTTTCTTCCCTGATGTATTTTCTGTTCCATAATGAATATCAATTTTCTAAAGACTCAAAGATAAAGCCATTTGTATTAAAAATCCTGAATTTCAAAGATAAAAAAATATCCTGTAAAATATCTTTTTTGTCAGATATTATATCCATTTTTCGAATAGATTATCCTTTTGAAAGAATAGAACTTCGCTTATGAATTTTAAATCTCCTTACTATGAAAAAGAATAAAATTTCCTTCGAAACTAGTTTTTGGCCAGGGTTTGTGGCAGGAAATCCATTTAAGGCAATTGATGACTTTTTTGACTTTGCAGCCCTCGATTATTATAAACAGAATTTAAGCGAAGCGGTAATTTACAACTATAAAAGAAAAGTCTACAAACAAGACAACCCTTCCGATGTTTTTGTTTTTTATACTGCTTTCAATTCTTTTCTTAAAGTCTGTTTCTGCCTGCAAGAGAAAAGCAAAAAATGGAAAGTGAAAGAGTCTTTGTACTGTGAAACGGTTTTTCATCTTTCTTCTCTGACGAAGGAAGAATACGATAATCCTTTTATAGTATTTCAAAAAGCATTTGATGAAAAAACTCTTGAAGAATTTGAATTATTTTTATGTCAAATCGTTGAGCTTTCATTGTCTCCCTATACCAGAGATCCTGACTCTGACCTGACGACGCCCTATATTCATTTAATCAAAATGCTCGATGCAGTGGAACTAATAAGAGAAAGGGGCGTTGAGAAAATAAAGAAAACGGATCAGATTGATTTTGTAACGGAATAAAATATCCCAATCCAAACTTTAAAATGCGATATTATGAAAACTTCGATCCCGATTTTCTTTAGAGAATTATAAATTACAAATCCAAAATCTCATTTCAGAAGATTCTTTAAATAGTATTTTCGCTTGCCATGGAAGATTGATTACGTAAAGGAGAGGTTTATATTCCGTAGTGTTAAACTAAATGGACATATAAATGATTTATTCTATACGTTTATACTTGTTAAATAGTAGGGTAAAGACATAAAAAAAAAGCTCAATTCGTTGGAATTGAGCTTTTTAGTTTGTGACCTCGACTGGATTCAAACCAGTAACCTCTTGAGCCGTAATCAAGTGCGCTATTCAGTTGCGCCACGAGGCCTTTAATACGGGTGCAAATATAGAGATTTTTATGTAACTTGCAAATCATTTTCATATAAAATTTAAAAAAATGTCAATTACAAAATTCATCAGAGATATTCAGGACTTTCCTAAGCCTGGCGTAGGTTTCAAAGACATCACGCCATTATTAAATGATCCAAAAGCGAGAAGAGAATGTTTAGAATTGTTAACCAGTACGTTACAAGATAAAAAAATAGACAAAGTAGTCGGAGTAGAGAGTAGAGGTTTCTTCTTTGGAACACTTTTAGCGCAAGAATTGAACGCAGGATTTGTTCCAGTACGAAAACCAAATAAATTACCTTATGAAACCATTTCGGCTTCTTATGAACTGGAATATGGAAGCGATACATTGGAAATCCACATTGATGCCATTCAAAAAGGAGATAAAGTTTTGATTCATGATGATGTTTTGGCAACTGGAGGAACAGCAAAAGCCGTTTGTGAACTTGTAGAGCGACTAGGAGGGGAGGTTGTTCAGTGTAATTTTTTAATAGAATTGTCTTTTCTAAACGGAAGAGAGAAGATTAAACAACATGATATTTATTCTCCTATTGTATATTAATTCAATGCACGAGAAGTTACATAATAACGCCAACCAATAATAGCCAATTGAAATTTGGAAGCTTTAGCAATATCTAATTGCTGTTTAGTATAACTCGGTAATAATAGCTTATTAAGTTTTGCGAGTAGTTTGAACATCGTAGAGAGTTTAAATTAGTATCAGATTTTGGGATATCAACAGTATAAATCCCAATACACAATCAATTGATAAAGTATTGAGATACTACAAAGTACGGTAAAATTTTAAATCTAAGAAAAGAATAAGTCACTAAAGATATTCTCAATGTGCTCTATTGGGTTGATTTACTGGCTTTTACTAGTGTTATGTTTTTATTGGTTTGTTTTTTATACAGAGTGAATCTGTATTTATTTCTTGCAAGGGTACCGTTGATTGAAGTATATATACTAAAAAAGGGTTCAGATTTTACTTTGCATAGGCGGGTCTAAATTAAAAAAGACGAGCAATTTTGCTCGTCTTTTTTAATCTTATTCTAGAATAGAAACTATTTTCTTTTGTCAAGCTCTGCTTGTTGTTTTTCAATTTGCTTACGCGCCTTTTCAAGCTCCTTATTGGCCTTTTCAAGTTCACGACGTACTATTTTAGCATCTTCGGCAGATAAATCTCTGGTGTCCTTAGAATTTCTAACTTCTCTATTAACATCCTTGTTGAGATCTCTCATTGATTTTTCTATTTCTCTTTTAGCTCTTTCAATCTCTCTGCTTGCTCTCTCAATTTCAGGTCTACTATTTTCAATTTCCCTTTTTGCTCTTTCAATTTCTGGTTTAGATCTCTCTACTTCTCTACGAGCTCTCTCAATTTCAGGTTTAGCATTTTCAATTTCGATTTTCGCTTTTTGGATTTCAATTCTGGCATTTTCTAATTCTGCTTTGATTTTTTTCTTTTCTTCCTCTGTAAGCTTTGCATTATTGAAGTTTAAATTTTCAAAATTTAAATTCTCATTTGCAGAAGTTAAAGCTGTTCCCACTATATCCGAAATATTTAGATTTTCTGAAATATTAATGTTTAAGGGTAAACTGTCAAGAGAAGGTATTTTAATAGACTCATTATCGTCATTATTATTACTTGTGCCATAGTTTCTTCTGTTATTTTGATTGTAATCGTCATTAAATTGAATATCTGAGATGCCTGCACTGTCGAATTTAAGAATAAAATTAACAGGTTTTATTGCCTCGCTATTATCTTGGAAATAATCCTTTTTGAATCCCTTTTTATCTTTGAAGGAAACTTTAATTCGAGTAATCTCTCCAGTTTTATTACGTCTTACTTTTGAGAATCTGAATTTTATACCATTATCATTTTTGAATTTGTCTTCAATGGTTTTTAATTCTTTATCGGTTAAATCCTTTGTGATAGTCATTTCAAATGAATTCTTTGTACAAGTAGCTGATTCTGTAGTTGATGAAATTACAGGATACAATTTTTCTTGCGCAATAATCTTTACTTGAAAATAAAATAAGAAAGCTGCGATTACTGGGAGAACAAATAAGTACTTCCAATAATTTCTCTTACGAGATTGATTTTTGTTTAACATAACGATCCGTTTTTTGATTAATGATTGATAAAAATGATTGGTGATTGATACGCAGTTTTGATGAGAAACTACTTTTAATAAGGCCTTTTGATATACCTTTTTGTCATTGAAATTTTGTATTGCTTTATGATCGGCAATAAATTCTAAATTATGGGTAATAGCTTTTTTGTATAACCAAACGATTGGATTAAACCAGAATACTACACAAAAGATATTTGCAATCAGTATATCGATAGAATGCTTTTCTTGGCTATGAATTTTCTCATGGGATAAAATACTCGCTAATTCGTCATTGGTATAAAAAGCAGAATTAAATATGATGTAATTAAAGAAAGAGAAAGGAGCAATGTTTTCCTCCAAATCAATTAATGAAAATTGTTCTTTTTTAATTTTATTTTTTCGATACAACAACCTAAATAAGGAGTATAAATCGACTATAATTTTAAAACTTAAAACGGAAGCAATAAGCATGTATAAAATTCCTGCAATATTGATCCAATCAATAGGCTCGTTTTCTACAATAGTAGCCGTAGTATTATATACTGTTGGAGCTAATGGTACCGACTGTACTAAAGGAGCGAGCGGTACAATTTGATCATATATAGGTTCAGATTCTACTAAAACTACTTTAGTAATGAAGAATAAAGGTAATAATACAGAAGTAAACAAACCGACAAGTAAATACCAACGGTTTGTGGTGAAAAAAGTTTCTTTGCGCAATAAAAAATGATACCCTAAATAAAATAGAAGTAGTAATAGTCCTGACTTTATCAAATAAATGTATAGCGCTTCCATATTATTGTTCTTTTTCGATCATTTCAAGAATTTCACGTAACTCATCTGCAGATATTTTTTCCTCTTTTGCGAAAAAAGATACCATGTTTTTATAGGAACTATTAAAGTAATTTTCAATAGCCGTATTCATAAAGCGTTTTCTATACTCTTCTTTTTTTACAATAGGAAAGTATTGATGTGTATTACCAAAAGCATTGTGAGATACATAACCTTTTTCTTCCAAGTTGCGAATATTGGTTGAAAGTGTATTATAGTGTGGTTGATCTTCGGTGATTTCAGCCATGACCTCTTTTACGAAAGCTTTTTCAAGTTTCCATAATATGTGCATGATTTCTTCTTCTTTGTTGGTTAACTTTTGCATTGTTCTTAATTTGATAATTCAAATATAAAACTAATTATTTAGTTAACCAACTATTTTTTTAGTTTAGGAACTAATTTTTTCGTTTTTAACGATTCGCTGAAGCCATAATGTCGCGAAAACAGCAAGTAAACCAAAGGATCCCATGAAAAACCAGTTTGCGGTATAACCCCAACGAGCAATGATTTCCATACCCGTTTTTGCACTTAATATATGGGCCAAAGAGAAACTCATGGTATATAAAGCCATATATCGACCTTCTTTTCCTTTGGTTGCCCGACTCATTGCAAAGGAGTTTGTATAAGGGAATCCAGTCATCTCTCCAAAAGATAGAACAAATAAACTAACTACTAAAATACCAACCCATTGATCTATCAATAGCATATAATAACTGATGGATATAAGTAATGTACTCCAAAGGATGATTCGTATTTTTTGAATCTTTTTACGCTCAATATAACTGACTAAAGGCATTTCGAGAAAGAAAATCAACAAACCATTGAATGACATTAATAGCCCTGTTTGAGCCTCTGTTAATCCATATTTTTCTCTATGATATAATGGGAGTGTGGTAAACAATTGGAAGAAAACCATAGCCATAGCAAATGAGATAAAAAGGAATAACCAGTAAGGTTTATCCTGAAAAACCGAGCGGTTGTCCTCAACAATTTCATGCCTAGATACGGGTGCTTTTTTGCGTTCCTTAACGAGTATTCTAAATAATATGATGGCGATGATACAAGAAGCACCATCAATCCAGAACAATCCTTCATAACCTAATCTCATAATAATTAAACCACCCATCGCAGGACCAGCAGCAAAACCTAAATTTATAGCAAGACGCACTAATGTTAAAGCTCGAGTTCTATTTTCAGGTTTGGCATATACACCTAAGGAAACAAACATTGCAGGGCGGAACATATCGGCAATAATCATGATTCCAAACATTGCCGCACATAGTCCATAAAATGAAGTCACAAATTGTAAACAGAAGAATAATATTCCGCTGGTAAACAAACTGAAAACCATGATTTTATAAAATCCTATTTTATCGGATAATTTTCCACCAAGCCAAGAACCAATCATCGATCCACTACCAAAACACACCATAACCCATCCCACTTCGCTATAAGAGAAATGCAAGTCTTCTTTTAAATATTTTGATAAGAAAGGTAAAACCATCGTTCCAGCACGATTGATAAATGTAATCAAGGTAAGAAACCAAATTTCTTTACTAAAACCTGAAAATGAAGCGATGTACTGGCGTAGAATTCTTTGAAACATAGGGGAAAGGATTATAATAACCGAATTATACAAAGTTACGAAGTGAAACGAGATAGCAATTATTTTTGAACGTAATATTTTTTTAAAATAAAATGTATTTAAAATGAGTTATATAGATTGTGTTTCCTAATTGAGAGGCGATAATTTGGCTAAGCGAAACGGAAAGTTATTTCCCTGAAATCTGGAGTAATTACAATGTAAAATAAAAGGTCAAATGCAACATTAATACACTAAAAGAATACAATTTAAATGATTTTTGGGAACAAAATGAAGAAGGTAAAATTGTAGGAATTGATAACTCTTTTTTGGTTATCACTTATTATAGTGGTAAATTCGATTGATAATCTGATAGTTAGACCTAATCCTGAAAACAAAATAAACAGGAAGTTAAGTTAAAAAGAAAAGAGTAATCCCATTATGAAGAAGGAAGTGGTAGAGTTTAAATCGATTACATCTTATCGGAAAAAAAACAGAATGATTAACCAATAGAAGAAAATATGAAAATAAACTATCGTTTAATTATCGTCATAACAGTATTAGTAGTAAGTATGACTGCTTGTAATAAAGATGATTCCAATCCCATAGACCCTACAGATCCTACAGCGTCTATTTTTGAACCAATCGAACCGGAAATAGCTGTATCAGAAATTTATGTAACGGGCTATCAAAGCAGGAAACCCAAGTATTGGAAGAATGGTATCGTAACCAATCTTACTAGTAACACTGACGGACATGCTACAAGCATTAAGGTAGTAGGCAATGATGTGTATGTAGCTGGCTGGGAAGATATTCTTGGAGGGAGAAAGTTACAGTATTGGAAAAATGGAGTGAGTACACAACTTATTATTGGCGATGTCAGTAATTCGCTAACCGGTGCTATTGTTGTAAATGGTAATGATGTGTATGTTTCTGGAGCAGTACCCAATAGTGTAGGTACTAAAGTGGGTAAATTGTGGAAAAATGGAGTATCTACCGATCTTTCCGATGGCACTACAGGGCATCATACCAATACAAATGGAATTGTAGTAGTAGGTAATGATGTATATGTTGCTGGAAGTGAATTTAATGGAAGTAGGAATGTAGCCAAATATTGGAAAAATGGAGTAGCTGTACCGCTGACCGATGGGACTAAATCTGCTGCTGCTTATGGAATAACTGTGGTAAATAACGTTGTGTATGTTGTTGGATTTGAAGGGATGACAACCGATGGTGGTAGTAAGACTATTGCTAAATACTGGAGAAATGGTGTAGCTGTACCATTGACAGATGGCACGAGTCACAACTTTGCAACGGGTATTGCTGTTTCAGGTGAGAATGTTTATGTCGTTGGTTATCGAAGGAATGAAGTCAATGGACAAAATATGGGGAATACAGCCGTATTTTGGAGAAATGGTAAAATGGCAGATCTTACCGATAAGACGAAAAAATCTATAGCAAATGGTATTGCCTTATCAGGAGGTAGCGTTTATATTGCAGGTACCGAAGATAATTTTGTAACCTATTGGAAAAATGGTGTAGCCACACATTTGGGTGAACAAGACGGTAGTTCCGATGGTTTGGCAATTTTTTTAAAATAAATAATATAAAAAAAAATACCATTCATCATATCATATCTCAAATAGCTTAAAATATCCTTTAATCAAAACGCTTTACGGCATTTTGCATATTTCTGCTTTTAAATAATATCTTTGCAAAAAAGAAAAAACAATGTCAAAGTTTTTAATTGCACTATGTTTAGTGTTGAGCCTTTCAGCTTGTGGACAAGGGCAAGTAAAAGAAAAATCTTCTGCGCAATATCAGAAAGAATTAAATGAAGAATATGCAGATCGAAAGAAATCTCCACTAAAGGAGGAAGACTTTGAGCATTTTAAAAGTTTAGATTTTTTTGCTATTAATGATACCTATAAAGTGACAGCTCAATTTGTACGAACAGCTGACGAAAAACCATTTCAAATGCCAACGACTACAGATCGAAAACCGATGTATGTAAAGTATGGAGAAGCTCATTTTGAATTAGAAGGACAAAAGTTTAAACTGAATATCTATCAGAGTTTAGATTTAATGAAAATTAAAAAATACAAAGACGATTTATTCTTACCATTCACTGATTTCACATCTGGTGTAGAAAGTTATGGCGGAGGTCGTTATGTCGATTTGAAAATTCCGACGGGTGCTACAATTACTATAGATTTTAATGCAGCATACAATCCTTATTGTGCTTACAATGAGAAATATTCTTGCCCAATTCCTCCAGCAGAAAACGATATGAAAATTGAAGTAAAAGCAGGAGTAAAGAAATTCCATGAGTAATGCAATATTATAATTTACATACACATGTAGGGAGTAATCGAGACCATGTACTGGATGTTGTAAATCAATATCCTTTAGAACTTGATGTTACAATTCCTTTCTATTCAGTAGGAATCCATCCGTGGTATATAAAAGAAGAGAATATTGCGCAGGAACTGATTATTATTGAAGAGCAGTTGCAACAACCAAATTGCTTAGCCTTAGGAGAATGTGGATTGGATAAACGCATTGAAGTGCCCTTTTCTTTGCAAGTAGAAGTATTTGAAAAACAATTGCTATTGGCACAAGGTTATAATAAACCAGTAATTATACATTGTGTAAAAGCATTTCAGGAAGTGATTGCCTGTAGAAAGAATACAAACACAACTGTACCGATGATTATCCATGGATTTTCTAAAAATAAAACAGTTGCACAACAATTAATAAAAAACGGATTCTACTTATCCTTTGGAAAATATTTATTGCGAAATCCAGCATTAGAAACGGTATTTACGGCGGTACCAGAGAATAAGATTTTTTTAGAAACCGATACAATAGAAGAAACAATAGAACAAGTATATGCACTGGCGGCATATTATAAAAAAATAGAGCTAGAAAAGCTTGAACAAATAATTACAACTAATTTTAATACAGTTTTTAAGAATGGCAGTGTGGACTGAAAGAGCAGAACTATTATTTAAACCAGAAGGGTTAGAGAAATTAAAAAATGCAAAAGTACTTATTGTAGGAGTAGGCGGAGTAGGATCGTTTGCAGCAGAGTTTATCGCCCGTGCAGGAGTAGGGAATATTACCATTGTAGATGGAGATGAAGTGGATATTACGAATATTAATAGACAATTACCGGCATTACACTCTACTGTAGGAATGCCTAAAATTGAAGTAGTAGGTGATCGATTGATGGATATTAATCCAGAATTAAACCTCACAAGAATCAAAGAATTTCTATCTCCTGAACGTGCTTTTGAAATCGTTTCCAATGAATTTGATTACGTAATGGATTGTATTGATAGTGTTACACCCAAATTAAATTTGATTATTGCATCAAAACGCAAAAAAGTAAAGATAATCAGTAGTATGGGTGCCGGTGGCAAAATGGAAGCGAGTAAGGTGAAAGTAGCAGACATTAGAAACACAAAAAACTGCTTTTTAGCCAAAGCAATTAAAAAACGCTTAAAAGAAGTTAAAATAGATAAAGGAATTAAAGTTGTGTTTTCATCAGAGATTCAGGATTCAAGCAGTTTGAAAGTAACAGATGGGAAGAATTTCAAGAAATCTTTTTACGGAACAAACAGTTATATGCCGGGACTTTTTGGATTACATGCAGCCGAAACAGTTATCCGACACTTATTAAAATAAAAACATAAAAAAAGTCCCGAATTATATCGGGACTTTTTTTATTTATTCAGTTACAGCCGGTGGTGTAATTTTTACTTTTGGTACAACAGGTACCACAGGTGGCGGAGTTGCAATTTTTTCACGTACTGGAATATATATTTCTGTAATCCATTCCGATGGACTAGTTGTATCCGATGGACCTTTAATGTATACCTCTAAGAACTTACCACCAGGAACTTCTTCTAGGTTATTTTTAGTCATGTATTCATTTGCTTTATCCCATGCCGCTTGAATATGAGAATAATCCCCTTTTAAAGTCGTTTTTAAAGCTTGGAATTCCATTAATTCACCCGTTGTGTAATCACTACCCGGTGTGGTGAATATCTGCTCTACAATAGGAATTGCAACAGAGAAAGTAACGGCATTATTTTTAGTATCATATACATGATAAATACTAAATGGAGCACCAGCCGTTGGAATTTTATTTTCTTTAAAGAAATTGATAATATTCACTAACATAGGATCCATCTTACTATCAAGATCAGGGATGTTGCAGGAAGCTGTTTGTTGTAGGTAGAATCCACCACCTTTTAGGGTAAGACCATTTACCTGAATATTGAAATTACTCAATTCATTAGCGATTACAGTACTTAAGTTATCCAAACCTTTTTCATACATCGGTCCTATCATCTTATCGACACCACCACTTAGTATTGCATAAGCCTTCCACATAAAGCCCATTTCACCTTTCATTCCCCAAGTAACTTTTGTCCCTCCTACAGTATCTTTGAATTTCCAATACACATCAGAAGGAATATCTTTTAAATAGATACGTTGCGCAATAGAATCGTTTACTTTATTGAAAACCGTTTCCATTTTACCATTCCCATCTTTTCCAATCCAAGTATAAGAACCACCAACACCAGAAGTCTTTTCTGGATACGTGTATTTTATAGTTGGATCCTCTTGCTGCCAAGTTCCCCATTTCTCCCAGTTTTTATATTCGTTTACATAACTGAATAAAAAAGATCTTGGAGCATTGATGATTCGGCTTCTTTCAATATTAAAATCTCCCTTTTGTGTTGCCACATAAACAGAAAAAGCAATTATTGCTAGAAGAAGAAGTAAGAAAATATATTTTGCAATTTTCATAAAAAAAACTTGGTTAGGTTTGAGAAAACAAAGTTATAAATTTAATTGATAATCGCGCTGTTTACTTAAATATTTCCTAATTTCGAAGAAATAAACGTTAAGATTTATCTATCGTAAAAATAGTACAATCTTTTTCGATGAAATTATATGATATTTTAATAACCCTAAAAAATTATAAATTAATGAAATTACACCAAATGGCAGGAATTGTCCTGTTAAGTACTACATTTTTTGCTTGTAATCAGGAGAAAAAAAGCGAAAAAGAAACGTTGAAGAAAGAAGAAAAACCTTTTGAGTATGTGGTAGAGCAATTTGCTGATATTAAAGTATTGCGCTATCAGGTAGCTGGATGGGAAAATTTAACCTTGAAAGAACAACAACTTGTTTATTATTTGACGCAAGCTGGAATGTCTGGACGTGATATGTTTTGGGATCAGAACTATAAGCACAACCTGACTATACGTAAAGCGTTGGAAAATATTTATCAAAACTACAAAGGAGATAAATCAACAACAGATTGGAAGAATTTTGAAATTTATTTAAAAAGAGTATGGTTTTCAAATGGAATCCATCATCACTATTCAAATGATAAAATCAAACCAGATTTTACACCAGAATATTTCAAAACGCTACTGGAGGAAACTAAAACTACTTTGGCACCAGAAATTGCAGCAGTATTATTTAATAATGAAGATGCAAAAAAAGTGAATTTGGATGAAGCAAAAGGATTGTTAAAAGGTTCTGCTGTAAATTTTTATGATAAAGGAATTACAGAAAAAGAAGCAGAGGCATTCTATGCTAAAATGACAAGCCCAGATCCAAAGAAACCACATTCCTATGGTTTAAATTCTAAATTAGTTCGTAATGCACAAGGACAATTAGAAGAAAAAGTATGGAAAAGTGGCGGAATGTATGGTGCAGCAATCGATAAGATTATTTTTTGGTTAGAGAAAGCACAAGGTGTTGCAGAAAATAAAAAACAAGGCGATGCTTTAGCATTATTGATTAGCTTCTATAAAACGGGAAGTTTACAAACTTGGGATGATTACAATATCGCTTGGTTGCAAGCTACAGAAGGGAATATTGATTACATCAATGGATTTATTGAAGTATACAACGATCCATTAGGATATAGAGGATCCTATGAAGGTGTGGTACAAATCAAAGACTTTGATATGTCGGCAAAAATGGAAGTAATTTCTAAAAGCGCACAATGGTTTGAAGATAATTCACCGTTAATGCCAGCCCATAAAAAGAAAAGTGTTGTAGGAGTATCGTACAAAACAGTTGTTGTAGCCGGTGAATCAGGAGATTCGTCTCCAAGTACTCCAATAGGAGTGAACTTACCAAATGCCGATTGGATTCGTGCAGAACATGGTTCAAAATCTGTTTCATTAGGAAATATCATTGATGCTTACAACCATGCAGGTGGTACAGATAAGTTGAAAGAATTTGCAAACGACGCTGAAGAAATAGCTTTAGAAGAAAAATATGGAGAAATCGCAGATAAATTGCATACTGCATTACATGAAGTGGTGGGTCATGCTTCTGGACAAATTAATCCAGGTGTAGGAACACCAAAAGAAACATTAAAAAGCTATGCTTCAACTTTGGAAGAAGGTAGAGCCGATTTGGTAGGACTTTACTATTTGTACAATCCAAAATTACAAGAATTAGGATTAGTTGATGATTGGAAAAAAGTAGGAACCGCAGCCTATGATGGTTACATCCGTAATGGATTAATGACGCAATTAGTTCGTCTAAATCTTGGAGATAATATTGAAGAAGCACATATGAGAAACCGTCAATGGGTAAGTGCTTGGGTATTTGAAAAAGGCAAAAAAGACAATGTTATTGAGAAAATAACACGCGATGGAAAGACGTATTACAATATCACAAACTATGAAAAGTTACATGAGTTATTCGGAGAATTATTGAAGGAGACACAACGTATCAAATCAGAAGGTGATTACAAGGCAGGTAAAGCTTTAGTAGAGAACTACGGTGTGAAAGTAGATCAGAAATTACATGCTGAGGTGTTAGAGCGTAATAAGAAATTCAAGTCAGCAGCCTATAGTGGATTTGTTAATCCAGTATTGGTTCCTAAAATGGATAAAAAAGGAGAGATTATTTCAATTGAAGTAACGCAACCAAAAGATTTTGCAGAACAGATGCTATACTATTCTAAGAATTATAGTTTCTTACCGAATGTAAACTAAAACAAAAAGTCCCGATGTAATCGGGACTTTTTTTATACTAAGTTTATTGAATGCATTTTTTTATAAATTCAATAATAATAGGATTCGGTTTATCATCTGTCGAAGTTAATGCAGGTTGAAATAAGGTGCCCACAAAGAAAGGATGTGATTTGATTTCAAAAGAACGATAATGATTGTCTTCTGATTTTGAAGTGAATACCATTCCATTTTTTTCTAATATGTCTATATACTTCTCATTGATGCCATAACTGCAATAGTATTGACCTATTAAATGCTCTTGTCTTAATGTTTTAAAAAGGAAGCTGTCCAAATCAATAATTTCTAACTTTTCCTGTTCTCCTTTTAAAGAACAAGACAATTTTTTAATTAAAATATCTTCATGATTTGTTGATGTTTCTTCATGATCTGCATTTGTTATTTTACAAGCATTTCGAGCAAACTCAATAATCATATGTTGGAATCCACCACAATTACCGAACGTAGGGATGTTGTTTTGTCTGGCGTATTCTATTGTATTTAATACATTCTCCATGTCTTTATAAGGGCTACCAGGAGCAATCCATAATCCTTTGTAATTATTGTTTTCAAAGACAATTTTAGGATTAAAAATATCTGTAGAAATCCAGTCAAATTGAATTTCTGTATTTAGAGATTTTTGTACAGCTCTAGTACTATCATTTAGTGCATGTAAAGTATAATGTATAGGATTAAAATCACCTAGAATCGCTATTTTTGAAACCATAATTTGAAGGATTTTATAATGAGATATTTTTAATTATTTATGATACAATTTGATGAAAAATAAGATTCCAAGAAAAAGTATAAAACCGAGTAATACCCAATAATTTTTATTGTAATATTTACGATGTAATCGAATATCTTTTCTGTAAGAATAAATCATTGCAACAAGAAATACGATTATAAAAAAACCTGCAAATGTATATTGACCAGAACTAAACATAGTTTTTAAAATTTAGGCAAAATTAAGGATTGTTTAGTAATTTTCAGTATTTTGTAGTCGTAAAACACAGCCAAATTTAATATAAAATGAAAAAACAACTGGATGCCGTTAAAGAATTTCACACCGCTTTTGGATTAGGGGTTAGCAATGAGATTAAAGGAACTTTAGGAGAGTCAACAGATTTACTTCGTTATAATTTAATGAAGGAAGAAAATGAAGAATATCTAGAAGCAGTACAAAATAATGATGTAGTGGAAATTGCAGACGCTTTAGGCGATATGCTATACATATTATGTGGTACAATACTGGAACATGGATTGCAACATAAGATAGAGGCTGTTTTTGAAGAAATTCAGCGCAGTAATATGAGTAAATTAGGAGCCGATGGAAAACCAATTTATCGTGAAGATGGAAAAGTAATGAAAGGGCCAAATTATTTCAAACCACAATTTGATACTATTTTAAAATAAAATCACACTCATAAATTAGCCATTATGCAAACAAGTATATTCATAAGATTCCTGTTTTTATGTCTTTTTCCATGGACTGTACTTTCACAAACAGATAATAGTGAATTACAAAAAATGTATAATGAAGACCAAAATTCAAGGAGTGTAAAAGATATTGATTGGATAATCTTGTCCAAACAAGATAAAGAAAGAGAGAAAAGAGTCTATGAGCTCATTAGTTCAGGAAAAGTAGTAACAGGAAAAGATTACTATAATTCGGCTATGATATTCCAACATGGAAATGATACTCTTGCTTCATCTATGGCGGTAAGTCAAATGAGAAAAGCAATTGAATTAGATTCAACAATAAACAAATGGTTATTGGCCGCTGCGATTGATAGAGACCTAATGAGGAGAGAGAAACCTCAGATTTATGGAACACAATATGTTCGATATAATGGAGAAGCCAAATGGAAACGATATACCATTGATACAACAAAAGTTACTGATGAAGAAAGGAAATATTACAGGGTAGAAACACTTTCTGAACAACTTGAAAAGGAGCGCAATATGAATTTGATGTCAATTTCAGGTTTCTATTCAAAATCTAATTCCATAAAACAGACAATCACATTAATCAAGACAGAAAACAAAAAAGGTGTAGAATCAACCTACAATATAAGTGAGGACGAACTTAATAGTTTTGGATATGAACTGATGAATACCAATAAAGAAAATGAAGCATTAGAGGTATTTACATTAAATACTAAATTGTATCCAAACAGCTTTAATACGTTTGATAGTTTAGGAGAATGTCTATTACTTTTAGGGAAAAAAGAAGCTGGAATAAAAGCATATAAAAAATCGTTAGAGCTAAATCCTAAAAATGACAATGCGAGAGAAGTAATTAATAAAGGAAAATAACTCAGAACAAACCGACTAAAAGAAATGGATTAGATAATAGATCAATTTGAAATATTTTTTTCTAAACCTTCCAAGTAAAAAAGAAACGTCCAGATCTAAAATAGTCGGGACGTTTTTTATATGGTAAAAGCGAATATAGATTTATTGGATTTTAACGGTCCAACCGAAAGTATCCGCATCAATTTTATATTGAATGTTGTTCAGTTTTTCTTTCAATTGCAACGCAATTGAATCATCAATTTTAGGCAATTCATAGTAATGATCTTGGAAAGAGAACCCGATGATAGGATTTACTACCGCAGCAGTTCCTGCACCAAAAATTTCTTTTAAAGTTCCGTTTTTAGCTGCCTCAACAATTTCAGCGACTAATACAGGACGAACATCTACTTTTATACCTTCTCTTTGTGCTAATTCAATAAGACTTTTACGTGTTACACCATCCAAGATACGTTCACTTGTTGGAGCAGTATATAAAGTATCATTAATTCTAAAGAAAACGTTCATTGTACCAGCTTCCTCTAATTTTGTATGTGTAGCATCATCAGTCCAGATGATTTGTTGGAAACCTTGATCGTTTGCTAATTTTGTAGGGTAGAACTGAGCAGAATAATTACCCGCCGCTTTTGCAGCACCAATTCCACCATTTGCCGCTCTACTGTAATGCTCAGCAATAATTACTTTTACTTCACCAGAATAATATGATTTTGCAGGCGATAAGATAATCATGAAACGATACTGACTAGAAGGAGCAGCAATAACACCAGATCCTACAGCAATCATAAATGGACGGATATATAAAGAGTTACCTTTTCCTTTCTTAACCCATTCTTTCTCGATTTGAACTAATTCATTTAAACCACCCAAGAAAACTTCTTCTGGAACTTCTGGCATCGCCATACGTACAGCAGATTTATTAAAACGTTCAAAATTTTGATCTGGTCTAAAAAGCCAAACATCATCTTGTTCATCTTTATAAGCTTTCATTCCTTCAAAAATAGCTTGTCCGTAGTGAAAAACTTTAGCTGATGGATCTAATAAAAATGGTGCGTAAGGTTTAATCTGAGGTTTCTGCCATGCACCGTCTTTGAAATCGCAGGTAAGCATGTAATCCGTAAATAAATTTCCGAAAGAAATATTTTCAAAATCTACACTGCCAATTTTAGAAGAAGAAATTTCAATAAAATCAAAAGCGTCATTGTTGTAATTGTTCATTTTAAATTGAATTTTGGAAATAACGTGCAAAATGCTGAAAAACAGGTGATTTCGCTGTTTTGTTTCGTTATTATGAAATTGCACTTATAATTTTGCTAAATTAATAATTTTTATAGATTTTTGAAGTTTTTATTTAAAATTCTGTTTTTATTCATAAAGTACATAGATTATGTTATATTCGTTGAGTTTTTTACAGTATTCGTGTATAATTTTATGAATCGATGTTAACAAGATGCATAATTACAATAAATGAATTA
The DNA here is from genome assembly GCF_030766725.1 of Flavobacterium aerium. GTDB lineage: Bacteria > Bacteroidota > Bacteroidia > Flavobacteriales > Flavobacteriaceae > Flavobacterium > Flavobacterium aerium. Next base: position 380,853 of record NZ_JARQWR010000003.1, on the reverse strand, counting down.
AATTTGAAATAGAAAAAATAAACTTTTAATACTTATTATAATCAAATATGAAAAAAATAGTTATCGCTTTTAGCGCCGTTTTAATGTTAATGGCTTGTACAGAAAAGAAAAAAACAGAACCTATAACCCCAGAAAAACCAGAAGTAGCTTATGCTTCATTTGGAGATAGTATTGTGGCAGACAATGCACTTACAAAAGAACAAATGCTTGAGAAATTCAAGTCGATGAAAGAAGGAGATACAATTGCAGTGAAATTCAAATCTAAAATTCACGAAGTGTGCAAGAAAAAAGGATGTTGGATGTCTCTAGAGTTACCAGATGAGAAAGAAGCTTTTGTTCGTTTTAAAGATTATGCTTTCTTTGTACCGATGAATGCAGCCAATGAAGATGCGATTGTAAACGGTAAAGCGTTTGTAAGTGTTGAAACGGTAGAACAATTAAAACATTATGCTAAAGATGGTGGGAAATCTCAAGCAGAAATAGATAAAATTACAGAACCTAAAGTTACCTACGCTTTTCAAGCAGATGGTGTATTAATTTCTCAATAAATCAATGAATAAATACTATTGTATAATTTTAAGTTTGTTCTTTCTTTCAGGGTGCAAAGAAAAAGTAGAAACTAAAAAAGAAGCAGAAAAAAAAGATTTCCAGATGTATGAGATGTCGCCTATGGCAGCATTGATGGAACAGATGTATGTAGATAATGGTCGAATAAAAGAAAGAATTGTAAATGGGGAACCCATTGGTGATTTCCCAGACCATTTTGTTAATATATACCAATCCAGAATGACAGATGAATCGGAGAATGATGCTTTTTTTAAAGAACAAGCCGCTCTTTTTTTGGAAGCCGAACAATTAATTTTTAAAGATTCAGCAAATGCTAAAAAGCATTTCAATGAAGCAATAAATGCCTGTATACGTTGTCATGAGACAAAATGTGGTGGGCCGATTCCTAGAATTAGAAAATTACTTATACAATAGAATTTGGAACGAAAAATTATTAAGACTTCAGATGGGTCAACAACAATATTTTTGCCTGAATGGGATGAAACCTATCATTCAAAATTTGGAGCCATACAAGAAGCTTATCATGTTTTTATAAAAAGCGGACTCTCTCTGTTTACAGAGAAGTCTGTTTCTATATTAGAAATTGGTTTTGGAACCGGTTTAAATGCCTTTATTACATTCCTTGAAGCAAAACAAAAAGGAATATCAATTGATTATACGGGTATTGAAGCCTATCCAATTCCAGCAGAAGAAGTTGTACAGCTAAATTATGTAGCAGAACTCCAAGCGCAGGAATTTGATGGTGTTTTCAAACAAATGCATGCCTGTCCTTGGGAGGAAAAAACAAGAATAGATGCTCAATTTAATTTGACCAAAAAACAGCAGTTTTTTAAAGACATTCAAGCAGAAAATGAATTTGATTTAATTTACTTTGACGCGTTTGGTTTTAGAGTACAACCTGAGTTATGGTCGGCTGAAATCTTCTCTATAATGTATAAGGCATTAAAGGAAAATAGCATTTTAGTAACATACGCAGCAAGGGGACCAATCAAGCGCGCAATGCAAGAAGCTGGCTTTCAGGTTGAAAAGTTACAAGGCCCACCAGGGAAGCGTGAAATGATGCGTGCAAAAAAAGGAGATTTAACACAATAGAATTCATAATATAACGTTAATGTCTTAAAGATTGAAGATTTATATAATTACATTTACAAAGCGTTCTTACAATAAAATCTAACCAATAAATAATACGATTTATCATGTCAAGACCTATGTTTGCTTACACTAAAACAATTTTGGAGAGAGTCAGCTTTGATCCTTTACTTTTTTGTAAAGAGTTAGAAAAAGGTTTAAGATCATTACTACCATATGAAATTGAACAATTAAGAGAATGGTTATTAAAATACACAATTGAAAAGCCCGAACTAAGACTAAGTTTAGTCATTGTGAACCGATAAATAAAAAGACCGCTCATGAGCGGTCTTTTTTATGTTTATATACGACTGAGTTTAGTTGACTAGTTTCGTTTTGTTCAAAGGACTAATGATTTGAACATCCTGAAAAGCAATGGCGCCCTTTACTACACCCGCTATAGTATTGCGTAAAGCTTCTATTATATGGATTTTAAGCTCGCTTTTAGGATAAATGAGACTTACTTCACGGGCAGGTTGTGGATCGTTAAAATGACGTAATTTACCGCGGTCTTTGTCTTTTAAATCCAAAGTAGTCAAATAGGGTAGTAAAGTAGTTCCCAAACCTTCATCAGCCAATTTTATTAAAGTTTCAAAACTTCCACTTTCAATTTGAAAAGAATTAGAGTTATGATTATGTGCATTTTTACACAAATTCAGAATTCCTTCTCTAAAACAATGCCCATCCTGTAACAACAATATGTTATCCACATCCAGATCGCTAATATCAATTTTAGCTTTAGAGTGACTCGAATGATTTTCAGGAATGTAGGCTACAAAAGGTTCGTAGTACATTACGACCTCTTTAATATTATCTTCTTCCAATGGGGTAGAAGCAATAGCGGCATCCAAATGACCATTTTTTAGCTTGATAATAATCTCTTCTGTATTGTACTCTTCAATGATGAGTTTAACCTTAGGGTATTTTTTTATAAAATTATTCAGGAACATCGGTAATAATGTAGGCATAACTGTAGGGATAATTCCCAATTTAAATTCTCCTCCTATATATCCCTTTTGTTGATCGACTATATCTTTAATTCGTCCCGATTCGTTGACAATATTCTTCGCTTGGTTAACGATTTTTTGTCCTATATCGGTAAGTTGAATTGGTTTTTTAGTACGATCAAATATCTGTATATCAAGTTCTTCCTCCAGTTTTTGTATTTGCATACTTAAAGTAGGTTGAGTAACAAAACATTTTTCTGCAGCCAAAGTGAAATTCCTATTTTCGGCTACAGCTAAAACATAATAAAGTTGGGTGATCGTCATGGTATAAATATTTTCGATAAAATTATAAAAACTATCAATTTAAACTATTATTTATTCCTCTAAATTTTCCTTAAATTTGAGTAAATAAAAAAACAGGAATATGAAAAAGAATAGTATTGGATTACCGATTAAAGAAACAGAACAAATTAGTGCAGAACTAAACAATTTATTGTCAAACTTCCAAGTGTATTATCAAAACTTAAGAGGTTTACACTGGAATATTAGAGGTAAACGTTTTTTTGATTTACATGTAAAATTTGAAGAATTGTACAATGATGCACAATTAAAAATTGATTTAATCGCAGAACGAATTTTAACATTAGGAGCTACTCCTTTGCATACATTTGAAGATTACATTCAAAATAACAAATTAAAAATTGGAAAGAATATTTCCAATGATGAGAAAGCAGTAAACCTTATTGTAGAATCATTAACGGATTTATTAAAAATTGAAAGGGAAATTTTAAATACATCAGATGCAATTAACGATGAAGGAACAAATTCTATGATGAGTGACTTTATTAAAGAGCAAGAAAAAACAATGTGGATGATGAAAGCATGGTTAGAAGAAGCAATCTAATGATATCATTCTCAATATTTAGTATATAAAAAAAGCAGTTTCACAATGAAACTGCTTTTTTTTTGCAGATAGCTAACGGTGTTAAATTTAGATTAAATTTATTTAGAGTATTTTTAAATAAAGCAATTAATTCATATTTTCGCAACATGAAAATTATTGTAAAGTTAGTATTATTCATGTTTATCACCTTTCTATCGACTCCGACTATTGTGAGTTTGATTCAGAAAGATGTTGATGTGTCTATGCTTTACAGTATGTCAGAAGAAGAAAATCACAAAGAAATAAAAGAGGTAAAAGCAGAACTGAAATATAATTTCGGAGATGAGTTACTTGCTTTTACACCTACCACGAAAAGAATGATCTGCTTTGAACATCTTCAAAAACACGATAGTTTACTAGAAGAGATCTTCTCCCCACCACCCGAATTTATTTAATACTTTCTCTGTTTATTAAACAAGTTATGCGTCTGTTGTGTATTTTCTATACGATAAGAATGCGTGGCTAAGTATCAAATTTTTTCAAAAATAAAATGACAAAAAAAATCAATCTTTTTGCCAACCTTAAATCTGATTTCGCATCTGGTTTAGTGGTCTTTTTGGTGGCACTACCTTTATGTTTAGGTATAGCAATGGCTTCTGGTGCCCCTTTATTCTCAGGTATTATTTCAGGTATAATAGGAGGAATCGTAGTAGGATATCTAAGTCAATCACACTTAAGTGTTTCGGGTCCAGCTGCAGGTTTAACAGCCATTATCTTAACCGCTATTAGTGACTTAGGAGCATTCGATATATTCTTACTAACCGTTGTTATTGCAGGTTTAATTCAGTTAATTCTTGGGTTTTTAAAAGCAGGAAGTGTTTCCGACTTTTTCCCAAACAATGTAATTGAAGGAATGCTTGCAGGTATCGGAATTATTATTATTCTGAAACAATTACCACATGCATTAGGGTATGATGCAGACTTTGAAGGAGATGAATCATTCTTTCAGTTTAATGGAAATAATACGTTTTCCGCAATTACTGGAGCATTAGAATCACTACATTTAGGGGCTATCATCATCACTGTAGTTTCATTAACCATTTTGATTGCTTGGGATAGAGTTCCTTTCTTAAAAAAATTGAAACTTCTTCCAGGGGCTTTAATCGCAGTAGCTTTAGGAGTTATTATCAATGAGCTTTTTACTCAATCTGGTAGTTCATTGGCTATTAAAGGGGAACACCTTGTAAACTTACCAGTGCCTACTACTTTTGAAGAATTTAAAGCCATTATCGTTACTCCAAAGTTCTCAGAAATTACAAATCCTAAAGTTTGGGTAGTAGCCATAACGATTGCGGTGGTAGCATCGATTGAAACTTTATTGTGTATCGAAGCAGCAGATAGAATGGATGCGCAAAGAAGATTCACCAATACCAATGTGGAATTAAAAGCACAAGGAATTGGAAATATCATTAGTGGATTTTTAGGCGGATTACCAATGACATCAGTAGTTGTGCGTACATCAGCAAATAATAACGCTGGGGCAAAATCTAAAATGTCAGCAATTATACATGGTTTGTTTCTATTAATCAGTGTATTGGCAATTCCTACTATTCTAAACAAAATTCCATTGGCAACATTGGCTGCAATTTTACTTTTAGTAGGATATAAGCTTGCTAAACCAGCAACAATAAAACACTTCTGGGAAAAAGGGAAATATCAATTTGTACCGTTCATTGTAACGTTAATCGCAGTGGTGTTCCTTGACTTATTAAAAGGTGTAGCATTAGGTATGTTGATTAGTATCATTTTTATTTTAAGAGGAAATATTAAAAGAGCTTATTATTTCAAAAAAGAAGAATTTGAAGATGGAGATGTGATTCATATTGATCTTGCACAAGAAGTATCCTTCTTGAATAAAGCTGCAATCAAATTGACACTTAATAATCTACCAGAAGATTCTAAAGTAGTTATTAATGCTTCAGATACAGTATATATCGCCCATGATGTTCTAGACTTGATAGAAGAGTTGAAAAATATTAAGGCGCCAGAGAAAAATATTGAACTTACCTTAATTGGCTTTAAAGAAGCTTATGAATTAGAAAATTCAGAAAGCCAGCATGTTTCTATTGCCCATAAAAATATGGAAGACTTTAGAAAAAGCGCTACCACATCACACAAAAAAGTGATTACCGAATTAACAAAAGAAAAATAAACACCGTATTGATTATTACAACATCCTAAATGAGTTTTGAGGACAGGATTGTTGGCTATAAACATAAAAATTTGCTTGGGGCAAATAGAATAATTAATACTTTTTAATACACTATCAAATGACAGCACATACAGCAGAAACACAGGCAAAATTAACTCCTACTATAGCATTATCACTATTAAAAGAGGGGAATAAGAGATTTGTAAACAATCTAAAAGTTAATAGAAATTTACTTGAACAAGTTAACGCAACAAAAGATGGGCAATTTCCATTTGCAATCATCCTAAGTTGTATCGATAGTAGAACATCAGCAGAATTAATCTTTGACCAAGGTTTAGGAGATATTTTCAGTGCTAGAATTGCAGGAAATGTTTTGAATGAAGACATTCTAGGAAGCATGGAGTTTGCTTGTAAATTAGCAGGATCTTTATTGATTGTAGTACTTGGACATAGTAAATGTGGAGCGATTAAAGGAGCTTGTGCAGGAGCAAAACTTGGAAATCTTACAACATTATTAGATAAGATTCAACCTTCTGTAGATGAAGTTAGAACTGAATTTGGAGCGGCAGTAGCAAGCAATGATTCTAGTTTTGTAGAAGCAGTTGCACACCACAATATTATCCATACAATGGATGAAATATTATCAAGAAGCTCAGTACTTAAAGAATTACATGATGCAGGTGAAATTGCTATCGCAGGGGCTTACCATGATATCGAAACTGGTGAAGTAGAATTCATGAAAGAAATCTAATTCGAATAATTTATATATGAAAAAAGCCCCGATGTTTATCGGGGCTTTTTTTATTCATTATCTAAATTCTCATTGAATGCTGAGGGCAACATTCGAGGAATAAACTTAATAAGTATGGGTAATAATAAACTTCCTCCAGGCAATAAAAAAATAGTAAGCGAAGGAATCGTTTTACAAACTTCCAATAATTGTTTCTTTACTTTTTTCTTTTCCTTTTCATCCAAATCTCTTGTGGTAGATACGGCTAATAATTTAAGTAGTTCGCCACTTTGAGAAATCTCTTTAATCAATCTATTCTTGTTTCGGGTAATCAGTAAAACAACATTTTGTGTGGCTTGATCATAGAAATGCTTTACCGGATTTGAGTAATTGAAATAAGGAATTTCTTTGCGGTATTTTGTAATAAATTCATCGGTAGCTCTAATGCTGTCTTCCGTAAATGTAGAATCAACTTCCATTAAATCACTTAATTGATATAAGTAAGCAATTTCATTTTCTTCAATTTTGGAATCATTCCATAAAGCCATTCCAGCTAAATCAATCAGGTAAAATTTCTCTAAATCGGAAGTGAAATAATCCAATTGTAAGGTTTCAAGATTTTGAATATTCACCTTAGAAAATTTAGTAAAACGAACAGAAGCTTCAAAAAGTTTGATTAGTAAATCATCATAATTAGATTTCTGTGTCTTCGTTTTTAAGGCCAATGATACGATGCTGACAATCGTTTCTTCAAGTTTTTTAAGGTAATTATTAGGGATTGCTCCATGGATTAAATATTGACGAAAAGCCAAAATATCCATGTACAGTAAAGCATTTGTCAAAATGTGAGAAAAGTTCTTACTAACGATGTTATCATTTGTTTGAACACGATCACTAATAGCACGCTCAAGATTACTCGACGGACTACCATTGGGCAATATAATATTTAATACATTGAATTTTTCAGGATGCATTTCTTTATAAAAAGAAACAGCTTGAGATATGAACTGTTTTGGCTCACTTTCATGAGTGACTAATCCATAAATCCCATATAAAGTATTGAGTAAAGCTACTTTTGTGACTTCTTCGAAAGTCCAACCTTTTGTAATAATAGGCTCTACGCTATCAAAAGATACAACATGGCCATAAATAAATCCTGTAGCACGGGTAGTGATATAGAACTGTTTCGCATAAACAAATACAGGGAGAAGTATTGGTTTTTGCTCTAAAAAAAATTTATCTATCCAACCGTTTGCAGATGGGTTCATTTGTGGGATTATTATGAGTACAAATTTAAACAAGAATTTGGAAGAAGGTGGTTTTAATGCATTATTTAAGCGTTATTTATTAATAAGTATTTTATTATGTTTAATTATCGTTAATTCGGGAATAATTATGAATTATAATTAAAAAAGAGTGTTAATTTGTTGTAATAAAATATCCTCGACGAGACGATATAATGCATTAAAAATTAAACCAATGGAATTGAGAATTAGAGAAGCCGTTTATACAGACTTAGAACGTATTTTGGAAATTATTAATCATGCAATTGAAACAACAACTGCTGTGTATGATTATGATCCCCGTAGTTTTGAAATGCAAGAACAATGGTTTGCAGAAAAACAGTCCGAAGGTTTTCCAATTTTTGTGGCAGAATATGATAATGAGGTGATTGGGTATGGTACTTATGGAACCTTTAAGCCAAAAGTAGGATATCGATTTTCAGTAGAACATTCCATTTATATTGCAGAAAATGCAAGAGGAAAAGGAGTAGGGAAAAAATTATTAGAAACATTAATCACTAGTGCTACAACTGGAGGATATCATGCTATGATTGCAGTGATTGATTCCGATAATGTGAACAGTATATTATTCCATAAAAACTATCAATTCGTAGAAATGGGCCAACTTAAAGAAGTAGGCTATAAGTTTGATAAATGGTTAGATGTTACTTTCATGCAATTGATGTTGAAAAACGAGTTGAGCTGATTCAATTTTGAATTTTTACATACTCTAAATTTAAGTTAAGTGTTTTGTTTTGAAATATAGGTTTTGTAAGTTTATGTAACGAGTAATCGACGAAGTCCGATATACTTGCTGAAAACATTAAATAAATTGATATGAACCTCTATGTAAAATATGACATTCATTTGGCTTGTAAAATGATTCTTAAAGAGCAATTGGACTTGTTAGGTGTATCTTATGAGATCAAAGATTTAAATGCCTTAGAAATAAGCGATTCTTTATCCGATGAGCAATTGGAACAGCTTAATGAAGGTTTGAATCGTTATGGAATAGAAATTGTTAATAATCAAAAAACAATGCTGATTCAAAAGATTAAAGATACAATTACAGAAATGGTTTATTCTGATGAGAAACAACCACAAGTAACGATGTCCGTATATCTAGCTGAACAATTGAATCACAGCTATGGCTACTTATCAAATCTATTTTCAGAAATAACCTATACATCAATTGAAAATTTTATTATTATTCAAAAAATTGAACGAGTAAAACAATTGATCATAGCACAGGAATTGACATTAACCGAGATTTCATATTTATTAAATTACAGTAGTGTGGCACATTTGTCCAATCAGTTTAAAAAAACGACTGGTTTAACGCCCACATCATTCCAACGAATTATTACCAGAAGACGCGCTGTACAGCAAGAACTTTAAACCAAATGGTATTCGATTACAAGAAGCATAAATAGTGTACATTTGAAATACAAAACCCCGAAAAATTTATTGACATGCATCAAAAACCATTAAATGTCGTTCTAGCAGATGATGATGTTGAAGATCGTCTGATATTTGCAGATGCCATTGAAGAAATAAAGATTAAAACTGTATTCACAGCATTAAATGATGGTATACAGTTGATGGAATACCTTCAAAATGAAGAAACAATTATTCCAGATATTATTTTTCTAGATTTAAATATGCCGTGTAAATCAGGATTAGACTGTTTGAGAGAGATTCGCAATGACAAAAGATTAAAAAATATATCCATTGCAATCTATTCGACTTCTTCTTCTGATGAGGATATCGAAAATACCTTCGTAGAAGGAGCAAATGTTTATATTAAAAAACCAACTGATTTTTCGGCATTAAAAAAAGTAATGTCAGAAGTGCTCCAAATTAATTGGCAGTATCAAACTTCAGGACTGAATAAAGAAACATTTTTACTGAGTATTTAATAATATTAGGAATTTCAAAATATGAAACTTCAATCCCTATTAAAATCATCCACTCTTTTTACAATAGTCTTTGCTGTTTCAGTATTTGTGCTCTTTTTTATTGCGAGCTTGTCCAATAAACAAATCCAAGCATTAAATAAGTCACAGGAATTGGTCGTACATTCCCATAAAGTACATATTGAACTGGAACAATTAGTATCGATTATCAAAGATGCGGAAACAGGGCAAAGAGGATATATAATTACCCATGATTTGGATTATTTGCAAACCTATAATGGGAGTAGAATTAAAGCAAATCAAAGCATAGAGAATCTAAAAACATTAGCAGGAGATAATTTCAAACAACTACAGAATATTGATGTATTGCAACTCTATATCAATAAATACTATTTAGTTTTAGCAAAAGGAATAGATGTTAGTAATGTGAATAGAGTAGGATATTCTAAAGCATTACGCGTAAAAATGATTGCGAGTAAAAAAGTAATGAGCGCAATTAGACAACATGTGAATATGATGATTAATGAGGAAATGTTGTTGCTCCAAAAACATGAGAGAGAGTACAAGCAAGATATTGTCCTTACACCACTAACATCATTATTGGTGGTTATTTTTTCACTCCTCGTATTTATTTTTTCATTTCAGAAAATCAACAGTGATGTTAAAAATCTGAAACGTTTGAATAGAAGATTATTGATTATGAACGAAACTTTTGCTCATGCAGAAGCCATTGCAGATATTTCACATTGGGAATGGAATCTTGAAACGAATGAATTAAATATATCCGATAATCATTATCGTTTACTGGGAGTAGAACCGAATGCTTTTGAATCAACGATTGATAATTATATGGAATATGTACACCCAGAAGATCGGGAAGTATTACACAAAAAAATTATACAAATAAGATCGAATATAAAACCAATGTCCTTATCGTACCGAGTTATCCGTAAAGATGGAAAATTACGTTATTTTAAATCAACAGGGAAATTAATGAATGACAATAGTAGCACCTCAATTGTGGTGGGTGTTACCTGTGATATTACCTCACAACATTTAAATATCATTCGATTGAAACAGAAGAATAGAGAACTGGAAAGTAGTAATGCTGAACTAGCCTCTTTTAATCATATTGCCAGTCATGATTTGCAAGAGCCCTTACGAAAAATACAAATGTTTGTATCCCGAATAAAAGATAAGGATCAGAAAAACTTTTCGGAATCGGGGAGAGAGTATTTTGAACGCATTCAGAGTTCTGCTAATCGAATGCAAACCTTGATTAATGATTTGTTGATGTATTCCAGAACTGGAAAAAGAGAAAAAATAGCCCAACGAACGGATTTGAATGTATTATTGGATACCGTGAAACAGGAAATGACTCAATTAATCGATGAAAAAAAGGCAGTGATTAATGCAGAACAATTACCGACTATAGATGTGATTCCATTTCAGATGCAACAGTTGTTTACCAATCTAATTGCTAATTCGTTGAAATATAGTAAAGAAAATGAAATACCAACAATTACCATAAAATCAGAAATTGTAGATTCTAAAGATTTGAAAGATGAAAAGTTCAAATTACACAAGAAATATTACCAAATATCATTTTCAGATAATGGAATAGGTTTTGACCAACAATACGCGGATAAAATTTTTATTCTTTTTCATAGATTACACAATAAAAACACATATTACGGAACAGGTATTGGATTAGCAATATGCAAGAAAATCATGGAGAATCACCATGGTTTTATAGAAGCTAAAGGGATAAATGGTGTTGGAGCAACTTTCACTATTTATTTACCAAAATAAATAAAAGTATTTACTTTGTAAGAAATAATAGGATAAAGAGTATTATAAGATAGCACGTATGGAAGTAAAGAAAGTTTCAAAAAAAGGTTTTTCATTATTAAAATTAACTGTATTAGAGTTTATTGAGGATAATGGTATGAAGCTAAGTGCTTCGTTGTCCTACTATACTATTTTTTCTTTACCCCCTTTAATGATAATCATTATTTCTGTGGCAGGCATGTTTTTTGGAAAAGATGCGGTTACAGGAGAATTTTTTGGACAAATTAATGGATTAGTTGGAAATGCCGCCGCTTTACAAATACAAGAAGCTATTAAAAACGTAGAGTTATCGGGAAATAATACGTTTGCTACCACTATAGGTATTATCATGTTATTGGTAGGAGCCTCAGGAGTATTTGCTGAAATCCAAAGTTCAATCAATTTTATATGGGGATTAAAAGCAAGACCTAATCGCGGTTTAATGAAATTTATTCGCAATAGATTAATGTCATTCTCTATGATTGCTTCAGTGGGATTCTTATTATTAGTGAGTTTAATGATGAATACTTTGATGGATGTAATGAATAAACGTTTATTACTCTATTTTCCAGAGATGACATTCTATGTATTCTATGTACTGAATATGATTGTTGTCTTTTTAATTATTACATCACTATTCTCCATTATATTTAAATCATTACCCGATGGTGAGATCAGATGGAAAGACTCCTTGATTGGTGCAGGTTTTACTTCGATATTCTTCATGTTAGGGAAATTCGCAATAGGGGCTTACTTAGGTAGCTCTACAATTGCTTCGGTATATGGAGCAGCAGGTTCTGTTATTGTAATTCTGATTTGGGTCTATTATTCGGCAATAATCCTATACTTTGGCGCAGAATTTACAAAAGTATATGCCCGAGAATACGGAGATGAGATTGTACCCAATCCTTATTCTGTGAAAATTTTCAAGCAAGAAGTAGAATTATAGGATTCTAAATCCCCTAAAACAAGGGAGATATAACACTACATGAGAATTTTGTAACATTTACTAAATATCATGTAACACATTGCCTTCATAGTTTACGCAACTTTGTAATGTAATAACGTTTAACCAAAACTTTTATATTATGAAAACTATGAAAAACCTTAGATCAGTATTATTAGGAACGACTTTAGCAACAGCAATGCTTTTATCTTTTACGTCATGTAATGACAAAGAGAAAAAAGAAGATACAATGAAAGTAGCAGAAGAGCATAACGATGCAAAGTTTGATGATAATAAAGAAAAAGAAAATGATGCTACATTCTTAGTAAATGCAGCAGAAATGAATTTAGCACAAATTGAATTAGGTAAATTAGTTCAAAAAAGTGCCAACGCTGATACCAAAGCTTTTGGTAAAATGATGGAAACAGACCATGGAAAATCATGGACTGAATTAGAAGCATTAGCAGCGAAAAAACAAATTACAGTTCCTACAGCAGTTACCGAAGATGGTAAAGAAGTATATGAAAACTTAAACAAAAAAACAGGAGCTGATTTTGATAAAGCATATGCTGATTTGATGGTGGAAGATCACAAAAAAGCAATAACAGAATTTGAAGCCATTGCAAAAGATTCTAAAGATACAGAAATCGTAGCTTGGGCAAATGAGCAATTAGCAAGTATAAGACAACATCTTGACAAAGCAATTGCTTGGCAAACTAAAATCAAAAAATAATATCCTATAAGGATCAATTGAAGCAATTCTATGAGAATTGAATAATACAAATTTTGTAGAATTGCTTCTTCTTTTATTTACTGTTACTCACATACGGAAAGTAGGAGTAAGCTAACCATCTATTAACCTAAAAAAATAATAATCATGGGAAATTTACTGTATACAATCGCAATTATATTGATCATCTGTTGGGCTATTGGATTTTTTGCCTATAGTGCCGGATCAATCATACATATTTTATTAGTTATTGCTGTAATAGCAATTCTTTTAAGAATTATACAAGGACGTAAGCCTTTGTAGAGCATAATAATACCAGAAACAAAAAAAGAAAAGCATTGATGCGTGAAAACATCAATGCTTTTTGATTTATAATAGAACCTATAAAATCAATTAATGATTGTAAATATTAAATTCGGTAATGGTTCTTTGTAATAATAAAGGCGCCAAGTGCTTACCTCCAATTTCCTTGTAATGTGTACTGTCACGATGTGCTTGAACGGCATCAAGATCAGTATAACTTTCATAAAGAACAATTGTTAATGGGTCGTTTGCAGCAGTGTGAATATCATATTGTAAACATCCTTCTTCAGTAAGTGATTTTTGGCGTAATTCTACTAGTAATTCTAACACTTTAGACTGATTGTGTAATTCTACAATAAATTCAGCAATTATAGCTAGAGTCGGTTTTTTTGACATGTACTTCTTTTTATAAATTAAAATAATCCTTCTGTAGATAAATAGCGTTCACCAGTATCGTAGCAGAATGTTATTACTTTTGCTCCTTTTTCAAAATCTTTGCTTTTTTTATGCACCGCAGCTAATGATGCGCCCGAGCTTATTCCTAAGAAAATTCCCTCTTCTTTTGCGGCTCTTTGTGTAAATTCAAAAGCTTCCTCTTTACTTACCTGAATTACGCCATCTAATAATTCGGTTTTCATAATACTTGGAATAAAACCTGCGCCAATTCCTTGTAGTGGGTGTGGTCCTGGAGCACCTCCGCTTAATACAGGTGATAATTCTGGTTCAACAGCATATACTTTTAAATTTGGAAACTGTTTCTTTAAGGCTTCTGCACATCCTGTAATATGTCCGCCTGTTCCAACTCCTGTAATAAGATAATCTATTCCATTAGGGAAATCTGCAATAATCTCCTGTGCTGTAGTTGTTGAATGTATTTGAGTATTTGCAGGGTTATCAAATTGCATAGGCATCCAAGCATCTTTCATTTCGGCAGTAAGCTCTTTTGCTTTTTCAATAGCACCTTTCATTCCTAATTCCTTAGGTGTTAATACAAATTCGGCACCATAAGCACTCATGATTTTTCTTCTTTCAATAGACATCGATTCGGGCATAACCAATATGATTCGGTATCCCTTTACAGCGGCAACCATCGCTAAACCAATTCCAGTATTACCCGATGTAGGTTCAATGATGATACTTCCAGGTTTTAAAAGACCTTTCTTTTCTGCGTCAATAATCATAGCGAATGCAATACGATCTTTAATGCTGGCTCCTGGATTTGCCTTTTCCATTTTCATCCAAACAGAAAAATCAGGATTAAATAATCGATTGATTTTTACATGAGGAGTATTACCGATTGTTTCTAATATAGTATTTACGATCATAATTGTCAGTTTTTAATTTTTTAAATAACGAAATTAATGGGTTCGTGAAAATTTTGTTGTGTTCGTACTACAACTTCACTTTTATGATATACAACAGAGTTGGCTGCAATGCTATTCGTAAGGAATACATTTCCTCCAATAACACTATGAGCGCCAACAATGGTTTCTCCTCCTAATATAGAACAACCTGAATATAAGATTACATAATCTTCAATTGTAGGATGTCTTTTTTTGGAGGCTTTATCTTTATCTACACTCAGCGCACCAAGTGTAACACCTTGAAACATTTTTACATAATTACCAATGTGTGACGTTTCACCAATGACGATTCCTGTTCCATGATCTATTGAAAAAGGACTTCCAATCGTTGCACCTGGATGAATATCAATTCCTGTGAGCTGATGGGCATGCTCTGTAATCATTCTTGGAATATAAGGGATGTTATATTGTACCAAAATATGAGCTACTCGATGGCATACAATGGCATAGAATCCAGGATATATAGCAATAACCTCTTCTAATTGATTCGCTGCAGGATCTGATTCTAAGATGAATGTTGCATCTTTCAGTAAAGTATCCTTTAATTGGTCCAATTCCGTTTGGAACTTTTTTAGAACAGCCTCTTTATCCAATAAATCTTCAGGTAAAAGCTTACTAAGCCTATTTTCAACTTTAGAATAATTGAGTTGCTGTTGTTTTTTATCCAATAGTTCAGTGGTAAATAATGCGGTATATACTGCATTAATTAATTTCTGAATTGATTTTTTATGTGGTATTCTATTTAACATGAGAAATAGTTGATATAAGAAAAGCCTCAGATGTAGAGGCATAAAATGTTATGGCTTCTCTTACAAAGATAAATAAAAGGGAGGGAAGAGGGGTTGGATTTGAGCATTTCAAATGTTGTATTTTTCTTAAAATTTATTTTTAGAGTAATTTTTTATTATTGATTATCAGTTGTTTGTGGGATATTGTGTTTGAAATGCATTTTTTTTGATAATTCTAAATAGAAATTAGCTATTGTAGATGAGTATCATTTTAAAAACCTATATCTTTGAGGCCTTTTAGAAATAAGCTCTTTGAGCTTAGTTTCTGAGGATTAAAAGAAGGAATCGACTCCAGTAGAAAATAAATAATAACATAAAATAAGAAAATGTTTCAAGAATTAGAGAAATATCAGCATAGTAATCATTTTAGATTTACTAAAGAAAATGAATTAGTTGAAGTGTGTAATGCACCAGAAAATGCAAGTGGAATTTATTTAGTATATAGTGTTGTTGACGACGTAAAAGAGTTGATAATGGTAGGTTCTTCTGGAACAATTCAAAACAATGGTGAATTGAAAAGCCGTAATGGTGGTCTTTACGACAAAATTGTAAATGGACATCAGTTTGGTAAAATGGGAAGAAAATATTCTTGGCCAATGCAAATGGAAAAAGAAAATTTTGATGCTTTAGAAGTATACTGGTATGAAACAGTAAACGAGCATAATAAAGAGATTCCTACTTATGCAGAAGCATTTGTATTGCAACAGTTTTTTGCTGCAAACCAACGTTTACCAAAATGGAATGTTGCTTTCTAAATAAAATAATATCTTGATTTTTATCAAAGCTATAAAATAAAAAATCCGCTAGTTACTAGCGGATTTTTTTATAATCTATATTTTATCTTATAAGTGGATTACTTCACCGTAAGCTTCAGCTACTGCTTCCATTACTGCTTCACTCATTGTAGGGTGAGGGTGAACTGATTTTAAGATTTCATGACCTGTAGTTTCTAGTTTTCTAGCCACAACTGCTTCAGCAATCATATCTGTAACACCAGCACCAATCATATGACATCCTAACCATTCTCCATATTTTGCATCAAAAATAACTTTTACAAAACCATCTGGTGTACCAGCAGCTTTTGCTTTTCCTGAAGCTGAGAATGGGAATTTTCCAACTTTTATTTCGTATCCTTTTTCTTTTGCTTGTTTCTCTGTCATACCTACAGAAGCAATCTCTGGAGTAGCGTATGTACAACCTGGGATATTTCCGTAATCTAAAGCTTCAACATGTAAACCAGCAATTTTCTCTACACATAATATACCTTCAGCGGAAGCAACGTGTGCTAATGCTTGTCCAGGTACTACATCACCAATAGCGTAATAGCCAGGAATGTTTGTTTGGTAGAAATCATTTACTAAGATTTTATCTCTATCCGTAGCAATACCAACTTCTTCTAATCCGATATTTTCAATGTTTGATTTAATACCTACAGCAGAAAGAACGATATCAGCTTCAAGAATTTCTTCTCCTTTAGCTGTTTTTACAGTAGCTTTTACTCCAGTACCAGTAGTATCAACTTTCTCTACAGAAGAGCTAGTCATTATTTTGATACCTGCTTTTTTCATGGAACGTTCCATTTGTTTTGAGATGTCTTCATCTTCTACAGGAACGATATTTGGTAAAAACTCAACAATAGTAACATCTGTTCCCATTGAATTGTAGAAATGAGCAAATTCAACTCCAATTGCACCAGAACCTACAACAATCAATTTTTTAGGTTGCTCAGGTAATGTCATTGCTTGACGGTATCCAATTACTTTTTTACCATCTTGAGGTAAATTAGGTAATTCACGAGAACGTGCACCTGTAGCAATAATGATATGATCTGCACTGAATTCAGTTACTTTTCCGTCTTTATCTGTAACATCAACTTTTTTTCCAGCTTTTAACTTTCCAAAACCGTCAATTACGTCAATTTTATTTTTTTTCATTAAGAATTGAACCCCTTTGCTCATCCCTTCAGCAACACTACGGCTACGAGCGATAACGGCGTTGAAATCTTTATCAAATTCAGAAATAGTTAAACCATAATCTGAAGCATGTTTTAGGTAATCAAATACTTGAGCACTTTTTAATAATGCTTTCGTTGGGATACATCCCCAGTTCAAACAAATACCACCCAAATTTTCTTTCTCAATAACTGCAACTTTAAAACCTAACTGTGAAGCTCTAATAGCAGTAACATAACCACCAGGGCCACTACCTAAAACAATAATATCGTATTTCATTTCTATGCGTTTTTTGTTATTCATTTGAAGTCACGAAAATAGTTATTTATTTGATTACTTAAAAATCTGTGTACCGTTAATTTTTTTTGAACTTATAACTGGAACGCTTTTTTGAGTACTTACTATTTTTGTTTTCTCTTCTTTTTAGTTAAAAAATTAAAATGTTTTATTCTTCCTCTACTGCTAAAAACTGGGATTCATATAAGTTTTTATAAAAACCATCTTGATTTAAAAGTAATTCATGGTGTGTACCTTGTTCTACAACTAAACCTTTATCCATCACAATTATTTTATCTGCCTTAACAATTGTTGCCAAACGGTGTGCAATAACAATAGATGTTCGGTCTTTGGTAATGGTTTCGGTTGCATTTTGAATCATTTCTTCAGAATATGAATCAATCGATGAAGTTGCCTCATCTAGAATCAAGATACTCGGATCACTTACATAAGCACGGAGGAATGCAATTAACTGGCGTTGTCCAGAAGATAGCATAACACCACGTTCTTTTACATTGTAATCATATCCATTTGGTAAATTCATAATGAATTGATGAATACCTATTTTTTTTGCAGCTACTATAACTTCCTCTCGGGTAATAGCAGGATTGTTCAATGTTATATTATTCAGAATTGTATCTGCAAATAAGAAGACGTCTTGTAATACTACTGCAATTTGTCTGCGTAAAGAATCCAATGTATAATCGTGAATATTAGTGCCATCTATTTCTATAACACCACTATTAATTTCATAAAAACGATTTAATAAATTGATAATGGTTGATTTTCCTGCACCTGTTGCCCCAACAATGGCTACCGTTTCTCCTGCTTTTACCTTTAGGTTAATGCCTTTTAAAACTTCTTCATTTTCAATATAACTAAAACGAACATCTTTAAATTTTATATTTCCTTTGAATATAGAGGCTTCTACGGTTCCTTTATCTTGTATTTGACTATCGGTGTCTAAAATTTCAAAAACACGATTAGCAGCCACCATACCCATTTGAAGCTCGTTAAATTTATCTGCAATTTGACGCAATGGATTAAAAAGCATACTGATTAGCATCGTGTAGGCAAATAAATCTCCAAATGAAGTAAGGTTATCGCCATTCAGAATGTTCTGTCCACCATACCATACAATAATACCTAATGTGAAAGAAGAAACGATATCAGCAATAGGGAAGAAGATTGAGTTATACCATACTGTTTTTATCCACGCCTTATTATGCTTGTCATTAATTACTTTGAATTTTTCATATTCGATATCTTCTCTTGAAAATAATTGTACAATTTTCATCCCTGTAACTCGTTCTTGCACAAAGGTATTTAGATTAGCAACCTGAGTTCTTACTTCTTCAAAGGCCGATTTCATTTTTATTTGAAAAACACGAGTGGCCAATACTAAAATAGGCATTGCAATAAGTACAATGAAGGTAAGCTTCCAGTTCATATAAAACATGAACAGCAGGATTACAAACATTTTCATCAAATCACTGATAATCATGAAAAGCCCCTGACTGAATATTTTTGCAATGGATTCAATATCAAATACCGATCGTGTAACCAGTTGTCCCACTGATGCATTGTCAAAATATTTCATTTTAAAACTAGTCATATGATTGAATAGTTTTACCCTGATATCTTTTACGATGTCTTGACCTAACCAGTTTGCCCAATAGACAAAATAGAATTGAGACAACACCTCAAGTAGTAATACTAGAGCCATAAGGGCAACATACCAAAGAAGTCCTGTAGCGTCTTCTTTTTGAATATAACTATCTACGGTTTGTTTAAGTAAATAAGGTCTTAAAGCCGCAAATATGGAAAGACTAATAGCCCATATAATAACACCATTAAAGCGCCATTGATAGGGTTTAGTGAAAAACATTATTTTTCTGAAAATGCGATTGTCAACTAATTTCATTGCGGTCTATTAGGGATTACCGTGTACGTTATATTAAATATATGGATAGACAACTTTTGTCAAATATAGTCCATGTGCAGGAACTGAAAAACCTGCTTTATTGCGATCTCTACTTTCAAGAATCATCTTGAAATCATCTAATGAAATTTTTTCTAGACCAACGTTTACCATTGTTCCTACAATGGCCCGTACCATGTTTCTTAGAAAACGATCAGCAGAAATAGAGAAAACTAATTTATCCTGATGTTGTGTCCATCGGGCTTCAAATATATCACAATTATAAGTGTTTACATCCGTATTTGATTTGGAAAAACACTTAAAATCAGTATGATTTAATAACAATTTACCAGCTTCATTCATCAAATCGATATTCAATTTCTGATGAAAGTACCAACTGCCTTCGTGTTCAAATACATTCTTAAATTGATGAATATGATACTCATAAGAACGTCGTGTTGCATCAAATCGTGTATGGGCATCATCCTGTACAGGAATGATTTTGAAAATAACAATATCTTTTGGAAGATAAGAGTTTAATTTTCTAACCCAGCTTATAACATCGATTTCAATTGGAATATCAAAGTGAGCATACATTTGTTTTGCATGTACACCAGCATCTGTTCTACCAGCACCCATAATCTCTATTTTAGTATTGAATAATACTGATAGTGCATTATTTAGGGTTTCTTGTACAGAAGCTGCATTAGGCTGATATTGCCAACCATGGTAATCTTTTCCGTTATAGGCTAATTCGATAAAGTATCTCAAAGGAAATGTCTCGCTAGTTAATTGTGTACAAAGATAGTCATTATGCGACAATTTAATAATTTCAATATTTGATAATTTGAAGTTAAAAAAGGGATGGATTCTCTATTTTTGTAGAATAATTTATAGACCTCTTACTTTGAAAAAAATACTTTTATTATCCGATACACACAGTCATATTGATGATTCCATTTTGAAATATGTAAATCAAGCAGACGAAGTTTGGCATGCGGGTGATATAGGAGATTTGATGGTTACCGATACGTTGAAAAAATTAAAACCTTTGCGTGCCGTATATGGTAATATTGATGATAATCAGGCACGACAAGAATTCCCATTAAACAATAGGTTTATGTGTGAGGGAGTGGATGTATTAATTACCCACATCGGTGGTTATCCTGGGAAGTACAGTCCTGCTATTAAACCTGAAATTAGTAAAAACCCACCGAGACTTTTTATTTGTGGACATTCTCATATATTAAAAGTGATGAATGATAAAACCTATAATCTATTGCATATGAATCCTGGTGCCGCTGGTATTTATGGTTTTCATCAGGTGCGTACGATGTTGCGTTTTGAAATCGATGGAAAAGAGATTAAAAACCTCGAAATAATTGAGCTAGGGAAGAGGGGCTAATTAGGAAATTTTCAGTTTAATGTAAATTTTGGTTCCTTTATTTATTTTGGAATCGATGGTCATGATACCGTTTAAATTTTTAATACGAGCTCGTATTTGAGTTAAACCAAAACCTGCAGTGGTCTCTGTTTTATGACTATCAAACCCTTTACCGTTATCTTCTATTTGTATAATGAGTTCTTCATCCATCTCGTCAAGTGTTACAAACGCTTCCGTAGCTTCACTATGTTTGATAATGTTGTTTAATAATTCGGCTAAGATGAAATAAATCTTCATTTCAAATTCGCTATGATAACGTGTGTTTCGTTTTAAATAATTGATGCATTCAAAGTAAAGCATCGAGTTAGAGTTCTTTTCACACAGATCCTGAATGGCATGATATAATCCAAATTTTGATAATAATGTTGGAATTAATTCATGAGATAAATCACGAACTTTATCGTGTGCATCCTTGATGATTGCTTTTGTTTTCTTGATTTCTTCCGAAGGTTTTTTCAAATAACTTGCTTCGTAAGCCGAAAGATGCAAACTAGCTGAAGATAGTGAGGCACTAATACTATCGTGTAAAAACTCAGCGATCTTTTTACGTTCAATCTCTTGACCATCAATATTAGCATTGATGATATTTTGTTGAATATCACGATCAATTTCAATCAGTTTATTCTTTTGTTTTAATTTTAAATTCTGATAGAAGAAATAATATAAAATGATACTAAAAGCCAGAATTGCAATGAAAATAAAAATGATCTTTTTAGTTCGAATTTGTTTCTCGTGTAATAGTTGTTCTTTCTTTTTATATTCTTCTTCACGTTTGTTGATTTCATAACGAGCCTCAATATCACGAAGAGCATTTTTGATGCGATTATTGTATAAATCGTCATTGAAATCAATGTATTTATTTAAGTACTCATTTGCCTTTTTGAAATCGTTCATGTTCTCATACGCAAAGGCAAGATTGTAATAAATGTCTATTTTGCTATTGTAAGTAGAATCGTTAGGGAATAATTTTAGAATTTTTAAATATTCCTGCTCTCCCTTTTTAAAATTCTTATCGACCGTGATATAATAATAGGCAAGATTGTTCAGCCTATTGGCTATGATTTCATTGTCTTTTGTTTTTAAAGCATAAACAATGGAAGTATCAAGGTATTTTTTAGCAATCTGATGCTCGTTATTATTAGAATAATAAGCAAAATAATTATTGTAGCTCGTAGCTTTAGCCAAGTCATCTCCAAATTCCTTATTGTATTTCATTACTTTTTCCATGTAATAAAATGCACTATCGGATTCTATTCGGGTATGCAATTTGAATAATGACTGATCAATCAAGGAGATTAATTTTTTGTCATTAATGGAATGGGCTATTTTTTGTGCTTTGTATAAATAAGCTTTAGTCTTTGATAAATCAATAATGTCGGTATATCGCATTGATAGCTCGCGACAAATCATGATTTGATGTTCTTTTAATTTATGTTTTTCTGCTATACCAAGAGCAGAAAAAAGAATTTTAATGGAGTTTTCTGTATCGTTGAACTGTTTGTAGATATTCGATTTTCGTATAGAGATATCACAATATTGAGCATATTGTTTATTCTTTAAATACATATCAGCCTGCTTTCTGGAGTAGTTTAAAGCATTGGCATATTCTTTTTTGGCAACATAATAAGATAAAGAATCTGTTACGGGATTTGATAATGAAATCCCGTAACAGATTGAATTCAAAAAAAGAATTATAATAAATGAAAAATATTTCTTTTTGAGAGTTGTTGTCAAAAGCTAATTTTTATGATTTATGACTGTAGTGAATTATATACTACGATCTAAGCTTTCAAAACCTTCAATAATAATTTTCGGTTTTTTTACTGTTCCAGCAGTTCTTTCCTGAATGAACGTTACATTGATATAATTGTTAATCATTTCCAATGGGACATTGCATTGTTGTTGCGTTGCAGCTGGATTCTTTTCTCCTTCATTTAATTGAATTTTCACATACTGAGTATCAGCATCAGTATCAAAAGAGTACTGGCAGTTTGTTGGAATTTCAAAATCTAGAGCATAATTGTTACTTTCAGACTTGATTACTGAATAGTTACCTAAGAGGGAATTTGACATGTGTTTGAGATTATGGGTTAATTAAATTGTTTTTTAAAGCAAATTTTACCAGACCAATAGTATTACGAACATTTAATTTTTTAATTAAATTCTTTCGATGTGTTTCTACTGTATTTGTACTGATAAATAATTCTTCACTAATTTCTTTGCCGCTATATTCCTGCGAAATTAGTTTTAGAATTTGAAGTTCTCTTTCTGTAATAGAAGATAAGATCTGACCATTGATATTAGCCGAGCTTTTAACATTATTACCTGAGAAGGAACTGAAGATTTTATCACTAATGGCTTTTGAGAAATATTGCTCGCCTTTATGCACTGCAATAATAGCATCAATTATGTTTTCTCCAGCACATTGTTTAGTTAAATAACCACTAGCACCTAATTTTAATACCTCTTTTATGAGTTTAATATCATCATAGCTGGAAAGAACTATAACTTTCGAGCAAAATCCTTGTATACTGAATTCTTTTAGGACTTCGATACCATCCTTTTTTGGCATATTGATGTCCATGACTAAAATATCAATATTATTCTTACAAACTTCCTCCACTAAATTTTCTCCGTCCAGAGAATAGCCTACCACCTCAAAATTCTTATTTGTTTTAAGTACAGCTAGTAATCCGTCAATTAAAACTTGATGATCGTCCGCTAAATGGATTCTGATTTTTGTATTCATAAGTTGGGTTATTGAGACAAATTTAACCATTTTTTTCGTCTATAAAATCACTTATTTGGTTAAAAACAGAATATCACTAAATTTAGTGAGGGAGAATAAAAAAAAATCCGAACCATAAATGATTCGGATTTTCACGCACTAATAAACTAAGATGAAAGGTTTATCTCAACCGATCCACAGATTTTACGAGTTCTTCATCCTTTTTGATGGCTTTATTAGCAAGAGCTAAAAAAACGATAGAGACTATAGGAAGAAAAAGCCCAATACCCTTCTCCGAAACCGTAGTTTCTCCAGATAGATTTAGTGAACGATACACAAATAATCCTAGTAAAATTAAGTTCAATATTATGTTCAATCGCCCAAGGACAAATTGATTTTTTCTGTTTTTGTATGATATAAGACTCAATAAGCTCAAAGTAGAGCTTAATCCAAATAAAGCTACATAAGCCATATTATTCATGAAGTAGAAGTCCACTTTGTTTTGATCTACCCATAATGGAAAGACAAAAGGCAAGGCACCTGTTACTATGAAGGCAATAATAAGGTAAATAGTCTGAATTCTCTGAATCATTTTTTATCGATTTGCAGCACAAAAATATATTTTCTTTTTTTAAAATACTATTGTTTCATAAAATTTAATTCGTATTATTGCATAGTGTTTCCGTAAGTACTTCATTCTGCGGGCAATTCAAAGTCAACAAAATACACTACACTTTAGAACATTACTGATCAAATAATTAAATTCATATCACATACATGTTTGATATTTCTGTATTAAAAGAAATGAAGCTGTCTGAGCTTCAAGAAATAGCTAAGAATGCTAAAATAAATAAATTTAGAGGATTAAAAAAAGATGAGTTAGTTTACCAAATTTTGGACCATCAAGCAGCAAATCCTGAAGTTATTGCACCCTTAGCTGTTGAAACCGGAGCAACCGAAGATAAGCCAAAGAGAATAAGGATTCTTCCAGCTAAAAAAACAAACACTCCTGCGGATGTAAAACCAAAAGGAACTGTTACCCCAAAAGCAAGAGAAGAGAAAGTAGTAGAAAATGCTACTCCAAATGAAATTGAAAAGGAAGAAATAGTAACAGAAAAGAATGCAGATATTGATCAGGAAAATGTAGCTACAGAGAAGCCTTTTGTTGAAAAACAACCTGTAAAGAAGGTTATCAAGTTTAAAAAAGAGAATACAACAAATACATCCCGTCAAAATCAAAATACTACATCAGATCAAACTGTAGAAAAATCTAAAGCTGACGGAAATCAAATTACTTTTGAACCAACTGTTGCAAAACAACACGTTAATCCAAATCAGAAACAGAATCCAAATCAAAAGCAAAATTCTAATCCGAATCAAAATCCGAATTCGAACCAGAATCCAAATCAAAACCCTAACCAAAATCCAAATCATAAAAACAAAAAAGGCAATTTCAGAGATTCTGATTTTGAATTTGATGGAATTATTGAAAGTGAAGGTGTATTGGAAATGATGCCTGATGGATATGGATTTTTACGCTCATCTGATTATAATTATTTAGCATCACCTGATGATATTTATTTGTCAAATTCGCAAATTCGATTATTTGGATTAAAAACAGGAGATACTGTAAAAGGAGTAGTACGTCCTCCAAAAGAAGGAGAGAAATACTTCCCACTAGTTAAAGTTTTAAAAATTAACGGACATGACCCACAAGTGGTGAGAGACCGTGTTTCTTTTGAACATTTAACACCGCTTTTCCCAGAAGAAAAATTCAATTTAGCCGATAAACAGAGTACAATTTCTACCCGTATTATTGATTTGTTTTCTCCAATAGGAAAAGGACAAAGAGGTATGATTGTGGCACAACCTAAAACGGGAAAAACGATGTTGCTAAAGGATATTGCAAATACTATTGCTGCCAATCATCCTGAAGTATATTTAATCGTATTGTTGATTGATGAAAGACCTGAAGAGGTTACCGATATGCAACGTAGTGTAAGAGGAGAAGTGATTGCTTCTACTTTTGACGAACCTGCAGACAGACACGTTAAAGTAGCTAATATCGTTCTTGAAAAAGCAAAACGTTTAGTGGAGTGTGGACATGATGTTGTAATTCTATTAGATTCAATTACACGTTTAGCAAGAGCTTACAATACAGTGCAACCTGCATCTGGTAAAGTATTAAGTGGTGGTGTAGATGCAAATGCTTTACAGAAACCAAAACGTTTCTTTGGTGCTGCTCGTAACATCGAGAATGGTGGTTCATTAAGTATTATTGCTACGGCTTTAACTGATACTGGTTCAAAAATGGATGAAGTTATTTTTGAAGAATTTAAAGGTACTGGTAATATGGAATTACAATTGGATCGTAAGATTGCTAATAAGCGTATTTTCCCTGCTATAGATTTAACATCTTCTAGTACAAGAAGAGATGATTTATTGTTGGACGAAAAGACAATTCAACGTATGTGGATTATGCGTAAATATCTAGCGGATATGAATCCAGTAGAAGCAATGGATTTTATCAATGATCGCTTTAAGAAAACAAGAAATAACGAAGAGTTTTTAATCTCAATGAATGACGGTTAATAAATTGACGTTTAGCTATAAATAAAAAAAATGCTCTGATATTTATCAGAGCGTTTTTTTTATAAAGGAACTTTTGAATGATTAGTTTACAATTATCTTTTTTGTAACCGATCTATTATCAGAAGATAGTTTTACAAAGTAGAAACCTTGTGGTAAATTATCCAATGAATAAGTAGCATTATTCTGCATTACAGGATTTTTAATTTGTTGCATGATTTGACCATTAATATTGATCAATTGAATCTCTGTGATTGGTTGTTCACTGTGAATATTAACTCTATGATCATTAGACGGGTTAGGGTAGATTGATACAGAAGCTAAGTTTTCATAAGTATCTACACCAAGAGTTCCCCAGATTTGCGCAACGTATTCTGGATGATCAATATAAGGATTTCTATTACCTTGATGTGTATATATAGCATTGTTGATCGCTCTTTCTCTATCGCTTACTGGATCTTGATTATTCCATGTTAATAATACACTCAATGACCAATCTGAAAATACTTGATTGCTAGTGTGGTTCAACATTTCATGATCATTCCATCCAGCAATAACGCCTTCATAACGAGTAGCCATGTATAATAAAACACGAGCAATATCTCCTTTGAACTCATCAATTGGTTCAAATACAACACCAGAATATCCAGCAGAATAACCAGAATTAGTATTTGGACCTAATTTAGAACCATTTGTTGAAGTCCATGTTGGGCTGTTTACTTTTCCAAAAGCATAGTTATTTCTTTTACCGTTTACATAACCATCCGTTGGGAAAATGTGGTGTGCATCACTTACCATAGGAGAGGCTTCATTAAAAACCGACTGTGGCATTACGTGTTCTCTGTTGTAACAAGAACCTTCCCCAGTATAACTTCCACATTGATTTGAAGGAACATTAAAAGTATATGAATCTGGACCAGCAGGTTTCTCAGAATAGAAATCTAATAAGGTATTATCATTTTCATAGTAAAGATCTTTGTACGCATTGTTTGCGTATAATGTCCAAAGCGCATTGTATGATTTAGGGTTGTGACCATTTGTAATAATAGTCTTCAACTGCGTCTTTAACGCATAGCCCGTTCCAGTTGCATTATTGTAATATCCAGCGGGAATTTGAGCGAATGCTAACGTGGTAAGCATCAGCATTGTTAAGGTGTAAATTTGTTTCATTTGTTCTTTTTTCGGATGGCAAAAGTATGTTCTTTATTTAAATAACAATTAAAATTAACAATTATATTTCTGTTATCAAATTAAGTTCCTTGCTCTGCCCTTAATTTAACAGTATCTGAAATAAAAAAAGCCTTTGGGAATTTCCAAAGGCTTTTTCATGTAATCCTAGTAATAAACAAGGAATTATTTTTCTTTTCTTTCTAATAGTGCCATGTAGAATCCATCAAATCCAGATTCAGAAGCCAATAGCTTTTGATCTTTGATAAAAGTAAATTCTTTACCAATTTCAGTTTTTAGGAAATGTTGTATTTGTTCCTGATTTTCAGAAGGCAATACAGAACAAGTAGCATAAACCAATTTACCACCTGGTTTTACAATTTTAGAATAGTTTTCTAAAACTTCCGCTTGTGTTTTTTTGATATTATCAATAAACTCTGGCATCAATTTCCATTTTGCATCAGGATTTCTTTTTAGAACTCCTAAGCCACTACAAGGTGCATCAATTAAAACACGGTCTGCTTTTTCGTGTAATTTTTTAATGACTTTCGTACTGTCAATAATACGGTATTCTATATTAAAAGCACCATTTCTCTTTGCTCTTAATTTCAACTGCTTTAATTTACTTTCGTATAAATCCATTGCAATCAGCTGTCCTTTATTTTCCATTAAAGAAGCTAAGTGTAATGTTTTACCTCCAGCACCTGCGCAAGTATCTACTACACGCATACCCGGTTGTACATCAAGAAAACGAGCAACTAATTGAGAAGAGGCATCCTGTACTTCAAATAAACCTTCTTTGAAAGCATCTGTTAAAAATACATTTGCTCTTTCTTTTAAAGCAAGTCCATCAGGCTGATCTTTTAAAGTCTCTGTGTCGATATCTAAATCCATCAATCGAGCTCTTAATTGCTCACGAGTAGATTTTAAAGTATTTACACGCAAAATTACTCTTGCTTGTTGATTTTGAGCTGAAATTTCTTTAGACCATAAGTCTTCTCCTAATTCTTTAACACCCAATTCATCCATCCAATCTGGAATAGATTCTCTATACTTTCTGATTTTTGATAATTCTTCAAAACGACCTTTTATTTTTCGAGCAGGTGTACCCTCAAGTTGTCTCCAGTCTGGAATTGTGTATCCTCTTAAAACAGCCCAAACAGCAAAAACTCTCCATAGATTATCTCTATCAAAAGGCTCTTTAACTTCAGCTATTTCTGTATATAGTCTTTTCCATCGCACGATTTCATAAATTGTTTCTGCAACAAATTTTCTATCATGACTTCCCCAACGTTTGTCTTTTTTTAATGCTCTTGCTACTACTTTATCCGCATACTCTTTTTCATTGAATATGGCATTTAACGAATCTATTGTAGTGTAAACTAAATTTCTGTGTAATCTCATTTTCTGTAATTGAACGGCAAAGGTATTCTTTTTTTACTTAAAAGTTAACAGTTAGTTGTGTTGTTAATATGCAATTGGGCCTGAAAATGGTGTAAAAAGTAAAATAGAATAAAAAAACACATCCTTTGGAGATGTGTTTTTAACTTTGGGTGATTTAAAATATGATTCTTTTATCTTCTTCCGCTGTTGTTAGAGGAACGTCCACCTTCATTAGAGGTATTCGAACTGCGGCTTGTATTGTTGCTTCTAGACTCGCTTACATTAGAGCTTCTTTGTGAATTATTAGAAGATCTTGTGGTATTGGTATTTCCTTCTGATCGAGTAGAAGTTGTATTCGTTGTTCTGCTTGGAGCAGTATAGGTCGAATTATTGCTTGTAGACCTAGTGGTATTTGTAGATCTAGTAGGCGTTGTATACGTTTGATTTGTACTTTCACTTGTATTTGATCTCGTACTATTATTAGTATTGTTTGTAGATCTCGTAGGTGTTGTATATGTTTGATTATCAGAACGTGTTGTGTTATTGTTTGTGGATCTCGTCGTATTATTCGTAGATCTTGTTGTATTTGAATCTGATGTTCTATTTCCAGAGTTTGAACTTCTACTACTATTATTATCACTTCTATTTGAAGTATATTGGCCATTACGGTTTCCACTGTTACTGCTACGATCTAATTCATAACGATTCGTTACATTAGAATTTCTATTCGTGAATGAACGATCAGGATATTGATTCTCATAAGCATTACCACGAGTAGAACCATAGTTATAATTATCTCTTCGGTTACTTGTATAAGTATATCGGTTATTTACGTTGATGTGAACGTTTATATTTCTTCTATATCGGTTCACAGAGTAAGGTTTCCATCCATAATAATAGCTAGGTTGATACCCCCAATACCAAGGAGAATAATAAGGACTGTAGTTACTTACCCAAAATACATTGTAAATTACGGGTGTATGTACATATACTGGCTCATAAATATAATTAGAGCCATACATATAACTGTTCCCAATTACCTGTACTTGAATACGGCTATCACGGTCACGATTTACATCAATTGTTGCGACATCCTGAAATAGATCTTGTCCTATTACTGCTTGAATAGTTATATAGTGAGAATTACTGTTTACAGTTTCAATTACTCTCAAGTAATCTACTTGATTGTCACCGTTTAAATCTAAATTGGAAATTTGAATGTTAGGATCATTCAATCGTCTTTCAAAATCCTGTAAATTATCAGAATCTCCAAAAATAGAAGCTACTGCTTTAAGGTCAAGATTATCACTAATGTCATAGCTTTTTGCTCTAACGGTTGTTCTAGTTTGTGCAGCACAAGAAGTAATTGTGATAAATACTAAGAACAGGGACAGTATGGATAGTTTATTTTTCATGATCTTCTTAATGTTTTGTTTTTTAGTCTTTTGACTGTTATTTTCGAAATGGGTTTTTATCTATTGGTCAATAAACCAATTTCTGTGCCAATAATTTTTGTTTTGGCTTTGGATAAAAAAAATAGGATATAAATAACAAACAATTAAGATTCATAATTAATTATTTTGAAAAAAACCTTAAGTTTGAAGAATAAGAAAAACCAATTGAATTGGCACGTTTTAGCTAAATACAAAGATGAAATTTAAAGAAAGTATTCAACAAATAATTCGATTTACCGCCTTAACACTGGGCGTAATTCTTGTTGTACTTTTATCCTGTACGGTTCGGAAATCAATTCAAACCTATTTAGATATTCCAGTTGTTTCTGTGACCAATGTTTCTA
The DNA here is from genome assembly GCF_030766725.1 of Flavobacterium aerium. GTDB lineage: Bacteria > Bacteroidota > Bacteroidia > Flavobacteriales > Flavobacteriaceae > Flavobacterium > Flavobacterium aerium. Next base: position 349,968 of record NZ_JARQWR010000003.1, on the reverse strand, counting down.
AAACAGCATTGAATACAATAAGTCATTGTTCTTTGGAAGAAAAAGTTGAAGGAATTCAGTCTATTCAGAAAGTGCCCGATTGTATTATTCTATTCTTATTATTGCCGGTTGTAGGAACACTATTTTTACAAAAAACAACCCATTCAAATCTCCATTCGAAAGATCAATTCTTTTCATGGTTTACACTACCAAAATACATTCTGTATCAAAAAATGAAAATCTTAGCTTGATTCTATTCTTTTTTAGAAGGATATAATTATGTTAGAATCTGATTTTCAGATAATTTTCAAACCGTCTTAATCCCATGGATATAGGACATAGCAATGTATATACACATGAATAATACTGTAAAAATGACAAACAAACAGTCCTATAATACAACGGGACTTTTTATGCTTTCCATTCGTTTAGTGGTGGGCTGGACTTACTTCTCTGCCTTTTGGAGGAGATTAGTTTTAGAGAATAAATTAGATCCTGAAGCTGCAGGATATATTGGCGAAAAATTCAATCATTTTTTACCCAATGCATTAGGAATCCAATCGATGATTGAATATTTAGTGACACATGAAGCCGTATTATGGTGGTTTATGGTTGCCTTTACCATTATTGAAGGAATAGCAGGACTATTGTTTATGCTTGGCTTATATACGCGCCTAATGAGTGCCATTGTTTTTGGTCTGGCCATGGGGATTCTTTTGGGTGCTGGATGGCTGGGAACAACTTGTTTGGATGAATGGCAAATAGGAATATTAGGAATAGCCGCTGGTTTTTCAATATTTCTATCCGGTAGTGGAAAGCATTCATTAGATTATGTATTGGCAAAAAATAAGCCTAAACTAAGTGCCAAGAAATGGTTTCTTTGGATGACATCAGGTGAATTACCTTTAAAAGATAAGATGTTGCAAAAAATAGCAGTGATTGGTGCGATTGCTATTTTCGGACTAACCTTGTACACGAATCAATATTTTCATGGAGGAGTATGGGGAACGCTTCATAATAAATCGGTAAAACCATTGGTTACAATTAATGATGCTAAAATTGAAAATGGAAAACTATCTTTTGAAGTTAATCGAGTAGAAGGAGCAGATGTGTATGGTTCATTCCTGATTGGTGTTACAATAAAAGATGCTTCGGGAACAGTAATTGTTAATCATGATGGAAAACAATTATCAATGATAGCACCTTCTATGATTAAGAATAAATATGTAGCGAAGGTTAAACCCGGAAAACATAGTTTGATTATTCCCTTAGGAGCAAAAGCAATGTTGACCTTTCAAGACGATGAATTAAAAAACATAGGCAAAGGACAATATCATTTAGAATTAACAGATATCAGTGGAATTGTTTGGAAATCTACTATAGTATTATAATTGAAAAAGCCCTTGATAATTGTTGTCAAGGGCTTTTTTATATAGAGTAGATTCTTATTTTTTAAGAATATTAGCTCGGTTATATTCCCAGTTCATTCGGGCGATATTTAAAACGGAAATTCCTTGAGGGCATTCTACTTCGCAGGCTTCTGTATTAGAACAATGTCCAAAACCTTCAAAGTCCATTTGAGCAACCATTTTTAAAACTCTTTTTTCTCGTTCTTCTTTACCTTGTGGTAATTGTGCTAAGTGACTGATTTTTGCTGACGTAAAAAGTGCTGCACTACCATTTTTGCAGGTAGCAACACATGCACCACAACCAATACAAGCAGCAGAATCGAAAGCAGCTTCAGCATTTTCATGAGTAATTGCTATTGTATTTGCTTCAGGAGCCTGACCTGTATTTACAGAAATAAAACCACCAGCACCAATAATTCGGTCAAAAGCAGAACGATCTACCTTTAAGTCTTTTTTTACTTTAAATACTTGTGTACTTAATGGTTCAATAATAATGGTTTCTCCATCTGAAAATTCACGCATGTGAAGCTGACAAGTTGTAATATGTTCAATAGGACCATGTGCAATACCATTGATAAGTACACCACATTGGCCACAAATTCCTTCACGGCAATCATGATCAAACTCAATGGCTTCTTCTCCTTGTAAAATTAGTTTTTCATTTAAGGTATCTAGCATTTCCAGAAACGACATATGAGAATTGACATTGTCTAAGGTATAATCAATTAATTTTCCCTCAGATTTTTGGTCTTTTTGTCTCCAAATTTTAAGATCTAATTTCATAATTTTTATTTTTATCAGAAATAGAGTAGCGATGAAACTACTGTTTTCTTTGATTTTATTTATAACTTCTTACAATAGGTTGTACTGTTTCAAAGTGTAGATTTTCTTTGTGTAAAGCAGCTTCTTGTTCTGCACCAAGCCATTCCCAAGCGGAGATAAAACTGAAATCAGCATCATTCCGTAAGGCTTCTCCATCGGGAGTTTGATATTCTTCTCTAAAGTGCGCACCACAGGATTCATTACGGGTTATAGCATCTTGGCACATTAGCTCACCAATTTCAAGATAATCAGCAACACGACCTGCTTTTTCTAGTTCAGCATTCATGTTCTCCATAGTACCAGGAACATGTACTTCTTTATAGAAAGCAACCCTCAATTGACGAATTTCTGTTATAGCTTCCTTTAATCCTTTTTCAGTACGTAACAAACCACATTTGTCATATAGGATTTTACCCAATTGTTTATGGAAGTAATCGACTGTTTTGTTTCCTTTAATTTGTAATAACAATTGTAATTGATCTGTTACATTTTTCTCTGCCTTTTCAAATTCAGGATGATCCGTTGAGATTTTACCTGTATGTATTTCTGTAGAAAGGTAATTGGATAAAGTGTACGGAATAATGAAATATCCATCAACACAAGCCTGCAACAATGAATTAGCCCCCAAACGATTGGCACCATGATCTGCAAAATTAGCTTCACCTGCGGCAAATAATCCAGGAATTGTGGTCATTAATTCATAATCTACCCATAAACCACCCATAGAAAAGTGAGCTGCAGGAGAAATCATCATCGGCTCTTCGTATGCGTTTATGTCTGTGATTTTTCGATACATGTCGAATAGATTTCCGTATTTCTCTTTGATTTTTGCAATTCCTTGTTCTCTTATCGCTTTAGAAAAATCCAGATATACAGCATTCTTTTGTGTTCCAACACCAAATCCTGCATCAATACGTTCTTTTGCTGCGCGAGAAGAAATATCTCTAGGAGCAAGGTTACCAAAGGCTGGGTAACGACGCTCTAAGTAATAATCGCGTTCTTCCTCTGGGATGTCATTGGCAATTCTAGTTTCATTTTCTTTCAAAGGCACCCAGATTCTTCCATCATTACGTAATGATTCTGACATCAATGTAAGTTTGGATTGATAATCTCCTGATTGCGGTAAGGAAGTAGGGTGGATTTGAGTCCAACTTGGACTCGCCATCAATGCTCCTTTTTTATGGGCACGCCATATAGCAGAACCATTACATCCCATTGCTAATGTAGAAAGGTAATAGATTTTACCAAAACCACCAGAGGCCATTACAACCGCATGAGCAGCATGTCGTTCTATTTTTCCCGTATCTAGATTTCTTGCGATTATGCCACGTGCTTTACCGTCAATAATTACTAAATCGAGCATTTCATGACGTGTAAATACGGAAACTGTACCCGCTGCTTCTTGACGCATTAAAGCTTGATAGGAACCTAATAATAGTTGCTGTCCTGTTTGTCCTCTGGCGTAAAATGTACGACTGACTTGTACACCACCAAAAGAACGATTGTTTAAATAACCACCGTATTCACGTCCAAAGGGAACCCCTTGTGCTACTGCTTGATCGATTAAGTTTAATGAACATTGTGCCAGACGATATACATTGGCTTCACGAGCTCTGAAGTCACCACCTTTTAACGTATCCACAAACATTCGGAATACATTATCACCATCATTTTTATAGTTCTTAGAAGCATTTACACCACCTTGAGCAGCAACAGAGTGAGCACGTCGAGCAGAATCCTGAAAACAGAAACTTTTTACGTTATAGCCCATTTCTCCTAATGAAGCAGCAGCGGCACTTCCTGCCAAACCTGTTCCAATAACAATAACATCTAATTTTTTTCGATTGGCTGGATTAACCAATTTGGCGTGACTTTTATAGTAATCCCATTTGTTCTCTAATGGACCATCGGGTATTTTAGAATTTAATTTCATAGCGCTAGTTTTTTGTAATAAAAATGTAGATCGGTATTATGGCAAACCCAAGGGAGATACCAATTGAATATACTGTCCCAAAGTATTTTAACCAACGTACATATTTTGGATGATACACACCCAATGTACGGCAGGCACTATAGAATCCGTGGAGTAAATGATAGCCTAAAGCAATCATACAGACCACATACAGAATTACGTATCCAATATTGTTATAAGCATTGATTACAACAGTATATAAATCTTTTTTACCCCATTGATCCAAGGGAACAGTTCCAAATTTATAGACGTACCAAAAGTCTTTAAAATGAATCACTAAGAAGATTAATAGAATCGTTCCTAATATTCCCATGTTTCTACTGTACCATTTACTAGCTCTACCGCGTTTATCTTTTTTAAAAGACCCACCAGATTTCGTATTTCGAAGTGTTATGATTAATGCATATAATGCATGGCCAATAAGGCTGAGGTATAATACATAGGAAATTATTTTAATTACGATATTACCCGATAGTAAATCAGAATAATAATTAAATTGTTCTTGTCCCTTCTCCCCGGGAATAAACAACTGCATATTCCCTAAAAAATGTATAATGAGGAAAAAACAGAGAAATAATCCCGTGAGGGCCATTATAATTTTTTTTGTCAAAGTTGTATTTTGCATTTTGTTTTCGTTTTGATTAATAAACCCCTATAATTTTCATCCACCCACCACCTACGATCATATAAATAAGCAGTAATGCCACACCAGTAGCTAGGCCTTTGAGCCACCAACTTTTTAGATCGACATAACCACTACCAAAGAATACGGGAGCAGGGCCATGGCCATAATGCGTTAATGTTCCATATAATGAGCCACAGAATCCTAGAATAAAAGCTAATAATAAACCCGGTATTCCTACAGATATACCTACGGCTAATAAAGCAGCATACATGGCAGCAACGTGAGCGGTTGCACTAGCAAATAAATAATGACTTAGGAAGTACACTCCAACAATTACAGGAAAGGCAATTTGCCAACTCATATCTCCAATTTGTAATTTGATTATATTACTGAACCAGCTAATGAATCCTAGTTCGTTCAATGAACTTGCCATCATAACCAAAGTAGAGAACCAAACAATGGTATCCCAAGCTCCTTTTTCAGCTTTGACATCTTCCCAAGTTAATACAGAAGTTAGTAATAGAAGGACTAATCCAATGAAAGCAGTTGTTGTAGCATCAATACTGAATAAATCACCTGTAATCCATAGAAAAAGAAGAATGAAGAAAGCTAATAACATCAACCATTCATTTCGGGATACAGGTCCCATTTCTTTTAATTTTTCCTTAGCTAACTTAGGTGCATCGCCTGTTTTCTTTAATTCTGGAGGGTATATTTTATATAATAATAATGGAATGACTAAGAAAGCTACAATACCCGGTACGATAGCAGCTTCTGCCCATGACATCCAAGTAATAGTAATTCCTAAATCGGCAGCAAATTTTTGACACATTGGATTACTAGCTGTACCTGTTAAGAACATTGATGAGGTGATTAGGTTCATGTTATAACTACTAAGGGTTAAATAAGAACCTAGCTTTCGATGGGTTTCTGGTTTATCAGGATCAGATCCAAAGCTCAAAGACATTGATTTCATAATAGGATAAATAATTCCACCACCACGTGCTGTATTACTTGGTATAGCAGGTGCCAACATTAAATCGGCTAGTCCTAACCCATAAGCTAATCCTAATGAACTTTTACCAAATAGTCGGATGAATAAATAAGCAATTCTATTTCCCAATCCCGTTTTAATAAAACCACGAGCAATAAAAAACGAAATACCAATTAACCAAATTACTTTATCACCAAAACTACGTAAGGCTAATGAGATTGATTTTCCGGGATTACCAGGAGCAAGAACACCAGATACGGCAACCATAGCGATTGCCATCATACACATTGTTCCCATGCTTGCCGCTTTTAGAATAATTCCCAAGATGGTCGCTAAGAAAATGGCTAGTAAATGCCAAGCTTCTGGGGTTACACCATCGGGTACTGGAATTACCCATATAATGAGTCCAAATACTACTGTGATCAGTAGACGTAGAGGTTGTATTTCTTTCATGATATTTTGATTTTATTTATAATCGAGTTTGTACTTGAAGAATGAATAGTTTATTATTGTAAGTAGTAGTATTTACAATATTTCGTTCATATTGATCGATTTGTACGCCTAATTGGATTCGAGCATTATAATCTTTCAGGAATTCGAAATTTAACATGGGTAGCCAAGTTTGACGTACATTAGATTCTAATCGGTAATTGGTATCAAAATTTTCATAACGACAAGAAAATTCGACAGAAGTTAATCGATGTGATTTGATTTCGTAGCGTAGATTAGGTAATACATAAAAACCACGCATTTGATATTTGCTAATTTGTGGAAGACGATCAATAGGCTCCATCTTGAAATACATATTATGATTGGTTGCCTGTTTTGCTTCTACTTGCATTTCTAAAAACAGATTATCTTGTAGTTTAAATTCCGCTGTAGCATCTATACCCACAGCATATACTTTTTTATCAAAAACTTCTCCGACACCACCATTCAAACCTAGATTAATTTTGTTTTTTTGTGTTAATCCAAATACAAATCGGCCTGTATATTGTTTACCATTATCCTTATCCGCATTTTGATTACGACCATTACCATTAAAGACAGTCAGAGCATATGAAAAAGGCATTTCTTTAAGCTTAACTTTACCGGATATACCAACACCTATTTGGAAACTCTCCCAACCATTATTCCCAAATTCATAGTACTGGTTGGAAAAATCCATTGATTTTATAATATCAATAGGGTAGGTATTTTCTAAACCAAATGTAGGACGAAACTGTCCTGCAGTGATTTTGATATAAGGATTTAAGATGTACGTTAAGTAAGCATTTTCAAGTACCTTATTTTTAGGATCCGACTTGAAATCAGCTAAGTTCATCAACAAGGCAACTTCAGTACGATCACTTATAATTGCTTTTACTTGTATACGAGCACGTTTCACATCAAATGAGTTGTTTACGGCATCTTGATCACTATGATGCAATCCATTAATGTCTACATCATCACTCATTCCTGTGAGATAACGTGCTTGGAATAAACCTTTAAAGACAAATTTTGGTTGAGGTAATTCTTTTTTAATAGTGTCATTTGTTTTTAACTCTGTTTGTGCAAACAGAGTAATGGTATTGAAGAGCAACAATACTAAAATGAATAAACTAAAAGTTTTGAGGTGGTGTGGGGTTTTGGGGATCATATATTGGTTATTTATATTGTATAAAAAGAAAATAATTTGATTTCCGAAGTAGTGAGGTTTGTGCACTACTATTGAATGATTTTACTTCTTTTAAAATAGGATAATGATTGTATTACGGTACAAAATTAGTTAGCATAACAACTATTAAAAATGATATTTATCATGTGATAATAGTATTTTAATTTTGAAAGAGAAATCCTTATAAATTGATTCATAGCCACGGTATTGTAGGTTAGTAATTTAATACACTTCGTTGGTGGTATTATTCGGATTTGTTTTAAAGAATCAACAGAAATGTAAATTTTTTAAATATTTATTTTTAAATTAACGTTAATTCGGTTTTTATGTGTTAAAAAAGTTAATTTAACAGTAAATATAACTCATTTTTTGGGTACGTTAACATTTTTAGTTTGTTTTTTTGGTTTTTAGAATCATTCAAAATTGATGTGTTTTTCTTATCAAAATGATACGAAAGGAATCAAGGAATTAATTACATTAGCGTATTCAATTAAAAAAATAAATAATGAAACAATTCAGAAGAAAGCTTGGACTTGTATTAGCATTATTATGCAATACTTTTTTTATTCAGGCACAGCAAGCTGAAGGTAGTAACCAACATTTGTTTGACGATATTATGTATCGTAGAGGAAATGAATTCCGTTCTGCCTCAGGGGTACCAGGACCGAATTATTGGCAAAATGCTGCCGATTATGTTATAGAAGCTGAGCTTGATGATAAAACTAATATTTTGAAAGGGAAAGTAACTATGACCTATCATAATAATAGTCCAGAAGCTTTAGAGTATATCTGGTTGTATGTGGAACAAAACCGCTTTACAGAAGATTCTAGAGGAACATTGACAACTCCACCACAAGGGAATCGCTATGAAGGCGATACAGATGGTGGATTGAAACTTACTAATATAGCTGCAAAAGTAGGACATTCAGATTCGTATGCGAAACATATTATTTCTGATACTCGTATGCAGATTTTCTTTAAAGAACCTATTCCTGCGAAAGGAGGAAAAGCTACCGTTTCAATGGATTTTGAATTTAAAATTCCAAGAGAAGGTATGGATCGTATGGGACAATTTGATACTAAAAAAGGAACCGTATATTCTATTGCACAATGGTATCCTAGAGTAGCGGTATTTGATGATGTAGTAGGGTGGAATACAGAGCCATATTTAGGAGCTGGAGAGTTTTACTTAGAATATGGTAATTACGATTATAAAATAACAGTGCCTTACGATCATATTGTGGGTGGTTCTGGAGAATTAGTAAATGCCTCTGAAGTATTGACCAAAGAGCAAATAAGTAGATTGAAAAAAGCAGAAAACAGCGATAAAACAGTTTACATTATTACACCTGATGAGGTGGGTAATACTAAAATTACTAGACCAAAACAAAGTGGAAAATTGACGTGGCATTTTAAGATGGAAAATTCTCGTGATGTGGCTTTTGGTACTTCTAAATCCTTTATTTGGGATGCAGCAAGAATTAACCTTCCAAGTGGTAAGAAATCAATAGCACAATCTGTTTATCCAAAAGAAAGTGATGGACAAAATGCATGGTCACGTTCTACAGAATACACAAAAGGAGCTATTGAACATTACTCAAAAACATGGTTTGAATATCCTTATCCTGCAGCAGTAAATGTAGCTTCAAATGCAGGAGGAATGGAATATCCAGGACTTTCATTTTGTGGTTACAAATCTACAGGAGGATCACTATGGGGAGTTACAGATCATGAATTTGGTCACAACTGGTTTCCAATGATTGTAGGTTCAAACGAGCGTCGTTATGCTTGGATGGATGAAGGATTTAATAGTTTCATTAATTACTATAGTACTATTCAATTTAATAAAGGAGAATACATCAAAGAAAATTCATCTAATAGAAGCTCTGTTGGGTGGTTAAAATGGACAAAACGCGAAGGAATTGATACCTATCCTGATATTGCCCAAAATAGAAATTTAGGTTACGTAGCTTATTATAAACCAGCAGCGGGTATGATTATGTTGCGTGAATATATTTTAGGACCAGAACGTTTTGATACTGCTTTCAAAATGTATATTAAAACATGGGCATACAAGCATCCACAACCTTCGGACTTCTTTAACAGCATGGATAATATTGCAGGAGAAAATCTGAACTGGTTTTGGAGAGGATGGTTTGCAGGAACAGGAAATATCGATTTAGGTGTTACTGATGTTGTGAAGAAAGATAAAAGTAGTTTGATTACGTTTGAAAATTATGGTATACCGATGCCCGTTCTTTTTGAAATTACATATGAAGGTGGTGCTAAAGAAAGAAAAACACTTCCTGTTGAGGTTTGGCAAAAAAACAACAAATGGGACTACTTGGTTAAAAACGATAAAAAAATTATAAAAGTAGAAATTGATCCTGATAAAGTTCTTCCAGATGTAGAAGGAAATAATGATATTTGGGCGATAACTAAATAATAACTATTCGGCAATTTTACACTAGTAAGGTTGCCGATTTTATATTACATCAATGAAACATCCTTTATATTTAGCCATACTCTTTGTTGGTTTATTTTCATGTAAGAATGAATCCAAAACGGAAGATTTAAATACAGAAATAGTATATAATCAAATTAGTGTAGATACCTTATATCAAGATACAATCAGTATTCGAGCAATAGCAATTGATAGCAATCGTGTATGGTATGCTGGTAATCACGGACAATATGGATATCGAGATTTTAAGAAAGAAAAGAACTTTAAAGGTATCGTTGCAAAAGATTCCTTAGCCTTAGAGTTTAGAGCCATTGCACAGACTAAAACAGATGTGTTTATTCTGACTGTAGGCAATCCTGCTTTATTGTATAAAATTTCAAAAGATGGAACTGAGAACCGATTAGTATATCAGGAACACGATGAAAAAGTATTCTATGATAGTATGCAGTTTTGGAATAATAAAGAAGGCATAGCTATGGGAGATCCTATGAATGGTTGTCTTTCAATCATCGTTACAACCGATGGTGGAGAAACTTGGGTAAAAAAGAGTTGTGAAGGTTTACCAAAAATAGAAGAAGGAGAAGGCGCTTTTGCTGCAAGTAATACCAATTTAATTATTCGTGGAGATAAAACTTGGATGGTTACAGGAGGTAAAAAATCTAGAATATTTGTATCTACCGATAAAGCTAAAACATGGAAAGCTTATCAAACGCCTATTACGGAAGGAAAAACAATGACAGGTATTTTTTCAGCCGATTTTTATGATCAAAATCAAGGTATTATTGTAGGTGGAGATTATGAAAAACAACAAGATAATTTCAGTAATAAAGCGATTACTACTAATGGAGGTAAATCATGGGAACTGATCGCAGATAAATCAGCTTTTGGATATACTTCTTGTGTACAATATGTTCCTAATACTAATGGTAAAGGAATTGTAACAGTGGGGGCTTCAGGATTGTATTATTCGGCAGATGGGGGAACAAGTTGGAAACAACTGAGTACGGATAAAGAGCTTTATACCATTCGCTTTCAAAACGAGACTACGGCTATTGCAGCAGGAAAAAATAAAATTATACGGATTAATTTTAAAGCATAAAAAAAAGGGAGCACAGAGCTCCCTTCTTTTTTGGGTATTGTTTTGGAAATGAAATTATTTTTTATCCTTTTTGTCGCGGTATTGTTTAAGTAATTTTCTATTGAAATCATCTTCTGCTTTTTTAAGCTTTATGATTTTTACAGGGCTAATTACGGTTTTTAAATCGGATACTAATTTTTTTCTGTTTTGGTATAATTCATCTTCAACATTGTCAATCTGACTTAGAAAAACCAATGCCTCTTTATCACTCATTTTATCTACCGATCCATCTTTCATTTTACGAATAAGCGCATGCATTTTATCATGTCTAAGTTCATACTGTTTATCATCATAACTATTGTAAATAGGCCAGAACTTCTCTGCTTCATTAGAGGTTAATGCTAATTCAGTAGTGAAAAATGAACTTTTCAAAGCCTGAATTTGTTCTTTTTTACTTTGTCCATCTTGCGCAAAAGAAGTCAGAGCACAAAGGAGTAGAAATAGTGAAAATAAGGTTTTAAATTTCATAATTATTCGTTTAAGTAAAGTTCTAAATTATTGTTTTGAGATAATACATCTTCCATAGCCTTATCATCCAGCGCTAGATCAATTTTTATATCTTTTATATCTTCGGTATTCAATAAATTAATCACATCATATTGGCTAACATTAGATTGATCGCTCAAGTAATTTTCTAATGTCGCGGTATCAATATCATTTGCTTTAGCTGAAGATTGATTCAGTAAAGGAATTGATATAGCTATTAATAATACAGCGGCTATTGCGGACATCCATTTTAGTTTAGAACCAAACAATGGAATTACCTTACTAGTATCTGCTTCGGGTAGTTGTTGTACTATTTTTGCCGAAAAATCATCAAAATAATGCTCAGGGGTTTTAAAACCTGAATTTATTTTTGGATGTTTATGTAAGTCAAAATTGTTCATAACTATTAGACATTGATATTTATAAAAGGTTTAATTCTTGGTCATATATTCTTCAATTTTTTTAACAGCATGATGATATGAAGCTTTTAAAGCTCCTACCGATGTGTCTAAAATTTCAGATAATTCTTCATATTTTAATTCTTCAAAATACCTCATTTTGAAAACCAGTTGTTGTTTCTCAGGTAATAATGCAATTGCTTTTTGTAATTTCAGTTGAATTTCATCACCATCAAAATAGACATCTGCCTGTAAATTAGCTACAACGCTATTTTGTAAAGCTTCACTGGTAGTGCCATTTTTTTTGGCTTTTTGAGAAATGAATGTAAGCGCTTCATTCGTGGCAATTCTATAAATCCATGAGAAAAGTTTACTTTCTCCTTTGAAATTTTTCAGGTTATGAAAAACTTTTACAAAAGTGTTTTGCAATACATCATCGGTATCATCATGGTTCAATACAATATTTCGAATATGACGATAGAGCGGTTTTTGATATTCAGACAAGAGTTGCTGAAACGCTTTGTTCTGCGTTTTTGGATTTAATAACTCTTGGATAAATTCATGTTCCTGTTGCAAAAGAAATCTTTATAAGTAAGACTAAAGATAATTGAAAAGGTTTAATCTTATGATTATAAAAATAGAAATTTCTATAAATTGATTGTTTACAGGAATGAATTTGATGGTATTAAATCTTTGAAATATACCTACTTTTGCACAAACAACAACACAACCAATGATTAAGACTGTAATATTCGATATGGATGGGGTAATAGTAGATACTGAACCTGTACATCGTTATGCTTATTTCCAACATTTTGATGAATTAGGAATTGATATTTCCGAACAAATGTTCACCACTTTTACAGGAAACTCTACAAAAAATGTATATGAAAAAATAAAATCGCAATTTAATATTCTGGAGGATACGGAAGTATTAGTGAATCGTAAAAGAGCAATATTTAATGATGCTTTTGATTATAAAAAAGACCTTGAATTGTTAGAAGGCGTTGAGCAATTGATTAAAGATTTGCATCATAATGGTATTCAATTGATATTAGCATCTTCAGCTTCTAAAGTAACAATCGACCGAATTTTTAAAAGATTTAATCTTTATCCATATTTTACAGATATTGTAAGTGGAGAAGATTTTCCAAAATCAAAACCACACCCAGCTATATTTCTTCATGCGGCATCTTTATCGAAAGCACCAAAAGAACATTGCATTGTCATTGAAGATTCAACGAATGGTATTCAAGCTTCTAAGGCAGCCGATATTTATTGTGTAGGTTATAATAGCATCCATTCTAAATTACAAGATTTATCTCAGGCAGATATTATTGTCAACCATTTTAATGAGTTGAATTTTGCTAAAGTGAGAGATATAAAAAACTAATAAACATTTCGAAGCCGTTGTTTACTGAACAGCGGCTTTATATACTTTAAGGGCTTTTTCACGAGCCTCTTTATGATCTACAATTGGTAAAGTATAGGTTAACTCCTGAAATTCTGGAACCCATTTTCTAGTATAAATAAAATCTGGATCGAATTTCTTAAGTTGTTCAGAAGGATTGAATATTCTAAAATACGGAGCTGCATCGACACCACTTCCTGCTGCCCATTGCCAATTTCCAACATTACTGGATTGTTCATAATCCAATAGTTTTTGCGCGAAATAAGTTTCTCCCCAACGCCAATCAATTAATAAATGTTTGCATAGAAAACTGGCTACTACCATTCGAACGCGGTTGTGCATATGACCAGTTGCGTTAAGTTCCCGCATTCCTGCATCAACAAAAGGGTATCCTGTATTTCCATCACACCATTTTTGAAATAGAACTTCATTGTTTGACCATTGTATGGCATCATACTTTGGTCGGAAACTTTTATGAATAGTATGAGGAAAATGCCATAGAATTTGCATGAAAAACTCACGCCATATTAATTCATTCCAAAAGGTTTCTTTTGGATTCTCAATAATGAATCGAATTATTTCACGAATACTAACCGAACCAAATCGGAGATGTGTACTCAACATAGAAGTGCCGGCTATGGAAGGTAAATTTCGTGTTTGCTCATAATGAGTCACCAAATCATCAGATAGAGCATAAGGCATCGCCAGAATAGTTGAGGTTTCAAAATCAATATTTTCTAATTGAAGAAAGGGATAACTATGCGTTGCAATAGAGTGTAATAAATTTTCGGAAGGATAAGGTTGGATTAATTCAGGTTTGAATTTCTCTTTCCATTTTTTCATATAAGGTGTATATACAACATAAGGTGTACCATCCTCTTTTACAATTTCACTTTTTTCAAAAATGACTTGATCTTTAAAGGTTCTAAACTCAATGGCATGTTGCTGAAGTAATTGTGTAATTGCCAAATCCCTTTTTTGAGCATATGGCTCATAATCGTGATTTGTATAAACCTGTGTGATTTTGTTTTTCTGAATTAATCGACGAAACACAACCTCTGGCTCATCATAAAATACAGCGAGAGATTTCCCAATGCTATTCAGTTGTTTTTGAATTTTGGTAAGTTGCTGATGAATAAAGGTTACTCGGGGATCGTTATTTGGTAGTTCTGAAAGTATTTTTTTATCAAATATAAAGATGGGCAATACAGCCGTATTTTGATTTAGGGCTTCAAATAAACCTAGATTATCATGCAATCGTAAATCTCGTCTGAACCAGAATAATGTCATAAGATTGAGTAAAAATTAAAAATGTTTCGATGTTATTTACGAATGCATTTATGAAGGTTCTTTATAAATACCAAAAATTTCAGCTAGTTTTTCCTGACGGTATTTGAATATCCTATCCAGATTAGGTTTTACCAATAGGGGATGTAATAGTTGCCCTAAAAAACCAAAAGGCATTTTATAATCTATGATATCTTCCATTTCAATACCACCAGCGATTTCTTTGATAAAATGTTTATGGTGCCAATATGCATAGGGGCCAAACTTCTGATCATCTACAAAAAAAGATTGATCACTAACCTGTGTGATTTCAGTTACCCATGTTATAGGAATGCCTAATAATGGTGTAATTTTATATTGAATAATTTGCCCTGCATACATCGGTCTGTCGTCGTCCGATATTATTTTAAAACCCATATGTTCTGGTGTGATGCGTTTTAAATTTTGTGGATTCGATAAGAACTCCCAAGCTTCTTTGGCAGTAATGGGTAATTCTTGTTTGGAACGGAGAGTATACAGTTTCATTCGTGATTTCTTTTGGAACGTAAAGATAAATAATGTTTAATGATTTAGATTAAAACTTAAACAAAAAAATAATTTATTTAGGTAATGATTAACATTTTAGAATCAATAATTTAACTAAATTCGTACCCATCTTAAAAACAATTAATCAAATTTTTTATGAAAAAAATTATAATTTCTTCAGCATTTCTGCTCACTACATTGTTTAGCGTTGCACAAGTGAAAACTCCAGCAGCGAGTCCTAAATCTGTATCAGAGCAAGTAGTTGGATTAACAAATGTAGATATCGAATATTCAAGACCAAGTACTAAAGGCAGAAACATTTTTGGTGATTTAGTACCATTTGGAAAATTATGGAGAACAGGAGCGAATAGTAATACAATCATTACTTTCGGAGATGATGTAGTTATTGACGGTAAAACATTACCAAAAGGAAAGTATTCTTTGTATACCATTCCTAAAGTAGATAAATGGGAAGTTATTTTTTATAAAGACATTGACAATTGGGGACTTCCAAATGAGTTCAATGAGAAAAAAGTAGCTTTAAGAACGAATGTAGTACCCGTATTATTAGGTAGAACGGTAGATACTTTTACAATTGATTTGAATAATATTACGAATGATTCTGCTGAACTTGAAATTATCTGGGATAAGACAATTGTACCAGTAAAATTTGAAGTGCCGACTCAAAAAATCGCTGCAGAAAGTATTAAAGCAACACTTGCAGGACCAACAGCTGATGATTACTTTGGTTCAGCTCAATATTACTACCAATCTAATACAAGTTTAGATAAAGCATTAACATGGGTAAATAAAGCTGTGGAAATGAAAGGAAATGATGCTTTTTGGTTCTTGAGACTGAAGTCATTAATTCAAGCAAAATTAGGAGATAAAAAAGGAGCGATTGAAACTGCAAAATTATCTTTGACTGCTTCTGAAAAAGCAGGGAATAATGATTATGTAAAAATGAATAAAGATTCTATTGCTGAGTGGAGTAGAAAATAATTCTATATAAAATAAACCACCCTGAAATAGGTTGATTGGTTTTACTTAATAATGTCTCGTTTAGAAATAAGTTAACACTATGCTGACTTATTTTAAACGGGACATTTTGGTTTTGTAAATAATGGTAACATTAAGTTTATAGAAATTTTTTATTCTTTTATAAGAATCATATTTGCTGGTGCGATAAAATCGGAAATATCAGAAGTTGTATAACCTCGGTAAGGGATGGGCAGTTCACGTACTGGATAATCTGTTCTCACCCAGGTAAGGATCGGCTGATTGCTTGAGTTTAAAGAGTAGGTAACCAGTAAATCTCCAATTCTTTTTTTTGAAGGATGGGTAAAGGAGGGTTCGCCATATAGCATTACCATGTTATCAGAATCTTTTAGTAGTACATAATCAACCAAGCTAAAGTTAGTGGTATAGGTTTCAAATATTATCGTCCCGTTTTGTTTGTATTCGTAGTGGCTTATTAAGAGATCTAGTTTTTGAAAGTGATTAATAGGACTGGGCTGATTTAGTTTTTTAATAAAAGTAATTTTAAAAGAGTCATTTCCCTGATTGTAGATCCACGTCCCTATGAATTTGTCTAAGGAGTGATTGATATCCTTAAAATAGATGTAGTGCTCTGTTGTGTAGCTTTTGTTTTCTAACGAAACCGTAGTCCACTGTGGGCGTTGTGCAAAACTGACTGTATGAATGTACAGAGCTAGTAATAGTGTTACTATTGTTTTCATAATTTTTACAATTTAAGTTATTTTATAATTTCCCAGGAATAATTGCTATCCGTGGGTAGGGCATAATACAGGCTAATCCCACAATTTAAATCTTTAAGCGCTTCCATAAAATACATTTCTAATAAAGCATCGTATTCAGCATCTGTACAGTCGCCATTACATTTATCATTTGCTTGTTTGCTAATGTTTTTAAATAAATAATCTACAGCATCACCAAAGGTTTTCCCAGATGCATTAATTAAACTAAGATCATTATAATCATTAAAAAAGCTTTGCAGTTTAGCCGGGTTTGTAACGCGCAGGGCATAATTAATGTTGTTACTCATGATGATCGAGGTTACTTCCAGAGCATCGGTTGCACCCATATTTACTTTATTATAGTACAAAAAGGCGAAGCCTAGAACATCTGCACCAGACGGTATGGCTTCGAGTTGTGTATGATGTACATGGATTCTCAATTTTGTGTTGATTTGTACCGCTGGAAATGGTACCCCAGTTTGTTGTCCAATCAATAAATCCGATGGTATAAAAGTACCATTTGTATGAGTAGTAAACTCATATCCATGTTCCTTATTATCATGTACTCTATTTTTTAAATCGGCCATTTTGGAATATACAAGGTTATTGTTTGTTATAGCACCCAGTTTGCTCGCATGGAGATCTTGATGATTGATTGTGGTCATGAGATCTACACCTGGTCCCGTTGTAGTACTTCCACCCCCTCCACTGCCATCGTTTGGAGGGGTATAATCACTATTAAAGCCACAAGAATGACTGTAATTATACCCACATATTTGACCACCACAATCATAAGGACGACCAGTACATCTTGACGTAACAATGGTTAAACATTCATAGCGTGTTCTAGCTTCAGTTAAATTGGCGTTATAGGTAATCGGTGTGAGTTCAATGTTTCCTTTAAAAATAAGATGGTTTAATGCAATTTGTTGTATCGGGACAAAAGGTTTATATTTTACAAGTACTGCTTGAGTCTGATTCAGACTATCTAGAGCAATAACCAAGTTCTCAAATTCATTGTCATTGGAATTATTTCGTATAATTAATAAAGTAAACGTAGTTGTGTTTGCTGTCTCAATTACTTTAGCAGGAGCATCGGCAATGGTAAAACCATATTCCTCTTCCATAATTGTTCGATCAAAAAGGTTCGTTCTTTTCTCAGGTTTTATTATGGACAATGCAGTATTAAAATCATTTCGTTTTAGTAAATCTTTAAATTCAATATTTGAAATTTTTATTTCCTGTTGATACTTATTTTCCTTTAAATAATCTTCATTAATCTCACAACCATATATAAACATTAGGGCTGTAAAAGTTATGATTTTTAGAGTTTTCCGTAAAATTACCTTCATGTTCAGATGTTTTTAGTTCATGATTTCGTTACTATTTTGAAATAGTATTGAGACAACATGTAAATACAGGTTCTTAGGGATTAACTTTAAGACCTTTCAAGGTTTTAATTGTTTGATAGTGTATGTTTTATATCATCAGAAGGCAAGATATATTCTTAAAAGGATAAAGAGGGAAGAGGTAATTCTTTTTGATGGTTGAATAGGCTCAATTTTTGTTTGGAGTCTGTTTTTCTTCGAATATCTATTAATGAGTACATTTTGAATACAGATGTAAGCCTATTTGAAGAGGGGTATAAATAAGAAAACCAGTCAAGAAATCCTGACTGGTTTATATAAGATATTGAAAAATAATTAACTGATTTTGGAGTAATCTTATGGTATTTTGGTTTACTCGTTTATAATTTCCATTGTTGGTTCTGGTCCAGATCCCTTTCCTTTCTTGAAGATTATTTGTAATAACATTGATAGAAGGATTGTTAGTACTGCGCCAATGATATTAAGCCATAGGAAACTAACTAAATCCAACCAGAATATATAAAAGATGGATAATTGGCAAATTATTGCTGCCCAGAAAATAGCTTTAGCGCCTACAAACTTAAAGTAAAAGGCAACTAAAAATACTCCCAGAATCGTACCATAGAATACGGATCCAATGATATTAACAAACTGTATTAGGTTTTCGAATAATGTACCATAACAAGCAAATAGTATCGCGACTAATCCCCATAATAAAGTGAATACTTTTGTAGCATTTACGAAATGCTGATCTGATTTTTCCGATTTTAAATTTCTTTTGTAAATGTCGATTGTTGTAGTGGAAGCTAAGGCCGTTAAACCAGATGCGGTAGATGACATTGCAGCCGATAGAATAACAGCGATTAAAAGCCCTACAAGTCCTTGCGGAAGGTAATGTAATATGAAATGGATAAAGACATAATCTTTATCATTCGTTTCGGCGGCATCATCGGCTTTTTTAATAATTTCTTTTGCTTGGTCACGAATATCTTTTTCTTTTAAAGAGAGGGCTAGTATTTTATGTTTTAGCGTAGCATTTTCATAATTCTGATTCAATTGACTTGAATATTGTAAAGTAAACTCTTTTTTGTCCTGAGTAATCTCCTCCAATTGATTTTCCAGTTTCTTATAATCTTCAGCATAAGGAGATTTATTAACAACGACCTTACTATTGGGATTAAAGTTTAAAGGAGAAGATTGGAATTGAAAGAAAACAAATACCATTACACCAGTTAATAGGATGAAAAACTGCATGGGTACTTTTAACAAGCCATTGAAGATTAATCCTAATTGACTTTCTCTAATAGACCTACCACCTAAGTAGCGACCTACTTGCGATTGATCTGTTCCGAAATAAGAAAGTGCTAGGAATAAACCACCAGTAATCCCACTCCAAAAGGTATATCGACTTTTTGGGTCAAAAGAAAAATCAACAATATTCATTTTCCCATTGATTCCTGCAATTTGTAAAGCATTTGAAAAACTTACTTCTTTAGGAAGGTTACTTACAATAAAAAAGAAAGCAATAAACATCCCGGTCATAATCACAAACATTTGATGTTTTTGTGTGACGTTTACGGCATTGGTTCCTCCTGTTACGGTATAAATAATAACTAAGACTCCAATGATAATATTCATCATATTAAGATTCCATCCTAAGATAGAAGATAAGATGATGGCTGGGGCGTATATAGTAATACCAGTAGAAAGTCCTCTTTGTACAAGGAATAATAGAGCGGTAAGTGAACGAGTTTTTAAATCGAAACGTTGCTCTAGAAATTCGTAAGCGGTATATACTTTTAAGCGATGATAAATTGGAATAAAAGTGATACAGATGATAATCATGGCTAAGGGTAAGCCAAAATAGAACTGAACAAAGCCCATTCCATCATGATAGGCTTGACCTGGTGCGGAAAGGAATGTAATAGCACTGGCTTGTGTAGCCATTACTGAAAGACCTACAGTCCACCAAGGAACTTCATTATTTCCTAAAATGTAATCTTTAACGTTCTTGCTTCCTCGGGTTTTTAATGTACCATATATGACAATAAAAAGCAGAGTAACGATTAGTATAATCCAGTCAATAGTTTGCATAGGTTATGAAAAAAAATGCATTAAGAAATAAAAAAACAATATATATATGACATTGGCAATCAATACCAAAGAATATATTTTCTTCCACGTTTTTGGAGGTTTATTTTTCATTTTACTTCATTAATCTTATTAGTATATACTATCTAGTATTATATCTTCTCTGGTTGGTCAATTGCAATGAGATTAGCCATTAAGCGATAGGCTCCGGCTATACCTACAGGTAATTCTCTAAAGAAACTTAATCCAGTATAAATGTAATGGCCTTTACCATATGCAGCAATTAATAATGCGCCATTTTTAGGACTTTCATTATCATCATTTGAGGATAGAATTGCTTCAAACTCTTTTGACCATTCATCAGGATAATACAATCCTTGTTCTTGAACCCATCCTTTGAAATCATTGGATGTTATTTTGTTGGGGAAATTTAATACTTTGTGATTGGGTACTAGGAAACGAACTTCGGCATTCTCATCGGTAACTCGATAATTAGAGATTTTTAAAGGATAAGGCGCTATATTTTTAGTAATTAATCTACCGTTAGTGTTGTATTGTACAATCATTGTTCCTCCCTTTTTTACATAATCAAACAGGATATTTTGTTTGAAAGCAAGAGATTCAACCGTGTTATAAGCACGAATACCTACAATAACGGCGTCAAAATTAGTCAATTTTTCAGAATTAATCTCTTCGGGTTTAATTTGTTCTACCAGATATCCCATTTGACCTAGGCTTTCAGGGATATTATCCCCAGCTCCCATGATGTAAGCAATTTTATTTCCACGGATTTTTATGTCCAGTTTGATTAATCGTGCTTCAGATGGTTTTAAAATTTGTTGTTCTGCGATATGACTGTAATTGATGATAATTTGCTCTTTATTGAAGGATTTATTATCGAGCGTTGCAATACTTTTTAAGGTTGCTTCTGTAGCAATAACGGGTGGTGTAACTTCAAAATAAACGGTTTGAGTTCCATCTTTCTTATTGATTGAAAACGGGATTTGTTGCGGGGTAATTTTCCAATCTGCTGGAGCCTCAAGATGTAATTGTCCTACTACATTGTCTTTACCAGCTTTGATTTGTACACCAATTGTTTTTGCAGTATTATCATTGAATATTTTTACTTTATCCAATATTGTTGAAGTTACATCCGGAACAATATCAAATGGTTTGTAAACTTCTCCTTTTACTTCGTCGTTATATTTATAGACGATTGGGCGCTCAAAAGGAATAGTAACGTCATTAATTTGAACTTTAAATACCACTTTTGCCGTACGTATTATATCTGGAATACCAATTAATTCTTGGTTATCAACACGATACATGCCTAATGTTCCTTGTTCCTTTAACCAATAAGGTTCAGTATAAGCAGTATTCTCAGGAAACTCTATTAGCGTTTCTATATTTAGACCTTCGTTATTTTTTAAATCAAGATTTTGAGATACAGTTTTTTGCTGAGGAAGTAGTGTGTAATCAATTAGTTTTATTGGGGTAATACAACGATTAATAGCTTCTAGATTTAGTTTTTCGGTACTACCGGGAGTAGCAGATTGTGTTTCTGATACAGCCTCTAAATAAAGACCAGCACATCCTGCAATAATTTTTTTAATTTCCTCGGTTTTAATTTCTTTCCAATGCTTGTCCTCTAAGTTTTGAATTAAAGTATAGGCTTTTACAAGACTAGGAATACTAGCAGAAGGATTTTTGAAATCAAAATTCTTCTCTATTTCAGTAACTATTTCCCCAATAGCATTTCCTCCTTTTACGCGATTCCATGAAGTATCAATACCTTCAAATAAGTTGGTTTCATCTTTTACCTTATCACCTTTAATTTGATCCAAATATTCAATATCATCACCACGACTTCCTGTAGAACCAAAACCTTGAGATTGGTGTCTGCTTCGGCTTAAAGCAGCTATTTCTTGGTTCGATTTTCCTAACTCAGGATAATAAACACCAGTTTTAAAATGGATTAATTTGCTTTTGTCAGCTTTATCAAATTTGTCTTTTCCTCCATAGAACCACCAAGATACGTTGAATAATAATCGTTTTGGTTGCCATACATCAACAAGTTTTAATTGATCTGGAAATGTATTTTTATTGTTGGCTAAGTCAAAAGCTTCCACACTCAACATAGCAGAAGAAGTATGGTGACCGTGTGTTGTCCCGGGGGAACGATGATCGAAACGATTAATAATTACATCCGGTTGGAATTTTCGGATGGTCCAAATGATATCACTCAATACTTGTTCTTTGTTCCAAATGGCTAATGTTTCGTCTGGGACTTTTGAAAAACCAAAATCATTGGCTCTGGTAAAGAATTGTTCTCCACCATCAATTTTACGAGCTTCAATCAACTCTTGTGTTCGGATAACGCCGAGTTGTTCTCTAAGTTCAGTACCGATTAAGTTTTGACCTCCATCTCCTCGAGTTAATGACAAATAACCTGTTCGGGCTTTCTGCTCATTGGACATGTAGGAAATAAGACGTGTATTTTCATCATCAGGATGTGCAGCAAGATAGAGCACAGACCCTAAGAAATTTAGTTTCTTTATTTGGTTATAAAGTTCTGTCGAATTAGGTTTTGCGGGCTGTTGGGCTAATGCGATTTGAGAAATAAAAAATAAGAATAGAACTGCTTGATAAGTAAGCTTATGCATAGTAAGATGATTAATTTGGCAATGATTCAAATATAGTAATTAATCGAAATTACAACTCTATTTTATTTTTTCTTTAACAGAAAGTTACCATGAATTCCATGCAAAAAAAGAAGAGATACAATTGTACCTCTTCTTTTTGAAACTTTTAATTTTTAATCATCGTCGTGATCTCTATTTTTTCTTTTTTTTCCATGATCATGATGATCTCGGTCATCGTGTGATCTATTCGAGTTGTAAACATAATTTTTTCGATTACCTCGGTGCTCTCTTGATTCATAATGATGTCCATGATATTTTGCTTTATGTTTTTTGTAATAAACATAAGGAGATGAACCATAATAGTTATTAATCACTACTTTTTGACCATTGTATAAATCATAGTTGCGGTAAGCTCGAGGTAAATTACGCGCTCTAATCCATTTACCTTTTGTACCAAAATAGAGGAACATAGAGGAATTGATATCATAATACGCTTCTACATCTGGTAAATAATAATAGCGAACTTGTTCTGTTATTGGTGGACCCCAAGCGGGTGGCGTACCAATGTTTACATTTACAGATACTTGTGCATGGATTGCATTGGAAAAAAATAATACAATTCCGAGGGAAATAAATTGTAGGGTTTTCATCTTTGTTATCTTTTAAATTTATAATAAAGCACTTTACTTGTATTTTCATTCGGTGCTTTATTGCAATTTTCAAGAACTGTGCCGTAATATTTTTAGAACAGATGAATTGTTTTAAATTTAATTTTTTGTGATATTTTTCTTAAAATAAAAATTATGTAACATCTTGTTTTTATGTGTAATACAAAAAAGACAAGAGATTTTACTAAATTTAAAAATTAATGACTAGTATATTGACTATTGTGATCTTGTGGTTCTTTTTTAGTCTCAGTTTTATGATTTACGATTGTAATTCCTTTCTGTAATAGTAAATTATTAGGATAAGTGATTAGTTCACCGTCTTTCGTTTTTAAATAGATATGAAAAGCTTTAATATCCGTAATTTCAGCATCTTCAATAGCAAAATCCTTATCATGAATATGAATGATATCTCCAATTTTAAAAGGAAAAGAAAAGAATAATATTACTCCCGCAGTGATATTGCTTAATATTGACCATTGAGCAAACATGGCGACACCTATAACGGCAAAAACAGAAGAAAGGGCTACAAATAAATTATTAGGTTGAACACCCCAAATAAAGAATAGTGCTAAACATCCTAATAGTGTAATAAAGATATTGATGTATTTAATTACTAGTTTGGTTCTGTGTTCAAGACTTTGCGATACTTTGGCAAAGCTTCGAATTAAAAAGGAAACAACAAAACGTGATATAATCATAAGGATTATAACAATTCCAGAGCTAATTATTTCTTTTAAATATTCTTTAATCATTATGAATTTTATTTATTCGTGAAGTTAACCAAATTTTCATAGACTTTATCAACGGGAAGTCCAACGATATTAGTATAGGAACCTACAATCTTACTGATACCAACTAATCCAATCCATTCCTGAATCCCATAAGCACCAGCTTTATCATAGGGCTTAAAGTTTTCTAGATAATATTGAATCACTTCATCATCTAATTTTTTGAATGTTACTTCGGTTGTTTCATGAAATGTAAAAGTAGTCTCCGAGGTTCTGAAACATACAGAGGTAATTACCTGATGTGTAGCATTGGATAATGATTTTAGAATAGAAAAGGCATCATCGTAATCTTTGGGTTTGCCTACTGCTTTATCACGGTGCCATACAATAGTATCACTAGTGATAACAATTTCATTGGGTTGTATATCATGTTCAAAGGCATTTGCTTTTAAAATAGCTAAGAAAGTGGTGATTTCTTCCCCTTTCAAATGATCAGGATATATCTCTTCCACTTCTTTTAGACGGATTTCAAAATCGATACCTAAATCTTTTAAGAATTGTTGTCTTCTAGGCGAACCAGAAGCTAATATGATTTTATAGTCTTTGAATTTTTCTTTAAGCATAATATTGTCTGTTAATTGTAATCACTACAATGGATAGTATTGTAAAAAGTAGTACCATTTGTAAAATGATACCTAAGTTTTGATAATCCTTTGTTGTTTTGGCGCCCCACATTTTAATCATAAGATAGAGTAGTGGACCTACAATGAAAAGCATAGCATAACCCATAGCCCATTGTAATTCAAAAATATAGGTGTTGATGTAATATACTAATAAAGCAATTGGAATTAAACATAATCCAAAAACCAATTTGCTTGTTCTTTGCGCTCCTAATGTGATTGGTAAAGTGCTGATTCCAAGATTGTAATCTTGGTTTACATTTTGTAAATCTTTAACTAATGCCCTAATCAATAATAGTGTAAAAGTAAATACGGCATAATCCACTAGAATTTGAAAAAGTACAGCCATTAAAGGTTGATTTTCTGCTGTAACAACAGGAAATAAATCAAATAATCCGATGACAATAATACTGAATGCAGCAAGCATGGAAACGACAATTGTACCCACTAAAAGCATTTGCTTTAAGCTTGTTGCATAAACATACAGAGTAGCAGAAGCCACAACAAATACGGCAGCAAAACTAGGTTTTTCAATGCTATTGGCTAAATAAAATCCAATACCTACAGCAACAATATTTAAAGCGGCATAATAATTATAGGCTTTGTCCTCAGTGAATAAATCTCCAATTAATGCTGAATCTGAACGGGGTTCAAAAACTTGATTGATTAAAAAACCTCCAGCAGCAATAAGTACTGTTGCAATAACGAGTAATATAAATTGCCAATCTTGCAATGCTAAAGGAATATTTTGGAGTTTTAGAAATCCAAAATGAAAAACCAATTGGGCTAATGCCAACAACAGTAAATTTTGATAACGTATAAGTTTGAAAAATTTTAGCATAGGGATGATAGAGCATTTGTGATTAATGTGGGAATAGCTATTTGGATTGTAGATTAATCAAATTGTGCATCAAAATGAGACATCCATTTTTCTTGTACTTTCATTACTTGTTCTATCACATCACGGACACATCCTCTACCGCCATTGATATGGGAAATATAATTACATAATTGTTTTATTTCCGGTACAGCATCTTGTGGTGCAGTAGCCAAACCAACTAATTTCATTACGTGGTAATCTGGGATATCATCACCCATGTATAATACTTGGCCTGCTTGAATATTATTTGCTTTAAGGTATTCATTAAAAGTTTCCACTTTATTATGGGTTCCTAAATGAATATCGGTAACTCCAAGTCCTTTCATTCGAACGCGAACTCCTTCATTGCTTCCTCCTGAAATAATGCAAACATTGTATCCTGTTTCAATGGCTGTTTTAATGGCATAACCATCACGAATATTCATTGTGCGTAACATTTCTCCACTTGTGGTAACAGAGATTGTACTATCGGTTAATACACCATCTATGTCAAAAATAAACGTGGTGATATCATTCATTATTTCTTTATAATTTCTTGCCATTGCTTTGTTGTATCGATTGTGTTAATTGTTTATATAAATCTTTATGAAGTTTGTTTTGAAGAAAATCAAGATGTTTATCAATTGTCTTTTGATCATTTCGTTTTGCAGGACCCGTTTGAGCGGCTACCGGATCGAGTGTCATAATTTTTGAAGCAGTCTCTGTAATAAGCGGTTTTAAGATGTCAAATGGAACATTATTCTCAAGGCAGATTTCATTCCCAATCTGATATAGATTGTTTACAAAATTATTAACAAATACTGCCGCTACATGTATTGCTTTCCTTTGTTCTGAATTAATATTAAAAACATGGTCAGAAATAGATTGAGCTATTTTTTCTAATATTGGATAATCTTTTTCATCACCACTTTCTAGACACATCGGAATGTCCTTAAAATTAACAGCTTTGTCTTTTGTAAACGTTTGTAATGGATAGAAAACACCAATTCTATTTTTTGTTCCCAAGGCTTCCATAGCTACACTTCCAGAAGTATGAACGATTAACTCATTCTCAAAAGGAAGTTGATGTGCCACTTGTTCAATTGCATCATCCGTAACGGCTATAATATACAAGTCTACTTTTCTCAATAATGAAAAATCATTCACTATTTTATCGATAGGAATTACTGGATGGAGTATGGTTTTATGACGAGAATATACCTGAGCAATTTCTACAACAGTACTTTTGCTAAAAGCACTGATGAGATGTTGTGCCACATTTCCCGAACCAATAATAGTCACTTGAATCATTTGGCTAAAATATTGAGAAAAATCGAACTATAAAAAGAGAACCGATAGATATTATCCTTTAGCTCTGTTTTAATAATGTTTTCTACAAAAATAGTCTTTATTGGAGCTCAAAATTGGTGTTATTTTTATTCCAATCAGGTTTTAAAGTTGTACCTAGATTTCGGATTTTGACAGTAGTAGAAATAAGTGCTAACCAATAACCATCAACATTGTGAAATAAATAAAAATTAGAACCTGGTACTTGATCGGATCCACAACCTTTTCGATATCCTGTAAAAATAGCTAGCAGTGTTGCATTCTCACTTTTAATAATACGATTAGTACCCATATAAATGTAATTTTTATCCATAAGCAAACCATTGAAGTCCTTAACAGATTTTACATCAATTCCATTCATTGGAAGTAAGCCATTATTTGGACTATAGGAGTAGAGATTGTTCTTGTCTTTGAAGTAATAATATCCAAATTGTTCGAAGGTTTTAGCATCTGCATTAGTTGGTTTTTCCTTCCAATAAATTTTGTCTTCAGATTTATAAAGTGAATAATCAAAAACGATTTTAGACTCATTATTTCCTTCCGTTTTGGATAAAGTCAATTTATCCTTTTTGATTAAACGGATTTGTTCTGGGCTTAAATTTTCATATAATTCCTTGTCCCATGGGTCATAAGCATGGTTTTCATAAATGATATATCGGGAGTTATTGGTAATAAAAGTGTTTTTGTCTGTTACTGCTGTAGTGTATTTGAAAGGAAATTTGCTATTAATTACTTTACCCGTTTTTTCGATGTATTCTCTCTCATACACCCCATTTTTATCAAAACAAAAATCAGAATGTGGTAACATTCCAAAAGACTTAGTATCAAAATCAGGTTCGGGTTGGTCATTGCCATAATATACCATAATTCCATCTGTAACATAGGTTCTGTTGACTTGATCCCATACTTTTACATTTGAAAAATCTTTTGGTTTAATCGGTGTTTTGGAAGTTTCATAATAGACATGATTTTTATCCATTGAATACTTTCTAGATAATGGTTTAAGCGTCAAAGCATCAATTCCTGATTGTCTTTTTTGATCCCGTGTAATGACAACAGTAGATGTCTTTGAAAGTACATCATTGATGGGTTTTAGTGGCTTACCTCCAAATTTTGCGATTTTTCCATCAACATAAAGATAGTTTTTATCATAGCAGGTATTATCACAGGAAGCAGATACTGTAGTGCCATCTGATCCTTCAATTTTGGTATCATAGTAATAAACATAATTTTTGTCCTTATAATACAACCCATTGGAGCATTCAATAGTATTGAAAGTAGCAACATCAGGACCTTTTATTTCGGTAGTATTAGTGAATAATTTTGTTTTTGTTTTCCAAAGCATCTCTCTTTTTTTTGGATTTCGGCCTTCTCCAATAATTACAAATCCTGTAGTATCAGTTGGAATTAATTCACCATTGTAATAGACGCCATTTTTATCCAAGGCAAATAAGCGACTTTGGTCGTATTTTGGTAAATGAAAAGTATTTATATCAGCATTAATATATTTTCGAATTTTACAGTTTTCGTAAATAACATAATTACTATTGATAATGTAAATTGGGCTATCAAGATATTGACATTCATTGAGACTGACCTCTAGTAATGGATCAATAATAGGATCTGTTATAATATTCTTATTTTGTTGGGAACAACAAGTTAAAGAGAAGAGACAAAAAATAATATAATAAAAAGGATATTTCGGCATGTTATTTTCGTTTAGTAATCTATGATAGTGCTATAATAGGATACTAAACTAGAAAAAGATTTTTAATTATTACCGATTGTATTAATAATTAGGAAATTAGGATCTATTTTGAATTTTTAAATAATTATTTTTTCCAAGAAAGTTGTTCCTCAGTAGATAGAAATGTCCAAGCAATAATGCGACTGATTTTTTGACCTTGTGCCATTTCAATTGTTTTGATATCTACGGCTTTTATTTTTTTCAAAGCTTTATAAATAAGTGGTAGATTGGTTTTTTTAGAAACTAAAGTGGTAAACCAAAAACATTGCTTTTGAAAGAGAACACTTTGTTCAATCATTTGATTGATAAAACCAATTTCACCACCATCATACCATAATTCAGCATTTTGACCACCAAAATTGAGAACAGTATCCTTCACTTTTTTGCCTTGTAAATTTTTTAATTTTCGTTGTGTTCCAGAAGTAGCTTCTAGGGCAGAACTATGGAAAGGTGGATTGCATAAAGTAGCATCATAGTATTCATTAGGTTGTATGATACCTAGAAATATGTTCTTTGGATTGGGTTGTAATCGGCATGCAATAACCTCATTTAAGTCATTGTTAGAAATGATTTCCTGAGCGGTTTTTAATGCAATAGGATTGATGTCTGTTCCTACAAAGTTCCAATTGTATTCTTTATGACCTATAAGCGGATAGACAGTATTGGCGCCAATACCCACATCTAAAATCATTTTGTCTTTTTTAGAAGATATTGTTGTTCTCAGTAAGTCGGCTAAATAATGAATATAATCTGCTCGTCCTGGAATTGCAGGGCAAAGAAAGTTTTTGGGAATATCCCAATAGGTAATTCCATAATGAAGTTTTAATAAAGCATAGTTCAATTTCATCACAGCCTCTGGATTACCAAAGTCAATGGTATCAGTCTTATATTGATTTGTAAAAACAAAAGGAGCGAGTTCTGGACAGCTTTTGATAAGTTCAGGGAAGTTGTACGAAAATCGATGTTTATTTCGGGGATGAAGACTTGTTTTCTCTGCTGAAATAGCTTTTGATTTTGGCATCATTTGGATTGTTCTTTGTTAGGCCATGAAACCTAGTAATAATCAAGAATTAGACATATTGGCCCAATTTATTTGCAAATATAAAAATACTTACGGTGTTCCCTGAATTTTTGTATAAAATTCCAATGAAATTTAGAATGCGAAGAGTTGTTATTTATAACGAATATAAACAAGTATTACGATATTTTGCTGGATTTCCTAAACTTATGTTAAAGACTTCAAATGACCGTTAAAAAGCGGTTTTTCTATTGCTGAATTCACATTCCTTTCAAAGTATTTTACTTACTTTTGCGCAAGTTTACAAAAAAATAACATCCCGCTATCATGGATAAAAAAATATTCTCTTTTTTATTTTCTACTCGATTAATGGCTATCTTATTTCTATCCTTTGCTTTAGCAATGGCAATAGGAACTTTTATTGAAGATGCCTACAATACCGATACCGCAAGAATTCTAATTTACAATGCTTGGTGGTTCGAAGCAATCATGGTCTTTTTTATGATTAATTTTATTGGAAACATTAAACGTTACCAATTGCATAAAAAAGAAAAATGGGCGACTTTATTATTACACCTTTCTTTTATTTTCATCCTATTAGGAGCTTTTGTAACGCGTTATATCAGTTATGAGGGAGTTATGCCAATCCGTGAAGGAGCTACTGAAAATCAGGTGTTTTCTGATAAAACGTATTTAACTCTTTTTGTTGACGGAGAATACCAAGGCGAAATGAAACGTCGTACGTATGAGGAACACAAGCTATTTTCGGCAGCGACTCCAAGAATGAATAAATTTTCAATTCAAGATAAGTTTAACAATATTCCATTCGAAGTAACTTACGAGAACTTTGTAATGGGAGCGAAAGAGTTTGTCAAAGAAGATAAGAATGGGGTATTTTATATCAAACTTGTTGAGTCTGGTGATGGAACACGTCACGAGCATTTCTTGAAAGAAGGAGAAGTACAAAATATTCATAATGTATTGTTTGCATTCAACAAACCGACTGAAGGTGCTGTTAATGTTATGAAAGATGGAGATACCTATACTATTAAAACACCTTTTGAAGGTAATTTTATGCGTATGGCTGATCAATTTAAAGGTAGTGTAGCAAAAGATACCGTACAACCTTTAATGATGCGTTCATTATATAATTTAGGAGGTACACAATTTGTTTTTCCTGAATTAGCAATTAAAGGAGTAATGGATTTTGAATCGAACAACGATTATAAAACAAAAGGCGATGATGCTCTAGTTTTAAAAGTAAAATCCGAAGGACAAGAAAAAACAGTTACGTTACTAGGGGCTAAAGGAAAGATGGGTGAACCACAATCCTTTAAACTTGGGAATTTAGAATACACACTTTTCTACGGAAGTAAAGTGTATACTTTGCCGTTCAAAATTAAATTAAACAAATTTATTGCAGAGAAGTATCCGGGCACCGAAAAGAATTATGCTTCATTTGAAAGTCAGGTGACGATTCTTGATCCAGAGAAAAAATTTGATGCAAGAATATACATGAACAATATTTTAGATCATAAAGGATATCGTTTCTTTCAAGCCATGTTTGATCCAGATGAAAAAGGAACAATACTTTCTGTAAACCACGATGAGTGGGGAACATGGATTACATATGTTGGTTACTTCTTATTGTATTTTGCTCTAATGGCAATTTTATTCGATAAGAATACTCGTTTTGGTGATTTGAAAGTTAAATTAGATAAAGTGAAAGCTAAAAAAGCAAAATTACTATCCATTCTAGTTCTTTTATTGAGCTTTAATGGCTTTGCCCAAGAACATGCAGATCATCCTGGTCATGCAGAGCATGTAGGAGATAAAGACCATACTGAAGTACAATTGCCTACAGCGGCACAAGCCGATTCATTGATTATGAAATTTACAGTAAGCAAAGATCACGCTGCTAAATTTGGTAAAATTGTAATTCAAGATGGAAAAGGAAGAATGAAACCGATTAATACGTTTTCTTCTGAATTGTTACGTAAAGTAAGTAATGATGATCATTACAAAGGATTAAACTCTGATCAGGTATTCTTATCCATGACACAATTCCCACAAGTTTGGTACAATGTACCATTAGTATATTTGAAAAGAGGGAATGACAGTCTTCGTAAGATTATTGGAGTAGATGTTAAAACTAAATATGCACCATTAGTAAGTTTCTTTGATGAAAGAGGAAATTATAAATTAGCACAAGTTCTTGAAGATGCAAATCATGCTGCTGTTCCAAATCAATTTCAAAAAGATTTTATTGAAACCGCTCGTAAAATTGACCTTTTATACACTGCTTTAAGCGGAAGTATTTTAAAGATTTTCCCAATTCCTTTTGATGAAAATAATAAATGGGTTTCCTACCTAGAATTGAATGAAACACCAATAAAAGGGATCGATTCAATTTACACGAAAAATGTTTTACCGCTATATATGTCAGCTTTAAATGAAGCTAATAAAACAGATGGATATAAAAATGCAGATAAGCTGGTAGAAAGTGTAGAAGGATTTCAAAAGAAATACGGAAGTAAAGTTAGACCTACCGATCGTAAAATAGATTTAGAGATTTTATACAATAAATATGATATATTCAAGAATCTATATCAATGGTATTTTCTTGCAGGAATTGTGATGTTTACTTTTACGATACTTAAAATTTTCAGAGAACGAAAGTTTATTAATATCATGGTGAAAGGAAGCCATATATTCGTTGGAATATTATTTGCTTTACATACTGCAGGATTAATTGCACGTTGGTATATTTCTGGTCATGCACCGTGGAGTGATGCTTACGAATCGATGATTTATGTAGGATGGGCAACGATGTTCTTTGGTTTAGCATTTGGAAGAAAGTCACATTTAACAGTAGCTTCAACAACGTTTGTAGCAGCAATGATTCTATGGGTAGCACACATGAACTGGATGGATCCGGCGATTGCTAATCTACAGCCTGTATTAAACTCATATTGGTTAATGATTCACGTGGCAGTTATTGTAGCTAGTTACGGACCATTTGCTTTAGGTATGGTATTAGGATTAGTATCATTATTCTTGATGATATTCACGAACAAGAATAACAAAATGAAGATGGATTTAAATATCCAAGAATTAACATACATCACTGAAATGGCATTGACTGTTGGTCTTGTCATGTTGACTATTGGTAACTTCTTAGGAGGACAATGGGCAAATGAAAGCTGGGGTCGTTATTGGGGATGGGATCCAAAAGAAACATGGGCATTAATTAGTATCATGGTATACGGATTTGTAATCCACATGCGATTAGTTCCTGCACTACGTGGAAGATGGATTTTTAATCTAGTTAGTGTGGCATCTTTCAGTTCAGTATTGATGACTTATTTTGGAGTGAATTTCTATTTAACAGGATTACATTCTTATGCTAGTGGAGATAAAGTAGTAACACCAGATTTTGTTTATTATTCGACAGCATTTGTAACAATTATAGGATTCTTCTCTTATTTGAAATACAAGAAGTTTTATAAGAAATAAGATTATATAAGTTTAATTTAATAGCCTCTGATGTATTTCAGGGGCTATTTTATTTAAAGGTTTAACAAAAGTTTAATTTGGTTGAATTCAATAATTTGTAATTTTATAATCGAAAAAAATAACCAAATCTATTATGAAAAAAATAATAACTGCTGTTTGTGCTATAGTGGTTTTAGCGAGTTGTCAAAATCAAGCTAAAAAAGAAGATACTATGGCAATTAACGAAAAAAATGAATCTATGACTAAAGAAAGTATTTATCAGTTTAAAGTAAAAGACCTTTATGGGAAAGAATTTGATTTTGCCTCATTAAAAGGGAAAAAAATATTAGTAGTGAATACCGCTTCAAAATGTGGATTAACACCACAATATAAAGACTTACAAAAAATTTATGATGAATATAAAGATCAAAATTTTGTTATTGTAGGTTTTCCAGCAAATAATTTTGCTAGTCAGGAGCCAGGTACAAATGAAGAAATTGCTACTTTCTGCGAACAAAATTATGGTGTGACATTCCCTATGATGGACAAAATTTCTGTGAAAGGAGAGGATATGGCACCAATTTATAAATTCCTAACAGAGAAATCTAAAAATGGATTACAAGATTCTGAAGTAGAATGGAATTTCCAAAAATATTTACTAAATACAAATGGCGAATTGGAAAAAGTAATTGGACCAAAAACATTGCCTACTGATCCAGAAGTTGTAAACTGGATTAAAGCTTAGTTTATTTTTTAAAATCAGTACATAAAGAGATAATCCTTCAAATTAAAGAAGGATTATCTCTTTTTTAATTTGTTCTTATTTTCCCCTAGATTCAGACGAATTATTAGTAGATTTGAAATTAATTTGTTTTGATAAATAAATTATAGAAACTCAAGAAAAAAATAATTTTTTGCACAATGATTTACCCTAAAATACCTTTGGCTCAAAGTATTATTGAAATATGTAAAGCAAAAGGAATCACTGATATAGTGATCTCTCCTGGATCACGAAATGCCCCTTTAACCATAGGCTTTGTAAACAACCCTTTTTTTAAATGCTACAGTATCGTTGATGAACGTTGCGCGGCTTTTTTTGCAATGGGAATTGCACAACAAATTAAAAAACCAGTAGCTGTCGTTTGTACTTCTGGATCGGCATTGCTGAATTATTATCCTGCAGTTGCAGAAGCATTTTATAGTCAAATACCAGTAGTGGTTATTTCGGCAGATCGACCAACAGAGAAAATTGATATTGGGGATGGGCAAACGATTCGTCAACAAAATGTTTTCCAGAATCATTCCTTGTACAATGCAAACCTTAAAGATGGCCTAGTAGATGAAGCTGAGAATGAACAGCTGATCAATGAGGCTATAAATACAGCTATTGAAAAGAAAGGCCCTGTTCATATTAACGCTCCGTTTGAAGAGCCATTGTATGATACCATTCCTCAACTAACGGTATCTCCAGAAATTTTAGCTTCAAAAACAAATGAGGCTACTATTTCATCTGTAGAACTGGAATCTTATGCAACACAATGGAATGCAGCATCAAAGAAATTAATTTTAATTGGAACGAATGAACCCAATACAATTGATTCAAAAATAATAGAATATTGGGCACAAGATCCGTCTGTTATAGTGATGACAGAAACGACTTCAAATGTACATCATGCTACATTTTTAGATCATATTGATACAATAATTACCCCTTTTACAAAAGAAGATTTCTTAGCGTTCCAACCGGATATTTTAATCACATTTGGTGGGATGGTTGTTTCTAAAAGAATTAAAGCCTTTTTAAGAGGGTACCAACCTAAGGAACATTGGCATATTGATGTATTAAGAGCTTACAATACTTATGGATGCTTAACAAAGCATTTTGAAGTAAGTGTGAATACTTTTTGGAATGCATTGATTCCATTGGTACAGAATAACCCAAGTGATTATAAAGAACATGCTCATGCTATTCAATTGCTTAGAGCACAAAAACATACTGAATATCTGAAATCCATACCTTTTTCTGATTTTAAAGTATTTGAAAAAGTAATTCCAGCTTTGCCCGATAATAGTATGCTGCATTTAAGTAATAGTTCTGCTATTCGTTATGCTCAATTGGTTCCAATAGATCCTTCAATAGAAGTATTCTGTAATCGAGGTACAAGTGGAATAGATGGTAGTACTTCTACAGCCGTAGGAGCAGCCGTAGCTTCTTCTAAAATGACAATACTACTTACGGGGGATATTGGCTTCTTTTACGACAGTAACGCTATCTGGAACAATTATACACCATCCAACTTCAAAATTATTTTGATTAATAATGGAGGAGGGGGGATTTTTAGAATTTTACCTGGACATCAAGAAAGCGAAGTCTTCAATACTTTTTTTGAAACTTCCCATCAATTATCAGCAGAACAGTTGGCTAAGATGTATGATTATCATTATTCGAATGTAAGTACTGAAGCGGACTTAGTAGCTACATTACCTAATTTTTTTAATTCCAATGATAAACCTTGTTTACTGGAAATACATACGCCAGAAAAGTTGAATAATGACATTTTGTTGCAATATTTCAAGAACTTAGTATAAATTAACTTAATATTAATCAGATTTTAAGCTTTGTTTTTTAAATAAAGTGTTAAATTTGGATAAAGTAAAACCATTTTTAAACATAAAAAATTATTATTATGAGCAAAAGAGACGAGTTGATTACTAAGTATGCTGCAGATTTAAAAGATAAATGTGGTGTAACACCTAACATGGATTTGTTGACAAAAGTTACGATCGGTTGTGGTCCTTCTATTTATAATGCTGATGCCTCTACTGTTTCAGGTACGAGCCCAAAAGAATTAGAAACGGTAAAAAACAACTTTTTGATTAAAAAGTTAGGTTTAAAAGATGGTCCTGAGCTTGATAAAGCAATTGACAGTGTAATTGAAAAGTACGGTCGTTCTAATAAGAATAAGTATAGAGTTGTAGTTTATTATTTACTTGCAACACATTTCAAAAAAGAAAGTGTTTACAACAAATAATCGACCAAACTAAAAAAGTTATAGAGTGCCCAATTTTAAATTGGGCACTTTTTTTATGAATGAATTTCATAGCGTGCCAACGGTCTCAACAAAATGAATACCTTTGTAGCATAATTTTACGAAATGATTGAAATAGGAAAATACAATACGTTAACCATTTTAAGAGACACCAAGGTAGGACTGTTTTTAGGAAATGGAAATGAAAATGAAGACATTCTTCTACCGAATAAATATGTACCAAGGGAATTTGAAATAGGGGAAGAACTTATCGTTTTTGTTTATTTAGACCATGAAGAAAGACCCGTTGCAACTACATTAGAACCTTATATATTACTGAATGAATTTGCATTATTACGAGTGAATTATGTAAATCAGATTGGGGCTTTTATGGATTGGGGTATGGAAAAAGATATCTTGGTTCCCTTTAAAGAGCAAGCTCGCCCGATGGAGAAAGGTAAACGTTACTTAGTTTATCTGTATATGGATGAGAAAACAAACCGATTAGTAGCTTCTAGTAAAACAAATCAGTTTTTAAGTAATGATGAACTGACTGTTGAGAAAAACGAAGAGGTAGATTTAATCGTTTCCCATATTACAGAAGTTGGTATTAATGTGATCATTAATGAGAAGCACAAAGGATTATTATACAAAGATGAAGTATATGATGATTTGCGTACAGGCGACCGTATAAGAGGGTATATCAAGAACATTAGACCTGATAACAAGATTGATGTTTCGGTACAAAAATTAGGGTATGAGAATATTGAACCTAATGCGGAAAAGATTTTAGATGAATTAAGAGCGAATAGAGGCTTTTTACGTTTAAATGACAACAGTCATCCAGAAGATATCAAAACGGTATTAAAAATGAGTAAAAAGACTTTTAAGAAAGCAGTGGGAGCACTCTTCAAACAAAAGTTAATCGAAATAAAAGAAGATGGTATTCATTTGGTGAAAGAATAATACATATTTCTTAAAAACATAAAAGTCGGGTATATCCCGACTTTTTTTTATTCAGTTTGATGATAACTAATAGATAGGGATTGAAAATCCTTCTCTTTCATCATCCCACGTTAAAGCATTCATTTTCCAACCTTCAGAAGTATGTATAAACTGAATATTTTTAACGCCTTTTGTTTTAAATTCTTTCCCTTCCAGAATACCTGATTTTTTATAAAAACTGATACGTTGGGCTATGTTTCCAAAAACCGTAGTGCTTTCATCAATTTCTTCTTCTTTAAAATCAATTAATCGTCCATCGGTTAATAGTTTTTCTCGTGGAATAACAAATTCTGATAAGGAATAAATTTCAGGACTCAACCCACTGTTTTTTATGATAATAGCTTTTGCAATGAAGAGGTCGTAAATACGCTCTACCTGAGGCTTTGAATCTCCTGTATTGGTAAATACATTATAAAAACGAGCGGTTAAAGTATCTAGAATATGTTTTGTAACAGTATCTTGAATTTCATTATGCATATTCAACCCTTATTTTCTGTAAACAAATAGCATCAAATCTTCTGGATCATTAGGAATGCGGATTATTTTTTCAAAGGTTAATCCTATTTTTTTGATCAGATTTATAGAGCTAATATTGTATTCCACTGTAATAGCAGCAATACTATTCATATTTAAAGTTGTTTTGGCATATTCTAATGTTGTAGAAGCTGCCTCATACGCATATCCTTTACCGCTATATTCGGATAGAAAAGCAAAACCAATATCAACATCATCCAAACCATCTCTTTTGTAAAGCCCACATAATCCAATAGGAATATTGCTCTCCTTTAGCTGTACGACAAAAGGACCAAAACCATTTTTCTCATAACTTTCAAAGGGACCATTTGTAATATAGTTGCGTGCATCATCTAATGATTTTATATCACGATCTCCAATATATTTAATCCACTCAGGTGTGTTTAAAAGAGTATATATAAAAGTAGAATCATCTAACGTAAGGTAACGTAATTGTAAACGGTCCGTTTCAAGTTGAGCCATAATTTGTTTAATTTTAATTTCTGTTATTATTTATATAGCAATGTATATTCCTACTTCTGCTTGATCTTGAGGTAAAGCAGATTTTTCATCGTAAACTTCAAAATCGGCAGTATATAGACGATTTAATTGTGTGTCCTGATTCCATATTTCACCCCAAGTTTGACCTACAGCTTCTGGCATTTTTCCTTTGGCAGTATATTTTATGTACTTTCCTCCATTAATTTCTTTTCCTTCAAGGCCTTCTGGAATATCATTTAATGAACTTACTTTACAGCCTAGAATACAAGTGTATTTGCCTGTATAATCTGATTCATAATCAGTATAGATAGAGTAAATAGCACTGTCTTCTTTATTGGGAATTAATGTTTGAATATTCGAGGTATAAAAACGATTCCAAAGATTTCCAATGTCCTCCATAGCCTTACCGTTTTTATTAGTAGTTCTTACCGTTATCCCGATAATTTTAAAAGATTCAAGGGTCGTTGGAGTATTCATTTGGGTATGTATTAAGTTATTTTAGTGTTTTATTTTATTAATATCGCAAAAATTGAGTGATAAAGAACTTCAAATATATAGTATTTCTAATCAAAAAAATATGCCTATATCAGTATTAACAATTAGTTTTTTTAAATTTTGATTGGTTCAAAATAAAGAGAGAAATACCTCATGATTTAATGATGTTACCCTTACATTATAGTAACATAATCCTGAGAAAGTTATTGCTTTTCTGTATCCTTAATAAGGTTTAATAAAATTTCGGTGGTAGTTCCAACTTTAGCTTTTGAAGAAGCTTGTCCTGCCCAGAGCGAGATTAGGTTTTTATTGTTTTGCTGTTGTCCATACACACGCAAACTACTTGTTAAAGTATTCTGGACTGGATATGCTGGAATTTTTAATCCAGATTTAATCATATCTTCCATAAAAGTATTTTTAACACCTCTTGCCCAACGACCAGAGAAGGACTGCGTAAGTTCTGTATCCGTGTCTTTCGCGTGTTGAATACTTTCTTTGTAAATGGGGGCAGCAGTACTTTCTTTGGCAGGGATAAATAAGGTGCCAATTTGTACGGCAATAGCATCTTGTGTCAAAGCTGTTTTTACACTTTCTCCATCGGCAATAGCACCAGCTGCAATTAGTGGTGTTTGTATTACTGATTTTAATTGTTTGAGCAGAGGCATAAGCCCAATCATCGGTAATGCACCTTTGATAAATGACCCTCGATGGCCACCTGCTTCAATTCCTTGTACAGCGATGTAATCAATCTCTTTTTGTTCTAATAATTGAGCTTCTTCTAAGGAAGTTGCAGTTCCAATTAAAATAATTCCTGCTTCCTTTAATTTCTTAATACTATCATCATTTAGTATTCCGAAAGTGAAACTTACAATAGGAATTTGATGTTCAATTAAAATCTCAATTTGTTCCAGATAATGATAGAATCGAATATCTTGTAGAGCTTGTCGGGTGAAAGTTGTTCCGTGTTGCGTAGCATATTGTTCCAAATAGTTTTGCATCGCTTCATACGCTTCATTATCATATAGTGAAGGGAGGTCGTGTACAAAAAGATTTACAGCAAAAGGTTTATTCGTTAATGCTTTGGTTTGGAGTATTAATTCAGTTGTTTTTGCAGGAGATAATCCTCCTATGGGTAAAGAGCCTAATCCACCAGTATTAGACGCAGCCGCTACCATTTCTGGTGTAGTAATGCCTAGCATGGGTGCCTGAATGATGGGATAGGTGATTCTTAATTGTCGCGTTAATTCATTTTCCCATTTCATATGATGTGAATTTAAATAATCGTCTTTATTACGCTGCGGAACTATTCTATAGCTTTAATTTGTCTTAAAGCCTCTTTTGTAATTTCTTTACGGCTTGCAGCAAAGTTTGGGTTGTTGTCTTTCTCATCTTTATTGACACGTGTGGCAAAAAAGTAAACATTGTTTTTGGTTTCTACATAACCTACCCACCAACCGATGTCTTTCCCATCTTTGGTAGCCCAACCTGTTTTATCTCTAAAAGTATATTGATCATTTTCTTCAGAAATCATTAATTTCTTCATGATAGCATACGTTCTTTTTGAAAAAGGCAATTGTTGAAAATGAAGATTCTTTAAAAATTGAATTTGACTAATTGGATCAATAGCAAAAGCTCCATATACCCAAAAATTAACGCCTGGTTCAGTAAGATTACCATTTCCATAATGGCATTTACTTAAATACTGTTTGTAACGATCTTTGGTTATTTTTTCGGCTAAAGCTTCATAAAACCAAATCGTTGAATTTTTATAAGCGGATACTAAATCATTATCCTTATTCCAAGCCTCCATCGGTTGATCTCCTAGCTTACGTACTTTTCCATCCCATGCTATAATTTCATGTTCATCCTTTATTACCCCTAATTCCAAAGCAATACAAGAATTAATAATTTTAAATGTAGAAGCAGGAAGCGAAGCAACATTAGCATCTACAGGATCACTAAAAACCCACTTTTGATTTTTGAAATCATAAATAGTAACACTACCCGTTACATTATATTGTTTGAAAATAGAATCTAAATTGACTTGTCCAAAGGTAATAACAGAACAAAAAAGTAATGCAAATAGTAAAAAATGTTTCATAAATAGGAGGTGTAAATAGCTTTTGGGCCATTAACAAAGATAGATGAAATAGGATTTTATATCAAGTAAAATAATGTTATTAAAACTAAAATATTCAATAAATAATCCGACTTTCTGTAAGTCAGTAGGATAGGGTATTTGTATTGGAGTATTAGTTTTATATAGGAGAGTTAGAAACTCTTTTTTCAATTATAGGACTGTTATATTATGAATCTTTAAGATTTGTGAAATCTTTGTATATTTG
Organism: Flavobacterium aerium; assembly: GCF_030766725.1. Classification (GTDB taxonomy): domain Bacteria; phylum Bacteroidota; class Bacteroidia; order Flavobacteriales; family Flavobacteriaceae; genus Flavobacterium; species Flavobacterium aerium. The sequence continues at coordinate 308,514 of NZ_JARQWR010000003.1, read as the reverse complement.
AGAGTTACCGGTTCTTTTATTAATTAAATGGATTTAGTAATTAGATCCTTACATCAAGTAGATTGGTGTACAAAATTCATAAAACAGTCGCAGAAACTTTAGTACAGCTATAAATAAATTAAAGCATGAGAAACGAATATTTTTCGCCATTAGAGGTTAATCTGACAGGAGAAATTAGACATCATTACAATGAGAAAAGTTCATTGCCTGCCCATAATTTGGTTTTAAAACCTCTTCTGGATAATTGCTATTTGGCTTATGTGTTTGGGCTTAAAAAAGAAGATGAATTGTATAAAACTAATTCTGATATTTTAATTAGTGAAAAAGGGAAATTTAGATTTGATACTTCAAAAGAATGTATTGAGGGACACGAATATTTATGGAATGCGACAAGTTGGAAAAGAGGATCAATTATTATTTTACTTGAAGAAGGTAAATTAGACTTCACAGAATTATTTAAAAATACATATAGACCAGGTTTATCAGGAATGCCAAATTCTGGAAATAGCCTATCGGCAACAAAAAAATGCAGAGAAGAAGCTGCAAATGGAAAGATTGCAATTTGTTTACCCGCTTCAAATGGAATTGAATGGATGACAATTTACGCAAAAGGACAACTCTTTGAAAACTTAGTCACTGAAGCATTCGAGAATTGTAAAGAAAAAGAGCATTACAAATGAAATGAATAAAAAAAATGCATTAACAAAGGTCTTACATCAAGCAGACTGACGCACAAAATTCAATGTTTGTAATTTGATTGAATATTAGTTATAAATTCGGCTTCTGTAACTCGATTCCTAATTTAAGCGAAAAGGTTCAAAACATTAACTAACATTCTAATAAAAATAGGTATGAGAAGATTATTTTTTATCCTAATTACAATTTTTGTTACTACTATTTCATTTGCTCAGACGGAAAATTATAAAACAGCAATGGAAAATTTTCAAGCAAATTATAATGATGACAAATACGATGAAATATTCAATAGCTTTTCATCTGAAATGAAACAAGGCCTACCGCTTGCAGATACAAAACAATTTCTGAGTAATTTGAAAACTCAAGTGGGTAAAATAGAAAGTAAAGAATTCATCAAAATTGAAGAAGGAACTTACGCAACTTATAAAACGAAATTTGAAAAAGCTATTTTTGCTGTACACATTTCTATTGATAGTCAAAACAAGATAAATGGACTCTTTATCAAACCCTATGAAGAATCAAATAATGGAGGAAATAATACTTTTTATGCTTTAAGAAGTTATCCAAAAGAAATTGCCGAGATTATATATTCGAAATCAAAAGATTTTCCTAATAATGCCCAACTTTCCATTGCAATAATTCAAAATGGGAAAACAAATTATTATGGAATTATAAAAGAAAACGATTCGATAAAACCATCTGAGAATCAGCATAAAGTTTTTGAAATAGGTTCCATTACAAAAGTGTTCACTTCGACTGTTTTAGCTTCTTTGGTGGAAGAGAAAAAAATAAAATTGACAGATTATGTGAATTCATATTATTCTTTCCCTTTTAAAGATAATATCAAAATAAGTTTTGAAAGTTTAGCAAATCATACTTCTGGATTACCTCGTTTACCACAGAATTTGGATTTGTCAAATGAAATAAATCCGTATAAAAATTATAAAGCAAAAGAACTTGAGGAATACCTTAAAAACCTTTTGAAACTTGAAAATGAACCTTTAAAAACCTATTCTTATTCAAACCTTGGCGCTGGGTTATTAGGTTATACACTTGGATTATCTCAAAAAACAAGTTTTAATGCATTACTTCAAAAGAAGATTTTCGATAAATATAAAATGATGGATTCATTTACAAGTTCGCAAAATTTAGGCAATAAGCTTGTAAAAGGATTAAGTGCAAATGGAGAATTGGTATCCAATTGGGATTTTGATGTTTTATTTGGCGGTGGTGGGATTCTATCCACAACAGCAGATTTGGCAAAGTTTGCCAATGCACAGTTTAATCCTGAAAACAAAGAACTTTCGCTAACGCGAAAACCAACCTTTGTTATAAAAGATAAAATGAAAATAGGTTTAGGCTGGCATATTCTAAAATTAGAAAAGGATAAAGAATTATTTTGGCATAATGGTGGCACAGGTGGATATTCCTCTTCAATGGCTGTCAATGTTGAAGAGAAAACGGCGATTATCATATTATCGAATGTTTCTGGAATAAATGAAAAAATTGATGTGATATGTTTTGATCTATTAAACAAAATAAGTAAAAAATAACATTAGAAAACAATACAACTTCTAAAAGCGCAAAACATGAAGCAATTACAGACGGGAGAATTTTATGGACAGACGAATCAAACCATTCATTTGGATGGGATTACTTTGACTGACACAGAATATACTCTTGATCGTGTGGATTGGCACTACCATGAGAATGCTTATTTTACTTTTATTTTGGAAGGAAATGTTATTGAAGGCAATAAGAAAGAAGTTTATAATTGTGGGGCAGGAAGCCTACTATTTCATCATTGGCAAGAACCACATTACAACATAAAACCTGAAGGTTACACCCGGGGTTTCCAAATTGAATTAAAAAATACTTGGTTTGATCAATTGGATTTTAATATTGACAAATTACAAGGCAGTACAAAAATTGCTAATGTTGACATTAAATTTTTACTGTATAAGATATTTAAAGAAACTAAAATTGAAGACAATACCACTACACTATCAATTCAGTCATTGTTGTTACAAACACTAGCAGAAATGTTTCGGAATTCACACGTAGATTTGGATAAGAATCCAATGTGGGTGCATAAAATCAAAGAAATTTTATTCTATGAATTTTCAGATAATCTAACGCTCGAATATTTATCTAATACATTAGGGATTCATCCCGTCCATCTTTCTAGAGACTTTTCGAAATACTTCAATTGTAATTTGGGAGATTATTTAAGAAAATTAAAAATTGAAAAATCGTATACACTTTTATCAAATAAGCAGCTTTCCTTGACTGAAATAGCCTACGGATGTGGGTTTTCAGATCAAAGCCATTTTAATCGTTGTTTCAAATCAGTTAGCGGAATAAACCCAAAAGATTTTAGAAAAATTATTACCAAGTAATTTTCATGATGTTAATTCTGTTCTATTTTGGTTGTTCTTCCTTTCTTAGTTTTGGGAACTAAATCTAATTTTTAAAATATGAAAAAAGCTTGTGTTCTAATTCCAATAATGCTTCTTATATCGGTAACAATTTTTGGACAGACAACAAACTGGGTAAAAAATGATAGTATTGTTTCTCCGATTCACCTTGAAAACATTGGTAAAATTGCTTTTATGGAGAAAACCATTGAAATGGAGAACTTTAAACAAAGTGATTTTCTGACTGCTTTTGAACTCAAAGAAAAAACAGATTTAAATATTAGAGTTTTTTTAAGGAACTCTTTGACCAATTATCTTCATTTGCTTTTGCCTCAACTATCCGCTGAAGAGTTGACTAAAAATGGAAATTATCAATTTACATTCATTGTGGATGGTAAAAAGATTTATGTTGAGAATCTGAATGCCGGTGCAGGTAGTTTTGATAGTAAAAATAAGAGAACAGTTTTTAGAATTCCTTTAATAAGCACTACAAACGAAGACTCTTGGGGAAGATTTCTATGGAATAGATTTCTAGGAAATGGAGGACTGGAAGCATTAACAAGTGGAGAGCATATTCTTACGATTGAAATTAGACCTTATATAAAACTAGACGAGCTATTGACAGGTGCTATTATTGCCGAAGGACAAATAAAAATGATAGTTCCCGAAATCATAGTTGATGAAAAACTGATTAAAGTTCAACCGATAAAGCCTCTTAAAGATTGGGAAGTTTCTACGGAGAAAATTGATATTTCTAAAATTGAAGAACTCAACAGAAAAATTGCAACACAAACCTATAAGAATATAACAAGCCTTGTTGTCATAAAAGACGGTAAACTCTTACTGGAAGAATATTTTAACGGAGCCACTAGAAGCAAACTTCACGATACAAGATCCGTTGGGAAATCATTTGCTTCCACTATTATGGGAATTGCAATTAATGCGGGTTATATAAAAAATGAGATGCAACCACTCCATGAATTTTATGACTTGAAAACATTTCAAAATTATTCCATTGAAAAAGAGAATATTACTCTAAAAGAGTTGTTGACAATGAGTTCCTCATTGGATGGTAGTGATATGGATCAAGAATCACCTGGGAATGAAGAAAATATGTACCCTACCAAAAACTGGGTTGATTTTGCTTTAAATCTATCCATCGATAAAACAAAAGTAGCAGAGAAAAGATGGGATTATTTTACAGCTGGCGTAGTGATTTTGGGTGATGTTATTCACAAATCGGTTCCCAATGGTTTAGATAAATATGCAGATAAAAACTTATTTAAGCCACTTGGAATTACAAAATATCAATGGGAGTTCACACCACAAGGAGTGGCCAATACAGCCGGCGGTTTACGATTGCGTTCATTAGACTTTGCAAAAGTTGGACAGTTATACAGAAACCAAGGGATTTGGAATGGCAAACAAATTCTTACCCAAGAATGGGTAGCAAAAAGTTTATCAAAACAAATGACAATAGCTGAGGGTGAATATTATGGTTATTTATTTTGGAACAAAACCTACCATGTTGAGGGCAAAAATTATGAAGTTTATTATTCCAGTGGAAACGGTGGGAATAGAGTATTTATTTTCAAAGACCAACCGCTTGTTATTGTTATCACTTCGACAGCATACAATACAGATTACGGACACAAACAAGTTGAAAAAATCATGCAGGACTATTTAATTCCTGCCATAACGAAATAGTATATAATGTGGGTTTTGTGATTACAAATTAGCAATAGCCGTTTGATACTTCAAAATCTTTTTTTGCGTTAAATATAGAACTATAGAACCTTGAGTAGAAATTCTTAAAACAGAAAAGCAAAATGAAAGTTATTATAAAAATGGTATTGGTTATTGGAATCTTGGTAACAAATTTAAATTGTAGTTCTAAAAAAGAAGAGCCATTCAAATCTAAAGAAGTATACAAATCCAAGGATTTAATTGTAACTCAAATTGCTGAAAATTCTTTTGTACACATCTCATTTTTACAAACCCAAGATTTTGGAAATGTTCCTTGTAACGGCCTTATTGTGAGAAATAATAATGAAGTAGCGATCTTTGATACACCAACGAATGACGAAAGTTCAGAAGAACTAATCAAATGGATAGAAGGAACACTTCATTGTAAAATAAAGGCAATTATTCCAACCCATTTCCATAATGATTGTTTAGCAGGACTAAACGCATTTCATAAAAATGATGTTCCTTCATATGCATATTTCAAAACTATTGAATTTGCAAAAGAGAATAATTTTACGGTTCCTCAAAATGGCTTTAAGGATTCACTGGTTCTAAGAGTAGGTAATGAAAATAGTATTGTAAAGTTTTTAGGAGAAGGACATACCAGAGATAATGTAGTTGGTTATTTTCCAAGTGAGAATATTCTATTTGGAGGTTGTTTAATAAAAGAATTAGAAGCTAATAAAGGTTATTTAGGTGATTCAAATATTGCAGACTGGTCAAGTACAGTTGAAAAAGTAAGAAAGGAATATCCAAATGTAGAAATCGTGGTTCCAGGACATGGAGAATATGGGAATAAACAGTTACTTGATTATACCATCAAATTATTTAAGACGCAATAGAAAAACTTCTATAGACATGATTAGAAGAATTTTACTCAAGATCTTCTAATCTTCGTTCTATTTTTTTGCTAGGAATCAACCACATTAAGGCAACTAAAATATAAATAATTCCCGAAACCCATTCACTAAAAAATGAAGCAATAATGGCCAAGGTATATAGTACAGGGGATATCTTTCCTTTTAAATCTCTGCCTAAAGCAACTGATAGAGTGGAACTTTTCCCATTTTTTTTAATAATATAATATTGTAAGATAGCGTACGAAATAGCACACATTAATAGTACGCCACCGTATAAAGCCATAGTAGCGGGAGCAAAGTGATTTTCTCCCATCCATCCTGTTACAAAAGGGATAACGGACAACCAGAATAGTAAATGTAAATTTGCCCATAATATAGAGCCATTTACTTTTTGAGTTCCTTGTAACATATGATGGTGATTGTTCCAATAGATACCTACATAAATAAAACTCAGTACATAACTTAGAAATACGGGTAGTAAAGGTTTTAATGCATTAAAATCATTTCCTCCGTGTGGAACTTTGATTTCCAATACCATAATGGTAATGATAATAGCAATTACGCCATCGCTAAATGCTTCTAAACGACCTTTATTCATAATAGTTGATTATTAGGTTATAATTTCAAAAATAGATAAAAAATAAGATAAGACAAAGCTGCAATAAAGGGAATTACTATTAGATTGATATCCAATTTAATGCATTAAAAGCATAATCCTGCATGTCATTAATTAATTTACACGTGTGATAACCATCCGCTACAGCGTGATTTGCAAAAACTGAAATCGGTAACAAAACCTTATTGTTTTCTGTATAAAATTTTCCAAATCGGATAATGGGGAATAATAATGAAGACTCCGTATACGTATCCTGACTGAAGTTTGTAAAGCTTAACCAAGGCAAAGAAGATACAGGACAAAAATTACCAGGGCGATTCAGTCGTGCTTTAATAGCCTTCACATCCTTATAAGTTTCCATGTCGGTAATAATCGTAGTGTAAAATTCAGAAAATACGGCATGATATTCACTCCATACATCAGAAAACGTTTTATCATCATCATGGAAAATAGTATAGGAGGGAAGTACATAATTCCAGTAACCTAAATTACCATCAGCATCAAAACTCATCCTAAATTCTTTATTATCATTCACAGCGCGCATAATGACATATAAAAAAGTAGGGAAAAAACGAAGTTGATTCTCTTTAATAGCCTTTAATAAGTCTGTAATATCAATTGTAGCATTGATGTTGTATTTGCATTTGATAGTATTGTAGAAATAATCGAAATAAGGTTTACGTTCCCATGTTTCAGTATTGACTTTCTGAAATTCTGTAATCATTGATAGTGCCATTATGTTCCCTGTAGTGTAGGATATTATAAAGGATGAAGTTACTCTATTTTATTTAAAAAAAACTATTTTTATTTAGTAGCCTGATATAGCGTTATTTGTTTTATTGATGAACTTTGAAAACCCTAATTTAAATGATTGTTGGAAACAATATAGCCAAGATTGAATTATAGAAATTGACGACTCATTTTGGTTATCTTCTATTATATTGATAAATTCGATTGATACTACGAATACGATACTAGATTTGATTTCAGATAAAAAACAAAAGATTTAAGTAAAAGATTAAATGAAAAAAATAATCGTTATTATTCCCTTGTTCATACTATTTATAGCTTGTGTGACTAATAAGTCGCAAGACTTCCAGTTGGTCGCTTTATCACCAGCTACCTATGAGTTTAAAACGAAAGAAAATAAAAATAGAATCGATTATTTTTATTCAGAAGGAAATTTTTCATACAACAACACGGATTATGAAATACTAAAAAAGAAAATTGAAGAAAAGATAGTAGGTGTAAACACACCGAAATATCATTTATATTCCATCTATATCTATAAAAAAACAAACATCCTCAATAATCAATACAAAGGAGGAAAGGAAGGATTAGATGGTCATAATCAAGATCTCATTGCTTACATTAGATATGAAAAAGGGAATAAAGATATTTTTTATATACTCAAAAAAGGAAATGTAGTTTACGATATTCTTTCAGATAAAGAAGAGAATTTTGAGTTTGATCAATAACGATATAAAGGACTATGATAAAGAATTTTATAATAAAGAATTGGAAAGTAATATTTAATATTCAGCTTGGTGTATTTACAGTATTTATCATTCTCACTTTCATTTATTATTGGGACAAACCAGCTCATCAATATTTTAATAGAAATCTAGATACCGTAGATTCTCAAGCTATCTTTTCTTTATTAATGACCTATCTTTTTGTTTTATTTATAATACTGGTTTTGTTATACCCTATTCTTTTTCTTATCCAGATTTTCAGTATGCGGAATGAAAAGAGGGATAAAAAAATGACAAAGCTACTACTATTATTTGTCCTATATGTCTTGACTATCATTTCAATTTTTGCTTTATATACGATTCATAGCTCTCATGCGATACCCGCTACGATTGACAATAAGCCTAACCAAAGCGAAATTGTAAATGAAGAAAAATCAGAAATTCCATATACTGGTTTCATAGTATTAAAAAACACATACAATCAACAAAATGAATTAACAATCTATAATTTAGATCAGTCAAAATGGAAGTCATTTTATTTTGATGATAAGTTTAAATATGATGATATTGATCCCTATGCTATTAAACCAGAAAATACGCTGTTAGTATTTAAATGCTTGGGAAAAGAAAATGAATTCTATAAAGTAATTGTAAATGAGAATAAAAATACCATAAAATACATAAAAGAATCGAATTTGAATTTTAAGTTTGAAACTATTGAAGTACATATATTGACTGTATTCTCAGTTGATTTTAATGAAAAAGAAAATCCATTACGATTAGCTCCAGATCAGAAGTCTCAACAATTCCCAAAGAATAAAGACAGCTTCTATTATCCTATTAAAATTGATGGTGATTGGCTGATGCTTGAAGATGATAATGCGGAAAAATTTTGGATAAAATGGTGTAATAATAAAGGTAAATTAATTTTAGAACTATACTATGATGCATAATAAAAAGATGAACAAATGAATGGGTTTTTAAAGAGAGTACCAGTTAGTGAATAAAAAAGGCTATTACTTTTACAGTAACAGCCTTTTTTATTTTCGGGCAGTAATAATCACAAAATCACGCTCAATCTTAGATTCCATATTATTGATTAATTCTTCTGTTTCATTTGTAATATTCTGTATTGAAAATGAAGCGCTTTTAAGCAAATTAGTTGCTTTCTCAATAGTATATAATTGAAATCCATATTGCGTAAAAGGTAATTTCTCCATGGAATGCTGTTGTACAAAAGCCAGATTAAATAATCCATCTGTTTTAAGGATACGGTATATTTCAGCGATGTATTCCGTTGGATTTCCCCAGAAATAAACAGTATTTACCGTAAAAACCCGATCAAATGATTCTTCTTTAAAATTAAGATGTAATCCATCTGTCAACAGAAAGGTAGCGGTTCCAGTTTGTATCTGTTCCGCATTAATTCTGGAAGCTTCATCAACCATCGTTTTTGAAATATCAATTCCGGTATAATGTAGATTATGGGCTTTATTCAATAACTGTGCAAGATGACTTCCATTACCCGGGCCAATTTCCAGAATCTGTTGATTACTAGCAATGGATAATGTCTCAATGGCTCTATGCGTCATGTTTCCATTCGCAGTGTCCATACGTTCCCCTGTTTTTATTCCATTTTCGCCGTCCGGACAACTCAGTTGACGGGCTATTTCTTTTAATTCAGTTTCACTAAATTTATGTTGCATACGATTATCATTTAAATGGTTTAATCAATGATTAATGAGGTCATCGAAATAGAACCCATTACGGTTTTATCATTGAAAAAAGTGGTTTTCTCATGGTCACCCTTTAAACCTAAGGTGTAGAGTAAAGGTAAGTAATGTTCGGGTGTTGGAATCGATAATTCAAAAGCTTTTCCCATTGTTTGATAATTAATCAATTGCTTGTGATTATTATCCAAGATTAATTCTTTCATTTTCTCATTGGCTTCTATAGCCCAATCATAACCACCATCTGTATTTTTCCAATCCAATCGTCTTAGATTGTGAACGATATTTCCACTACCAATAATTAATACACCTTTATGGCGTAAAGCAGTCAATTCTTGTGCTAATTCATAATGGTATTGTGGATTTTGATAATAATCCAAACTCATTTGAATTACTGGAACATCAGCGTTGGGATATAAGTGTTTAATTACACTCCATGCTCCATGATCCAATCCCCATTTATCATCCAGTTCCACATTGGTTTTCGTAATAATTTGCTGTGTTTCTTTTGCTAAATCAGGAGAACCAGGAGCAGGATATTCTACGGCAAATAAAGCCTCAGGAAATCCACCAAAATCATGTATTGTTTGCGGTTTTTCCATTGCTGTAACAAAAGTACCTTTGGTTTCCCAATGCGCTGAGATACATACTATAGCGTTGGGCTTAGGAAGTGATTTTCCTATTGCATTCCAATTGCGGGTAAATTCATTCTCTTCAATAGCATTCATTGGACTACCATGACCTAAAAATAATACCGGCATTTTTGTGGTATTAGAAAAAGAAGCAGTCATTTTATTTAATTCATTCAGTTTCATAGTCTTTGTAATTAAGGGGAGCAGAGCTACCACTTTTAAAAAATCGAGTCTATTCATGATACAAAATAATATAAAGGGATTTTATCAAAATGATAGCCTCCCTTTATTTTTATTGAGCAATTCCTACTTGTTTCATAAAGGCCATATTATCCCAGAACAAATATTCTTCAATCATTTTTCCATCTTTCCATTTCCCTACAGTACACATAGGCAATTTGAATTTCTTTCCTGTAGGCGGTATGAATTTCCCGTTTCCAATGGGCATTGGTTTTGTAAAAGTTCCTTCCATTTCACCAATGACAGATGTCCAGTCACCACTTCCAAATTTTACAGGATGTGATGTTATTTTTGTATCAGGCGCAAAAACAAATTGAGGTTTTAATTCATCAATATGTGTCCCAATTTCTTTGGTTTGATGACCATCAGGATAAGTAACCAAAATGTTATCAGCATGGCTAATATGGAGTTGATCCCACTTCGCATTACTGTATATATCAAAATCCAAAGAGTCGAATCGGATGAGTCGCATTTCAGTTAATGCTTTTTCATCATTGAATTTTTTCAGTTGATTTTCTAAGGAATCTACCTTAGCCTCTAGTTTTGAAGTGTCTACATGTTCTATTTTTGTATTACAACTTACAGTTGAAAATAATAAAACTAAAAGTAGTGTACTCAGAATTCCAATGTGAAGTGATCTTTTTTTCATTTTTTTTCATTTTAAAGGTTAAATTGAACTAAAAAATTATACTACAAAGATGCAATTGTTTCAAAGCTATTGGGTTACACTTTTAGGAAGAAGTGTTGCACTTTTATGCAAAAAGCGGTTGGATTTGGGCTTTAAATTGGGTAGGGGTAAGACCTGTTTTTTTGGTGAAAACTCTAGTGAAATATGATTTTTCCTGATAGCCTAATTCAAACCCTATTTCGGAAATAGACTTGTCACTATGGAGTAGTAGCTGTCTGGCTTCAATTAACTTACGGGTTTCAATGATTTCAGAAACACTTTTATTAAATACGTTTTGACAAATTAAATTCAGGTTTCGTAATGAAGTATTCAACTTGTCTGCATAGAAATGTACATCAACCGTTCGTTTGTAATTGTCTTCTACTATTTTTAAAAAATTATTAAAAGTGATCAATTGCGAAGAGTGAGGATTGTCTATAATTAATTTTCGTCCCTCTTCTTCCAGTTTCGACAATACTGCTTCCAATAGTTTTTTGATCATGGTAATATTGATAATAGGCTGTTTGTATTCATCCAGCATAATCTCACAAAGGGTTTCAATTTTGAGTAAACATTCGTCAGATTGAATTGGATAATTGATACTGTCTAGAAAATTAGAATAGAAATGAAATTTACTTTCAGGAATGAATTCTGTCTTATAACGTATTCCCCAACCACGAGTGGCTTCTGTGGGTAAAAAGTGATGTATTTTGCCTTGGGCAACATAAATTACAGTAGGAGCAGTGATAGTCTCTTTATTTAGATCGATAAAATGATCGGGTGATCCTTCAGCTACGATAATGAGTTCTTCATAATCATGACGATGTGGCTTTGACGGCGTGTTAATTGCTTTCAATGCCGATTCTTCGGTGAACTTATATATAAAGAAAGGTTGTTCCATTTGAGGCGGAATTTTGACATCCATTGGTCCCCTTAAAAGTACTATTTTTATATGAAATGAAGCAAAAAAAATCCCAATCGGTTAGAATTGGGATCAAATATAATAAGATTCAGAATATTACCTCAAGCTTGGATATTCTCCTGGATTTACTTCATGCATAATCGAATATACTTTTTCGTAGATGTCTTCAATAGAAGGTTTAGAGAAATAATCTCCATCAGTTCCATAAGCAGGGCGGTGGTCATTAGCAGACATAGCCTCTGGTTTACTATCCAAATGTTTGTAAGCATTTTGCTTATCTACAATTTGTTGTAAAATATAAGCAGAAGCACCTCCTTGTACATCCTCATCGATTACTAATAAACGATTGGTTTTTGCAATACTCTTAACAATATCTTGATTGACATCGAATGGTAATAAAGACTGAACATCGATGATTTCACAATCAATACCTACTTCCATTAATTCTTTGGCAGCTTGCTCTACTAAACGTAGCGTTGAACCATAAGATACTAATGTAATGTCTTTACCTTTTTTCAACGTTTCTACAACACCGATTGGAGTTTTGAAAGCACCAATATTATTAGGCATTTTCTCTTTTAATCGGTAACCGTTTAAGCATTCGATTACTAAAGCTGGTTCATCTGTTTCTAATAAAGTATTGTAGAAACCAGCTGCTTTAGTCATATTTCTTGGTACTAAAACGTGTATACCTCTAATAGCATTGATGATCATTCCCATTGGCGAACCTGAGTGCCAGATTCCTTCTAGTCTATGACCACGTGTTCTTACGATTAGCGGTGCTTTCTGTTTCCCTTTTGTTCTATATTGTAATGTAGCCAAGTCATCACTCATGATTTGAATAGCATACAATAAATAGTCTAAATATTGAATTTCTGCAATAGGACGTAAACCTCTCATTGCCATTCCAATTCCTTGACCTAATATAGTAGCTTCACGGATTCCAACATCGGCAACACGTAATTCTCCATATTTTTCTTGTAATCCTTCTAATCCTTGATTTACGTCACCAATATTTCCTGAATCTTCTCCGAAGATTAAGGTCTCAGGATGGTTTGCAAAAATAGCATCAAAATTATCACGGATAATTAATCGACCATCAACATCTTCAGCATTATCATCATAGGTTGGTAAAACTTCAGCTACAGAAAATACATTTTTACCTGATTCAGAATATAAATGTGAGCTAAATTTTGGTTGAATTTTATCAGTATAATTATTAATCCAAGCAGCTAATTCACTTCTTCCATCTTCTTTTACAATAAGACGTAATACTTTACGAGCGGCTACAAGGATATCTTTACGAATAGGTTCTTTAATAGCAGCTAAGTCAGCAGCATATTTTGCAATAAATACTTTATTGTTACTAGTGGCAGCAATTTTTTCTAATAAAGCTACAATTTCTTGTTGCTCTGCTTTTAATGGTGTTACAAATGCACTCCATGCTGCTTTTTTACCTTCTAATACTTCTTTTTTAGTGATTGCATCAATTTCATCCAATGCTTCAACTGTAGCAATATTATTGGTAATCATCCAGTTTCTCATCTGAAGTAAACAGTCAAAATCTGCTTCCCATGCTAAACGGTCAGCATTTTTATAACGTTCGTGAGATCCAGAAGTTGAATGCCCTTGTGGTTGAGTCAATTGATTCACGTGTACTAATACTGGTACATGTTCTTCACGTGCTATTTTAGCGGCTTTTTCATACGCTGCAATTAAAGCGGGATAATTCCAACCTTCTACACGAATGATTTCAAAACCTTTATTTTCTTCATCACGCTGAAACCCTTTTAAGATTTCCGAAATGTTTTCTTTTGTAGTTTGATGTCTTGCATGTACAGAAATACCATATTCATCATCCCAAACACTCATTACCATTGGTACTTGTAAAACACCAGCAGCATTAATGGTTTCGAAGAATAATCCCTCAGATGTACTGGCGTTACCAATAGTTCCCCAAGCAATTTCATTACCATTGATAGAGAAATTAGTTTTGTTCTCTATTCCAGTAACATTTCTGTATATTTTTGAAGCTTGTGCTAAACCTAATAAACGAGGCATTTGCCCTCCAGTAGGAGAGATATCAGAACTTGAATTTTTTTGTACAGTTAGATTTTTCCATGACCCGTCAGGATTCAAACTGTGTGTTGCAAAATGCCCACCCATTTGTCTTCCTGCCGACATTGGATCGTGCTCGATATCGGCATGACCATATAAACCTGCAAAAAATTGTTCAATATTCATTTGACCAATAGCCATCATAAACGTCTGGTCACGGTAATATCCTGAGCGGAAATCACCATTTTTAAAAGCTTTGGCCATTGCCAATTGAGGTACTTCTTTACCATCACCAAAGATACCAAACTTCGCTTTCCCAGTTAAAACTTCTTTGCGCCCTAAAAGACTACATTCTCTACTAGTAATTGCAATTTTATAGTCATTCAGTACTTCAGTTTTGAAATCTTCAAAAGAAAGTGTTTGCGTTGTGGCTGTATTTGTCATAATGAAATATCTAGTGTATGCCACAAATTTAATTAAAACAATGAAATAATACAAAAAAGACAATAATTAATAATTTAATTATTGTCAATCAAATTATAATCTGAGGTATAATGATTGATAGATTGTCATTATTACTGGGGCTATACTGTTATATGTGTAAAAAAAAGGAAGTATTTTTTTTGAAGTTTTAGTGATTGAATATACTAAAAATCTACTGTATTATGCAAATTGTGTATTGTTTTTTTAGTATTTTTTTATTTTTATCACTTTTAAAGCCATTTTCTGGTAAAGAGATTTATTAATGTTTTTGGACTTATAGTTACAATAAATCGAATTCTTTCATTGTAATTCGGTTGAGCTATTTCCCACCCATTATTCGAATAAATAGGAAAATATAATTCGAAATAATCCGTAACGAGATTAAGACGAATACCACTATCATACACAAATTTTGGACGATCAAATTTATTCTTCAATGTTCCAACATCTCCATATAATTCTACCCAATTCCAGATATTAAAACTACCATTTGCAGTTACAATCCATTGGTTAGCATACGGTGTGTCCAATTTCGATTTGAAACCACCATCGGCTATGATTAACTGTTGACTGAACAATCCAGTGCTTTCAGATCGACCATAATAGTTATAATCAAATAAATAATCGGTAGGACGATCCAATGCAAAGCTGAAAAAATCTGAATTTGTACTTCGATACATAAAAGATCCTGCAAATAATCTAAAGTTTACTTGTCGGTTATTTTCAAATAATTTTCGGTATTCTATCTCAGCAGATATTTTTCCAAAGGCATTTGCGATTTGTAAATCCGTGGTTAGATTAAAGTGCTTGGTAACTTCGGTTGCAGTATTGGAGTATCGGGCATTGAATACGCTATAATCTTCATTTTTAGAGTCCACAGAGAAAGTTGTAGCATCACGAATTACTGATACATAACGTACTTGTATCAGTTGTTTCTTATTATCTCGGAAATTATTCTCTCTAATTCGGAATTGTACCATTGGATTAAACTTCAAATAGGTAGCATCTGGAGCATAATGGAAATAAGACGTTCCTAACGAATAACGTATGTTGTATAATCCTCCTTCACGAATGTATTGATTGTACAATAAATTAATATTACCCGTAATCGAACTCGTTTTGGTTGAGTAAGTAGGGGCAATATCAAATTGGAAGGGTTTATCCAAAATAGATTTGTTGTGTAATCGTATTCCAGGTGAAACGCCATCATAAAGATTATAACCAATTACAGGTACGTAAAAAACCTGATTGTAGTAAGGATCTTCTAAGTCCTTCAAGAAATTAAACTTTAAGGGACGATTATTGAAGATGAAACCACGTAGAGATTTCCAGTTGTTTCTTAAGTTGTATTCTGGAACTTCTTTATTATAATTGATTACTACTTTATCCGCATCATGTCTTTCTACGGTGAAGGTGCTATCCTTTTTGATGTTTTCAAACCATTTTTTAAATACAATAGAATCATTCTTTACACCATATAATGAAATAGGTACTGTGGTTTCAGTATTATTTCGAAGTGTCACCGTAATACTATCCTTTGTTTTGGATATTTTACCAAATTTATAATCAATAATATTTCGTGTATTAATGATTTCGTCAAAAAACCAACGGATGTCTTTATCGGTATTATTCTTTAATATACTTTCAAAATCAACTCGAGTGGCATGTTGTTCTAAGTTGTAGCCATAGAATTCCTGAATACTGTTTTTTACAATATCATGCTCTAAATATTTGTCCAAGTAATTCAAGCTTAATCCAGCTCTATATTTCCCCGCTATTTGCTCATTGAATTTTATAAAAGTATTCTTTGGATCGCCAATAGGTTGGTCAAGATTTTTACGAGCCATCAACATATAGAGGTAGCTGTATTGTTCGTTAAAACCTATGCTTGTGAGCATATAACCTTTCAAAAGTTTGAACTTGGATACATTCCCCATCATTTTACTATCAGGATAATATTCGTTTATATACTTCATCATCGTATAGACCTGAATACCATCATAAATCCAATTGTCTTTTCTTGGGTTAAGGTGTAAGCTGTTTTTGAGATAATTATTTAAATAAGTCTTTAAAAACTGTACTTCGTACAAGTATTCATCTGAGAAAGGACTGATGAATGCAGGTAATTGGTTCAATCCGTAAAATGGATTTCGATCATAATCTACTTGTGAAATAATGATTTTTTCGTTGGGATAGTGGCCAATGTTTTGATTGACAAAACGAACTACCTTGTCAATAATCATTGCCTTTTGAATCTCGTTAATTCGGTTGTCTTTGAGATTCGTTTCTACTTCAAGAATATCATTTTTATACTTTGAAAAAGTAGATTTTGGTTCTAAGATTAAACCAATATCATTCCTGTTTTTGCCGGTAAGTTCATAAACTTGCTTTCCCTCTTCATCAATTGTTTTTCCATTGAAATTTAAATCCGTGGTCAGTTCCAGATGCTGAGGGAGTTTGAGTGTGACAGTAAAGTTGGAAATTGCATTGGCAATATCATCCAAATTTTCGTTGCTGTACTGTAAGAATTTATGATCCTCATAGATGGCAGGAGTAAGGAACCAGTTTTTAAGAAAAAGTGTTCCATTGTCACTGTAGCCATATTTTGTGAAACGACTGTGTGGTAGCTTAACAGTATAAACAACTGTAATAGTAAATTGATGTCCCGGATAAATAGGGTTTTTCAATTGTACCTGTACTAAATCAGGATGCTTTTCGGGTCTTTTCCAGTTTAAATTGAGATTGTTCTGGTCAATCACAGCAAATAGCGCTGTATTACCACGTTCTTCATTTTTAGCCAAATGAAAAGAGCGTGAAAATTCATCAGAGAAACGTCGAGCGAGTGGGGTGTTTTTTTCGGAATAAGAATTATTCCAATCATTCAGCAAAATTTGATTTAATGTATCTTTTGTCTCATTATTGTACGTTATTTTTTGTACAACCTGTGCTAATTTCAATTCATCATTTATCGTTACTTTCAGCTCAGAATGATGTTGTCCATACTGTTTTACTGAGAAAAGTAAGATGACTAAATAGAAAGTAATTTTAAAGAGTAATTTCAATTATTTTGCAATGAATTTTATAGGATTAAGACTTAATTTCTACCCTAATATAATAATTTCTATTGGAAATAGAACCATTTAGGAGTTTAAGTACTAAAACTATTTTTTCTGTAGTTTATTGTTTAAAATGAGAATCTTAAGAAATGGATTTCGTAAGAATAAAATTATAAGGAATTAATAAAAAAAGCTGCATAAAGCAGCTTTTTAATTAGAAATTTGGACTCAAATTATATTTTTTATAGAAACTATCTAAAGCGTCTAAAACTTCGTCTTCCGTGTCTACAATTTTGATTAAATCTAAATCGTGTGCACTAACGTTATTGTATTTTCCTAATAAGGTAGTTTTTATCCATTCCATCAACCCACTCCAGAAATCACTTCCGACAAGGATGATTGGAAATTTACCAATTTTTTTCGTTTGGATTAATGTTATTGCTTCAAACAATTCATCTAAAGTTCCAAACCCTCCAGGCATAACTACAAATCCTTGTGAGTATTTTACAAACATTACCTTACGAACGAAGAAATAATCAAACTGTAAGTTTTTATCTCTGTCGATATAAGGGTTATAATGTTGTTCAAAAGGTAATTCAATATTTAAACCTACAGAAGTTCCTCCTCCAAAATGGGCACCTTTATTACCGGCTTCCATAATTCCGGGACCACCACCTGTAATGACACCGTAGCCTCCTTTTGTGATTTTATAAGCAATTTTCTCTGCTAATAGATAATATTTATCGTCTGGTTTTGTTCTTGCAGAACCAAAGATAGAAACACAAGGACCGATACGTCCCATGTTCTCAAAGCCATTTACAAATTCCGACATGATTTTGAAAATTGCCCAAGAATCATTGGTTCTGATTTCATTCCATGTTTTTTGGTTGAATTGTGCTTTTATTCTTTCGTCTTCTGATTCAAATTCTTTTACACTCATTTTCTGCGTTTATTATTTAACAAATACTAACTTAATTCTTTTTTAAGAAATTGAGCCGTATAACTCTTTTTATTTTTTATTATTTCTTCAGGGGTTCCTTTACACACTACCTGTCCACCATTTTTTCCACCTTCATAACCAATGTCAATAATGTAATCGGCTAGCTTGATTACATCCATATTATGTTCGATTATCAATACCGTATTACCTTTATTGACCAACGTATCTATAACGCCCATTAATACACGAATATCTTCAAAATGTAATCCTGTTGTAGGCTCATCTAAAATATAGAAGGTATTTCCTGTATCTTTCTTAGAGAGTTCAGTCGCTAATTTGATACGTTGCGCTTCTCCTCCAGATAAAGTAGTACTTTGTTGTCCTAATGTAATATAACCCAAACCTACATCTTGAATTGTTTTTACCTTACGGTAAATTTTAGGAATGTTTTCAAAGAAAGGAACAGCTTCATCAACTGTCATATTCAATATGTCAGAAATGGATTTTCCTTTGTAACGAATTTCCAATGTTTCTCGGTTGAAACGTTTTCCTTGACAAGTTTCACATTCGACATATACATCCGGTAAGAAATTCATTTCAATTACACGCACACCAGAACCTTCACAGGTTTCACAACGCCCACCTTTTACATTAAAACTAAATCTTCCCGGCTTGTATCCACGAATCATAGCTTCGGAAGTTTGTGTAAATAAACTTCTAATCTCTGAGAATACATCAGTATATGTAGCTGGATTAGATCGTGGTGTTCTTCCAATTGGCGATTGATCAATATCGATAACTTTATCGATGTGTTCTAATCCTTCAATTTTTTTATACGGTTGTGGTTTTTTTACAGCATTGAAAAAATGAGCATTCAGAATAGGGTAGAGCGTTTCATTGATTAATGTTGACTTTCCACTTCCTGATACTCCAGTAACACAAATCAATTTCCCTAAAGGAAGCTCAATACTTACATTCTTCAGATTGTTTCCTGTTGCTCCTGTTAATTTTAAGCTCTTTCCATTGCCTTCTCTTCTTTTTGCAGGGACAGCAATAGTTCTTTCATTGTTTAGATAAGATGCTGTTAGAGTATGTTCTTTCAGCATTTCAGCTGGAGTACCTTTACTCACAATCTCACCACCAAATCGTCCTGCTGCGGGTCCAATATCAATTACATAATCGGCACGAAGGATCATGTCTTTATCGTGTTCCACCACAAGGACAGAATTCCCTATATCGCGTAATTGCTCTAACGAATGAATTAATTTTTCATTATCCCTTTGATGTAAACCAATACTTGGCTCATCCAATATGTATAATACACCAACCAATTGAGATCCAATTTGAGTCGCCAAACGAATACGTTGTGCTTCTCCACCAGATAATGATTTAGAACTACGGCTTAAAGCCAAATAATTTAATCCTACATCAAGAAGAAATCCTAAACGGGATTTAATCTCCTTGATAATTTCACTAGCAATGATTTTCTGTTTTTCAGAAAGATGTTCGTTCAATCCTTCGAAGAATTTACTTAATTCTGAAATATCCATTTGAGACAGTTCAGCAATATTCTGATCGTTTATTTTGAAATAAAGTGATTCTTTTTTCAAACGTGTGCCATGACATTCTGGACAATTCACTTCGTCCATAAAATCTTTTGCCCAACGCTTAATAGTTGTAGATTCACTTTCATTAAATTGATTCTTGATGAAATTTGAAACTCCTTCAAAATCAATTTTATAATCACGTGCGATTCCTAATGTTTTGGATTCTACAACAAATTTTTCTTTACCACCATTTAGAATCATCTCCATTGCCTCGGCAGGAATATCTTCAATAGGGTCTGTTAATTTGAAATTGTATTTTTCACCAATGGTTTCCAATTGTTTGAAAATCCATGTGCTTTTATATTCCCCTAACGGGATGAACCCACCACTTTTTATGGAAAGTTTTGGATTGGGAATGATCTTTTTAAGATTAATTTCATGTACTGTACCTAAACCATTACAATGATCACAAGCTCCCTTTGGAGAGTTGAACGAAAAATTATTAGGTTCTGGATTTGGATAAGAAATACCAGAAGTGGGACACATTAAATTTCTACTGAAATAACGTACTTCATTACTATCTTGGTCCAGTATCATCAAAACATTATCACCATGATGCATGGCTGTGTTGATACTATCATTTAATCGTTTGTCATGATCTGGATTATCTTCGATAACCATACGATCAATAACAATTTCGATATCGTGGGTTTTATAACGGTCTAATTTGAATCCACTTTCAATATCTTTGATTTCACCATCGACACGAACTTTTACAAACCCTTGTTTTGAGATTTGTTCAAATAATTCGCGGTAATGTCCTTTACGTGAACGAACAACAGGTGCAAGAATATTAATGCGTTTGCCTACAAAATCCTCAAAAATTAAAGATTTGATTTGTTCATCACTATAACTCACCATTTTTTCTCCCGTATTGTAACTGAATGCTTCACCAGCACGAGCATACAATAGACGTAAAAAATCGTAGATTTCAGTAATTGTACCAACGGTTGATCGAGGGCTCTTACTGGTTGTTTTTTGTTCGATGGCAATAACAGGAGACAAACCATCAATTTTGTCCACATCTGGACGCTCCAAGCCACCTAAGAACTGACGTGCATAGGCAGAGAATGTTTCTACATAACGACGTTGTCCTTCAGCATATATGGTATCGAAAGCAAGGGATGATTTTCCGCTACCGGAAAGTCCGGTAATCACCACTAATTTTTCTCGTGGAATGGTTATATCTATATTCTTTAGATTGTGTACTCGCGCACCCAATACTTCTATAGTATCATCTGATTTTATCATAAACTATTGAGCAAAAAACAAAGGTAATACTTTGGTTTGGTCTTTTTAACATACCCGATTGAAGATTTTGTTAAAAGTTATTGTGTTAAAAAAATGAATTATCAGTTTTAAAAAAGGAGCATTAATTGTTAAATTATGTTAACAAAAAATTAACTATCCGTATAAAGTGTTATTTATCGATTAAAAATGTAATTAATCTATTTTTATGCATTTAATACATTAAAAATTATGGTTTTAACGTAAAATGTTTAAAAAAAACTTCCGTATGGCAATAGTGAATATGTTTTTCATAATGATAAAAAAATAGTAGTTTTGCTTTTTGTTTCATTTTTAGTGTTAAATTTTTCAATAAATAATTATTGGGAAATTACTAGTAATGAAATCATTTGTATAGCAACTTAATTCTTATGACGATGAAAAATATTTTATGGATACTATTGATTATACCTTGTATACTTTCTGCGCAAGGTGTAAAGAAAGGTAGTGTAACTCCATCTGCAGGAGTACTGCGTTTTCACTATGATGATGCAGGTAATCAAATTGAACGTTTATTCCATCTGCCTATTAGTGATGAAATAAATTCTAGAATTTCAAATGATACAATTCCATTTGTTTCAGAAGATTTTGTAGAATTTTTCCCAGGAGATTTGTTGTCTTATTATCCCAATCCAGTAGTAGAAGAACTCTATCTAAAATGGATACCTGTTGATGAAAATGTAGTGACATCTATTGTGCTACATTCTTTAAATGGACAACTCTTAAAAGAATATCAAAATTTAGAGGGAACTACCCGATATACAATACCATTTCAACAATACCCACGTGGAGTATATAATCTATTGTTATTGTATGTGAATGGCCAACAGAAATCAATTAAAATTATTAAAGAATAAGCGATATGAAATTAAAATTACTTACAATTATATTGTTTATTACAAGTTTATCTTTTTCACAGAATTTTCATGATACACAAGGTAAATTAGAAATTTCCAGTTCAGGACAAACCTCCTATACGTTACCAATTGCTATGCCAACCAGTGTAAAGAATGTAGCACCCGTAATTAATTTAGTGTATAGTAGTGGTCAAATGGGTGGTATTGCAGGACAGGGATGGAATATTAATGCAATTTCAAACATCAGTAGAATTGCTACCCGTTTGGATGTTGATGGTTATATAGATGGTGTTGATTTTGATGAAAATGATAAATTGGCTTTGGATGGACAACGATTGATTATTAAACCCGAATCTGGTGCTTATTGGGGACATGGCTCTATCTATGAAACTGAAGTCAAATCGAATACCAAAATTGAATTAAAAGGAAGTGGCGAAACCACTTATTTTATTGTTACATCACCTGATGGATCCCGTTCATGGTATGGGAATTATGGAGGTACAAATGCTGCAGATTTGACGGCTTTTTATATTGTTCGTTTTGAAGATACGAATGGCAATTATATCACCTACCATTATACCAATCCCCAGAACAAAAGTTTATGTATTGATGAAATAAAATTTAGTGCTAACGTAAACGGATTGACACCGCTTAATAGCATTAAATTTAATTACAAAGTAGCAAAGAGAAGTGAATTTGCCTATGTACAAGGTCTTAAGTATGAAAAGGGAGTGTTATTAGATAATATTGAAGTTAAAACAAATAATATATTATTTAGAAAATATCAATTTACTCATATCGTCGATTTACAATTAGGTTATGAGAAAATATCGCAAATTCAAGAGTTTAATGGAGCACTAGAAGGAGCTAATCCAGTCTTATTTGATTATATCAACACACAAACAAATATTAATAATTCACAATATACAACGACTTATAATAATAATTTAAATTTTAATGATACAGAATTATCGGGTGATTTTGATGGCGATGGACGATTGGATTTTACAACAAATAATCAGGTGTTTACTAAGTTGTTTCAGAATATGGATGGTGCAACAGCATTAAACTTACCTTTTGTCAGTAGTAAAAGACAGAAATTTACGGCAACTATTTTAACAGATAATAAATTAAACCAATTTCAATCTATTGGATTTGCAAATGAATCTATAAATACAACAGAATTTAAAGTTTATAATCTTACAGGAAATTCAATTATTAATTCATTGTCTAAAACAATAAATATTGATAATAAAGTTTCTGTAGGAGAAACAATGAATGAGTATTATTATTGTGGTTATCAGGAATATAATTGCGGGTATGGTGTATCCAATTGTGAAACCTTTTCTGAACTTAAGAAGACTACAAATTACTTAGAAGGAGATTTTAATGGAGATGGAATTAGCGAAATTCTTATAATAAGTAATAAGAATCAGAGACTTAATACTGGATATATGACTTATTATCCATACGATGGAGGTTCGGTTTCAATATGTAATCAGAGTATTGTTAATGATGGAGTTGAACATTTTATTGTTGATTTTGATCCTTCTACAAGTAGTGTTTTAGGAGAAAAAGGCTATGTTAGACTAGGTAATAATTCAAATATACTAGGAGGGAATGAGTATTATGAACGAAGATATGTGATGGATTTTAATGGAGATGGTAAATCTGATATACTTATATTAAATGAAGGGAAGAAGTATAAAATTGTTAGTTTTACACAACTTCAGTCTGCTCCCTGGATTCAGGTTGATATAATTGGGCAAGGAATTCTGGATGCTTATTCATCGACTAAACAGATATTATTTGGAGATTTTAATGGTGACGGTAAAACGGATATTATGCTACCAGATACCGAAGGAGGAGAAAATCATACATTATGGCATATTTACTATAGTAATCCTAAATATACAGGAGGAAGTTTTTTTGAAAAAGAATCGCAT
This sequence comes from Flavobacterium aerium, assembly GCF_030766725.1. Taxonomy (GTDB): domain Bacteria; phylum Bacteroidota; class Bacteroidia; order Flavobacteriales; family Flavobacteriaceae; genus Flavobacterium; species Flavobacterium aerium. The sequence goes on along the minus strand of NZ_JARQWR010000003.1, from coordinate 284,279 downwards.
AATATCACTGAATATTGGCCAGATACAGAACAACATTATAGTACACAACGTTTTTATAATAATTACTATGCATTGGATACCAATGGTGATGGTAAGTCAGATTTAGTGCGTGTTTGGCGTAATTATTATAAACCAAATTGGACCATAAATGATCATGATACTCAGTGGACAGTAAATACTTTTGTTAACAATATTGGTAATACTACATCTCAATCAACTTTTACACATGATTATTCTAGTCCTTGTTTTTCAGATTGCAAAAATGATAATAGATCACCTGATTTACCTATTCCTATAGTATCGAGTTATAAACATCAAGGATTGAACAAAGAGCTAATCATGGTCAGAAATCATCATAATCAGTTAACTTATGTAGATTTTACTAAAGATGTATCTCAAGATAATTTGTTACGAAAAGTAACCAGTTCAGGAGGGAATATAGTAGATGAAATCAGCTATAAAACGATGGAATCTACTGAAGCCAATAATGGACAAGGAATGTTGACGGAATTGTATTCTTCTTCCAATAGTGTAAATTATCCGAATATTGAAATTAAAAAAATACCGAGCAATTATTTAGTATCATTGCTCAAAAATACTGTTAATGGTGTCGTGAAATTTCAGGATTTCAGATATCATGGATTTGTCGTAAATATGCATGGACTTGGAACCATTGGTTTTACGAAAACGGCACGTAGTACCTGGTATCAAAATGCGAGTACGAAACGCGTGTGGAGTATTACCGAAAATAATCCTTTGTGGAGAGGGGCTACCCAAAGAAGTTATACTCAATTATTGAATAATGGAAGCCAATTTGCTTTTGTGACCTCGGGAGATCCAGATATGATTGTAAACAGTACTGTTAATGACTTTAATTGCTATACAACCAATATGGTTTATCATGCCTTTTTGAATACCCAGGTTGTAAAGGATTATCTAACGAATATCACTACAGAAACATCGTATACGTACGATACACCTTATTTTTTACCAGTAAAAACAGTGACGAAAAATTTCCTGAATGGGACACTACAAGGCACAAGTACTATAAGTACGATTTTTAATAGTGATATATCGGGTACTGGGGCTAATTATTATATCGGTCGTCCAGCAACCATTAATTCGATGACAGAAGCATATTCGGATACTTTCAAAACCACGGAATCGTTATATTATGCCAACAATCGATTGATTAAATCGATGAAAAAAGGAAATACAACCGAAGAAAAATACCAGACTGAGGAATTTGAATACGATGCTTACGGTAACATTACGAAAAAGATTGTCGGGGCAACCGGATATCCTACAACGGTAACGCCGAGAACAGTTCAGTTTACCTATGACCCCACAGCACGTTTTGTAAAAACTACAACGGATGTTGCTGGTTTGGTCAGTAAAATTAATAGTTACCATCCTTTGTATGGTTTGGTTTTATCGGCTACCGATCCATTTAATTTAACATCTACCACTGAATACGATACTTGGGGTAAAGTAAGAAAAGCTACTAATTATTTGAACAAAAGCATACAGTATGCCTATACCAAATCAGCGAATGAATATACTACGGTAAAAACGGGAGATGATGGAAGTACGAGTGTTGAAATTAGTGATGCCTTGGGAAGAGGCATCAAATCGGGAGTAAAGAACATTGATAATTCCTGGTCGTACAAAAGCGTAGAATATGATTTCTTAGGTCGTAAAAATAAAGTAAGTGAACCTTATTTCTCAACACCAAGCCAATGGAATACTACAGAATATGACGATTATAACCGTGTTATAACCAATACAGGATACACAGGTTTAGTAACCACAATACTTTATTTTGGGACTACAGTGGTCGCTCAAGATGGAACAAAAACAACGAGCTCTATCAAAAATGCCAATGGCCATGTGGTAACTTCTACCGATTTAGGGGGAGCGATTAACTATACCTATTATGCCAATGGAAGTCAGAAAACGACCGATTACCAAGGAAATGTAATTGCAATAGAATATGATGAATGGGGTAGAAAGAAATCCTTAGTGGATCCATCGGCAGGAAAATATACGTATGCTTATAGTCCGTTAGGAGAAACGATTAAAGAAACGACACCCAATGGTGCTACTGAATTTGTATATGATGCAGTAGGTAAGTTGATGGAGAAAAAAATTGTTGGGAACTTAACCAATACAAAAACGACTTATTATTATGATGATGCCAGTCAATTATTGATATACAGTGACTTTAAAGATAATATTGCGGGAGTGAATACGGCTTATTTTTATGAGTATGACAATTACAAGCGATTGATTGAAGCCAATGAAGGAACGGCTCCCTATAGTGGTTTTGTAAAATACTTTACGTACGATGAATTCGGTAGACAAAATACGATAGAATATAATGCTTCCTCTGCAACGAAAAATTCCAGTCGGAAAATTAAAAATACATATAAAAATGGATACCCATGGCAGGTTATTGATGTAGCCAGTGGAAAAGTATTATGGCAAACAGATAATGTCAATGCACGCGGACAATTAACAAAAGCGACGATGGGTAACGGGGTAGCAGTCACAAATCAATATGATGATTATGGATTCCCATCCCAGTTTAAGCACAATATTGGTGCAACAGATATGATTAATCTGTATACTAATTTTGAACCGAAACGAGGAAACTTAACCAGTCGTTTTAATAATAGTTTCAATTGGTCGGAAGCATTTCAATATGATGAACTAGACCGTTTGACTCATTTTAATAGTGTAGAAGGACAACAAATAGAGCAAAGTTATGATGAACGTGGTCGAATTACCCAAAATGAATTAGGTCAATATAATTATGACTCAGCTAAACCATATCAAAATAATTCGATTGACCTGAATGCTAAATCGGCTCCGTATTACCAACATAGAGAAGGAATTTTTAATGATGATATGGAAGGGCATAATAAATGGAGTGAAGCTATTCAACCATTAGGAATTTCGTATGATAATTCAAAATTTAAGACGGGTAAATCTTCATTAAAGGTTAGTGCTTCACAAATACCTGTAAATGCTGTTCATTCTGATGAATCAGTCTATATTAATAATGCAAATGATACTCAATATACTTTTTCAGGGTGGATATACAGTGATAATCCTACGGGAAGAATTGTTTTATTCATGTACAAGGAGAATGAAGTGGGGCATTATACACAAGTAGAACATTTAGTAACAGAGTTAAAAAATGATTGGGTATATGTGGAACGTACAGTAACAGTTCCGGCAAATATTAAACGATTGAATATCCGTGTAGATAATATGGGTATAGGAAATGTTTGGTTTGATGATCTACGCATTCGTAAAACAAGTAATACACCAAACGCAACCCGACAGTTGAATGTTAGTTATAACGTCTTTAAAGGCCCAGTTCAGATTGAAGAAACAGGGGTAGATAAAATTAGTTTTCTCTATAACGATTCCAATGGGAGGAGCAGTATGTTCTATGGCGGACTACAGGATGATAAGACTCAACGTCCGTTGCGAAAGCATTACTCCAGTGATGGAAGCATGGAAATTAAAGAAAATATTGAAACAGGAGAAGTAGAATTTATTACGTATATTGGTGGGGATGGATATACATCACCTGTTGTTCTAAAAAGTAATGGAACTACAGCAGAATATTTATATTTGCACCGCGATTACCAAGGAACAATTTTAGCGGTTAGTAATGAAGCAGGAGCAGTCATTGAAAAGCGTTTGTTTGACGCCTGGGGAAGTATCATAAAGGTCCAGAATGGACAAGGGAGAGATTTAGCAGAATTAACCGTTTTGGATCGAGGTTATACAGGACACGAACATTTACAAAGTGTCGGTTTGATTCATATGAATGGACGTTTGTACGATCCTAAATTACACCGATTCCTGCAACCGGATAATTATGTACAGGATCCGAGTAATACACAGAATTATAACCGTTATAGTTATGCGTATAACAATCCATTCAAGTACAGTGATCCGAGTGGAGAATTTTTACTGACAGCAGTTCTAGTTGGGGCGGCGATTGCCGCAACGACCTATACCTTAACGGCTTTGTTAGCGGATGTTCCGTTTACAGTGGGCGGATTAATTAAAGCATCATTTGTTGGAGCTATTAGTGGAGCAGTTACATTTGGTATTGGTACAGGAACTTCAACAATCGCTCAATTTGGACTCAAGTTAAGTTATCAAGCACTGGCTCATGGCACTGCACAAGGACTTATTTCGGGTATCCAAGGAGGGAATTTCTGGACTGGTTTTGCGAGTGCCTCGATTAGTAGTATTGTGGGTTCTGTATGGAGTGGTGGAAAATTGGCCAATGGCTCAACATGGAAAGGTGTTGGTGGTAGCTGGGGTAGTGGAGACTTTGGTACCATTGCTTTTGGTACAGTATCGGGTGGTGCAGGAGCAGCCCTAACAGGAGGGAACTTTTGGCAAGGCGCTGCAACAGGGTTTACCGTGACAGCATTGAACCATGCGATGCATAGTAATAAAGATAGAAAAATAATAGATAATAGATTAAAATTAAAAGGGTTTGATCCAGATGCTACAGCTAATATTTATCAAAGCCAATTAGGTAGTTTTGCCGAAGATATTTTCCCTGACTTGATGGATAAATCGGGAAACCCCACATTTCTACTGAAGGATAGAATATATTCTGATGAAGGAGGAGAAGCTTATGGGTTGACACAATCCATACCAAATAAAAAAGGAGAGTATAGAGTTAAAAGCTCTGTTGAGATTAGCAGAAAGGCCTTGACGAGTTATAGACTTTTAGCTGCGACTATAGGGCATGAACTTAATCATGTATATCATTTCAACTCAGGGATTTTTGATAAATGGGTTGAAAAATATGGTATAAGGAAAGCTAATTCAATGACAGAATGGGCTGCGCAAAGATGGGAAGTAAAAGTAGGAGGATACCCTTCCCAATCAATAATTGATTCTAATTTTTATATAATGACTAAACCTTAAATAATTATGAAAGTATATTTTTCTTTATTCTTATTAATTCTATTTTCTTGTAATATTAATGTTGATAAAATTCAAGAGGTTAACATGAAAGTTATTAATGTAAATATGTCTAAAAAGTTTGTAACAGTAGAATTACTTAATACAAGTGAAACAAGTTATTTTATAACGATGGATACTACTCGTTTAGATGGATATTTGAGTTTTAATACAGCCTTAAATAAAGCTACTCACTTAGAATATGATATTTATGATGGTAATCAATTAATATCTCCTAAGGGAGAAATGTTCATTTTTAAAGCAGATCAAATTAATTCAAAAGTGACGAAATGTTTTGAAATTGATACTGAAAAAGCAAAATTATACTATGAAGGTTTAAAAGAGCTTAATAATGTAATTGTTTTACATCCAAATAAGAAAAAAGATATTCAAATTCCTTTTACGTTGAATACAGATTTATGTAATGGAAATATTAAATATGATTTAGATAAAAACAAAAAATATTTCATTCAATTAAATTACAAAATGAATGAAAAAATTATTGATAGTGTTGCCTCAAAGGCATTACAACAAAAATTATCTACTACTACTTTAATACCATATTATAAAAATATTATTAGTGATAAATATCAATTTTAAGTGATTTATTAATATTGTATTAATGGATGGTAATAGAGTATTTACTCCATTATAAGGTAAGTATAATTTTGAGTTAAAGCTTGCATCAAATTTTCTTAAAAAAATCTTTTAACGGTCATTGGAAACCTTAGACAAGGTAAAGGTATGAGGCTTACAGATTTTGTATTAGATGCTTTTAATTTAGTAACTGGAGCAACTGAATTAAAAATGGGAATTACACATTTATCAAAAGCAAATTTAGGATTAAAAGTTGGATTAGGTGGTTCTAAAACTACTTTAGAATCATCCTATTATTATACAAGAGTTTTGGGAATTAACGCGAAAATGCCTTTTAGACTTCCAACAATAACAGGGGTGCCTACACAAAATTTAGGACTATTTTTAGGTAGAAATGCATCAATATTTGGAGGTACTAGAGCATCTGCTGGTGTCTATGGTATTTATAATAATGAATAATATGAACGAATTAGAAAAAGATGTCTTACTATTTTTTAGAAAGGCATTAAATAAGGAAATAAGAGTTTCTTCCAATCTGAGTGATTTTTGTAAATATGAAGATGATGCATTTTATCTTTTTCTTGAATTTTTTGAAAAATTCAAGATTAAAAAGGGTTATCTAGATCTAGATAAATATTTTTATAAAACCCCAAAATTTTGGGATATAATTAGATTTAAAAAGATAAAACAAAAACAAAAACAGCCTATTACTATAGGGCATATGATTGAGGTAGTTAAAAAAGGAGAATGGTTTGATCCTTTAGAATAATCAAAATGTTTGTTAATGGATAAGAAAATAGTATATCTGCTTTTCGTGCTTTTAATAGTAGGAAGTTGTTCTACAAAGAAGATAGCATTCAATATAAAAAATAATATAGTAAAAGATAGTAGTTACATTTCTATGGAGATTATCAATCCAACCAATAAAGATTATTATTTACCTATTGATCTTTTTGATCGTAATAACTATGATTTTTTAAAAGTCAAAGAAAAAATGTTATTATATCCTTCAATTACCATATCTGAAAATAAGAAAGAAGTTTTGTTATTAGGTTATGGTTCTGCTGATGATCGTATACCTAATTATTATTTAAAAAAAGAATGGTATTTAAATCAATTTTCAAGCGTAAAAAAAATAACCAAAGTAAGTGCAAAAAGTAAAACTGTAGTTAATTTTCCTTTTTATGTAAAACTAGAATCACCTTACACTTCTAGTTATAAATGGTATGAAGTAGAGGAGGGTAAAGTGTATGATTTTGAAATTCGATACCAGGCAGATAAAGATGTTGTCAAAACGGTATTAAATAAGTTGACATTGGATTCCTTACAGGCTATGGGCTATGAATTGTATGATAAAGAAATAATATCGAATAAGGTACCCTTTACGGTTAAATAGAAATGTATTGATTAAATTTTAGGGGATGAGAATATTAAGTTTACTATTCATTTTTGTAGTAATAGTATCATGTGGAGTAAATAAGTCTGCCAATAATAATCGGCTAGCGTTTATAATTACCAATAGCATAATTAAAGATAGTACCATAGTATCCTTAGAGATTATCAATCCAACCAATAAGGATTATTATTTACCTATTGATTTTTATGGACGTAATAATTTTGAATTTTTTGGTGTTAATAGATTAACATTATTATATCCAACAATAATATTGAAAGAAAATGGAAGAGAAGTATTATTTACATTTAGTGGTTCAACAGGAAGTTATACTTTCGGAACCAATGTTAAAAAAAATCTATATTTGAATCAGTTTTCAAATATAAAAAGAATTACTAAAGTTAAAGCTAAAAGTAAAGCAGTGGTTAATTTTCCTTTTTATGTAAAAAATAAATCGTTGTATAGTTCAAATTATGAATCGTATGAAGTAGAAGAGGATAAAATGTATGATTTTGAAATTCGATACCAGGCAGATAAAGATGTTGTCAAAACGGTATTAAATAAATCGACACTGGATTCTTTACAAGCTATGGGTTATGAGTTGTATGATAAAGAAATAATATCGAATAAGGTACCCTTTAGGGTTAAATAATATTTTAAATTGATACAAAATACTAGTATCTCATTTCTAAAAATTATTCAATCGTCATTGTTTTCAATTGATTTCTATAAGTCTCCAGAGCTACAGTTTTGGAGATAAAACCATAATACTTATTGTCTTTTATAACAGGTAGATACGTTTCATGGGAAGCGTTAAATTTCTTCATGATGCGCTGCATATTATCATAAGAATTAATAGTATTGCTAGGTACTTCCATTAGTAGTATGGTAGGTTCCGTATGGAGTGGTGGAAAATTAGCCAATGGCTCAACATGGAAAGGTGTTGGTGGTAGCTGGGGTAGTGGAGACTTTGGTACCATTGCTTTTGGTACAGTTTCGGGTGGTGCAGGCGCAGCCCTAACAGGAGGGAACTTTTGGCAAGGTGCTGCAACAGGGTTTACCGTGACAGCCTTGAACCATGCGATGCATGATCTGGATCCACCAGTTAAAAAGAAAGAAACAATTAGAAAGCTTGATCCAAAATATTTTGAGCCGCAAGAATTTGGAATGGGACTTTTTGAGTTTGTTGAAGGTGGTGGAGCTGTTAAAGAACTTTATGAAGTTTATCATCTCGTAAATAAAGAAACAAAAGTTATAGAATATGTAGGTAAAACAAAACAAGGCATATTAAAACGATTTGAGCAACATTTGTTAGATCCCACAAAAGAAGCTTGGATAAAAAATGTTGAACCAGTACTATATAAAGGTGGGCTGACTAAATTTCAAGCAAAATACTATGAGCAGACAGAAATTTTAAGTCATGGTTTAGATAAATTGTATAATAAAATAAATGGAGTAGCGCAAAAATATTGGGGAAAATACGGAATAAAATAAGAATGCTATGGCTTTAAAAAGAATGACTACAGGCAATATATTTAAAATTGTTAACGGAATAGAAATACGTTATTTTCAATATTTTTATTCAGATGTTAATTATTTAGGTGGAGATTTAATATGGGTTTTTAATATTGATAAAGAAACTCAGAATTTAGATGAAATTATAAACTCAGGTTATAGTTTTTGTTTTTATACAGCTTTAAATACAGGTATAAAAATGAAAAAATGGACTTTAATGGGTAATAAAACTATTCCAGTCGAAATGCAGTATTATCCTAAATTTAGATGGAGAGATCTTGAAACACATGATTGGTATATTTTACAATATGATAAAAAGATAAAAATTGGTAAAAATTTGACGGAAGAAGAAAATAAAATTCCAGTTGTAACCTTTTCATTTCCTGATGGAGCAATCGATTATATAATTGGTGGTAAAGAGAAATTTATAATTAATACTAATAATTTTCATGAAGGATATTTTGAGAAAAATAAAAAATAATAGACCTATAAATATTTAATATAGGCTGAAGGTAACCTTTAAAAACTCAATTTAAATTCAGTAACATAAAAATATTGCATTAAGCTAATTAGTATATGGAAAATTTAAATTTTAATATAACAAAATCAATTGATTTATATGAAGATCGATTAGCTCAAAGTAATTATTCAGAAGATGATTTTATAAACTTAATATTAATATATTGGAATATTTCTTTTGATTATGGCACGGAGTCATATTGTGTATCACACAACTTTTTTTCAGAAAAAGAAATTTCAAAATTGCCTTTGAGAGTAGAAGAATTATTTAAAATAGCTTTACAAGAATACCCTAGAAATCTAGAATTATTATTTTGGAAAATATACATAGATGAAATGATATTATATTCTCCAGGACTATATAAAGATAGAATGGTTGATTTATTAAAGAAGCAGGAATTTCTTTTACCATATTTTTATTTGTATGTTCAATGTAATGAACAGAATAATTTAAAATTAGTTGAACTAAAAAAACAATTAATGAATGAAGACTCAAATTATAAAAAAATGTATATACTTTCCTATTTAGATAATGTTTAGATGCAGCCCTAACAAGAGGGAATTTTTGGCAAGGTGCTGCAACAGGGTTTACCGTGACAGTATTGAACCATGCGATGCATAAACAGATAGATCCTGATAGAGAACTTGCAAAACAGATAGTAAAAGAATATGGAGGTAATATAAATGAAATTCAAAAATGGCTTAAAGCACATCCTTTTAGTTTAACTCATAAAGGGGTTAAATTTAATGGACTAGATATAGAAGTGAGCTATAAGAATATTCCTGGAACAAATGTCAATGGATTAATTGATCAAATACCAGGCAAAATTGGGGAAGAACTTGGAATAAAAATATTAGAATTTATTACTAAGAAAGGACCAGTTGGGGAACTGTTAGGGGATGGTAATCTAGCTAAAAATAATCAACCTTCAGATAGAATACAAAAAGAAATGAGAATACAGGGAGCAAAAAATGCCTTAATTAAATATATGTTTATGCCACAAGGTGAAATTCAAACTCCTACAATAAATAATGCCTATAGTCCTTATTCTGGATATAGCAGATATGATTTGTATTATAAAACAAAGTAAAAGGAAATGATGAAATTTTATTTATATATAGTTTGTGTAATGATTATTACATATTATGATTCGAAGTATAATTTTAAAAGTATTTTGTTATATGCTTTTTTTGTGGGATCCTTCTTCTTTTGGAATAATAAAGAAGATTATTCTAATAAACAATTTTTGAAAGTAAATAAGAATTTGACAATACAAATCTTTTTATTTACTTTAAGTTTTTCATTTTTTTTCAGCATATTACCATTGCTAATTTATAAAGATGATACAATAAATAAAATAGGAAATTATACTAATTATGGAGTATTAAAAGTCTTATTGTTATCACCATTGCTTGAAGAGTTAATTTTTAGAGGTAGTTTATTACCTTTTCTAATTAAAAAAGTATCTATTAAAAAAGCAGTAGTTTTATCTTCATTAGGCTTCACTATTGTTCATTATCTCTCTAATTCAAATTTATTAGCAGTTTTTATATTAGCAGTTTTTTTAGGAATTTTATATGTAAAAACGAAAAATATTTTTGTCTGTTTTATTGCGCATTCTTTAAGCAATATTATAACCTTAATAGTTTTTCCTTTTTTTCTTACGTTATTAAAATTTAAAGAAAATAGTCATTATTTTATGTTAATAACCTGTATATTAAGTTTTGTTGTAATGATATTATCTCTAATCAAGACTAATCAAGAAAAGAATGTATAAGTATGGTAAAACAGTGGTTAGCTTTCCTCAGGAGCAATCACTGAGGATAATACAATAGCTAATTTTTTATCGGTGGAACAGCTCTTAAAGGCGTAAGGAATGTTTTTTCAGGTGCAGCTATTTCAAATAAAACAATTGGTATTGGGTCAAAATTTTTCGGAAACTCTGTTGTAAGAAAAGGACTTCTAAATGTAAATGGGGTCAACCTTTCAAAATTCTGAAGGTGCTTGGGGTTATGGAATTAGAATTGGGATAGGTGTTAGCGAGAACCCAAACATTGCATTAAGACATCTATATATTAGATCCACTTGGACAGCAAACGAAATAGCAAATCCAATAATAAAAACTTTAAGATAATATTTATGAGCAATAATTTTAGTGAAAAAGTACTATTTAAAATCAATATTTTTAATAACATACTTAAAAAGTACAAAACCAATTTGTTTAACAAAGTAGAATTTATAAAGTTCGATGAATCAATTTTTTTACATGATTTTTGTGATTTTTATTTAATTAAAAATAATGATAGTATCCATTTTACTATCAATAATGATGAAATTATTATTGATATTAGTGTTTTTGATGAGTGCATAGTTTTTAATAATCATGAATTAGAAAATAACACTACGATTGAAATTATTGAATCAATATTTAATGGATATATTAATTTAATAATTTTAAAAGATAATTCTAAAATACTATCAATTCATAATTATCTTGGAATTGAAATGTATAATGTAATTAGGAAAGGAAGTTTTTTTTGGGGTAATAAAGAAGTTAAAAAAAGTAAGCTTTTTTTACCAAAATGAAAAAAAATATATTTTTTCAGAAATCCATTGGTACTTGTCTGCTACGAGTATTTACTTAAATTAAAATATAAAATGTAGACCAATGGAATTGGGGATATTGCGAATACCATACGACAGCTCGGAACAAGGATGGTTTTCCAAGCCTTAGCCCATGGTACCTTTCAAGGAGGATTAAGTGGTGTTCAAGGAGGGAATTTCTGGACTGGTTTTGCCAGTGCCTCAATTAGTAGTATGGTGGGTTCCGTATGGAGTGGTGGAAAATTAGCCAATGGCTCAACATGGAAAGGTGCTGGTGGTAGCTGGGGTAGTGGAGACTTTGGTACCATTGCTTTTGGTACAGTTTCGGGTGGTGCTGGGGCAGCCCTAACAGGAGGGAACTTTTGGCAAGGTGCCGCTACTGCGTTTACCGTGACAGCCTTGAACCATGCGATGCATGATAACGATAATGGTTATGATGAGAAAGGAAATAAAATCAATGATAATGGGATACTATAGATTATAAATATAATAATAAAGGAGAAGTTATAGAGCCAACTAGAGTTATGGAACATGGGCAAGGTAATAAAACTTTACACCGAGGGTATGGAGTAAAAGTTAATGGAACACTAGCTTCAGGGGCAATTACTGATGATTCTGCGAGTTTTACAAGTAATTTATTTGCAGTTGGAGAAATTTATATGGGAGGAAAATTGATATGGATGGGATTAACTACTATTTCAAAAGCATCAATAGGTATGAGAATTGTATTAGGAGGTTCTAAAAATACATTAAAGTCTTCTGTATATTTTACGGAAAAAATAGGTTCAAAAAGTATAAATTTTTTAGGTACAAAATCACTTCCGACTCTTTATGGTAAATCATATACTTGGGGAACTTTTTTAGGAAGGAACTCCCCTATCATAGGAACAGGAATGGTTGGGCATGGAAGCACAATATTAGATTATAATACTAATAAATAAAATACGATTATATGGATATTGAACATAAAATTATAAAGTTTATAAAAGATAAAACGGGTTTAAAGGATATAACCCGTTTTACAAATATAGCTTCACCGCAATTAAAAATATTTGATTTGGATGCAGAACATATTATGAAACTTTTTTTTAAAGAGTTTAATGTGAAATCTGCTGGTTTTATAATAGAAGATTATTTTTAATACCCAGAATATTCATGGAAAAAAGTAATTTTAATACGGTTATTTTTTAGAAAAGAAATATGTCCAGAGAAAAAAGCATTAACCATTGAACACTTGGGACATGTTGTCGAAAAAGGTAAATGGTTTAATCCTTAATGTAATGAAAGAATAACAATATATCATGTGCGATAGAAATAGGTTATGAATAAACTAGAATTATATTTAAACGTAATACATTTTTGCTATTATAAAGCACATTATAAATTACATCTGTTAACAAACAAAATAAATCCTTTTAGACTTATTCATAAGTTGCCATTTCAAAAAAGAAGATATGAAAAATTAGGAATAGATATTCAAAAAGAAATAGATTCTGTTTTTGGAAATAAAAATTTCGGAATGAGTGTGACTGTTGCCGGTGGAATTTTATTAGGGTTATTGTTTTTTTTAATTTTTGGAGTAGTTGGCTTAATTCACAAACTTTTTAATACTGATAATCTTGGAACAATATATTTTATAATTTTTGGAATACTATCAGGTATAGTATGTTATGTTTTTGTTTTCAAAAATGACAAATACATAAAGTATTTTGATAAGTTTGATAAGTGGACAAGAGATGAAAAAAGAAAATACTGTTGGTTCACGTTTATAGCTACTATTATTGTATTTTGTTTATGGATTTTAAGTTTTTAAAGTAGATTTCCCGGAAGAGAAATAGATGAATATCGAACATAAAATAAAACATTATGATTAATACAGTTTTTAATCAAGAGGTAGGTATAAAATCTAAATTACAAAATGATTGTGTTGTTCTGTTATATAAGATTTTTATAGAAGAAAGAATTTATAATTTGTCTGTAAGAAGTTATAAATTTTTAGGGGTTCGAGGGAAATATGAAGGCAAAATAAATTATTCAATTTGTTTTGATTTTGATTATTTTGAGCATTCTATTGAATTTAATTTGTCTTATGATCAATTAGAGTTTTATATAACAAAGAATGATAAACTATTAAAACAATGTAATCTTGAAGATTTTTGGGAAGATAATTTAATGATAAAAAAATTTATAAATATCTTAAAGAAAGAATTAGAAAATTTAAGAATTCCCTTTATGGATGTTGCTCTTTCAGAAGAGGTTAAATAATATTTTAAATTGATACAAAATACTAGTATCTCATTTCTAAAAACTACTCAATCGTCATTGTTTTCAATTGATTTCTATAAGTCTCCAGAGCTACGGTTTTGGAGATAAAACCATAATACTTACCGTCTTTTATAACAGGTAGATACGTCTCATGAGAAGTGTCAAATTTCTTCATAATGCGTTCCATATTATCATAAGAATTTATAGTATTGCTAGGTGCTTTCATGATTTCTTTGACCAAGGTATATTTCGCCTTGAAAGGACTGAAAATAATATCGCGGATGGCATCAAAATAAATGATTCCAACCAGTTCCTGATCGTTGTTTACAACAGGGAAAACAACCTGTTTAGAATGCGAAATCAAAGCGACTAACTTCTCTAAATTATCTTCCGGTTGAATACTTTCATAATCGGTCTGGATGATGGTAGAAGCCTCAATAGTCGTTAAGATATTCTTATCCTTGTTACTCGTAAAAACATGACCTTTTGCCGCCAGTTTCTTAATATCCATAGAGTGGTTTTCAAACTGTTTCGAAATAGCAAAGCTGATTGAAGAAACCATCATTAAAGGAATCATCAAATTATAACCACCAGTAATCTCTGCAATAAGGAATATTGCGGTAAGTGGAGCATGGAAAAGACCACTTAATAAACCAGCCATTCCTACCAATGTAAAATTACTAACGGGTAATGGTTTGGTTATTCCTAACTGATTGATAAAAGTAGAAAAGAAGAATCCTAAATAAGAACCCACAAATAGTGAGGGCGCAAAGTTTCCTCCATTACCACCACTTCCTAAAGTAATACCCGTAGCAAATACTTTAAGCAAAGTGGTTGCGCCAACAAATACTAATAATACCCATGTATTATTGCGAAAACCACTAAAAATGGTTTCATCCAATAGGCGCTCAGGATTCTGTTGGGACAGGATTTTAATACTCTCATAACCCTCTCCAAATAAGGATGGAAACACATAAATAATAGCAGCCAACATCAACGATCCAATGAGGGCTTTTTTATAGCGACCTACATTATAACGTTCAAAGTAATGCTCAATACGCTGAAAAACTCTGGAATGATAAATAGAAATAAAACCAGCTAATCCGCCTAATATCACATAATAAGGAATATTATTATAATCAAAAGATTGTTGTTGTTTAAAAGAGAGAAGAATATTTTCGTTTAAGATAATGTTTGAAACAATAGCCCCAGTTGCTGCTGAGATCATAATGGGAATAAAAGCCGTTATCCCTACATCAGCCAATAATACTTCAATCGTGAAAAGTACACCTGCAATGGGAGCATTAAAGGCAGCAGCAATACCTGCAGCTACACCACAAGCTAATAATAGCGTACGATCACGATAACTTAATCCGTAGGCTTGTGCATAATTAGAACCAAAGGCAGCACCCGTTATAGTAATTGGTGACTCAAGCCCAGCAGAACCTCCTAAACCAACGGTTAGGGAACTGGTGATGATCTGAGCATACATTTGTTTTTTAGGAAGAATACTGGCTTTTTTTGCGACAGCATACATTAACTGAGAAGTTCCTTTTTCAATGGTTCCACCCAATACTCTTTTAATAACTACAGCCGTTAATAAAATACCAATAATGGGTAATATCACATTAACGTGTTTGACATTCAGAATTTTATTAACGCTCTCCGCAAAAGAATAAACAGAGTGAGCAAATGTCTTTAAAACAATTACGGCCAGTGCGGACGAAACACCTACCAATATACTGGAAAGGAATATAAAATGTCTGTTAGAGAGCCTTGCTTGTGTCCATGAGATAAGCATCTCAAACTTTTTAAGATATTTTGTATACATTTCTGGTTTTTTGTGAAAACGCTAAATTAACACTTTTCTACCCATTTTTGAATGAAAAAGAACATATTTATTATTGAAATTTCTTAATTATCCTGTTTTATAGAAAAAAAATCACGTATTCTGAAAGAATGATTTAAAAAGATAAGAATGTACTCGCTATTCAAAATGTTTTTATTTTATCATAATTTAAAGAATAGGAGAAAAGACCTACTATATATACAGTAATATCTACACGGCAGTATTAAATATTCTGATGAAAAGCATAAAACGATAGTAAAAAAAAATACCCTATGTAGAATAAAGTGCATAGGGTATTGACTCGATTGATGATTGAAATCTCGAAATGCGGAATCTATTTTTGCTCTAATTTTTTGATGCGTTCTACGGCATTACTATTTGCTGGGTCCAATTCCAGAGAGCGTTTGTAATTTTGAAGAGCCAATTCTTTATTTTTAAGATTTTCGTATGTTTCTGCTAGACTATCATAAGTATTACCACTTTTAGGAAATAGGTGAACATTCAATTTGAAAATTTCGAGTGCTTCAGTTTTTTTGTTACTTCTCAATAAAGTGTAGCCCCAATTATTTAATTCTCCTTCGGAGAGTTTATTTTTTTGAGAGTTTAAATCCTCGGCAACAGCAATGGCTTGATTAAAACCTCTTTGAAGTAATTGAATTCGAAGCTTTTTAATATTTCGAGGAAGTTCAAAATCCTCTGCTGCTAGTTCAGTCGGAGTATAATAAAGATTATTGAATATTTTTTCGGCAGTGTTTTCTAAATCATTTTGGGAAGAAGCACCACTACAATTCGTCAACATGATAATTCCAATATTCAATTCAGGATAAATAACACCATAGCTGGAATAACCAAATGTTCCTCCGCTATGGGATAATTTTTGTACACCTTCTGAAGTTGTATTGATACGCCAATATAATCCAAGAGCAAAGCTTTCAGAATCTCTCCAAGTCACTTGATGAGATAAGTGAGCAATATCGTTTTTTTCGTTCAAATGAAACTTTAAATACTGAAGCATATCCGTAGTTGTAGCGTATATACCACCAGCAGCTATTACATTGGACGGAATAGGAGGCATTATCTTAAAATTGGAATTATAGCCAGCAATTAAATTAGGATTATTTCTGTTGGGATTGATTTCTGTATTAATCATTTTTAATGGAACCGTTATATAATCTTTCAATAGTTTTGTATAGGACTTATGATATACTTTTTCTAGTATAATTCCCATCAGTTCCGTTGCAGCATTCGAATAATTATATTGAGTGCCGGGTAAAGAATTGATTTTAATTTGATGAAGATCTTTAAGAAATACATCAGTACTATAGTTCTTAGACGATGCTATAATTTGCGCAATCACGCTATCCTCAGATTTATTATTTAAATCAATATTAGGTATGAATTTTGGTAATCCCGAAGTATGACTTACCAAATGTTCTATTCGGATAGGTTGTCCATTGTATTCGAGATTTGGATATTTTTGATCCAAGTATTTTCGAATATCATCTTTCAGGTTAATTTTTTTATCCTTTAGTGCTAGTGCAACTAGTGTTCCTGCAAAAGTTTTGGAGATGGAACCAATTTCATAAGCAGTATGGTTTGTGGGTAAAATTTGTTCTCCATATTTTGTGGTACCATAATTGTAAGTATATGCTATATTGTCTTTTATGATTCCAATGGAAAGGGCAGTATTGCCATTATCCTTCATGTACAATAAGGCAGCTTTTTGGACAAACTGGTCTAATTCACTTTGTAAAGGATTGTCCGTAGGAATAGTTTGTGCTTGACTATAAAAGTGAAGGAATAATAAAAAGAATAGGGCTGTTTTTTTCATAATTAAAAGTCTTTTTAATTATGACGGCTTAAAAAATAAAATGTTACAGTTATTTGAAAATAAATTATTTAGGAAGTATTTTATTTAAAATTATAGGCTTGCCTGAAATGGTTAGGAAGTATGAAGTTCATCTGTATTTTATTCCATTTTTCAGCAAGCCTATGTAATTTAGAGGCTGTAAGTTCATGGTGTTTTGAATTCAATTATACAGTTAGTTAAACAATACTTATAAAATCGTTTATTTTGTTTTTCTATGGAGTATAAAATTACTATGATTTTTTCAATTATACTACTGATAATGAATAAATTATAAGATTATTTTAACAAATAAGGTTCAAAAATGAGTTTTATGCTTCAAAAGAGATGCGGTAGAATTTTAAATTTTGAAGAAAGTTGTTATTTTTGAGAACAATCAAAATTAAAATTAAGGAGATGAATCATAAGATAATGCGTATTCAGGAGTCAGAATACCTAGAAGTAGTTACGGTATGGGAAGCATCCGTACGAGCAACACATCATTTTTTAGACGAAGCCGATATAGCGTTTTACAGACCTTTGATTCTAAATGAATATTTGAAAATGTTAGAACTCGCTTCTATTCGAAATGATAACAATGAAATCATGGGTTTTATAGGAATAGCCGAAGACAAATTGGAAATGCTTTTTATTCATCCAGACAGTCGAAGCAAAGGAATCGGAAAAGAGTTACTTCGATATGCTATTGAAAAAATGAAAGTCACTAAAGTTGATGTTAACGAAGAGAATGAGCAGGCTGTAGGTTTCTACAAGTACTTTGGTTTTATAACTGTCGATCGTTCTGCTATCGACGGACAAGGAAAAGCTTATCCTTTACTCCATATGGAATTAGAATAAAAATAAGCGCTATGTACAACTTGTACATAGCGCTTATTTTTTTATTTAAAATGTTTTAAAGCTTCCCTTTTGCTTAAAGGTTTTAATGGCGTAGAATCGACAAAATCTAAGACAGCCTTGGAATTTTTTTTAGCATATTCTCTCAGTGCCCAACCTATTGCTTTTTGAATGAAAAACTCGTTTGAACTAGCATGTTTCATACATTCGGAAAATAGCAACGCTGGATTTGTATGTTCTTTGTAACCCAATTGAAATAAGATAGCCGATCGATTCAGCCACATATTGGTATGATTCGAGAACCGCTCTATCACCGTAGAAACTTCTTCGGGATACAACATTAAATAATTACCGAGAATATCCTTGGCAGTAGCATCAACTGTATCCCACCATGAATTGTGTGTAATTAGAATTTCAATGTTACCAATGTCTTTCTTCTGGTATTTATTCTTTAGCGTTTTACTAATGATTTCTACAGCACAATAATGGCATTCTCGCTCTTTGTTCTGGAATAAAGCAAGGGCAATTCCCCATGGATTTTCATTGATTTCTTTTGAATGCTCTTTCCAAATGGCTTTCAATAAAGCTTTGCGTTGTTCCGATTTAATACCATAAAAAGCAAAACGATTTTTCATGTAATTTGCCATTGGAATGGCATTCGCTTCAGAAGCATTTTGCTGAAAGGCAAGTTTTAAATCACTACAGAATCCCATCGAAGTTCTATTTAGAATCCTACTGCTTTATCATCACCTCTTTTATCGGCGCCACCTTCCAGTTTTTTATTCGGTAAAACCAAAATAGCATCCACTTTACCAATGATAGGATTGTCTTTTTCATTGATGTTATACCCTTTTTGTTTCAGCTCATTTAATGTTTTCGCATCAAAACCATTCGGTTCAAAGGTTACTTCATCTGGTAACCATTGGTGATGGAAACGAGGAGCATCAACAGCTTCCTGCATGCTCATATTGAATTCATATACATTCAGAATTGTTTGTAAAACGGAAGTGATAATCGTAGAACCACCCGGTGTTCCCACAACCATATATAATTGTCCATGCTTTTCTACAATAGTAGGAGTCATAGAACTCAACATTCTTTTTCCTGGTGCTATGCTGTTGGCTTTGGCACCAATTAAACCATATAGATTAGGGATGCCTGGTTTGGCACTGAAATCATCCATTTCATTATTTAGGAAAAACCCTAATTCATCACAATATAATTTACAACCATAATTATCATTTAAAGTAGTGGTCACTGCTACAGCATTACCATCTTTATCAACAATCGAGTAATGTGTAGTTTCTTTACTTTCGTGAAATTGAATGACACCATGCGCAATATCGGAAGATAAAGTAGCTTTCTCAAAAGAGAAATTATTCATACGGTTCTTTAGATAATTACGATCCATCAATTCGTTTGTTGGATTTTTTACAAAATCTGGATCACCCAAAAAATAATTACGATCGGCATACGCTCTACGTTCCGCTTCTGTAATTACCTGAATGGTTTTAGTAGAATTATGTCCAGTAATTCCGATATCATATGTTTCAATCATTTGAAAAATCTGAGCCATAGTAATTCCTCCACTACTTGGAGGTGGCATCGAAATAATTTTTAATTCCTTATAATTGAAAGTGATAGGATTACGCCATTTTGCTTCGTATTGCTTCATGTCGTCTAGTGTGATAATACCACCTTTAGTCTTCACATAATTTACAAATTTTTGAGCGGTTTCTCCTTCATAAAATTCTTTTTTACCATTTTGTACAATCCTTTTTAAGGTTTGTGCTAAGGCAGGATATTTTATAGTATCATTTTTTTTGAAAGTTTGAGAAAACAAAGAAGAAGGGCCATTGGCTTTAACGAAAACATCATGATAAGTAGCCAAGCTCTTTTCCTGATCTTTTGTAACAATAACACCACGCTCTGCTAAAGCAATTACTGGTTTTAAAATTTCTTCTATAGGAAGAGAACCTAGTTTTTTGTGAACTTCAAACAATCCTGCAATGGTACCAGGAATTCCAACAGCAAATGCAGTTTCTGTACTTTTGCCCGGAATAATATTTCCGTTCTCGTCTTGGAACATTTTTGCTGAAGCTGCCAAAGGAGCTTTTTCTCTATAGTCCAAAGAACCAATTTCACCATTTGCTTTGCGGTACACCATAAATCCACCACCACCAAGATTTCCAGCACTTGGATATGCAACGGCCAAGGCCAATTCGGTTCCTATCATGGCATCATAAGCATTTCCGCCTTTGCGCATAATTTCTGCTCCGATAGCGGAGGCTTCTTCACGAGCGGAAACTACAATAACATGATCGGTTACTAAACCAGTAGGTTGTACAGTTTGTCTCTCTGTTTTACAGGCGATGAATAAGAAAAGGAGGAGTACGGGGGTAATGTTTTTCATAAAGTATTAAATTTTTCAAGAGTATGAGCGCGTAATTCTTCGAAGAATTCAGTAAATTCTTTTTCAAAATCATCGTAGAATTCAACTAATTCGGTAGTAGCAAAACGCATTTTGGATGTGTTTTTTGTTCTCGAATCCATTTGCGTTAAAATATGTTTGAGACCATCTACAGTATGGTAAATATAAAGCCAATTTTCCTGTTTCATATACGGCAATAAATTTTGTGTTTTTGCTGTAAGAATAGGATAATGATCATCCAGTGTACGGTAAAATTTTGCTGCAAAATTTTGCAAAGGTATATTGGAATAATTCGACCAATTTTTGGCTAAAAAATGATCGTAAAATACATCAATAATTACTCCCGAATAATGACCGTAATTAGCATGCAACCGCTTTGTACTTTGCCTAAAAAGAGGATGTGCATCCGTGAAAGTGTCAATCGCACGGTGGAGTATAATACCTTTTTGAATTTCCGGATCAAATTGATCCAGTTGTTTTCCTCGAATTCCATCGGCCATAAAGTTGCCAATTTCCACCATAGGATTGTTGTCGGATAGATAAATATGTGCTAGAAAATTCATTCGTACAAATTACGGAATAGTATTTAAATATGTAGAATGAAAAAGCATGTTTTTTTATCATCAAAAGTATAGTGAGTCATCCGGTAATTCAAAGTGGAAGCAATAAGGAATACTAGATTTAGAATTAAATCTTAACTTTTTAACATTTAGAAAAATTTTAATCAAAGACTCGTATATTTGTTTTTTATAAAATTAGAAGATGACATTAATAAAATCAATATCAGGAATTAGAGGAACAATTGGTGGAAAAGTAGGAGACAATCTTACTCCAATTGATGCAGTGAAGTTTGCAGCAGCATACGGAACATGGCTAAAGGATTATGCTAAAAAAGAAAAACTGACAGTAGTTATTGGTAGAGATGCCCGTATTTCTGGTCCAATGATTCATAATTTAGTAGTAAATACTTTAGTAGGATTGGGAATTGATGTAGTAGATTTAGGATTATCAACCACACCAACAGTGGAAGTAGCTGTACCGCTAGAAAAAGCAGATGGTGGGATTATATTAACGGCAAGCCATAATCCAAAACAATGGAATGCCTTGAAATTATTGAATGAAAAAGGAGAATTCCTAAATGGAGAAGAAGGAGCGAAAATTTTAAATATTGCCGAAAATGAATTGTTTGATTTCGTAGATGTAGACAATCTAGGCACGGTTACAGAAAATGATGCTTACATGGATATTCATATTGATGAGGTATTGAATTTACCTTTAGTGGATATTGAAGCTGTGAAAAAAGGAAAGTTTAAAGTTGTAGTAGATGGAGTGAACTCTTCGGGAGGAATTATTATTCCGAAGCTATTAGAGCAAATGGGCGTTGAGGTTGTGCGATTATATTGTGAACCCAATGGGCATTTTCCACACAATCCAGAACCGTTAAAAGAACATCTTACGGATATTTCTGAATTGGTAGTGAAAGAAAAAGCAGATTTAGGAATTGTGGTTGATCCAGATGTGGACCGTTTAGCTTTTATTGCTGAAGATGGAGAAATGTTTGGAGAAGAATATACTTTGGTTGCTTGTGCAGATTATGTTTTAAGTAAAACTCCAGGGAATACAGTTTCAAATATGTCATCTTCTCGTGCTTTACGCGATGTGACAAATATTCACCATGGTACTTATGAAGCTAGTGCAGTAGGAGAGGTGAATGTTGTAGAATTAATGAAAAAGAACAACGCCATCATTGGAGGTGAAGGTAATGGAGGTATTATTTATCCTGAATTACATTACGGACGTGATTCATTAGTAGGAGTGGCTTTGTTTTTAACGCATCTGGCCAATAAAAAAATGTCAGTTTCTGCTTTGAGAGCTTCCTATCCAGAATATTACATGAGTAAAAATAAAATTGAATTGACTCCTCAAATTGATGTTGATGCAATTCTTGAAGCCATGACAGCAAAATATAAATCAGAAAATATTTCAACAGTGGATGGAGTAAAGATTGATTTTGCAGAAGAATGGGTTCATTTAAGAAAATCGAATACAGAACCTATTATCCGTATTTATACAGAAGCTTCTACTCAAGCAGCAGCCGATAAGCTTGCTTTGAGAATTATAGATGAGATTAAAGTAATCGCAGGAATCTAAAGATACGATGCCCGACAGTGTACTGTCGGGCATTTTTTATAGTGAATAGCATGAGAAAAAGACTTTGTACTACCGCGATTTTTATAGTATTAACCATTACTGTCCAAGCGCAGAAGATGAAAACTAAAGCCGAAAAATTTACAAAAGCCGAAAAAGAACTGATTCAATTGGGAACCGGTATGATGCATATTATACAAGTCACAGATCCTAAGGAATTGGTTGTATTGAAAACAGTATCTACTGATGTTAGACCTGATGAGGAATTGATTAAGCTATTGAGTGAACGCATGCTTTTATCGATGAATGATCCAGCAAATCCTGGTATTGGTATCGCAGCCCCACAATTGGGAATCAACCGTAATGTTGTTTGGGTAACCCGTTTTGATAAAGATGATGAACCCGCAGAATTATACCTCAATCCAAAAATCACGTGGTATTCAGATTTTCTTCGTAAAGGAAAAGAAGGTTGTTTGTCTATTCCCGATATTCAGGATAATGTATTGAGAAGTTACGCCATTAAGATTTCGTATATGGATGTTTCAGGGAATGAAAAAGAAGAAATGATAGAAGGTTTTACAGCCGTAGTATTTCAACATGAAATCGATCATTTAAATGGGATTCTGTTTACAGATCGTCTTTTGGAACAAGCCAATTTAGAATTAATCCCAGCCAATGATGAAATGGAACTTTTCTTAAAAAAGAGCGCTAAAAAAAGGAGATAATCCCAATAATTCCTAATCGAACCAACGAGACAGTATTTGGTTTTTTTTGTTAAATAAAAACAACAAAATCAGAATTAACAACCGTCACTATTTTCATTTGTATAAAAAAGCATAAATTTGCTTCAAACATATTGCCTAATGAACACAGCAGATACAATATTACAAACCGAATTGGAAGTTTATTTTCAACAGTTTAGAAAAAATATTATCGGTATAGACCAAGATTTTGTTTCACCTTATGGGAAAAAGAAAATTATCTATACAGATTGGACTGCAAGCGGTAGATTATATCGACCAATTGAAGAAAAATTAATGAATCAATTTGGTCCATTTGTAGCCAATACACATACAGAAACTACAGTTTCAGGTACTGCAATGACTATGGCATACCACCAAGCCAGAAACATTATTAAGAAACACGTGAACAGTAATGAAGACGATGTTTTAATTGTAGATGGTACAGGAATGACAGGAGTAATCAATAAGTTTCAACGTATTTTAGGATTGAAAGTTCCTGAAAATCTAAAAGCGTATACTCAGGTTCCAGAAGAAAAAAAACCTGTAGTTTTTATCTCTCACATGGAGCATCATTCAAACCAAACTTCTTGGCTTGAAACGATTGCCCGTGTAGAAGTAATTCCAGCCTGTGAGCAAGGATTACTTTGTTTAAAAAGTTTTGAAAAACTATTGGAACAATATAAAGATTGTACGCTAAAAATAGCTTCAATCACTGCCTGTTCGAATGTGACAGGAATTAGAACGCCCTATTATGAAGTGGCCAAATTGATTCACAAGCACAATGGTGTTTGTTTTGTTGATTTTGCTTGTTCTGCACCTTATGTAGCGATTGATATGCATCCAGAAGATCCAGAAGCTTCACTAGATGCAATATTCTTTTCTCCTCATAAATTCCTTGGTGGACCAGGAACTTCAGGAGTATTGGTATTCAATAAAAAATTATATAAAAATATGATTCCAGATTGTCCTGGAGGAGGAACCGTAAGCTGGACGAATCCTTGGGGAGAACATAAATATCTGGAGAATATAGAAGAAAGAGAAGATGGTGGAACACCGGGTTTCCTTCAAGTAATTAAAACAGCCTTAGCGATTCAATTGAAAGAGCAAATGGGTGTTGAAAATATCTTAAAGAGAGAACATGAAATTATTGATTTTGTCTTTTCTGAATTGAATGATAAAGAAAATATTATACTTCTTGCTCCACAACATCAAGATCGTTTAGGAGTAGTTTCCTTCTTTATCAATGATTTACATTTTAATTTAGGTGTGAAAATTTTGAATGACCGTTTTGGTATTCAAACCCGTGGAGGATGCAGTTGTGCAGGAACTTATGGTCACTTCCTATTGCATGTAGATCAAGAAACATCACATTCATTAGTAGATCAAATTACGTTAGGTGATTTGATTAAAAAACCAGGATGGATTAGAATGTCAATTCACCCAACAACATTAAATGAGGAAATTCAGTTTGTATGCGATAGTATAAAAGCTTTAGCCGAAAACCATCAGGAATGGGCAAAAGAGTACACTTACAATAAAGTAACGAATGAATTTGTGCATATTAATTATGCGCCTACAGAAAAAGAAATGGTTAAGCAGTGGTTTGAGCTTTAGGATCTGCCTTACGGTGTTTCCAACGCTTGTGCGTCCATAAATAATAAGCTGGAGCTTCATGTATTTGTTGCTCCAGTAGTTTTAAATAAGCCTCGCTAATTTCGTAATTCGGAATTGCTTTAATATTACCTTCTACAGGAATAAAAGTAGCCTGATAATGTCCTCTTTTTACTTTTTCCGTTTTCACAAATAATACATTCATATCCATTCTTTTGGCCAACATTTCTGCTCCTGTATGAATGGGAACATAAATACCCATGAAATTTGCCCAATGAGTAGTACGATGTAATTTTGGAGATTGATCGGTTACAAAACCATAAAAACCTAGAATCCCTTTCTGCTGATTTTCTTTAATAACCTGAATGGATTCCTTAGCATCAATAAGCTTTGCATTAAACTTTGATCTTATTTTATGTACTAAACGATCAAAGTATTTATTTCGAATGCGTTTATAAATTCCATAACCCTGAAATTTCATTTTAGTATTTGCTACTAATAACCATTCATAACTTGCATAATGAGCACAGACAAAAGAAACGCTTTTTTGTTTGGCTTCCATTTCAGCAATAGCTTCTACATTGGTGAAAACAAAACGTTTATTGATTTCTTCGTGTGTTATAGTCATTGTTTTAATCATTTCTAAGAAAGTATCACAGAAATGATGGTAAAAGTCTTTTTCAATTTTGCGTCTTTCTGCAATCGAAAGATTCGGTAATGCCATAGCGATATTGTCTCGAACGGTTCTTTTTCGATAACCAATGATGCGATAAATGAGGATATAAATACCATCTGATAACATATAAAGGAGTCTAAATGGAAGTATAGAAATACACCAAAATATAGGATAGAGAAGGATATAAGCGAGTAATTGCATTCGTATTCAAATTTTTTACAAATATACTTTTTATTCTAATGCAACTATTTTGATTTTTGATAGGATATTTCTTTAAATGCACTGAAAGTTTCACTTGCATTCTGTAATTTTACATACCAATAAAACAATTCAAAGCTTTACCATGGACATTATTTTAATTATTATCATTGCCCTAAACGTACTAATCAGTTATAAAGGTTTTAACGATATGTCATTTTTCAGAAAATATGAATTTCATATCGGTAGTATTCGTGCAGGAGAACAAATCAGAATGATATCCTCAGCATTTTTACATGTCGATATGATGCACTTGATATTTAATATGCTAACGCTTTATTTCTTTGCACCAGTAGTGATTAGTTATTTAGGTGGATTCTCTTTCATTATGATTTATATAGGAAGTTTAGTTTTTGGAAACCTATTAACACTATGGTTTCATAAAGACGAATATTCTTATAGAGCAGTAGGAGCCTCTGGAGCAGTAACAGGAGTATTGTACTCTGCTATTTTATTACAGCCCGAATCAAGCATCTATTTATTCTTTATCCCAATTCCAATTCCGGCGTATATTTTTGGTATTGTATATTTATTGTATTCTATCTACGGAATGAAAGCAAAGAATGATAATATTGGACATACTGCCCACTTTGGTGGTGCAATAGGAGGATATTTAATAACTTTAACTAAAAATCCCCATATGTTAACAGATAATACCTTTATGGTTGTTATTTTAGCTTTGCCTATTGTCCTGTTGTTTATCCTCGCGAAAGCTGGTAAGCTATAATGGCACAACTTTTGTATTTCCCAGTTCAAACATTTATATAACAGAATTTAAAATCCCACTTATGAAAAAATTATTCCTAATCTTATTTACCATGACTATGACATTCGCTAATGCTCAAGATCTAAAACAAGTACCGCAAATTACAGTTTCTGGTGAAGGTATCATCAAAGTAACTCCAGACAATGCTCAGATTATTGTGAGTGTTGAAACAACAGGAAATGAAGCTACAGATGTAAAAAAGAAAAATGATATCGCTATTGAAGCTGTTGTGAAATTCATCAAAAAAATGAATTTACCAAAAGAAGATGTTCTTACTCAACAAGTTTCTTTAAACAAACAATACGATTACGAGAAAAAGAAAAATTACTATAATGCAACTCAAACGATCAACATTGAATTGAAAGACTTATCTAAATATGAGGCTTTAATGAATGGATTGGTAGAAGCTGGAATCAACAAAATTGAAAAAGTTGAATTCAAATCTTCTAAAATTGAGCAATTAGAATCAGAAGCTAGAAAAAAAGCAATCTTGAATGCAAAACATAAAGCAGAAGATTTCGCTGGAGCTTTAGGTCAAAAAATTGGAAAAGCAGTATTGATTAGTGATAACTCACAAACAAACTACCCAAGACCAATGTATGCTTCAATGAAAATGGTAGCAGGAGATAGCAGTATGCCAAGAGAAACATTAGCTGTTGGTGATATTGATGTAACAGGAAATGTAACGGTAAGTTTTTTATTGAACTAATCACAGTACTAGAATAGAGAAAAGGCGATCCATTTGGATCGCCTTTTTTTATGCATATAAGCGATATAATATACTTTTATAGATTAGCTATAGCAGTATTCGATTTTTAGTAAAGAATGCTTTTAAAAGCACTTCATTACAACGTGAATAATAAACTAGAAAATAAGCTTGAAATTAAGGCATAAAAAAACCCGAACATTGCTGTTCGGGTTTGATGTGGGGAGAGTAGGATTCGAACCTACGAAGGTTTCCCAGCAGATTTACAGTCTGCCCTCGTTGGCCGCTTGAGTATCTCCCCGATACCTTGCTGGTTCAGCGTTTTCCGCTTAACGAGGTTGCAAATATAGGACTGTTTTTTAATTATACAAACAATTTTTAGAGATTATTTTTAGATAATTTTCATGCCGGTATTTAACTTATTGGGAGTGAATAAAATAAAAAAATCTCCACTAGGGAGATTTTTTAAAAAAAGATGTTTTTTAGTGCAAAAATTAGATTGCTAACAGTTCTTTTACTTTATTTTTTAGTTCTTCACCTCTTAAATCTTTACCTACAATTACTCCATTAGCATCTAAGATGAACATTTGAGGAATAGATTTTACATTGTATTGTGTAGCGATTGGATCTTGCCAAAATTTTAAATTAGAAACTTGAGTCCAAGTTAATTTATCATTTGCAATAGCTTCTTTCCATTTTGCAGCATCACCTTCTTTATCTAAAGATACTCCGATAATGTTTAAACCTTTATCGTGGAACTCATTGTAAAGAGCCACAACATTAGGGTTTTCTTTTCTACATGGACCACACCAAGATGCCCAGAAATCGATGATTGTAACTTTACCTAATGATTCTTTTAAAGAAACCATTTTTCCTTCAGGATTTGGTGCACTAAATTCTGGAGCAGCTTTACCAACTTCAACAGTTGTAGCAGATCCTAGTTTTTCTTTAATAGATTTTCCTGGTTTAGTGTTTTTCAAATCAGAAGAAAGTGTGTTGTAGTATTTCTCAATCACCTTTACATCAGCTGTTGGGCTATTGAATAATCCTTCAATTAACAATACAGAAATGAATGATTTTGGATGTGTTTCAATATAAGTATTAGATTGACCTTCTAGTTCTTTTTGGAAACCAGTGTATTCTTTTCTTAATTGATTAATTACAACAGTATCGTTACTTTGTTGTGCTTTAGTCATTTTCTCAGTATTCACTTTTTGGAATTCCATCATTCTTTTTTGAACTTTCATTCCAGCAGCGTTGAACTGTGCTAACTCATCATTATTATAAGTACCAGAAACTTTACTTGTGTTAACGCTATCTTTGTAAACAACAATTTTGATTTCACCATTTTCTAAGATGAAAGGTACTTTTCCATTTACTGCATCAACTTGAATTAAATGGATTTCTGGTTCAGTAGATTTTCCAATAAATTTAAATGTTCCGTTTTCTACTTTAACAGTATCAACCGGTACTAGACCCATATCTCCTGGTTTTTCAAGAATAACCATTTTACCATTTTCTACACCTGTTACCGTTCCAGTAATCACATATTCGTTTTCAGATGCTTTATTACAGGACACTAAAATAGCCGTAAAAGAAGCTAACAAAAGAATTTTTTTCATTTTCAAATTAAAATTTATCGTTTTAAGAAACAAAAGTATTTAAAAATCAGGCGCAATGACAATTTTTAAAACTAAAATTTTGTTATTATTTGTCGATAAAGACTTTACTTAAACTTTACGTAGATTATATTTTTTTAAACTACTGATTAACAGGTTTTTATTGAATAATGAAATTTATTGATTTTTATAATTTTAACATAAATACAACTAACAAAACAGTGGAATTATGATATAATATGCGTTTTAAGAATAAATTGTCAATAAATTAAGTTAATCAATTGCAGTCATTTTCTAGATAATACCCATTATTCATTATAAAAAGATGATAATTATACATAATAAGATATATAATAAATAAAGAGATGGAAAAAATAAACGAAAGAACGAATTAATTCGTGTTGTCGTTTGTTCATTTTTTGAATAAGCATAACTAAATATAATCGCAATTGAAGTTAGAAAAATTGAGATATATCCAGAGATGATAATCATTTCTATAAAAGTATTATAGGGTAATGTAGGCAGGAGTGATGAGGTATAGAAATTAAACGTAACCATGGTTAACATTAAAGTGAACGAAATACTCAACTGATTCGCAAAATCTTTTACCCAGAATACTAGCCATGAAGCGACAATAAGGATCCCTATTGGTAAAATAACTTTCCAGAGATAATAACCAATTTTACGTTGTGCGTAAATTTCAAAATTACAACGGGAAAATAATTCTGCCTTTTTTGCATCAATACTAAGATGATTGTAAGCCATGTCATTCACATAATCTTTCGTACCCAGTATCGTCCATTCTTCCATATATGACTCATCCAGTTTTTCTGGAAAAAGTTTTGGATTTACAAACAACAAATCATTTTTTGCTAATGAAAAGGATTCCAATTGAAGTGTAAAGCATTGTTTATCATTTGGGTATTTATGAAAATCCATTGGAGTGGTAAACATACCATGAAAGCGCTCATTGTAGGTCAATTGTCCATTAGGATTTATGATTAATCGTCTATTAATAATTTCTCGATTTCCAAGAATATTAATGAATTCAAAAGAAGGAACAGCAATGTTTTTAGGAAATTCTTCATTCTCATAAATAATACGTTCTTCTGGAATTTGATATTCTTGACCTGAAAATGATTTTGGATTATGCCAAGATAATACCAAATAGGCATCAATTAGATAGGTCTGATTTACAGAATTAATATCATAAATCTTATTAAGATGAATAGACACAGTTACTACAATAGGCCCTGTGGTATTGTCTTTTGTTTTTTTAGTTTGCTTTAAAGTCGAAGCATTTGCAAAAGCAAAGCAAATTAAGAAGAAGTATATAAACTTTGTTTTCATAATGGCAATAGAATAACATTAGGTATTGAAGCTTAGTTTTTCATAGGCTGTAATGATATCATTACTCAGAATTTCGGCCATTCTTGGACTGAAATTTTCTTTAACAACAACTCGAATTAGAATTTCATTTTCTAGATTTTGAGGCATTTTATAGGCCGGTAACATCCAGTTTTTGGCTCGAAGCTGTGTAACTAAAGCTTGTATATCCACTACATCAGAATTCTTTAGTTGGAAGGCAACTACAGGTAAGGTTCGATCATCTATTATTTTAAAATAACCAGACTGTTCTAATTCCTGTCGAAGTATATTGGCTGTAGTACAACATTGCGAAATGATTTTCTCATATCCTTCTATACCATGTTGCAAGAGGGTAAAATATTGGGCTAGAATCATAGAGGAACCTTTTGAGAAATTCAAAGTGTAGGTTTCTATTGGCTCTACTAAATAATGGGAGCTAAAAATTAATTCCCGAGGAAGTGCTGTTTGATCTCTAAAGATGAGCCATCCAACACCAGGATATACCAAGCCGAATTTATGCCCCGATAAATTAATTGTACGGACGAGAGGCAAACGAAAATCCCATTTCAGCATCTTTGTTTCTGGTAAAAAAGGTAAGATAAAACCTCCAATTGCTGCATCTACATGAATCCCAATATCCCAACCATTTTCCTGATTTAGGATGCTAAGTCGATGATTTAGTTCCTGAATGGGGTCAATGCTTCCAGTATAGGTATTTCCTGCAACTGCGCCTACGCAAATAGTATTCTTATCGATGTTTTTTAGAATTTCTTCTATTGGGTAATCATTAAAAGATTTAATAGGGATTTTACGAGGTTCAACATCAAAATAAAGAGCAAACTTATCCCAACATACATGTGCATTACTACTGTATACAATATTTGGACGGGCTGTGGATCTATTATTTGCTTGTTGTCTTTTTTTCCAATGCCACTTATGAGCAAGTAATGCCAATTCTACTGCTTCAGACGATCCGATTGTTGCTGTTCCTACTGGAGTTAACTGTGCAGGAGCATGGAGCATAGCCGATAGCATAGTAACCACTCGATCATGGATTTTTTTCGTTTGTTGATATTCTGAAAAATCAATAAAATTTTTACCAATCTGATCCATAATCAGTTTATCAGCATAAGGATCCATTAATGTCGTTGTAAAACTCCCTAAATCCAGATGTATGTTACCATCCATAGTAAGTTCTTCACAAATTTTGCGATACGCCTGGGCAGCATCGATTCCTTTTTCAGGAAAATTTTCAGAAAAGGAGAGGATATCATGTTTCATGGGAGTAGAAATTAAAAATTAATGAGGAAAGAAATATCCCTAGAGTTGAACTAGGGATATTTAATACAAGAATTATTGATTTATAAAGCGTTGATTGGATTCTATTTTGTTGCTAGGATTTAGAGCAGAAATATTCTTCCCATTATTAGTAGCACTCAGAATTATTTCCTGTAAAGAGCTTCCATGATAAGCCACATAACCTTCTACTAAGCCATAAGCTTTGATATTCGTTTGTTTGATTAACACAGGATTTCCTTTGCCTAAAGCAATATTGTGAATAGCCAGACGCTCAATTTTTTGAATATCCTCCTGAATTACTCCAGTGATATTTTCTTGCACTAATTGCAATTCACATTTTACAATCTCTTTTAGTAAAATAGTCGGACATGCAGTATTAGGATACAATTGGGTAATTTCTTCCTCATTGAAAACCATGGAAGAATGTCTGAAACCACCAATGTAAAAGTTCGTTTCAATCTGTGGATTGACACGTTGACTCTCAGCGTATTTTAACCAATGGTTATCTGATTTAAATTCATCACGAGCATCAAATCGAGCAGAGTAATAAATTACTTTGAATAGATTTTTTTTACCACTAGAAGTCGCAATGTAATTCAACATGTACAATATTGGATTGTCCTTGAAAGCCTTTTCTGTTTCTAAGCCAAGGATATCATTACCTTTATGTCCAGCTACTGGATCAACAGCAATGATTTTGATTTTTTGAATTGGACTCCCTTTTAAGGTTTGTCCTGATTTACAAGATGCATATAGCGCCGTTATAAATCCTAATAATCCTACTGCAGCCCCACGACTGTGTCCACCAACGACTAATTCGACTTCTTTGTCTTTTACTGGATCTACTTCATCCAAAAGCTTAAAGTAATGCTCTAGTTGCGCCAACTGATGTTTCTCTTTATAACCATAGATTTGATCATGTCCCAATTCTGTTTTTTTTATGAAACCCATAAACCATTCTGTCCAACTATTGGTTTTATAATTACCTGCTAGTTGACTTTCTTCGCGATTTTTTGGTGTTCCTAAACCATCAACATAAGCAGTTTTAATTGTAGCGCTTGAAGTGATATTGAAGAAATTCTTCATATGTTCTGCTGTGGTACCTGTTCCTGCGTACCATAAAAAAAGTTTTTTCATTTTTAGAAATTTTAAAAGGTTAGAATTTGAATTTGTTTTTTAAATCAGAAAGTCCATTTGCGCTGACACAGCAAATACCTAGAGCATCAACAAAAGAGCCTGATCTTCCAGTAAAACCTGCAAAATTCATTTTGTTAGGTACTGTAAAAGTGAAGTTGGTATGACCTCCAGGACCTCCAAAAGTGTATTTTTTCCCGAGGTTAGTTTCGAAAATAATACTGTCAATGTAACTGCCATAACGACCTGATACTTTCGTGATACATTCCTCTTTGGCTAACTTTAAGATTTGCTCTGTACCACCATTACCACCACATTTTGCAGTTCGTTCTTCTTTTCCATTGGCATCGGTATAAGCTATTTGTATAGCATCAATCCAAGAACCAGATCGGATGATTATTGCAGTAGTTTCACCTTCGGCAATGATTGTGAAATTGTTACCACCTATTCCGCCACTTGGGCCGAATTTTTCAATTTGTAAGCTCATAAGAAAATAATTTAAGGGTTAATTGTTTTAGAAAACAGCGATGATTGCTGTGATTTTTTGAATGATTTTTTTTGAAATTTGATAAAGTAGATCACCTGATAATCCGCCAATAAGAGCTGCGATGAAGTGATTTAATAGATAATTTTGTGTCAGGGAGGGATCAAGAATATGACTCTCAGTAAAGAAGATTCCACTGAGTATTCCGAGAAATAGCCCAATCCAGTAATAGGGAATATGATTCGTTGTTAAGGTTGCCTCTCGAACTTGTTTTAATAGCTTTAATAAAAAATAGATTAATGCTCCCAAGCTGGCTGAGATAATAGTATAGCTCCAGTTTGCAATCGAAATACTAACATCATTGTAGGGTATTTGCGTACCCGTATTTTCAATTACTATTTCACTGAAATAAAGACCAAAAACCATTAGTAGAATAGTAACCATTAGTAATATCGTGAAATAACGTACCAATGGTATTTTAAAGAAATTTACTTTTGAATCTTCCTGATATTGATTGAGATAAATAATTCCTTTTGCCGTTGCTGGTTCTATCGTTTTTTGAAGGAGATTGTATAACACTACCCGATGAGAAAGTGTACTACTATTGAGTAATGCTCCAATTTCTGCGGTTATTTTTTTTCCTTTTTGCAGGCAATAGTGTAACATCTGTTCGATATCAATGTTTAAATTTTCCTGAAACTCAGCGTCATAATCAGTTGGCTTAGAAGAGGAATGTGCGACCATTATTTTGGGTACAGCATCTTGTTCTTCATAGACTTCTTCGGATGTCTCAATCGCATAAGCTGATCGATTTTTAATCTTTTCATAAATTGCATTCATGATATTTTGTATTAAGTGAGTGAAAAAGCAAAAATTAAAGGGTTACACCTGTATAGAAATCCAGCAGTTTTGCCAGTGTGATGACTTCGTATTTTAAGGCGATTAATTTCAAAGCATTTTCTTTATCCCAACTGCGCGTAGCCATATAGTCTTCATAGGAAACAGCCTGTAATAAAAATCGTTCTTCGGTATCACTAAATAATTCTTCTGTTTTGTTATAGGATTGTGCCGATTGAATAAAAAGAGCTTGCCTATTCTTTAAATTCTGGAGAATTAGATTGACTGTATTGTATAATTTCTCCTTCTGATTATCGAGTATAGTTTCTTGTAAATGCAGATTAATAGTAGCCCGTTGGATGTTTGCTTTCTGGCTTTTAAGATTCAGAATAGGAATGGCAATTCGGATTCCGAAGTAATGCTGTATATCGGGTTGATTTGGTAAACTATTCCAGGTATGATAGGGTGTATACTGAAAATCAATAGCGGGATAAAGATTACTTTTTGCAATAGCAATATCTTTTTGAGCAATCATCTGATCAAATAATCGACTACTGATGGATGGATCGGCTATTGTTGCTTTAGGAAAAGCATCCTCCAAAGTAGGGTAGGACACCATAAATTCTGGAATTTCGTCCACTTCAAATAATGGATCAAAAGGTAGATTCATGGTTTGTTGTAATCGTACTAAAGCAATTTCATATTGCTGTTTTAAGGATAACAATTCTTGTCCATCTTGCTCCAATAAGGCATTGAAGAATACATCATCTCGGAGTGATACATTATCATTTTCATTAAGAGTAGGTGTATCCAAGAGTAGGAGTAGTCGATTGTAAAAATCCAATAAAATAGCATACTGTTCTTTTGCAAGAAGCACATTGGTATAGGCATATAATATTTGTTCTTCTACATTATTTTGTGCAGTAGCAATTGCATATTCACTTTGCGTAATGATTAAATCGGCTTTTTGTAATTCATATTTCTTTTTGGAACCGGCAGAAATAATCGTATTAATTTCAAGACCTAAACTTGTTTGTAGTAACGACTTGTAATTGTAATCGGCTGTATACGATGGATTTAATGTAGCCTTGTATTGCGGCATGTATGAGGCGTGAATTGCTTTTTTGTCTTCTTTATATGTGGTATTTAGTACAGCAATTTCTTCCGCATCAAAACTATGTGCTCTACCATAGGTAATACATTCTTTTAAGGACCAAATGTTCTGACTTATTACGTTCGGAATAGAGCATAAGAAGCCTATACTGATTAATACAACACGTGTTTTCATGATCGAGATTTTAATAGATTGGAGTGGTAGTTATACTATGCTAATTCATCAAGATTAATAGCATTGATTCGAGTAATGTCAACTTTATGCTGAATTTCACAAACAGGATAAGGAATCCCTTTCTTGAGTGAAAAATCGGCTAATGCACAGATGCATAATTCATCATCCAAGGCTAGTTTATTGATTTTGGTTACATAAAAAGCCTGTTGTTGTCTTCCTTTTACAGTGATTAAACTTCCCATGATATAATAATTTTATATGAAACATTAGAATGATAACCTCTACACATCCGGATGATTTTTGAGGAACTCACAAAGAGTTTTTAAGGGTTAAAAAGGGTTAATCTCTAGCAATTATGATCTATAATCACTCACAGTCTGATTGTTTTCACGGTAGCTTATTTCCATAATCTTTGGTGTTCCATCTAAATTTTGAATGATGTAGAAATGGAAAGCATAGTTATAATTGTCACGTCCAGTGAAATGTAAGCAGAATCCACCGCCACGGGTATCTTCTGGTTGGTGTGTTCCCTGTTCTATGGTAACACGTTCTGTTCTGCTACTGCTTGTAGCAATATCAATGAATTCTAATACCCAATGATCTGAAAAGTGATTTCGGGCGTTCTTAAAAGCATTGATAATTGATGTTTCTGTCAAGGTGTCCAAAAAAGCTTGGTACTGACCATACTTTTTTTCATAACCTGGCTTGGCTGTGTTCCAGCCTTTTTTAAAAGTTAGTGCCATTGTGTATTTATTTAAAAGGTTAATACTGATGTAGTGGATTACACTACACTTTTTACTAAATAATCATTGATTCTTAGGAAAGATTCGGAAGGATCACCAGATTCAAAAATGATTTCAATTTTTGCAGTAGCTTGTTTTTTTCCGAAAATTCCACCACCACCACCCATATCAATGTCTAGACTTGGGCCATTATTCTTGCTATTCGACTGTTCTAGTTTAATTTTACCAAGTGCTACTTTAAAGTTCAACTTCAATTCTTTGATTTTTATAGCAGAAGGCGGAAGCAAACTCAAAAGTGGAACTCTAAGAATTGTCATATTTTCCGGATCATCATCAGGATCTAGTGTTGGGACCTGTAGTTCCTGAATAATTGGTTTCCCATCTTCATCAAAATATTTTGCTATTTGCTGAATGTGTTGTTCTTCCGTAAGTTCTTGGGCACGAAGTACAGCATTGTGAATAGCTTGTAATAAATGGTCAAATCGTTGTTGTGACATGATATTAGTTTTTAAAGTTTTTTATTTTTCACCCATCCAATAAGGCTTTCTAGTGAAGCCAATATGATAGGTAGTGCTTTGCATATTCAGTTCGTGTTCACCCATCATGAAAGTCCCAATCGATATATCTTTACCGATGATGGTTCCTTTAGGATGTTGTGATAGGCATTTATTAAGAAACGCCAACTGCTCTTCACGTTTGTCCTCAGAAAAAGGAGCGCTTGGATTGACAGTTCCTATGGTTACTTTTTTGACGTATCGTATCTCTGCAATAGCGGTCTTTTTTGAGGTATCGGGTAGCATAACAGTTGGCGTTTAGTTAATGATTAATGGATTTATTCTTTTGGAGTTTCATTTGCAGGAGTTCCATCAGCGTTTACTAAGGTTCCTTTGTCTGTTGGTTTACCATCTTCTCCTCTAGCGATTTCACCATTTTCGTTTGGTTTGTAGGCAATAACCTGACGTGGTTTTGCAGCATCATTCATGATGTCCAATACTCTAGATAATCCCTCTGGCATACCATGGTTTGTTGCTTTTACTTCAACATGGTATTTTGCAGATTTATCAGAAGAACGCGTGTTTTCTTTACTCGCAGAAACAGCACCTGAAACAGTAGCGTTGATCGTAAAGAATCCAATTTTTGCACTTAAACTAGCACTGAATTTTCCTTCAGAAGCAGATTTATCCACAGATTTAACAGAGCTTTTAACCTCCATGTCAAATGTGATGTCTACTAAATCTACTTGTAGATTTGGAATCGGTACAATGGCTAGCATTGGAACTTTCATTTTTACTTCCTCTACAGTAGCATTTCCATCTTTATCGATTCCTGGACGTTCGAACATAAAATCGACCATTCGGGCTGGACCCGGAACTAAGATTCCATCTTCTCCTTTGATTTGTTCAAAACCGATGTCATTAATAAAGGCAGCCGTTGATTTGGCTAAATCCACGTTGGATTTGACGGCTGCCGATAAAGGACCACCGATAAGATCCTCCATTGGAAGACCTTTGAATTGATTTGCAATGTTCATAATGTAAATATTTAAGGGTTATTAATTCGTTAGAAATCAGCCTCCTCTAGTAAAGTGTAGGTGAAAGAGTTTCCGTATAGATTCTTTGACTTACGGCAAATACTCATGAAGAAATCAAAATCAGCAACCTTTTTGAAAACAGTACATCCAGCAGACCATTTTTCAACAGATTGAGATTCTGTTTGTGGATTACTGCGGTGAATGTTAATTCCGAAGATTCCTTCATGTTGAATACCTGAGAAGTTTAAAACTCCATCTTTGTTAGCATCTCTCCATACTTTTAGGGGGGCTTTTTGTACTAAAGCTTCATACTGTCCTTTGTGCATTCCTACTTGATGCGATCCTTTGTATTGCCCCGGAACTAGAATTGCTGTTCCGTTTACATTTAAAGGATTTTTTAACCAATACAATCCTGGATCGGTTGTAACAGGGAATGAGAATAGTTGAAGAGTAAGACTATCATCACGATAGATTAGACATAATGTATCGTCAAAAGAA
This sequence comes from Flavobacterium aerium, assembly GCF_030766725.1. Taxonomy (GTDB): domain Bacteria; phylum Bacteroidota; class Bacteroidia; order Flavobacteriales; family Flavobacteriaceae; genus Flavobacterium; species Flavobacterium aerium. The sequence continues at coordinate 245,691 of NZ_JARQWR010000003.1, read as the reverse complement.
TTGGCGATTTCATTTTTATTGCGGATCCCAATAATATTGATATTATAAGGTAGGTTCTGGTCAAAAAAGAGATACCCTTTTTTCGTTAGAACGGTTTGAATTTCATTAACTGATGGTTTCATTGTCCTATTTTTTTGTTGATAAAAAGATTGATTTGTGACGTATTTATAGGACAATATTACAGCGAGGAATCATGTAGTTTTGGAGAAATGGCAGGAGTGGTAATACGAATAGTATGAGTGGTAAAATAGTAGGTATAAGCATTATTTAACTATTTTTACTAGCATGTAACTTATAAAATAATATAAATATGTCTGAACCAATTCTTATTCAAAAATCATTTCAAATCCCTACAGATCCTGCCAAAATGGAACCTGTTTGTATGACACCCTTTGTTAATGCTACCTATGATAAATCTAAGGTTGCAGGGAAAAGATCATGGACTATCGAAATTATGTGTTATCTGCCTATTTCTGATAGCTCAAAATCTGAAATTTCCTTAGTTCCGGAAGAATTTATGGAGCTTTATAAAGAGCTATTACCTGTGAAAAAAATTAATATCAATTTTAGAAGCTCCAGAATGGAAGCTATTAATTTATGGTATATCAAATCGGTCCCTTTTGACTTAGATGAATTTTATAGCATCATTGAAATTCAGGTTGATAATGATATGGGTACAGGTAAAATAAGAGGCGGAAAAACAGTTGGAATGTCAAATTCATTGACTAATATTTAATTTATATAGAATGAAAACAATAGTACTTATTTTTTTTTAGGATTATTTCCGTCGTTTGGACAACAAACAGGAACATCAATGAAACTTTCAACGATTACAAAACAGCAATGTTTGATTTGTAAAAAAAATATAAACGTAGAAAAAGGGACAAAAAATAGCGTTTCAACGTTAAGTTTTGTCCCTTTTCATAAGATGCATATGTTACTGGAGGAGAAAAAATACGATAGTCTTTTACCAGCCATATTGACTTCAATTAATTATTACGAAAATGGAGTAAAAAAGGATACTTTATTATATTTAAGTTACTACTTAAAAGGAAGTTTTTATTGTAAAAATGAGTTGTATAAAGAAGCTTTGGTTACGTTATTAAAAGCTCAGAAAATAGGCATGCAATTTAAAGAACCATTGGGTTGGTTTAACTTGAATATAGACATTGCAATTTCATATTTTGAACAAGAAAATTATGAAAAAGCATTAGAATATTACCTCAAATTAGAATCTGAAGCAGGTGGTTTTCCTGATAATAAATATCTAGAGGGAGGAATATACAATAATATAGCCCGTTGTTATGCCAATATTGAAAACCACGATTTTAAAAAGTCTGAGGTATATTATAAACAAAGTATTGCAATTCATGAGGAGTTAAAAGACAGTTTAAGGATTGCCACAGGATATCTTAATTTAGGAGATTTGTATTTTGAGCAGTATCGTGATGATGAGGCGATTCGATATTTTAAAAAAGCGTTAGTATTGGCTCAGAAGATAAAAGCCCTAGATATCCAAGATGATATTTATTTTAATCTTGCATTGGCAATGGAATCAAAAGGCAATAACGAAAAAGCATTAGTATATTATAAAGCTTATATTGAGATACAGGAGAAGATATGGAATAGAGATAAGGTATGGGAATTGGCAGAACAAGAGAAGAAGTTTATTGTCAATAAGAAAGAAAGTGAGATTAAATTATTGGAAAAAGAAGCTAAGCTTCAAAAGGTACTTTTACAAGCAAAAAGAGCAGAACGGAATACTTTTATTATTGTCACAATCACCTTATTAATTTGTCTTTTAATTGGGATTGTTGCCTACAGACAACGTTTAAAAAAGAACAAGATAATTGCCCGTCAGAATATTCAACTTGATGAATTAAACCGAACAAAAGATCGTCTGTTTTCAATTGTAGCCCATGATCTCCGATCACCAGTTTATATGTTGAAAGAAAGTAATGTCAAGTTACAGAAAGCACTGGTTAATCAAAATTACATTGATTTTCAAAAACTATTGGAATCAAATATCAGAATTACAGAAAGCACCTATTCCATGCTAGACAATTTGCTCTACTGGGCTTTGGAACAAAATAAGAATCTTTTTTTTACGATAGAAAAATTACCGTTGCATGTTATTGTGGAACAAGTATGTGTTAACTATATCGAATCGATGAAACTGAAACAAATCCAATTTATTCAAGATATTCCTACTCATGTATGGATTTATGCTGATTTGAATGCTTTCAAAATCGTCATTCGAAATTTGATTGATAATGCCTTAAAGTTCACGAAAAATGGAGGTGAGATAAAGCTTTATACCCGAACAAAAGAACAGTTAATCCAGTTAGTTGTTGAAGATAATGGAATAGGAATTTCAAAAACTGTTTTAGCTTCTATTTTTAATGTCCATTTGGAAAAAAGACAAAGAGATACTCATGGTAAGATGAGTACAGGATTAGGCTTAGAATTATGTAAAACCATGACTGAGAAAAATGGAGGAACATTAGATTTGGAAAGTGAAGAAGGGATTGGTACCCGAGTTTTTATTACTTTAGAGTTAGCAAAAAATGAAAACCATGATTAAGATACGTATACTCATTATTGAAGATGAACCGGAGCAAGGACAGATATTGCGTGAAACTCTAGAAGAAAAAGGGTATGAAGTTACAGCTGTAGCAACAAATTTAAAAGATGGGCTTGGTTTTTTCTATGCTCAAAAACCAGATATTGTAATTATCGATGTATACTTGGATGGGAAACCAGATGGGATTGTTTTTGCTGAACGGATTAATGAAAATCCAGCTACATTAAAACCTTTTGTATTTCTAACCAGTGCAGTAGATCGGGGTACATTTGAAGCCGCTCGACTCACAAAACCCTATAGTTATTTAATCAAACCCTTCAATACCTTAGAGCTTGAATATGCTTTAGAATTAGCCTTGGAAAAATTCACGAATACGGTAGGTTTATTTTCCTCTGGACAAATAGGAGCAACATTAATTATGGAAGCCTTTTTTCTCATTAAGAAACGAGATACTTTGGTTAAAGTTCCCTTTGATCATATTGAATTCATAGAAGTAGAAGGGAAGTATGCAACTATATTCACGGAAGATGATTCTTTTTTAATTGAGATATCATTAAAGTTATTGTTTCAGAAATTACCAGAAAAACAATTCATTCAAATTCATCGTAACCATGTGGTGAATTTAAATAAAGTGAAAAAACTTCATTTAGCCGATAATCAAATGGAACTAATCTCGGGAAAAAAGATTACGATAAGTAGACGATACAAAGATCAATTTGTAGAACGCTATTCTGTTTTGAAATAGAGAATCATATTAAAAAAGGGAACGTTATCATATAACGTTCTCTTTTTATATTAATGCTGGATTTCAGCTTCAGATCGATGTTGTAATAATTCCCAAAACTTATTGGCTAGTATTGCTGGAGAATGTGTTTTACTATTTTCTTCAATACTACCTGCAATGGTAACCGTTCCTACAAATATGTTTTCAGGCTTTAGTCGTTTATTCAATTGAAAAGCTAGATTACGAATACTCGCTTTACCAATAGCTAATGATCCATATTGTGAATGTGGAAATAATGAAAGACCACCTCCAGACAATAGAAATGCTCCTTTTCTATCCTTTAAATCATTATGAACGCATTGTAAAGAGTGTAACGCATTAGCAACATTTAAGGTGAAATCATTGACCAATGTATCAGATGTTTCTTCCAGTATATCTTTGTGTTTTATATTAGCGACATTATAGACTAATACATCTATTCCGCCTAATTCTTTTTTTAATTTCTCTATGGCTGTGGTTAATTCATTAGCATGATGTGCATCTGCGGTAGCATAAAAACTTTCAATTCCTTTTTCTGCTAATTCTGTTTGAAGTTTTTTTAGATTTTCAGCATTACGACTGATTAAACCAATGGTGTAATTTTCTTTTCCAAATTTATGTGCTATTCCTTTACTTAAACCGGTTCCAGCACCAATTATTATAACTGCTTTTTTCATATAATTTTTTTTGTTTTTTTATTCAAAAAATCCTTTTTCATGCCCTAAATCAGTATTGATTGACGGCGAAACTAAGTTACGATTTATTGTAAAGATTTAAAAGTATTTTGGACTTATTTCTCTGCTATAAAGGGAGGATTTATAGTGTGGAGAGAACAAAATATTTAATATGTTTTGTAAGAATAGAATTAGCCTTATTTCGATGTTATGCAACCTATTTATTTAGTAATAAACCTGAATGTTGAGGTTTATTTTTCAATAATCATTGTCACTCCCTGTCCACCCGCAGCACAGATAGAAATAAATCCTTTTCCAGATCCTTTTTCGTTCAGTAATTTGGACATAGTAGCAATAATACGCCCGCCAGTTGCTGCAAATGGGTGACCTGCTGCGGTACTACTTCCGTTCACATTGAGTTTTGCACGATCAATAGCGCCTAGATGATGATCCAGTCCAAATTCTTTGGTGAGTTCTGGACTTTCCCATATTTTTAAAGTAGCGAGTACTTGTGCTGCAAAAGCTTCATGGATTTCATAAAAATCAAAGTCCTGCAAATTCATTTTGGCTCTTTGAAGCATTTTTGTAGAGGCATAAATTGGAGCCAGAAGAAGGTTGTGCTTATGCTGTACATATTCAATAGCGGCCAATTCAGAAAAAGTAATGTAGGCCAAAATCGGTAAATTGTGTTCCTTAGCCCATTCTTCGCTGGCTAATAATAAACCCGATGCACCATCGGTTAGTGGAGATGAATTCCCAGCAGTAAGTGTACCATGTTCTTTATCAAATGCAGGTCTTAATCGGGCTAGCTTCTCAAGACTAGTGTCTGCCCTAAGATTATTGTCACGTTCTAAGCCTAAATACGGTGAAATCATATCATCAAAAAAACCACGTTCATAGGCCTTAACCATTTTTTGATGACTTTCCAAAGCTAATACATCTTGCTCCTCACGGGAAATATTATAATATTTTGCAGTAAACTCAGTATGTCCACCCATAGATAAACCAGTGCTCGGCTCACTATTCATGGGAGCAATAGGGGCTAAATCTTTAAATTTAATGGATAAAAGTTGAGTGAATTTATTCCACGATCCTTTTGTTCTTCGAATAGCTAGTAATTTTTTTCGCAAACTTTCATTTAAAATCAAAGGAACATTACTGGTAGAATCTACACCACCTGCAATACCAACATCAATTTGTCCTAAGGCTATTTTATTTGCGATATAGATAGCCGATTCAATTCCTGTATCACAAGCCTGTTGTAAATCACAGGTAGGTGTTCTGGGATTTAATGAAGTATTTAAAACGCATTCTCGCATTAAGTTAAATTCCCAGCTGTGTTTAATTACAGCACCTCCAGCAACTTCTCCTAAAATCTGATTCTGTAAATGATAACGCTCAATAAGTCCATTTAAAACAGCAGTCATCATGTCTTTATTACTAGCGGTTATATAGGCTGTATTCTGACGTGCAAAAGGAATACGGTTGTATCCTACAATTGCTACTTTTCGAGCGGGCTTATTTTCTATCATTATGTTCAAATTTTATGGTATTAAAGATACAAAATATTAAAACCCAGATTTTTGATTTGGCAATTTTTTATGATATAAAAACAGAGAAAAGACTAAACAGCAGGAAAATAAGAATGTTAAATTGCTATTATTAAAATAGAGTAAGTAGTACTTTTGCATTATAAATATAATATAAAATGCTATGGTCAATTTAGAATGGTATAGAACATTTAAAGCAATATATGAAACAGGTACACTTACTGGCGCAGCTCAGACCTTGTTTATTTCGCAACCTGGTGTGAGCTTACATTTAAGTTCATTAGAAGCTTATGTAGGTTATAAGTTGTTTGATCGTACGTCTCGTAAAATGGTTTCTACAGAGCGTGGAAAAGTACTTTATAATTATATATTGGATGCATTAAATAAATTAGAATCGGCCGAGCAGCACTTTCATCGAAGTGCGGAAAAAGATAAACCGACAATTAGTATTGGGATGTGTTTTGAAACGTTCCAAATTACTTTAGAATCCTATTTACCGACTTTAGATTTTAATGTCATTATAAAATTTGGAGATTATCCCGAAATGCTCAATGACTTATGCAATGGTATTCTGGATTTAATAATTACTCCACAAAAAGGAGATAACAAATCAATTGAGAATAAAGCGTTTTCAAAAGAAAAGATTGTTTTAGTAGCAGGTAGCGAAACAGAAAGCGAAGTATTCAACAGCTTAATCAAAAAGAAAGATTTTGAAGGAGCCCAGCAGTGGTTGAAGCAACAGATATGGTATGGAACAACTGCAGATATGGAACACTTAAGAAGATTCTGGTATATGAATTTTAATAAACGTCCAGATTTTAAACCCAATTTTATTGTTCCTAACATGAATTCAATTGCCCGTTGTATTAGTGGACGCAGTGGTATAGCTGTTATTCCAGATTTCTTATGTAAAAATGAAGTAAGTCAAGGGAAAGTTAAGGTGCTATGGGAAGGGGAACACACGATAGAGAACACATTGTATTTCGCAATGCGTAAGAAAACAATTTATGCCAAAGAGATTGCTGTAATTCAGCAAATATTTGAAAAAGAAATGCAACCACTATAATATACAAATAACATAGAAAAGAAACGAATGGTATCATGTAAATGATGCCATTTTTTTTGCCTAAAAATTAAATCAATATTTAAAAATCTGGTGTCATTCACACTGGATTTTTTGTGTTTTAAATGGATTGTAAAGCCGGAAATATCGGAATTTTTCAAGGTATAGAATCGGAATTTGGCGGAAATACAAGGAAGTTATCGGAATTATCAGAATCATCGGAATTTGACTGCAATACTCGTTGACAATGGTTATTTCTTTGTCTCAGAATTAATTACAACATCGGTCAGCAATTGAGGCAAATGTATAAGTTGATTCTATTATGGAAATGCAAGACAGGGTAGAATAATGAACTGGGAAGTATAAATCATCCTATTCTGTTGTCGCATTTCCCACTTCCCAAAAACCAATTTTTAACGGAATGAATGTATTAAAAAAATCGAACAAAAAAGTTCGAACGGCCATTCCTATGTCAAATTTTTAAAATTTAAAAACAATGAAAAAATCAATTATATATACGGCAATTTTAGCAATCAGCGCTACATTATTTTCATGTTCAACAGATGGTTTATACGATGAATCAGGAACCACAATGAGTCAAAAACCATATGAATCTTTACAAGCTAAAGATTCTATAAATGATCCAGGTGATGTTCCATTCCCAAAAGGCGTGATACCTAATGATGATGAAATTGATACTGGTGGAGATGATGGATATACACCGATTACACCGCCAAAAAAGTAATAGAATAATAATTTAGTATGACATACCCTCAAGAATCTATTCTTGAGGGTATTTTTTATTTAAAATTATCGGTAATGAATGATTGCTTTTTGATTGAAGAATGTATAATGCCTATAGAAAAAACATTATAATTAGTACTTTAGCTTTATGGTAACGATTAAGAAAAAATACAAGCTTCTATTTTTTATAATTATTATAGGGGCTTTTATATCCTGTAATCAACCTAAAGAGTCGATTATTGGGCAACAGGATGTTATTAATCAAGTGAATAAATATTTGACTCTTAGTCAAGAAGATTCTCTTTCAATACAAAAACGATTGGATAACAGTACTAAGGCGTATAAAATGGCCTATGCTTCAAATCAAGATTCTTTGGTATTGAAAACATTGTGGAATGTAGTGACTTTAAGAACTCAAAATACTACAGATAGTACATGGTATTATATTCATAAATTCGAAAATTATGCTATTAAAAAAAATGATACTTTATATAAAGCAAAGGCATATGAAGAACTCGGTAATTATTATTGGAAAAAAGAAAAATTAGATAGTACTTTTTATTTTTATAACATTTCAAAATTGCAATATGAATTAAGAAAAGATAGTCTTCAAGTAGTATACAAACTGTTATTAATGGCCCGTATTCAACAAACGTCTAATGATTATTTTGGGAGTGAAAATACAGCGACAGAAGCATTAAAGTTTTTAAAAAACTCTACAAATAAACAATACTATAGAGAAGCCTATAATATATTGGGAGTAGCTTATAAAAACCTTATGAGTTATGATAAAGCTTTAGATTATTATCAAAAAGCCTATGAACTTACAGAAGATTCCTTATCAAAAATAATTTTGAAAAATAATCAAGCAGTAGTATACATTAAGAAGAAAGCGCCGATGCAGGCTATTCCGATATTATCATCATTAATTCAAATACCTATTGAGATTAAGGATGAAAAATTAAAAACAGAAGTATTTAAATTAAAAGGACGTGTACTGAATAATCTAGGAACTGCTTATTTTGATTTGGGTGATAGAAAATTAAGTCTATTCTATTTTGAGCGTGGTTTAATGATACGCGAGCAAATTAATAATTCATACGAACTCATTTCAAGTTATATGAATTTATCCCGCTATTATTATCCTAAGGATTTAATTCTAGCTAAAAAATATGCATCAAAAGCTTATGAATTTGCAACAAAGAATAATAGTGTTGACGATCGTATTGAAGCGTTACATTTATTAATCCAAGATAGCTCAGGATCTGAACTAAAAGAACTCGCCCTCTATAATAACAATTTAAGAGATAGCATTGGTAAAGTAAGAATGAAAGTCAAAGATGAGTTTGCTTCCGTAAAATTTGATTCTTCTAAAAGTAAAGAAGAAAATTTAAAATTGAAGGCAGACCAAGCAATTAGAGCAATTCAGGTAGAACGTATCAGTAATCAGAAAAACTTATATGGACTAGGAGGACTTTCGGCATTATTAATTTGTGGTTTGTTGATTTATATACTTAAATCTATACATAAAAGGCAAATGGTTCAGGAAACGTATAAGACAGAAACCAGGATTTCTAAAAAAGTACATGATGAATTAGCAAATGATGTACATAATGCCATGGCTTTCGCAGAAAATCAGGATTTGTCTTCTCCTGAGAATAAAGAAAGATTAATGAATACATTAGATCAGGTATATATACGAACCCGTGATATTTCAAGAGAAAATAGTTCGATTGATACTGGAGCAAAATATGGCGAACATTTAAAACAACTACTTTCAGAATATTCCACCAATCAATCGAATGTAATCATTCGTGGGTTGGATGCAATCGATTGGAAGGGAATTCAGGAAAATAAAAAAATTATTGTGTTTCGTATTCTTCAGGAATTAATGGTAAATATGAAAAAACATAGTGAAGCCAGTCTAATTGTTGTAGGTTTTTTAAGTAATGTTAAAAAATTGAATATTACGTATTCTGATAATGGAATTGGGATGGAATCGAATGCAGCCGTCTATAAAAGTGGCTTGAAAAATATAGAAGAACGAATTCATACGATTGGTGGAAAAGTTATTTTTGAAACTGGTACAGGAAAGGGCTTTAAAGCCAATTTTGAAATTCCATATTAACTAATTGATAAAAAATTGGTTCGATATACCGTTCGTATTGAAAAACTATTTACTTTTGTCGCATAATGAAGAGAAATAACCAAAATATTATAATTAATTCAAGTAACATGAATATGTGTTGCTCGAATCCCTTATGGTATGAAATGGTCTAGTATATAAAATATATTTCAATAGATAAAAAGCCTTTCATGCAACAGTATGAAGGGCTTTTTTTTTATGCTCAAATAATCAACCAAAACGATAACTTAAAATACCTATTCTATGGAAACTATTAATGTGAATATGATTTCAATTTCAATGTGCTGCAATATGAATTTATCGTATTGTTGAAGGAATGTTATTGATCATAAAAAGTACCAATTACAAGCCCTTCAATGATGAAGGGCTTTTTTTATTTCATTTATTACTCTAATTTATTATGGCTTTATATAAAAATTCATTACTTGTTTTCCTGGCTTTTGCCAGTATATACATTATCTGGGGGTCTACATTCTTAGCTATTTTCTATGGTTTACAAGGATTTCCTCCCTTTATCTTATCAGGATTTCGCTTTTTAATTGCAGGATTGATATTATTTGCCTGGCGTTATGCAAAAGGCGAGAAAGTACTATCTTTGCCGAATTGGAAGAAAAACGCGATTACTGGCAGTTTAATTTTGGCAGGAGGTACAGGATTAGTAGCTTGGGGTGAGCAGTATGTTACCTCTACCGAAGCAGCAATTGCAATCGCAACGGGACCTTTTTGGTTTATTGCTATTGATAAGAAAAATTGGAATTATTATTTTTCCAATAAATACATCGTATTAGGACTGGCAATAGGATTTTCAGGATTATTATTATTCCTAAAGGGAAGTGTAAGCTCAGTATCGGTTAAAGCCGATAGTTCTACCCGAATTATTGCTTTTGTAGTATTGGCACTCAGTTCAGTTTCATGGGTATTGGGCGCTTTATATTCTAAGAATAATCCAGCTGGACATTCTACTTTTATGAATATTGCACAACAACTCATCGTAGCAGGTACAGTGAGTTTTAGTATTGCTTTAATTCGAGGTGAATGGAGTAGCATACACTTTGCAGAAGTACCGATAAAAGCTTGGGCAGGATTAGGATTTCTAATTGTTTTTGGATCCATTATAGCCTATTTGTCATTCATTTGGCTTTTGTCTATCAAAGATACAGTTACGGTGAGTACGCATACATATATTAATCCAATTGTAGCAGTATTGCTGGGATGGATTATTGCAGGAGAATCAATTACCAGTACACAATTTATTGGTTTAGGAATAATACTGGCGGGGGTATTATTTACAAATATTTCAAAATATAAGATTAAGCTGGATAAACGAACTAAGGTTAAGTTGCGCAGAATCAATCGTTTTTTGACTAAAATTTCCCGTCCTTATAAACACATTACAACGTCGTAAAACCGGCACATTAGCATTTTTAAAAGAATATTTATTTTATGAAAAAAGTATTTTCGAGTACCGTATTCCAATTACTGATTGGTGTTATTCTAGGTATCCTATTGGGTAACTATATTACTGAACAACAAATTCAGGCTGTTATTGCCGTTAAGTATATATTAGGTCAATTGATCTTTTTTATGGTTCCCCTAATTATCATTGGATTTGTGGCTCCGTCCATCACCCGATTGAAGAGCAATGCTTCCAAAGTATTAGGATTGGCATTATTGATTGCTTATTTATCATCTGTAGGAAGTGCTCTTTTTGGAGCTTTTGTAGGATATCAGTTTATTCCCTTTTTGGATATTGTAGCATCAAAGGAAGGATTGAAAGAAGTTCCAGCATTATTATTCCAATTGGATATACCACCTGTGATGAGTGTAATGAGCGCTTTAGTATTAGCCTTAATGTTGGGTGTAGCCACAGTATGGACACAATCAAAAAAGATTGAAGAATTACTGGAAGATTTTCAGAAAATTGTTTTGGCCTTGGTAAATAAAGTACTGATACCAATGTTGCCTTTTTTTATAGCAGCAAATTTCTGTATTCTAAGTTATGAAGGATCCATTACACACCAGTTGCCTGTGTTTTTAAAGGTTGTAATTATAGTAATTGTTTGTCATTACATCTGGTTAGCCTTTTTGTATGGCGTGGCAGGACTTTATTCGGGGAAAAATCCATGGAAAGTATTGAAACATTATGGACCTGCTTATATTACAGCTGTAGGTACGATGTCTTCTGCCGCTACTTTAGGAGTAGCATTACAATCGGCAAAGAAAAGTAAAATATTAAGAGATGATATTACCGATTTTTCTATTCCGCTGTTTGCAAATATCCATTTATGTGGATCAGTACTAACCGAAGTATTTTTTGTAATGACAGTATCAATGGTTTTATACGGAACATTACCGGCTCTATCAACACTAGTAATTTTCATATTATTATTAGGCGTGTTTGCTATCGGTGCTCCAGGTGTCCCAGGTGGAACTGTAATGGCTTCGTTGGGAATCATTATATCAGTATTAGGGTTTGATGAAGCAGGAACAGCTTTACTACTAACCATTTTTGCATTACAAGATAGTTTTGGAACAGCCTGTAATATAACAGGAGATGGGGCATTATCATTGATGCTATCGGCCTATGCTGATAAGAAAAAATTGACTAACGAGTAATTTGATTCAAATTTTACAGAATAAATGCAATCGCTACTGTAATTTGGATTATTTTTATTCAGTAACAAATTAAAAACATTAGAATGACACGGATTACGCCTTTTTATACGCGATTAGCACATGTTTTGATTATTTTAGTTATTGTGGGATACGTAGCGATTATAGGAGAAACACTATTAGCACCGCTAATTTTTGCCTTTCTATTCTCCCTGCTATTATTGCCTTTTGCTAATTTTTTGGAGAAACGCTGGCGTTTTCCTCGTAGCTTGGCTGCCTTTGTTGTATTGTTGGTTTTGATTGTTACCATTTTTGGAGTCCTATTTTTATTGGGTATTCAATTGACCGATTTTGCTCAGGATTTACCTGCCTTTAGGCAACAAGTATTGGAAACTACCACCACATTACAGAATTGGATTTCGGATACTTTCCATGTTAATAATACAGAACAGATTAACTACATCAATAGTTTTGCAACCGATGTATTGAGTAAGGGAACATCCCTAGTAGGGCAAACCTTATTGTCTGTGTCTTCATTGGTATTGTTTCTGATGTTTATTTTTCTGTATACGTTTTTTATTCTGTTACACCGCCATTTATTACTACGATTTATTGTTTCGTTATTCCATGAAAATCATAGTTTAATTGTATATGATGCGATTAATCAAGTACAATATATTGTAAAGAAATACATTGTAGGGCTTTTTCTGCAAATGTTGATTGTAACAACATTAGCATGCATTGCTTTTGAATGTATTGGTATCAAGTATGCCTTTTTACTAGGATTGATTACAGGAATATTTAATATCATTCCATACATCGGAATGTTCATTGCTTTATTGATTACGATAATCATCACTTTTGCAACAACAAGTAGTAGTCATGTATTGTTTGTAGTGATTTCGATGGCAGCAATACATTTGGTTGACAGTAATTTTATTATGCCTAAAATAGTAGGATCCAAAGTGAAAATTAATACACTTGTCGCTTTATTAGGTTTAGTGGTAGGAGAAATGATGTGGGGTATTACGGGTATGTTCTTATCGATTCCAGTGATAGCAATTTTCAAAGTTATTTTTGACCGTGTGGATGGTTTAAAGCCTTGGGGAATGGTGCTTGGAGAAGATGAACAACACTATCATGCAGCACCTGTACAAGAAACTGAAGAAGAAATAGATGAAGTATATTTAAATCAGGATTCTGATGTATAATAACATATTTTATGAGTAAACAAAAGCCGATTTCTATAGAAATCGGCTTTTGTTTTTATAGGAATTAGGTTGTATCATTTGCTTTTATATTCCTTTTTCAAAAGTGAAAAAACGAGAGAATCTTCCATCACATTGTTCTTGAAAAAATGTTCTCTTAAATGTCCTTCCTGTGTAAAATGAAAGTTCTTAATTAATTGTAAGGAAGGCGTATTATTAGGCCCAATGAATGCCTCAATACGATGTAGATTCATCGTGTTGAATCCATATGCAATAATAGTATCCATAGCTTCCGTCATAAATCCTTTGCCTCTGTACTGCTCATTCGTTAAAGCATACCCAATTTCGGCACGATCATGTTCTAGATACCAAGTATGAAAGCCACAGGAACCTATTATAGTTTCTGTATTTTTATCTAATAGTTGAAATACTAGAAAAGACCTGTTATAGGTTGTTAAGCCCTCATTGTATTTTTCACGTTCTCGATGAAAATCAATATCATCATGTAATCCTAAGAAAGTTTTAATTTCATGATTGGTATAATTCTGAAAAATAAAATCATAAACATCAGGTGTAACCTTTCGAAGTTTTAAACGATCTGTTTCGATTATTTCAAAATCCATCATAATCAGAAGAGTTGTGGGTTATTATAATGTAATAATATCTACTCAAAGATAAGGAATTTGAGATATAGTATTTTTACATAGAAAGAAATATGGAAGATTTTTCTTTAAGTATAAAAGAGAAGGACAAATAGTAAAGACTACAATTTTTATTTTTCTAAAATTTCCCTTTATAAAAAAAAGATTCCCCTACTGTTTACTTAAGCTACCATTTAATTATAAGTTTTTTCTTATGATAATTGAATGTGATATTTACGTTAAAAACAGGAAAAGACTTAAGTTTGAAGTAGCTAATCCAAATATTTATTTCTAAATTTAGAAACTGAACATGCTTTTTTGAAAGAACTTGTGAAATTTATTTAAAAGAAGAAGAAAAGGTTTTTTCAATTTTATAAAAGTAAGTGAGTTTTGAATCATGACAATTAATTTCATTAAATCTAATATAAATGACAGAAATATATTTTTTTACGAAAGAAGAAAGTATTCAAAACAATCAAATCGAGAGTATGGCTTTTGGTCCTCAAAATGATGAATCAGGATATGAGCGTTATCAATTAGAAAATAAATTTTTGGTTCTAGAGGAGGCTCCAGTCTACTCTTTAACGAAATCACTTGTTTTAGCTGTTCAAAGTAATGGAGATGAGGAATTATTAAATATAGCAATACGACCTTTAGATGCTAATTTATTGGGTTTTCCAATTAAGTTTATAATTTATCGAGGCATTAAAAAAGCAACATTGTTTGGAAATGATAAATTTATTAAAGCATCAGACCCAAGTTGGGATTCGAATAATATATTAGATATTATTAAGAAACTTCAAGATAAAATTAATTTAGATAATGAAACAAGTAATCTAGCTAGTGCTAGTTCTCTAGGATATGATTTTTCCGAGGCTATTGATAGTACATATTTAGAAAAAATATTTTTCGATAATTCGGATAATTTCCATCCAATAATAGTTCCTGCTGGTTGTCAAATAGGAAAGTTTTATGGGGGAGCTAGTCATTTAGCAAGTGTACAAATAATTTTGGATCGGATTGGTTATGAAACCCAATTAGACATTTTGAAAAAATCGGAACATATTTTTCAGATTCCTAAGCTCATACTTGTTGAAAATCTCCCGACAAAAGAGAAATTAATCAAAATGTTTAACACTAGAATGGAAAAAGAGGAGATTTTAAATTATCTTGATATTACAGCTTTTTATGGGGCTTCAAAAAACCAAAATAAGATCATAAAAAAAACAGTAAATGGGAATGATTTTTTATCTAAATTTTATAATAAAAATGTTGTATATATAGATGTAAGAAATGATCAAGGATTTTCATATAATCATTTTTTTAAGTTAGAAGATACAGTTGAGTTAGGTTTTTATTCTACCAATACAAGTATTAAAAAACCTATTTTCGAACCCCATAATTATTATTCAAAATGGCCGATTTTAATACTGAAGAATATACAGTATAATACAGATAGAGACAATTTATTTATTATGCTCCCAATATTGGCAGGTAATCCAGAAAATTTAAATTTTATTTCTTCTTATGTAGGTAAAATATTTACAGGAAGCGGAAATAAGGAAATGCGACATACTCCAATTGCATTATCAGATAATAGTATTAATATTCAATTGAAAAGGACAGAGCCAATTGGATTAAAGAACTGGAGATTTAATGATAATAAGTTAGGCGCAAATTATTTTTTATTAAAAAAATCAGCAATTGGTGATAGCCTCAATCAACAATATGAAAGTCCGATTTGGAATAACTTTTTCTCTTTGAAGATGAATAATATTTTTGGAAACGAGAATATTGAAGATGGACATTTTAGAGTTTATACTTATTCATCTTTAAACTCACCTCTTATAGTTAATGCTGAAAGAGGAGAAGCATATTACCCCACTTCAGGTATAGCTGTTGATAAAGATAATGTTACTTTTTTTAGTTATAAGAGTGATTTAGTTTATCAAAAGGTAGAAGACAAGGCTTATTATCCAAAAGAGATAATAGCAACGGGTAAATTTCAAAATAAAAGTATAAATACTTCTATTGGAGTAGTAGAAGATTTAGAATTAAATTCTCAGGCTGATTCTACAGCTGGATACTTAAATCAAATACTAAATACATCAAATAAAATTGAAAATTTTGAATTAGCAAAATTTTCATTTAATAATACAGAAGATTCTAATTCATTAATAAAGTTCTTATTCTATACACGAATTGGTGAATATAAAACTAGAGACGATGTTTTTGAAACATTTGAAGCAATTACTCTAACGCATAAAGAGTATAAGGCTTTAAAAGATTTAGAAACTACAGCTTATACCGATAATGAATTTTTTGTAAAACATCCTAGTTATATAAAATCAAATAATTTAGTCTCAATCCCTGCTTTCAAGTTTGTTATAAAAGAATACACTTTATCATTAGGTGTAGCCACAATTGTTGAAGGTAATAATAATATGCTTACAATAGATTTAATAGATTATCCAGAGGAGATTTTAGTTAATGATGAAAAAATTAGCTTAATAACTGCTATTCTATATTAATTAAGTTTCAATATAATTTTTTAAAGTAATATCCATATGTCAATATATATATCAAAAAAAGCGATAAACAATATTTCGTTACCTGTAACAAATATTCCTAACAGTGTAAGAGGTGGTGGAGAATTAAGAAGTCTTATCTTAAATACAAATTTATACTTAGTCGGATTAGCAAAAAATGATGATGTAGCATATGGACCCTTAGGTAAAAACACCAAAAGTTCTAAAAATAATTCTGCAGTAAGAATAATTAGATTAGCATTAAATATTGTTCATTATCTTAATAAAGACAATCATAATTTTGGACCTGCATATCCTTTAGATAGCACTTCTTTTAATTTTGATGATAATTTAGAATCTGCTGTTAAGAAATTTCAGGAATGGGTTGGATTACCAACAACAGGTATAGTAGATACACAGACCTTACTAGCACTTGACACTAAAATTCATAACGATGTAATTCAAGATTATGATTCAGGTGATATTATTGGGAAGTCATCTAATAATAGTTTTAGTTTTGAACAGGAACGAGATCCTGATGGGAAATATAAATATGTATTAAACATAGGGGGAGAAAAAATAGAATTTGACAGTGATGAGCCAATAAAAGGAAGTTATATTTCTCTGGAAGAATCAAAAGTTTATGTTGCTCTGCCTAATAGTGGTTTTGGATTTCTAGATACTAGTAATGATAAGTCTATTGAAAAATTAAATATAAGCAGAGCAAATAAAGGATTTTCTCCTATAGATCATTTATCGTTGGATAAGGATACTACTAAAATCAAAATGGAGAATGTAGAGGGGAGTTTTTTAATTCCGATGGATAATATAACCTTAGAGGCAGAAAATACTCCTCCATTATTGTTTGATGATCCAGAAGCAAAAATTTATAAGGTGAAAAGTGGAGAAAACTTTTCAACAATTGTAGAAGAAAATTATTATGGCACTGGAGATTATATCATTAAAGATCCATATAATGATGATGTACCTATTTTTACTTTACCGAATAGAGTTCCATTTGAAGGACAACAACGATCTGAGGATGCCCGATTTCAGTTTTATTTAAACCTATTATATTATTATAATTCTAGTGAAGAAACTATTGGAGTTATAAAAGAATGGGGAATGAAAAGAGATAGTTTACAAAATCGCTATAAAATAGATCATTTAGAGTCAACAAATCTTTTTGATAATAAATTTGATCCGAATGACAATAATACTTATACAGGTTTACCAAATTATTATCGTTTTTTAAAAAAACAAGAAGAGTTAGATCCAAATACTAAAATTATTTTTCAGCCGAATGGTGAGACAAGTTCTTTTATAGCAGATGGAGGTAAAAATATTCGTATACCATCAAGGAAATTTGCAGATTCATTATATTATTTTTTAAACTTCAGGCATTATGAAATGTTAGAAGCTTATGACGATCCAGCTATTCAAAATGCTCAATTAATGCGTTACATTTCTGAACTGGCATTGCAAGGTAGAATCGGTCAAATGACTTCTACATCAATATTTAACATATTATTTTCTGCTGTAAAAGAAGCAACTATAGCTTTATACAGTGAGGTATGGTCTTTTTATAAAAATGCATATCGATTTGCAATTGAATCATTAGCAAAATATTGGCCAAGAGGTTTAGGAGGAATATGTGAAGCTACTATTGGAATTACTTGGGGATTATTCCCAATTGCAACTGATGCAATGGGAGGTAGATCAATATGGCGTAAAATGACACCTCAAAATGAACTTACTATAATGTACCGATCTGAAGGAAGTTTATATGTAGGTGGGGATGTTGCGACAGGGTATTCCTACTCATTAGGATTTTCATTAGGAAGTGGAAAAACAAAAAAACCTATTGGAATAAATGCTTTGGCTTCTATAGAATCAGGGTTTAAGTTTAAAGGAATTACTGAGTATGAATTTCCGATTCGTCCTGAAGAAACGGGATTACTGGCTATGATTGTAACTGTTTACGGTGGTTTTTTGGTTAAAGCGGCTTCTGAGATTTTAAATTGTTTAAACCTATTAAATATTAGTCCACGAAATTATCTGAATAATATGTCCATAGTACTTGAAAAAAGTACTAAAGTTAGCGCAGCTGCTCAGGTTGGATTTATTGCAGGTAATCCAAATCCGGATAAAAATATAAAATTAAAGAAAGCAGTAGAGACGAGTTCGGAACAAAACGAGAAGAAGAGTTTTGTAGGGGTAGATAATATTTTAAGTAATCTCCCCGGAATTGGAATACAAATCTCGGGAGAACATGTTTTGGGATACGAATTTTCATACGAAGCAGAATATAATAATAATCCATTATTACCTGAAGTTGATGGTAGAGTGGCCAGTAGTACAAAAGTAGAATTAACTTTTAATGCACAAAACCAGTTAAATGTAGGGGCAATGGGTAATTTTTTACAGCGTTTACTCATGAAGCCTTCTGTGGCCTTTATTAATCGCTTTTTTAGTTTGTTGACAAGCGATACAGGAATTTTACTTGGAGTCGCTTTTGAAGGAACTAGAAAAGTTGCTGCTTCTGTTGTAACTCTAAACGATGTTAGTTTAACAGGGAATAATATACCTATTGTAGAAGGAATAGCTGGAGCCATTAGATATGTTACTGGTAGTAATTGGACATGGGAAAGTAACGTGAAAATTGGAAGTTATACTGGGGATGTAAATACATTTTGTATGCCTGGACAAGAAACTATGATTCGATTAAATTTATATAAATTATGGCAAAATCTAAACTTTGATGAAAAAAATATAGCGGACATGCTGTCTTTCATGCAGAGCTATACTTTTAGAACGAAAGTAGGAGCAGGAATTAATCAATTAGAAAGAAGGAACCTAAAAGCCAAAGCGAATGTAGGGGATAAGGTTGTTAATAATTACAGCACTACTGGCAATATAGGAGATCGTGAAGTTAAGAGTAAAAGAGATTTTCTTCAAAGGGCAAAAACGTTTGGTATTGATGCCGGAATATATTTAGATGTTTCAATGGAATTATCCATAGAACCAATAACCAATGTCTTAACATTTTATTATAGGAAATTATTATTGATTGAGGTGCTTGGTTCTCAAAATTTAATAAATATAGTCAATAACAATATTAAAAATCACAGAAATACGATTATTAAATATTTAGCAAATAAACCAAATATTGTAAATACGGAGGAAACGGAAACCGAATTGATAATAAATCTGGGTAGTAAGTTTTACGAACAAATGTTCAAAGATGGTCTGCTAGATCCTAATGGGGCCAAGTATCCAGATGGAACTTTAATGTCTGTACCAGTAGGATTGAATAAATATATTGTAGATACATATGCTACGGAGCTAAACAACCCCAATTTTTTACAATCGATGATGACCATATTCACCGCTTATGATGAATTTAATAATTATTTAAATGGAATATTAACAGAGGAAGGTAGAAGAATGGGAGTAGATGATATCGTGAATTCTTTATCTTTTCTAGGGGCTATGACAAATATCAATGCTGCTCTGGAAGTCAAATTGGGCATAGCTGCATCAAGTGAACATAGAGTAGATACTATACGTGGAGCTGTTTCGGGTATGGCCGGACTAATTGATTCTTCCGTGTTATATAAAAATGGGAAATGGTTTCCATTCCAATCAACCGATGTGCTAAAAGATGCTCAAACAGAAATACATAAAACATTATTAACCCCTTCATCAGGGCATAAATATGGGGTACAGGAAGTGTTAAATACATTTAATATTTAAGTGATGAATAGAATTATAACGAAAATAATGTTTTGGTCCTGTGTCCTGATATTAAATATTTCAGGATGTACTGCGCAGGATAATGTAGATTATAGTGGAATTCATACCAGTCTTAGAGTTTATAATTTGCATGGAAAAGTAGAATCGGTACGTTTCTTTTATACTTATATAAAGGAAGGATATAGTAATGCTGAAATTTTGAGATTAAGAGCAAAAAATGATATTGCGAGTGTAGGGTATAAGCAATTTGATCAATATGGCATGGAGATATTGTTTCTTTACAGATTATATGATTCACTTTCACAACCCATTAATTATAAGAGAACAACAAGTTATGTATATAATGAAAAAGATCGAATAGAAAAAGAAAAATATAGAATTAAACAAGCCGTTCCTTTTCCTGCTTATAATAATATTGGGATAAAATTAAATGAAAAAATATGGGATAGAGGAACAGGGTCTGAAATTGATCCTAACCTAGTTCAAAATGTATATTCATATACTTTTGATGATAAAAACAGGATAATAGAAGAGATACAAAATCAACCCTTAGACGATTATGAGGTAACACCTCCTCCTGCAGTTTATATCCATACCCGTACCCATTATACTTATGATCAAAAAGGGAATTTAATAAGCCAAGAAATTAATGCTGGAGAAAATCAAAAGAATACAATTTTAGGAACCTATTATGAGCATTATTTAGATATCCCATATAATAGTGATTTAAAGCGAAACTATAAATATGACAGTCAGAATAGGTTAATTCAAATTACTTATGTGGTCAATGATAAAAAGAAATTTGAGGAAATATACACCTATGATTCCAAAGAGAATTATATAAACCAAGTAGAACGATATGTATCTAATGGTGGTACATATAGAAATTTTCCCGCAGAACAAATGATTGGGAAATACAATCGATATGGAGATATTACAGAGCAAGTTTTTACAACCCCAGGGCTTAGAAATAAGCCAGCGATTAATCGTTATTATGAATACGAATATGATGCTCAGCATAATTGGATTACATGTAAATTATATCTGGAAGGCCACAAAAATGATCCAACTTTAATTGCTACACGAATAATAAAGTATTATGAATAGAATTATAGCGAAAATAATGTTTTGGTCCTGTGTCCTGATATTAAATATTTCAGGATGTACTGCGCAGGATAATGTAGATTATAGTGGAATTCATACTAGTCTTAGAGCTTTCAACTTACATGGAAAGGTGGAATCGATGCGTTTCTTTTATACTTATATAAAGGAAGGATATAGTAAATATGAAATTTTACTTTTCAGAGCAAAAAATGATGTTGGTAGTGTAGGTTATAAGCAATTTGATAAACAGGGAATGATGGTTTTATATCTTTCGAGTTTAAAAGATTCGATCACACAAGCTATAAACTATAAAGCAACAACAAATTATATATATAATGAAAAAGATCGGATTGAAAAAGAAAAATATAGAATTAAACAAGCCGTTCCTTTTCCAGCTTTTAATAACATTAGGATAAAATTAAATGAAAAAATATGGAGCAGAGGAACAGGAGCAGAAATTGAACCTATGTTACTCCAAAGTGTATATACCTATACCTATGATGATAAAAATAGGATAATAGAAGAGATATGGAATCAACCCTTAGACGATTATGAGGTAACACCTCCTCCTGCAGTTTACATCCGTACCCGAACCCATTATACTTATGATCAAAAAGGGAATTTAATAAGCCAAGAAATTAATGCTGGAGAAAATCAAAAGAATACAATTTTAGGAAGTTATTATGAGCATTATTTAGATATCCCATATAATAGTGATTTAAAGCGAAACTATAAATATGACAGTCAGAATAGGTTAATTCAAATTACTTATGTGGTCAATGATAAAAAGAAATTTGAAGAAAAATACACCTATGATTCCAAAGAGAATTATATAAACCAAGTAGAACGATATGTATCTAATGGTGGTACATATAGGGCATTTCCAGCAGAACAAATGATTGGGAAATACAATCGATATGGAGATATTACAGAGCAAGTTTTTACAACCCCAGGACTTAGAAATAAGTCAGCGATTAATCGTTATTATGAATACGAATATGATGCTCAGCATAATTGGATTACATGTAAATTATATCTGGAAGGCCACAAAAATGATCCAACTTTAATTGCTACACGAATAATAAAGTATTATGAATAGAATTATAGCGAAAATAATGTTTTGGTCCTGTGTCCTGATATTAAATATTTCAGGATGTACTGCGCAGGATAATGTAGATTATAGTGGAATTCATACTAGTCTTAGAGCTTTCAACTTACATGGAAAGGTGGAATCGGTACGTTTCTTTTATAATTATAAAAAGGAAGGATATAGTAAATATGAAATTTTACTTCTCAAAGCAAAAAATGATGTTGCGAGTGTCGGATATAGACGGTTTGATGAATATGGAATGATGGAGGTATATCTTTATGATTTAAAAGATTCCATCACACAAGCTATAAACTATAAAGCGACTACAAGTTATGTATATAATGAAAAAGATCGAATAGAAAAAGAAAAATATAGAATTAAACAAGCCGTTCCTTTTCCTGCTTATAATAATATAGCAATAAAATTAAATGAAAAAATATGGGATAGAGGAACAGGGTCTGAAATTGATCCTAACCTAGTTCAAAATGTATATTCATATACTTTTGATGATAAAAACAGGATAATAGAAGAGATACAAAATCAACCCTTAGACGATTATGAGGTAACACCTCCTCCTGCAGTTTATATACATACCCGTACCCATTATACTTATGATCAAAAAGGGAATTTAATAAGCCAAGAAATTAATGCAGGAGAAAATCAAAAGAATACAATTTTAGGAACCTATTATGAGCATTATTTAGACACTCCATACAATAGCGATATAAAGCGAAATTATAAATATGACAGTCAGAATAGATTAATTCAAATTACTTATCTAATAAACGGTAAGAAAGAATTTGAGGAAAAATACACCTATGATTCCAAAGAAAATTATATAAACCAAGTAGAAAGGTATATAATGGAAGGCGGTAACTATAGGGCATTTCCAGCAGAACAAATGATTGGGAAATACAATCGATATGGAGATATTACAGAGCAAGTTTTTACAACCCCAGGGCTTAGAAATAAGCCAGCGATTAATCGTTATTATGAATACGAATATGATGCTCAGCATAATTGGATTACATGTAAATTATATCTGGAAGGCCACAAAAATGATCCAACTTTAATTGCTACACGAATAATAAAGTATTATGAATAGAATTATAGCGAAAATAATGTTTTGGTCCTGTGTCCTGATATTAAATATTTCAGGATGTACTGCGCAGGATAATGTAGATTACAGTGGAATTCATACCAGTCTTAGAGTTTATAATTTGCATGGAAAGGTGGAATCGGTACGTTTCTTTTATACTTCTATAAAGGAAGGATATAGTAAATATGAAATTTTACTTCTTAAAGCAAAAAATGATGTTGGTAGTATGGGGTATAAACAATTTGATAAACAGGGAATGATAATTTTAAATCTTTATAATTTAAAAGATTCGATCACACAACCGATAAATCATAAACTAACAACAAGCTATGTATACAATGAAAAAGATCGAATAGAAAAAGAAAAATATAGAATTAAACAAGCCGTTCCTTTTCCTGCTTATAATAATATTGGGATAATATTAAATGAAAAAATGTGGAGCAGAGGATCTGGGTCTGAAATTGAACCCATTTTAATTCAAAGTTTATATACCTATACCTATGATGATAAAAATAGGATAATAGAAGAGATATGGAATCAACCCTTAGACGATTATGAGGTAACACCTCCTCCTGCAGTTTACATCCGTACCCGTACCCATTATACTTATGATCAAAAAGGGAATTTAATAAGCCAAGAAATTAATGCTGGAGAAAATCAAAAGAATACAATTTTAGGAAGTTATTATGAGCATTATTTAGATATCCCATATAATAGTGATTTAAAGCGAAACTATAAATATGACAGTCAGAATAGGTTAATTCAAATTACTTATGTGGTCAATGATAAAAAGAAATTTGAAGAAAAATATACTTATGATTCCAAAGAAAATTATATAAACCAAGTAGAACGATATGTATCTAATGGTGGTACATATAGAGATTTTCCCGCAGAACAAATGATTGGGAAATACAATCGATATGGAGATATTACAGAGCAAGTTTTTACAACCCCAGGGCTTAGAAATAAGCCAGCGATTAATCGTTATTATGAGTACGAATATGATGCTCAGCATAATTGGATTACATGTAAATTATATCTGGAAGGCCACAAAAATGATCCAACTTTAATTGCTACACGAATAATAAAGTATTATGAATAGAATTATAACGAAAATAATGTTTTGGTTCTGTGTCCTGATATTAAATATTTCAGGATGTACTGCGCAGGATAATGTAGATTATAGTGGAATTCATACTAGTCTTAGAGCTTTCAACTTACATGGAAAGGTGGAATCGATGCGTTTCTTTTATACTTATATAAAGGAAGGATATAGTAAATATGAAATTTTACTTCTCAAAGCAAAAAATGATGTTGGTAGTGTAAGTTATAAACAATTTGATAGGCATGGAATGATGGTTTTATATCTTTCGAGTTTAAAAGACTCCATCACACAGCCTATAAACTATAAAGCAACCACAAATTATGTATACAATGAAAAAGATCGAATAGAAAAAGAAAAATATAGAATTAAACAAGCCGTTCCTTTTCCTGCTTATAATAATATTGGGATAAAATTAAATGAAAAAATATGGAGTAGAGGAACAAATATAGAAATTGAACCAGATTTAATTCAAGGTGTATATTCATATACCTTTGATGATAAAAACAGGATAATAGAAGAGATACAAAATCAACCATTAGACGATTATGAAATAGTACCTCCTCCTGCAGCTTATATACATACCCGAACCCATTATATTTATGATCAAAAAGGGAATTTAATAAGCCAAGAAATTAATGCAGGAGAAAATCAAAAGAATACAATTTTAGGAACCTATTATGAGCATTATTTAGACACTCCATACAATAGCAATATAAAACGAAATTATAAATATGACAGTCAGAATAGATTAATTCAAATTACTTATCTAATAAACGGTAAGAAAGAATTTGAGGAAAAATATACTTATGATTCCAAAGAAAATTATATAAACCAAGTAGAAAGGTATATAATGGAAGGCGGTAACTATAGGGCATTTCCCGCAGAACAAATGATTGGGAAATACAATCGATATGGAGATATTACAGAGCAAGTTTTTACAACCCCAGGGCTTAGAAATAAGCCAGCGATTAATCGTTATTATGAATACGAATATGATGCTCAGCATAATTGGATTACATGTAAATTATATCTGGAAGGCCACAAAAACGATCCAACTTTAATTGCTACACGAATCATAGAATATTATAAAGAATAAATATATGTCAAATACTATAATGCACCCTTCGTTAAGTCAGTTACTTCCATTAGATAAAATACCTAATGAGATTGAAGCCATTAGAGATGCTTTGATTAGTATTTTTGATGATATTTATGTGAAAAATTTGATTGCTAGTCAAAGCTATGATGGTTCTTCAGGATTTTACAGTTTGACATTGACATCCTATAATTCTATTGGAATAGATATTCCTATTGAGAAAGATTTGCGTCTTGTGTTAAATCCCGCAACGAGTGGTAGTACAGAAATTCCGATTAGTTTTGATTACTCGTGGATAATATTACGATATATCAATAATTTTAATTTTGAATCATTTGATAATACGGTAAAGTCGGTATTGAATGTCCTGTTAGAATTATCTGGAATCAATCATTCTCAATATTTACGAGAAGTACTTATTGTATTTTATCCTGGTGGAGAAGGGTTAGAAAACTTTGTTCAGGAATTTAATACTAATTATGGTCAAAATATTACAATATCTGATGATGATTTTTATTCTCAACAAGAAAAATTAGATTTAGTTTTAAATAAAATAGATGATTTAGATTTTAATATTATCGAGGTTACTTATGAAAGTGTAATAGAAATAGATGGACTAAATCGTGTAAAAAAATTATTTGCTCGATTTTTCGATAATATTGAAGAAAATTTAAAAGAAGCATTAGAGTTAAATTTTAATGCTGTTATTCATGAGATTAGTATAGGATTACAATTTCCACGTAAATGGTTGGTGCCTGTATATACTGGCATTGAACCTGTGCCTAATTTAGGAATAAATGATCCATTACCCGATAACTATTTTAGTTATTTAAAATTTAATGCGGGAAGTTTAGAGTATTCATCAAAGCGAGGATTTGAATTTAACAATTTGAGTAGTTTTGATTTAAACCGTTCTATGATTGGTAATACAGGCTTGATAGCAGAATTTTCAGGATTAAAAATTGATTTAAATAAAGATAAAAATATCCCTGAGGCCGATGCCGATGGTCGCCCTAAAACATTTAAAGGGGTTTATGCAGATTATGCAGCAATAACTTTACCAAAATTATGGTTTAAAGAGGATAATGGACAAACATTACGAATTGCTGGTAGGAGGCTATTAATTGGTTCTGGGGGAGTATCTGGAACGATTATTCTAGAAACAGTAAATGGTACTCCAGCTAC
This sequence comes from Flavobacterium aerium, assembly GCF_030766725.1. Classification (GTDB taxonomy): domain Bacteria; phylum Bacteroidota; class Bacteroidia; order Flavobacteriales; family Flavobacteriaceae; genus Flavobacterium; species Flavobacterium aerium. The sequence continues at coordinate 218,742 of NZ_JARQWR010000003.1, read as the reverse complement.
ATCGGATGACTTTTTTTGGTTTAAAATTGGGGGAGATAATGGATTTTCATTAGGCTTTAATCGTTTTGATATTACATTCAAACAGAATGTTGTAGTAGCTTCGAATATTCGAGGTGCATTGAAAATCCCCAAATTTAAAAATAAAACAACAGGGTTACCCTTGCATATTGATGTTGCAGGACATTTATATGAAGATGGCGATTTTAATTTAACTGCTGCTGTTGAAGGAGGACTTCAGGCAAATTTATTTGATTTTGTCAATTTTAATTTTCTAACATTTGAGCTGGGTAAGGACGATAATACTTTTTATGTAGGAACTTCTTGCGAAATATGGTTCGATAATGCCATAATGACTAAGCTGATTGGAAATCAAAAAATAATTATTCCAAATATCCGACTATATAGTAATGGACATATTGAAATTGTAGGTGGAAATGGATTTATTCCATCAAACATTACAATAGATTTAGGACCTGTAAAAATGGTAGTTACTGGTATTCATTTTGGAGCCCATGAAAGAAATGGTAGAAAATACAATTATTGGGGCTTTAATGGAGCCATCAGTATGAATCCGTTAGCATTAGATGCCCGTGGTCAAGGAATAAAATATTATTATACGATAGATAATGATGAGTATAATGGAGTTGGTGATTCATATATTAGTATTTCTTCAATAGAAATTGATATGATTATTCCTGGGGGGGCAGATCCGACAAATGCTCTGGCAATTATTCACGGTAGTTTAACAATACCAGATCCGGGAGAAACACGGGAATATAGAGGAAGTGTAAGTTTAGAATTACCAAAAGCAAAGGTTAAAGCTAGTGCAGCTATGCACTTACAGCCGAAAGAACCAGCATTCATTATCGATGTATCCCTTGATCAACTTCCAGCACCTATTCCTATAGGTCCTATAGCAATTTATGGTTTTAAGGGTTTATTGGGTTATCGTTATGTAGCGGAGAAAGAAGCTGTTGGATTGGTGTCGGGAGTGAATACTTGGTATGATTATTATGTTTATCCACCCCGTGGCATACACGTCAGTAAATTTAGCGGACCGAATAAAACAAAGGATTACAGTACACCATTTTCAGTAGGAGTTGGAGCTATATTAGGTACTTCATTTGATGATGGTACAGTAATTTCAGTTCGTGCAATGATGTTATTGTCATTACCTACTTTATTTATGATTGAAGGTAGAGCTTCAATATTAGCTTCCCGCTTAGGATTAGATGATTTGAAAGAACCCCCATTCTTCGCTTTTGTGGCATGGGGTGATAGTTCTATTGAAATGGGAATGGGAGCAGATTATAAATTACCAAAACGTACAGGTAAAATCTTTGATTTGCATGCTCAGGTAGAAGCCCGTTTTATGTTCAATAACAATTCGGCTTGGTATGTAAATATTGGGACTCGAGAAAAGCCAAATACGGCTACATTATTTAGAGATGTTATTAATTTAAGAGCCCTGTCATACTTGATGATTTCTGCTCAGGGTGTTCAAATTGGAGCGGCTACATATTTTGAAATTAAGAAAAATGTATTCGGAATAAAAGTCCTTATTCGAGCAGGAATTGAGGCAGGTGGGAGAGTCAGTTTTGAAAGACCGCAGATGGGAGGGTATTTATACTTTGGAGGAAAGATAGATGTTAATGTATGGAGACTAATATCAGCAGGGTTCTCATTGGATGTATTTTTTTCTGCAGAAGCAGTAAAACCATTTCTTATAGCAGCAAAAATTCATGTTGCAGGAAGAATTCGTGTATTTAGATTCATTAAAATTAAATTTAGTATTAGATTAGCAATAGAATGGCGTATTAGTAATGAAGTAGATACTTCACCAATTGCTGCATTGCCATTTGAAAATATTCCAGAGAATAACAGTGTAAACCGTACAGAAGAATTAGTGAAAGGGATACACATGTTAACGAATGAAATATTTGAAATTAAATATTTGGGAAAAGATTTAATGATAGTTGATCCCGAATCTATTACACAAGTTATTCCATTGGACACCTATATTGATATTAAAAGTGTAAAAGGACTCATTCCAGTCAATGTGAGTCAGAAATTAGGTGGATATACAACTGCACCATCAAATTATGTAGATTTAATACCGCCTGTACAAACCGTTCCAGGAGGACACGTATTACGACAGGTAAAACATAAATATTCCATAGACAAAATTGAAGTAAAGGCATGGGATGGTACAAATTGGATAGACTATCATCCTTATGAAGCACTGGTTGAAGAAGGACCTAAGAGAAATGAAGTAAGTAATCTGAAAATCGGTTATTGGCAACATAATGGAAATGGATATAATACAATTCGTCTTTTAGCAAATAATCCATTTTCATATTTGGATGGAGGTCAACCAGGTTGGTTTATTCCAGAACATTATGGGATTACACCTTCAACTTTGTTTTGCGAAACAAAAACATTAAAGTATGATGTGATGAATGTTTTGAATAAAACATTGGGAAAACTTTATTTTTATGATAATGCTGAAAGAGCTTATTTTATTAATGGAATTTATTGTAAAATCATTGGAGTATTTAATGAAGACTTTACATTACAAAATAATATTATTCCAGTAGACTGCCTTAAAGTTACGGATGAATTGAATGTGTATGATTATGCACAATCATTAAGTTTTACAAATTACAATCATTTAGTTTTAATTCTTCCAGAGAATAGTGTCGATACAAAATTAAAATTAAGCTCAAATTCACTCGGTGTAAGAATCAAATATTATAGTAGCTATATTTCGCCAAATCATTCACGGGTTCAGTATCAGTTAATTGAAGAACTTTATAAAACAGGAGAAGAATTAAATATCCCTATTGTTTACTCTAATACTGACCAACCAATTATTAAAATTGTAATTGAGCCTATAACTCCAGTTTCAGATCAAGTAAGATCAATAAGAGAAGAAATTGAAGCTTTATTTACCCAAACGTATTCGAATTCGGATGGGATTATTACACTAATTTATCCGAGTGATAAGGTAAAATATGACTTATTAATGGTCCAATTATTAGCAGTATTAGCTCAAGGTTGTTCTGCTTCAGAAAACCCTTGTTCAAATAAAGATGAAAAATTATGTAATCTATATAATATTTTACTTTCTGGGTATTGCTTTACGTCGATAGCATCAGTAGACGAATTAAATATGTCTTGTTATGCTCAGTTCCAAAATTTTATTAAAGGTTACGAGACTACTTATCCTGGGATAGTCATTTTGCTACAACCCTATTATAATAATTTTTCAAATGCATTATTTCAATTAACAAAATTGGTTAATGATGGTGTACCCTTTAATCAGATTTTATCAGCTTATAATTTGTTATCTAGTATTGCAGGTCAAATTATGCAGGTACTTCAAGAAAAGGGACATTGCAGTTGTAAACCAGAAGATGAAATAAAATGTATTACTTCATTACAGGAATTGGAATGGTTAACATTGGAAAAATATGAATATAATTCTTTAATACCTGATTCTGCAGCACAGATGGCAGATCAGTTAGCTATGGAAGCAGCTATTGAAAAAATGGTACAACCCATCTGGAGACCAAACACAAAATATTATGTTAGCTTTAAATTAATTGATGAAGTGAATAATGGAGCTGGATATGGTACATATAATTATTTCTATGGGTTTAAAACGGCTGGTGGAGTTGGATATTTTCACGATGCACCAGGGGTTACTTATGGAAATGAATACGATATAAATGGGACTATAATTAACAGGCCCAATGGAAAATTATTAAATCCTGAAGGTTATTCATTAACATCATTACGAGAGTATATAGACTATAATCGTTCCTATCCAAATGCAGATAGTAATTTATTACAATCCAAACCTTTATTCTGGGGACATTATGAATGTAAAATAACAATATTCTTTACAAAACCATTAACCTATCATATGCTTTCATCTTGGCCAAAGTATATGGATTTACCAGCATTAGAAGGATCTATTAATATTAAAATTAAAGATCCAATTTCGAATGTATTGATACCATATCCGCTACCAATTGAATTCAATGAAGAAACGGTTCCTATACCTGTTGGAAATGGTGCTGTAGATTCTATTTGGATAGATGATAATGATCCAAGGATTCCAGCAGATATTCAATTACTAAATGCATTAATCGAGAATGGTGATATTCCGTGTCAATTGCATATTGGTGATGCTGTAATTCCTGAGAGTTATGCATATTCGGTGAAACTTACGAATCTAAAACCTCAAAAGTTATACACAGCCTTAGTTTATTCAGCCTTTGATGTAAATAGTAACGGTAGTTTAGATGAAAATGAAAATGTAGAAGTACATAGTTTTGTATTTCAGACGTCACGGTATGAAACTTTTGAAAAACAGATCAATAGTTATATACTAAAAGATGAGGAAGGAAATCAAAAACCTGCTATTTTTAAATTGTCAATATCGATATCATCACAAGCTGTTTCTAATGCTTTTGATATAATTTCGGGAACTAATGTTAATGTTTTACCTAATTTAATAACTAAATATTCTCATTTATTTGATCGGGTACTAGAAGGTGTATTTTTATTAAAACCATTAGAATTTGCAACGACTACAGAATTTAACGTGATTCGAAATGAACAGACAAATCAATTAATAGCTTTATTGATTCGTAATCCAGAGCCTTTTAATAATCCTAAAATACCAGTCGGAGAAATACAAAATACTATAATAGTATTAAATAACAATAATGAGATAGATCCAAATTATAAAATGCTTTATTCAAAAGATTATGCTCAGGTTTTAATTATGAAAATAGGAAATGTAATAACAGAACCAAACTTGAAAATTAGATTTCAGTATAAAGAATGGAATGGTACAGCCTATACTCCTGTAGGAGAAAATGTAACAGTGATTATTGATATTAACGCGTAAAATTCCAACAATGATTTTTATTAACCAATATATAAAACAAAACCAATCCAATAGAACTGAACAGACATATTACTATTCAGAACCATTTATTGAGGAAGAACTGCGCTTTATTTTTGCAGTAGGGCAGTATGAGTTTAAGGGCCTAATTACAAAAATTGATTTAAATGGAAATCTAATATGGGAAAAACAATATACAATTGAAGATATAGCTGATCCAATTGTAATACATAAGGTAATTCAAATAAAAGATTATACTGAAGGTACAGGTAGTATTAGTTATATTGCCTATGGTTTAATTGGAAATAGACATTACTTAATGTCATTTGCTGGAATTGATGGGGAAATATACTGGACAAAGGAAATCCTTACATTGGATACAGAGTCACTTCTTCATATTGAACACAGTTGTAATGATTATTGTTTTTATATTGTAAGTTGCTGTAAAGGAATAGATTATGCGCCTATAGTAAGTAAATTAAATCGAAAAGGAGATAGTGTTGGTAATTATGAGCTGTCATATACTGATCAAAAAATTTCAATTACTGTAATTACAAGTAAGATAGGAGGACTAGTATTGACAGGGAATAATATTAATTCAAACCTAGGGATTATTATTGAATTAGATTCAGATCTTAAAATGAAGTATTCCTTTGAGATTAAAGATCAAAAATGGGATATTCAAGATATAAAGATTACTTCAAATGAAGAGTATTTTATTGTTGGGAAAACATTGGATACAAGGATGAATTTTTTGGCTAAATTTAGAAGTACAGCCTCAACTAAATTCTATTCTTTACCCAATTCAAATGGAAAAGATGTAAAATTATGTTTGAAAGGAGACAATTTTTATATAATACAATATGATATAAAAAATGGAGTAATCCACTATTTTAATTCAGACTATAATAATATTTGGTCAAAAGAAATAGTACTTTCTGAAGAGCATGAGAATGGTATAAAATCATTATATCACATGAATGATAATCTAACATTGAATTGTTTCTATCAGAAAGAAAATTCATTTATAGTTCACACCGATTCAGATTTAAATAGTTGTAGTACTAATCTACTTGAACCTGTTAATCTTATAGATAAGAGTTATAGTGTTGGAGAGATTAATATTCGATTAAATATAACTAAACTAGATATTGAAGGTATAGAATCAAACAATATTGATTTAATTTCCGAAGTTAAAACACATTGTCAACAGAAAGGGGAAAGCATTAGTATTTCAGATTACTTATCCCTTCAATCCCCTAATTTAATGTTGTTGACTGCTGGGTCAACAGGAGAAGATGGTAGTGCAAAAGGAATTCATTTAAGATGGATTTTTGGAGGATTATTAGGGAAGAAACATTTACCTAAAGGAGATTATGCACAAACAAATTTTAATTTTAATAAACCAAATGATTACGTTAAGGTTTACAGAGCTCGCTATGAAAGAGCAGCACAATTAATTCTTGATTTTAATACATCACCTCAGGTTGTAGATGATTTTAATACATTATGGGTATATAAGTTATCAGGAAAATTAATTTATGTCAGATTTAAAAATCAATTAAAATATTCTGGATTAAGAACTTCGATCAATCCATTAATAAACCCATTGAATTTTATAACAGAATATGGGGATGAAATTATTGAATTGGAAAGCAAGAAAGACTTATTCTTTGCAGCAAAATTAAGTAGTACTAATTACAATACAGCTTCAGTAATAAAAACAGAAGTTTTATCAGTTACTGAAAATTTAGAAACTGCTCCTAAAAATACTTTTTCACGAAAACAATATACGGGGAATCAATTAGCAGACGTACATTTAATGGGAGAAAATATACGTAGTATCCGATATAGAACAACTTCTTGTTTAGTTTCAAAAGTATATTTTGAATTTTATATTGATTTTATTACTACATCAAATGCAAACTTAGCATGGGATGTATTAGGAAACTATGCTGTAAGTTTAGATGACTCAACTGTTTTTTCACGACTTGAACCAGAATTAGGATTAATCCATAATAAATGGCCACGATTTAATGATAATGCATTTGTAAATACAGCAAATTACAAAGATCGATGGAGTGGTCCTATATTAGGTGTAGATGATCGAAATGTAAAAATGGTGACTACAAAATTTATAGAATTAAGTAATGCATTTGATAATCCTTCTGCTATTGAATCAATTGTATTAGGAGCTGAAGAAGGAAGTCCTGTTTTACAAGATGAAGTAATGGATATTTCATTACTAGATATGTTGAATTTTGGAGCTAATGATTTTCATATGGCCAGAATGCTAGGTTTAGGTATGCTGGATGTAGAAAGCAATGTTTTTAATGGTTCATATATTTATGTTACTGAATATATAACATTTGGAGATTTTGAAGATGGATTAGGGTCAAGAGAAATACAACATTTATCAGTAAGCTTACCAACAACTATTAATAATCAAAGATTACCAATTGCAGTTCAGATTAAAGAAATTATACCTGGGGTCGTTAGTAGCAATGATATAGAAGAACCAAGCTCTCCAGAAATTACAGATTCACAAGGATATACATTCGATGGGAGATATCGACATGTTTCTTTAATAGCAGAAGATGAACCACTAGATGAGGTTAATCAGCCTTTTTATGTTACATTACTGGAGTTTGATCGTAAAGAATTTACTTTTCCTGTTTATGCAGGTATAGAATATAAAAAGAATAATGAAGTAACTTGGATGATACCAGAATTATCAAATGATCCAAATTATCAAAATGCGGTACACTCAGGTTTACCACATAATGAAACTATTCCTTTAATTGTGTCACAAGAAACAAATGTGATTTATATTCATAGACAAAGTGATTCAGGGACACATTATTATGGATCTTATGGTATTAATATCTTTTCAAGAGCAACTAGTAGTGAAATTGTTCATTCTATTATAACAGATTTAAAACCTGCAAATTTATTAAAAGCTCCCACAAAAATTAATGCACATTTAATTAGAAAAGAAACACCGTTACTTTTAACCTCTCAATTAGATCAGGATCGTTATACTGCTTTAATTAATGAGAATATAACTGATAAGACTTTAATACGGCTTACTTATGATTATCATACATATCATGAATTAACAGGTTTATTAATTGAACCAAAATATGATTATCTTACAGATGCCCAAATTGAGCAAAATATACCGTTAGATCTAGTTCATCCAGATGATAAAGAATTATATGCAGAAGAAATAGAAATATTTTTCAGGAATCAGGTTCCTAATAGCGTTTCAGGAAAAGTAATAGAACTAAAAGATGACCCTACAAATCCCTTGTTATCAGTCCTTATAACAAATAGTTATTACATGGCTAGTACAGGAGACACGTTGGTTCCAAATTTATCCAATGAAGTATATCAGAATTATATTGGAGGAATGTTTATTATGGGAGAGCAGCAGTTTGTAATTCACGAAATTATTCCTTCACCAACCCAACCTACAATAAAGGTCTATAAAAAAGAAATTAGTGATACATTAAGTTTTGGACAAACTGCAACTACAATAACTGATGTAGATAATCTTGAATCGCCAATTATTACCTTGGATGGATTGTTTATGATAGTTGAAAATATGCAAAATTTGGTTAGTTGGGGCACTGCTAATCCTCATAGTTTAAAAGTTAAAGTTGGAATACCAAATTCTTCCGATTGGAAAATTAGAAGAGAAGTATATCATACAACTGATTTAGATGGCCAAAGTCAGAGATTTATAGAGAAATCAAGAGGTTTTTGGAAAAATGCAATAGTTGAGAAAAAAGAAGAACCAGTTGGACAAGATAATAATGGTAATCTAATATATGGTCATAATGGACTTTATAAAATGACTTTTATTGATTTTATATTGCCTCAACATTCGCAATTTAATGCAAATGGAGTTTCGGTTGAATGGAATAATGGTGTTGTACGATTAAAAACTGAATCTACCTTTGTTATGAATGGGGAAAGAAAAACGTTTGAAATTGTAAAACTTGAATTTTCATCGATTTCGAATGTTGTACTTTATTTTCAAGATACTTCTTTTAGTCCTGAAAGTACATATGATGCTGTGAAATTAGGAGCACAACTGATTAATTTTTATCCTGGATATAAAATTTATTTATATGTAGATGTAAGTAAAAACCTTACAGAAGCGAAAACTCTTCCTGGACAAGATGAAGGAGTAAAATATTCTATTTTTGGATTCAGAAGCCATGAAACAGTATATCAATATTTTTCAAAAATAAGTATTCCTACATTAATGTTTGCTCAGGAATTAGTTGCTCCCAAAACCCCTGAGTTACCCATAGGTTCGTTGTATGCAACTCGACCAGATTTCTTTGGTAAAGCGACCTATTCCTTTACAACAGTTTTTGGACACAAACCTAATAGTGCAATTTTTTATAGATCGAATGATGAGGGCATTTTGGGTGCTTTATATGATGTTAGTACTGTAAGTCAAATAAGAACTGCTTTGGGAATATTAGGAGGTAATGATGAACAATTTTTAACGAATCGATGGAACAATTTTTTTAGTTTTAATCAACTTAGAAATCAAGAAACCTATAATATGTATCCGCCAGAAAATGGATACATTATGCCATTACCAAATAACCCGCAATTAATTGAGTCTATAAATAATTTTATTATTTGGCATAATCAGACTTATAATGAAAATATTAGTCCTATTATATCAATTAGTGCTCTAAAACAAGTTGTAATTCTAGCAAATTCAAATGCTGATAAAGAATTACGCATAATAGATTTTGTTGAACAAACCATTCAGAATACTTTTGTGTCATTAACAGAACTACCGATTGTATATCAACACATTAAACCAAATAACTTACGTCCAGAGATTTACAATCCTTTACCCAAAAAACAAACGATTAAAGATCGTAACGGTTATATTTTAGCAGCAACAGATGTAGATTTTGACATGGCACCAATGGCTAAAATTGTAAGCACAAGCCCACATAAAGTTTTATTTACAGATTTTACTTTGGATGGAACTTCGAGTAATATTTATTTTTATAGTGTTAAAGAGCTTAACAGTCAAATGCAAATGGGATCCTATAGTCCTTTTCTTGGACCAATAAAGTTAGTCAATACAAATCCCCCAGAAGCTCCAGAAATAAAAAGAATTATGCCAGTTTTAAGGGATAGTGTCCTTGAAAGAGAATCTTCTATTGTTTTTGAAATTAATAATTATCATAAAGCACAGAATATCAGAAAAATAACATTGTACAGAGCTTTTAATATGCTTGATTCGCAATCAATTCGTACAATGTCAAAAGTTAAAATTATTGACATCAATGATGAAGCGATTTATGATAATGCATTATGGATTTTTAGTGATAATTTTTCAGATTTGAATGAAATTCCTTATGGTGAAGCTTTATACTATAGAATAACAGTATCTAGAAAAGTGGAATATTTTGAAGAAGGTATGGGAATAGTAGCAGAATATGCCCCATCAAAGCCATCAAAGATTACTGCTACGTTAATGGTGGAAAATGCTTTACCAGAATCTCCAATAATAAATTATACTTCATTACCGATTAACCCAGCAGGCCAAATCAAAGAAGTAGTGTTGTACTGGGAGAAAACGTTGTACAATGGAAAATATCATCTTTATAAGATAAATGCTCAAGGAAATTGGATAAAAATCAAAGAAATTGCTTCAAATGAATTATCTGTTGAAGTTCCTTTAATTTCAACAGATTTAGAAACAGGAACATTGGAAACACTCAATGGAGAAGGAAATAAGATTTATCATCATTTTAAGGTAATTGCAGAAAATTCAACAGGAATGTTTAGTACTCAGGAAAATATATTAACACTTTATTTAGCTGAAGATGGTTTTGGTATTGGTGAAATGGTAATTGAAAGTTCATTCATTGTTCGTTGATTTAACGATTAAATATATAATAAAGAAAGATATGATACAGCCTATTAAGATATGAATACTATGAAAACAATAGAAACAAAATATCAGTTTAGTAAAATGTCAGTTGAGGCATTTGAAAACTATATTAGTCAATTGAAAATTGGTAGAACTATTGTTACTATACAAGAACATCATACCTATGTACCCTCGTATATTGATTTTAAAGGAAACAATCATTTTGAACTACAAAAGGGGATGAAATCCTATCACGTGAATCAAAATGGATGGGGAGATATAGGACAACATTTAACGATCTTTCCAGACGGTATGATTGTCACGGGTAGAAGTATGGAAAAATCACCAGCTTGTATATATGGCAATAATGCAAACTCAATCTGTATTGAAAACTTAGGAAACTTTGATTTGAATGGAGATATAATGACTGAGGCACAAAGTGATAGTATTATCCGAGCAACAGCAGCTTTATGTCGAAAGTTTAATCTGGCAGCCAATACGAATAGTATTGTGTATCACCATTGGTTCAACCTCTCTACAGGAGAACGAAATAATGGAACAAAAAATAATAAATCCTGTCCGGGAACAAATTTCTTTGAGGGAAATAAAGTAGCCAACTGTGAAACCTCGTTTATTCCGAAAGTATATGCCTTATTAAATTCAGAAACACCAAATGTCCCTCTAGTGGATGTCATAAAATATGTAGTTGTAAATACAACAGTACTGAATGTTCGTACAGGGCCAAGTAGATCAAAACCAATTGCTAAAGATCGAATATCAGTTCGGTTAGGCTCGATTCTTCGAATTTACAAAGAAGAGAAAGGTTGGATTAAAATATCATCTTCAGCAGAACATTGGGTCTCAGGGCGTTATACTAAAGAAGCGAAACGTTGTGTTGTTACTGTAGACGGTCTAAATGTTAGAACAGGACCATCCGTTAAGTTTCCTAAAATAAATAGCTTACAGAAGCAAAGTGTACTATTTATTATTGATGAAAAAAACGGATGGTGTCAAATCAGCACAGAAGAAGGATGGGTAAAGAAAAGCTTTTTGAATTTTGATTAACTTAATCAAGTCTACTGGAGCATTCCTGCATTAAATCCTTATAGGCAGCTTTAAAATCATCACTTATAAAACTAATTTACAAACGCACTTAAATTCATATACTATAACTGATAGGGTATAAAATAAAACGCAAAGTATACATTGGGTACCAGTGAGCTAAGAGAAATGTTGTAGATGGACATTTCTATTGAATGTGATGAGGTTACCTCGCTAAAAAAACTTGGTTAAGTCCAGTAATAAGAAGCAATTGTTTAGTGTAAAGTTTGAGCTAAAAACTACTATTAATTTGTAGTCTGCAACCATTTCTTAGTTTATATTTGTACCGCAACAATAGTTCGGTTATGAAAAAGTGGATTGGTTTAAGCTTTGTATTTCTTACAGCTCTGTTTTCTTGTCAAAAAGAAGGGAGTAAATTACCTTATTTGGGAAATACAGCTCAGGTAAAAGAATCTTCAGGAATTCAAGGTAGAGGAGAAGGGTACTTTAAAGTTCTTGATTTTGAATTTTTAAACCAAGAAGGCATTAAGGTCAACAATGAAACTTTTAAGAATAAAATATATGTTGCCGATTTTATGTTTCTAAAATGTCCAACAATATGCCCGGTTATGAATACTGAAATGAAAAGGGTATATGATGTGTACAAGAAAAATGATAAAGTTCTATTTGTTTCCCACACAATTGACCCTGATAATGATAGTATTCCTGCATTAAAAAGTTATGCAGAACATCTGGGTGTAGATTCCCGAAAATGGCATTTTTTATACGGAGCAAAAAAAGATATCTATACTATGGCAGAGAAAGGTTACTTTGCTCAAGCCTATGAAGATGAAAAAGCACCAGGAGGATATGCCCACAGTGGAGGATTTTTGCTCATTGATAGCAAAAGACACATTCGTGGAGTATATGATGGAACGAACCCTACTGATGTAGACCGATTAATAAAAGAAATTGTAATTTTGCTACAAGAAACGCCTAAGTAATGAAGAAATTCATATTTCATCTTTTTCTGCTTACCTTCCTGTACCAAAGCACCAGTAGTTTTTGGATTGTATCTTCATTTTTTATAAATCAGGAATACATTGCTAATACAATTTGTATTAACCGATTTGATGCGATTCCAATCTGTAATGGAAAATGTTTTCTTTCTAAAGAACTGAAAGAAAATGAAAAAAAAGAACAGAAACTACCCAATGTAAAAGATAAAGAAATTCAGCTTTTCTGTACTACTACAATCGATTACTTACAAAAAGTTGAGGTACACTATGAAGAACATGCTACTTATCCAGAATATAAAACTGACTTTATAGTTTCAAGCCATCTTTTTTCCGTTTTTCACCCTCCTAAGCCTGTGTAATAAAATCATTTACTTTTATTCATAAACTAAACTAACAAAATGCAGACAGGAAATTTACCCGTTTGCAACATGGATGTATTTGGTGAACGCACAAAAGATTTCTGGATGGGTGATATAAAAAGATTATTAGAAAACAGTCCTCTTTTAGAACTTCCCCACAAACAGAATTTTTATGCATTGTATATTATCGATAAGGCAGATGGCGAAATAATAATCGATAGCCAGAAAATACGCCTTGATAATGCAAAAATTATCATCATAAAACCAGGTTGCATCAGTAGTACAAACATCAATAGAGATGCAGTAGGGAAATTAATTTGCTTTACAGAGGAATTCTTTTCCTTGCGATACAATAACAATATGCTCAATCATTTCTCTTTTTTTGATCGAAATGCACGAGTATATGTACGACTTAATGAAGAACAAAAAGGACGTTGGAATCAATTATTACAATTCTTGTCCGATGAATTCAGATTGCGCAAAAAAGAAACGAAAAACGTATTACGGTCCTATTTGAATATCTTTTTATTTGAAATGGAACGATTGTATAATCCGATGGGAATAAGTAAAAGTTACAATCCTAAACAGGAGAAAATGTTTCAGTTTCAAAAGCTAATAGAGCAACATTTCAAACAAAAGAAAATGCCATCCGATTATGCTGAATTACTTCATGTTACACCTAATTACTTAAATAAACTATGTAAGGAAGAAATAGGGCATACAGCCGGTGATTTAATTCGGAAGCAAATCATTATTGAAGCACAACGTTTACTATTGTATACAACAGATTCTATTAATGAAATAGCCGATGAACTCGGTTTTGACCATACTTCTTATTTTGTAACATTTTTTAAAAAACAAACGGAACTCACTCCAGAATTATTCCGAAAAAATCAAAATGAATAAGAAATACCAAAATAGTACTGTATGGAAAACTATAATAGTAGAATTGAAAAACGATAGTCGCCAATAGTTTTTTCAAAATACAAATCCGTATTACTTAAAAAAGCAGGAACGTTTATCTAAACTTCCTGCTTTTTAATTTCTAAGCCAAATCGGGGAATCAACAGAACTTTGCAGAAAAAACAACGTATGGATTTTCCAATGTTTCATCTGGATTGGTTGAACAACAGAATGCTGATTGCAGGTATAGCCACCTTACATGTAATCATTAATCACGGACTAGCAGTAGGCTTTATTCCTTTTATTACATGGCTAGAACAAAAAGGAGTATCACAGAGTGGTAAAAATCAGATTACTGATTTAGAATGGGATACGATGGTATACAAAATGATGAAAGTAGGTTTTATCATTACGACAACAATCGGAGCTTTGACAGGTGTCGGAATATGGTTTTCAGTATCCTTGGTAAGTCCCTCTTCCATAGGAAGCCTGATTCGGGTATTCTATTGGGCATGGTTTACCGAATGGTTGGTTTTTGTTACGGAAGTAATCCTAATCATGATTTATTTTCTGACATGGAAAAATAGTAATACGTCATTGAATGCAAAGCTACGCCATATCCGATTCGGTTGGTTTTTAAGCTTATTCTCATGGATAACGATGGCTATTATTGTTTCAATACTAGGTTTTATGATGGATCCCGGAAATTGGATGACCCATCAAAGTTTACTCAATGGTTTTACAAATCCATTATATCTACCGCAACTTTTATTTCGAACACCAACTGCCATGTTGATGGGAGGAACTTTTGGAATGTTACTCATTACATTTTATGCACCATTCCGAACTACAATACGCCAAATGGCTTTGAAATTAGCATCCAAGTGGATCATTCTCTGGGCACCAATTGCCCTTATTGGAGCTATTGTATACTATAATGCTATTCCTGAAGCAATGACGGCTAATATGAGTACAGCAGTAGGAACAATGGATTTTGCTCAATACTATGATTTACTAAAGTATTTTATCATGGGTGGAGTAGGATTAACTGTAATTATAGCCATTATAGGTTTACTCAAAGCCAAAATTATTAAAAGCTATATGATAGTTGTACCTGTCTTAATGGTATTTGCTTTTCTAGGATTTTTTGAACGCGTACGAGAATTTGTTCGAAAACCTTATGTAATTGGGCAATATATGTATTCCAATTTATTGTTGGAAGATGATTATGTGGTGTACCAACAAGATGGGGTTTTGAAGCATGCCACATATACCAGTGTTAATGAAGTTACAGAAGAAAATAAAATTGAAGCAGGCAAAAATGTATTTGTGATAGCCTGTAGCCGATGCCATACCACACAGGGAGTAAATAGTGTCATCGATGTATTTGAAAGAATGTATGGCATCGGGAAACCATTGGATATTAATTCTATGGCGGCCTATATTCCAAATATGCACAATGGAAGAACATATATGCCTCCATTTCCAGGGAATGAAAAAGAAAGCCTAGCACTTGCCGCCTATATAAGATACCTTCAAGATACGGGATTATCACTAGAAGGAGTACAAACGGAAGGATTAAGTATAAGCCCAACTAGTACCGTAGAAGCGGTATTACAACAAGAACGAAACAATAAAAATCAATCAGAAAATGAATAGTTTGTTTATATTTCTCCAAGCCAACGCAACTCCTGTACCAAAAGATATTCCCTTAGAATTACCCTTACCCGAATGGATGTTGGTTATTATTCTGGTAATTTCATTCCTATTGCATATTGTATTTGTAAATCTGATGCTAGGCGGTTCTATTCTGACTTTATGGGCAGAAATTAAAGGTTTGCGAAATAAAGAATACGATACTTTAGCTTATGAAATTGCAAAAACGACAACGGTCAACAAGAGTATTGCTGTTGTACTAGGCGTGGCACCCTTACTCAGTATTAATGTATTATATACCATCTATTTTTATTCGGCAAATGCATTAACGGGATTAGTATGGATTGCTGTTATTCCACTTGTGTCTATTGCGTTCTTATTAACCTATTTACATAAATATACATGGAAGTTATTAGAGCATAATAAAGCACTGCATATTTCAATATTAGGATTGGCGGTATTGATTTTTTTGTTCATTCCGTTAATTTTTCTAACCAATATCAATTTGATGCTCTTTCCAGAGAAATGGGCTGTTGTAAAAGGCTTTATGAGCGCTTTGACCTTACCCAATGTATTTCCAAGATATTTACACTTTTTGCTAGCATCATTATCAGTTACAGGATTGTTTCTGTTTTGGTATATGAGTAGAAAGAATTATCCCTTTGAGAAATTATTCTTTCAATTAACCCGATATGATATTCAGAAGAAAGGATATTCATTAGCATTGATGTGTTCTATTGGGCAATTTATGATTGGTCCGATTGTATTATTGACCTTGCCCTCAAAAGGAATTGGATGGAATCTAATTCTAGTTATTTTGGCAGGAGCCAGTATCGCTTTACCTGCAATGTTTATGATGTGGAAAGGCTTGCTAGGAGCAAAAGAGAATATTGGTAAAAACTTTTATAAAGTGGCTATACTTATGAGTATAACAGTATTGTTTATGGGTTCTGGACGTCAGATATACCGTGCCAATGCCTTGGAAAAACACCAAGAGCTAGTACATATAAAAACAGAACAATTTCAGAAAATTAAAAAAGAAGCCATTGCCAAACGTAAACAGCTTGAAAAACAAGGAAATACTGCGGAAATTTCTACGGCAGATAAAGGAAAGAAAACATTCAATCAGTACTGTGCGAGTTGTCATAAACCAACTGAAAAATTGGTAGGACCACCTGTGACAGAAATGGCATCAATCTATAAAGATAATAGCGCAGGATTAAAAAGTTGGATTAAAAACCCTGGAAAGAAAAGGGCGGATTATCCTCAAATGCCTGGTTTTCAGCAACTATCAGAAGATAAATTATCAGAATTATCAGAATACATTTTAACCTTAAAATAAATAAGAAATGGTACAAACATTAGCCATCATGATTGTCATTTTTGTATTACTATCAGTAGTATATGTAGTCAAGATCAATATCATGGCATTACGCCTTACTAAAGAAAAAGAGATTAATAATAAAATAAACCCATTAGAGAAAGACTACCAATTTATTAAAGGGCTTTATTGATTTTATTGTTTTTTGCTATTTTCAGTAGGAACTACAGGACTTTTAATAGATGCGATCAGTAAATCCTGAATTGAAGTTACCTTTTTTTGAGTTTGTAATTTAAATTTTTCTGGAATCGATTTGGGTTTTCCATTTTCTCTATAGTAATACGATTTTTCGAATATAGTTTCTGCATTGCGAAAACCCGAACGTCCTAAGTAGGTAATGTCATAAATTTCATATTGTAATACATTATCTCTACATTGAATTTTAAAGATGTAATCCATGCGAAATCTTTCTGCATATAGGATTCCGGAACTAATTTCTATAAAGGAACTTGCTTTAGCAATAATAAGACCTTGTTCTTTATCCTCCGTTTGAATGGAAACAATAGAAGATTTAAAAGGCACCGTTATAAACTCTTTAGCAATGGTGTAAAGCTCCTCTTTTGTTTTACCTTCAACTTGTAAGTTGGTATTAAAATGAACGCCTTTTTGATCGTCAATAGGAATATCTTCTATAATCTGACCATAGGTGGATAAACTGACTAGAAACAATAGAATTATAGACTTCATAATATTGGTGTTTTGATCTATGGAAAGTTACAATTTAAATTTTATAAAGTCTCGGGTTTGTTATTAGGGTCTTTTTTGGTCAACATTTTTACTATCCAAGGCAAGGTAAGCCCTTGTCCAATAAGTGTAAACAGAACCACTACAACCGAGATGAAGATAATAGCACTGCGTTCAGGGAAATGTTCTCCATTGAGCATAATTACAGGTAATCCCAAAGCTAATGCGAGGGAAACAATACCACGCATACCCGACCAACTAATGATAATACTCGTGCGTATATCCAAGAGGGCATGTTCTGTAATCTTCCATTTATTTTTCTGAAAAGCTTTTTTAAGATTTACTTGTTGTAAAAAAACTCTCGCTGTGCGGAGTAATAAAGCAACAATACAAATGATTAAAGCATAGAGGGTATAAGGAATGAGTTGATCATTTGGAATTGATTTGGTTACATAGGGAAGCTCTAATCCAATTAAAATGAAAATTAATCCATTTAAGATGAAGATAATAATATCCCAAATCGATTTGGATTCCTGTTTTAATGGTTCAGGAAAAATTTTATTACTGAATCGGGCAATTCCTAATCCTAAAGTAACAACCGAAATTACACCAGAAACATTCAATTCCTCAGCAATCTGATAGGTTACAAAGGGCATGAGCAACATAAAACTAATGGTTACCATATGATTTTCATGCACTCGTTTTAGAATAAAGGCTAGTATTTTACCCATTACAATACCGATTAATAATCCACCGACTAATAGAATAACAAATTGTAAGGAAGCTTTCCACAATACGAAAGCAGTTCCCGTTACAGCTGCCACAGCAAACTTATAAGCGACTAAGGCAGAAGCATCATTAATAAGACTTTCTCCTTCTAAAATAGTTTTGGTTTTATGAGATAATCCTAAGCCTTTTGTTATACTCATGGCAGCAACGGCATCGGTAGCCGATAGTATTGCCCCCAAAACAAAAGCCAGAGGCCATGTCATTTCTGGAATTAGAAAATGCGCTGTAGCTGCAATTCCCACAGCAGTTATAAAAACCAAGGATATGGCTAAAGTACTAATGGTATTGATATGAGTTTTGAATTCATGTGATGGAATATTGAAAGCCGCTTCATAGAGTAGAGGTGGTAGGAAAATAAGAAAAACAATATCCGATTCAATACTAATTTCGGGTATATCAGGTATAAAACCAATAGCAATTCCTGCAATAATTAATAATATGGGATACGGTAATTTTATCTTATTTGCGACTGCCGATAACCCAATCATAATGGCTAAAATAAATATGACGATACTGTAATTCTCCATACTTCGATAATTATTGAAAATGTATTCTTTCTTCAAAACGAAGGTAAATAAATTAGGAGTAAAATAGTTCGCCAAAAAAGGAATATTTTATTGAATTATTGGACCAAAGTAGATAATTATTATAAACAAAAAAGACTGGAATCAACCAGTCTTTCTCTATTCATTGTTCTGAAAGGATTATTCACAGATTCCGTCTGGAGTACAAGATTGCCCTTCAATAATTTCTAATTTTACGGTTGGATTTTCTTTTTTCCATTCCGCATATGATTTCTCTATGGTTTGCACAAAAGCCTCCACTGGTTGTGCACCAGAAACAGCATACTTTCGATTAAACACGAAAAAAGGAACACCTCTTACACCAATCTGTGTCGCCTCATAAAGGTCCTCATTCATTTCATCTGCGTATACTTCTGAAGCCAGCATATCTTCAATCTCTTGTTTAGGTAAACCAATGGATAGTCCTAATTCTAATAAGATTGATGAATCACTTAAATTCTTGCCTTCTTCAAAAAAAGCTTTGAATAAAGTTTCTTTAGCTTCGGTAGCAAGATGATATTTTTCAGCAAGATGTACTAATCGCAGTGCATCATAAGTATTAGCCATTTTCACATGATTAAAATCAAATTTGATTCCAAGATCATTGGCCATATTTTCAATTTGTGTAAAAGAGCTTTTCATTTGATCTTTTGGGACACCTTTCATTTCTGCTACTACATCATAAGCATCTTTAGTAGAATCATATTGTATTTGTGGATGCAATTGAAAGCTTTTCCAAACAACTTCCAGCTCATTGCGATTAGGAAATAATTCAAGAGCTTTTTCCATGCGGTGTTTTCCGATATAACAAAATGGACACATGATGTCGCTCCATATTTCTATTTTCATTTTTTGTTCCATTGTATCTTTAATTTGAAATACAAATTTACGAATAAATGCTATACAAAAGTAACTGCTATACTTTTGTATAGTAAGTTGATGGTAAAGAAAAAATCTGCCTATATGATGGAGCATAAAGACAGATTTAAAGATGTATAGTAGAAGACCTTATTGTGCGATTACAGATTCTTGTGCCATTTTATTATACTTATTACGGTATTCTACAGGCGACAATCCAGTTATTTTTTTGAATACCGTTCGAAAAGCCTTTGTATCAGTATAACCAACATCATACATAACATCGTTGATGTTTTTTCTGTTGTTTTCCAGATTACGCTTGGCTGCTTCAATTTTTACCCTTTGGATATATTCTAATACAGAATTGTTAGTAGCCTGTTTAAAGCGTCTTTCAAATGTTCTACGGCCTATTGAAACCATATCTGCCAATTGATCAATTGTGATTTTGTCCTCAATATTATTTTCAATATAATCTTGTACGGTTTTTATAGCTTCATCTTTATGATCTTTTTGCCCTTGAAACATGGCAAAAGCAGCCTGGCTGTTACGATCAATGTCAACTGCAAAAAATTTTGAAGCTAATATAGCAGTATCACGATCTGTATATTTTTCTACTAAATGGAGTAGTAGTGTCCAATAAGAATTTGCGCCACCACTAGAGTAGATTCCTTTTTCTTCTGTAATAATACTGCCGTCAACTAGTTCGACTTCAGGAAACATAGTCCGAAATTCATTAGCAGCATTCCAGTGTGTTGAACATTTTTTCCCATTCAATAAACCTGTAGAGGCTAATAAGAAAGCGCCAATACATAAAGAAGCCACTTCAGCACCTTTTTGATATTGGTCAACAATCCAAGGCACAAGACGCTTATTCAACTGTAGAGCTGTTGTAATATCCCCACTGATGGCTGGAATAAAGATTAAATCTGTTTTTTCAACATCTTTAATAAGTTGATCGGTGTGTACTGTAAATAAACTACCATTCAATTTCACTTGCTTGGTAAGACCTACAAGCTGAACATTAAATAATGCAGGTTTCCCAGAAGCTTGTAAAAATTGATTTACAGCCTTAAACATATAATGTGGATCTGCTACAGCTTCAATAATAGCAGTTTCGGGTACTAATATGGATACATTTTTCATGTGATAAATATACTATATTTTTTTTGTCGCAAAACACCCTTTGATTGTCGTGTATACACATTTAATATTTTTGTAATCGATTGTAAGTTTGTATAGTAGAAATTAATTAACCAAAACAAACAATAAAAATGGAAACAAAAACAAACGTTACTGTAGAAGCAAAAATCAATGCTCCAGTAGAAAAAGTATGGCAATTATGGAATGATCCAAAACACATTGTAAAATGGACAACGGCTTCGGATGATTGGCATACACCAAAAGCAGAAAATGACTTAAAAGTAGGAGGAGCATTCTTAACACGTATGGAAGCCAAAGATGGAAGTTTTGGTTTTGATTTTGAAGGAGTGTATGATGTCGTTGATACCCATAAATCTATTGAGTATACAATGAGTGACGGAAGAAAAGTAAAAATTCTGTTTAAAACACAAGAGGGCGTAACAGAAATTGTAGAAACTTTTGATGCAGAACAAATGAATCCTGTGGAAATGCAAAGAGAAGGTTGGCAATCTATTTTGAACAACTTCAAAAAACATGTAGAAAATAACTAGAACGAATTATTCATCTATAAAAATCAATAAAATGGCAACAAATCTTTTTATCAACCTACCGGTAGCGGACCTTCAAAAAGCGATGGACTTTTATACCAAAATTGGATTTGCAAATAATCCTCAATTTTCTGATAATACGGGAGCATGCATGTTTTACAAAGATGCCGAATTCTTTATCATGCTGCTGACGCATCCAAAATTCAAAGAATTTACAACAAAGAAAATTTCAGATCCCAAAACGAACACCACAGTATTTCATTCATTCTCTGTAGAAAGTAATGATAGAGTAAACCAAATTGTTTCAAAAGCCATTGAAGCAGGTGGAACTGAGCCTTCAGAACCAAAAGATTACGGATTCATGCAAAAACGTAGTTTTGAAGATTTGGATGGACATTTATGGGGAGTACTCTATATGGATATGAGCAAATTGCCAGGATAATATAAAATTAAACCCTATGAAAACGAAAGAATTAATCATCAGTAAATGCCTTGTTTTACTACTGTTATTATTTATAAACGTTCAATCAATAGATGCACAAAACCCTATGAAAAAGAGTAAACAACCAGAGAAAATAACTGGCTATGCCCCTGTAAATGGAATGAAATTGTACTATGAAGTATATGGTGAAGGTGAGCCAATACTATTATTACATGGAGCATTTATGAGTATAGATATGAACTGGTCTGAACTCATTCCTGAACTTTCCAAAACAAGAAAAGTTATTGCTATTGAGATGCAAGGACACGGTAGAACGGCAGATATCGAACGCCCTATATCCTATGAGGGTTTAGCTAGTGATGCGGCTGGAGTATTGCAATATTTGAAATTGAAGAATGTAGATGTAATAGGATATAGTTTAGGAGGAACAGTAGCCTTTCAATTGGCTATTAAAAATCCAGAGTTAGTGAATAAATTGGTGATACTATCCTCCACCTATAAAAGCGATGGATGGTTACCAGAAGTGAAAGCAATGTTTCAATCCTTTCAACCTGACTTTTTCGATAATACGCCTTTATATGCTGAATATAAAAGATTAGCACCCGATGCGGGACACTGGCATAAATTTATTGGAAAAATGATAGAATCAGAGAAAAAAGAATACAGTTTAGGAGATGAAAACATGAAGAATATCAAATCACCTACCTTGTTAATTATGGGTGATAATGATGGTGTAGATTTAAAACAAACGGCATCTATGTATCGACTATTAGGTGGTGGAGTATCAGGAGATATTGCGGGACTTCCAAAATCACAATTGGCTATCATACCCGGTATGACTCATGTTTCCTTAATGATGTCGACAGATAAATTAATTCCTATGATTAATACTTTTCTAAATACAAAATAGAGAAGAGATAAGATTTGGGTTTTTGTACTCAAAACAAGAGATATACAATCTAAAATATCAAAATCAATGCCTACAATTAACGGATACCTAACGTTTAATGGCAACTGCCGTCAAGCAATGACATTTTATAAAAAATGCTTTGGTGGTGAATTATTCTTTCAAACGATTGATGATTCACCACTTTCGGCTGCTTTACCAAAACCAATGAAAAAAATAATTCTTCATTCGATATTAAAAAGTGATCGGGCTATATTAATGGCCTCCGATATGGTAGAAGAAAAAGGTTTAGTGAAAGGAAATGCAATGGCACTCCTATTGAATTGTACAAGTGAAAAGGAATTAAAAAGTTATTATAAAAAATTATCTGTAAAAAGAATCAAAAGCCTTCCCATCGAGAAAAACTTCTATGGTGTAGTACTGGGCAGTATTACAGATCAGTTTGGAGTACACTGGATGTTGAGTTTTATTGATTCATAGGATTCCAAAGAAAGAATGGACTGCCTTACTTGACAAACTTTAATTTGTATCTTTGATTATGAAGCTAAAATTACATGTTGTTTAGCGTATACACCTAAATTATCTCAAGTACGGGAATGAAGAAATACAGTATTATTATATTAATGGCATTATTAAGCCAAACAGTAAAAGCACAAATTGATTCAGAGCAAACATCACTTTCTGAATTTGTTGAAAAAACCAAATCCTATTTTGATACCATAAAGAAAGAAGACTATATGCTTCTGGTTCCTTATGCAGAAGGAGGTAAATGGGGCTACTTGCACAAGGAATCTTTAAAAAAAGTTACACCGGCTTTTGCGAATTATCTGAATTTCTATAAAGGAGATTATCGTTTAGGCTATGTACGCGATAGTATTACTTTTGATGAATTCTTTTTCTCTTTGAATAATGAAGGAAAGGTAACCTTTGAGGCATCAGAAGTTGGTGTGATGGAGGTTTTGCCCCCGATTACTTACTCCCGAGCTTTCCCACAAGAATTGGAAAAAAAATCTTCAAAAAAGGGATATGAAGGCTTTGAATATAAGAAATCCTCAGTCTATATTGATATCACAGCTTATTCTGATTTATATGAATCATATGATCCGAGAACACCACTTTTAATACCCATCAAAATAGACGGTAAGGTTTATGCCATTGCTGGAAAAAAAACAAAAGATCCTGATATCATTCATTATGGAATCATTGATTCATTGGGCAAACCGCTTAAGGGTTTTAAGTTCGTTCATAAAAATATCCGCCCAGTTATTGGAATGAAAGATACTGAGAATACCTGGTTTATGGTTCAGGATATAGCAGACCAAAAAGATCAATACAGCTATATTAACCAGAAAGGGAAATATAAATTAAAAAAGGAATTGTCCTCCGATATTTTTAATATTTATAAATCTTCTAAGAACCATTACCCATATTATGAAATCGAAAAAAATATCTTAGGTTATGCTATAACAGAAAACAGTCTGTTTGATCTTTATGAAATGAAAAAAATTAATGTGGTGTCTATGCCATACAAAATTTTGTCGATCGATTATGCGACTACAAATATTGTAAAAGGAGAAACAATATTGGAACAACGTAAAAAATCCAATCTTTATATTTGGGTCCAAAATGAGCAAGAAAAATTCTATATGGATTTAAAAAAGAAACAATATAAAGTTTCGAAATAAAGGAGGAAACACGATTTAGGTTTAGTTCAGGCATTTTATCAAAATTCATATTATTAACAAGGTATTTTTTATTGTAATCAAACAAAGATTTTTTGATGAAAGAAGAAATGGAATATAATAGAACAATTCAATTGCAACAAATTGTAGAGTGGGCTCAAATACAACATGAAGTTCGTGTTGTTTTGCTCACAAGTTCATTAGTGAATCCCTATGCACCAGTAGACCAGTTTAGTGATTTGGATATAGAATTAGTGGTAGAAAATGCTTCTGAATTTTTAAGTACGGAGGATTGGCTCAGTTCTTTTGGAACCGTAATAGCAAAAATTGTAGAAAGTGAAGAAACCTTTGATTATAAACATGCCATGCGGATGGTACTTTATGATGATTATACAAAAGTAGATTTCAAAATATATTCAGTAGATCAGTTCCTAAAAGAAGTAAATCAAGTTGATTTGCAAGATGATTGGGATGTGGGATATAAAGTATTGATAGATAAAGACAATCTTACGTTAAATATGAAGCCACCTACATATGCTTCAATCATGATTAAAAAACCAACAGTAGAAGAGTTTATTCAGATTTTGAATGATTTTTGGTGGGATATAACCTATATCGTAAAATGCCTCGCTCGAGGAGATATTTTTTATGCAAAATTTATGTCGGAGAATAATATGAGAACAGAATATTTGCAAACCATAATTGAATGGTACATTGGACTTGAAAATGATTGGAAGGTAACTACAAATAAGTACGGAAGATTATTCAAGAATTATGTGTCTCCTGAATTATGGACGAAAATAGAGGCTACTTTTTCAGGAAGTGTTATAGAAGAAAATTGGAATGCTTTATTGGCTTCCGCCAATTTGTGTCATGAGTTAGGAATTTATCTTGCAGAAAAATTAAACTATCCATATCCTATAACTTTAGAGGAAGATATTAGAAAATACATGCATACTATGAAGAATGCAGTACAATAAGATTATAAAATAGAACAATAAAAAAGGAGCATATTATTGCTCCTTTTTTACTAATAATTAAATCTATTGATTGGCTTGCATGAACTTGGAATAATTGCTTTCATTTTTAAAATAAGCAACAGCCCCTTTATCATTCAATACAATGATATATGCGGTAGCTTTGTCTATTTTTTCTCCAGAAAAAGGATCGATAGCAGTACGTACGGTTTCATCTTTAGGAATACGCTCTACACACATTGCACAACAGCCATAATACATTTTCCCGTTAAAGGGAACTTCCATCTGTTTAGAACCCATATGCGCATTATTGACCATGCATACTTCATCATTAGGAACATGATGACCTTTTTGCGAAGTAGATTCTTTTTTTACAGGTAATTCTGTTGAGGCCAATGGGGCATTGGAGGTGGTATTTTCTTGTTTCTGACAAGAGATAAACATTACTGAACCTACAGCAATGAAAAGACATTTGTTGAATAGTTTCATTTTCTTATTTTTTGATTTTTGTTCCTTCAATTATTTCTTCTGTAGCTTTTAAAAGAATTGGATCACCCTCATGTAGTTCACCAAAAACTTCAAATTGATCAGCTAGAGCACGGCCTTTTGTAACCGTTATATTTTTTGTTTTTCCATCTTCAATACGAATCACATACATACCGATGTTACTTTCTACTAATGCTGTTTTTGGAATAAAAAAAGTAGCTTCTTTTGCTTGTAATGGCAACATGGCTTCCACAACCATTAATGGTTTTAGTTCTTCATTCGTTTTTAGAATATCAGCTTCGATACGTTCAGAGCGTAATTTGAAATCCAGTACACCCGACTTACGTGAAATTCGAGCCATGTACTTTTTCTGAGGAATGGAAGTAACCTTGAAATGAATAGAATCACCTAATGCTAAATAAGGCGTATTGGCTTCAGGTACAGAAAAGGAGACCCTTAGTTTTTTATTATCCTGAATAACTAATAAAGGTTTATCGGAACCTTTACCCATAGGACCAACATACGAACCTAAGTCAATGTTTCGTTCTGCTATAATTCCATTGAATGGTGCGCGAATAACCAAATAATCATTCATAATTTGAATTTCCTGATAAGCAGATTTGGCAGCTTCCAATTGTGCTTGATCGGCCAATTTTTTAGCTGTGATTTGATCCAAAGCATCTTTTGCAATAGCACCTTTCGTTTCATTCGCTTTAAACATGCGATCATAATTGAGTTTGGTTGCAATGTATATGGCTTCCTGAGCTTTCCATTTTGATTTTGCAGAAGCCAATTGCGCTTGAATTTCGGGTGCTTCCAACACCATAATGATTTGCCCAGTAGTGACAATGGAACCAATATCAACATTTAACTTTTTGACATAACTATTTACTTTTGCATAAATAGAAGTTTGTTGATTAGGAATTAATTCCCCAGCTAATTTTAGGGGAACCAAAGGATTTGTTTTCTTGATGTTTACCGTTTCAAAATTCTGCATCATCATGGGCATTGACATACCCTCTTTCATTTCGGTTTTTTTCGGTTCAGAATTACAAGACGCCAAAATAAAAGCGCTTCCTATAAGGATATATTGAAATAATTTCATGGTTTTATTTTTCTAAGGTTATATAATGAATACTATCCTCATCATCTGGATCTAATGAAGGGGAATTGGTCGTTGTTTTATTTTGTACCCATACAAATACTAAAGGCAACAATAATAATACACTGAATGAGGAAGCAATTAATCCTCCAATTACTGCTCGACCTAATGGTGCGATTTGATCTCCACCTTCTCCATGACCTATAGCCATCGGTAACATTCCTGCAATCATTGCCAAGGAAGTCATAATGATAGGTCGGATTCGAACGGTAGCAGCCCCAATAGCGGCCTGAAGTGCATTACCGTGTTGTAATCGAAGCGTTTCGGCATTACTGATTAGCAATACAGCATTGGCAATGGAAACCCCTACAGACATGATAATCCCCATATAAGATTGTAAGTTTAAGGTTGATCCTGTAATTTTCATTAATATCAAGGAACCTAATATTACAAAGGGTACAGTAGTAAGAATAACAAAGGATACTTTGAAGGATTGAAAATTTGCTGTCAACATTAAGAAGATCACAATAATAGCAATTAATAATCCAGTGGCAAGACTATTCATCGTTTCATCAAGAACAGGAACCATTCCTGAAACTTGAATATTAAGACCTTTTGGCAACTCGCCCAATGAAGCAATAGCAGCATCAATATCCTTTTGCGCTCTTCCTAAATCAGCATCATGAATATTTGCGGTAACAGGAGTATAGGCCATAGTACCCATGTTATAACTTTCCCCCAGAACTTTAGTCGGTGTAATTGTTGCTACATCTCCAAGTACGGGACGATCTGAATTTTTACCCAAAGGGACATTCAATAGTTCGTCCTTGCTGTTTAAGATGTTCTGTGGTGTCTGTACTTGTACATCATAGGCAATTCCCATCATTCCACCTACCCACATATTCTTATTGGTATAGCGAGAAGAAGCAGTTGTAGGGACTAAGGAACGAGCAATATCTTGTGCATCAATTCCGAGTTGAGCAGCTCTTATACGATCGATATTAATATCGAAAGCAGGATAATTTAAAGATTGAGGAATTTGTTGATCTCTTAAGTAATCAATTTCCTTTAGTTTCATCAATAACTTATTGGCATACATAATGTTCATTTTCTTCATCATACCAGAAAAACGGATTTCAATAGGTGTATTCGTTCCTTGACTTAATATTTTCTCGGTTAACTCGATAGGTTCAAAAGAAAATTGCAATTCGGGCATTTTCATTTTCATGTGACTGCGAATTTTCTCTTTTAGCTCATTCGTATTCCCTTCATAATCCTTTAAGGCAACTTGCATAAGTGCTTCATGAGGACCTGCATTATAAAGATAAATAGGACTAACAGCAAATGTTGAAGGATGCTGACCAATGAATACAGATGAAATAGCAATATGATTTTTGCCAACGATTGTTTCTAGTTCTAGTAAGGCCTGTTTTATTTTTAACTCAGTTTTTTCAATACGAGTACCTTCTGGAGCTTTAATACGAACCTGAAACTGACTTGAATTTACAATTGGGAGTACATCTTTTCCTGTATTGTTATACATAAAAAACACACTGATTGCGACAATAATAAAGCTCGCTATTAGGATTGGTTTACGGCGATCCATTAATGATTCTAAAAAGCGAACAAAACGATTCTTGAAACCATCAAACTTGTCTTCTTTGTGTTCAGAATGTTCCTGATCTTTCATAAGCCAGTTTGCCATTACAGGGACAAACGTTTGCGAAAGTATAAAAGAAAAGATCATGGAAAATCCAATAGCTAGAGCCAACGGCATAAATAAGGAACCTGGAATTCCTGTCATCATAAAAGCTGGAGCAAATACTGCCAAGATACAAAGTAAAATTAGCAACTTGGGAAAGGCAATCTCTTTACAAGCATCTAGAATTGCTCGGGTTTTAGTTTTTCCCATCGCCAGATGCTGATGAATATTTTCGATTGTTACCGTACTTTCATCAACCAAAATACCAATTGCTAGAGCCAGTCCAGATAAAGACATAATATTGATACTTTGTCCAAATAATTTAAGGAATAATACTCCAGAAATAATTGAGATAGGAATAGTCAAGACAACAATTAAAGCCGCTCTTCGATCACGAAGGAATAATAATACCATTAGCCCCGTTAGTATAGCACCCAATATGGCTTCTATTACTAAACTTTTTATAGCATTCGTTACATATACCGATTGATCAAATTCATACGAAATGGAAACATCTTTCGGGAGATTATTCTGAATTGTTGGAATTGCTTTTTTTAAGTTTTTCACCACTTCAAGCGTAGAAGCATTCCCAGATTTCGCAATATTAATATAAACCGAACGCTCTCCATCAATCAAAGCATATCCTGTAGTAATATCAGCACCATCTTTTACTGTGGCTACATCCCGAATATAGACGTTGTCTACAGTTCCCTTAAATATTGGAATATCTCCAAAGTCGGCTACATCCTTAATCGTATTATTAGTAGGAGTAAAGTAGTTGATATCATCAATATAAATATTTCCAGAAGGAGAAGTAATATTATTACGACTAATGGCTTCAACAATTTGATCTGGGCTAAGTTGATGTGTACGTAACTTATTAGGGTCAATATTAATCTCAATAGTCCTTGGGCTTCCGCCAAAGGGAGGAGCAGTAGTTAATCCTGGAATTTTAATCAAGAAAGGACGCGCCATAAAGTTGGCAATATCCTGTAATTCATTGTTTGTTTTAGAATTACTTCGGAATACTAATTGTCCAACCGGCTGAGATGAAGCATCAAATCGGATGATGAATGGAGGTGGAGCTCCCGGTGGTAAAAAGACCTGAGAACGGTTGGATAAAGCATTGATTTCAGCAATAGCCTGACCCATATCTGTTCCTTCATAAAATTTCATTTTCATCAAGGTCAATCCTTGGGTATTTTTAGTTTCGATACTTTCTATACCTTTCGTGAAAAGCATCATATTCACATACATTTTTGTGAAATAACCTTCCATTTGTTGAGGTGTATACCCATTGAAGGAATGAGCAATATAAACCACAGGAAGATTCATATCGGGTAGAATGTCGACTTTTATTTCTTTTGTAGCTTTAATCCCGAAGAATAAAAGCCCTAGCACCATCACCATAATAGAGATAGGCTTGCGCAAGGCAAAACGTATTAAATTCATAATTTCGGGTTTAGTGTATAGCGTTTAGTACAAGGTTCAAATCTCCTATTGCAGCAGCTTTAATCCATAAGGCTTACCAGATGTTGTTTTGTGCAATTTCATATTCAATTTCTGCTCTATTGAGCATGTAGAATGATTGAGTGAGATCGACAATAGTTGTGAGACCATTGTTATATAAGGCAGTGTGTTGATGGTAGGCATCTGTTGCAGCCTTAACCTGAATTTTAGTTTCCTCAAAATTCTGAATAGCATTTTTTAATTTGTCATTTGCTAATCGATGTTGAGCAACCAATTCCTGATTCATATAATTGTAATCCATCTGTAGGGATTCTGTAATAAACTTTTGCTCTTTCTTTTTTGAGGATTGACGATACAAGTTCATTATATTCCAACTAATACTAACGCCCACTATATAGTTGCTACGATCAATGCCTATAGCATCGGAGTAGGATTTCGTAAAAGCAGCATTGTCTTGTACATAATTCCAATCAAAACCAGAACCACGACCTTGCATTACACCAAATGCCGAAATAGAAGGTAATCCAAGTGCCGATTGAAGCTTTTCTTGTTGCTTACTTTTTTCAACAGTACTTTTTTGCCATTCTAATACAGGATGCTTACTGATTTCGGTAGTAGATTCTTCTAAAAGCAAAGGTGTTTTATTTGTAAATAAAGAGTCCAATTGATACGCTTGATATTCTTCTCCAAGCATTACAGCGAGGGATTTCGAATAATCTAGTTCCTTATCATTAGCTTTAATTACAGCCGATTTTGCATTAGCAACTTCCGCTTTTGCTAAGGAATAGTCCACTTCGGGAATTAGTCCACTTTCGGAACGGCTTTGTGTGGTTGTAGCGACAACTTCTGCTCGTTCCAGATTTCGATCTTGTACATATTTAACCCGTTGTGCTGCTAGCAAATTCAAATAGGCGGCTCCCACTTTGACTTGATGCTGAAATTTAACTTGTTCCAAATCTTTTTGTGAGACAGTATAATCTGCTTTTGCAATATTAACCTGACTTTTGATTTTGCCAAACGTGAATAAATTCCAATTAATATTGGCTAGATAGAGTGAACCAAAAGCAGCATTCCAGTTTTGTTCCTGTAAGGGCATGGAAGTAGAAGCAACGCCCAAACCACCATAGCTATAAAGAGGTCCATTTTGAGCATTAATTGTACCATAGCTTTGTTGTGCCATTAAGGTAAAATCAGGTAAATAATGGCTCTTTTGGTAGGTTATATTTTCTTGAGAAGCTTGTACCATTGCTTCTTTCGCTTTTATTTTTTCGAAATTCTGGACAGATCGTCCAAGAGCATCAGATAATGTTGTTGTTTGTGCCCACAGTTTACCCGTTGTCAAACTCAGCAATACCAATGCAAAGAATTGCATTTTCATAAATTTGTATTTAAAATTAAACAATAGAAATCCAATAGTATTCTTGTGAAATACTAGTATTAATTCAATTGAATAAAATCAAATTCGATAAACGCAGTAATAAATGTAGAGTAGCGTATTCTTTAGGGAGATAGACTGTACTACATAAGAGAATTTTGAGTTATTTACTTTTGGAGTAGTATAACCAAAAGCTATTTTGAAAAAGTGAAAAGGTAAAGCAACTCCTAACGTTTTGACAATAGAAGGATTATCAGGAGTCACTTTTTGTGCCTTTTCGGTTATTTTTAGTACTTGAGTTTCATGTTTGCAACACCCTTTGATTATTCCTCCACCTTTGATTGCACATTTAGAACAGGGTTGCCCTTCTTTGTTGAGGTTGAAAAAATACGTTTCCTGCTTAATACCCTTACAAATATGAATGCTTTTGGTAAAGCCAGATGACAATGCCAAAAATATAAATGTGAGAAATAGGACAAATGCTTTTTTCATAATAGATTACAAAAGTCTACTTTATTACAGAATATAGTATTGCACAATTCTGGTAGAAAGTTGCATAATTTAGGAAAGACTACTTGGATCCTATCTATTGAAACTAATTTTTTTAAACTTCCACTTTTTCTTAACTGAATATAATTACCTAAATTTAAATAAGTTAGTTTAATAGGATAATCTTATGAGTATGAAACTTAGATCGAATGAACCCTTTTGGTTAGTGAAAAATGGTATTATTAATTCATACCCTTCGCAACGAGAAGACGCAATAACAGATATCTTAATCGTAGGTGGTGGGATTACAGGTAGTTTAATCGCTCATCAATGTATGGAAGAGGGATACAAAACCATGCTTATTGATCGTAGAGAAATTGCTAACGGAAGTACTTCAGCCACTACTTCGATGTTACAATATGAAATTGATGTGCCTTTGTATCAACTCATCGAACAAATAGGTGAACAAGCTGCAGTTGACTGTTATTGGGCTTGTTTTAAATCAATTGATGATTTAGGTAAAGTGGTAAAAAAAGTAAATTCAGATTGTGGATTCAAAAAAAAGGAATCGCTTTATTTTGCAGCATATAAAAAAGATGTAAAATGGCTAAAGGAAGAGTTTGAAGCACGAAAAAAACACGGTTTCCCAGTACAATGGATGGAACCAAAAGAAATTGAGCAAAAATATAAGTTAACCAATACGTTTGGCGGAATACTTTCTCAACAAGGTGGGAGTATTGATGCGTTTCGGTTAGCACATGATATTTTGGAATTTAACCATAAGAGAGGATTAATCATTTATGATAAAACAGATGTTCAGAAAGTAGATTACAAGCAAAATGGTGTTACAGTAGTCACGGAATATGGTAATACTATCAAAGCTAAAAAAATTATTTACTGTAATGGTTTTGAAAGCGTAGAGTTGATAAAAGACAATTTTGTGAAATTACTTTCTACTTATGCAATGGTAGGAGAGATAGAAGAAACGAATCAATCCCATTTGAATGATACCTTATTCTGGAATACGGCTATACCTTATCTCTATATGAGAACTACAGATGATAATAGAATATTAATAGGAGGTGAGGATGAAGAATTTGTAGATGCCTCAAAACGGGATGCTTTATTGCATAGTAAAAGTATCAAATTAGAAAAGCAATTGGATAAACTGGGCTTGAGAACTAATTTTAGAACTGATTTTGTTTGGGCCGGAACTTTTGGGGAAACAAAGGATGGATTACCTTATATCGGAATACATCCCAACTTTAAAAGTACCTATTTTGTATTAGGCTTTGGAGGTAATGGAATCACATTTTCAGTAATTGGCATGGACATGGTAACAGCTATGCTGAAAAATGAAAAACATCCATTACAAGATTATTTCCGATTTAGAAGGTAATTATTTATTGGATAAATCTTTTCAATCCATTAATAATAAAAAACCTTTTCTTTTTGTTTTAAAAACTTTAAGTGATGGTAGTTGAGTACAGTAGAAAATAGATTTGCAGAAGTTAAAAAAAGCAAGTTTATTATTTATTGAAATTGGCTATGAAATTAAAAGAAAAAGGAATTATTATATCACTATTAAGCATTGTCTTTAATCTAAATGCCCAAAGTGAAGAAGTATATAGGATTGCAAATGATAGTACAACAAAGAGATCAAATACAAACTATGAGGAATTTATTATTCCTGCTGTATTAATTGGATATGGAGCTATTGGAACTCAGAATGGAGGACTGAAAGGTTTTGATTTAAAAGTTAAAAGAAATATAGGCGATTTTTCCAATAAGCAAATAAAAATAGATGACTATATACAATATGCTCCGGCACTATCTGTCTATTTTTTGAACAACATTGGAATTGAGGGTAAGAATAACTTTCGAGATCGAACTATAATTTTAGCCACTTCTACGATGATTATGGGAGGTGTAATTACAGGATTAAAGTACACAACTGGGATTGAACGTCCAGATGGTAGTAAAAACAATTCTTTCCCGTCAGGACATACAGCGTTAGCTTTTGCAGGAGCTGAATTCTTATTTCAGGAGTATAAAGAGGTATCGTTTTGGTATGGATTTTCAGGTTATATCGTTGCTACTGCGACTGGTATATTCCGAATTTATAATGACAGACATTGGTTGACAGATGTGATTGCTGGGGCTGGAATAGGTATTTTAAGTACTAAACTAGCTTATCTGATTTATCCTTATTTACAAAATAAAGTGTTTAAGTTTAAGGATGATAAAAAAGCAGCAGCTTTACTTCCTTTTTATAATGGAAAAGAAGTAGGTGCTAGTTTTGGTATGACATTTTAAATTAAGAATAGAAAACCTTTTTTGAACGATTTTAATTTTATACCCCTTACTCCATTTCAAAATAGAGTAAGGGGTATTTAAAAAAATTGATATTTTTATTTTGAATTAAAAAAACGAATGCTTGAAAGTCGTCCTTCTAAAGGATCAAAAATATACTTTTTTAAAGGATTTAATATCCACATAGCAAAAACAAAAGGGAAAGTAAGTGTTGCCCAACCATTATCAATGAGTAACATATCAAAATAAGTTGCTATAAGCACTGTTAATAACACATAAAAACCATTCTTGGGTTTAGGACCACTACAAGCAATCCCACAGAGTACTGCATTAAAACTAAATACACCCGCTGTAATTTGTTCGGTTGGTTCATGACCGTGATGAGAAATGGAGACACTAATTAATATTGAGATGAAACCATATAATGCTGCAATGGGAGAACTAATAAATACACCGATGAAAAAAATCATACCGGCAATCACAGATCCTTGAAAAATAACTTGTCCAAAGGCATGCCCTTGTACCCAGAAATCATCTAATTCCTGTATGTCTACAAAATGTTCTGGTACTGTTCGTACAGCTAATTCAGGTATACTTAGTACAAATAAGGCGATACAGGTCGCTAATACGAAAGGAAAAGTATAAACTGGAATACGTTTTTTAATAGCCCATCCCATCATCAAAGTAGTACAGATGGCAGTGATAATTAAAGTTAACCAAATCCAGAAATTTACTTGAAAGTAAAATACTAGTGCAATAGCCGCTAAGCTTGAATTGAAGCCAAATAGGCCTTTATCAATATCACTTTGTTCAAAGCGACAGAGTTTTGCTGTGGCTATAGATACAATATTGGCAACTGCACCTGCTAAAGCCATCGTACCAGAATCGTAGGCAATTGCAATGAGAAATAATAATCCGGTGAAGGGATTCTCTTGCAACATAATTTGAGCAAATCCTTTAAAGAATATGGCAATGTGTTTTTTTATTTCATTCATAGATTTAATGATTAGAGCTATAGAGTAAAGCAGTATTAGTTTTCTTTGATGGTAAAATATATTGATCCCAAATGACACTTTGTACTTCTTGGAATATCTTATAAAGCTGTTCTCCACCATATCCAAGTACTCGAATGGCAAAACCATTGCATTGCAATTCTGAAATACCAAATGCAATTCCTTCGATTTCTCGATAACGTTCAGATAAAGACTCAATCAAGTCCTGAAGTGGAAGTGCGTGTGTATTGATATAACACAACATTCCTTGGTGGGTATATCCTTCAAATAAACCTAGAGCGGAAAGATTTGTACTAGGCGGTTGTAATAAGATATTATCTTTAAAAATCAGCCGATTTTTATGGAAAATTTCCACGAGATTTTGAACATGTCTATAGCGAAAAATCTCACCCGACATTTTACGTCCACATGTAAGAATTTCACCAAGAATAAAATCACAATCATCGGAAAGATGCACTGTGTTTGTACTGTAAAAACTAGCATTTTCATGCGGTACTACAGGGTGTGGCACATACGAAAATGCAGCTTGATCATCCAGCTTGATTGTCATTTGCTGGTGCGCTGATCCTTCCATGTGGTATAACCTCTGATACGATTGTGATTGCAGTTGTAATTGCGCTTGGGCATCCACCTGAATTGAAATACGATAATCATCCCCATCTAAAATACCTGGAGAAGAACTCATAGTCATTAAATAGGCGGCACTATCGTTGCGGTATTGACCTACAGGAACAATTCGGAACGGTTGAGTGACATAGGCATCTTTGAGATATGATTTTCCTTGTTTTAATGCAACATGAATATTTAAAGAACTAATCATAAATTTATCGCACTAAATTTGGTTCTTCTACATCCTCTAATAGGGCATATTTTTTAATCCATCCTACAATATTTTCCAAACCCTCACCACTACGCAGATTTGAAAATAAAAATGGATTGCCTTTGCGCATACGACGGGCATCACTTTCCATAATGCCTAGATCTGCACCTACATAAGGAGCCAAATCAATTTTATTGATGAGGAGCAAATCAGAACGTGTAATACCAGGCCCACCTTTGCGTGGGATTTTTTCTCCTTCGGCTACATCGATTACAAATATGGTAATATCTGCAAGATCTGGACTAAAAGTAGCCGCCAGATTATCTCCACCACTTTCAATAAGTAGTAATTCTAAATCAGGAAAACGTTCTGCTAATTCTTCCACCGCTTCTAAATTCATACTTGCATCTTCACGAATAGCTGTATGAGGACAACCACCAGTTTCTACACCAATAATTCGGTCTGGAGGTAACAAACTATTTTTGGTCATGAATAAAGCATCTTCTTTGGTATAGATATCATTGGTAATTACAGCAAGGCTATATTCATTAATCAATCTACGGCTAAGGCGTTCTAATAAGGCAGTTTTGCCAGATCCTACGGGACCGGCAACTCCGATTTTTACATATTTTCTTTGTGTCATATTATTTTTTTTAAGACATATAAAGTCTGGAATACAAATGTTCATGCTGCATACAACGAATGTCAAAAGCACTATTGCAAAGGCCAATTAAACTACGATCTATTGTTAAAGTCTCAACAGCTAATTCTTGTAGTAATGGATAGAGTTCAAACAGTATATCTTGACCATCTAATTGTCCTAATGGAATTAATTTTACAGCATTCGTAATCATTCCAATACAAGCATTATAGTAAAATGCATACAAGGCTTCAGGTAATGGAATATTCATTAATTGGGCAAAAAGGCCAAATACAATACAATAATGGGAATCTGCTTTTTTTTCAGCAATGGCTTTTTCAAATAAATGGATTCGATTGTCTACAATGGAACGTTTGAAAACCTTGAGTAGGCGCAATCCTAGTTTCTGACTGGCAATTCGAATCTCTTTTGGGCTTTTTAGAGCCGTACATTCCTGATCAAGTTGTATCAATAATTCGATGTCACCCAAGGCAGTAGCATCATACGCTAATTTCATTAAAGCGGCATCGGTATATTTCAGATTCGATTTAAGCATTTGCACAACATAGGAGGCAGCCGTTTCTTTGTTATGTACAATTTCATATTGTACATAGGTTTCTAAACCATTAGAATGCGTATATCCTCCAATGGGCAAAGTAGGATCTGTCAAATGCAAGAGACTTCCTAAATAAGGAGTATCCATAAGTTTATGTATTGATATTTAAAATTGTTGTTTTGTTCAATTGAATTTTGTCAATCCGACGTGAATTGATTTTAACCTGTGCATCAAAAAGATGCGAGAGTTTCCCTTCACATTTCACAGGATTGTATTTCATATGTTGGAACCATTGGTATATTGTTCTTTCATAAGGCATTATAATTTGGCTATTTTCATAATACATCGACAAATGTTTGTTTCCAATTTCATAACTGAGACGAGCTAATTCTAAAACAGTTGAAGGTTTTAATATCATAATTTCGGTCGATTTAATTTGAATGACAATCATTTTTTCAGCATCTTCATATACAATATCACCATCCAATAATTTTTGTTCCTGTTGAAAGAAGCGTATGGCAACTTCAATTCCTTCATCAGAACGAAGACGTTGAATTCGTTTTGTCGATTCATACCATTCGATATGGATATAGTCTATCCTTTTTGTACTAGATGCTCGGTCCGCTAGATTACCAATAATTACCTCTACAATCATAAGATTAGTATATTGAAAAATTCAATTAAAATAAGATTCTTGGGTTTAATTTGTAATCCACAAGAATCCTATTTAGATGTTATATTACACTTTTAAAACAAGAAATAACGTTGTCCTAATGCCACAACATCAATTGGTTCACAAGTGAGTACTTCACCATCTATACTTACCTGATAGTTTTCTGGATTAACCATTATTTCGGGTGTAGCATCATTATGAATCATATCTTTTTTAGAAATGTTACGGCAACCCTGCACGGGTAAAAGTTCTTTTTCCAAACCATATTCTTCTCGGATTCCTTTTTCAAGGGAAATTTTTGATACAAAGTTGAAAGAGGTTTTTGTAAGGGCTCGTCCATATCCACCAAACATAGTACGCATTATAATAGGTTGTGGAGTAGGGATAGAGGCATTGGCATCTCCCATTTTGCTCGCTACAATCATTCCTCCCTTGACAATAATCTCTGATTTTGCACCAAATAAAGCGGGTTTCCAAATAACAAGATCGGCAATCTTTCCAGGTTCAATAGAACCTACATAACTGGAAATACCATGTGCAATAGCAGGATTGATTGTATATTTTGCTATATAACGTTTTGCTCTAAAATTATCATTTTGTAATGTTTGATCTTCAGGTAGAAAACCGCGTTGTCTTTTCATTTTATCTGCAGTTTGCCAAGTTCGGGTAATTACTTCACCAACACGTCCCATGGCTTGTGAATCAGAAGACATAATACTAAATACCCCTAAATCTTGAAGAATATCTTCGGCAGCAATAGTTTCAGGTCGGATACGTGAATCGGCAAAGGCAACATCCTCAGGAATATCCTTACGCAAGTGGTGACATACCATAAGCATGTCCAAATGTTCATCAATCGTATTGATTGTAAATGGACGTGTAGGGTTTGTAGAAGCAGGTAAAACGTTGGGATACATTGCCGCTTTAATAATATCAGGAGCATGTCCGCCACCCGCACCTTCAGTATGGAACGTATGAATTACACGACCATTTATGGCTGCCATGGTATCTTCTAGAAAACCAGCTTCATTCAATGTATCCGTATGAATCGCAACTTGAACATCGTATTCATCGGCAACCGTTAAAGCTTTATCAATCGTGGCAGGAGTTGCTCCCCAGTCTTCGTGTATTTTTACCCCTAAGGCTCCAGCTTCTATTTGCTCTATTATTGGAGCTTCGCTACCCACATTTCCTTTTCCGAAAAAACCAAAGTTGATAGGAAAGGCTTCAGCAGATTGTAACATACGTTTTAGCCAATGTTTTCCAGGGGTAACCGTTGTTGCATTGGTACCATCTGCAGGTCCAGTACCACCACCAATCATTGTAGTAACACCACTATAGAGGGCAGTTTCTATTTGTGTTGGACTGATATAATGGATGTGTGTATCAATTCCTCCTGGTGTAACAATGTAACCAGATCCGCCATGCACCTCCGTGGAAGCTCCAATGATCATTCCTGGTGTAATATTGTCCATTGTATCCGGATTTCCGGCACGACCAACACCAACTATTTTCCCATCTTTGATTCCAATGTCACCTTTTACAATGCCCCAATGATCTAAAATAATAGCTCCTGTAATTACCAAATCCAAAACACCTTCATCTCGAGTACTCAAGGAAGATTGACACATACCATCTCGGACTGTTTTTCCACCTCCAAATTTGGTTTCATCCCCATAAGAAGCATAGTCTTTTTCAATTTCAATAATAATTTCCGTGTCACCCAAACGAACCTTATCTCCTGTGGTTGGGCCAAATATATTGGTGTAATTTTTTCTATTTACGCTTAAGCTCATGGCTATAAAGTCTTAAAGTTTAATTCACGAACGAGTTCCATAGCTTTCATTTTGCTTATTTCTGCATCAGTATCGCCATTGGTTAGATTGTTATGTCCGTATATTTTTTTTGCTCCTGCAAAAGGAACTAACATAATTTCTTTTTCTTCTCCGGGTTCAAAACGAATTGCTGTACTAGCAATAATGTTTAAACGTTTACCAAAAGCTTGTTCGCGGTCGAACAACATCGCTTTATTCACTTCAAAAAAATGATAATGTGAACCTACTTGTATAGGACGATCTCCAGTATTAACTACTTTTAATGTAGTAACCTCTCGACCTTCATTACAAACAACATCGGAATCTTGAATAAAATATTCTCCTGGAATCATGATTTACTTTTTTAAATTATCGAATAGGATTATGTACTGTTACCAGTTTGGTTCCGTCAGTGAATGTAGTTTCGATTTGTACATCGTGTATCATTTCTGAAATTCCTGGCATAACATCATCTGTAGTGAGTAAGGTGGCGCCAAATTTCATTAATTCAGCTACCGTTTTTCCATCTCGTGCTGCTTCCATCAATTCCGAACTGATGTAGGCAATTGCTTCTGGGTAATTTAATTTTACTCCGCGTGCTTTTCTCTTTTTAGCGAGTTCACCAGCTAGGTGCAATAAGAGCTTTTCAGTCTCTCTAGGTACTAAATGCATAATTATAAATATTAGGTTAATGCTTTTGATCTATTACAATTCATTCCAATGCAATAGCTAAACAGAACGAATTGTTTTCGTTCAGTCTAAATGTTTAATAAAGGGAAATTGTTGCGGGTTACAATCCTTTTAAATGACGGTAGAGAATATAAATGGGCACAGTAGAACTATCAATAGTACTATTGGCTTGTGCATAATTTAGCTGTGAAGCTTTTAATGTTACCTCCGTGCAAATTCGAAAAAAAGCACTTAGTAGGGCTATAGGAGGTGTGGGAATGATGCGTTCTGGTATTGTTTGTAAATCAAAAACGTCTTCTATAATGCTAATATTGGAGCGAGAAGATAAGCGACTGGCTTCAATTTGTTTCTTAGAGTGGTAGTGTGAAGGTACATGAGAATGATGTAAAGATAACATGACAAAGAGCTGCGCAATAACGAATATTGCGATTCCTAGAGCTTTTTTACATTTGAATCTTATCATTGGTGGAATAACAGGCTTGTACCTTTTAATTGCCACAAATTTCAGAATTAGTTGTCTACAGAGAGTAGTTCAAATCTTGCTTTTTATAGTATAAATCAGGACTCATTTTTTCGAGATACATAGCATTATTTAAAAATGAACTCTATATCTAAAATGATAGTATTATTTACTTTGTTGTTGTTTCAATAAGCGGTAATCTGTGGGAGAATAGCCGGTTAGTTTTTTAAATAAGCGTGTGAAATAAGAAGGAGATTGATAATTTAGCTCGAAAGCGATTCCAGCAATATCTCTTGAATTATCTTGTAATAGAATTTGACTGTGTAGTATACTAATTTCATTGATCCATTGTTTAGGAGGCTTATTCGATACTTCCTTAATACATTTATTCAAATAGTTTTCCGAGATATTTAGTTTACGAGCATAAAAGTTTACATTCTTATGATCGATATGATGCTCTTGAACCATCTCTCTGAATCGAAAGGCAATATCGAGTTGTCGACTACTATGAACGGGACTATGTTTTGATATTTTTTCAGTTTGAATTAGTTTTAATAACATCGCCTGAAAAAGGGTAATAGCGATCTCCAACTGATTGTTGGCTGTCAGTAACTCTTCTTTGAGTAATTCTAATATTTTTATGAGCCAGTCTTTACTATGTTCTTGTACGGTAATATGTGGACTTGAGTTGAAGAAATGATAATCATGCTTGTTGATGGAAATATTAGTAATAATATTGTTTTCATAAATAACCATATAACCCTCTGCATCATCAGATAATTCTAATGTTGCTGTGATTGTACCTTGTTTGATATTTAAGATTTGATTTTCTCCAACAAAATAATCCAATCCGTCTAAATGTTGCTTCACAGATCCTTTTTGGATATACATTAAAAAATTAAAACTAGTACGGTATGGTTTTACAGGAATTAAAATATGCTTGAGGTAATTCTGAATAGCATATACCTGTAAAGAAGAAGTATTAAATAATGCACCCTCTGAAACATCAGGCAAGAAGAATTTTTTATACTCGTAATTTGATATTAATTTAATCGATGAATCCATAACCTTGACTTTTAATATGATACGTTTTTTAGAGTGACCTGTTTTTTCTAATTTGTAACTTCAGCAAAGTGGGATTTTATTTTTTTCAAATGTACGTTATTTCTTTCGCCAATAGAAAAAATATTGAGATTATTGATGAATTTTGGATACAAAAAGTCAAGATTTGTGCTAGTGACCATTGTAGCAGTGCAGTAAATTTGCTGCAATAATTTAACCATCAAAAGTATCTATAAATTGCAATGAAAGCTATGCTCCCTAATATTATCAAGATTTTCTTGCTGCTTTTATGCTTTGGAATAGGGAGTACTTCACAGGCAAGTACTAAAAATGAGTTGCATCCTGTTGAGTCAAATATCTTCTTACTTAGAAGTCATCTTGTACAGGAAAGTGCTGTTACTGCAGTACAGCCAGAAAAAACAACTGGGTGCTATAGTTTAAGTGCAGGTAGTTTGGATACGTCTAATGATTTTGAGACCTATAAAACTACTTCATCCATAATAAAATTATTTCATTTAAGTGTCTGGTATGGAAATAATTCAGCATTAAAACGGATAAAAACTCCTTTAATAAAATGTATTCCGTCTACATTTCCTAAGTATCTTTTATTTCATCAGTTGCGAATTCCCTCGTAATTTTTTCTAGAATAGATTTCTCACTGACCACTTCTATTCTTTTTAGAACTATATCTATTACTCTCTCAAAATAGTCATTATTAATTAATGTGATATTCCTTATTCTATGCATGAATTAAGCATTGTAAAGGATATTTTTCAAACCCTAGAAGAACAATATGGAAAGCGTGTTGAAGAGGTTGAAAAAATAGAGGTGACTGCCGGTTTACTCTGTAATGTACAACCTATATTAATTCAAAATGCCTTTGATGCTTATACAGCGGAAGACTCTCCATTTTCAAAAGTAGAACTAGAAGTTCGGATCAATGACATTATTGCTTTTTGCGAAACTTGTCAGGCGAATTTTGAAGTCTATTATCATCGCTTCGTGTGTCCCTGCGGGACACCGTCCCATGTAATTATTCAGGGTAATGAACTTTATATATCCAAAGTGATTTTTAAAACAAAAAAATAACAATTTTATGTCTAATACACCAAAAAGTAACCGCATGCCGGTAGGTTCGGTGCAATGTGATAATACCACATTACACTTATTAAAAGCGAATGATTTTGTAGCCAAAGCAATTCGTGAACGCTTAAAAGATGTTTGTGTCATCAATGTATGCTCTTCTCCAGGATCTGGAAAAACAACCTTATTACAAGAAACGGGAAAGATGCTGGGAGAAAAACTCAACATTGCCGTATTAGTAGGTGATCCAGAGACTGAGCGTGATGCTGTTAGGATGAGAGAAGTAGGGATTAATGCACTTCAGATTGTAACTGGTGGGATGTGTCATATTGAAGCGCAAATGATTTTACAAGCCTTAGACCATATTGATTTGACAGCAGTTGATTTGTTATTCATTGAAAACGTGGGGAATTTGCTATGTCCATCTGCCTTTGATTTGGGAGAAGACTACAGAGTAACATTATTGGCAACAACAGAAGGTGATGATAAACCTAAAAAGTACCCTCGTATGTTTTTAACCAGCGAGTTAGTATTGGTTTCCAAGTGCGATTTATTGCCTTATGTTCCTTTTTCAGTAGAAGCAGTTTCTAAAGATGCTTGGGAGGTAAATCCAAAATTAGAAGTTCAAACGATAAGTACCTTAAAAGGAGACGGAATGGAAGAATGGTGTGCTTGGTTAGAACAAAAAGTACTTGATAAAAAACAAAAAATAGCAGAAACGAGTAATTAATACAATGCATCTGGAGCCTATTTATATTGATAAAGTTTCCTTAGACGATCACAATCCAATGGAAACTTTATCTCCGGATATTTTGGAAATTGAATGGTATGAAACCAAAAAAAAACAATTTACCAGAATTACTTCTCAAGGACACTTACTATCGCTATCCAAAGAATCAAACCTAGAATGGGGACAAGGAATGCGTTTGTACAGCAATGAGAAACATATTGCAACGATTAGTATTAAACCTTATTTAGGAATTTGCTTTTATTCAGATTCGCCTAGTTTAATAGCAGACTTCTGTTATTACATTGGAAATCGACATTTGC
This sequence comes from Flavobacterium aerium, assembly GCF_030766725.1. Lineage (GTDB taxonomy): Bacteria > Bacteroidota > Bacteroidia > Flavobacteriales > Flavobacteriaceae > Flavobacterium > Flavobacterium aerium. The sequence goes on along the minus strand of NZ_JARQWR010000003.1, from coordinate 174,160 downwards.
CTATTTATCATAGCAATAATAAGGGTTATGCTGTACCCTATGATGGGAATTTGTATGAGCAATTAGTTCGAAAATATGAGAATGCTATTACGTTAGAACAAACGTATTTTTTAGCAAAAAACTTTATCCGTTATTAAAACTTTAGTTTATAAATCAATGATAATTAATAAAAATAGATTCCTTTTTATATTGGGTATTGGGATCGTACTATTTTTTGGGACAGCTTGTCAAAATGCTGCAAAACCAAAGGAAAATGAAGGGAATATTCATGCGAAGGATTCTAGAGGGGTAGATGTTAGATTGACCAAACCTGCACAACGTATAGTTGTTCTTTTTGCACCTTTTGTAGATGAATTATTAATGTTACAGGCTGGTGATAGAATTCAGGGAATTCCATTACAGGTATACCAGAATGCAGATCAATTTTCATATTTCGCCAAATTAGACGAACGTATTGCCCAAAAAGCTATTGCTACACCTACATCTGGTATTATAGGAACCAATTTGGAAAAAATACTCAGTTTAAAACCTGATCTAGTTATTGTATACGAGTCAGAGACCGAAACGATAGCCCAATTAGAAAGCTTAAAAATCCCTGTTTTTTCTGCGTCAAGCTCAAATAAAGAAGCAATTTTTAACGAGTTCATGGGAGTGGCAACTTTAACAGGAACTGAGGAACGTGGGAAGAAAGTTTTAGATTTTGTACAAGCAGAAATTGCTGAAATGCAACAATTCAATCTTGAAATTAAAGAGGTAAAAAGCGTGTATTATGCTTGGTCAAAAGGACGTGTTTTCTCTACGTCAGGAAAGGGAACACTTTTGGATTTGGCTATGAATTTAGCAGGAACAAAGAATGCATGCCCATTAACATTGGAAGCTCCAAATGTAGGAGCAGAATCATTATATAAATGGAATCCAGATGCAATATTACTTTGGAATTCAAGTGCTAGTGATGTCTATGACTTAAAAGAACTTTCATCTTTAAAAGCCGTCAAAACGAAACAAGTTTATGTTTTAAAACCTACATTTTTCTATGATCCGCATACGTTGAAGTTTTTACTATTAGCCAAAGAGTTACGCCATTTAGTATACGGTCAAACGACTGCTGAGGAAATGCAACTGGAGCGCAAGGAAGTTCTAAACAAATTGTACGGTTCAAAAGCGGCCTCTTTTACGGAAAGTACTGCTTCCAATTAAATCATATAAAAGAGTATGTCACAGAGATTTAAATTGGGTGTTTTATTAGCATTTCCTTTACCGGTTGTGCTAATATCATTGATGCTAGGGTCATCGGAATCACTAAATATTGTTGCATTATTACAGTATTTACAACATTATATAATGCATGATTTTCGGGCAGACTTAACAGTTAATAGCTCCGAAATGGAGATTATATTGTGTAATATACGATTGCCTCGAGTCTTGCTTACTTTTTTGGTAGGAGCCTCCTTAGCTTCCTGTGGAGGAACCTTACAAGCAATTTTTAGAAACCCTATTGTGGACCCTTTTATCCTAGGGATTTCTTCTGGAGCTGCTTTTGGAGCAGCACTTGCCATTGTATTTCCGTTGTTGTCCCTTAATATTTCTGCCTTTAGTTTTGGTATAGTGGCAGTAGTACTCACGTATTTTATTTCGTATTCAAAATCGAAGACGAATATGGTAAGCGTGGTACTTTCGGGAATGATGGTATCCGGAATTTTTACAGCCTGTCTAACCATTCTACAGTATTTAAGTGATCCGTATAAATTGCAAGCCATCGTACAATGGACTATGGGAAATCTACATACGGCTTCTTGGGAAAAATTACAGTATGCAGCACCTCCAATAATCTTAGGATTAACTGTAATGATGGTTTTACGATGGAAGCTAAATTTATTAGCCTTGGGAGACGATGAAGCCAAAGCAGTAGGTGTAAATCCTATGGCATTGAAAATTCTTTTAATAGCTGCTACAACATTAGTGACTGCAGCAGCCGTGGCAGCCGTTGGAGTGATTAGCTTATTTGGACTAGTAGTACCCCATATGAGCCGTATGATTTTTGGCGCGAGCAATGTACATACAACCACTTCAAATATTTGCATTGGAGGAATGCTTTTGTTGATAATAGATGATTTTTCACGCTCTGTGATGCCATTTGAAATACCAATAGGAGTTTTTACAATACTTATTGGCGCCCCAATTTTTATATATCTAATGAAAAAGACACTTATTTACTGGAACTCATGAAAATAGCAATACAAATAGATGATTTAGCTTTCCAATATGGGAAAGAAGAAATTATTAACGGACTTAATGTTGGTTTTGAAAAAGGAAAATTATCGGTGATTTTAGGACGCAATGGAAGTGGGAAATCTACTTTGTTTCATGTCATGACCGGACTCGAAAAAAACTATTCAGGAACCGTTTCAATTTATGAAAAAGACAGAAAAAAACTCACGTATGCAAATCTCAGTAGTATATTAGGTTTTCTTCCACAGTTTCACAAAACAACATTCCCATTCAAGGTAATTGATGTATTGTTAACGGGAAGAGCTGCTTTTTCAACCTATATGCCCCATAAGAAAGATTACGAAATAGCAGAATCAGTTTTGACCGATTTAAATCTTCTACACCTAAGAGATAAAGAATACACAAGTTTGTCAGGTGGTGAACGACAACTTATTTTATTAGCCCGTGTGTTAGTACAACAACCGGAGATTATTTTACTGGATGAACCAACGAATCATCTGGACCTGTATTATCAGGTATTTATATTGGAAAAACTAAAAACATTAACCCAAAAAGGAATTACGGTTATCTGTATTATGCATGATCCCAATTTGGCTTTTATGTATGGAGATGAATTTTATGTTATGCGAAATAAAGGCTTAGTAGAATTACGTGATTTAAACGATTTACAACGAGGAGCATTGCTAGAAGAGGTATACCAATTGCCTTTGATATTTTTGGAAAACCAAGGGAAATTAATGATTTCTCCACTTTTACAACAGCATTAAGATGAATATTAATATTTCCCGCATACTGGAATCTCAAGTAGACGAGATTGTGGCATATGTAACCCAAACCCGAATAGAATTATTCCCAATGCTTGATCCAAAGCAACAACCTAAAGATTTGCACTATTTCAAGGAAACGTACTTATTTTCTGAAACGGGAGGTTTTTGGCAAGCTAGAGATAATGATGATAAGCTAATAGGGGTTATTGGGATGATTCCTTACGATTATAGATTTGAAGAATTAGACTATCCAAAATGCCGAATAGTTGAAGTTGCCCGCTTGTATGTTGAACCAGCTTACCGAAGATTAGGTCTAGGATCAATGCTGTTCAATCATCTTTTGCAAGAAGCATATAATATCAATTTAGACTACCTATATCTGCATACGCATCCTTTTTTAACAGGAGCCTATGAATTTTGGTGTCGACAAGGATTTATACTTAAAAAAGAAATTTATAAAGACGGTTTTCACACGTTGCATATGGATCAAAATCTCAATAATAATAAAGAATTAGAACATAAATTATCCAATTTACATGAACAATAAGCACAACAAAAATATGATTTTATGGGGACTGTTTATTTTATTCCCTGTAATGCTTTTTGCACAATCAGATTCAGAAAGAATATTTGGGCAAGTGGTGAATCAACAAAATCAACCCATTCCAACAGTAACGATACAATTAGAGAATGGTGCAATAACAGTTTCGAATGCAAAGGGAACTTTTTCTTTTTCTCAGGTATTACATTTCCCCGTACAATTGCAACTTTCCGCAGCGGGATATCAAGAACAATACATTCAATTAGATTCAATAGATTGGAATACTAAAAATGGTTTTTTATTGCATTTAGAAGAAGGGGCGCAATTAGATGAAGTTGTTGTTCTAGGAAGAAAAAAGACCTCTTATCGGACGAATAATGCTGAATTAGGCGGAAAGCTTACGGGGAAATTAAAAGATTTACCACAATCTGTATCCTTGATAACACGTGGTTTAATAGAAGATAAACAAGCTTTTACGATTACAGAAATGGCACATGATATGGCCGGTGTTAATTTGGCATCCTCCTATGATGACTTCACCATTCGAGGTTTTAAAAGTGGTTATGAAACAGGCTATAGACTTGTAAATGGTTTACGTTCGGGTTATGGGTATGGAACGAGTTATTTCCGAGTACCCTTGACGGTTAATCTAGAGAGTATTGAGGTATTGAAAGGACCGGGAGCTTCACTTTTTGGAGATATTACACCTGGAGGAACGATAAATATGGTGACCAAAAAACCTTTGGATGATTTCAAAGGAAGAGTTGCTTTTTCATCAGGAAGTTTTCAAACTTTACGAACTACAGTCGATGTTGGAGGTCCATTAAATGAAGATAAAACTATTTTGTACCGTTTTAATTTTGGGTATGAAAATTCGCAAACTTTCCGTGATGTTAACCAACGTAAAACATTGATTTTTGCACCCTCTTTTACTTTTAAACCGGCGGAAGGAACTCAAGTAAATGTTGATTTTATTATGGATAATTTCGATGGATATTTAGATCGCGGTATGGGAATTAGCCGAAATGATTTTTATGCTTTGCCACGTTCATTTACGTTGAGTCAACCGAGTGATTTTTTTAAAGTTCAAGACTACTCATTATCGGTAAATTTAGAGCAAAAATTAGCCGAAGGATTGATGCTTCATGCCAATTATATGAAGTTTATATACCAAGAGCAATTGAATGAACATCGTACGTTAAATAGTTTTGCTAATGCACCAACAAATACCATCATGAACATGCGTTTTTTGGCGCGTGATGTTAAAGAATATACAGACAATGCAGTAACCTATCTTACGTATAATTTAGAAGGATCAAAAATCAGGCATCATTTTGTTTTCGGAGTAGACTATTCCTCTTATATGGGAGATTCAAAGAATCAGCAATGGGAAGCCCGTAGTGCTTTAGTGAATGGAACAGCAGTACCACTTACATTCGATTTAGAACATCCTACTTATAGTTTGCATAATGTAGGGAACTACATTCGTCTACCGCAAGCCTCTTTTCCTTTTCTAAGTCCTTATCATGCCGTAGGTGTATATGCTCAGGATCAGATGAATATAGGCGATCGCTTAAACCTTGTATTGGGGTTACGTCAGGAGTTTTACAATTCAAAAACAACAGCTCCAAATGAAATAGTTACGGCTAAACAACAGGCTATATTACCGCGATTGGGATTAATGTATCACTTAACGAATCAAATTAATTACTTTGCGAGTTATTCACAAGGTTATGTGCCATTAGCCGCCAATTTTGTTGCAAAACCAGAACTATATGGATCCGATAAACCTTTTAAATCGGAACAAAGTTTTCAAATAGAATCAGGTTTTAAAACAGAATTTTTTAAGAAAAAATTACAAGTAGATTTGTCTTTCTTTCATATTCAAAGAGACAATATGCTAATTACAACGGGAGCTTTAACGGATGCAGGAAATCCAATTTACAGACAATCGGGTAGTGTTACTTCACAAGGAGTAGAATTGGAGATACACGGTAATATTACACCCGATTTACAAATTATGGCCAATTATAGTTATGATAAAACGAAGGTGAAAAGCTCATCCATTGCTTCCGAAGTTGGATTACCATTAGGAAATGCTCCAAAAAATATGGCAGGCGCTTGGTTGAAGTATGTGATTCCTGCATCAACTTTAAAAGGTTTAGGTTTTGGTGCTGGTTTCAATTATGTAGATGAGAGAAGAATGGATAATGCGATAGGAACGGATAGTGCTGGAAATAAACTTTGGGGATATTGGCCGTCTTATACAACTGTAAATGCTGCAACTTATTACCACATTGGAAATTTTGATATGGCTTTAAATGTCAATAATGTATTTGATCGTTATTATTTTATTGGGGGATTTGATTATACTCGTGCCTTTCCAGGTGCTCCAAGAACAATTATGGGTTCTATTGGTTACTCTTTTTAAATGATATTCAAAAAGAATGAAAATGAATAGGAAGAAATAAGTTCAGTAAATTCATATATTTGAGTACTGTACTCCGATAAAATGAAAAACGAAGCAATAAAAAATCTCATAGAACAGCATGATTTATTTGAGGAAACTCGGATAATTGAGCGAAATCAATATTTGAAAATAGGAGGTAGTATTGACACGGCTATTTATCTCGTAGAAAGTGGAAGCCTTCGGATTTTTGTAATAGATGACAATGAAGAACGGATGATACGCTTTGGGTATCAACATAATCTGATAGTTGCTTTGGATTCTTTTTTATCGGAAAAAGCTTCAGATTTTTATATTCAGGCTTTAAAGAAGACTACAGTTCGGGTTATATTGAAAAAAAAGTTTCTAGACTTTATGAATAAGGATTTGGTACATATTAAATTATGGAATTCAGTGTTAGAAGATCTGATTTTGCAACAAATTGAACGGGAGAAAGATCTTTTGACCAATTCACCAAAGGAACGATATGAACGGGTTTTAAAAAGAAGTCCTCAATTGTTTCAGGAAATCCCAAATAAACATATTGCAAATTATTTGCGAATGACTCCCGAAACGTTATCACGTTTAAAAAAATCTTGATTTAATTCAAGATTTTTTTTTGCATTGATGTAATCCAATCGTTATTAATTATAAACCCTTAATATTTTCTGTAAGACACTATTGTTCTTAAAGTTTTTGGTTTTATAAGCTTTTTGTAACTCTTCGGGAGAAATAACCGTATTGCTAACCTTACTTAAAATGATAGCCTCATTCTTTATGACTAGGTAACCATCCATTCCAATATTGTAATAGTTCGATACATCTTCATTCTTTTCAAGCTTCTTAGACACGAAAGAATCTTTGTTGTGTAGATCTATAACATAGGTACCGGGATTAAATTTTATTTTATCATAGTACACATTGGTAATCTCTAAATTCGGTTGTTTGTTTTTAAAAAATGAATCACTTACACCAGTATAGAGATAGAGCATCATTTCGACTCCATTTTGTACTAGCTTTGTCACATAATAATTGTTGTTTAGATAGGAGAAATTAACCCAGCCGTCTCGTAATCCAACACTATTTTCATTGGTGTTGGGCAGATTTTTTTCTTCAAACATTATGAATATTGGATCTGTTGAGTACCCTATAATCAAACTATCGCTATGCATTTTGGATACTCCAATACTTGCGTAAGCAGGAAATATTGAAATTTTTTCCTGTAATAAAAGAGGTTCTAAATCCTTTTTGTTTTTTACAGGATTCGTTATTTCATTTTTTAATAAGAAAGTCACATCAACATGAATGGATCCATGAGGAACTTGTCCAAATTGTATTCCATATATAAAACATACGGATAATAGTATTATTTTTCTCATCATGATTTTTTTAGAATTTCATAAAATAGATTCCTGTTTTATGCTCTATTAAATAATTGAATTCATTTGGATTGAATACGAACCTATTAAATTTTTAATTAGGTATTCAAACTTTAACTTTTTTTGTAAAAGAAGAAGACCTAGAATCTAAATTAAAAATGAAAATCTATCCATAATATGAACTGTAACCTTTTGATTAAAAGAGATGTATGGAGTTGAGTATATTGTTGTTTTTTATATATTTATAAAAAAAATATCATGAAATATACCACATTTATAGCGGATCAGCTAGAAGAAGTATATAGTGGCGATCCATGGCTAGGCGTTTCTTTTCAAAGTTATCTTTTAAGTATGACAGCAGAAGAAGCGTTACGTGAAATAGGAACTTCCAATAATGCCTGGCAATTAGTCAATCATGTTATTTATTGGCATCAACGCGCCATGCGAGTTATTCAGTTGGAAGAACTAGTACAAGAGGGTGATATTCCTGATTTTTATTTGCCAGAACATCAAACAGAGGAAAATTGGCAAATTACATTACAACAGCTACAACAATCATTTAAAAAAACAGCGGATATTATTCGGAACTTTCCGGAAGAAGATCTAGAAAAACAATTGTCAAATAGTGATAATTCTGCTATATACCATATTCATGGGTTACTGGATCACGATGCTTATCATTTAGGGCAGATTGTTTGGTTGCGCAAATACGCTGTGTAATTCTTTTAGATCAAAATGATTTATATATAGTGACATGAGTTCTTAATTAGTATAATTTACAGTAGTTAAAATATTAAATTATTGATAAAATAATAATATTTTTGGTGCGAACGAAAATTCCGTTTTCGTATTCAATTCAATTTTGACTAAAACCAATTAAGAACCAATAAAATGAAAAAAGTAACAGGTCTTGGAGGCATTTTTTTTAAGTGTAATGATCCAAACAAAATGAGAGAGTGGTATAAAACCCATCTTGGTTTAGATACCAACGATTATGGAGCAACTTTTGAATGGAAAGAAGCTTCAGATTCCACTAAAAATGGATCGACGCAATGGAGTCCATTTCCTGAAACAACAAAATATTTTGAACCTTCAACCAAAGATTTTATGATTAACTACAGAGTAGCAGATCTGGAAGCGTTAGTTGAAGAATTAAAAAAAGAAGGTGTTAGGATTGTGGACACAATAGAAGCATACGATTACGGAAAGTTTGTTCATATTATTGATATGGAAGGAAACAAAATCCAATTATGGGAACCGATCGATTAAGGAATAAGTAGAACAAATTAAGAATAAGAAAGCCCTTAAAGTCATATGATTTTAAGGGCTTGTTTTTTTTAGTTGAGGAAAATAAATTTAACCAATAAGTGTTTTAAAAGAGAAGTCAGGATTACGCATTTCTATTTCATTTTTGCTTGATTCTTCCTGTGCTTCAGAGGCATAAACAAACATTTGTTGTTCATAATCCTTAATAGCAGCTTCAATAGTTTCAAATTTCCCATTGGTAAGATTTTCCGATAGAATCAAAGTATCTATAAGTCCAGTATTTACACCTTGTCCTGCAAAAGGAGGCATCAAATGGGCCGTATCTCCAATTAACGTTATAGGTAAGGGACGACTATCTTTCCAAGGTGTATTTAAGGTGATTTTTCTAGTGGGTAATCCCACAAATGATGGTGTTGAAAGGATTAACTCTTTGTATCGTTTATCCCAATTGGAAAATTTGTCCAAAAGAAAGGAAACAATGCTGTCGGTATTCTGGAAGTTCAATTCATTACCATTACTCCATTTTTCAGGTTTTTTAAAAATTATACCATAGGTCAAAGAACCATTGTTGTAGGGATTTGCAACAAATAAATCACCTTGATGAGAAGTCATTAACCTTTTACCATCGCATAGCTGATAAAATTCGGGACATATTATTTCAGGTTGTGGAATATCTCCTTGTATAATAAAAGTTCCCGTTTCTTCAACTTCACTATCAGTAACAAAGCTTCTCGCTTTGGACATTCCACCATTGGCTATGATCACAACATCTGCTGTTTCATCCGGTTTATTTTCAAAATGTAAAAGCCATTTATTGTTCTGTTCTTTAAGTCCAGTAAGCTTTCTATTCCAAACAACTGTATCGTTTACTAAGCTATTGAGAATCATTTTTCTTAAATCGTTTCGGTTGATTTCTGGATTATCATATTGATTTTCGGGTGTTATTTTTTTAGTGTACAACCTATTACATTGTTCATCTGTAATAATTATTCCCATAGGCAAAGCCAAGGCATAATAACTTTCTAGTAATCCCGCTTTTTTCATGGCTTTCTGCCCTGAATCTTTATGCAAGTCGAGTGTACCACCCCAAATTCTTGCTTGTGGATTTGTATCTCTTTCATAGACGGTTACGTCTATGCCTTTTTGTTGTAATAATTTGGCCATCGTAAGACCAACTGGTCCTGCACCGATGATTGCTATTTTTTTATGGTCTAGTAACATAATTTCATATTGTTTAAGTACAGTACAAAATTGGTAACTATTTTAGAGGTAAAATAGCTATATTTGATTCAAAAATAGTCGTAAAAGACTTTTATAAAAAGACTTTATGAAAAACGATAGACAACAAACAGTACCTAATGTTCTCAAAAGCTTAGCGGAGTTATTGGGTACAGAAGTGATAAATGGAAGAGTGGAAATACCCGAGAAATATGGTAACGGATATTGTGCGGGATTTGTTTTTAACGGACACATTCGAATATTGATTTTAAACTATGAATTGCATGAGGAAATTGTTTTAGAAAATCCTGATGTCAATAATTTAGGAAAGATGATACTATTTAAATTCCAACACATTTTTCCGAAAACAGAAATAGAATCTACGGAAAATCAATTAAAATTAATTCCTTCAGTTTTAATTGGAACTAGCAGAATGAATACTGACGTTATCATTCCTATTGATACAAAAACGGAAGCGATTAATATAGATGTGGATGCTAATTATCTGAATGAATTACTATATACCTCAGAAAAATCACCCATTTTACAAAGTCTATTAGAGAATACACAGCCCTTATTGTTTGAACAAATGGTTTTTCCTTCACTACAAAAAATTGTAGATGAAATGATAACAGAATCAGTTGATGAAACCTTTGAAGTATTCTTTATGAGGATAAAAGCGGAAGAGTTGATTTGCCGATTACTGATGGAATTGGTTAAGCGAGATGAAAAGCACATCTATGCTTTAAACGGTAATGATGTACAAATAATTTACAAGGTAAGAGAACGTATCCTTACTCATTTGGATGTACCACCGATACTTCAGGAATTGGCAGTTAGTTCGAACATGAGCCCAACCAAATTGAAGCGATTATTCAAGCAAATTTTTGGGAATAGTATTTTCAATTATTATCAGGAATTTAGGATGAAAGAAGCAGCTCGTTTTTTGAAAGAAGAAAAACTATCGGTATCAGAAGTTGGCTATCGATTGGGCTTTACGAATCTAAGTCATTTTTCAAGAATGTTTGAGCAACACATGGGTATGAAACCCAAAAAGTATTCGGTACAGTAAAGAGGTTGAACTCTTTTCTTTTATTAATCAACCAGATTATACTTCAAGCATTATTTTCTTGTAATTACTTTCTATTTCTTCTATTTCTTCTTCTGTTAATTTTGAGAATTCTTTTTCAATAGCCCTTTTCGAAAGTTTCCCATTATTTTGATCTAAAAAACGAATGAGCAACGCGACCATTTTATCCGGCATTTGAAAAATATCATCCAGATAGCTTTTCATTTCATCATACTTCTGGAGATAATCTACCTCTTGTGGGATAACATGTTCAATCGTATCGTTTACGCAGTCATATAAAAATTCAGCTTGCTTGGTAGCATCAAAATAGCGATAAAAATCTATTGTATCATTTAGAACTTCAACATTGTTAGATCTCGTTTTTTCCCATTCGATAAAATCTAATAAGGGATGAGAGTAAGATTCTAAAACCTTTCTGTAATCATCAATATGATTTAAAATAGAAGCTGAAACAGGGAAAATAATACCTTGCTGTGCAAACTGCATTTTCGATAATATATGATGAATTAAATAGCGATGAATTCTTCCGTTACCATCAACAAAAGGGTGGATAAAGACAAAACCAAAAGCAATGGTTGCGCCTGCTAATACAGCATCAAATTTTGATTCTTCCATTTTTTGATAGGTAGCAAATAGGCCATTTATGAGGCTATCGAGATCTTGCCATTTTGCCGAAATATGCTCTGGAATAGGTTCTCCTGTAGTTCGGTCATGTTCCCCTACAAAGCCACCTTCCTGTCTAAATCCCATTTCAATAAAACGACTATTTTCAATGACAATTTGCTGCAAACGAAGTAATTCCTCTTTATCTAAAGGTTTTGAACCCGCTTGACCAATAGCTTTTCCCCATCTTACAACACGAGTATTGGTAGGCGTTTCCCCTTCAATTGTAAAGGATGCTTTTGAATCCTTGAGTAACAAAAATGCAGAAGCTCTTTGTAATACATCTTTACGGATTGCTCTTAGATAATTATTCTTTTTATGAGAAAGGTTTTCGTTGATATAGTTTGCCAATTTATCTGTTTTATAGATTATTGGGCAAAATTCAACGGTTCCGGGCAAATTATTTTTGATGCGATGTCTACTGGAATTTGTGCTGGTGGATAGTCCAAACTGAATACTTTCATCTATTAATGTAACAAAGTTTCCCTTGTCTAAGTCTGGGATAGGTAGTGTTTTTCCAGACAACCATTCATACAAAAACCAAATCTTACGGCTGTATTGTCCTTGAGGTTCTATTTGAACTAAGGTTATAATATCCTGTTCAGGAATTAATTCAAAAAGTTTTTTGAAGAATAATAAATTAACACCTTCATATTTTAAAGCAAATACAAGTTGTTTGTATAAAGTATCTTCAGGTTCATGACGTGAGGTTAGTACCTGCCAGTCTTCGGTTGTGTATTGACGTTTTTTAGGACTTATCAATACTAATCGATTAGGAAATGGAATAGGTAAGGAGTAGTGTTCAATGATAGCTCCATAACCTACTAATGTTCCTTCTTCCGGTGTTTTAATACCGTGAAAAACACTTATTTTTCGTGAAAAATGCTTATTATCCATGTCCTAAAGTGAAAAATGATTATTTAAAAGTAGTGAAAAATACTTATAAAAGGTGAAAAACACTTATAATTTTAATTTTTTGGGATATAATACTTAATTATCCTTTTGGAAATCTCCTATGCGAATGGTATTGAATACTCTCAATTTTACAATAAGGTCAAAAAATATTCCTATTAATATGGCTAAAAGGTAGAACATTGAGTATCCCAGTATATAAGAAACAAAGGTTATCATAGTTGCATTTTACAGAATGATTTAGCTAAATTAATTAAATAATTGTGAATTAAAATTTTAAAATAATAGAGTGTTTAGGATGGCAAAAAAACTCTAAAAATATTTTACAATCGATTAGAATTGCACTAGTATACGAGTAATAGTGCGTTTGACTTTTTGTGCTCCTTTTTTAGATTATAATAATTGTTTAATTGTATTTGTGAATTTGGATGGATTTACGTTTGTTAGTTTCAAACTTTCACAATTATTAAAAGTAGCGAAGGTTTTTACTAATTCAATAAAAGGTTTGATCCATAATTCTGGATTTATATCTGTGTTTTCAATGTGTAATTGTATCAGTTCAAACTCCTTTTCTTTTCGATGAGCTTTGCAATCAACACGACCTATAAATACATCGCCAAACAATATCGGTAAACAAAAATAACCATACATTCTTTTGTCTTTTGGTGTGTAACACTCAATTTTATAATCAAAGTCAAAAAGTTGTTTTACACGGTCTCTATGAATAATTGAATTGTCAAATGGTGATAAAAGCCGAATGGTTGAAGTCGTTTTGTTTAAAGATTTCTCTAGTAAATCATTATGCACAAAAACAGGAGACATATTTTCAATATTTACCTGTTGTATTGTTCCATCTTGGAGCATTGAATTTAATACTTCATCAACGTTTTTCCGTATTAATGCTCCTTTTTTAAGATATGTAATCTGTTTTACTGTAGTAAACCCGTAAGCTTTCAAATAGGTTTTTACCAAATACTCTGCAAATTCACGATCAGTGGGCATTGTTGTTTCAATATGTTGCGGCAATACTCTTTCGCTTATGTCATACAGTTTTTGCATCCCGTTGCGGCCACAAATCATTAAATCTCCTTGCATAAAAAGCCTTTCAAGTGCTATTTTGGTAGGTTTCCAACTCCACCAACTTCCTGCTTTTTTAGTTTCATTTTCAAAATCTCTTGCTTTTTTTGGACCTTCTGTACGAATGGTGTCCATTACATATTGCATAACTTTTGGATCTGCATTGTAATAATGTGTTTTACTCTGTTTTATCTCTAACATTTGAGGTAATACAAATCGAAAATCTTTCATTGGAAGATAGGAGGCAGCATGAAACCAATACTCAAATACTTTTTGTTCTTTTACTAATTCATCCAAATAGATGTTTTTGTAATCTGGAATTCTTGTCCAAAGGGTATGGTGATGAGCTCTTTCTACGATTGATAAAGTATCTATTTGTAAATATCCGAGCTGTTCCAGAGCATTAAGTACAGCATTTTTTCCTTTTCCAAAAGGGTAGGGCGTGGTTAATCCTTGACTTTCTAATGTCAAAAAACGAAGTTGTGATAAAGTTAATTCTCTCGTCATAAATTCTGTTCAATAATTGCAATAGAAGTTTCTATTTCTGTGTTATTTTTTACTGTGAAACTTGATCTCGTTGGGATTAAAGATGTAGAGGCATTATGTATTACTTCGTTTAATTTAGTGGTTTTAAAACATCTATTTCATAACCCAATGCGATCAAATAATTTAGGCCATTTTGGTTTTCTATTTTGTTACTTCCTACCCAACCGTTTTTCCGTCCCTGTAAAATCAGTTCACGTATATTCTTTGGCTCATTAAGATTTATTTTTTCTACCACGTTTGTTACTTTATTGGTCAAATTAATTCCTGATATCAGTGGACTTTCCATAGCATCGTGACCAAGGCTATAATAAATACCAATCGTTAGAAATTCAATAACTAAGGGTGTCTGCTTTTGTCCACTTAAAAATACTTTTACGGTCAAAGTATTGGTTTGAGTTCCTAAATTATATTTGTCAATTACAGCATATAGATACTCTAAATTGTCGATAGTTATTTTTCGTAACTTACTTTTCATGCTGTCCTCAATATTTTCAGTATTTTATATCCATTTGATTGTTCCAATACATTTGGTTAGCCGTATTATTCTTCGAGTTTTTTTATACATTGTTCTCTGATTTCCCAAACCCTGTCAAAGTCCATTTTGATTTCATTTTCATTTATCCAATTTTTCAAATAATTTTTATGAAAGTTAACTTTAAAAGTATCCACTTGTTCAGGTTCAATTTCAACCTCTAGTATAATATCACGGGTTAAATTTTCAATATCAGAATTAGAATTTGTTATGTCGATCCGTTGGTTGTCTAATTTTAAATAACAATGTGCCTCTGGAATATATTCTAACCCACTTTCTAAAATAGTATTCCCAATTTTTGGTGTATTCAAATTATTCATTCGATACATCCCTAAAATTAGTTTTACACTATCAAAATTATTTAAGTCGGCAATTTTCTTTAAAAAGGAATGTTTAGAACTACAAGTTCCTTTGTTTTCTTTAATAACAAGTGAAAAATCCTTTCGGTTTAAGTTTCTTCCGTATGGCAAATTCCTTGTAAACTCAATTAATTCACTCCAATTTTTGATGCCTTTGTCTATGATTAAATTTGTCAAATCATCTTTAGAATTAAAATCAAGTTGTCTAACCGAAAAGATAACTTTGAAATTGTCTGGGTCAGAAATCATAATTCCATTATCTGCCCAATATGGATTTTTAGGAACTTCAAGATTTATGTTTCTTAGTTTTATTCTTTTCTCGATTTCCGTTAATTCGATAGTAGAGTTTAGATAAAAAACAAGTATGTCATCTTCGTCAAATTTGTTATTAGGTTTGTCCGTCGAAGTAGTGAATTCTAAATGCCAATTTGAGTTTTTATGGCCTAAAAAAAGTCCATTATAATTCTTGTGATTTTCAAAACCGCCTATTTTTTGAAGTCCAACGATTTCGGTATAAAATTTTTCAATCTTATGGAGGTCAGTTGTATGTCTTGCATATCTAAATGTCATTTTCTACGGTTTTCGGTTATATTTTCACCTAATGAGCCACGGCTTGTAAAAGTAACGACTTTCAATTGAGCACTAATGTTTATGGAAACGTGAATTTATCGAAAATTTCGTAATCTCACCAAATACTTAGTAGTAGTATTTATTTTTCATTCCGTATTACTTCCTAATTTATAGATAAATATACTTTTTATGAAAGTGTCTTTTGTAATTTAGTTCTGTCGCTTTCGGCAGTTTTTTATCCTGCAACCGCTAACCGTATAAATTTTAATTTACCATTTGTAAACTCAAATTGCCAATTATACATATATTCTTCTTCTGAGTGATAATCTGTAAATACATCAAAACCTTCAATTATTTTTGAATGACTCATATAATTATAGTAGAAGTTGATGCTTTCTCCTTCTATTGAAAGTTCGTATACAATTTTCACAAAGCCATTATCTTCCATTACACTATTCAACCCTTTGTTTTTGTAATAATTGATATCGTCTAAATTGATTTTATTCAGAACCTTTTTGAGTGATTTTGGCTCATCATCTCCCGTCTGGTTTTCATAGAAAAAACCAAATTGTGATTTTAGCTCCTTCGTTCTGTTGGTTAAAACAAATTCTTTAAATAATTTTATCTGATTAATCAGCTCACCCTGTTTTGCTTTTAGTGATTTTGTCACTTCTTGTAAATAACTTATGTTTTGTTTTTCGGTTTTATTAAATAAAACACTTTTGTTGTCGTTTTTTGATTTGTACCAAGATTTTTCTTCAAAATAATTCTGGAATCTTGAGTTTTCAAATTGATACCCATTTCGTGCAAAAATCTCGTTGATTAATAATCGTATTTCGTCAATACTCAAATTTTTTATTTGTTCCGATTTGATGATTTGCGTTGAGCAAGTCGAGCAGTCTTTTAGTATTTGTGCGGTTCCTTTAAAACAAAAGAACAAAAAGGATAGGTAAAGGATTTGTTTCATTTTAAAGCTCATTTAAATGATAATTAAAGAAAATGCGACAACCAATATAATAGAAGTCCAAAAATAATAGTTGAGTTCCAATAAAAAGCATATTGGAGAGAAAAATGTTTTGATGCTTGGAGAGGTTAGGGGAAAAGATACTTTTTCTATAATGTATTTTTATAAGTACAAAATCAGCTTTAAATCCAGTTCAAGACCTCCATCTTGCCAAACACCTGCTAGCGGTTCGTTGCTTTTAACATCCTTTATTAAACTCCTCCCAATTAAAATTTATATTTGTTGGGTATTTTCGGTTTATATAATCTTTCAAAGTTTGTTCTAATGTTTGTGAGTCGAAACCATATATTTCATTTAGCTTCTCATATCCGTTTTTCCAAAGTTCTTTGAATTTCGATATTCCATAGTTCTCAATTAGAAATTCACAAATAAAAGCAGCTTGAGTGTAAGCAATCATATCGGGATTTTTATAAAAATCTTGTGTTAAATTGTCCATAGTAATAAGTTTATCACTCTGAATAAAATATTTATAAATCTCTTCCAATGCGTATTTAGAACACGTTCCACCTGAATAAGTTGCTAACCCTTCATTCATCCACGTTGAAGAAGTTGGAGGCATTCCCCATTTATACATTGTAATCATGTGCATCATTTCATGTTTTATCGGCGATCCAGTATCTTTAAGTAGTGAAAATAATACATCGCTGTCAGGTAAAGCCAAGCCTTGAGCAGCCATTCCACCATATTTTAGCATTTCTTTTCTTGATTTTAAAAATTCAACGTCCATTTTATTGTTGAATTCTGTTTCTCCAATGAGTTTTAAATTTTCATCAATTGCTTTTTGACATTCTTCAATTGCAAGATTTCTACGTGGAATTTCAACTTCAGAAGGGAAGTAATACGTTATATTGTTTATAGTTTTAGTTTCTGTAGCAATCTTCGTCCAATTTTCATCATTTATTGCTTTTTTGTGCGTAGTGCAACTGTAGAATGATAAAATTAGAAGCAAATAAATAAGTTTTCTAGTATTCATTTTTTTAATAGATTTTGTATTTATATGGTTTCACAATCCAATGACCGCTAATTTGACGCTTGGTGAAGAAGCAGATCTCGAAGCAGTTACTTTCAATTTAGTAGTAAACCTGTCATATTGCCAAACGGCAGTTATGTGCGGTTTATTTTTTAGCTTATATCTATTTGTTTATGTCGCCATACAATTTATCAACTACTTTTTCCAAAATTTCTCCTGTTTCATTGAAGCTAGTATTTGTCAATATAGATATCCCTATATTTTGTTTAGGATAAATCACAAACCAATTCTGCATTCCATATATACCTCCGTGATGTCTATAAATTAATTCATTACCATTCTCTAATATATACCAATGATAGCCTTCCCAAAAATCAGAACCTTCTTTGTATAATTTTTTATGAGATTCATTTATAATAAGATTTGACTTGTCAAGTTGCAATTTCATATACTTTACTAAATCCGTAGTCGTAGAGTGTAATCCTGCAATTCCTCCCCATAAAGTTCTATTGAAGTTTGGCATTAACTCGTTTTTATCATTGTAACCTCTTACTAAAATTGCTTTTTCATTATCATTTAATGTGAATTTGGTTTGGTTCATTTTATTTGGTTTCAAAATAAATTCAGTTACCAATTCCTCAAAACTTTTTTGGTACACTTTTTCAAGTATATATGCTGTTAACTCTGGAGCCGTGTTTGAATAGGAATATATTTCTCCAGGTTTTGTTTCAATTTTGATTAGTTTTAATCCCTCAAAAAAAGCTTCTTTATTTTCGCTTTTTATAGGGAAATTAGGAAACCCGCTTGTATGCGTGAGGAGGTGCTTGATTTTTATACTTTCCCCTTTAAATTCTAAATTAGGATAAAGCCCGTTTAAATATATTCTAATATCATCATCTAAATTTATTTTTTTATCAAGTACGGCTTTAGCGGCTACATAGCCAGTAAAAGTTTTAGTTACAGAAGCTAATTCATAAAGTGTAGAATCGTTTGGTTTATTTCCTTTTCCAATAGATAATTCACCAAAATGTTTTATCGTTGATTCCCCATCTTTAAACACCGCTACAGAAACAGAATGAAATCTTTTGTCTTCTAATAACTCAAGAGCATTTTTTGTAATCGCATTCTCAACATTTTGTTTATTGATTAGCGAATTACTTTTACAACCAAATAATGCAAAAATCAAAAATATCATTAAATATTTTATTGTCATAGTTTATAGTTTAATTGTCTGATTATGTGATTAAATAGAACATAACACTTGGCGCTTGGCGATGTGGCGGAAATCGAATCACAAAATTTCAACTTTGCTCAAAAGTTGAACCAAGGAACAGCAGTTGAACTTTGCACTTTCGAGCCACTATTGCAAAACCCTTGTTGGTGGCAGTTTTTATTTTTTCGTGTAGTAATTCCAAGTCGCTTTTGTTATGTCGGCAATTATTTTTTCGGTATCCTCACGTCCTTCTGTAATATTTTTTAAGTAAATAGAAAGAATAATATGATTTCCGTTCGGAAGTTTAAAAATTCCCACGTTGTTCATCGCTGCTCTTAAATCGTTCTTATTTCTATCTGAAATTCCAGTTCTATGTGCTAATTCTGTTTCTTTGGGAAGTCCAGCTTTCATCCAAGTAATTCCTCTCGAACATTCAACCATTAACTGATATAAATATTTTGTTGTCTTCTTTTTTAGAACTTGCCCTTTATAAAACTTCTCAAGTAGCTCTGTTGTTGCCAATGGTGTTGTTGTGTTTATGTAAAAACTTTCCCAAGTCCGCATTTCTTGTTCGTTTATTTTGATGGTAAAATCTTTTATCCCTTGCTTGTTGATAAACTTTTGAACAGTTTCTGTACCACCAATCAACTCTAAAAGAATGTCACATCCATTGTTGTCACTATGTGAAACTGTATATCGCAATAATTGGTCTAATGTCAAATACATATTTCCGTTTGGATATTCTTCTCTTATTGGACTCCAAGTATTTTCGTGTAATTCTTCTTTTTTTACAAAAAATTTCTGCTTTAATGAAAGTTTTCCTTTGTCGACCAAGTCTAATGTAGTCAAAGCAATATGAAATTTAAAAATACTCATTAAAGGAGCGTTTAGAGTTCCATTAATGTTTAATGTATCTTTGTTCTCAATGTTTTTTATAGATATTCCGATTGTAGCGTTTTTTGTCGCAATGATATTTTCTAATTCTTGTCGAAGTTCAGTCTGTCCAAAGATTTGTGAAGAAGTTAAGAAAATTAAAAAAGTTAAAAAAAATAGTCTCATCTATGTTCTAAAAATTATTTAATATTAATGTTTGCATTGTGTTTACGGTCGGTTCAAGGGTTCGCGACTTAGCGATGTGGCGGATTAAGAAGCTGAAACTTTCGATTTAGCACTAATTTCAAAGATAGCACTAACTTTAAATTAAACACTAAACCTGTAATCTTGCCAAACCAAAGTTAACCGTTCGTTATTCTATTTCAATTTTATTGTAAGCAATCCAACGTTTTAAATTCCCAACCATTCTTTTTAAATGATCTTCATTTAGGAAAATATTTGTCCAATATTCAAATCTGTCACACTGAATACTTATGTAATAGTTCATAATTGCTAAACACGCAAAAGGCAAAAACTTTTTTTCTTCGTCGCTAATTTCTGTTATTGTTTGGTAACCGTTTAAAAAACTATCGGCTTTTATTTGATATTCTTCTTCATTCAAATTTGTTGCAAGTAACTGAAATAAATAATAAGAAATGTCAAAACATAAATAACCGTTACCACAAAAATCAAAGTCAAAAAATGTTACGTCTTTTTCATTGTCAATGTGTAAATTGTCAAACCAAACGTCGAGATGAATACTTCCAGATCTCATTTTTTGATTGTCAATTTCATTCATTTTCAATGTCAAAAAAGCTGACAATTTCTCCAAAAATTCAATTTCGCTGTTAGTTTTATTAAAGAATTCTTTTGTTCTTAAAATAGAGTCGTCAAGCAAGTTTTGAGTGTTGTATGATATTCTTGATACTTCAAAATTTTCAGCCGATTGATGGATTTTTGCTAATGCTTGTCCAATTAAGAAACTAGTTTGATCTGAAAATTTTGCTGTTTTTGTTCCTTTTGCGTAAGAAAATAAAACACCAAATCTTTTTCCTTCTGGTGCTTCAATTTCTTGTATCTGTTCGCTCGATTTGTCTGCTATTGGATAAGCAACTTGTTTGTCGTTTTCTTTTAAATGAATTAAAAGTCGTAATTCTTCTTCGATTTCTAACTTTGTCCGCCAATTGTGGGTATAAACTCTAAAAACATATTTTGCCTCGCCATCTTGAACTATGTATAAATGGTTCATTGCAAGCCGAAAGATGCTACATTCGGTTTTGTTGCTTAAATTATATTTCTCTTGAATAAGTTTACCAAGTTCGGTTGGTGAAAGTGTAGTGTTTATAGCTGGAAATTTCGCTGTCATCAATTTTTGATTTGTCTTTAGTTACGGGGCGCTGTACAATGATAGCTAACGTTTGGTCGCTTGGCGATGGTTGCGAGGTTCGGAATTGATTATTTTCTGTTAAAGATAAAGTTTCTTGCGAAATGTGAACCTGAACGTACAACAAAATTCGCAATTGCGAGAAACGGCTGTTGTGCGTTGTTTTTTTATATTTCGATTCTGTCAAATTCAAATTTGAATGGAATTTTTATAAGTTGATAAATTTTAATATTTCTTTTTTTTGCTTCAACTATGATTTCTTCTTTGTGGCTTGGTTCAATATTTACGCCTAAATTTATTTCCTCAATACAATTTTCTGCAAAAACTTTTATTCTCATTTCATTCGATGGTTTTTCTGGAAACATCAAGTTTGTGAAACGATATTCTTCTTCATAAGACCATTCTACTGATTTATAATATGTTTGATAAAATGAGACAATCATGCGATCTTCATTATCTAACGGATTTATTATGGGAAAATTTTCTGAATAAGTTACTGGTCCGCCTTTTCCAAATAGTCCAGATTCCCTCATTTTTTCTTCATTAAATCCAATACAAAAACCTTTATGATAATCTCCATAATGCGACCACATTAGAATTGAATTCCATTTAGCGCTCATACATAAAACTCCGTAATGATTATCAATCATTGGAAATTCTATTTCTTCTCTTTCTTTTTGGAATTTCTGAATATTTTGTAATGTTTTTGCGTATTCTATTATTTCATTTTCTATGCTCAAACCTTTTGAAATAATAAAATCTTTTTGTCGTTCAATTACATCGTTTACATATTTTTCAACTTTTTCAGGTGTGTTAATTAGTAGAAAGTTTTTTGGAATTTTACAATCAAATGGATCATTAAATTCTATTGGTGAAGAAAGATAAACTTGATTTTTTAACAAAATATCTTTGTGATATTTATTTGACCAACTTCTGTATTTGTAAATTATTTTAGGATAATTTTCAGCGTAATTTTTAGTCATATAGTTTTGCAATTTTTGATGTCTCGTTAAGTTCCCTGTCGCTGTAAAATAACGCACAACGTTTGGTCGCTTGGCGATGGTTGCGAAGTTCGGAACGAATTATTTTCTGTTAAAGATAAAGTTTCTTGCGAAATGTAAACGTCCGGCTTGCACAAAATTCGCAATAGCGCAAAACGTGTGTTGCCATTAGTTATTCTCCACAGTTATTTTTCCTATACGTTCAATCATTACCTTTGCATTCTTATTTTCTGGATTTAATTCTATTGATTTTTGATAATTTTCTGTTGATAATTTAAATTGTTTATTGGAAAAATAACCTTCAGCTAAACTATCAAAAGTATTTGCGGAATTTGGATTTAATTCTGTATTAAGTTTGAAAACTTCAATCGCTGTTTTTGGTTGATTGTCTCGAAGGAATGTGTAAGCAAGTTCATTTATACTAATTTCATCATAAATGTAATCAGTAGGATTTTTATCAATTTTATTCTTGACGTTACTTGCCAAATCTGATGAGCCATTTAAGTTTAGCTCACTTAATATTTTGTTGATAACAGGAATTTTTGGTTTTTGATATTTGGATTGATCAAGTATCATGTCAATTGATTTAGTCAATTCATTCATTGCAAGTTTAGCACCCTGATTTGTCAGGAATATATAATCATAACCATCAGTTAGATTTTTCTTTATTAAAGACCTGTAACTTTCCACGAATCCATCGTGTTGAACATACTCTTTTTCATTTTTATTATATGGCATCCAACCAAAACCATAACCATATTCTTGACCGTTCATATTGATGGTTATAGAATCTTTATTTAGCTTACCATTTTTGAAAGCTTCATTGAGCGTTTTCTTCGAGATTAATTTATTAGAATTTAATGCTTTGTTCCACTTTTCTATATCGTTTAGAGTTGAATAAATTCCACCGGGTCCAATTACGGAAGATGTGTAATCAACTTTTGACCCAATTAGATTGTAGCCATCAACCTTGGTGGAAATTTTTTCTACTGCAGTTTTAGTCGCTGTAGTGTTTTGCATTTTTAAAGGCTCAAAAATCTCTTGATTGAAGAATTGATCAATTGGTTTCCCCGATATTTTTTGGATTATCAAAGCGAGCATAACATAACCCGCATTGCTATATCTAAATGTTTTTCCATTTTCAAGTTCAAGGGAATCTTGTTTCAGAAGCATATCGAGTACATCTTTGTTGCTTGGGTTGGTCAACTTATAATATTCCTTATCCGTAATTCCTGAAGTATGGTTTAAAAGTTGTCTTACGGTTATGTTTTTTAGATATTCGGGATAGTTTGGGAAAAAGTCATTGATTTTATCATCGTAAGATAATTTACCTTGTTCTTGTAATATCATAATTCCCATTGCAGTAAATTGTTTGGAAACCGATGCAATGTAAAAAACTGATTCAGGAGTAATTTTTTTTTTCGTTTCTTCGTTCGTAAATCCAAAAGATTTTTTGTAAATGATAGAGTCGTGTTTTGCAACCAAAATAGCTCCATTAAACATTCCATTCGAGTGGCAGAAATTGAACAATGAATCGAGTTGTTGGGATTGAATATTCTTTTTGGATGTTTCAGTTTTTGAAATACTCGAGCAGGAAGCAAAAATTGATAAGACAATTAATAGACTGTAAAATTGATGTTTCATTTAATATATTTTTCTCTAAAGACGATAAATTTCGTTGATTGTGACGATTTTTTATAATTGATGGCAACGTTTTTCGGCTATACACAGGCAGGGATTTTAACCCCTGAACTTCCTACGAAGAACTGAACTTCAAATTCACTAATTACCTGTCCTACAAAGCACAGAACCCCTGCTTGCGTATAGGTGATGTTATCGCTTCGTTGTTCTTTTTCGTCCGCTTGGTTATCTGTCGGTTTTGCGGTGCGGTTGGGCAGACACACTCTTTGCTAAGTTTTGGCTTGAGCTTGGGCTGGTGCGACTTGGCAATGTGTGTGTGGCTATTCGGTAGGATTAATTTTGTTTTCAATTGCATTAATTTTTATGATATAATCATTCAAGTCACGTCTAATCTTTTTACATAACTCCTTATCGAAATACACTTCTTCTCCTTTAACTTTAAAATACTGCTTGCCTTGTTCATTTTTTTTAAGTTCAGAATGTGCAAATTGGTTGCGGATGAGTATAACTTCATCATTGTATTTAGATGCAAAATTGTCTTCTTGCATTATTTCTAAAATTGCACCTAAAGCAAATATTTTCTGAGAAGAATTAAAAAGAACAGTATCTCGTAAAATATCTTTTACTTTTCTTTTTTCTGCTCTTTCGTATTTTTCCTTAGCGTTGGCAAAAATGTTGTCAAAAATCGTATTCAATAATGGCGTAATATGTTCTTTAAGGTTTGGATTATGTAACTGTTTTCGAACAATTTCTTCCATTTTCAAATCCAAGGAACTTGTTTCTTGCATTATCATCCCTCTCATTGTTACAATGTTCTGAAACTTTGCAATTGTTAAGTTAATCACTTCAATTATTGAATTTTGCAGTTCTTTATGATAATCTTGTCCGTCAAGCTGGTAGAACGTTATTCTGTTACTGTTTGCTAACTTTGTAGTAGGCAATTCACTATTTGCAGAGTAGAAAAATATTTCTGTTAAGATATGTTTTTCATCACGAATAAAATCAATTACTTCATTTCCGTGGCTTTCATTTAGATTTAAGTCTGTAATAATTAGATCATAGGTTTGACTGTCTTCATATTTTTCTTTGAACTCGTCAAAATCTTCTGCTGTATAGATATGAACATTGAAAAACTCATTTTCAAGATGACTTTTTACATTTTCTATTAAAGATAAGAATGGTCGAGTGTCAATTTTATCTTCAACCCAGATAATTTTATAATTTAGCTTCATACGGGAATTTTAAGTTGAACTCGGCTCCTTGATTAGATTGCACAAATTCAATTGATGCTTTATATTTACTTAATAAATCTTTCACGTGATAAAGCCCGATACCAGAACCATCTGTATTACTATATCTAAAATCAAAAATTTTATCCTTGATTTCATCTGGAATACCACTTCCATTATCTTTAAAATTTAAAACCAAATATTCTTTACTCTTTATCCAATCAAGTTCAATTTTAGTAGACTTGGCTTTTCTTGAATTTGAAAACAAATTGTCTAATATCACTGTGATTTCAAACGGCCTGAATTTTAGTATATGTTTAACTGAGCTTTTTTCTTTTATTTCAATTTTTATTGGTCTTTTTTGATGTATGAAGGAGTCTGCAGGAACGTAAATATTTTGAACATAATCATTGACGAAAGATACAAGGTCATTTGTTATTTTTTCTGCTTGTGTATTAAACCCAGCCTTTGTTACAAATCTTGAAGCACTTACAATCCTTAGTACTTCAAGACTAATATCCTTAACATCTTTAATCAGTTTATCTTTGGGCATATCTTCGTTGATTGAATCAATTAAAGAATCTAAACTCCAAGTTATATTTCCAGCGGTATGGATTATTTGATGTTGAAGAGCCAATAAATCTTTTTTCTCACGACCAATCTGAGATTTATCAAAAAGTTTTTCCGCAATTTCCCGGTCTAATTCATTTTTTAACTCTTCGTTTTCTACAAGTTTAAGTAATGCTTCTTCTTCTGCTTCAATTTTACTTTTCCGTAAATCAGAAATTTTCTTCTCTACATTTTTAATTGTTTGAATTACTTCTTTTTCGTCAAATTCTCCCTGCTTAATTTTTTCGGAAATCGTTTTCAAAACCCCTTGAGCAGATTGTTCACTTTTAGCATCTAAAATGCTCAAAATATTCTCTGATAGCTGAAAACTTAAAACATTTTTAGATGTGGTTAAATTTTTAATTAACTTTGATATATTGTCATTTACATCAAAATTACTTTGATTATCTTTTCCTTCATTTTTAATGAAAGACTGATTTATATTGATATAATCATCTTCTGATAAAAAATTACCCCAATCAGTAATTTCTATTGTGTATTTTTCAAGCTTTTTTAAAGTTTCATAAAATTGTTCGACAAGATTATCATAAGTTTTAGTTTTGATAAAACCATCACCTCTACTTGATGTTTCTTTCAAATTAGGATTATTACTACTTATAGAGATATATCCAATAACCTCTCTTGTACCTAAGTATCTTGAGTGTCCTTGGGCTTTTCGATTATCCATTTTAAATGGATCTTCGCCTCTTTCACCATATGGATATATTCTCAAACCGTTCTTATAAACGAAAATATGTCCATAGTTTACTGGCTCTACACCCATACGCCTAGTAAATGTGGATTTTGCAGACTGGTTTAAAAAATAGATAGCATAATGTATATCAACTAAATCCGTATATGGATTTTCTTCTTCGATCTTATAAACAAATTTGCCACCCTCAAATAAAGTGGTGATAATTTTATCTTTTTGAATATCAGATTCGATGTAACTTGTTTTTAATTGTAATGTCTCAAATATTGGATTTCGGATTTGACCGTTAATAACATTAAAATATTCTATTTCGTTTTCATCAAGTTTACCCTCTTTTGCCTTTTTTGAGTTTTTAGTAATCTGTTTTTTATCTCCATCTATTTCATCCGTGACGGTTAAAAAAATCCTAAAGGGATCTTCATCCTGTATGGAAGAAGGGTTAATTAATCTTGCTAAGGAATCTTTCAGATTTTCAAATTTTTTACGATCCCAATCACTGTGTAAATTTGATATTTCTAATACGGTTCCGTGTTGTATTCCATATGAATTCGATTCTAACGTTTCATGAAGAACGCTAACATTTACAAATTCATCATTACTATCCTCTTCAAACTTATTCCAATCGGTAATTAAAACTTCAGATTTTGCATCCGTTTGGTCTTTCAAAGTTTCAAGGTATAATTCACTTC
This sequence comes from Flavobacterium aerium, assembly GCF_030766725.1. Classification (GTDB taxonomy): domain Bacteria; phylum Bacteroidota; class Bacteroidia; order Flavobacteriales; family Flavobacteriaceae; genus Flavobacterium; species Flavobacterium aerium. Next base: position 147,220 of record NZ_JARQWR010000003.1, on the reverse strand, counting down.
CAAGTCTATCACAAGAAAATCTTCCAATACCCTTTGCTCCAGCATAAGCACGTTTAACTTTAATTTTATCGCGATAGTTTTCATAACTATCCTCTTCTTTTCCTTCTTTTTTGGCTGAGTAGGCAACAAAAAGCCATTTGTCAAGTAAATCTTGATAGCTCATTCCTTTTCCATTATCTTTTATAATGATTTTTCCATTACTACTGTATATGTCTTCAAAGATTACATCAACTCTAGTTGAGTGTGCATCATACGAATTTTTAACCAATTCAAATACTGCTATGAAATCATCTGTAATTAAATCTCTACCTATAATATTCTTTAAAGCAGAGCTGATTTTAAATTGTAACGGCTTCTGCATTTTAAAATAATTTATTAAGAATTAATCCTGCTTGCTCCCCAAAAAGTGGTGGGATTGCATTTCCAATTTGAGAATATCTCGGTACTTCTTGGGTTCTTCTTTTTCCTCCAGTAGTATATTTTCCTTTAAACTCATACCAATCATTAAATGATTGTATTCTTGCATACTCCCGAACTGTGAAAATTCTTGGTTCACAATAGTGAATATAGTCGTCTGGCAAGGTTGTTATTGTTGATGTTGGTGTCTTACCTGATAATGGAATCACCGTCCTCTTCTTAAGATTGAACCTTTCTTTAAGTTCGTTTGAAAGTGTTTTATTCTTTTCAGCATTTTGGAGAATAAACTCGAATTTTCTTAATGTTTCCTCGCTGTGTTTTGCAAATCTGTGGCTGTCAGGAATTTTTGAATCAACTTTACCTCTGAGTAATTTTTGATATTTTGATTGAATTGGATTGTAAAGACCTGCTGAAAATGATTTTGTATCGGGAGATACAACCTCATTAATTTTTAGCAAGTCTGAAATAGCATCCTCCAACGAATTTGTCAATCCAATTCCTTTTTTAATTAAAAAGGCCTCTTTTTGTTTTTGGATTTGCTCAAAAAAATCGTTTGGTTTCATTTGACTAACAATATCTTTTCTAATGCCAACTAATATAAATCTTGTCCTTTTTTGTGGAATACCAAATTCTGAAAAATCAATCAGTTTGCCCTCAACTTTATAACCTTGAAAATCGCCTTTTAGAGAGTCGTATTCCAGTGCGTTCGTAACATATTCTGAATAGATTTTTCCCTTGATTTTGTTTTTATCAAACTTCTGAGTAAAGCCCTTTACATTTTCAAAAAAGATAACTTTAGGTTGAACAAGTCTAATAAATTTGATGTAAGACTTTATTAATTCGTTTCTTGAATCTCCTTCAATTCTTCTTCCAGCTGTTGAAAACCCCTGGCAAGGTGGTCCACCTGCGACTAGGTCAATTTCTCCCCTGAGTGATTTTAAATTGGCTTTATGATTTTTGATTACTTCATTTATGTCGTGATTTTGTTTTGGCAACCAGTCTGGCCAATCAAAATGATTTTTCTTATCAATCAAATTATATTGAAGTGTTTCAAATGCGTCTAGACTTTTTTCAACAGCAAATTTACCCTTCCATAAACCCGTATTAAACAATCCAAGAGAAAGTCCACCGCACCCCGCAAAAAGGTCTATATATGTTTTCTTTTTACTCATCCTCAGGATTACTATTTTTTGTGGGAACTAATAATATTCTAACATCAACGTCTAGTATGTTTGCAATTTTCCGGAGTACTTCAATGCTAGGCTGAGCATTATTATTACAGTAATTTGTTACTATTACATAGCTTTTTTCAATCTGTTCAGATAACCATGTTTGAGTTCTTCCTTGTTCTTTTAGGACTTCCTTAATTCTGTTCATTTTGACCATTTATAAGTCAGTGTAAATATTTTTATATGGTGTAGTAATATAATTTAACACCTTATTTTTACTGCTTTATATTAATATACGAAATTACAATATAAAAACGTGTTGTGAAATATGATAAAATAATATGTATATATGTTGTATTACAATATATAATTCAAAATATACACTATGAGTAAACGATATACCAAAGCTGATTTAGAGGAAATAGTCTATAAACAGTTAGAAAATTTAAACGCAATGCACGATTTATTAGGCATTATGAAATTTCAAAATGACTTAATCCAAAATATTAATCAAACACTCAGAGAAGAAATCGGTCAGTTCAAAGATCAACAAGTAATGTATCCGACCAGAAGAAAGTCAAAATCGTAACTATTGGTAGGGGGGAAGGAAATGGCTCTTTTGGTTTTTTGAGCGTTGACTCGTGTGTCGGGAAAACCAAATGTGCCATTTGTGCGGTTGGCTTTTACACTGAGCGATAACGGTTTGGGGCTTTGCGATGGTGGGGCAATCGAAGCGCAAAACTTCAATTTTGCACAACAGTTGAACTTTGCAGCTTCGCCCCACTATTGCAAAACCCTTGTTAGCCGTTCGTTGTTTTTTCGTTCGCGATTATTTCAGTTTTATATTTCATTAATTGTCTGATTGATGTTAGATGTCCAAACAATACGATTGGAACAATAAATGTCGGTAACCAACTAAATGGAAAATTTAAAATCGCAATATTCGGTTGGTCAAAAGCAAATTTTTGAATTGGTGAAGGTGCTGAAAATAGAGCATTCACAACAATATTTACTAAAAGTCCAAGGCAAATAAAATTCCATATTAAAATAGTTTTTCGGTTCAATTTTGTTTTTGTCAGTCCAAAATATGCAATAATTGGTGCAGAAATTCCGGCAAGAATGTCAAAATTTTGACCTTCAAAAGTCATTAATTCTGGAATTGTTTTGTTGAGAAAAAGCCAAAACAAAATTATTTCAACCGGTATTCTTACAATATTTAGGTAAGTCAAGTTTTTAAGTGGTAAACTGTCGATAAATTGTCTTCCTTTTGAGGTTGAAAACAATAAAATAATTGTCAAAATTGTAGGCAAAATTCCTGTCAATATAATTTTTGGTGGAAAAGTGTTTGTATCAGAGTTGTAAATGTTTTTTAAAGTCAAAACCGCTTGGATTATCAACCAAATTGTTAAACCGATAGAAATTGGCATTGCTTTTTTTCGTGTTCGTTCAGAATTTGAATTTCTAATTGTCCAAATAAAAAACAATAAAGTCGTAACTGTTGTCAGTCCGAAAGTCAGCGAAATATATGTTGGTAAACTGTCAATCATTTTCTATTTGTTCAATATTTATGGTGTCGCTGTACAATGACGGCTAACAGTTTAGGGCTTTGCGAGGTTGGGGACTTTCGAAGCCGAGTATTTTTTTAATGTGAAAAAAAAACAGGAATTTACCACAACTGCTATTGACAGACGTATTATTTTTGTCTGTTTTTTATGTTTTCCATTTTCGCTTTTATTTTTGTTATATTTTCAGAATACTTTTCTTTTAACTTTTCGGAATTAAAAACTATTTCATCTTTAAGTCCAGGATTTAATTTCAAAGTTTCAGTTCCATCTAATATCGACAATAAAAATATTCCATCAACTTCAACAATCTCATTAGTTACTTTCCCTTGAGTAGATTCGTTAAATTTTTCAATTGAAGAAAAAATTGGAATAAATGATTTTCCATTTTCAACGTAGTCTTGAATATTTATTAATTTTTCTTTTCCTTTCAATTCTTCAGACAAAATTATTACAACTTTTCCAAGAAACACTTTGTCATTTTGTTCTGTATTAAACACTTCGTTATTTTGTTCGGTATTTTCCACTTCCGGTTCTATTTCATTTGTTACGATTTCATTTTTTTGATTGTTACAAGAAATTAGTGTGGTAAATAATATTAGGTAAATAAATTTCATAATTAGATTTTAATTGTTTTTTAATTATGTCCGCCAATTGTGGGTATAAACTCTAAAAACATATTTTGCTTCACCATCTTGAACTATGTATAAATGGTTCGTTGCAAGCCGAAAGATGTTACATTCGGTTTTGTCACTTAAATTATATTTCTCTTGAATAAGTTTACCAAGTTCGGCAGGTGAAAGTGTAGTATTTATAGCTGGAAATTTCGCTGTCATCAATTTTTGATTTGTCTTTAGTTACGGGGCGCTGTACAATGACAGCTAACGGTTTGGGGCTTTGCGAAGGTGGCGATTTTTACCACAAATGTGTCTGCGGAGCACTGAACCGTCACTTTTGCCAAACGCCTGTTAGCTTTTCGCCTTTTATTTCAGTTGTTTGTTTATAATCTCAGCCACTACCTCAACTCCTATGTCTTTTGCGGTATTTAAAACCCATTTGCCTCCATTTAAAAGATGCTGTACAACCTTATTGCCGTCTTTCTTTTTTGCAGCATTTTCAGCTTCAGCTACTTCGCTAATCGCCTTGAATTCTTCTGGACTCTCTGCATTAGACTTTAAATTATTCTTTAGCTTGCTTAACTCTTGGCTTAATAAGTCAAAATTTATATTATCAGGTAAAGTATAGTTATTTTGCTCAAATTTATTCTTAGTTGATTTTGAATTTGAGCCTACTGCACCTACTTGCGAATTGTTTATAATATTCTTGTCTCCCATTGTTGTTTCGTTTATCTTAAATTCAAAATAGCTTTTTAAATTTATGTAGATTCTCAACTGATATCATTCCATTTGCTATGTCACTTATTGGAAATTGCACTTTTTCAAAGTGATTATAATATTCATCAAAATCTCCAACTATCAAAGGTGAATCAGTTTGCGAATACTTAATCGCATAGTTTTTCAACCAATCGGTCACTCCATCTAAATTATGCTCCGTTAATGATGGCGAAAATTGACAGAAGGAATACGAAAAGGCATCATATTCTTTTAATGCCTCTTCTCTAGCATAAGTAATTGCAACGCTTACCACACCTTGACTGGGATTGTCATTCTTTAGCAACGTTAGTTCTTCCACTTCAATATAAAATTTAGGTACGTCTCTATTATATTCATAGCTAATTAAAGATAGCTCTTTTGGAAGTAACATAATTCTTCCTTTGAGATTTACAGTTGGGTTTTGCTTGGAACTAATCTCCGAGATTACATCGCTATAATGTTCAGATTCCAACAGAACAACTATTCCCTCATGACTGACACCATTGGATGATGCACACATTATATGTTTTAGGTTACCTTCAATCTTTTTAGGACCAAGTCTCAACGAACCAATACCACCTTTGACCATACTTTTTTTATCACCAGGTCGTAATTCAATAAAATGTGGTTCAATTTGTCCATTTCCTTTTCTTCTTTCATTCTCAAAGTGCCTCTCTAATGCATAATCTCTTTTATTTCTAGCAAATTGTGTGTGAAACAATCCTGGTGAAATTGGAATCCACTCAAGCATTTTAAAACTCTGTAATTTTATTATTTGTCCTGCATATAGATTTGAAGACAAAGCCTTATTCCAAAAATCACTATTATCATAGATTACCTGATCTTGTATACTTTCATTTTTCTCGGATTTTAGCTTGGAGAATAATGCAATATCGAAGTAATCCTTTAAAGACGAAATTAGGTCTCGTCTATTGTTCACTCTTTGTTGATTTCCTCTTAACATTGATTCTATATTCATTATAATTTGGTTTAAGGTGGAAGCTAACATTGTTTTTTTACGAAACAAAAGACATTAAAGCTTCGTGAAACTCCATCTATATCTGTATTTCGTGAAATTATAAGCTAATATAATTATTTTTCTGTAAATTAAATTAAATAGTATTCTTTTCTATTCCTTCAGAAATTCTTGTAAAATTGTTTACTTAAAAAGACATTGTTTTTCTATTTCAATTCATTTCAAAACAAAGATTAGCCTTTTATAATCAAGTCTTTTACGGAAAACCGCAATCAACTAAAATTTATTTTTACAAGTATACTATTAAATAAAAATGAAGCCTTAGGTATTTATACCTATTTTCTTAAATAGGAATGAGAGAAAAACGAAAGATGAAATCTTGAGAAGTGTTTTGTTTTTCGTTATAAGATTTGAATAAACAACTTTCAGTATTGTCTAAAAAGTAAAAACCCTTTAAATCATATGATTTAAAGGGTTTTGTTATTTACTGGCGGAGAAAGAGGGATTCGAACCCCCGGACCTGTTACAGTCAACAGTTTTCAAGACTGCCGCATTCGACCGCTCTGCCATTTCTCCAGTATGTCACAATCAATCGCCTTGATTGCGGTGCAAATATAGGAAGGTTTTCCGATTATCAAAAACATTTCTGAACTTTTTTTTGCTCAAATGTGGACTATTTTTTTAACCATTTCAGTATCAGTATTTCCCTGCAAAATAATTTTTACTTTTTAATGCAAAAAAACACAGAATCTCCCATTCTCAAGCGAAAGTAAAGACATTCTGAGAAATAGATAAGCCCGTATTATAGAATAAAAATGATAAAAATGCTAGGTAAAAAGAAGGAACATTCTAAAACAAAATAGAATCAATAATTAAATTAGAATGCATAATAGAGACGAAAGGCACAACTACCGTTTTTGTAATATGCATTTAATACATTGGTTTTTATATATTTATGCTTGAAAAAACAGAGACCAATATTCAATACCATGAATGATTAATCCATCACAATACCACAAACGCATATGAAATCAAAATTACTTTGCTTATGCCTGTTGCTTTGGGCAGGAAATACGAGCCTTTTTGCTCAAAATCCAGAGAAGAGAGTTTTATTTGTAGGAAACAGTATTACCTACTTTAATGATATGCCTATTTTGTTTCGCGATGTGGCAAACAATAAAGGTAAAAATGTAACAACACAAATGTATGCTCCGGGTGGAACGGGTTTTGTAAACCATGTAGCCGATGCGAATGTGTATAACCTATTTAAGAATAATGTTTGGGATGTAGTCGTTTTACAACCGGGGAGTAATGAATCAGGAGGAACTTCGGCTTCGGTGAATACCACGATTGAAAGAGGGAAAAGACTGATGGATTCCATTAAAAAGTACAGTCCTTGCGCGAAGATATTATTGTATGAAATATCCAATGGAATTCAGTCCGCGGTAACCTATCCCAATTATTTCGTTGTTCAGACGCGAATAAAAGATTCTTTAACCAAAATGGCAGATGGATTGCAGATTCCGATGATTCCGGCAGGGGAGAGTGCTAGAATGCATTACACAGCCCAACAAGACTTATTATTGCACGGTTCTTTCAACGACATTCACCCGAATTTAAATGGATCTTATTTAATTGCTGCCACAATGTATGCAGCGATCTTTCAAGAACCTGTAACAGGAACTACTTTTTATGGTGGAATACCACAAGCTAGAGCAGAATATTTTCATGGAATAGCCGATCAGGTTGTTTTACCGAATAAAGCACAATGGCGCATTAATATGTTTAATCTTCATTCTGATTTTAATTATGTGGTGAATGGTAATACTGTCGATTTTACGAATGCTGCTGCAAATTATACTACCTTAGAGTGGGATTTTGGCGATGGTACTATTGTTACAGATTTAAATCCATCGCATGTTTTTCTAACCAATGGAATTAAAACAATCAAGTTGAAAGCAATACGCAATGGCTGTGAAGAAATCATAGAAAAGCAAATTACAATCGGAAGTTTATCCGTTGCCGATTTTGACCTAACAAAAGCGGTACTTTATCCTAATCCGGCAAAAGATCTTCTAAATTTCAGGATTCCTGGAACTACTGGGAATGAAAGGGTAGAACTCTCTTTATACGATTTGTCTGGAAGGCGAATATTTTCTAATAAGGTACTGTTTTCGCAAGGAAATTATACGTTGGACTTAAATAATTTACACTGTAAAAGCGGTATTTATTTGGTACGATTAAAATCTGATACAATAGATTATAATCAAAAAATAAGTATACAATAAGTTGGAAAACAGTCTTTTAAAACGATTCAGTTTAAGGGTCGCTTTTTTTATTTTTAAAAATAAATGAAATAATAGTTGGTAAATAAAACCGAACGGTCTAAATTTGTACCATCAAATGAAAAGAACAAATGACCAAGGCAGAAAGAACCAGACAATTTATTATTGAAAAAGCAGCACCAATTATTAACCAAAAAGGGATAGCGGGTACAGCCATCAGTGATATTATGGAAGCGACCAAACTTGCAAAGGGAGGTATATATGGTAATTTTGAAAGTAAAGATGAAATTTGTTTAGAAGCCTTTAATTACTTGACCAAAGGGGTTGCCGATGGCATTGATCGTGTTTTAATAAAACGGAATACAGCAAAAGATAAGCTCTTTTTTCTATTGGATCACTATACGAACGATTTGGCGATGAATGATTTAGGAGGATGTCCGCTGTTGAATTTTGGTACTGAAACGGATGATACAAATCCACAAATCAAGATGCAGGTAAATAAAGCCATTATGGATGCCCAAAACCGAATTAAAAACATTGTAGAAGAGGGAATGGCCAAAGGTGAGTTTAACAAAAATGTAGATGCAGAATTGTTTGCAATTAAAACCTTTGCATTAGTTGAAGGCGGCATATTGATTGGGCGTATTCAGGGCAATACCAATCAGATGAAAAAAATTATGGAACAATTAAAAATTGAAATTGAATCTTTTTGATTCATTTTTTTTTCTAAAATAAAAGACCGAACGGTCTAAATTTAATTAATTTAAAAACTATATAATCATGAATGTTGAGCATAAAAAAATTGTAATTACAGGCGGTGGTTCAGGAATTGGACTAGCTATGGCAAAAATTTTTTCAGAAAAAGGAAATCAAGTAATTATTACCGGTAGGAATGAAGAAAAACTAAAGAAAGCGATACAAACATTAAAAAACACAACCTATGTGGTAAGTGATGTATCCAAAGAAGCAGATGTAGAACAATTAGTTCAGAAAATCAAAAATGAGCACCAAGGTATTGATATTCTAATCAATAACGCAGGAGTTTTGACTCCGCAAGGTCCAGATGAAGGAGACGATTTATTGAAGAATGCCCGTTATGAAATGGAGGTTAATTACTTCTCTGTCGTTCGTTTAACACAAGTATTATTACCATTATTAAAAGAAAGTAAAGAAGCTGCAATTGTAAATGTTGCTTCCGTATTATCGTATTTACCGTTAGCAAATGTAGCGACTTATAGCGCTTCTAAAGCAGCTTTACATTCCTATTCTCAATCATTGCGAACAGTACTTGGACAAAAAGGATTTTCTATAAAAGTATTTGAAGTTTTCCCACACTTTACCGAAACAGAAATGACAGAAGGATTGGATATTCCGATGATGTCTTCTGAAGCAGTGGCGCAAGATGTATTAGAAGGATTAGAAAATGATCTTTATGCCATTCGAAATGGTCAGACTAAGGATATTTACCAAATGATGCTTAAATCTCCAGAAGATACATTGCGTTTAATCAATCAGAATTAAGAAAAATGAGAATCGGGAATATACCCATGGCTTATTCCCGATTTCTTGTATTATAATTTATCCATTTCAACGGTATAAATCTCACCCGTATTCTTCTTTAGTTTCAAGATACTTTTCTTTTTCAGAATAGGATCAGTAATCAAATCACAAATACTGCTTACTTTGGTTTCAATGGTATCAATGCTTATGATTTCATCTCCAAGATTGGCTTTGTTTAGATAAGTATCACATAGGGCACCTACAACTAATTTTCCATCTTTAAAGTTTGGACTAATGGGCCAAATAGTATTCTTATAAGGAAGTTTTGAAGCATTGGATATGAAATAGAATTTTTTCTTTGAGTAATCAATAATAGCCGTTCCATAATGTAATAAATCAACTCCTAGTTTTGAGATGTTATCGTTGGAAGTTTCCGTCCAAATATTTTCAATCGTCGTATTACCAATTTGTAAATCAGGAATTAAAATCCTTTTTTTATCACTTTCTGCTTCAGAACCAAATAAACCGTAAGAGTTTATTCCTTTGCCTATAATTTCTTTTTGGAATACATGATATTCTTTAAATGCATCATAGGATTTAGACGTAATCATATAAAAACCTTTGTATCCGGTATCAAATAAAATGGTGTTTTGAACCGTTTTTTTTCCAGAATGAGCAATGAAAAATATAGGCGAATTTTGTTTGCTTTCCATTGTAAATTTCAATGGTTTCCCTTTTTTTAAATCTAAATTTTTAACATCGTTTGTCACAATAATTTCCGACTTATCAAAGTTAAATTCTATAACAGAATTGCGGAAGGCATTACTACCTATAATTCCATCAACATTAAAGCAATCACTAATAATGTTGTCCTCATGTTCCAGTAGGCTAGGGATGTTTTGGAATGTTAAACCTGCAATCTTGAATTGATTAATGGTTAAGGTGGTTAGTTCTTTTATATTGTTTTGTGAATCTTTAATTGGAATTGCAATATCTTGTTTGAAATCGGAAGAGCGGAATTTTGAAAATAGCGTGGTAATCGCTCCGGTATCCAATAGAAAATCGTGTTTTACAGCATTGATTTCTACTTCAATAATGATGAGCCCATTGACAATTCTATAAGGGATTTTGGTATAATAATTTTTCTCTAGTATTTCACCCGAATTGATGTTAATCTGAGCAGAGGCAATAGTAAGTACCAGTAAAAATAAGCAGGAGAGTACTTTTTTCATAAGTAATGATAGCGAGTAATGGGTTGATTTTAAGAATTCTAAAAATAAGAAAGTATCACTATAATTAACTAGAATACAGGAGTTTTATTTTTGAAGATAAAATTCAAGATATAGTTTTAGTTTAATGTTCTGATTTTAATATCTTTATGTTGTTTTAAGTGAAGTGTAATTTTTAGTCTAATGAACTACCAGATTCTACAACCAACGATACCATTGGCCCCTTTTGTAAAAGAAATAGGTGTTATCTCCTGTATAGATGGGATGAATAAAAATCACATTATGAAATTTTTTGCAGACGGTTGCCCTGGTATTATATACGGACAGTCAGCCCATAATTTAATATTGAATCCTGTCAATAAAAAATTAGCCACAATATACTTACACGGACAAACGATAAAACCCATTGAAATTGTAGCCAAAGGTTCATTCACAATGATTGTGTTTTTTCTCTATCCACATGTGGTAAAGTCACTTTTTGGTTTTAATGCCCATGAAATTACCAATGATTGTATTGATTTAAAACTCATCGATCCTACTTTATTTAATACAGTAACCGAACAATTATTGGATGACGTTGAGCTACAAGATCAAATTAATATTATATCCAATTACATACTGAATCGCATTCGAAGAAAGAATTTAGAAATTGACCCAATATTGCATTTTGCTACCCATCAGATGATTAAGAACAATGGTGATATTTCCATTTATGAACTATACACGACATTAAAATTATCCGAACGTACATTGGAACGAAAGTTTATGCATCATGTAGGCATGTCTCCACGTATGTTTGCCCGGATTTGCAAATTTCAATCTACGCTCAATCAGCTCAATACCGATTCTTATTCGAAATTAACAGATGTAGCCTATGATAATGGTTTTACAGATCAATCCCATTTGATAAAGACTTTTAAAGAATTTACAGGATTAACGCCCACAGATTATTTGGTACTGAATACACCTAAAGAACCAATAATAAAAGAGACCACTATTTTCTAAGCTGTCGGATTCGTACTATTTTGAGAAGTATAACGCTTCTAAATTTGTTGAAAAATAATAGAAATTATGAAATCAACAGCACAAACAAAAGAGAAAACATTAGTATTAGGAGCAACTGGAAAAACAGGTCGCAGAATTGTGATGCGATTGAAAGAACTAAATTATCCCGTACGCATTGGTTCAAGATCGGCAGAAATACCTTTCGACTGGGAAAATGAATCAACATGGAAACCTGCCTTGCAAGATATTACTACGGTATATATTTCTTTCCAACCAGATTTAGCCGTGCCAGGAGCAATTGCAACCATTCAGAATTTTACAAAACTAGCCGTTAAAGAAGGAGTAAAAAAACTAATATTACTTTCTGGACGTGGTGAAGCAGAAGCACAAGAATGTGAACGAATTGTACAAGAAGCTGGATGCAATTGGACGATTATCAGAGCCAGTTGGTTCAATCAAAACTTTAGTGAAGGGAATTTTTTAGAGTCCATACAAGCAGGATTTGTAGCGCTACCCGTTGGTGAAATTGGAGAGCCATTTATTGATGCAGATGATATTGCCGATGTTGCTGTTGCCTCCATTCTGGATGATAAACACAATGGCGAACTTTATGAAGTAACCGGAACACATTTAATTACGTTTAGTGATGCGATGAAAGAAATTAGTAAGGCAACAGATAGAATCATAGAGTATCAGCAGGTTGCAATACATGAATATAACGCTATGCTAAAAGAATACCATGTTCCCGAAGATTTCATTGGATTGTTGACCTATTTGTTTACAGAAGTTCTGGACGGTAGAAATGCCCAAGTGTCCAATGGGGTACAACGTGCTCTAGGAAGAGAACCAAAGGACTTTCAACAATACGTGAGAGAAGTTGCAGCAACAGGAATTTGGAATTAATAATTTGAGATTTAGTAACCATGAAACGAAAAAAGATGATCTTACTATTCACAGCCATTACAGTAGCCTTAATCGCCGGACTTTTTTTCAATTGGTCTTGCGCAGTAACCTTAGGATTAGGCAAATTATCCGATGTAGAATACCTAGGAGCAATGCAGTCCATCAATCGTGAAATTCAGAATCCTGTATTTTTGCTCTGTTTTATGGGTGCTATGGTATTGTTGCCTATCAGTACCTATTTGAATTACACCTCTGGAATGTCCTATCACTTCTGGTTACTTGTATCTGCCACTTTGTTTTATTGGATAGGAGCATTTGGGGTGACCATGATGGGAAATGTTCCTTTGAATACTACATTAGAAGCTATAAATTTAAAAGAACTTAGCATAGAACAAATTAAAGAAAGTAGAGTTGCTTTCGAAAACACTTGGAATACTTTGAATTGGATAAGAACGATAGCTTCCATTTCCTCTTTAGTTCTCGTTTTAGTGCGCTGCATTTTTGATAAAAATTAATTTTACTTTTTCAGTCTATAGAGCATTTGTGGCCTGGTGTTGCAAATGCTCTTCATAAATTAATCTAAAATTTGTTGCAGATTAATACCGATTGGTATAATTTTACACCAACAATAGAAAAAATGACCAAAGCAGAACGTACTCGACAGTTTATAATTGAAAGAACAGCACCTATTTTTAATCAAAAAGGATTTGCTGGCACTTCTTTAAATGATATAACCGAGGCAACTGGACTGACCAAAGGCAGTATCTATGGCAATTTTGAGAATAAAGATGAAGTAGCCATTGCGGTTTTTCATTACAACCATCAGAATTTTCAAAATGCGTTCAAACAGGAAATAGCAAAGAAAGAAAGCTATAAAGAAAAACTAATGGTCTTTTCTACTTTTTATGAAAAGTATTTTACAGCACTTATGGCGAGAGGAGGTTGTCCGATTTTGAATACTGCGATAGAAGCAGACGATACCCATTCGGTTTTAAAAGAACTGGCAAATAAGGCATTAGAAAAATGGAAGTCGAGTATTATATCCCTTATTGAAAAAGGAATCATTGCGGGAGAATTTAAAGCCAAAGATATACAGACGGAACAAACCGCCTTAACTATTATCGCCTTGATTGAAGGATCTATAATGATTACCAAGCTTTCGGGTAATATGGGGAATATGAAATTAATCATGAATTCAATAAAAAAAATAATTGACGAGCTAACCTAAAATTTTTTAACCAAAAATATACCGAATGGTATAAAATATTTTTATTATGGAAAATGTATATATAGTAGCAGCCAAAAGAACGCCTATTGGTGGTTTGTTAGGGAATTTATCCAACTTTAGTGCACCACAATTGGGTGAAATAGCAATACGTAGTGTGCTTGAAGAAACATCGATTGCACCAACCGAAATTGATTCAGTTTATATGGGTAACGTATTGTCTGCCAATGTGGGACAATCACCAGCCCGTCAAGCATCAATATTTGCAGGGATTTCAGTAGAAACCGATTGTACTACAGTAAATAAAGTATGCGCCGCGGGTATGAAAGCTGTAATAACAGGGGCACAACAAATCCAATTGGGAATTGATAATATCGTAGTGGCAGGGGGAATGGAAAGTATGAGTAATACACCCCATTACTTGATGCATAGAAAAAGCGATAAGTTTGGAAACGCAGTATTGGTAGACGGTTTACTTAAAGATGGTCTGACGGATGTTTATAATAATTATCACATGGGAAATGCTGCCGAATTGTGCGCCCGAGAATATAACCTAAGCAGAGAAGAACAAGATGAATATGCTTTAGCATCATACGAAAAAGCAACCCGCGCTACCCAATCAGGAAAATTTAAAAAAGAGATTGTACCGATTGAAATTCAACAAAAAACAGGTGTAGTTACGATTACGGACGATGAAGATATTTACAAAATTATTCCAGAAAAAGTAAGTAAACTGAAACCTTCTTTTGAAGAAGGAGGTACGATAACGGCTGCAAACGCAAGTAATTTGAATGATGGAGCTGCTGCATTACTATTAGTTTCAGAAAAAGTATTAAAACAAAACAATCTAAAGCCTTTGGCAAAAATAATTGGATATGCCGATGCTGCTCAAGCACCAGAATGGTTTACTACTGCACCATCTATTGCCATTCCAAAAGCATTGAAACAAGCGAATTTATCTCTAGATCAAATCGATTATTTTGAAATTAATGAAGCCTATTCGGCTGTGATTTTAGCCAATCAAAGAATATTGGGTATTGCGCCAGAAAAAATAAATGTATACGGTGGTGGAGTTGCTATGGGGCATCCTATAGGATGTTCTGGAGCTCGAATCATTACGACCTTACTATCTGTATTAGCGCAAGAAGGCGGACAATATGGAGTAGCAGCAATCTGTAATGGTGGCGGTGGTGCATCCGCTATAGTAGTAGAAAATTTAACGAACACTAAATAATAGACTTTATGAGTAATGATGCAATGCAATTTTTGAAAAATCATATTGGTAAAGAAATTACAGATTCACCTTCGCCATTTATGGTTTGGTTAAAACCAAAAATGTTAGCTGTACAAGAAGGAAGTCTAACATTTGAATATACGATTCGAAAAGAAATGACTAATCCTTTTGGAACACTACATGGTGGGGTAATAGGGGCGATGATTGACGATGCTATTGGGGCAACCATGATTTCATATGGAGAACCTTTTTTCTATGTAACCATCAATAATGTTATAGATTATTTTGCCTCTGCTAAGGAAAATGATGTTATCATCGCAGCAACAACAATTAATAAAAAAGGAAAAACAATTGTGAATGCTCAGTGCGAAGTTTGGGATAAAGATAAAACCCGATTAATAGCCAAAGGATATACCAATTTGTTGAAAACCGAAATAAAAAAATAAAATGAAAAGAGTAGCTATCACAGGACTAGGTGCCATAACACCATTGGGGAATTCTGTAAAAGAATTTTGGGGAAATATAGTAGCAGGAAAAAGTGGTGCAGGACTATTAACGAAGTTTGATACCACTAAATTCAAAACTAAATTTGGTTGTGAGGTCAAAGGATTTGATCCTGAAAAATATATGGAACGTAAAGAAATCAGAAAATATGATTTGTTTACGCAATATGCTATTGCTGCTTCAGATGAAGCCATACAAGATGCCAATTTATCTTTTGAAAACATGAGTCAGGCAGAGCGCTCAGAAATTGGAGTAATCTGGGCTTCGGGTAATGGGGGAATTACAACATTTGAAGAACAGTTGAAAGAGTTTCATGCAGGAGATGGTACACCACATTTCAATCCTTACTTTATTCCAAAAATGATTGTGGACATTGCGGCAGGCGTTATTTCGATCAAGAATAAATTACATGGTCCTAATTATGCAACAGTCTCGGCTTGTGCATCGTCCAATACAGCAATTATAAACGCTTTTGATACCATTCGATTAGGAAAGGCTACCATTATGATTGCAGGCGGTTCTGAAGCCGCTATTACCGCTTCATCGATTGGTGGGTTTAATGCTTCCCAAGCTTTGTCCAAACACAATGATAATCCGGCAGGTGCTTCGCGTCCTTTTGATCGTGATCGTGATGGATTTGTTGCTGGGGAAGGAGCAGGCGCTTTAATATTGGAAGATTGGGATCATGCTGTACAAAGAGGTGCTAAAATTTATGCCGAAATGGTGGGTGGTGGTATGGCCGCCGATGCTTATCATTTAACAGGAACTCCACCCGATGGTTTTGGAGCTGCATTAGGAATGCAAAAAGCATTGGCAGATGCCCAACTTTTACCATCGGATATCGATTATATTAATGCACATGCAACTTCTACTGCGCAAGGTGATTTGAGTGAGTTAACAGCCATTCATACTGTTTTTGATACGCTCCCAATTGCTGTGAGTGCTACAAAATCAATGACTGGACATTTGTTGGGTGCAGCAGGAGCAGTAGAAAGTATTATTACTATTATGGCTATTCAGGATGGAATTGTTCCACCTACTATTAATACAGAACATTTGGATGATCAAATTGTCAATAAAGATCAAATTGTTTTGGGTAAACCACTTAAGAAAACAATTCGATATGCTTTAAACAACACCTTTGGATTTGGTGGACATACTGCTAGTACGATTTTTAAGAAAGTGGAGTTGTAATACAGAAAATTTAATTACTCGGATATAATGTAAATTTTTAAAAGCCATTCATGATTGAGTGGCTTTTTGTTTCTATTTTTGGTTTGATATTTATATAAAATTTGTTCTATGCAAAAAGTTCATCAGGTTTATTATTACTCAAGCTATCAATTTCTTATCCCTTTGGTGTTATTGTTGAATTTTGGTTTGGTATTCAGTCAGACGAAAACAGAATTAGATGTCGATAAGAAAATAAGACAGGATAAAATTATCAAAGAATTTGCCGAAAATTGCGCGCATAAAAGTCATTATTTTTTTCCAGAATGGCAGGAATGCTTGGATGCTGGTTTGAAAAAAGATAGTACAATTGCCTATTTGTGGCAACAGAAAGCAATGCCTTATTTTAAACAACGAAAGTATGAAGTAGGAATGGCATTGATTGATAAAGCAGTATATTATAACAATGCAGAGTATTTACCGTATCGTGCTTTTATCAAATGTATTTTTTCGAAAGAATACAAAGATGCCATTATAGATTTCAAGGAATGTATCGTAAAATATGGAAATCAATATGAAATGGACCATACTTATAATTTCTATATCGCTTTGTCTTATTTGCAACTCAATGAATTTAAAAAAGCAGAAGAGTTATTTACCCATGATATTTTAGATCAGGAAAAGAAAAGGGGAGAAGCACATTATTTAGATGTTTTTTATTTAGGCATAACAAAATATGAACAGAAAAAATGGGAAGAGGCGAATCAAGAATTTGATAAGGCTTTAAGCGTATACACCAATTTTTCGGATGCTAAATATTACAAAACATTATGCCTGTATAAAATGGGAAAAATGGAAGAATCGAAAGTACTCTCAGAGCAAGCTAAAATAGATTTAGCAAAAGGATATACGATTAATGAAGACAATGCTATTTATGAATTGTATCCGTATCAGCTTAAAAGAACAAAATAATAGAATTTATTGATCTGTTAAATCATTAAAAAAGCCTCATTTTAAAACTAAAATGAGGCTTTTATTTTCTTCAAAATGAAGTATAGGTTTAATCTAAAATAGGAATTGGATTCTTGTTTTCTCCCACTGCTACAAAAGTAAATGTACCTGAAACAACGTTTTCTCTTAAATCAGAATACATTTGTTCCATATAAATATCCACTTGGATTTGGCAACTTGTACGCCCTACTTTAATAACGCGACCAATCAATTCTACTAAAGTTCCTGCTGGAATAGCTTTTTTGAAATCGATTTGCCCAGTAGAGATAGTCACTACTTTTTTACGACTGAAACGGGTCGCACAGATGAAAGAAACTTCATCCATTAATTGTAATGCAGTACCACCAAAAAGGGTGTCGTAATGGTTGGTTGTATTTGGAAAAACAGCTTTGAAAATATGCGTTTCAGAGTTCTGTATTTTCTGTTCAAGGGTATTCATTGATAATTCTGGCATGTATCTATTATAAAAAATATTAATATGAAACGTATTCTGTAATTTCAAGACCGTAACCGATCATTCCTACACGTTTCGTTTGTTCTGAATTGGAAACTAATCGGATTTTTGAAATATCAAGATCATGTAAAATCTGAGCTCCAATTCCAAAGTCTTTATGGTCCAATTTAATTTGTGGAGCTTTGTGTATACCTTGTGTTTGTAATACTTTCAATTCTGCCAAACGGTTTAATAAATTAAGCGATTGGTTTTCTTGATTGATGAATATAATTGCGCCTTTTCCTTCGTCGTTAATTACTTTGAACATATTGTCTAATTTTTCATCAGCATTGTTTGTCAAAGTTCCTAAAATGTCATTGTTAACAGAAGTAGAGTTGATTCGGGTAATAATAGAATCACCTAAGTTCCATGTTCCTTTTGTTAAGGCAAAATGTATTTGTTTGTTTGTCGTTTGCTCATAAGCTCTTAAACGGAATGTTCCGAAACGAGTTTCGATATCAAAGTCTTCTTTCTTAACGATCAAACTGTCGTGTTGCATTCTGTAAGCTACTAAATCTTCAATTGAAACTAATTTCAGATCAAATCGTTGAGCAACTTCTACCAATTGTGGTAAGCGTGCCATTGATCCGTCTTCATTTAAGATTTCTACTAAGATTCCTGCTGGTTTTAAACCTGCTAAACGAGCAAAGTCAATTGCAGCTTCAGTATGTCCTGTTCTTCTCAATACACCACCTTGTTTTGCGCGTAATGGGAATATATGTCCTGGACGACCTAAATCTTCTGGTTTAGTATCTTCAGTAATTAATGCTTTTATCGTTTTAGCTCTATCGTGAACCGAAATTCCTGTAGTACAACCGTGACCAATTAAATCTACAGAAACTGTAAATTGTGTTTCGTGTAAAACAGTATTATTGGTTACCATTAAGTTTAAGTCAAGTTCTTTACAACGGCTTTCTGTCAATGGAGCACAGATTAAACCTCTTCCGTTGGTCGCCATGAAATTGATCATTTCGGGTGTTACCTTTTCCGCAGCAGCGATAAAATCACCTTCATTTTCACGATCTTCATCATCCACTACGATGATTATTTTCCCTTGTCTGATATCTTCTATAGCTTCTTCTATAGTATTCAGTTTTATTTTTGTAGTTGACATGTGTATTTATTGTGTAGTTAGTTCTTCTTGGATTTAAAAATCTTATTAAATAATTTTTGTATTGGAAGTGTAATCACATCCATGTTAATTAATCCAATATCGTTTGTGGCACGATGAATTAATAATATAGCAAATGGAGTCAACAACATAGAGGACATCCATGACCCTAAAAAGGGTGATAATTCGTTTTCTTGAGCCACTTTTCGACCAAAGGTATTGATGAAGTGGAAAGTAATGAAAATTAATACGGCAAAAACAATAGGTAATCCAAGTCCTCCTTTACGGATGATAGAGCCTAAGGGTGCACCAATGAAAAACATTAGAATACAAGCATAGGCAATTACAAACTTTTCATTTAAGGCCAACCAGTGATTATTAATGTTTTTTAGTTGTCCTTCTAAACCAATTTTAATGTTGTCAATATTAAACTGAGAACTGATAATATTACTACTCGCAATTTCTAATATTCGAGTCTGTTCATCTCTTGTGTATAGCGGTAACAAATTATTGATTACAGTATCTTTATTTGCTAAAGCTGGATTGAGAGGGAAGTATGCTATACCCGTACGTTGGTAGATATTGTCCGTAAAAGACATTAAATCTTTTTTGTAACTCGTATTTAATGAATCTAGTGTATAACGTAATTCGGTTACGTTAAGCATATTGTTTGTATTAGCTACTTTTTCTTCATCGACATCAACAGGATTTAGTTCCGTTAGGTTGATATTGATAATGTATTTTTTAAAAGAGCTTTTTGCAAAAGGAAACTTCTGACGGTCTTCATATTTTTTAGGTACGATGTCATCATAATAATAACCATCATTTAAAACCATTTGAAGAATATTCGATTTTTCACTACTAATCAATTCTCCATCTTTGGCCTTAATTACAACGGTTGTATTACCACCAAGTCCTGTTTTTTTATGGATTGTAATCCCGGCAAGTTTTTCACCATTTTCTCCCGATTTTTTATTGACTTTAATGTTGTAAATCCCCAAGTCATTGAATTGTCCTTCGGCAATAGCCATTGCAGGTTTTACTTGTGCAATATTTTTACGGAAATTAATAAACTTGTATTCTGCGTAGGGAATTACATTATTGGCAAATACAAATGCTGCAACACTTAGGAATAATATAAAAACAATTAAGCTTTTCATGGCTCTTTGCAGTGATATTCCCGAAGATTTCATGGCAGCAAATTCATAGTTCTCAGCCAAATCTCCAAAGGTCATGATAGAAGCCAAGAGCACTGTAAGTGGTAGTACTAATGGAAATAACTTAGGGGAAGCAAATAATAAGAACTTAATGATTAGAATAAAATCTAAATCTTTACCCGCTAATTCAGCAATAAAGAGCCAAACAGTCTGTAAAATGAATATAAAAAAAAGGATAACAAATACCGAGGTAAATGTTATCAGATATGTTTTTAGAATGTAACGGTCAAGAATTTTCACCTCAAATTAATCTAATTTATTAATGTAGTAATTGGGATATTTACTTTCGGTAAAGGTAAATTGATTTTTTGACAATGGTTGATTCGTTTTGAAAGAATTTACAGTTAAAGTGGTTTTAGTTCCATTTTTACTAGTTTCAATCATATTATAGATGTGTTTTGTTTGTACATCTATACCTAATAAGATTTCTTTACGTTGATCTTTAGCGCTTACAGGTGTTAGTTTCACATACTGAATCTTACGGCCTTTTACGTTTTGAAGTATATCCCAAGTATACTTATATCCATTCGTGAAAAAGGTAAGCATCTTAGAAGGGGTCATTGCATTATTATCATCGTCAGTATATTTTGAGATACTGATTTCTTCGTCTTCAGGAACAATTGTATATATTTTTTTTCCATCAAATATCTTGCTGATTCCCATGAAGTTCAAATAATATTGATTTCCTTTTAGGATAACATCGCCACGACTTTCTTGGTTTACGTTATCTTTAGGATTATTAACAGCATATTTAAAGTCAATAGAAATATTGTCGTAGCTTTTCACCTTGGTAGAAACTTCGTCTAATAAATCTTTTGCTTTTTTAGCGTCTTGTGCATTAATGGATAAGCTCGCTAAGAATAATACTGTCAGGAGGACAAGTTTTTGCATGTTAGTAATTATTTTTTTCATTATTTAAAAAATGCTCTAGAGAAGTCAAATCAGGGACTAAAACACTACGTGCCTTGCTACCTTCAAAAGGTCCTACAATACCAGCAGCTTCTAATTGATCGATTAATCGACCAGCTCTGTTGTAGCCTAATTTTAATTTTCTTTGCAATAATGAAGCGGAACCTTGTTGTGCCGTTACAATTACTTCAGCAGCTTCTCTGAACATTGAATCTCTTTCGGAGATATCTATATCAAGATTGATGCCAGTTTCTTCGCCTACATACTCTGGAAGTAAATAAGCATCAGGATATGCCTTTTGTGAACCAATATATTCTGTAATTTTCTCAACCTCAGGAGTATCGACAAATGCACACTGAACACGCACTAAGTCATTTCCATTGGTGTATAATAAATCCCCACGACCTATTAATTGATCGGCTCCTTGGCTGTCCAAAATCGTTCTAGAGTCAATTTTTGAAGTTACTCTAAAGGCGATACGAGCAGGGAAGTTGGCCTTGATAATACCTGTAATTACGTTCACTGATGGTCTTTGTGTTGCAATAATTAAGTGAATACCAATAGCACGTGCTAATTGAGCCAAACGTGCAATAGGAGTTTCTACTTCTTTACCTGCCGTCATAATTAAATCGGCAAACTCATCGACTACTAATACAATATATGGTAAGAATCGATGTCCATTCTCAGGGTTTAATTTACGAGCTTTAAATTTTTCATTGTATTCTTTTATATTTCGAACCATAGCATCTTTCAACAGATTGTAACGGTTGTCCATTTCAATACACAAAGAGTTTAAAGTATTGATTACCTTTGTGTTATCGGTGATTATTGCATCTCCTGAATCCGGTAATTTTGCTAAATAATGTCTTTCAATTTTATTGAAAAGCGTAAGCTCCACTTTTTTAGGATCAACCAAAACAAATTTTACTTCAGCAGGATGTTTTTTATACAATAAAGAAGTTAAAACCGCATTTAGTCCTACAGATTTACCTTGTCCTGTAGCACCTGCCATCAATAAGTGAGGCATTTTTGCTAAATCGACAACAAATGTTTCGTTCGAAATTGTTTTCCCTAAGGCAATTGGTAGTTCCATTTCTGCCGTTTGGAATTTTGGTGAACCAATTACACTTTTCATAGAAACCATAGTTGGATTCTTGTTCGGTACCTCAATACCAATAGTTCCTTTTCCAGGGATAGGAGCAATAATACGAATACCTAAGGCCGATAATGAAAGTGCAATATCATCTTCTAAGCTTTTAATTTTTGAAATTCGAATACCCGCTTCCGGTACAATTTCATATAGGGTTACAGATGGACCTACAGTAGCTTTAATTTGAGCAATCTCAATTTTATAGTTACGAAGGGTTTCAACAATTCTGTTTTTGTTTTCTTCTAATTCCTCTTGGTTGATGGTTATTCCCCCAGAAGAATATTCTTTTAATAAATCGATTGTTGGGAACTTGTAATTGGAAAGTTCTAAGGTTGGATCAAATTCTCCAAAATCTTTGACTAATCGAGCAGCAAGGTTTTCTTCAACCGTAACTTCTTCGGCTACTTGTTCGATTACAAAAGCACTATCATTTGTTTCAATAATGGTAGGAGCTACAGGTTCTGGAACGATAACTTTTGGTGTAACTGGAGTAGTTGCTAAATGTATTTCAGAAGAATGACTAATTGTTGGTTTTAGTGATTCCTTATTAATTTCAAACTGTGAAGGAGGTGGAGTAGGAAGGGTATTCAATGTCATTTCTCCTAAATCTTCTTCGGAATAATCCTCTTCTGTTAAGTAAGATGGTGTAGTAGGGATAATAGGTTTATCTTCCTCAATAATAGGATTGTCAACTGTTTTTTCTTTTGAAAGACTCGCTAAATCTTTAGAGATGTCTTTTTTTGTTTTTTCGAAAAAGGACTTGATACTTTCTGGTGAAATTTGAATTTTAAAAATCAAATAGATAACCACGCCAAATAGTAATAATAGTAAAGTTCCAATTTTACCTAAGTAATCTTGTAAAAAGATATTCATTTCATATCCAATTGTTCCACCTAATTCTGGTAAAAGGTTACCGAAAAAGCCACAAAGAATAGAGAATATTATAATGGCAAATAAATCCCAAAACCAGATTTTCTTTAACTTCCCAATAGAGAGGTCTAAGATGTTGTATAATCCGGTAAGAAAAAATAAACGAACAAATAGAAATGCCGCAATACCAAATCCTTTGTAAACAAAGAAATCGGCTAAAAAGGCACCAAATTTACCCAACCAGTTATTTACTGTCTCTGAGCGATCAGAAAAAGCAGATAATTCACTTTGGTCATATTGACCATAAATGTAAAAGGATATAAAGGCTAGAAGTAAGGCGATGGAAAATAAAACCAACAAACTTCCAAAAAGGATTTTTTGCTGTTTACCTATTTTCCAAGGTGTTTTTTTAGTATTGGGACTTGCTGTTTTTTTATCAACAGTTTCTTTTTTACTTGTTTTGGCCATTATCTGATTTGTGATTTTTACAAAAATAAAGAAATTAATAGAATATTAAAAGCTAAACACTTTTGGGAGATAGATAATCAAGCCAATTGCTATAGCTGCAAGGGCTGCAAAAAATACAGCACCAGCAGCAATATCTTTAATAAATCCAATTCGATCGTGATAATTAGGATGAATAAAATCGGCAATTTTTTCTACTGCCGTATTTAATCCCTCAATAGCTAATACCATTCCGATTGCTAGAATTTGAAACATCCATTCTGTTCTGGATATCTCACAAACAAAACCGGCTATAGTAATTAAAACTGCGATTGAAGATTGTACCATTACACTGTGTTCTGTAGTAATGAGTTTGTAACAGCCTTTTACAGCATATACCATACTTTTTAATCTTCCTGTAACGAATGAATTTTCTTTTGTCATATTAGTTTTATAGGTAATGCTTAGAAAAATTACAATGCAGCTAGTGCTTTTTCGTAATTAGGCTCATCAACAATTTCCTGTACTTGTTCTGTATAAACTACTTCACCTTCTGTGTTTAAAATAATGACAACTCTAGAGTGTAAACCAGCAAGAGGACCATCTGTAATTTCTAAACCATTGGCTTTACCAAATGCACCAGCTCTGAAATCAGAAACAGGTACTACATTTTCTAAACCTTCTGCACCACAAAAACGGGCTAAAGCGAAAGGTAAATCTCTTGAGATACAAAGTACAGTAGTGTTTTGTAATTCAGAAGCTTTTTTATTGAATGTTCTTACTGAAGCTGCGCAAGTTCCAGTATCAACACTTGGGAAAATATTTAAAACTACATTTTTACCTTTTAAATCCGATAATTTAATAGTAGATAAATCTGTTTTTACAAGTTCAAAATCTGCTGCTTTTGAGCCTACTTTTGGTAATTCACCAGAAGTGTGTATTGCATTCCCTTTTAATGTTATTGTAGCCATTTTTCGTGATTTTTTAGGATTCAAAAGTATGAAATTATATCGGTAATACAAAGATGGAGGGCAAAATGAAGCAACTTGAATTGTTCTTGATGAGATGGCCTAATTCATACCATAATTCCTATGATTTTAAGAATATTATTCTGTTATTTGAAGAGAATAGGGCATAAAAAAAACGCTCCCACTAGGGAGCGTTTTAGATATTCTTTGCCGGAACTTATTTGTCAATAGAACCCATAACACGTTTCATGAACGCATTAAGAGCTTCTTTCTTGTCTGTTCCTTCTTTGATCATTTGGTTTACCTCAAGTGCACCATACATATTAGAAATTAATTCAGCAATAACATCTAATTCCTCATCTTTAATTGTTGGAAGTTCAGTTAAATGCTCTAAAACTTCAATGGTTTCGATAAGATAATCTTGATCATTTTCTTCAATAAACTGAGTTAAATGCTTAATTACTGGTAATTTCATTGACTAGATCGATTAAAATTTCTTGTTTGTTCGTTTGCGTTTGATTTACAATGTTTCCATTTACGAAAGTTGCAAATGTTGGCAAATTGCTCACATTAGCTAATTTTCTTGATTCTGGAAATTTCTCCGCATCCACGATTACAAATGTTAGGTTTTCATTTTCTGAAGCCAATTTTTTGAATTTTGGTTTCATAATTCTGCAGTTGCCACACCAAGAAGCAGAGTATTGTACTACTACTTTCTCGTTATTTGCGACTAATTCCTGCAATCCGTCTTCGTTTAATTCAATTAGCATAATTTATATTATTAATTGCTTAAATAACTTGCTACACTAGCTCTGTTTGCTAACATTGCTTCTTTTCCTTCTTCCCAGTTTGCTGGACATACTTCACCTTTTTCTTGTACGTGAGTATACGCATCAATCAAACGGATGTACTCGTTTACGTTTCTACCTAATGGCATATCGTTTACACTTTCGTGGAAAATTTTTCCATCTTCGTCCACTAAATAAGTTGCACGGAAAGTAACGTTTGATCCTTCGATGATTACTGAATCAGTTTCTTCGCTGTAGCTTGTAGATTCGATATCTAAAATCCCTAAGATGTTAGATAAGTTACGGTTAGTATCCGCTAAGATTGGATAAGTAACTCCTTCGATTCCTCCATTATTTTTTGGTGTGTTCAACCAAGCGAAGTGAACTTCGTTTGTATCACAAGAAGCACCAATTACAATTGTATTTCTTTTTTCAAATTCTCCTAAAGCATCTTGAAAAGCATGTAATTCTGTAGGACATACAAAAGTGAAATCTTTTGGGTACCAGAACAATAATACTTTTTTGTTTTTTTGAGTAGCTTCTTCAAAGATGTTAATTTTTAAATTATCACCCATTTCCGAGATGGCGTCGATTGCAATGTTTGGGAATTTTTTTCCTACTAATGACATGATTATTTAGATTTTAAGGTTACTAATTTTAATAGTGCAAAAATAGGGAATAAGGCTAGATTTTTTATATAGGTTATGATTATAATTATTTATTGAGATATAAAGATTTGTTATGTGAAATATTTCCCGGTTTTAACAAATAACTGCGACTTTTAGAAAAAAAGTGTAATAAATGTATCAATTGTATTTTTTTATTCCATTAAACCTATTTTTAAGATTGGTTTTATATATTTGTTTTGCTTAAAATAAAAAAATAAGAGTAGAGAATCTATTGTCTTATTTGGTATTAAAATTCATTTAAGCAGAAAATTTAATTTATGGCTTTTTCAAATTTATTCAGAAAAAAAACAGTTGAGAATATTCTAGCAAGTGCAAATGAGGAGCATAGCTCATTAGCAAAACACTTAGGAGTTAGGGATTTAACAGGATTTGGAATTGCAGCGATTATTGGAGCTGGGATTTTTAGTACTATCGGAAGAGCGAGTTATGAAGGAGGTCCTGCCGTTGTATTTTTATTTTTATTTACTGCTATTGCTTGTGCCTTTACGGCCTTTGCTTATGCTGAATTTGCTTCTTTAGTTCCTGTATCTGGGAGCGCTTATACCTATAGTTATGTAGCATTTGGAGAATTATTTGCCTGGATTATTGGTTGGGCATTAATTATGGAATATGCTATTGGTAATATTGTTGTGGCGATTTCATGGAGTGATTACTTTACAGCACTCGTCAATGGAATACCCGGTTTACATATCCCCGAATGGATGACTATGGACTATTTCACCGCTAAGAATGGATTTGAAGTAGTAAATAAGTTATTACAAAATGGACATACATTAGAATCTATAGCTGCTTCTGAATTTGCACAAGAAATCCCAAAATATTTAGCCTATGCTAATGCGCCACAAATTGGATTTAACCTAGTGTTGGATATACCTGCATTACTGATTACTTTTTTAATTACAGCCTTGGTATACAGAGGGATTAATGAAAGTAGAAAGGCCAGTAACATGATGGTTGTTATTAAGATTGTTGTGGTATTATTGGTTATTGTTGTAGGTTCATTCTATGTAAATACAGACAATTGGGATCCATTTGCACCTAACGGTATTGCAGGAGTATTAGGAGGGATTAGTTCTGTATTCTTTGCATATATTGGTTTTGATGCGATTAGTACAACTGCCGAAGAATGTAAAAATCCACAACGTGATTTACCAAGAGGTATTTTCTATTCGATTATTATTTGTACCGTTTTATATATTGCTATTGCGTTAGTTATTACAGGATTAGTGAGCTATTCTGAATTGAATGTGGGTGATCCATTGGCTTTTGTGTTTAGTAAAATACAAGATTTGAAATGGTTAGGTAAAGTCGTTGCTGTGAGTGCGGTAGTGGCGATGGCAAGTGTATTTGTTATTTTCCAGTTGGGTCAACCAAGAATTTGGATGACTATGAGTAGAGATGGGTTATTGCCAAAAGCATTTTCTAGAGTACATCCAAAATTTAAAACGCCTTCATTTGCGACAATCTTTACAGGATTTGTAGTAGGTGTGCCAATTTTATTTACAGATTTAAACCTTGTGGTAGATGTCTGTAGTATTGGTACTTTATTTGCCTTTGTATTAGTTTGTGCAGGAGTCTTAAAGTTAGAAAGTACACCAAACGGACCAAGAGGGAAGTTTAAGACACCTTATTTGAATTCAGCCTATGTGATGCCATTAATTTTTGTTGTTACGGTTTTCATTGCGGGTTATTTCTTCCGAACGGAAACGATGGATTTTGTTAATAATAAACCTGTGATGTATAATGCGGAAGCATTAGTTTCTTCATTAGACAAAGAAGAACTGAAACTGGTAGCCGAAAAAATAGCCACTATTAATGGAGATCAATTGGATGCAAATCCAGTACATCTAGAGAAATATTTAAAGAATTTAGGTACTGAACGTTATAGTAAAATTGTAGATCAATTACCATTAAATCATGATCAGAAATATGAAAGTGGATTAGCTCTATTCAAACATAAAATCCCAATGTGGGTTTTTATCTTTATTGCGCTTTTCATGACCTATAAGAGTATTACCAGAAAAATGTCCTTTATTCCGTTAGCAGGAATGCTATGCTGCTTCTATATGATGGCAGAACTAGGTTGGAAAAACTGGGTGATGTTCTTAATTTGGTTAGCATTAGGTTTAGTAATGTATTTCACCTACGGTGTGAAAAACAGTATGCTGAATAAGGCAAATATGAAAACACAAGAATAGTTTACTCTATTATCAATAAAAAAACTCCGTTTAGAAATCGATCTAAACGGAGTTTTTTTATTGATAATAAAATTTTATTATTTCAAATGAAGATTGAAATAGTTGGCTATTTTTTGATTTAAATGAACTCTGTCTTTACCACTTACATTATGTTCGTGAGTAGGGTAAAGGAAGTAATCTACTTGTTTTCCGTTGGTAATACAAGCATTGATAAATTCCATACTATTTTGTTGTACTACAACAGGGTCTTGTGCTCCGTGAATTACTAATAAATCACCTTTCAATTGATTTGCCTTATTGATTACATTTGCCAATTCATATCCTTTAGGATTTTCCTCAGGTGTATCCATATAACGCTCACCATACATTACTTCGTAGTATTTCCAATCACAAACTGGACCGCCAGCAACCCCAACTTTGAAAGTATCGCTTTGATTTAACATTAATGAAATACTCATGAATCCACCAAAACTCCATCCATAAACACCAATTTTGTCGGCATTTACAAATGATTTAGATTTTAAGAATTCAACACCTTTCATTTGATCAGCCATTTCATTCTGACCTAATTGTCTATGGTTTACGTGTTCAAAATCACGACCGCGAGAATCACTTCCTCTATTGTCTAATGTAAATACAACATAACCTTCTTGTGCCATGTAATTATCAAATAAACGAGCACCACCTAACCAATCGTTTGTAACCAATTGAGCATGTGGACCTCCGTAAACATACACCATTACAGGGTATTTTTTTGATGGATCAAAGTTACTTGGATATAGTAAACGACCATTTAGTGGTGTTTTCCCATCGGCAGAAGTAATTGTAACAAATTCCATTTTAGGTAAATCTATTTTCCCAGCATATGGATTGTCAGCTTTTAAAATCGAATTTGATTTATTTGATTTAAGATTTACAATTGAAATCTCATTGGCAACAGTAGTACTACTGAATTGATCTAATAAAAGTGTTTTATCACTATTCAATTGAGCGTGATGTGTTCCTGAAGCAGGAGTAACGATAGTTGTTTTTCCAGATTTTAATTCTACTTTATAAACTAAACGATCTAAACCATTATTAGCAGTACCGATGTAAAATACATTTTTTGTATCAGTATCAAAATCTAATAATTCTTTAACCACAACATCATTGTAGCCTAATTTCTTCACCATTTTACCTTGTGTATTATAAAGGTATAATTGCTGATATCCATCTTTTTCAGTACGGTATAAGAATTCATCTGATTTAGTAGGTAAGAAAGTAAGATCGTTTTGTGGTTCTACGTATGTAGCTGCTTTTTCTTCAAATAATGTTTTTACTAGATTCCCTGATTTTGCATCATATTGATTCATTTTCAAATGATTTTGTTCACGGTTTAAAACACCAACATAGACATAGTTTCCACTAGGATCCCAAGTCACAGAAGTTAAGAACTGCTCTTTTGGTTCACCCGTTTTCAAGGTAACATATTGTTTTGATGCAACATCAAATACAACTAAAGTAACCTCTTCACTTTTCATACCCGCCATTGGATATTTAATATTGTTTACTTCGGCAATTCTAGTACCAAAGTCAATCAATGGGTAATCTTTAACCATTGTTTCATCCTTGCGATAGTATAATAATTTATCGCTTTTCGGGCTCCACCACATTCCTTTTTTAATACCAAATTCTTGACGGTGTGTATAATCACTACCATTTACAATTCCAATATTATCATCGTGTGTAACAGAAATCGTCTGTCCTTGACTTGTAGTAATATTGATGTTGTTTTTGTCTAGCCAAGAGATATAAGCATCGTTTGGAGCAATGGCTTGTTGTGCTGCACTTTGAGTCAGTTGAAAAGCATTGGTGATTTCCTTTTTTTCAACATCAAATTGAACGAAGTAATTCCCATTTTTCCCACCCACATTAAGGGCTAATGTATTTTTGTTTTTCCACTCATAAGTATAAGGGAACATTCTTAAATTGAAATCATCAGAAGGGAATTTACTTTTTAAAGCCTTTTGAAGTTCGTCTTTAGTAACTAGTGTATTTTCACTCCAGTTATTCTCTTGACTACGGCTTAGTAATTTGGAATAAGTATTATCCAGATAAGTAATTGTTTTAGTGTCTTTTCTCCATTGGTTCGCCACTAAATTTTGAGGTGCATAAGCTCTGTATTGACCTAGAGTAGCCTCTTCGATCGTTAATTTCTTCTGAGCAAATGCCATTACTCCTATGAATAGGAATAATATGGAAATTTTTTTCATACGGTATAGTTTTTTAAAAGGCTAATGTAATCAAAAGCAAGAACGTAATAAAGTTAAAATGTCTATAAAGTTTAGACAAAAGTAATTTAGAAATAAAAAAGCAGTGTCGGTTTTGACACTGCTTTACGGTATTAGTTTCCTTTTGTATTCTAAGTTAGAATTGATAATTCAACCATACATTCTCTCATCATTTGATAGGTACGTTCGATATCATTATCTAAACCAATTGAGAAACGGATTAAACCATCCGTTAACCCCATTTCTTTTTGCTCTTCCAATGGAATTTCACTTGAAGTAGAAGTACCCGGTGCACTGAATAGTGTTTTGTAAAACCCTAAACTTACTGCCAGATATCCTAGATTTCTATTCTGCATTAATTCCATTAATTCATTAGCTTTATCAAGAGTACCTACATCCAGTGTAAGCATTCCACCATAACCATACTCAGGATTAATCATGCTTTTATATAAGGTATGACTTGGATGGCTTTTTAAACCTGGATATACAGGTCTTAGTCCGTCTTTTTCAAAACGTTCTGCCAGGTAAAGGGCATTGTGACTGTGTTGTTTAATACGAATATGTAAAGTGCGTAAATTTTTCAATACACTAGCAGCACGTAAGCTATCCATAGTAGGGCCTAATAACATACTAGCTCCATCGTTTACATTGCGTAAATCATTAATAAAATCCTGTGTACCACACGTTACACCACCTACAGTATCACTACTACCATTGATGAATTTTGTTAAACTGTGGATTACTACATCAGCGCCCATTTTTGCAGGAGCAACAGATAGTGGAGAGAAAGTATTATCCACAACCAATTTCAGATTGTGTCTTTTAGCGATTTTTGCCAAGCCTTCAATGTCAGCAACCTCCAATAATGGATTACTCACAGTTTCACAGTACAATACTTTTGTGTGAGGCGTTATGGCAGCTTCAACAACATCCAATTTTGT
This sequence comes from Flavobacterium aerium, assembly GCF_030766725.1. GTDB lineage: Bacteria > Bacteroidota > Bacteroidia > Flavobacteriales > Flavobacteriaceae > Flavobacterium > Flavobacterium aerium. The sequence continues at coordinate 115,609 of NZ_JARQWR010000003.1, read as the reverse complement.
AATGTCTACAAAAGTAGTTTTGATGGAAAGTCGAGGCATGAAATTTTTCATGAAAGCATATGTTCCACCGTATATCGTTCTACTCGAAACAATATGATCACCAGCACTGCACAATTGTAATAATACAGGTGTAATAGCTCCCATTCCAGAAGCAGCAACATTAGCCGTTTCAGTTCCTTCCATGGCAGCAAGTGCTTGTCCTAAATACAAATTACTAGGAGAAGAATGGCGAGAATATAAATAACAACCTTCAGCATTTCCTTCAAAAGTATCAAACATTGTTTTGGCCGATAGGAAAGTGTAGGTAGATGAGTCAGAAATAGATGGATTTACTCCACCAAATTCTCCAAAATATTGTAAATCCTGGATATTGTCTGCGGGATTGAATGACATAAAAAATTGAGTTTAGTTAATAGCCTTGTAAAAGAATATAATTTCCGTTAAATAGTCAATGGGGAGTAGTATATTTAGAAAATAAATCTATATAATGTATAAATTACTGTTATATTTGTTTGTAATGAAACAAAAACCTAATTAATTCAGAAAAATAATCCAATGACATTAGATGCGATAGATTATAAAATACTAACCCATTTACAATCAGATTGTAAAGTGACGACAAAAGAATTGTCGAACCAGATTAATTTATCGGTCACCGCAATTTACGAACGCATCAAACGATTAGAAAGAGAAGGCATAATTGAGCAATATGTTGCGTTACTAGATCGCACAAAAATTGATAAATCATTTGTTGTTTTTTGCCATATCAAATTAATACAACATGCAAAGGATTATTTAACGATGTTTGAATCGGAAGTAATTCAATTGGATGAAGTATTGGAATGTTTTCATGTGAGCGGAGATTATGATTACATTCTCAAAATATGTGTCAAAAACATGGAAGCCTATCGCGAGTTTATGGTTACAAAACTGACTACCTTACAACATATAGGTAGTACACATAGTACTTTTATGATTAGTGAGGTAAAAAATACTACTGCCTTTACGCTTTAATATAAAGTAGGGAAGGAACAAATAGAGAAGTAGGAGAAGCTAAAATTAAGATGCGCTTAAAATCCATTTGTTTTTGAAAAAACTTGAAACATTAAAGGTGAAAAGGATCCCTTAAAACAAAAAACATTCGTAATTTTGTGATTCAAAAATTGAAACACAATTAATACGATATTTATGAGTTCATTTGATGTAGCCATTATAGGTTCAGGTCCTGGAGGATACGTAGCAGCAATTCGTTGCGCACAACTAGGAATGAAAACAGCCCTTATTGAAAAATATTCAACTTTAGGAGGTACTTGCCTTAACGTAGGATGTATTCCGTCTAAAGCATTACTAGATTCATCACACCATTATTCTGAAGCTATTTCACATTTTGGAGATCATGGGATTGAAATCGCAGGTGATATTAAAGTTAATTTAGAGAAAATGATTGCCCGTAAACAAGCTGTTGTAGATCAGACTTGTGCCGGTGTAAACTTTTTAATGGATAAAAATAAAATCACTGTTTTTGAAGGAGTAGGATCATTCACAGATGCGACTCATATTGCAATCAAAAAAGCTGATGGATCAGAAGAAACGATTGAAGCAAAAAATACAATTATTGCTACAGGTTCAAAACCATCTTCTTTACCATTCATCTCTATTGATAAAGAACGTATCATTACTTCAACTGAAGCATTGAAATTAAAAGAAATTCCAAAACACCTTGTAGTTATTGGTGGTGGAGTTATCGGATTAGAACTTGGACAAGTATATTTACGTTTAGGTGCTCAGGTATCTATCGTAGAATTCATGGATAGAATTATTCCAGGAATGGATGCAGCTTTGTCAAAAGAATTGACTAAAGTGTTGAAAAAACAAGGAATGAAATTCTATACTTCACACAAAGTGAAATCTGTAGAAAGAAAAGGAGAACAAGTAGTTGTTCAAGCAGAAAATACAAAAGGAGAAATCATCACATTAGAAGGAGATTACAGCTTAGTTTCTGTAGGTCGTCGTCCTTATACAGATGGATTGAATGCAGATAAAGCAGGTGTAAAACTAACAGATAGAGGACAAATCGAAGTAAACGAACATTTACAAACGAATGTGGCGAATATCTATGCAATTGGTGATGTTGTTCGTGGAGCAATGTTAGCACACAAAGCATCTGAAGAAGGTGTATTTGTAGCAGAAGTTTTAGCAGGACAAAAACCACATATGGATTATAACCTAATCCCAGGTGTTGTATATACATGGCCAGAAGTATCTGCTGTTGGAAAAACAGAAGAGCAATTAAAAGAAGCAGGTGTTGCATACAAAGTAGGAAGTTTCCCTTTCAAAGCTTTAGGTAGAGCACGTGCAAGTATGGATACTGATGGATTTGTGAAAATCTTAGCCGATGCAAAAACAGATGAAGTTCTAGGAGTTCACATGATTGGAGCTCGTGTTGCCGATTTAATTGCAGAAGCAGTGGTAGCAATGGAGTTCAAAGCATCAGCAGAAGATTTAGCTATTATGTCACATGCACACCCTACGTTTGCAGAAGCCGTAAAAGAAGCAGCATTAGCAGCGACTGATAATAGAGCTTTACACATATAATTAGAATCAAATTCGTGTATTTATACACTTTATACTATACTTAAATTAACCTGTTCCATTGTGAGCAGGTTTTTTTATGGAGCTATTTCCCGCTATTGCTTTTATCTCTTCACTTCGTTACGAGGATATCAGCGCTATCGGGGCTAATAAATGCTTTTCACGATGGTATTTTTATTGTACTTTTGATTCATAATTAAATCAATCTTTTGAGAACCTCAGTTACCGTTACGATAGACAATCCGATGCAGTATAAAAAACAACTTTTATATTGGAGTCAGCAATTTAGAGAAGTCATTTTTTTAGACAGTAATCAATACCCGCAACAGTATTCAAGTTATGATGCTGTTCTGGCAGTAGATGCATTTACGGCTATTCAAACAGATTATCACAATGCTTTTGAGGATTTAAAAACCTATCAACAAACTACAAAAGATTGGATTTTTGGATATTTATCCTACGATTTGAAGAATGATGTAGAAGATCTCAAATCTGAAAATTTTGACGGATTAAATTTCCCAGACCTATATTTCTTTCAACCTAAGAAAATCTTTTTATTACAAGGAAATCAATTAGAGGTCGTTTATCTCAATATGTGCGATGACGAAGTAGAAGAAGATTTACTTGAAATTAAAAATATAAAAGAGAAAGGTGCTAAGGATAAAACAGAACTAACGATTCAACAACGAATCTCAAAAGAAGATTATTTGACGAAAGTTCAAAAGATGTTAGAACACATCCATCGGGGAGATATTTATGAAGCAAACTTTTGTATGGAGTTTTTTGTCGCACAGGCACAGATTGAACCTATGGCGGTTTACCAACATTTGAATGCAATTTCAGAACCTCCTTTTGCTGTTTTTTTTAAGAACCACAAGCAATTTATTGTTTCGGCCTCACCCGAACGTTATTTGAGAAAAGAAGGAGAAAAAATCATTTCTCAACCCATAAAAGGCACTGCGAAAAGAGCAGAAGATAAAAAAGAAGATGAAGCGATGAAAGCGGCTTTAGTGCTAAATGAAAAAGAAAGTTCAGAGAATATTATGATTACGGATTTAGTACGTAACGATCTATCTCGTACTGCGCAGAAAGGTTCCGTTCAAGTGGAAGAATTATGTGGCGCTTATACTTTTAAGCAAGTACACCATTTAATTTCTACAATAGTTTCAAAAGCAGAAGCAGAATTTTCACCAGTGGATATTATAAAAACCACATTCCCAATGGGAAGTATGACTGGTGCTCCAAAAATATCGGCCATGCAGATTATAGAAAATTTAGAAGAAACACAACGCGGTATTTATAGCGGAGCAGTAGGCTATTTTTCACCACAAGGGGACTTCGATTTCAATGTAATTATCCGAAGTATTCTCTACAGCCAAGAAGAACAATATATATCCTTCTCTGTAGGAAGTGCAATCACTGCTGCTTCTATTCCAGAAAAGGAATATGAAGAATGTTTATTGAAAGCCAAAGCAATGCATCAAGTGTTAACTCAATAAAGGATGTTATTGTCTTCGTCGAATACTGTTTGACAAGCTCAGGATTAAGTAAAGGCAAAGACCAACCACAATATAAGTCCAGAGACTAGAAGTGTGGCTAAAATCAGAATTAAAAATAGATATATTGAACTTTTTCGATTAATCTGCCACGTCTTTGGATCAATAAAATAAGTAAGGAAAACCCGTTCGTCAATTTTTAAATCCGGTCGAAAAAGTGTAATTCCTTTTAGAAAATGGGCATATAATGTATAACGATTTCCTACCACATAAAGCGGAAGATTCATCTCGATGCGAGAAGCTGCTATATCTCCTTTTTCAGATGCAGTAAAAATTTCAAGTAACGACATGATACCACTCGTTCGAGTATTCACAGCTGTAACATCAAAATCTTTGCCCGAAGAAACAAGATCGGTATACAATATCTTATTTACAATTTCACATTTCTGGTTATAATACAATAGCCCAGTTTTATTTATAATAATTTTACTAGACAACCTGTTTCTATTAATGATATAGTGTTTTATTGATGGAATCAAAATTAACAAGGCAAAGAATATACAGAAAGAAGCAGGATAAAACATAACCCCAATACCTCTTTTGTATACACCATAAATAGGCAATAGAAATAATATTACAAAACAAAAAAGCAACATACCATAAAGTAGAGCTTGAAGCAGGAATGTTGGGAATTTGCTGATTTTGGATTCAATACTAGGGAAAGTTTTTTCAATGCTCATGTTTGTTTTGGAAAACGAAAAATAAGTAGTTTTTAATAAGGTTATTTTTAGTGTCTAGTACTAACTCAATAAAGTTACAATTGCTTTATTTTCCTGTAAATGGGCATAGTCTAATGCCGTTTGACCTTTACCATCTTTATGGGAAGCATTTGCTTTGTGATTTAGTAGATATTGCACTATTTCAAGGTGTCCGTAAGTAGCAGCAAAAATTAGGGCAGACGATTGTGTATAATTGGTTAGATTCGGATTAGAACCATTCTCGATCAATAACTTGATAATATCAATATATCCTTTAAAACAAGCCCCAATTAAAGCCGTATTACCACTATGATCCTGTGCATCAGTATTAGCACCAAGACGGATGAGTAATGCAACAACATCAACCTGATTATTATAAGCAGCAATGATTAAAGGTGTAAAACCATTAGGTGTCATGGTTTCTACTAATTTAGGATCTTCTTTAGCACTTTTTTCAAGTTGAACTAGATTACCAGAACGAATGGCGTTGAAAAATTCTTCTTGTGCATGAGGGTTTGGTTCAGATATCATATTTAATTTTCAGTTTAAGATGAATGTAGTTCTGCTAATTTATTAAATCATCGGGATAAATTTTATCTTTGTGTACATTAAATTTAGTCCAAACGATAAAAATGTAAGCTGTAAATTTTTAAACAGTCTACCTAATTCAATTATGAAGCAACGATTCAAGAAGCATTTAGAAGAACAATTTCCTTTTTTAAAAGGAGAACAACTCCTTCTTGCTACCAGTGGAGGATTGGATAGTGTGGTTTTAGCTCATTTAATGCATGATTTGGAATATAACATTACATTGGCGCATTGTAACTTTAAGTTGCGCAATGAGGAAAGTGATGGAGATGAAAAGTTTGTACGCGATTTAGCAGAAGCTTTAAATATACCCCTGGAAGTTGTTTCTTTTGATACCAATGCTTATGCACTGGATCACAAGTTAAATACCCAACTAGCAGCAAGACAATTACGCTATAAATGGTTTGAAGAAATTTTACACCATAAAGCACTTACTAGAATTATAACAGCACATCATGCCGATGATAATTTAGAAACTTTCTTAATCAATTTAACCAGAGGAACAGGATTAGAAGGGTTAATGGGGATTCCAGTTCAGAATGGGAATGTATTACGACCTTTTTTACGATTTAGTCGAGAAGAAATTAAGGAATACGCGATTCAAAATGGAATAGGATGGAGGGAGGACAGTAGTAATGCTACTGATAAATATGTGCGTAATGCATTACGTCATCATGTAGTTCCAGAACTTAAAAAATTAAACTCCAATCTACTGTATTCTTTTCAGGAAACATTAGTACACCTTCAACAAGCCAATTCGATGGTGGAAGATGCTTTAGTACTGACTTCAAAACAATTGTTGAAACAAGATGGAAATAACTTGCAAATTGACCTTGAGCAATTAAAGCGATTACCCAATTATAAAGCCTATTTATATCAATTATTAAAGCCCTACCAGTTTACAGCTTGGAGTGATATTTATGAATTAGTTTTCAATCAATCGGGAAAACAAATCTTTTCTGAAAACTATCGATTGCTAAAAGATAGACAGTATTTAATTCTAGAAGAAATAATAGAATCTGATGCAGTGCAATCCTATGAAATTCATATTCCAAGTGAAATAAATATTCCCATAAAATTAACTATATCTGAAGTTTCGAGAGCATTTTTTCAACGGGAAAATGGGGGTAATCAGATTTTTGTAGATAAAGAAAAGTTAAAGTTACCTTTAGAGATTAGAAAATGGAAAGAAGGTGATTATTTTTACCCTTTTGGAATGAAAGGCCAAAAGAAAAAAGTCAGTAAATTCTTTAAAGACGAAAAAATGTCTTTGATTGAAAAAGAAAATACTTGGCTTTTATGTTCGACAGATCAAATTGTCTGGATTATTGGAAAAAGAGCTGACGAACGTTTTAAAATTGAATCAATAACGGAACACATTGTTCAAATTAAACCACTATAATGAAGAAAATTATTTATCTATTACTTTTTGTCTTGGCTTTTGCCAAAGGACAAGCACAGATTTTAGATCCGGTAAAATGGGAATCTAAAATCGAAAAAAAATCTGATTCAGAATATTTATTGTCTTTTAAAGGCGCAATTGATATGGACTGGCACGTCTATTCACAATTCACTCCTGAAGGTGGGCCATTAGCAACTGAATTTATTTTTGAAGATAGTAAAGGTAATTTCGAATTAGTAGGAAAAGCGACAGAAAGTGAGTCCAAAAAAGCATTCAATGAAGTATTTGGTGTAGATGAAATTTTCTTTGCTGATAAAGTAACATTCACCCAAACCATAAAAATTACAAACCCTGCAGTTGAAACTGTAAAATTAGAATTGTTCTACCAAGTATGTAAAGATGTATGCATCAGCCAATCAAAATATTTTGTGTTCAATGTAAAGACATTGGAAGCAAAAGAAGTAAAAAGTTTGGAAGAAGCTGATACAAAAGCAGTAGCTGATGCCTCAAAAGACACTACTGTTACTGTAGATAAAAAAGCAGAAAATGCTGATAAATCAGGCGATAATAGCTTGTTTTCAATTTTTATTATTGCATTCTTTTCTGGATTTGCAGCATTATTGACACCATGTGTATTCCCAATGATTCCAATGACAGTGAGTTTCTTTACTAAACAAAGTAAAAACAGAGCAAAAGGAATTAAAAATGCTATTATTTATGGTATCTCTATCATCTTAATCTATGTATTTTTAGGAACAGTAATCACTCTGATTTTTGGAGCAGATGCATTAAATGCCTTATCGACAAACGTATGGTTTAATGTAATTTTCTTCCTATTATTAGTTGTATTTGCTTTCTCATTCTTGGGTGCATTTGAAATTATGTTGCCAAATTCTTGGGCGAATAAAGTAGACAGCCAAGCGGATAGAGGTGGAATCATTGGAATCTTATTTATGGCTTTAGCCTTAGCGATAGTTTCATTCTCATGTACAGGACCAATTGTAGGAACATTATTAGTACAAGCCGCTTCAAAAGGAGGATTAGCACCAATTATTGGAATGTTAGGTTTCTCTATGGCATTAGCTTTACCATTTATGCTTTTTGCAATGTTCCCAGGATGGTTAAATTCATTACCTAAATCTGGTGGATGGTTAAACACTGTAAAAGTATTTTTAGGATTCCTAGAATTAGCTTTAGCATTCAAATTCTTATCAAATGCCGATTTAGTATTACAATTACATTGGTTAGAAAGAGAAGTATTTTTAGCCATTTGGATTGCAATTTTTGGAACCCTTGCATTATATATGTTTGGTAAAATTACATTACCACATGACTCACCATTACCATTTATCTCTGTAGGTAGATTATCAATTGGATTAGTGGTATTATCATTTACAATTTATTTGATTCCAGGTTTATGGGGTGCACCATTAAAATTAATTAGCGGTTTCCCACCACCAATGACTTATAGTGAATCACCCTATGGTGTAGGTAGTACCAAAGGTGGAGGAGCAACTTCTACAACAGCCTTACCAGATGGAGCACACAAAGGACCACATGATATTATTGCATTTACAGATTATGAAGAAGGATTAGCTTATGCTAAATCAGTAAACAAACCAATCTTATTAGATTTTACAGGATTTGCTTGTGTAAACTGTAGAAAAATGGAAGATTATGTTTGGTCAGATGAACGCATTTTATCCATATTAAATAATGATGTAGTATTGATTTCATTGTACGTGGACGATAAAAGAGAATTGCCAGAAAGTGAACAATATGTTTCTAAAGAAACAGGTAAAAAAATAAAAACGACTGGAAATAAATGGAGTGATTTCCAAATCACACGTTACAAAGCCAATGCTCAACCATATTATATTATTTTAGATAAAGACGAAAAAAGTTTAAATGAAGCAATAGGGTATACACCCGATATTGCAGCCTATGAACAATGGTTGAAATCTGGAATTGAAAAATTCAAAAAATAATTAAAGTCCCTCAGATGAGGGACTTTTTTGTTTTAAATACCACTGCAAATCAAATTGAACAATTTTTTGCTATTTTTAGTGTTTTATGTATGAGGAACATATTTTATTTTTTACGATTTAGTAAAACGATAAACAACTCTATTATTAACATAAAATCGAAGTAGTAGAAGTATTATGAGACACAGCAGAGAAATCTTGGTAATCTTATTTTTTTGCGCTGTAAAGCTGCTCTTACATCTTATTGGTGATTCTAATTCGGGATTCCAAGGAGATGAGTTACTTCATATTGCTACAGGAAACCATTTGAGTTTTGGTTATATGGAATTTCCCCCTGTCATAGGATGGTTAGCTTTTATTCAAAACCTGTTTCATTCTCAATCCGTATTCGTTCATCATATATTCAGTCATATAGCTTCTTTATTAATTTTGGTATTGGTGGCCTTAACCACCATGGAATTAGGAGGGAAAATCAAATCGATTTTTATTGTTTTATTGTGCATTATAGTAGCACCTACATTTGGAAGAGCCCATCAATTATTTCAACCCGTGGTGTTCAGCCAACTCTTTTGGGTATTATCCTTTTATCTTTTAATTCGATTTAATAAAACATTAGATAAGAAATACTTATGGTATCTTACCGTTAGTCTTTCTTTTGGCTTTCTAACCAAATATGATATCCTCTTTTTTATTGCCGGATTACCAGCCTTATTCATTTTTAGACGCACCCGAAGAGCATTATTAAATAGCTATTTATTGGGGTACATCAGTTTATTTCTGGTACTGATAAGCCCTAATATATGGTGGCAATACGTACATGATTTCCCTGTGATAGAAATGTTTTCCCGATTGTATGAAACCCAGTTAAATCACTTAACAGTATTGGATGTACTGAAAGAAATAATTATTTCACTTAATCCATTAACAATTATTTTGTGGGTGGGAGGATTGCTGTTTATGTTTAATAAACGAGATCGAAATATATATAGACCTATTGCTGTTACTATTGTGCTAACGATTCTGTTATTGGCTATCAATAAAAGTAAAGCCTATTACTTTTATCCAGCAATGATTCCACTATTAATATTTGGATGTATATGGTTTGAAAAGAAAATATTATTGAAACGTTTCTGGGTAATTTATCCTACTACAGTTGCATTGGTCATTTCAGGGGCAGTATTAATTCCTTATGGATTGGCAGTTCTTCCATTACACACCTTTATAAAATTTGCGAATATAGAACCCGAAGAGAATCATTATCGCATTGAGTATTCAGAATATTATGCTCCTATAAAATGGAAAAAAACAATGACGGCATTGCAACAAGTGTACGATAGTTTGCCAAGTGCCGAAAAACAGAACTGTTTAATATGGGGCAAGCATTATAGTCAGGCGGGAGGTGTCAATTTATTTCGTGAAAGTTATCATGTTCCAGAAGCATTTTCATACCATGGAAGTTTCTATTTATGGACAAAAGAAAAAGGATCACTTCCCAAAACAATTATTGCTTTTACAAATGGAGAAGCCGAAATTGATTTCTTTCAAGCATTCTTTAAAAGTGTTGTACCCGTGAAAAGAGTGTACAATCCTTTTGCAGGTTTTGATAAAGATTTATGGCAAACCATTTTCATTTGTAAAGAACCAAAACAAGATTATGCAGGATTGCGGAAAGAATTTAAAACAAGAATTTTCGAATAATAAAAAAGGTTAGCAATTATTGCTAACCTTTTTTATTATTTCATTTGGCTGATTAATTTTCGAGCTGCCGTCTGTACTGGATCCCAAACTAATGAAAAGGGTGGAGCATAGGACAAATCCAAATCAATAATCTGTTGTAGATTTAATTTAGCGGTCAATGCCGTAGCCAATACATCAATACGTTTTGCGGCGCCTTCTTGTCCTACAATTTGCCCGCCGAATAAACGACCTGTTTTTTTATCCGCAAGTAATTTCACTGTAATTTTAGTTGAACCCGGATAATACCCTGCGCGAGACAGAGAATCCACTGTAGCAGTTATATAGTCCATATGGAGCTGTTTTAACTCTTTCTCTGTTAAACCTGTTCTAGCCACCTCATAATCACAAATTTTACATACAGCCGTACCAACAACTCCTGGAAAAGTAATTTCTTGTCCTACTATGTTACTACCTGCAACCAATCCGGTTTTGTTAGCAACGGTCCCTAGCGCAATATTTACCGCTTTTTTACTGATTAAGTGCTGAGTTTCTACACAATCACCAGCTGCCCATACATTCGTTATATTAGTTTGCATTTTTTTATTCACTTTGATTGCACCAGTAGTACCTAGTTTAATTTTAGTGTTTTTTAATAATGCAGTATTTGGCTGTGAGCCAATACCTAAAATAACCATATCCGTTTTAATAGTTTGTTTTTTCGTAACAACTGCTATAACCTGACCATTTTCGGTTGTAAAAGATTCTAAAGCCTCATTCAAATGGATGACTACGCCAATTTTCTTTAAGGCTTCATAGACTAAAGCACCCATGTCTGGATCTAAGGTTCCCATTACCTGAGCAGAACGATTGATAATCGTAACTTTTATTCCTCGAATAATTAAAGCTTCTGCCATCTCAATACCAATATATCCACCTCCAATGATGACCGCTTGTTTTGGTTTTTCTTTTAGGATGAATTGTTCTACTTTAATTCCACTTTTTAAGGTGGTTACCCCAAAAATACCTTTGGCTCCCATGCCCTCAACATCAGGACAAAATGCTCTTGAACCAGTAGCAATAAGCAATTGATCGTAGGTTTCCCAAAACTCCGATTTATCTTTTAGATTACGCACCTTTAGCTTTTGATTGTCGGTATCAATTTCAAGAACTTCATGATTAATACGAGCATCAATGTTGTGTTTTTCCTTAAAAACTTTTGGACTACGAACGATTAAATCATCAGCCTCTTTGACTTTTCCTGAAATAAAATACGGAATACCACAGGCAGAATAAGAAGTGTAATCTGTACGTTCAAAAACAATTATTTCATGATCTGGATTGGCACGTCTTACTTTTGAAGCAGCGCTCATTCCTGCTGCATTTCCACCAATTACGATTAATTTTGTTTTTTTCATAAAAAATAAAGGCTTGTATAAGGACTATAAAAAGACTTTACTCTTAATCCACAATTGAAAGGACTAAGAGTAAAGCTTTAATTTTTTAATTTATAAAAGGAATTCAGGAAAGAAGATTATGCTTTATCGTCGCTTTTAAATCCATCTTTCAAATGCTCCCATGAAGCTTCCAGCTTATCTTTCAGCACATCCCATTTGTCTTCTCCAGCTTCCCATAATTCGGCAAATTTTGCTTTGCCTTCTTCAATTTTTTGTTCTAATTTATCAACTTGTTCGTTGATTTTGATTTTCAAATCGGCATCTGCCTCAGAAGCTTGTGCTTTTAACTTGGTTAAATCTGCTTTTTTTTGTTCTAATTGCGCTTCAAATTTTTGCTTGTAATTCTCTTTATTATCACTCATAACAGTTTATTTTAAGGTTATTACTCGTTTTTATTTCAATATATGCTCGCTTAATATTTTATACACTTCGTTAATGTTATTGTCTTTACCAAATTGTTTTTTGATGGGATGGCTTTCACCTCTTAACCATATTTTTAAATCGGCATCCAAGTCTAGAATCCCAGCGCTTTCCTTTGAGAATTTCAAAATACTAGTATAAGGAATAGATTGATAATCTACTTTGGATCCCGTAATTCCTTGTTTATCTACTAGAATTAATCTTTTGTTGGTGAAGACAAACATGTCTCGAATAACTTTAAAAGCTTTTTCAATTTTTTCGCCCTGAATTAAGATCGGTTCAAATTCTTGTGAAATTTTCTCAATAGATACCGCGGAGGCATTTCCCATTATGGCATTGAATAAGCTCATGTGTACGTGTTTAATTTTGTTCTTAATGATTGATTTTTCCTATTCTCAAAAGTAAGGGAAATTTAATCTTCTTCGTTACAGAATTTCCCCATTCTGTTACAATACTATCATAAATCAAATCGACAGGATTTGTACCATTGGCTTTGATATAATGCTGTACTGAGGACCAGGTTTTTAAATAACCTATGAGCTGTTCTAATGTCCAATCGTCCTCAATATATAATTCAGGAACTTTAATCTCTTCAAAAGGAAAAGGGATATTTCGATAACTTTCATCTAAATATTTACGCTCTTCATCCCAGTAGTTTCCCAAAATTTGATAATGGAATTTTTGAAGTATTGGTGTAATTTTCTCATCAATCTGTATGGAACCATAACCAATTACCGCAAGTACTCCATCTGGTTTTCCTGTACGTTTTACCTCCTTATAGAAAGCATTGAAGTCAAACCAGTGAATGGCCTGTGCTACAGTGATTAAGTTAAAAGAATGATAGTTAAAAGGAGTCTTTTCTGCAGGGCTGATTAAGTAGGTAATATTATCTTTTTGGTTGGCATTAGCCAGTTGATTTTCACTGATGTCTGTAGCAATTACTTCCGTAAAGAAAGTCGACAATTCTTGGGCTACCTGACCATTTCCAGTTCCACAATCCCAAGCTTTATCGTGTTGTGGTACTATTTTTTTTAGAAAATCATATAGGGCTTTGGGGTAGGTAGGTCTGAATTTTACATAATGGGCAGATTGTTTAGAAAAATTATCTTTCATAAGTAGTGGTATTTAAAGGGATTGTACTTAAAAGTAAAAAATATTCAGGAAAGAGTAGTTCAGATTAAGAATGTTTTATGATTATTTATTAAAAAAGAAAACCCCGACAGTGAAGTCAGGGTTTGATATAAAAGTCAATATAGAAGGATATTAACTATTGTTTTCTTTTAAGATCATATCAATACATATAGCACAAGATACAATAGCGGCTTTATGGTCTGTTTCCGGATAAGCCTCTTCAATAGTAACATTGTATTTATCCGCTGTAGTGAAGATTTCTTTCATTGCACCGGCCCATTTTTTACTAATCTGTCCCACAGGTTTTTGTTGAGGATCAGTAATATTAAAGTTCCAAGCTTTCCAATCGCCATTGATTTCAGCAATCAATCGACTGTTTTTATCATTGATGATGAAACGCGGTTTGAATAATTTGAATTTCTGTTTGATTTCAGCAATTTTGGCTCCTTTGTAATCGGAAATAATAATACTCGACATGAAGAAAGTCCAACCTCTGTTGATACTAGCCTGTACTTGATCTTTTTCGTTTACAATTTCTAAATGAAAGGGAAGCATTGCTTTGCTTACCACCAAACGAAGCATTTTTTGTCCAGTAGTTAATCGTTGTTTGATAGCACCTATCTGAGTACCTTTATTATCAAAAACTTTATATTCATTGGCAAATTTGAACATATTTACTTTTTCATCAATGAAATAGCTATTTGAATCAAAAAAATTTGTGGTCATGTTTTTACGTTAAAAAATTAATAATAGGGATTTTAAAAAAAGAGTATCAATATTACAGCTTTTTTATAAAAATAATAGCCTTTGGTACAAAATTTAATGATTTAAAAACTCTTGTGGTCTTCTCCCGATGATTTTCAAGAAATTATTACTAAAAGTAGGGAGACTTTCATATCCAACTTTATAGGCTACACTACTTACATTTTGTCCCTTTTCACTCAGCAATTCAACCGATTTGATAATTCGAGCCGTTTTAATATAATGAGCCATAGACATTCCCATTTCTTTTTGGAATAAACGCTGTAAAGTACGAGGAGCAATACTGAATTTTTCAGCAACTTTAATTAAATTGATATCCTCTGCCAAAGAATGTACTAAATGCTCCATGATAGGGATTAATTGTGGATGCTGGGATACAGGAACCATTAATGGTAATGCACCACTACAAAAGTTAGGAAGACTATTCACAATAGCAGCCAAAAAGGTAGCTTCCTCAACATCATAGGTCCTTAATTGTGACCAACGTTCGGTATATAGAATCATTTCCCGAAGGACATTAGGTACTTTAAACACATTTGTTTGAGCAAAGAATTCCGGAATATGATTGAAAGTAAAAAACAAAGAGCGGAAAAAACCTTCGGCACTGGGTGAAGACGTTTTATGGCGTAAATCTGGTGGAATCCAAGCACAATGATGAGCAGGCAATAAGAAAGTTTCTTTTTCAGTATGTAAATATTGCATCCCACGTTCTACATACAAAAGTTGTCCTTTATGATGGGAGTGCCAGTCTGTAGTAAAATTCCATTTGCCTTCATGCAATACATAGGTATCCTTTTCTACTTCATCAATGATTAATTCACATTGACCAACGTTAATTGCTCGTTCCATCTGTCGTTTTAGAATAATTAATTGTCTCTATTAAACAAAAGTACAACACTATAATGGTTATACCTTTGTAAAATAGAATTTTATAAATTACTAAGTAATCAAAAAATGAAAAAATCGATTCAATATTCGCTAGTATTAATTTTAAGTATATTTATGCAAATGAATGCTTTAGCAATGAATGATACAGGAAAAACAAGAGTTTTAGTATTGTTTACTTCTCAAAATGGTGGAACCTATAAAATGGCTTTGGCAGTAGCAGAAGGAATTAACAGCTATCCTAATACTGAAGCTGTCATCAAACAAATTCCGCTTATAAAACCAGTAAAAGTAACCGGTAAAGATTTTGAAAAATGTCCTGTGGCTACCATTGAAGAGTTACCAACTTACGATGGAATAGCTTTTGGAAGTCCAGTGAATTTTGCAAATATTAGTGCAGATATGCATTATTTTTTCAACCAAACTATAGACCTTTGGACAAGTCGTAAACTAGAAGGAATGCCAGCAACGGTATTCATGTCGGCAGGATCAGGTGCAGGAAAAGAAGCTGCAATTTTAAGCTTTTGGAATATGCTTGCTTTACATGGAATGGTTATCGTTCCTACTGGCTTAATGGCTACAGAAACTATCGATAAAACAGTACCACAAGGAAATACTCCTTTTGGAGCTTCTTCTATAGGCGGTGCAGGAGGGAAAAGACCTTCGGATTCTGAACTAAATGTAGCGAGAGCACAAGGTAAAGCTTTAGCAAAAATTGCCAATGCACTTCATACAGTTGATAAAGAAACGGTTAAAACGGATTCTGTTAAAAAAGAGACAACATTCGATGTTAATGAACAATTGAAAAAATTAAAAATTGAATTGCCTGTTGCTCCCATGCCGGTAGGAAATTATGTGCCTTATGTTATTTCAGATAACAAAGTTTACATTAACCAAGTTGCCTTATTAAATGGTAAAATACTAAACCCAGGTAGAGTAGGAGATGAAGTTACAGATCAACAAGCCAAAGAGGCTACTTATCAAACGATGCTCAATGTAATTGCGGTGTTGAAAGTAGCTACAAATGGAGATTTGAACAAAGTAAAACGGGTTGTACAATTAACGGGATTCTTCTATACAAATTCAGGTTACAAAACACATGCAGCATTAATGAATAGTGCTTCAGATTTGGCTGTGAATGTTTTTGGAGATAAAGGGAAACATGCCCGTGCAACCGTAGGGGCCGTTTCATTACCATTAGATTCACCAGTTGAAATTCAAGCAATCTTTGAACTGGAATAAAAAATAAGAATAGAATTTATAACAAAAAACTCGGAGAACCAGTAGCTTTCCGAGTTTTTTGTTTTTTATAAAAAAGGTTATTTTAAAATAACCTTGAAGGTTTTTTGTTGATTTTGATTTCTTAAATTAATAAGATATAAACCTTTTGTATTGTTTGTGACGTCAATTACATCCTCAGTAGTTCCTGATTTTATTTCTTGTCCCATCATGTTGTAAATAACATAACTAAAAGTCTCATGAGCAGGATTATTGATATGTACATAATCTGTTGTGATTGTTGGGTACAACACTATAGCATTTAAGCTATTTTCGGTTACATTCAATACATTCCATGAATCAGTCGTAACAGGACCATTCCAGATGATAGTAGCCAAATGTGGATTATCAATAAATGGATTTCGGTTTCCTTGAAGAGTCTGTAATATGTTATTACGGTTCATTTCATAAGCAGAAACCGGGTCTTCAGCATTCCACTCCAAAAAGATATTGTACATATCCCCAAAATTAGAATAAGAAGTACTTCCTGAACCAATTGCCGATGGAAGACATTGTGTAGGATATCGGACATACATATACATCATCATTCGTGCTACATCACCTTTCCATTCGTCACCAGGATAAAAATACTGTGTACCTACCGTATGCGCATTCCCACTTCCGGCAGTAAAAGGACGATTACTTCTGGTATTGTTCATTTGACTGTCAATACTTCTCAAATGATGTGCATCCGAACCTGCATTGATAAACTCAAGATTAGGTGTCCCCAACGAACGGGCATAAGTATGTTCACGTACCCATAAACCATTACAGCTAGAAGTATGACAAGATAAGTCTTTACTACGGGTACGATCATTACTTGTTATAGCATCTGTATCATCAAAGCCATAAATCAGTAATACTTTGGTTGGATCATTTGGGTCCAAATCCGTTTGCTTTAATGCCGTCCAGACATCAGTCGTTGAGTTCGAAGTATAAGGGAGCACATTAGTATGTGTAGCCGTTATAAGTTGTGTTAATTGCACTTTCAAAGCATCTCCGGTCTGACTAAAATCGACAGAACTGTAATACGATGGAATTTGCGCTAGGCAATAGAAGGGCATTAACAATAAGGTAAGTACTTTTGTTTTCACTTTTGTAGGGATTAAAGTTGTTACAAAGATAAATATATTCTTTAGTAATACGCCTTAAAACCCTTTAAACTACTGTTATGGAGCGTAGAAATAGCATGATTTTTTATGCATTAAACGAATATTCTGTTTTAAAAACAGATTATAACATCTTGGAAGTAGTTTCTAATTTTTCTTTCGATCGTTGTACGAGGAAATCAATAACACCAGCTTTATCGTCTTTTAGTTGTATAGACAATTCGGGATTACTACCCAATACTTCTTGCGAAATACCCCATACAGCCATTTCCAGAATAATAGGGATGAGGCTAATGCCTCTTTCGGTTAAGCAATAACCATAACGCATTTTGTTTTTTACAGGATATTTCAAAACAAAACCCTGCGCTTCTAGCATTTTCAATCGATCTGTAAGTATATTCGTTGCAATACTTTCTTCCGATTTTAAAAATTCCCCAAAGTTACTTTTACCAGCTAATATAAGATCTCGAATAATGAGTAAGGTCCACTTATCACCAAGGAAATCAAGACTAAAACTAATAGGGCAATCCGAACGTTTATTAATCTCTTTCATAAAATAATTTAAATCACTTGCATTTTGCAATTACAAATTAATATATTTGCACTTTCTTTTTGCAACTGCAAAATTAGTGATAATAGAAATAATAATCCATTTAAAATCGATAAAATATGAATGAAAATGTACAACTGACAAAACAATATTTTGATGCTCTGTCAAAAGGAAATATGGAATTTGTTGCTTCAGTATTTGCAGACCATGTAATTTGGCATCAGCCTGGAAATAGCATCGTTTCAGGAATAATAAAAGGGAAAGAAGCATTATTTGCGCACTTAGGAAGATTTATGGAGTTAAGCCAAGGTACATTTGCAATTGATGCTGTAGACTATCTAGCGCCAAATGGAAATATGGTTTCAGCTGCCATTCATTTTAAAGCAAAAGCACATGGAAAATCAATGGCAATGAAAGGAATGGATTTAATGCGGTTTGAAAATGGAAAAATAGTAGAAGTTTGGTTATTCTCAGAAGACGGTACAGCAGAAGATGATTTTTGGACAGCCATGAGCAAAGCTTAAATGGATATTGGTAATAAAAAAAAGTCCCACTCAATCGGTGGGACTTTTTAGTATTATAATGATAATTATTTCACAATCAATTTTTTAGTAATTCCTTCTGATGTTTTGATTAAATAAACACCCGTTTTAAACGAAGATGTATTAATGGTAAGAGCATCTTTAGCTTGATGAACTAATTTTCCAGAATAATCATATACTTGGATATCAGCCACACGGTTGAAATAAACAATTCCATTTGTAGAAGGATTAGGGAATACGGCAAATGTTTTAGGATTTGTCACATAATCTGGGGTAGATAAAGCATTTTCGTCTACTTCAAAAATAGTAATAGTACCACTAATTTCATTAGCAACGAGCACATATCCTTTATCTGTAGGACTATTTGCGGGAGCAATATAAGTAATTCCTTCTGGTCCGTGGTCTCCAGTATAAGCAGACACACTACGACTATTTTTATAATCGACAAAAGTTGGATTCGTAGGATTGGTAACATTATAAACCATAATTCCACCCACTCTTTCAAGGGAAATAAAAGCAAAAGTCTGACCACCAATTTGAGCAACAGTTACACCTTCAGGTTCTGGACCTTTGGCACGACTTCTACTTTTTGGGGTATTACTTTCATGATCGGCATTGAAAATAGTGGGAGCATTTGCAGCGGTATACATTTCAAAATCATCACCACTATCGTATACAATCTGTTTGGTTGTGGTATTGAAGATTGAAAAAGAACGAGCACCCAAAGCACTTATTTGTTCAAATTCTGGATCTGCATCCGTATTTCCACTCAAATTACTTACTCTAAAACGACCTAGATTATAAGTTTGTTTTAGCATTTCTGCTTGCGGATAAATAGCAGGATCCAATAAATAATTGGCAGCCCCTACAGTTGTTCTTTCTTCAAAACCAGTATATTCTTTTTCATCTCCTTCATTCGCGGTAACGATATAGGTTGTTCCACCTACAGTATAATTAGCAACAGCATCGGGAAGATAATATGCTTTTACAGGCCAGTTTGCAATAAGTACAGTCCCATTATTATCGGAAGCATCAAAACCATTACCCGGTAAGCTCATATCTTTAGTACCCAATGCCCATACATCTGTAATCGTTTTAGTAACCAAATTAATTTCTGCAATAGCATTATTCTCTTGTAACGTAACCCAAGCTTTTTGAGAATCTGCACTAATTGTAACATATTCTGGTTCAAAATCTTGCGATAATGTGCTGCTTAATTTTAATTTTCGAACCCCAGATGCAATTAAAGCAGCTTCCTGAGCATTGTAGGCTGTAAATAATAAAGTAGTAACATTGGCTTGAGATAAACCAGCAATACCACCTGAAACATCAATAATACTTACTGATCCTTCAGGATCAATACTATAATTTGCATTCGGTTGTCCTTCATTTGCAGTCATTACTTTAGTCCCATCCGGTGAAAAAGTAACCATATCAGGTAAAGCACCTACCGTTACTTGTTTTTGGAAAACCCCATCTGTAGTAAAGAAAACAACTGACCCATTTAA
The DNA here is from genome assembly GCF_030766725.1 of Flavobacterium aerium. Lineage (GTDB taxonomy): Bacteria > Bacteroidota > Bacteroidia > Flavobacteriales > Flavobacteriaceae > Flavobacterium > Flavobacterium aerium. Next base: position 95,472 of record NZ_JARQWR010000003.1, on the reverse strand, counting down.
AGTTTCATCAGCATTTGGAGAAGCCACAGCTACTATCCCGTTTTTGACAGCCACACTAGTCACGCCACCATAAGGATTCATATCGATAGATTGTACTACTGTTGGAGCTGTTGGATCACTAAAATTGATAATATCTAAGAATCCTGCTACTGCACTTGTTGTAAATAAACGCTGCGATACAGGGTCATGCACTACAATTTCACAAGTACTAGAGTTACTTCCAGAAGGATCAAAACTACCTACATAATTAATTTCAATTTCATTGGTTGGAATAGGAGCTAAACGATCATTGTCTTTAATATAAATGGTTGCCATTGGATTTCCAGTGATTGAAAATCCTACTGGATTTTCTAAACTCAATACAAAATATTCTGCTTGTTGTTCTTCAGCTGTATCATCAATAATTGGAATATTGAGTGTATGAGTTAATGGGCTTGAAGCTGTAAAATGTAAGGTTTGCGTTGTAAAGGTAAAATCATTATTATCCGCTGTACTATACGGCGCACCCTTTACTACTACGTCTACAGAACCTGTTGTTGGGCTTACTAAATTCAATGTTACATTCAAGGTGCCTGCATTTTCATTTACAGTAATAAAGTTAGTAGCAAAAGCAACTTTTGCAGCAAATGGAGCTGTTGTAAATAATGTGGATTTTACGACTGTAATAGCATTATTACTAAAATCCTCTACCATGTTTGGTACCAAAGCAATATAGTAAATCTGACTATTATTCAAAGGAGCGGAAGGTGTAATAGTGATCACATTTGAAGCAAAAGTAGCAGTGAATGGAACTAGAGTTCCAGTAGCATTGTTCAAACGAACTTCCACTAAAGAAGCGGCATTTGTACTGGTGATATTACTATCATCAATTAAACGCACATTTTCATTAAAAGTAAGAGTTGGCGTTATTGTAATTGCAACATCAGTACTCGCATTTGCAGGAGCAAAAGCAACATTTGGTGCTGTAATATCAGCTCCTCCAAGAGAAGTACCGTGAACAGTAAAATTATCAAAACGATTATTTCCTACAGTTCCACCAGTACCTTGTTGAAATTCCACTTTTAATTTTAGATTAGGATTGTTATCCGCTTCTGGAATAGCTGTGAAGTCTAATGTTGCCAATGCAGGATCACCATTATTAGGCATAATAGAAGTTAACGCAATATAACTAGTACCACCATTTATTGAATAAGACCATAGTTGAGTACCTGCACCAGAACCAGAACGGCGGGTGGCAAATTTTACAATTACATTTTCATAACCCGTAGTAGGTAAAGCAAATTCTAAAGCTCCGCCAATTGGATCATTAAAACGCAAGTGAGTACCTGAAGCATCTCCATTTTGAGCATTTAGATTTAGTACATTAAAATTTTGTCCCGTTCCACCAGTATTATCAATAGTACTGATACCACCAGAAAGAGCTGTAATTGTAGCTCCTGAGACTATGGATTGGTTAGGAGTTGTAATTGTACTAATAGAAGCATTATTGTTGAAATTCCAATAATGTAAAAGATCTTGGCCGGCCGCCAAATGCGTTAATAAAAGTAATGACATGGGAAAGAGAACTCTTCCCATTTTTGTAAAGTAGTTGTGTGACATTTTTTAGAATTTATAGTTTTTGCAAAAATCAAGCAACAGTGTTACTTGAAGATTACTGACGGATAAATTAAAGTTTAAGATAACCGTTGAATAGGTTGCCACAAGGTTATGCAAATGTTTTAAGTACAATTATGAAGAATAATATTTGGATGAATGTATGCATGTAAGGAATAATAAAACACACGATTTCTTCAGTTTCAAAACAAAATCTATGGTGTTGTAGTGTGATTTTGTTTTTGCTTGTAATGTATTGATATATAGTATTTTATTGTTTATTTTCAATATTAAAAAGACCTTATTATGTTGTTTTAAAGGCTTATTGTGGGCGAATAAAAATGTAGCTCTAACTTAATTTTGTCATTAGAATAGAAATTACTTTTTAATAGTAATTTCTCTAATATAAATTAAAAATACAGTATGAAAAATTTTTTACTAGCACTATTTTGTTTGCTTGGTTTTACGGTAGTAACCTATGGACAAGTAGGAATTGGAATTCTGAATCCAGATTCTTCTTCTCAACTTGATGTTACTGCGACTGATAAAGGACTTTTAATTCCCCGCGTAAAATTAAAACAAACATCAAATCAATCACCAATAACGAGCAATCCAGCTGTGAGTTTATTAGTATACAATACTGAAACTCTAAATGATGTTATTCCAGGTTTTTATTTTTGGAATGGCACAAAATGGATTCGAATTGCCAATATGGGCGATTGGAACGAAACGATTACCTCTTTAGATTATAATGCTACAGATCAAACATTACATTATAAAGACGAAGCAGGTGTCACTCATCAAATTATATTAAGTGGTTTAACAGGACCACAAGGGCCAGCGGGAGTTGTAGAAATTGCAAGTTTACCAGGAACTTCTGGTATACCCGGTATACCGGGACAACCAGGAGGTCCAGGAGCGGGAACTACAATTGTAACTAATGATAGTGGAACATGGGTATATAACCCAACAACAGGTATATGGACAAGTATAAATGGTCCAGCAGGACCGCAAGGTCCAGCCGGAGTTGTAGGTGTTGCAGGTGAAATTGGAATGTCTGGAATACCTGGTACACCAGGGCAACCAGGAGGTCCAGGAGCGGGAACGACAATTGTAACCAATGATAGTGGAACTTGGGTATTCAATCCAGCGACGAATATGTGGACAAATATTAATGGTATACAAGGTCCAGCAGGACCACAAGGACCAGCGGGAGTTGTAGGGGTTGCAAGTTTACCAGGAACTTCTGGTATACCCGGTATACCGGGACAACCAGGAGGTCCAGGAACGGGAACGACAGTAGTCACGAATGATAGTGGAACATGGGTATATGATCCAACGACAGGTATATGGACGAATATAAAGGGCGAAGTAGGGGCTCAAGGACCTCAAGGTATTGCAGGAACAAATGGGATTGATGGAGTTGATGGCAAAGATTTTACCTACGGAGATTTTACACCAGAACAATTAGCAGGTATAACAGGACCTCAAGGTGTTGCAGGAACAAATGGGATCAATGGAGTTGATGGAAAAGATTTTACCTACGGAGATTTTACACCAGAGCAGTTAGCAGGTATAACAGGACCTCAAGGTGTTGCAGGAACAAATGGGATTAATGGAGTTGATGGCAAAGATTTTACCTACGGAGATTTTACACCAGAACAATTAGCAGGTATAACAGGACCTCAAGGTGTTGCAGGAACAAATGGAATTAATGGAGTTGACGGCAAAGATTTTACCTACGGAGATTTTACAGCAGAACAATTAGCAGGTATAACAGGTCCTCAAGGTGTTGCAGGAACAAATGGAATTAATGGAGTTGATGGTAAAGATTTTACCTACGGAGATTTTACACCAGAGCAGTTAGCAGGTATAACAGGACCTCAAGGTGTTGCAGGAACAAATGGAATTAATGGAGTTGATGGCAAAGATTTTACCTACGGAGATTTTACACCAGAACAATTAGCGGGTATAACAGGATCACAAGGTGTTGCTGGACCTACAGGTTTGAAAGGTGATAAAGGAGAGAAAGGTGATATCGGATTAACTGGAGCTACAGGTTTAAAAGGAGATAAAGGCGATACTGGATTAACCGGAACCCAAGGTCCTCAAGGTCCAAAAGGAGATACCGGATTACAAGGAGATCAAGGTATTCGAGGTCACGCTGGAGCCGATGGAGCCATAGGTATAACAGGTCCTCAAGGTCCAAAAGGAGATACGGGATTGCAAGGAGATCAAGGTGTTCGAGGTCACGCTGGAGCCGATGGAGCTACAGGTTTGAAAGGTGATAAAGGAGAGAAAGGCGATATCGGATTAACTGGAGCTACAGGATTAAAAGGAGATAAAGGTGATACTGGATTAACAGGTATTCAAGGTCCTCAAGGTCCAAAAGGAGATACAGGATTACAAGGAGATCAAGGTATTCGAGGTCATGCTGGAGCCGATGGAGCTACAGGTTTGAAAGGTGATAAAGGAGAGAAAGGCGATATCGGATTAACTGGAGCTACAGGATTAAAAGGAGATAAAGGCGATACTGGATTAACAGGTATACAAGGTTCTCAAGGTCCAAAAGGAGATACAGGATTACAAGGAGATCAAGGTATTCGAGGTCATGCTGGACCCGATGGAGCTACAGGTTTGAAAGGAGAGAAAGGTGATATTGGATTAACTGGAGCTACAGGATTAAAAGGTGATAAAGGCGATACTGGATTAACGGGTATCCAAGGCCCACAAGGTTTGAAAGGTGACGCAGGTATTAAAGGTGATAAAGGAGATAAAGGCGATACTGGTTTAACAGGTATTCAAGGTCCTAAAGGAGCTGATGGTACAAAAGGCGATACTGGTCCAGTAGGATTACAAGGTCCAAAAGGTGATACTGGTATCCAAGGTATTCAGGGCCCAAAAGGTGATGCGGGATTACAAGGTGACCAAGGTATTAGAGGTCTTGCCGGAGCCGATGGAGCGATAGGAATGAAAGGTGATAAAGGAGAAAAGGGAGACGTTGGATTAATGGGAGCCACAGGTTTCAAAGGAGATAAAGGAGATACTGGTTTAACAGGAATTCAAGGAGCACAAGGTTCGAAAGGAGATTTAGGTCCAAAAGGCGATAAAGGTGATTCAGGAGCACAAGGCCCAAAAGGTGATCCTGGTGCACAAGGTATTGCTGGAACAAAAGGTGATACTGGATTAAAAGGTGATAAAGGAGATACAGGTGGTCAAGGATTAAAAGGAGATAAAGGAGATAAAGGAGATCGTGGAGATGTTGGTCCTGAGCCTTGGTATGTAAAAGGAACTTCGGATAAAGCAACGTCAAATACTCAAGATATTTATTTGATGGGAAAAGTAGGAATAGGTGTTCAACCGAATGTGGAGCTTGATGTTAAAGGATCTACTTTTAGTTCATATTATGAAGTAAATCTAGGAAGACATAATGGTGGGAATTATGATGCAGCAATAGGTTATGCTTTTGGGATTGGGGCTAGTGAGAGATATATATTTGCATCTAGTTATTTAGGTAGTAATAGAAATGTACTTGGATTAGCTTATGTGAATAATGCTATGCCTAATTTAAGTAACACTATATTCGTATTTAATAGAACGGAAAATAGTTTATTAGTAAATGTTGAATCTGCACCAGGTGGAAGTGGATTTTATGGGTATAGTGGCTATCGTTTTTATGTAAATGGTCCGGCAGGGGGTACCGAAGCATGGAAAATTTTATCAGACCGTCGTTATAAAAAAGATATCGAACCAATTACTGGTGCACTCCAAAAGATTTTGAATATTAAAGGTGTTGGGTACAATTTCCGTACGGATGAATTTAAAGATATGGAATTGAGTAATCAACATCAATTAGGGGTGATTGCTCAAGATATTGAAGCAGTTGTTCCAGAAGCTGTAACGAAAAATGATAAAGGGTTTTATTCTGTAACCTATACTACACTTATTCCAGTGTTAGTAGAAGCAATGAAAGAACAACAAGCTCAGATTATTTCCAAAGATGAACGTATTAAAGCATTAGAAAACAATCAAAATAAGCAACAAAAAGAGCTAGATGATTTAAAAAAGGCAGTTGAAAAACTGTTATCAAGCAAATAATTAATTATGGAATATTAAAATACTGTGTCTATATATTGGGACACAGTATTTTTGCTAAATAAATATGATGAAAAATAAATTTTTTATACTTAAATATCCTGCTCCATACTATGTTGTTGCTTCTTTTTTATTAGGCTTCAATATTCAAAATACAAATGCACAATTAGCCAATGCATCACGAATTAAAGTGAGTAATGGTACGATGATGTCTGTTCATTTTGATTTTGTAAATAAAGCATCGAGTCGTATAGTGAACGATGGTGAACTGTATATTTTTAACGATTGGCGGAATGATGGGAAAGTAGATTTTACACCTGCTTATCAGGGAACAACTACTTTTATGGGAGATCAAGAGCAAATAATAAATGGAAATGCTTCGGGTCTTACGGGTACAAAATTCAAGAATGTTATATTCGATAATACAAGTAGCCCTGTTCCATTTACTTTAGCGAGTGATATCGCTGTATTTGGAAATGCAGATTTTATAAAAGGTATTATAGAGGCTGATACTAATGAAGGGAAAATGATTTTTGCAGAAAATGCAGATCATAGCAATTGTAGTAACGATAGTTTTGTTGATGGAGAAGTACAAAAGATAGGAACATCAATTTTTATCTACCCAGTAGGAGATAATCAATATTATCGTCCGAATAGTATTGGAGAGTCAAATTTTACTACAGATTCTTATACCGCACAATATTTCCTAAAGAATTCGAATCTAGATTATCCACATGCTAATAAACAAAATGAGATTACTATTATTAATGATAAGGAATATTGGAATGTAACCAAAGAGAGTGGGAGTACATTAGTGGCCTTGACATTAACATTAAATGATGCTACAACACCATCATTATTTTCCAATCCTACTACAGGTTCTACAACGGTTCAAATAGTACGATGGGATGATATTACTTCAAAATGGGTAACCCAAGGTGGAATAATGGATGTTGGTCATACTATGATCACGGCTCCTATTACAGGCTATGGTATTTTTACACTAGCACTAGTGAAAGAAAAAGTAGATGAAGATTTAGTTTTTTATAACGGATTATCACCTAATGGTGATGGTAAAAATGAATTCTTTTATATCAAAGGAATCAATAAATTCCCTGACAATTCGGTGGAGATTTACAACCGTTGGGGTGTTTTGGTATACAGTGCAAAAGGATATAATGAAAGCGATAAAGTATTTAATGGTTATTCAGAAGGCTACTTAACACTTGATTCTTCTAAAAAGTTACCTATGGGAACCTATTTTTACATCTTAAATTATAAGAAAGATGCTAAAAAAATTAAACGAACAGGTTACCTCTATATTAATAACTAATAGAAAGTAAAATTATACTAAAAATCTATAATAATTTTGAATTTCAGCAATGAATAGATTGCAGTAGAATCAAAAAAATAAAACCATCAAAACAACATGTTTTGATGGTTTTTGCATTATAAAAAAGTAAGATGAGTAGATTATTGTTTGATGATTTTAATCATTTTTATTTTTCCTTTAGCATTAATTTGAACAAAATAAGTTCCAGCAGCAAGGCCAGATAAATTAAGCTGAGATTGATTAGCATTCACTGTTTTTTGAATCAGTTGCTGTCCAATGGAATTAAATACATGTACACTCGTAATATTCTCTGAATAGGAAAGATTCAGTATATCGAGTACAGGATTAGGATGATAACTGAAATTTTGATTATCAAAAGAATCAATCCCCAATGTTCCTGTTATCGTTAAAGTATAAGCCGTACTTTGTGGCGGTGCTAAGGTTGAAATAACAATATAATAAGTTTGACCAGCCGTTACAGTAAATCCATTAATATTTATAGGTCCACCAATAGCATTATTTACTGCACCAGCAACACAAGTATTTCCAATTAAATCACAAGCTGTATATACAAATACACCCACATTACTTTGTGTTGGATTTAATCCAATATTTATAGTTCCTGCTGTTGTAGCATGATATGCATATACCACATCATTTCCGTTTAAATAATTAGTCGTTATTCCACAAGAAGCACCCGCAATTCCTTCATAATGATCACCATAGTTTAGCGTATTATCAGTAGTAGTATACGGTAAATCATTACTATTAACCTCAATAGCCGTTTCGCAGGTACCACCCGATTTTAAGGTTTTAAATACCATTGGATTAGACCATTCACTTGTCGTTGCGGTAGAGCAAATAGCCCTTACATATACTTCATATTGTGTATCAGATTGTAAACTATTGAGAACAGCTGAAGTTGCAGTACTGTTTGTACCAGTAGTAGTTGGTATTCCCATTCCTACAGGTTGAATAGTATATTCCCAGTTGGTTTCTGTGGACCCTGCTGTCCAAGCAATTGTAGCACCCGATGTAGTTATGGAGTTCGCGATAAGAGTACTAGGCTGTAAACAGTTGCCTGTTGTAGTAAATTGTACGGGATCGGACCATGCGCTAGCAATAGTAGCAGTACAAGTCGCTCTTACATAAACTTCATAAGCCGTATTTTCTGTTAGATCCGTTAAAGGAACTGTAGGCGAAGGCGTAAAAATTCCGGCAGTAGTTGGTATTCCAGTTCCTACAGGTTGTATGGTATATTCCCATGTTGTTTCGATTGCACCAGGCGTCCAGGAAATTGTACTTCCAGTGGTTGTTATCTCAGTTACATTTACGGCAGTAGGTTTATTACACGGTAATTGAGTCGTGAAATTGATAGGTCCTGACCAGTTACTGGTAGTACTAGCGGAACAAATAGCCCTTACATAAACTTCATAGGAAGTATCCGATAATAAATTATCCAATGGAACAGTAGAAGTAGTTACGGTAGTTCCTACTATTGTAGGTAATCCAGTCCCTGCTGGCTGTATTGTATATTCCCAAGCCGTTTCGCTTGCGCCAGCTGTCCATGAAATAGTAGATCCAGAAGAAGTAATTGCTGTAGTTGTTAAAGCAGTAGGAGCATTACACTCATTACTATTTTCTACTACAAAATTATCAATGAAGAAATGAATATCAGGTGAATAATCAATTGTTTCAGTATAAAAGGCAAATTTTACAATACCAGAATATCCTGTTAAAGGGATTTCTTCGGTTTGACCAGTATGAGAAATAGGTGTAGTAGCATTATAAGTTTTAAGAACATTTGAGTTAGACCAAGTTGTACCACCATCAGTTGAAATTAAAACTTTAATAATATGCGTACCTAAGCCATTCGTTGCTGTAGAGCTGAAACGCTTTGTCAATGCCGTCATATATTTTAATGTAAAAGGAATACTTCCATCCCCTAAATCAATTGGATTTGAAATTAACCAATCCTGAGAAGGGCCATATAAATTAATTGCGGCTGCATTTCCTGTTGGGCTAGCATCATTATTTGCAAAATTAAAATGGCCAATCCATTTTACATCATGTAAATTTGGCCCATCGGCTAAGCTGTTTTCTGCTTCAGACCAACACGCAACTGATCCTGTTGCAAAACCAGTGTAAGTTGAAAATGTTTGTACAGCAGTTGGAGCCGTTTCTGGTCCACAAATGGTTTTAAAATGAATGGGTTCAGACCATGCACTATGGTCGGTAGGGCTACATAGTTCTTTCACATAAAATGAGTATTCTGTAGAAATTGCTAAATTTTGAAGTGTATAAGGCATCGTCACATTTTCCAAAACAGTTCCATTACTTGAAAGAAAACCTTTCGGACCGTACTCAATACTATAATTATTTCCATTACCAACCCATGAAAGTTGAGCGGAGTTAGCAGTAATATTAGTGACAGATAAAGTAGAAGGAATTGGGCAAGAAGAAGTAGTTTCTAATGTAAAATCATCAAAAGCAACTTCCTGTGAAAATCCTGATGAAGAATTTAAACGCATAGAAAAATAGTAATTTCCTGTAACTGTAGGTAGGAAAGTTCGGGTTACTTTTTCATATTGATCGGAATTTTGAGCAATTGTATACGATTCTCCTAATTGGACGCGGGGTATTGATAAAGCATTATTTGTACTGAATATATCAACGGTAGCGACAGAATACCCACTTCCCTGAACGTAAAAAATAAAATCATAGGATTGACCTGCTTCTAGTTGAAATGCAGGAGTATGTATGAAAGCATTGTCTGTTGAAGCCGATGTTAGTAAGTATTTTGTACCCGTTCTCGGAGAATTGTAATAAGCAGTATTCGACGTTTTCCAGTTTCCCTTTTCTTTTCTCCAACAAGAAGGAAATTGTGTTTCACCAACGGATGTTAACGATTCAAAACTATCATTCCAAGGTAATGTTGTTATTGCATTACAAGCGGTTTGGAAATTAGAAGCTTCAGACCAAGTTGTACCACAATTTTGCTTTACATAAAAAGTATAATGTGTATCTGGATTTAATCCGTTTAATTCATAATTATTGGTTATTCCAGTTACAGAAGTTCCTGAGCCAGCTCCCAGAACAAATCCAGTAGGTCCATATTCAATATCAAAAGAAGAACCTGTACTTGTCCAGGCTAATTTTGCTGAAGTTGGAGTTATAGTAGAAGTGATTAATTGAACGGGCTCTTCGCAAGCAGGTCGTGCTTCCCAAATAACATCATCAATATATATTCCTGTAGCAGAAACTAATCTGAAAGCTAATACATTATTAGTTCCAGGTGCAGTTTCCAATCGGGCTATTTTTTCTTGATAAGTTGAAGCCGTTACTGTTTGAGTTGATACGGGAATAAAAGTAGTAGCGTCGTCTGGATCTGTTAGATATCCTATTTCGATTATGCCATTGACATTGGATGATAATCCATAGGTGTCTTTTCTAGCTTTAAAACGAAGCCTATGAGTCGCTGTACCAGCATTTGTTACGGGTCTTATCTTTACGGTTGTTTTTGCAAATGAAGAATAAGATCGCATGTACAACGCTAGATTACCTATGAGCTCATCTTCTCGAATCGAAGCCATACCTGTTGTACCTACTTTATTCCAACAAGAAGGAAATGAATTAGTCTCAACTCCTGTAAAAGTTTCAGAAAATTCTGTGACAAGCGTACATAAAGTTTTAAAGGTATAAGGGCCAGACCAATCACTTTTACCATTTATACCACAATCTTGTCGTACATAGTAAGAATAACTTGTTTCTGAATCCAAACCTTCAAGATCAAAAGGATTATTTACTCCTGAAATTAATGCACCAGTACCCATTGTAAAATTTTCGGTTCCATATTCAATATCGAATAGTGTACCTGTACTATTCCAGGATATTCTGGCAGTGGTATCGGTTATGTCAACGGCTATCAATTGTGATGGTTCCTCACAAGGAGGTAATTCTTCCCAACTAATATCATCAATGTAAACTGCACTTCCACCAGCATTTGTATGTCTAATGGCCAGCGTAGTATTGCTTCCGGGTACCATTCCAAGATTTACTTTTTGCTCTTCATAGGTAGATTTTTCTGCATTCACTTCCATTACTTTAATGAATGATCCCAAATCTTCAGGATTAGTTAAATAGCCTATTTCTACAAATGTATTGACATTGTAGTAGCTAGTTTGTTTTTTAATTTTAAAGCGCAATCGATGTGTTCCTGCTCCAGCATTACTAAGCGGTTTCATTTTTACTATTGATTGACTTGAATAATAACCAGTATCGAGGTATAAAGCTTTTGATTCATCCTCCTCGTTATCTTCGTCATTAGTTGTTATATAGACCGAGCCAAGTTTATCCCAACAGCTAGGGAATTCATCTAGGGTATAACTTTCAAAATTTTCTGTAAATTCTGTTACAGGCGAACAATCAGATGTGTTTAAGGGAGCGTAATTTTGTGAATAGGCAATAGAATTATTTAAATGTAAGGTGATTAATAGTAGTAAAAAATTGAGTTTGGATTTACATTTTTCCAAATTGACATTCAGGATGGTTTTTTTCTGAGAGACAATTTTTTCGGATAAATTCAAATGAATTTTCGCGGTATTTTTTTTCATTATTATTCTAGTTTATTAGGTTACTATTTTGTGCATGCAAGTTAAAAATAAATACTATTCTTATTTAGATTTAATTAAAATAACTTTTAATAACAAAATTATTGACCAATTTATATTGAGAAAATAGTGCACAGATTTAGGCAGATATAAACGATAAATACGTATGGTTTGAGTAGGATGATACTATTCAAAAATGATTGAGAATTGACCAAAAAAGAATTTTAAAAAGTTGCCTAAAAAGACATAAATTGACTGTTTTTGGTTCTTTATTTTGGGCTAAAATTATTGTTTTTTGACTTTTTCAAGCATTTTTATGAAAAATATGAATGGATACGTTAGCGGTAAAAAGAATACCAGTTAAAATGGGAATCAATCTTTTTAAACTCTGATTTAAAACAATTTTTCTTATGTAAGAATCGATCTGTTATGTACTCGTGAAGACAATATTTATTCATCCGCGTAACACAACAATTGTTTTCAGGTTAAAATAAATTTCAAATTTTTTGTCAGGATTCAAAAGAATCATCGTCTAAAATTATAGACGGACAAATTATAAATAAATTTAAATTTTAAGTAGTTATGAAAAACAAATTTTTACCCCTTGTAATGTTATTGATAGGATCATGCATAGTTTCCTGTAATGATAATGATGATACATCAGTTATTGCACAAAGCTCTACTATAACTTTTGAGAATAAGATTGTACCAAAAGATTTTGTGCAAAGTGGAACTTTTAAGGGAATTGGTGATGATGTAATTATGGCTCCAGTTGTTTTGCCAGGACAATCAATTAATTTTAAATTTAATGCAGGAAAAACACAATCCTTAATGTTTGCTACCATGTACGGTGCTTCAAAAGATTGGTTTTTTGCACCAGAACATCCTGGGTTAAAATTATATGACACTGATGGAAATGCAATAACAGGAGATGTTTCGGCTCAAATTAAATTATGGGATAACGGTACAAAAGATGATGTAACTGGAGACATTGAAGATAAGGATATTGCTATGGTTCCTAATGTTGATGCTTCACAACTTATGAAGTTAGAATTAGAATACAATGCCAGTACTTCCGAATTTACACTGATTATGACCAATACATCGGGAGGAACAATGAATGAAACTCCTTTCTCGCCAGGTGTTTGGGCTGTTTCAAATTTTTTAGGTGGAAACTTATTGAATAATATGCCTTTTTTTAAACCAGGACAAAGATCAAATATTGAAATTACGGCTATTGCAGAAATGGGTAATAATGAGTTATTAGCCGTAAAAACAAAAGAAAAAACAGGTATTATTACAGGGCTTTCTCCAGTATTGGTAGTAGTGTATTCGGGAGATATAAATCCAATTTATGAATTGGGTAAAAAAGATGAAGGTAAAGGATTGAAATTCATTGCTCAAATGGGTAATGTTTCAACTTTAAAAGAAAATTTAATTAACGTGGCAGGTGTAAAAGGAGTGTATGTTGCAGGAAATGCGCCAATTGGTCCAGGCCAAAAAGAATCAGTACAATTTGAATCTACAACAGGAGATAAAATAGCATATGTAACGATGTTTGGATATTCCAACGATTGGTTTTATGCAAATGAACCTATCATTTTTGCAAACGAAAAAGGAGATATAACCAATAAAACATCCCTTTTTGATGATGGAACAGGAGTAGATCAATATCCTGGAGCAGGGAACAATCAGGCTCTTTTTGGTGGAACTCCAGCATTAGAAGATGTTGTAATCAGTAAGGTTGGAGATGATTTTCCTGTACCGGAATTAACAGAGGTAATAAAAGTTACAATTGAATAATTTGAGATAAGATATTTGATGTTTAAAAAAGCCACTCATTAAGAGTGGCTTTTTTATAGGATAAGAGATGATTTGAATGAAGTTAGGCTTTATTACTAACCCTACGGAAGGTTAAGTTAATCCGAGGTAATATTTTTTTAGTAGTTTTCGGAACCTGATGTTCCCAAAAACTGTTTGTAGTTCCTGCCATTAGTAAAAATGAACCGTGATGTAATGGAATTTCAACTTGTGGAACATCCTTACGGAATTTGTGTCTCAATCGAAACAGGCGTGTCTCTCCAAATGTTACTGAAGCAATGATAGGATTAATACCAGATTTGCCCGTCTTATCACTATGCCATGATACACCATCTTGTCCATTTCGATACAAGTTTAATAGCACAGCATTAAATTTTAAATTGATTTCCATTTCAACTCTATGACGGATGTCACAAAGATCTTTGGTAAGTTCTAAAGTTGTGGGATTGGTTCTAGGATTACTTTTATCTTCAAACCAAGAAATCATCCTTGGCGCAGTAACCACTTTATCATACATGGGCATATTATATTCACACCAATGGGTATCAGTTAATAAAGCATTATAATAATAATCTGATTCTTCTTTATTGAAAAAATTATCAATCAGTATTACATCAGCATCGGGTAAATCAAAATTTTTCCTGCCACCAGTACCGGAACTAAATAGCTCTGTATCCTCAAACAGTATCATTGGAAAATTTATTTTTAAGTAATAATTGGAGTGTATATTCGTCCTGTAAACCATCGAAGTATTTTTCAATCACTTGTTCAAAAATGGGATTAGATATAGTAATCCCTGCAAACAAAGTCATGCATGATCTGAGCTTCATATAATCAGACTGTCCAAAAATCTGTAGCGCAGTTTTACCTTTTAATTGTAATAGGACAGTTGAAATTTCAATAAGATGCTTGCCTAATACAGGATGTGAAAGATATTGTTTTGCTTCCTCCAAATCTTCGATCCCATAAAAATTAGAACTCTCACTAAAATCCAATCCCTTGATCTGTGGAAATACAAACCACATCCAATGCGTTTCTTTGTGCCCTTTTTTAATTTCTAAAAGTGCTTTTAAGTATACCTGATTTTGTGCTTCTAGGAAGCGAGTTAATTTATTTGAATCCATATTGTCCGCATTTGTAGTGATACTAAAGTTATAAATCGATCTGTTTTATCTGAGAAACTTTGCCCGGATATTTTTTTGCATAAGCATAGATTAGTTGCATGATGTAATGATTACTCTTATAGGAAGTGACGTAATCTTTAATCTCTGCTGGTTCAGTAATTCCAATATCTGATGTAATATAACCCATCCCATAAAAGTGACCGTTTTCAACCCAGATACAACTGCGTTCTGTTGCAGTTCTACCTTTATCGATAATAAAGAAGCTAGGCCTGTTCTTTAAAATATAATCAATAGCATTTTCTATCTGGTCATTATGAGATTCAACATCAGGCAGATTTGTAAGATCCTGTTGTACGGGGACTTCACCATCTGTGAGAGTACAATATTTGCAAAATCTATAATCAATCTCAAATTTTTCTGCCAGACTTTGTAGCACGTTTATACCATCATACAGACTATTGAAAACCTCAATACAGGTTTGGAATTTATTGACTTTGCCAATTGCTAGATATTTGTAACCATTGCGCGCCTCATATTCATAAATCCCAAATTTTGCTTCGAAGCGTTTCAATGCCTTGTTATAAGTTGGCCAAAGTTTCTTAATCTCTGTGCACTCTAGCAATAGAGCCATGAGTTCAGTAGCACAAACCTCAAAAGAAATGGCATATATATCCCTTAAAAAATGCTGTCTTTGAGGGGTAATTTTATGACCGCTGAAATGGGAAGCCACACGCTTTTTTAAATTGACAGCTTTGCCTACATAAATAACTTTTTTAGCCTGATTATAAAAATAATATACGCCTGGTTTTTCAGGTAATTGCTCAAAGTCAGCAGGAGGTAAATTTGGAGGTAAACGCTGATCTAGCGCTGTCATTTTTACCATTTCGTTAATTTTTCCTTCCTCATCCCATTGTAGCAATTGAGAAAATAATAGGGCAGTAGCATCGGCATCACCACCAGCTCGGTGTTGATTCTCTATAGGTATATTCAGTGAATTACAAAGCTTTCCAAGACTGTAAGAGCTAAGTCCCGGTTTTATTCTTCTGGCAGCACGAACGGTACATAGTTTTCTAGCTGTCCATTTAAAACCGGCTTCCTCCAGTTGATGGCGAACAAATGAATAATCGAAGTTAACATTATGAGCGACGAAGATACGGTTCGTAAGCATTTCAAATACTTTCTCTGATATAGCATCGAATGTTGGCGCATTCCGTACCATTTCATTATTAATACCCGTTAATGCAAAGATGGGAAGAGGTATTTCCTTTTCTGGATTTACTAATGTTTCCCAACGGTCAATAACATTTGTACCATCATGAATTATAATTGCAATTTCAGTAATACAACTACCACTAGCATTACCGCCTGTGGTCTCAATATCTACTATGGCATATTCCAATTTTTTCATCTCTATATAGCGTAAGTACTATTCTTATTCTTGTTGATTGAACAATGTGAAATATCTTATTATCATTGTCCATTCATTTTATATAATACAAAATTAGTACAGATTGTAACAAAATTAATTATATTTGTTGTTACAAATTATAACAAAATAAATATGTCTTTATTTTCCGATAACATTAGAAACCTTAGAGTAAAAGGGAAGATTTCACAGGAAAAACTTGCTGAAAATCTTCTTATTACACGAGGGAGGTATGTGAAGTACGAGGATGGAACTTCAGAAGCACCTTATGAAATACTCAAACGAATAGCTCAATATTATAGGGTTAGCATTGATATTCTCCTTTGTGTGGACGTCAGGAAAATAAGAATGGATGAATTAGTCAAGCTAGATAATAATAGGCTTTTACTTCCTATTATGGTAGATAGTAAGGGAGAAAATCTCATTGAAATTGTTACTCAAAAAGCAAAGGCGGGTTATACGAATGGTTATTCAGATCCGGAATATATAGAAAACCTACCCCGTATTTCGTTGCCGTTTTTAGGACCTGGGCTCCATAGAGGATTTACTGTTGAAGGAGATTCTATGCCTCCACATAAAGATGGTGATGTTATTGTGGGCAAATATGTAGAAAAACTTGGTGAAGTAGTAGATGGTAGAACCTATATAATCTTGACAAAAGAGGATGGTATTGTTTATAAAAGACTAAATAAAAATGGTAAAAATGTACTAATGCTCGAATCAGATGAATCCTTTTATGCTCCATACGAGGTTAAGGCTTCAGAAATCGATCAGATATGGGAATTTAAGTGTAATCTTGGTAAGAATGATCGAAAACCCATTGGTTCTGTTCCGGGAAGTGTTGAAGAAATGTTCATGGAACTGAAAAATGAAATTAAGGCATTACGAGCTTCCAGTTAGATTTAGTTTTTTTAAAACATCATAAAATAACGTAAGAGACCATACAAGAGGCTGATTAATATGAGATATAGCATATTTAGTTTATACTTAATCAGTAAAAACAGAGATACTATAACCCATCCTAATGCCATCCAGTCAAAATTAGTTAAAGAAATCATTTTGCCTGAAAACAAAATGCCTTCTCCAAGATAAAAGGCAAGATTTACAATAACGCCAACAACAGCAGCAGTAACTAGTGATAATACAGCTTGTACGCTTTGGTTTTTTTGAGATTTTTCAATCAATGGAGCTCCCATAAAAATCATCATAAAATTGGGCAGAAAAGTGAAATAACTGGCTGCTAGAAGTCCAACAGTTCCCATGAGCAAAGAGCCATTAAAGTGATTTAATCCAGCCATAAAACCAACATATGATAATACAATAACCAACGGCCCAGGTGTTGTTTCGGCTAATGCAAAGCCATCGATCATTTGCAGTTTCGATAACCAAGCCAGTTTATTGGTGACCAAATTGGCTACATAGGGGATAACCGTATAAGATCCTCCAATAGTCAAGAATGCAGTTTCGGTAAAAAGCAATGACAGCTTTTGCCAAAATAATTGATCCACAAGTAAAAATGTTAAGCATAAAAAAGGGATAAGCCAAAGAATAACAAATATCGAAAATTGTTTTATTATTGTTTTTAAAGAGGTCTTATAGGGTGTTTGATTACTATTTACGTAATATAAATCCTCATGATTATCCATTCTATTCTTTGCTTTCTTCGATACCATAAATCGAGGAGCAATTATATTCATTAGAATAGCAAAAAAGATAACTCCAAGGATTATCCAAGGTGTTGGAATATGTAAAAAATAAGAACAAATAAAGGATGAAAAAGCAACGAAATAGTGTAAAAAGCTAATTAGTGATTTCCCACCTACTTTCCACGTAGCATAGATGATGATGGCTAACACCGCGGGTTTTAAACCATCAAATACAGAGGTTAGTAAAGGAGTATTCCCATAAAGTGCATAGATAATGCTCAAGCATAATAAGATAAGCATAGAAGGTAAAACAAAGAATACACCAGATATAATACCACCTCTAATGCCATGCAGCTTCCATCCCAGATAAATGGCTAATTGGTGGGCTTCTGGTCCCGGTAAAATCATACAAGCATTTAGTGCAGAAAAAAATTTGCTATCACTAACCCATTTCTTTTTTTCAACCAGAAAATCATGCATAATGGTTACATGTCCCGTTGTGCCACCAAAACTAATCCAACCTAGTATAAACCAAAAACGTATTGCTTCCGAAAAATTGGGCTGTTGAACTTTATTCTCTTGTACTGCTTGCATTTAGGGGGTTTTTGCAACTCGGTTTATGAGTGAACCAAGATGTTTTTGGGATATTGAGATATGTTGTTTTACGCTATAAAAATAAGGATAATTTCTATAAAACTAAAATTATTTGAGAGGTTAAAATCAAAAAAATAAGCAAAAAAGGAATGATTTATAATCAAAAAAATGAAGTAAATAGATTCAAGAAATTATGTCAATTACGGCAGTAAATGAGAATTTATTCGGGAATTTTTCTAAATTTATGTGTATTTCGATGTCCATATCATAGTAAATGAGATTCTAAAAAGATTTAATTTTTTTTGCCATGAAATCACTTTTGTATATGCTATATTTTTTTATTTGTATTTTTGAGGTTGAATATGAAGAATGAAATGGCAGGATATATTCTAATACCAATTCTTAGTTGGGTCATCCAAGTATATAGGTGTCATATTTAATTAAGTTGTATGTTAATTTGTTAAATAAAATCCTTGCTCTATGAATTCTGAAATACAAACCCTCCATGATGTTTGGCTTTCTAATAGAACTGTTCAAACTACCCCTTCTTATCAAATATCATTTGATGAGCTAACAAATTCAATTATTAGCTCTGGACCATTCTCTTTCTATATTATCGACTTTTACGACATGTCGCTATCACATATCAGTCCTTCTATTTATGATATGCACGGATTTGACCCAGACACATTAACGTTTAATGATATACTTGGTGCTATTCACCCGGATGATATAGATTTTGTTATAAAATCTGAAGCATTTCTAACTACTTTTTTCTTAGAGAAAGTAGGTAGAGAAAAGTTGTTGAGTTATAAAATAAGTTATTGTTATAGGGCTCGATTAAAAAATGGAGAGTATACTCTCTTCAATCATCAAGCTTTAATGCTCACTATGGATGACAATGGTGGATATGGAAAATCATTAAACATTCATACTAGAATTGATCACCTTAGTAATCAAAACACATATAAGATTTCTCTTATTGGTCTATATGCAGAACCTTCATTTATGAATATAGATCTTAATGTGGATAATATGAATCTTAAGAAATTTTCTAAACGAGAAATAGATATTATTAAATTAATAAGTAATGGCTTAAACAATAATCAAATTGCTGACAAACTTTTCATAAGTGCTTTAACGGTTAAAAAACATCGCAGGAACATTCTCGCAAAATCTGAATCTAAAAATACGGTTCAACTCATTAAAAAATGTGTACTTAATGGTGTAATATAATTCACTTTTAAATGCTGAAAAATACTCCTTTAGGAGTATTTTTTTTGGTTTTTACTTACCGTAAATTTGTTAAATAAGAGAATCATTAGTAGTCTTTAAAACGTTCTTTATCGGACAAAATTTAAAAAATTGAGATATGAAAAAACTAATAGTATTATTATTTACGGTATTTACTTTTGCTACTTATGCTCAAGGTAGTTATTATGAGAAAGTTCATTACAGATCAACACCCGAGAGTAGTTGGGAAGGCATTGATGTAACACTTAATATTAAAATAACTTCATCAATAACATCTGGAGGTATAACATATGGTTTTATAGTCGACAATATTAAAATAAATAGTATAAAAATTAGAACTAAAGAAATTTCAGCTTCACAAATTCCTTTCAACGTCTTATCAAAATTAAAAGCAAGTATTAGTATTGGGAGTATTTATTGTGACTTATACAATGCTAGTTTCTTTCTGAAAAAAATAGATTTACCAAAAACTGTTGGTTGGGCCGAACTGCTTGAAGTAAATAATGAAGAAGGATATAAACAATCTGTAAAAAACAAGGTTACTGTTTTATATAATAGTGGCGCTTTTAATACTCAAAACCTAACACTAGTTACTTGTAACTACTTCATTGATGATAATTATAGAAAGACTATAGAAAAAGAAATCACAGATAATGGAAAAACAAAGACAGCAGTAAAAACTAAAACTTCAAACAATGAAGTAAAGGAACTTGGCTTGGTTATATCATCTAGTAGTACTTCACCTGAATCAAATCCCGATGAAAGTTCTTCGTTAAATACCGCTAAAGAAACATCTACGAATGAAATATCTGTTGCTAATAATATGTTTGCCGCCGAAAATGCAAGAAAATACAATGAACAGAAAGCAATAGTTGATGTTGCTACTGGTATTCTCGATTTGTTCAGTACATCACCTGAACAG
Source organism: Flavobacterium aerium (assembly GCF_030766725.1). GTDB lineage: Bacteria > Bacteroidota > Bacteroidia > Flavobacteriales > Flavobacteriaceae > Flavobacterium > Flavobacterium aerium. The sequence goes on along the minus strand of NZ_JARQWR010000003.1, from coordinate 75,054 downwards.
GAAAGGCAATGGGCTGCGGAAAGAGAAGAAAAAAAGAGAATACTCCAGGATAAACAAGATTTTTTTGATGAGACTTATTTTAATCCATTGATTGCTAAAGCAAAAAAAGGCGATGAAAATTCTAGAATGATATTATACTTTGCAAGCAATTATCATGATATTGAACTCAAAGATGGAAAAAAATGGTTATTTGAAGCCGCAAAAAAAAATAATTTCAATGCAATGCTTGAAGTTGCAAACATTTTAATTCAAAAAGATAGTATTAAAGAAGCAATCACTATTATAGAAGAAGCAGCCAACTTATGAAGTGTTGATGCAATGGTAAAATTGGCTGATTGGTACGATAATAAATGCCGAAAAGCATATAGTTATACTTATGTAGGCGGAGAAAACCCTATAAAAGCTTTTGAATGGTATGAAAAGGCAGCAAGTAAAGATAGTCCTGTAGCAATGTATCGTTTGGGGATGATTTATAAATATTCATCAACACAAGATGGTAGTGAAAGCTATGCTTACGCTAAAAGAGTCCATGTGGAGTACGAAATCGCTAAGGATGAATCAAAGGCATTTGAATGGTTTTCAAAAAGTATAAATCCTAATTATGTAGAATCGTTATTTTCTACCTCAAAAAAAATAAAAACTAATTTTTGGAATTGGAAAGATACTTTTTCAGCAGCTAAAGCTTCTTTTTTTCACCCAGATTCGTATAAACAATTGGCTCTTTTTTATAAGCAAGCGAAAGTTGTTCCTAAAGATAAAGAAATGGCAAAAAAATTAGTGGTAGCTTATAAAATATATGTAAATATTAATAATTTCTAGACTATTATAATGAAAAATCAAATCGTAGTTACAGTGATTTTAATTTTTACAGGAACGTATTAGTGATGAAGTTTGTGAAAGGAGAATAATCGTTCACGTTTTAATATTTATATTTCTAGACTACAACCACGTAAAGAGTAGATTCTATTTGAGTTACATTCAGTATATTCCGTTTTAAACGAGAATAATATGTTGATAAAAGTATTTGGAAGTGCTGTATTTGGAGTGGAAGCAACTACTATAACGGTAGAAGTAAATATGGATCGGGGTATTGGATATCATTTAGTTGGATTACCAGACAATGCGATAAAAGAAAGTAGTTTCAGAATCGCTGCTGCTTTAAAGAATAATGGATATACAATGCCAGGTAAGAAGATTACGATTAATATGGCACCTGCTGATTTACGAAAAGAAGGCTCAGCTTACGATTTAACTTTGACCATGGGTATACTAGTGGCTTCAGGGCAAATACAAGCAGAGAACATTGCAAAATATGTTATCATGGGTGAATTATCTCTTGACGGGAGTTTACAACCTATTCGAGGAGCATTACCCATTGCGATTAAAGCAAAGGAGGAAGGATTTAAAGGTTTCTTTCTTCCAAAACAAAATGTAAAAGAAGCTGCCATTGTAGAAGGTTTGGATGTATATGGTATTGAAACAGTACAAGAGATTATTGATTTTTTTGAAGGTAAATCTATGTTGGAACCTACAATTATAGATACACAAGAAGAATTTAATAAAACCTTAGATTTCCCTGAATTTGATTTTTCCGATGTTAAAGGACAAGAATCCATTAAGCGCTGTATGGAAATTGCAGCAGCGGGAGGGCATAACATCATTTTGATTGGACCGCCAGGTTCAGGAAAAACAATGTTAGCCAAACGGCTCCCCAGTATTTTACCACCCATGACCTTGGAAGAAGCACTCGAAACAACAAAAATCCATAGTGTAGTTGGTAAAGTGAAAGATTCTGGGTTAATGAGTCAACGTCCATTTCGAAATCCACACCATACAATCTCAGACGTCGCCTTAGTAGGAGGAGGAACCTACCCACAACCCGGTGAAATATCAATGGCACATAATGGGGTTTTATTTTTAGATGAACTACCAGAATTTAAACGAACGGTATTAGAAGTGATGCGTCAGCCGTTAGAAGATAGGGAAGTAACAATTTCAAGAGCTAAATTTACAATCACTTATCCATCATCCTTTATGCTGGTGGCTAGTATGAATCCTAGCCCAAGTGGGTATTTTAATGATCCCGATGCTCCACTGTCAAGCTCTCCACAGGAAATGCAACGATATATGGGAAAAATCTCTGGGCCATTATTGGATCGAATTGATATTCATATTGAAGTAACTCCTGTTCCATTTGAAAAACTATCGGAGGAACGAAAAGCCGAATCGAGTACTGTAATTCGAGAACGAGTAACAAAAGCCAGAATGATTCAATCACACCGTTTTACTACCCTTGAAAAAGTACATTATAATGCTCAAATGAATCCCCAACAAATTAGAGTTTATTGTGCTTTGGATGACATTTCAAAAAACATGCTGAAAAATGCAATGGAGCGATTGAATTTATCAGCCCGTGCTTACGATCGAATTTTAAAAGTTGCGCGCACCATAGCCGATTTAGATGATGCAGCAGATGTTAATGGACAACATATTGCGGAAGCCATACAATACCGAAGCTTAGATCGTGAAGGGTGGTTGGGTTAGGTTCCTTACTTTAAACAGGCAAGCATTCCATTGTAAAATGGAAAAAATCAAATAGTTCGCTGTCAAAGAAGTAACTGAAACCATTTAAAATAGCCGCTTTTTTAGTCTTAAGTATTTTTCTTAAGGCCTTAATAGTATCTTGTAGGGTATTATGATTTGTATTTATGGCAAGACTATTTTCATTATAAGGAGCATAGACCTTAGAATCAGTAACAGAAAAGAGTCCTACAGTAGGTGTATTTACCGAACTAGCCAAATGCATAATTCCACTATCTGCTCCAATAAATACATCAGTATTAGCAATAAGAGCTCCTATTTCTCGGATATCATTACTATAGAAAGTTGGCGCTTGGAAATCTATTTGCGAAACATTTTCTTTTGGAAGCACTTCGATGATATTATAATTTCCAAATTCCCTTTTTAAGTTCCTATAAAAAGTAGTCCAATACGATACGGAATATTTTTTTGCTCCAGTGGCGTAAGTAAAAAGGCTGATTGTTCTTTTCTTGTTTTTTACTAGATTATTGAGGAGCATTTGTCCATTTTCAAATTCAATAGAACTTAATTTAAGGTTTAATGATGGTATAGGTTTGGATTTTAATTTATTAAGATAAAATCGAAGACTATAAACAGGATATTTTGCAATGTGTTCTGCATCAGGATATTTTTGATTACTTAATTCATGGTCATCTCCAAATAATTTATGTGTTGAATTGGATAATTGAGTGGATAATCTTCCTGATGATGAATAGTTTACAACGTTAATCACTAAATCATATTTGTTTTTTCGGACTAATAACCAGGCTTTTATATAGTTTAAGAGCTCTTTGAAAGGTTTTCGAGGCAATTGAATTATTGTCTCAACATGGTCATAATTCTTGAATAGAATGGGAGCTAAATTTCCTTTTACAAATAAATCAATTTTACAGGCAGGGAAAGTAGTGATGACTTCTTGTAAAAGTGGAGTAATCAATAAGAGATTACCGAGCCGATCATTAGGTCGACTAATTAAGATTCGTTTAATGGTATTCGATGGACTAGTATTAAGGGATAAATGGTTGTGATTTCCTATTCCTTTAGCCAATCTACGCATTATAATTCTTCTCCAATCATTAATCATTTCTAAAATTCCCATACTCTAATTTTTAAATAGTTATATTTCTTTCCTGTTAATTTATTATTATTAAATTAACTATATATTAATTTTATTTTTATGATTTAACTAATTTTATTGAATTTAATCTTTTTTATTTAACGATTTTGGAAAGCAGTTTATTGTGGTTTAAGTCAACTTTTTTGATTTGACTTAAACTCCTACATAATTCTTTAAGGTGAATATTTGTAGTATTTTGATTATCAAATAATTAAAAAATATATTTATTACGTGTTTAGTAGTTCGTAATGTGATTTTGTCTATTTTTATAAGAGAAAATAGATTTCAAATTGCGAATATTTGATTTTATAAAATAGTCAGAAACTCAACTGACTTTAAATGCTTGAGTATGCTAAACCATATTAAATCTTGAATTATGTTAAAAAAAATTTTGAATTTAGAAGGGGTTAAAAAAGTAGAAAAACAACAGCTAGTAATGATTATTGGCGGAGGTAGAGAAGATGGATTCACTCCAGATTGTTTTTATGACAATAGTAGCGCATTAAGTAATGGATGTAAGGCACAACCGACGAATCCATCATGGGTAAGCAGTTGTACTTATGTTTGTGTAAATGGACATTGGGTAAAAAGCTAATAAGAAATAAAAAAAGCTTATATAGATCATTTACTATATAAGCTTTTTGAATATTATATCTGCAAAATTTTATTGAATTTAAGAGAATACTAATCATTAAATGATCGATTTATGAAAATAAAAATTACTCTGATTCTATTTTTATTCTTCCCATTATTAATTTTTGGACAATGGTCGTCGGTAACAAGTTTTCCTTCCTCTGGAAGAACCTATCCATACTGTTTTACAATAGCAGGTAAAGCCTATTTAGGTTCGGGGTTTAATTCCTCTTCTAATGCCACAGTTGATCATTATGAATATAATCCAATAACAAATAATTGGACAACAAAACAAGTTCCTCCCTTTTCGGCAAGAATGGGAGCATTTAGTTTTTCGATAGGAAATTACGGTTATATCGGTTCAGGCAGTACAAATGGTGGTGCAAACAATTTAAATGACTTTTGGCGATATGATCCAGTTACTGATACTTGGGTTCAAATGGCAAATTTCCCTGGAGTAGGTAGGGTTGAGGCTGCAGCAATGGTAATTAATGGAAAAGCATATATTGTAAGTGGAGTAAGTAGTTCTGGAGCGCCAAGTGATTGCTGGGAATATAATCCAGTAATGAATACGTGGACTGCCAAAAGTAATCCTCCTGCGGGTTTTACTCCAGGTTATGTAACTGGATTTACCTATGGTAATAATGCTTATGTAGGAATTGGCGGATTCAATTCATCCTCAAACAATGATTTTTGGAAATACGATCCAGTATTGAATTCATGGACACAGCTAGCAAGTTTACCTTCTGCACCTCAAACTAGAACTTGGACAATCAGCGGTGCGGATTTAATTGCTGGAAAAGGTTTTGTTGGATTGGGAGGTTTTAGTTCTGCCTCAAATGCCGATTTTTGGATGTATGATTTCGGATCTGATACATGGCAAACTACAACGAGCTCCTATAACCATGCTATAGGACTAGCTTCAGGAAGATCATTTCAATTATTTGGAGAAACGTATATCGGAATTGGAGCAAAAATAGGAGGAGGGATTGATAATACGATTTACAAATATTCCTGCCTTTCAATTCCATCGAACCTTCAAACAGGATTATTGGCTTATTATCCTTTTAATGGTGGAAGTCTAGCCGATTATTCAGGTAATGGACATAATTTGGTAAATACAACAACAGCAATTTCTGCTTCAGATCGTAATAATAATGCGAATTGTGCTTTTGAGTTTGATAATATTCCCAATACAAATAATGAGTTTTTAAAAGGAACCAATACAATCTTTTTAAATGGACTAACAGAACTTTCTGTTTCTTGTTGGTATCAACCACTAGATGTGAGTAGAAATCCGGGATCTTATGAAGGATTAATTAGTAGAGATCAAGCATTAAGCTGCCCAGACCGAATGGGACAATGGTCTTTAAGTTTGTATGATTGTAGACGAGCTGTATTTTCTAGAGAAAATAGTGTTTGGGATATCCCTAATGGAAGCTGCGATGTTACTATTAATACAAATGTTTGGCACCATTTGACAGCAACTTATAATCAAGTAGGGAATACGATCAAATTGTATAAAGATGGAGTCTTGCAAGATACAGCTACTGGTGTTGCAGCTTGTGGTACTGTAAGCCCCTTTACAATGGATATAGGGGATTTATTTATAGGGAAACTTTATACTGGACGAATAGACGATATATTTATTCATAATCGAGAACTTTCTGTAACCGAAATTAATCAGTTGTATACTTTGGGAAGTTCATGTTGCCCAACTGCTGTTTTATCAGTAATCGATCATCCTGAGATTATGAATTCCAAAAAAATGAAACTTTATCCAAACCCATCCGATAGTTTTATTACCATTGAAATAGCAGATACTATTAAATCAGTCCTGCTGTATGAACTTAATGGTAGAGAGGTGATAAATCAAAACGGAACCGATAAAAAATTAGATATATCCAGTTTAAATTCAGGTATTTATATCGTTAAAGTAAACACTAATAATGCTACTTATATTGATAAAATAATAAAAAAGTAAGTACTTCAAAAGCAACAAAAACAATTCAATTCATACAGTTAGCTACTAAATAAGTTGACCAGTATGAATTGAATTGTTTTTGTTTTAAAGAGTAACTGGATTATTCCATTTTCGGTTTAATTGCTTCTGGATAATGCAGTATCATCAATCCAAAACCTAACATTACAATATCTTTTAAAATAAAGAAATCGGTAATGAAGACACCATCTTTTATAGCATTGATACCCGGTGTAGTAAGAAGAAAACTTAATGTTGTTACAAACGTGATGACAATCCCAATGGTGGCTACAATCTTAAAGAAATGAAATCGAATGCTTAATAATAAAGCAATGGCGATAGCGATTTCTATAATTCCGATTACATTAGAAACCGTTTGTACATCCATAATACTATACATCCATGAGGTGAATGGGTGGTATTCAACTAAGGGTTTAATGGCTGCAGCTTCAATAGGGGTGAATTTGAAAAAACCAATCCATAACAATATTAAAGTGGTCCCTAAAAGTGAAATGTAATATCCAATTTTGAAAAGTAAAAGAGAGTAATCTGAAATTTTAGATTTCATGTAAAATGTTTTTAATTAATAATAAATCTGTGTTTTATATTTATTTAGTCGATTATTAATTTAAATCCTGACAAAAATTTCAATTTTTTTTCTGAAAATTATTTTAATCTTTTAAGTTCAGTTTTTTAGAAAAACTTTTTTAGGTGTAATTATATTAAAAGAATTATTTACTGAAGTAAAATGAAGTATTCAATTGCATTATCTTGAACTTTTAGTGAGGTAGTTATGAAAACTATAGTGTAATGTGCTAAAATGATATGTTTAATCTGAAATATTGTATTGAATATAATGAATTTGCTTTTTTTTGCGACTGTAAAACATTGATTTTGAAGTATTCACAAAACGCGATTTTTATAATAATCAGTATTAAGTATTTTTTTTTGATGAATACATATTTTTTTAACCATTTAAATAGTGATATATTCTCATGAATGGGTATATTGTTGTTAAAATAACAAAATAAAGCTGTTTTGTTATTTTTTACAAAAAAAGATAAAAAATAGATATATTTGGAAATAATATGTTAAAGTTTTATTAACAAACTAGTCTAACCAAAAAACGACCAAAAAATGGAACAAAAATTATTTGTTACTAAGCTTCCAATTTCACTGTATACAGATGAAAGTAGAAGGGGAGACAGATTATCTTTTACTACAAACACTACAAGAGAATACACTCTTACAAAACCGTTTGACCTCCATGTCCGGTAAACAATTTGAATTTGAAAACTTAATAGATATTAACTAACTGCTGACTGACAACAAGTGCATTTTTTAATTTTCAAATTACCCGAACTGTAATTTCCCTAATCCAATGGGAAAATAGAAAAACTAGAAAACCATTATTGAAAATTGTGATGCTTTAATTATTCTTGAAATAAATAACCACTATTTTGAGACAAAGTAATTCAACTTAATTTGAGGTAATAACTAATTAACAAACACAAAAAAATCCCACAATGAAAAATAGAATATTACTATTTGTTATTATTCTTTTTGCAATTACGGAAGGACATTCCCAAACAGATAAGTTTTGGAAACTTTCAAAAAATGATAATATCGAATTATCAAAATCAGCAAAAAGAGCAGACTTTCCAGAAAATTTCCAACTTTTTGACCTTGATCTTTCTACGATGCGTCAAGCATTGTCGAATGCAACAAATAGAAGCGAAGTAGGAGCAAAAGGAATTATTATTTCAATTCCCAATGCAAATGGAAGTCTTGAAAGCTTCAAAGTATATGAAGCAAGTAACTTTGAACCAGCTTTACAAGCACAATTCCCAGACATTAAAGCTTATGCTGGTGTTGGAGTGAATGATGCTAAAGCACAAATTCGCATAAGTTTAGATTCAAGAGGAATCCAAACGATGGTGATGAGAACAGATAATGGAGACGAATTTATGGAACCATATTCTGCGAATGGAAGAACCTATGCTGTTTATAGATCACAAAGAAATAAAGGAGAATTACCTTTTACATGTTCTACAGTAGAGCAAAATATTACAAATGATTTATCAAGCACAATACCAACTAATGCACGTTCAAGTGCTGCAAGTTTATTAACTTTTAGATTAGCGCTTTCTTGTACAGCAGAATATTCAGCTTATTTTGGTGCTACAAGTGCTGCACAAGTAGCCAACGTATTAGCGGCATTTAATGCTACTATAACACGTGTAAATGGAGTTTTTGAAAAAGATTTTGCAATTCATTTGAATATCATTGCGAATACATCTAGCGTTATTTATTACGATGCTGCAACAGATCCATATACTGAAGTTGTTGATGATGAAGCACCAGGAGAATGGAATGCAGAACTTCAAAGTACATTAACAGCGCAAATAGGTGAAGCAAATTATGACGTAGGTCATTTATTTGGAGCCTCTGGTGGAGGTGGAAATGCAGGTTGTATAGGTTGTGTATGTAATAATGGTAAAGGTAGTGGATATACATCTCCTTCTAATGGAGTTCCATCTGGTGATACATTTGATATCGATTTTGTTGCCCATGAATTAGGACACCAATTTGGAGCAAACCACACTTTTACACATATGTCAGAAAACAATGCCGTAAATTTAGAACCAGGTAGTGGATCAACAATTATGGGTTACGCAGGTATTACTAGTCGTGACGTACAAAAAAATTCAGATAGTTATTTCCATGCAGGAAGTATTGCTCAAGTTCAGGCTAATATGGCTACAAAAACTTGCCCTACCGTTACTGCATTACCAAATGTTGCACCAGTAGTAAATGCAGGAGCAGATTTTACAATTCCTAAGAGTACACCTTTTGCACTTACAGGTTCTGCAACTGATGCAAGTGGTGGTGCATTATCTTACACTTGGGAACAATATGACGATGCTCCAACAGCAGCTTATTTATGTAACGATACTTTTGTAGCACAAGGAGATAACGATTGTTTATTAACAAGTACAAAATTAAGAGGTCCATTATTTAGATCGTATAGCCCAACAGCTTCTCCTACAAGATATTTTCCAAAAATGTCATCTGTATTAGAAGGATCTACAATTACCAATGGTTTAGAAATAGTTACGGAAGCATTACCATCTATTGCAAGAACATTAAACTTCAGATTGACAGTTAGAAATAACGTTGTTGTTCCAGCAGGTCAAACGAATTTTGATGACATGATTGTAACAGTTGATGATACAAAAGGTCCTCTTAAAGTAACTTCACAAGCTGCAGAAGGTATTTCTTTAAATGCAGGTACAACTCAGACAATTACATGGGATGTTAATAATACAAACACCATTGCTGGTGGTACTAATGTTGATATCTTATTATCTACAGATGGTGGACAAACTTTCTCTGTAGTTTTATTAGCAAACACGCCAAATGACGGAACTCAGGATATTACAATTCCTAATGGTACTGCTGCTCCATATTGTAGAATCATGGTTAAAGCAAGTAATAGTATTTTCTTTAATGTAAACAGTAAAGATTTCGCAATTGGATATGTAGTAACAAATACTTGTAATACCTATAATGGTGTATTCACTAATAGTGCTATTGCTGCACAATCTCCATTGACCTATGTTGCTTATGGAGCTGTAAATATTCCAGATAATGTTATTATTACAAACTTTAAAGCAACTGTAAATCTTACACACCCAAAAATCAGTGATTTACGTATTGCATTGGTTAAACCAGGAAGTACAAGTATTGATATCGTACTTTATCAGTCTGGTTGTACAGGTACAGTTGCCAATATGAATGCTACATTCGATGATAATGGTGTTGCACTTGATTGTGCGGGAATAACAGGTGGTAATACTTACAAACCATTTAGCCCATTATCTGTATTGAATGGAATGAACTCTGCGGGTAACTGGAGATTAGCGATTGCCGATTTGGCTGTTCCAAATAACGGTACATTAAACAGTTATTCTTATACAGTATGTTCAAAAACAGCAGTATTAGGAACAGAAAGTTTCAAATTACAAAACTTTGTAATTTATCCAAATCCAAACAAAGGTAATTTTACAGTACAGTTTGATTCTGCTTCGAATAACGAAATCAAAGTGAATGTTCACGATATTCAAGGAAGACAAGTATTCGCAAAATCATACCAAAATACAGGAGTATTCAATCAGAATTTAGAATTGAAAAACATCCAGTCTGGAGTATATTTAGTTACCGTGCAAGACGGAGCTAGAAAAGAAGTTAAGAAAATTGTTGTAGAATAATTAAACAATAATTTGTTACAGTCAGTTAGTTAAAAGAAAACCTGTTCATTAATTTGAACAGGTTTTTATTTTTTAATAAGTATCGTAAATATTAATTAGAAGGAATCTCTTTCCAAACAATTCCCAAACGTTCACTATTTCTTTTACGGATTTCGTTGGCTAAAGGAATATTATCCGTTAGTTTTTGTCCATAGGATGGAATCATTTCTTTTATTTTAGCTTGCCATTCTGGTGTTTTAAGTTTGTCCTTATAGCATTTTTCAATTACTTTCAGCATAATAGATACAGATGTAGAAGCCCCTGGTGAAGCTCCCAATAAAGCGGCTACACTACCATCGGATGCTGTAACCACTTCGGTTCCAAACTGCAAAATTCCACCCTGTGTTGTTTCATCAATTTTGATAACTTGTACCCGTTGTCCAGCAATCTTAAGATCCCAATCTTCCATTTTAGCTTTAGGGAAATATTCCTGTAAAGCTTGTAAGCGTTGTTCTGGAGTTAATACAACTTGTTCAACTAGATATTTTGTTAAGGGAACATTGTCTAATCCTGCTTCAAGCATGGGTCTTATATTATAGAAATTGAATGATTCCGGTAAGTCTGTCCAAGCACCATTTTTTAAAAATTTAGGTGAGAATCCAGCAAAAGGGCCAAATAATAACTCTTTTTTGCCATCAATAATACGAGTATCAAGATGTGGAACAGACATGGGCGGTGAGCCTACGGAGGCTTTACCATATACTTTTGCCTGATGTTGGGCTATTATTTCTGGATTATTACAAACCAACCATTCACCACTAACAGGAAATCCACCATATCCTTTAGATTCAGGGATACGTGTTTTTTCCAATAGAGGAAGAGTAGCACCACCTGCACCAATAAAAAGAAAACGTGCATTAATTGTTTTTGTGACTTTTGTTCCTAAATCTTTTACATAAACCCGCCAAGTGCCATCTTTATTTCTTTTAAAATCGGTTACCTCATGGTTTACTTTCAGCAACGTTTTTTCAGATTTTACTAAGTTATTGGTTAACTCCTTGGTAAGGGAACCATAATTAACATCTGTACCAATATCTATCTTTGTAGCAGCCACTTTTTGTGCAGGATCACGGCCATTCATAATTAATGGAATCCATTGATTGATTTGTTTATGATCATCAGAAAATTCCATTCCTGTAAATAAGGGGCTTTTTTGAAGGGCTAAAAAACGTTTTTTAAGATAAGTTACATTATCTGCACCCGTAACAAAACTCATGTGTGGGGTAGGATTGATAAAGGTTGCAGGAGGACCTATTTTTTTTGCATCTACAAGATAGGACCAAAATTCCTTAGAAATTTCAAAAGACTCATTGATTTCTATAGCCTTATGAATGTCAATCGAACCATCGCTCATTTCAGGGGTATAATTCAGCTCACACAGAGCAGAATGTCCTGTTCCGGCATTATTCCATGCTGCGGAACTTTCTAGGCCTACAGCATCAAGTTTTTCATACATCGCAATAGAGAGTTTTGGATCAAGTTCTTTGAGCATTGTACCCAAGGTAACACTCATAATTCCTCCACCAACTAATACGACATCTACGGTCTCACTGTCACTATTCTTTTTATCGCTACAGGAAACTAATAAAAAGAGTGTTATACTATAGATTATACACTTTTTCATCGGTTATGGGTTTCAATTAGAAAATGGATCACTTTAGCAAAAGAAAATAAAAACAGGAATATGATGAATCCTGTAATGAAAGTAAAAGCAGGCAAAATCCAACCTCCAATACCTCTTGGAGTTGCTAATAAATAGACAGTTCCAATGATTGTACCCAGTGCAATAACATAGGCTAAAAAGGAGAAGATGGAAGATAACACTCGAAGTGTTTTTTGCTGTTTTTTAATTTCTGTAGAAGTACTTGTTGTCATAATTTTCTATTTTTAGAGGTAAATAATTTAAAATAAGACATTTAACGTAATTCTAAAGGTAGAAAATTATTACTAGAAAATTAACATTTGCAAAAAATATGTACATGAGCAATGCTTACTATTGATAAAAATAAAATTGCCAAGACTTAAAGTAATACTTTAGGCCTTGGCAATATCATGTTGTAATGTTTAACTGTTGAATAAAATGAAAATCTATTCCGTTTTATTGTTCTGAACTCCATTGTAATATAGCAGGATAAATATCGGCTATTGTGGTGTTTTTCGCTTTGTTTTTGTACAGTTCAAATACTTTTTCATTGAAACTTTTGAAGTTTGTAAATCCACGACGTTCAATCATGCGTTTTTCTACATTTTCATTGATTATTTTAAAATCATCCGCATTGAAATTATCCGAAGTATATAACGTAAACACTGCCCATGTCATGTATTCATTAAAAATTAAATAAGGAGTAGAGTAATTATCTGCACCGCTTTTTGCCTTTGTCCATGTATCTCTATTGGCAAAAGCCTTATCAATTTCACTAAGGTATTTGTCTGATACCGGATTTACATAATTATGATCTATTTCTGTAAAAACCATGCGGGTCATTAAACCCTCAGTAATTTTTTCATTATAGGTAGAATTTTCCATAGGCCCAGCAATAAACATTGCAGCTTGTTTGAAATTTCCACTTTCAAACATATTAGCCGAATGACTTCCATTGACAAGTGGTGAAAAAGTAAGCCAATAATTATTATAATGATTATTGAAATTACGTTCCAACCAATCCCATTGTTTTTGTATTGGAATTTGTTGATTAATTAAAGTGATTAAAGCATCATAATACGGTTTATTCGCTTGAAAAAAGGCTCTGAAATTCGTTTTTTCTGAAAAATCTTGTAGCTCCTTTACAAGTGGTTCAACATAATTTTTATTACTCCAGTTCAATCGATCATAGGTTTTACTCTTTACAATTTTATTGCCTTTGAAATAAAATCCACAAGCATCCATTTTGATATGAGAATAAGCCCCATCCTTTAATATTGCATTAATATCACTAACTATTTTTTCATTTTTGAAAGAACCAAAGTGCTCCATTACTTTTTTAAAATACTCTGTATCTTTATTGACTAAATATGGGCTTTCTATTCCTTGAGGCGTTAATGCAATGATAATATGCACTAGTTCTTGTACTTCAGGTATTTCAAAATTATACTTGCCTTCATGTTCTTTGATGTAGCTCTTGGTAAAATTGGTCGCTGGAATTTCCTTTTTAACATCAATTCGTGTCCAACACGTATCTTTATTATTCAATACGATAAGGAAATCATACGTTTTGTTTGCTTTTACAGTGAAGGAAATAGAATCCATGTCCGTGTAAAAAGTGATTTTTTTGTTTTTACTAGCCAATGTATTGTAAACATCAGGTTTTGCATTGGGTGTTAAATTCCAACTCCCTTTTTTAAAATTTTCCCCATCACGAATATCTACTTTCGTTGAAGTAGCTTTGATAACGGGTAGCTTGTTTTGTGCCGAAACTATTGTAAAGGAAAGGAATGCAAGGAGCAGTAAAAATGATTTTTTTGCCATAATAAATTGTGGGAATTCTGAGGGTTATAAATAAAGCACAATATAAATCGAATCGTTGATTTATACTGTGCTTGTTATGTTATTTAACGTATTTGTTTTTTACCAACCAAAATCTTTAAGATTTACAGTACCATTCATATTAATGTTCGTGATAGGAGTATTGACACAAGTAAGTGATTTAAGAGATCGTAAACCGATGATGTTGATTTTGGCTAGAAACTCATTATCATTCACATTAATTTCTTCAATGTTTTTGAAAGGAGTGAAATCGAGATTGCTCAACCAAGTTCCACTTAGATTAATAGATTTAATCGCTGGACATTTATCGGCCTTAAACTCCGTAATTTTATTCGATTGTACTTCTACTTCTTCTAAGTTAGGCAAATTACTAATGTCAATTTTAGTAAGCATATTTCCATCAATCTTTAATTCTTTTAGTTTTTTAAGCTCCGTTAGATTGATAATACGAATTTTATTCTGTTGCAGGTAAAGTGTTTCAAGATTTTTTAATCCTTTGATATTAACACCTTCAATTTGACTATTAAAACCGTAGATTTTAACCAAACTAGTCATTCCTTCAAGATCCAGTGTTTTTATGTGATTATCATAGAAACCAAATTCCGTTAGGTTAGTGAAGCTTTTGATGCCTGTAAGGGAAGAAATGTCGGCCTTGTCAATGTATAATCGAGTTACTTTTTTAGCTTCAGCCACTTGTATTTCACCATCACCATTAGTGTCAATTTCCAAATTGATTAGAGTTTGTTTAAAATTGGCATCTGGGATTTTTACAATTTGAGCTTTCATCGATACCGGTATAAGCACACTTACAAGAGCAAAGTAGGTATATAGAGATATTTTTTTTAACATGATGGTCTATTTTTGATTACTGATCACAGTGTTAATAATTTGTCCATTACTCGTTATTTCTACATAACCAATTACTTCTTCTTCTGCAGCATAAGTCTGTGTGAAATCAGAATAAATAGGGTTTGTACTGACAGTATTACCGGAGTAAACATTGTAGGTAGTAGACGTACCAGTTTGTAAAGAAACTGTTTTCTGTTTTTCAAATTGAATCCATGTTATGATGCAATATTTTCCTGGCATTAAATCGGTAAATTCAAAATTCCCCTGATTGTCTAGGAATCTCCCTTGAACACGATAGGCGAAAGCATCATTTGTCATTGCTGCTTCTCTTTTTCCTCTTTTATCCTTTTTTTTCAATTCCATGAATTCTGAAAAATAAGGCGTTACTGGAAATAGAATAATAGATGCCCCTTTATAGGTATAATAAGGTTTTTTCTTTTTTAGAAGAAATGCATTTCCTTTGATAGAGGATGTACCAGTCTGTAATAGCTGACTTGTTTCTGCTTCATTGAAAGTACTGCTGGTCGGGAATAGATACTCTATTTTCCTTTGCCCATAGGTAACTACTGAACTTAGGATAAAACAGGCAATACTAATTGATTTGATGATTGTTTTTTTATTCATAAAGTGATGCTTTATATATTCCTAACAAAAATACTAATATTTAGATGTTTCTGTTGTTTTAGTCTTAAATTTTTCTATTTAAAATCACTATGGTCTTGTTTTTTTCTGATTTTTCAGATGTGGGATAAAAACTTAAAGCAAACGCATCATTTTCAGTTTTAGAAACTCCAGATAATACAAGGTTTTTGGTTTTTAAATCAATTACCGTGTTATGTATTAAATCCTGATATTCAGTATTCTTTTTGGTCAAGAAACACTCAACAATGGTTTGATCACGAACAATGAACCATCCATTTCCTAATTCATAAGTAAATTGGAATAAAGTGGTTGTATCGGACAAAGAGATTCCATCCCATAAATTGTATATTTCATGTCCCAGATTTAATAATTCAGTTTCTTCAACCTTATTATCGGCTGTTATGGTAATCAGATAAATACTCTTTTTCTTGGTACAAATAATCTTCGTGTCTGTTGTAAAACTTAATGAGATAGGATTCGTGAAATTATAAGCACCTACGGCAATCACTCTTTGCTCTAGTGTTTTACCAGTATCATCAATCATTCGATGAATTAGCTTTTTATGATCTTGAGCTATCAAATGAATCTGATTGTTGGAAACAATAGCTTTGTTCTGGGAAGGCAGTTCAATTTTTAAATTATGTTTCTTCTTTATTTTTCCATCTTTAAATTCAATTCGTAAAAATTTATCCGGCTTATTTGTTGAAAAAATATCATTTGAAATGAAGAAAGAAGAGTTTTCATTTATACCAATGAAATCCCCAACAAAAGGCCTGTTCTGTTTTGGTATTTCAACGGAAGATCTTTCTAATAAAGGAATTGATATTTCCATTTCTTTATCAGGATGATAGGGGATAACTGATACCCAAATAGTTTGATCTGGTGCTTTAAAAAGAGTAGGTAAAATACCTTCACTTTCAGCATATACATCTTGGAGTAAACCAGTAGAATCAATCATTAAATAAACTACTTTATAGGAACCACCACGCTCATATAAATTAGCAGCTATAAAACCATCCATTTGTTGACCAATAATAATACTATTTTCAACAGTGATAATTGTTACTATACCATTCTCTATGGGGAATGTGCTTGTTTTAAAAATAGAGGAGTCAATTTTAGTAAGATTCATAACGGTTGTATTTTAATTAAATTAATGCCTTGATTTTCAGTAATACAGTATAATGGACAATGCTTTTTAATTTTCCAAAATTGTTTTCATCACTTAGTTTAGCTTTAAGTTCTTTTATAACCCGATTTAAACTGCGTATGGTAATACCAAGATATGCAGCCATATCTTCTTTGGTGATAGTCATTTGTTCTGCTAATTGAAGCTCAAAAAGTTTTAGTAAACCATATTCCAATGTATAGAGCTGTTGGTAGGATGAACGACGACAGGTATTGATAATTCTATCGGCCAATTCATTTAATAATAAGGTGTTTAATTCAGGATTTTCATGAAGTAACTTTTTAAAATAGGAAGTACTTAAGGAATATATGCTAACAGAGCTAACGGCATCTATTGTACAAAGGCAATTGATGTTGCGTAAAAATTCAATCTCTCCAATGATTTCTCCCTTTCCTAGAAATTCAAAAATAAAATCTTTTCCATTCTCTTCACTGATATAACATTTTGTAATTCCTTCTTTAATCACGAAAATACGATGCACTGTTTCTCCCTGTTTTAAAATAGGATCACCTGTATTAAATTGTTTTACTAGTATATCATCTTCCCGTTGCTGTTTTTGGGGCAACGATTCTATAAAGGATAGAAATGGAGTATTGGTGCGTAGCATAATTTTGGTTTGGGACAATTGTCCTTTCGACTTCTAGTTGCGATATTAATTTTGTACTCAAAAATAAACAAAAGTTAGTATGAAAAATCAAATAAAAATTATCGCTTTTGATGCCGATGATACACTTTGGGTAAATGAAACGTATTTTCAGGAAACGGAACAAAGATTCTGTGTCTTATTGGAAAACTATTTACCACAGGAATTAATTGCAAAAGAATTATTTCAAATTGAAATGAAAAATCTTCATTTGTATGGCTATGGTGTAAAAGGATTTATGTTATGTATGATTGAAACAATTCAGAAAGTTTCCAACGGAAAAGCAGATTTTAATCTCATTGGGAAAACCTTAGAATTAGGACAAGAATTATTACAAAAACCCATAGAGTTATTGGATGGCGTTCGATATGTATTGGACCAATTACAAGGAGACTATACCTTAGTAATGGCAACAAAAGGAGATTTATTAGATCAAGAACGTAAATTGCAGAAATCAGGATTACAGCATTATTTTCATCATATAGAAATTATGAGTGATAAAAAAAGCACTGATTATTATCGATTATTGAAACGGTTGGACTGTAAACCGGAGCATTTTTTAATGTTAGGAAATTCACTAAAATCAGATGTTATCCCCGTTTTAGATTTGAATGGTTATGCAGGACATATTCCTTTCCATACGACTTGGCAACATGAACAGCATGAATCAAGTTTGGAACATTCTAATCTTTTTAAATTAGAAAATATTACAGAAATTTTACTGCATTTATAGCCTAAAGTAATACTATATATAATTATCTTAAAAAAGCTATATTAAAAGGATATAGCTTTTTTTATTGGATATCTTTACTATGCATTGGTATAGTGATAATTTCTAGAAGCTCACCTGTAAATACTATTTTTAAGCCTGTTAATCCATAACCGTAATAGGCACCAGTATCAATATTACAAGAATTAGATTGCAGGTCAAAACCAATGTTATAATAGTTCAAACCAAGTAAAGTAACACCCGTGAATATCTCCAATAATAAAATAGTTCATTGATTAGCCTTTTTTTTGCGGGTAAGAAAGATACTTTAATTTGATAATTTTATTTTAAGTTATTAAATCATACTATTATTTGGTGTTTAATCCTGATTGTTTATAAATTTTAACTAACTTTAGTTCTGTAAGTCAGTTATTTATGAAATACCACAATTTCAGTAGACTGACAATTCCAAAAACAAATTCCGATTAATCCTGTGCATCAATTACAGGATAAGATGAAAGCAAAGAATTGTAATTATTATAATTCATTTGAATACCACAATTTCATCCTAATGGACCTATTTCTTAGTGTAAGTAATTAAAATAGTTATGAATATAACTGAATGTTCCAAATTTAATCCCCTAATTATAAACCCCAAATATTGAAATTATGAGTAAAACTAAAGGTTTTTTATTTCTGTTTCTATTCTGTACGGTAGGAACATTAACATCCGTAAACAATTATGCTTGTACCCGATTTGTTTACACAGGAACTAATAATACTGTTCTTACAGCCCGTTCTATGGACTGGGCAACAGACATCGGAACTAATTTATGGGTTTTTCCTCGCGGCATTAATCGTAATGGTGAGGTAAATGGTAAAACCATTAAATGGAAGTCAAAATATGGAAGTCTTATAGCTTCAGCTTTTGATATTTCCACAAGTGATGGAATGAACGAAAAAGGTTTGGTAGCCAATCTATTATGGTTGGCAGAATCAGAATATGGAGATTGGAATCCTAAAAAGCCTAGTATTAGTATATCAATTTGGGCACAATATATCCTTGATAATTTTGCAACAGTAAAAGAAGCGGTTCTTGAATTGGAAAAAGAGAAATTTGCATTGGCAACAACTAAAATTCCAGGTACAGATAAAACGGCAACGGTACATTTAGCAATTTCTGATGCGAGCGGTGATAGTGCAATATTTGAATATGTAAAAGGAAAATTGATGATTCATCATGATAGTGCCTATCAGGTCATGACAAATTCCCCGATTTTTGATAAGCAATTGGCTTTGAATGCTTTTTGGAATGAAATACCAGGTACTATGGCACTTCCGGGTACTAATAAAGCAACAGACCGTTTTGTAAGAGCATCATTCTATGTGAATGCAATTCCTAAAGTAGATGATACACGTGTAGCGGTAGCGAGTGTATTTAGTGTTATTCGCAATTGCTCAGTACCGTATGGAATTACGACAAAAGATCAGCCTAATATTTCTTCTACACGATGGAGAACAGTGTCAGACCATAAAAATAAAGTCTACTATTTTGAATCTACTTTGAGTCCAAATGTTTTCTGGGTAGATTTTAAAGATTTAAATTTTGGAGAAAAAGAAAAGGTAAAAATGTTAAGTATTGTGAATCAAGAGATTTATAGTGGCAACGCAGCCGACAAATTTGTAGATACAAATGCATTTGCTTTTGCAGGTGTTCAGTAAATAAAAAAAAACTCCTCAGCATAACTGAGGAGTTTTTTTCTTATGATTTAATCAGTTTTTTATGAACTACTTGTCCGTTAAAGTTGATTTGTAAGGAATAAATTCCTTTTTGTAACGCACTGGCTTCAATTACTGTTTCATTAAGAGAAGGAGTGATGGTCTTATTATAAATCATTTTACCAGAAAGGTCATAGAGAATAATTTGTGCATTTTCTGTAGAAAGTAAATTAGAATCCCATTTAATAGTAAAGTTTTCCTGTACTGGATTAGGATATACTTTTAAAGGAGTATTTAGACTTTCTTCAATAACACCTAAGGTCATCGGTTGTCCTAATGGATTATAGTTTTTTATAACTCCATTCGTATGAAATTCATACATCTGATTGTTTTCGTAGTATAAACCATTCATAAAACCATTTTTAAAATTTTTACCATGCGCTAAGTCAATAGCAATTACTTTTTCATTGTATAGTAAAGTAATTTCATCAAAAATGGTATGTCCAATAACGATTTTTTCAGCACCAAAAGCTTCCAGAATTCCATCTACCTCTAGTTGAGTTAATGCTTCTTGTGCCATACCTCTGTACCAATATAAACCATTAGTTTTATTGACTGTTGTACAATCCTGTGTTAAGCAATTTCCTGCTGAAGCCATATAGCTACGTCCCCAGTCATTCAATTGTAAATAACCTAAATTAAGTGCTTTTACTTGTGGACTGATTCCGCCATGTAGGAAAACAAATTGTTCTGCTTGTTCAATAATATTCTTAGTTCGTATCCATCTTCCTAACTCTGTATCTTCTGCATAAAGGCTCAATAATGTTTCGCTCATTAGAGCAGCATTGGCAGTATACTTTGCATTTACATATCTAAAATCGCCAATAATGTTCATGATATCATGATTACCCAATACAAAATGAACTTTTCCACCAGCAGTTTCAGCTTCACTTTCTAATTTGTACAATAACCAAAGTGATTCTGTAACATATTTACCTCGGTCAAACATATCACCTGAAATAAAAAGATGCCCTTGACCAAATGCCCAATTGTAATTTGCATCAATAACTCCTGAGTCCTTTAATAACATAACAAATGCAGCCATTTCGCCTTCAATGTCAGATACTGCAAGGAATTTTTGTGGTAATGTGTAACTGTAAGGTTCTGTAGTTAATGTTGGTTTTAATGATACTGCAAAACTCCCCAATTCATCCGGTAGATTAATGGTTAATTGAGCTTCACTTTTTGTAGCATAGTATTGTGTGTTTAGTCCTTCGGAAGTAATTGTTTTTACTTCCACCTGATTGTTTCTGTAAAACACATAAGGACCATCTGGATTAAATGCAGATTCATTACTAGCCGTAATTTTGCAATCAAAAGAAACATCAGAACTAGAAGGCTTTTGATTGTGAATTTCGATAGCAATGCTATTCTCACCACTTACAAAATAACTCTTGTTAACGGGGTAACTGAAAAATGAATTTTCTTGATCATTCGGTACAAATGTAGTAGTACCTGTTAAATAATTGATTTCTCCTTGTGGCATTAATTCGGAACGAATAACCTCAACACCATTCACATATACAACTGCGCCGTCGTCATGTATAATATGAAAAATTATAGTTTCTAAATCATCCACATTTTCAACCATCACTTTTTTTCTAAAGTAATAGGTTACAAAACCGCTTTGTAGTAAAGTATCTTCATCACCATCACCAAAACCAAAATGGCCGGAACCAGTTTCCCATTGTGAATCATTAAAATTGGAAGCTCTCCAAGCAGTTCCTTGATTAGATCCGTTGTCTAAATATTTCCATTCAGAACCTTGGGTAAAGAATAAATCAGTTGAATTTTCTTGTGCTTGTATAGTCACAAAACACAGTAAAAAGGTAAAAATAAGTAGTGTTTTTTTCATGGCATAGATTTTTGTTTGCGAAGATAAAATTGTTAAAATACTCAGTGCCTACGAGTTGTGTTATGCTTAGTTTACTAAAAAGTTACTGAAACATTCTCAGTACAATCTTTAAGTCTTGCAAATACACTTTAAGAGGCAGCGAAATAAGGTGATTAATAGAATATAAAGTAAAAAGAAGCCAATAATGGGGGACATTATTTTAATGGACTAAACTTTACTTGATTAACAGTAATATAAAAATATGTAAAGAAACCGTAACGTTGTTTTAAAGTGTTAAAATTTTAACAAATATACTTTTGCCTAATTTTTAACCAAACAACAA
Organism: Flavobacterium aerium; assembly: GCF_030766725.1. GTDB lineage: Bacteria > Bacteroidota > Bacteroidia > Flavobacteriales > Flavobacteriaceae > Flavobacterium > Flavobacterium aerium. Next base: position 52,961 of record NZ_JARQWR010000003.1, on the reverse strand, counting down.
CAACAATGAAAAAACAGTACCACTTATTATGGCTCTTACTACTGAGTGTCATGTCACACGCACAGGATTTACATCCTTATTTACAAACCGTAACACCTACTTCAATTTATGTCAATTGGAAAACGGACAGTAATCCAGAATCAATTGTAGAGTATGGAACTTCTGCAAGTAACTTAGCCGTTACAGTTACAGGAAATACTAATGTTTTTACGGATTCAGGATATCCAGGAAACTATTTTTACCATAGTGTAAAACTGATTAATCTTACACCCAATACCAAATACTATTATAAAATTAAAACGGGTACAAATCAATCCACTGTTTATTCATTCAAAACACTTCCATTACCAGGACAGGCAGCTACTTCAGATGGGCACATTCGTTTTCTAATCATGGGAGACAACCAGCTAAAAGCAGTTCCACGCTATGATTCATTAGTATCAGCAGCAAAAAGAAAGGTACAGGAAAAATGGGGTGCAACATTGTCTCCAGAAGATAATATTGCAATGACCTTTATGGTAGGAGATCAAGTAGATGTTGGAACACTAGATCATTACGAGCATGTTCATTTTAAAAAGAATATTAAGCTTTCTGGGAATATTCCAATTCAAACGACTGTAGGAAATCATGAAACCTATGGAACATTAGGAATGCAATCGTATTACGATCATTTTTATATAGATGAAATTAGTTATAAAGGAATTTCTTCAGGTACAGAGAATTATTATGCACAACAAGCTGGAAATGTATTGTTCATCAGTTTAAGTTCTGAACATACAGGAGCAGCACAATCAAGCTGGTTACAGCAAGTAGTGACAGCAGCAAATAATGACCCTACTGTAGAATGGATATTTTCATTAAGCCACAGACCATATCAAGCAGAACAATATGTAGGGGATATTTCAACTTGGGTTAGAAATACAGCCGTTCCCTTATTGGCTACCTCTTCAAAATATGCTATGCATATTGGGGCACACCATCATTTATACCACAGAGGACAGTTAAAAAACACGCCAAATTATAATATTATTTCAGGAGGAACAGCTTGGGATCAATATTGGGGAATGTCATCAGAGCAAGATTTTGATGATGTTCAGAAAACAATTTGTAACTGGATTTATCAAATTGTAGATATTGATGTTGTAAATAAAAAGATGGATATAGAAAGCTATTCTATAGGAAGTGTGGACAAGTGGAAGAATAATCAATTAATGGATTCATTCCACCGTTATAAAGACAAAGCAGCACCACAAAAGCCAGAAATTCAGAATACTTTTGCCGCTACCGAAACATTACCGCTAACCATCAATGGATCGGTTTTTACAACAACGACAGGAGAATTATTAAATACCACTCAATTTTTATTGTCTAAAACAGCCAATTTTGATATTATTACCAAAGAGGTATACCGTGATTATGAAAATTTATATGGGAAATATGGTACACAAAAAGATTCTACTGTTGACCGTAATCTAGGTGTCGATATCACAAAAATTATTTTAGCAGTAGATGCTATTCCTAACGGAGACTATTTTATTAAAGCACGATATAGAGATCGTAATTTAGAATGGTCACCATGGAGTGATGTAAAAACATTTAAAATTATAGGAAGTAATAACGTTAATACAGAAATTATTACTGATGCATTGACTTATGCTCAAAATGCTCCTATTAAAGTAAATTATACGGATGCCCCAGCAAGCGCTACTACATGGGTTGGATTGTACAAGGAAGGACAAACACCAGGTTCAGCAACTCCTTCGTTAACTTGGCAATATACTACGGGAAGTACGAGTGGTATTATTACGTTTGCTAATGGATTGGCAAACAAAGGACGATATTTTGCGGCTATATTTTCAAATGGTGGCTATACAGAAATTGCACCTCGAAAGTTTTTCTATGTAGGACCGCTTCCTATATTGAGTACTAATCAAGAGGAATATGCAGTAGGTTCTCCAGTTGTGGTTTCTTTTAATAATGGTCCACAAATGGTGAAAGATTGGATTGGAATTTATAAAATGGGGCATGAGCCAGGACAAATTGGTTCTACGGCTTACGAATATGTAACAACAACAGCTGGATCTGCAACTTTCAATTCATTGCCAGTAGGGTATTACTATGCTGAATATTTTTTACAAGATGGTTATAATGCTATTGGAAATAAAGTGTTCTTTAAAATTGGAAATATTGTTACTAGCGTATGGATTAATAAACCTATTTATGATTTAGGAGAACAAATAGTTGCTTCATGGACGGATGCTCCGGGTATTGTAAAAGATTGGTTAGGAATTTACCAAGCCGGACATAATCCGAATATTGATCCGTTATTAAGTTATACTTATTTTAATGGACAGGCAGAAGGAACTTCTACACTTACAGGAGACGCTTTACCAACACAAGTCGGAAATTACTTTTTAGTAATGTTTACGAATGACTCCTATAATGAAGTTTCAAATCGTGTTTCATTTGAGGTTATTGATAGCTCTTTAGGAAAAGACGATTTCAAAATTGACAACGGGTTAAAAGTCTATCCAAATCCAACAAATAATAATAAACAGACCTTCATTCAATCCGATTATCCAATTGATGAAATCGAAATTTTTAATATGGAAGGAAAGTTGATGTATGCTACTAAAAATGTGAACAACAACAAATATTCATTGATTACACAAGATTTACCAACGGGCACTTATATTTTGAAAATACATTCCCGAAAATTATTTACAGCAAAGCTAATTGTAAAGTAGATAAGTATTTTTAGTTTGTTTAGTAAGAAGTCCCAACGTTTATTGTTGGGGCTTTTTTTGTCCTTATAATTTTCAGTAAGAGGTACAATTCTAATGTCTTCAGAATCTAAGATCAGTGTAATGTAGCCTACATGCGTTTCTGTTTTTGGCGTTTTCTTTCAAATTTTCACTAAATATAAATGAGAATAATCGACTTGCAATGAAAATTAGAAGCTGTTTTTTTTTGTTTATGCTCTATATTAGTTTGTTGCCAGAAAGTGTTTGATTCCTTGTTTGTAATTTAACATTTTATAAAGAGTCGCTTTTTTGATAAAGCCGTAATTTAATAGATTATTAATTGTAAAAATATAATCTATGAGCAAAATAGTAGCGGAACAATTGGTAGAAATGCTGATTGAAGCAGGCGTAAAGCGCGTTTATGCTGTTACAGGTGACAGTCTAAATCATTTTAATGATGCAGTACGAAAAAGCGGAAAGATTAAGTGGATACACGTTCGCCATGAAGAAGTTGGAGCGTATGCAGCAGCAGCAGAAGCTGAATTAGATGGATTTGCAGTTTGTGCTGGAAGTTGTGGACCTGGACACGTACATTTAATTAACGGATTATATGATGCACATCGCTCGCATGTTCCTTTATTAGCCATAGCCTCTACCATTAATACCAATGAAATGGGGATGGACTATTTTCAAGAGACCAACACCATAAAACTTTTTGATGACTGTAGTTATTATAATCAAATGATTATGACAGCCGAGCAGGCACCTCGTATTATACAAACAGCCATACAACATGCTTTAAGTAAAAAAGGAGTGGCAGTTATAGGTTTACCCGGCGATGTTAGCCAATTAGAAGCAGTTGAAGGTACAACATCACATCAGTATTTTAATTGTAACCCAGTAATCAGACCCTCCGATTTAGAATTAGATGTATTGGCCGCTGCCATAAATGAAAGCAAAAAGATTACAATCTATTGCGGAATTGGAGCAGAGAATGCCCATGATGAAGTGGTACAATTAGCCCAACATATAAAAGCACCTGTAGGATATTCTTTCCGTGGGAAAATGAGTATTCAACCGAACAATCCTTACGAAATTGGAATGACTGGTTTATTAGGACAACCTTCTGCTTATCATAGTATGCATGATTCAGATTTGGTATTGCTCTTGGGAACAGATTTTCCATATGATAAATTCATGCCTACAAAAAATAAAATCATCCAAATCGATACCAGTCCAGAACGTTTAGGAAGAAGAGCGAAATTGAATTTAGGCCTTTGCGGAGATATTACTCATACTATTGAAGCACTATTACCATTAATTGATGAAAAAACAGATGATAGTTTTTTATCCTCTCAATTAAAATTCTACGAAAAAGTAAAGGAGAATATGCAAATCTACATCAAGGATAATGGGGAAGAAGATAAGATTCAACCCGAGTATGTTGCGCATATTTTAGATCGATTGGCTACCAAAGATGCGATATTTACTGTCGATACAGGAATGACCTGCGTTTGGGGTGCCCGATTTATCAAAGGAACTGGACACAGAAAAATGTTGGGTTCTTTCAATCATGGTTCCATGGCAAATGCTATGCCTATGGCTATAGGAGCTGCATTGTCACATCCAGAAAGACAAGTTATTGCAATGTGTGGTGATGGTGGTATTTCCATGTTATTAGGTGATTTAGCAACAATCAAGCAATACAATCTCCCTATAAAAATAATCGTATTCAATAATCGGGCATTAGGAATGGTGAAGTTGGAAATGGAAGTCAATGGTTTACCCGATAATGAAACCGATATGGTAAATCCTGATTTTAGTTTAATTGCAGAAGCTATGGGTTTCAAAGGAGTAAATGTACATAAACCAGAAGAAGTTATGGATGCAATTGGTATGGCCTTATTACACGATGGGCCTGTATTATTGAATATCTTTACCAACCCAAATGCGTTGGCAATGCCACCAAAAGTAGAATGGGAGCAAATGGTAGGCATGGCAAAATCGATGACCAAGCTTATGCTAGGTGGTAAGATGGAAGAAGTATTTGATACCATAAAATCCAATTATAAACATTTAAAAGAAGGACTATAATGTATGCCGATACAAATAAAATTTCAGCATTTAAACAACAATTGAATGGATAGTACAGCGAATAAATCATATACTAAATACTATGTTATCGCATGGGTATTTGGATTACTGTTCTATTTCTTAGATTATGTAATTCGATCTGCACCAGCCGTAATGATTCCACAATTATCAGGGAATTTTGGTGTAAACGAAATCGAATTAATTTCAATGGTTGGAACCTATTATTACACCTATTCAACGTGTAGTTTAATTGCAGGTATCGCCTTAGACCGCTTTGGAGCAAAATACTCTCTATTCGTAGGCGCTTTAATTTTGGGTATAGGCTGTTTATTATTCATAGCTTCCAGTCAATTTGTAGGTACAGCAGGCCGATTATTGCAAGGAGCAGGATGTGCTTTTGCTTTTCCAGGCTGTGTATATCTTGCTAGTAAAGGTTTCTCTGCGAAATCCCTAGCAACAGCCATTGGATTTACCCAATGCTTTGGAATGTTGGGCGGATCTGCGGGACAATTTATAGTGGGACCATGGATTGAAAAAGGAATGAATATTTCTACCTTTTGGTTGGGTGCTGGTATCGTTACAATTATAGTAGCAATTGGACTGTTATGGATTACACCCAAAAATAGAACCGAAAAGAAAGTGGAACAACCGGATAAAAAACAAGGGTTATTAATTCCATATAAAATTGTTTTTAGCAATCCACAATCGTGGTTTTGTGGTTTAATTTCAGGTTTATTGTTTGCTCCAACCACAATTTTTGCCATGACATGGTCGGTAGCATTTTTTCAAAAAGACAGAGCCTTTGATTTTCATTCTGCAACAATAGCCAGTGCAATGGTAGCCTTTGGATGGGTTTTTGGCTGTCCTATTCTAGGATATATTACCGATAAAATAGGCAAACGTAAACCCGTATTAATTGCAGGTGCTGTATTGATGATTTTGAGTTTAGCACAGTTAATCTTTTTACCCGATTTACTATCTCCAAAATTTAGTATGTTCTTTCTGGGTGTTGCCTCAGGAGCAGCAATGATTCCATATTCTATTATTAAAGAAGCAAATCCCGATAATGTAAAAGGAAGCGCAACCGGAGCCATCAACTTTATTACTTTTGGTGTAACAACACTACTTAGTCCAATATTCAGCCATTTATTTGGTGAAACATTAAAAACAGCAAAAGATACAACACTGCATTTTCAACAGGCTGGATTATTTTGGATTTGTGGGATAGCAATAGCCATTCTAATTAGTTTATTATTAAAAGAAACTGGACAAGCAAAAAAAGTAGCTCAAGTTTAAAATTTATATACGGCCGTTTCTAAGAAACGGCCTTTTTTTATAGTAGTTCTTTAAGAATAATAAGAGGATTTTTTTTTGCAAATGCCTATCTTTACTTTTTGTCTAACTATTGAAACTTTAGAACTATTGATACCTTTAAATACAATCCCAAATAATCTTCAAATAGCAAACAATCTAGTATATTCCCCTTCAGACTTTAAATTAACGGAATTAGAAATTGAAGCAGAAAGTAAAGAATATAAAGCACATACTTTTAAACTAAATGAATTAGAAGTTGTGTATCGAGAAGCTAAAATTACCCCTACAAAAACTGGTCAGTTTGTAACATTATGGAAACGATTTGAAAAAGGGCCAATACAACCTTTTGAAAGTACAGATTCCATTGATCTATTTATTATCAGTGTACAAAATGGCGGACATTTTGGACAGTTTATATTTCCAAAATCTGTATTGATTGAAAAAAATATAATTTCAAACCTTAATAAAGAAGGGAAACGCGCGATTAGAGTATATCCTCCTTGGGATACTACGAATAGTAAACAAGCTCAACAAACGCAACTATGGCAATTGGAGCATTTTATAGAAATTCCAAAAGAAGATATCGTTAATTTGAATCAGGCCAAAAAGCTATTGTCTTTACTTTAAAATTTCAAGATTCAGGAATGTTAAATTATCCGATTATATCATAATAAACTGTTGTTTATATATCTATTGCATTATTTAATTAAATTATATTTGATTAATTATACCGATGCATTAAACTCATAAATTATTCAATACAATCCTATTATGATTAAAAATAGAATTCAGCTACTGTTGCTATTGACAGTTCTTAGCAGTTTTACAAGTGCATTGACCTATGGTCAAGATTCTCATGAAGGTTTAACAGTATTAAAATCTGAGGGTGACCGAGCACAATATAAAATAAATGATCAATGGTTTATCAACAGATGGCGAATTTCTCCAAGTGAAGCGAATGATGTTCTTTCTGTCCCTGTATTTGATTCAAAAGAACAAATTGATTTTGTTTTCAAAACGGATGTCGACAGTATCAAATTTACTTTAAAAGATAAAGAAAGTAAAAGCTTCTACGTATTGTTGAAAGATCAATATGCAAAAACAACAATTAATCGTAAAGCAATCGTTTTAGATGAGTTAAAATTTGATACTAAAAAAAGTAATCCGGATTATAAAATCATTTATGATACGCAGAATCAATATTTAGATTCTTTGAAAAAGCTATACCCGATAGCCTACGATAAAAAACAAAAAAATATAGATAAAGTAATAGCAATATTAGATTGGACACACAATCAATGGAAGCATGATGGCACAAAATCACCTTCGAAATCGGATGCAATTACCATCCTAAATGAAGTGAAAGAAGGTGGGCGTTTTCCTTGTTTTTCATACGCCATAGTTTTAGCTTCTCAGTTAAGAATTGCAGGATTTAAATCTAGAGTATTATACATTAAGAGAAAAGATATTGAAACTTCTCAGGAATCTGGTGGACATGTGGTTACTGAGGTTTATTTAAATGATTTAAAGAAGTGGGTATATGTTGATGGACAATTGAATATCATGCCAACTTTAAAAGGAATTCCATTGAATGCAGTTGAATTTCAAGAGGCAATACGCAATCATTATTCAGCATTAGAATTACGAAGTTTAGGAAAAATATCAAAAAAAGACTGCATTACTTTTACCTATCCGTATTTATATTATTTCGATTGTGCTTTTGATCAAAGAGACAAACAAGGAATTGAAGTGAAAAAAGTAAATGGTAAAAGAAGTCTGATGTTAGTACCATTAGGAGCAAAAAATCCAACTTTAATGTTTAGTTATGGATCGGCAAAAATTGATCACTGTATTTATACCAATTCAATCCAGGATTTTTACGCTAAGCCAGAATAACCAGTCAGTGGCGTATCTTTTTATAGAGGAAAAATATGAGGAAATTAGATGATTTTTATTTAGCATTGAAGGAACCCAATAAAGGCGTCCTACTTGCCCTAAGAACTATGATTCTCGCACAGGATGATGCGATAACTGAAGAATTGAAATACGGAATGCCATTTTTTTGCTATAAAGGCAAGATGTTTTGTTATTTATGGATCCATAAGAAACACAGTCAACCGTATATTGGGATTGTGGAAGGTGTTCGATTAGAACATCCTGATTTAATTATTGAGAAGCGTTCCCGAATGAAAATTATGCTTTTTAATCCTCATGATGACTTGCCCGTTCAAACTATTAAATTGATCCTAAAAGAAGCGTTGGATTTATACCGAACAGGAGTAATAAAAATAAAATAATAATAATGAAGAGGAAGATACTTGCCTTAGAAGAAAAGATTATAGATGAAATAACACAAAAACAAATTGATAATTTTATGAGGGCTTTTATTATTTTAGCTTCCTAAATAATATAAAAATTGTACTATGAAACAACTTATTGGTTTAGCCATTTCTATTATATGTGTTGGGTGTTTTTCGAAAGATAAAAATACTGAAAATGAAAAAGAAGTCTTGGATACAATTACATCTAAGACCACAAAAACAGAATCGGTTATAAATAATGCAGCTAATGGAGACGGTATACTATGGGGATTCAGTAATGAAGCAGGTAAAGAAATATTGAATATAAATAATGATACCATTATAACAGCATCAGATTATACCCATACAATTTCTAAAGAAGGGAAATTAATTCCAATCCATTTTATAAAACAAAAAAAGGCAACAAGCGAAGATAATAATCGTCAGAACTACTATAATTTTGGAGCTAGCGGAGGATATCTTTTTGCAATAGAGAATGGGAATGTTAATAGTGATCAAACGACTATTTTATTATCCAAAGACTTTGTTGCTAGCCATACAGTATTACCATTTCATTCCATGAAAAAGAATGAGTTATTACCACAAGAAATGGCATCAAAGATTAGTGCAAGTAAAGAACGAAAAATCAAAAAACAAAGAGCATTAATCGATATAGATCAGGTCGGTAAAATATATTTGGTTGAATTTGAAATCAAAAAAGATTCAGCATTAGTCTCATTGGTCCTAGTTACACCTACAACAATCGTCTATAAAGATTTCCCTGCTCAATATGATGAAATGAGTACTTGGGGTGTAGATGATGGAGGAGAGTTTGGGTTGGAATATTATACTGTAATTGCAGTTTTTAAAAATAAAGGAAATCTTGAGATAATAACCGATTGGTCTGGAGTTGAAGGAAATTCAACAGAATATTTAAAACAAGAAGGAAATACCTTTAAAAGAATAAAGACGGGATACCGTTATACATCACCATTATAAAAAAAAAGACCTTAATGAATTCATTAAGGTCTTTTTTTATTCTCTTCCTTTTATTTTCTCTTCATAAAGATCGATAGCCGTTTCTTGTTTACGAATTACCAATTCATCAAATTTCTTTTCACGGCGCAAAATACTTAATTCTCTACGCTGTGCATCGATTAGAGCGATAAGTATTACATTGTATTCGTCTAGTTTTTCCTTTTCCTGATTTTCATTGCTCAATGCTTGTAATTGTTGTTCCCCACGATAGATATCATTGGCAATTTGACCTTGTAGATTGAAAATAAGTTTATTTTCAATGAGATTATTTTCTGAAATCAAAGATTCAAACGTTTTCTGGACAGTGTTCAATAAATGCAAATGAATTTGCACCTCACGTTCTGCTTCATTTGGGTGTTCAGTATCGTTGACATTAACCCATCGAATTAAGATTGGAAGTGTTAATCCATGTAGGATTAATGTAGTAATGATTACAACGAAGGTGATGAATAGAATAAGATTCCGTTGAGGAAATAGTTCGCCAGTGTCCAATAACAGCGGAATTGATAATGCAGATGCAAGAGAAACTACACCACGCATACCTGCCCAACCTACAATTAGTGGTCCTTTCCATCCAGGACGGGGATTATTTGTTCGAATAAATCGGCTAATAAACATGGTAAATAAGGATGATCCCATTGTACCGGCAATTCGAACTACGATGATAACAAATGTGATTATAAGCCCATAGGTTAAAGCTTCCGTTTTAGAATAATTTCCTAATCCATTTACAATGACAGGAAGTTCTAATCCAATCAAAATAAAAATGACACCATTTAATACAAAACCTAAGGTAGACCAAAGTCCATGAGCCTGTATACGTCCTCCATAAGAAAAAATTTCATGTCCACGATGAGAAAGAAATAATCCACCACTCACTACAGCCATTACGCCAGATGCATGGACTTCTTCGGCAGCAATATACATGAGATAGGGAACAACCAAGGATAAGGCACTATCAATTTGAGGTTGAGTTGGGAGCCACTTTAAAATCAGATAAAAAATATAAGCAATTCCTAATCCTACTGCAATTCCTAAGAAGGTAACAATGAAGAATTTCCCGATAGCATCCTGTAATACAAAAGTACCTTTTAGAACCGCTACCAATGCAAATTGGAATACAATAAGACTAGAAGCATCATTTACTAAACTTTCTCCTTCTAGAACACTAACCATCGTTTTAGGAATCTTAATCCGTTTTAGAATCGATGTAGCTGCCACAGCATCCGGCGGAGAAACGATTCCTCCTAATAAAAACCCTAAGGATAAGGTAAAGCCGGGAATCATTGCAGTAGATACTAAAGCCACAATACCTGAAGTAAGAATGACTAATCCAAAGGCAAATGTTCCAATGATACGTTTCCACTTCCAAAAACTTTTCCATTCTGTATTAAATGCTGCTTCAAATAATAAAGGCGGTAAGAAAATAAGAAAAATGACTTCTGGATCTATGGTTATAGAAGGAATACCCGGAATATAACTGATCACTAATCCCGCTAAAACAAGAAAAATAGGATATGAAATACGTAAACGCTCTCCAAGTATAACTAACATTGAAACTAATACGATTAACCCTAAAGAAAGTAAAAGATAATTGTGCATAATGTTGGTACAGTTAAAATTTGTTTTTGATTTACTGCAATCCTTTATTCCAATGGGGAGTGGAAAGTATTCTTTGATACAGACACTTTAAATATAACTTTTTTGTTTTAATAATTTTATAAAAAAAATTAGAACGTTACAATTTTTGGTTTGAATACAGTTTGATAATCTGTAAATTTGACTGATACAGATTTGGAAGAAATGAAATACAAATACGAAGAAATTGCCAACATATTGGAAGGCCATATCAATAAGGGTATTTACAAAAAAGGAGATAAACTTCCTTCGATAAGGATTTTGAAAGAAAAGTATAAAACCAGTGTGAGTACCATACAAAATGTATACGAGCATTTAATTATAAGCGGCTTAGTTGAAAGCATTCCTAAGTCAGGCTATTATGTAAGCTCGAAACAATGGGCAATGGATAATAATCCTAATCAGATAGAACCATTTAATATTCAAGAAACAAAATTCCAACACAATCTTTCTGCAATCACTACACAAGGAAGAAAGAGCTTAACAGAATTTAATGTAGCAGCTCCTGGAGATTTATTGATTCCTCAAAAGTTGATTCTACGGATGATGCAACAAATTATTCGTGAGAAAGGAGCTCAATTATTACGCTATTATCCTTCAAATGGACTATTGCCGCTAAGGGAAGAAATTGCGAGAAGAAATAAACTACATGGAGCATCAATTAATGCAGAACAAATTATCATTACTGACGGCGCTTTGCAAGCATTATATATTGCATTGGCATCAGTGTGTGAACCAAATGATATTATTGCGATAGAAAGCCCTTGTATCTTTTCGGTACTAGAAGTTATTCGAACTTTAAAGCTAAGAGTTATAGAAATACCTGTACATCATGAATCTGGATTTGATGTAGATTTATTAGAAACGATATGTGATACAACAGCAATTAAAGCTGTAGTATTGACGCCTAATTTTCATAATCCAACAGGCACAATACTATCTGATATACAAAAAATAAAATTATTGGCTATTGCTGAATCCAAAGAGATTGCCATCATAGAAAATGATATATATGGAGATCTTTCTTTTTCAGGAAATCGACCTCGTACCATTCAATCATGGGATAAAAACGGCTTAGTGTTGATCTTTTCATCCTATTCAAAAACAATAGCAGGAGGGATTAGATTAGGCTGGTTATCGCCAGGAAAATATTTTGAAAAAGCAGAACAAATAAAATTTGCCTTAGGCAGTACCGTTTCTCCAATATACCAAGAAGTAATATGCAAGATGTTACGAACAAAAAGTTATGATAGACACCTTCGAAAGTTTAGAATGCAATTAGCAGAGCAAGCTTATCAAATTCGAGTAGTACTCTCAGAATATTTTCCTAATAAAATAGGCTATACAATACCCAAAGGAGGATACAGTATCTGGATAAAAGCTGCAGAGGGAATGGATATGAAACAATTTTATGAGTACTGTGAAGCAATGAAAATCAAATTTACTCCAGGTACAATTTTTTCATTTTCGCCACAATATGAAAGGTATTTCCGAATCATTTTTGCCGATCAATTGACCCATAAAAAAGCAGAGGCTTTAAAAACAATAGGGGAATGGGTAGACAATACAATTCAGAAAAAGTAAAATCTGTACCGATTGAAAATACAATAACTGAACCGACAGTTGTTCTTTAGATCCTCTAACTTTGATTTATTATAATACAATCGATAATGGAAAATACAATTAAAACAAAATTTATAATTGCATCCGAAGAAGGGATGAATCTATATAAACAAGTAGGAAGTACAAGAATAAAGGAAAAATATGCTGAAGTATTGAACACTGCAAAAATTGAAGAATATATTCAAACAAAGTTTAACCGAGATGCTATGATTAGTGAGCTAAATGATTTTTCAAATCAAGGTATCATGGTTTATATTGATGAAACTCCCATAGGATATGCTTTTCTCAAAAAAAAGACCGATTCAACACCTCTATTAATGAATAAAAAAGTAAGCTATTTAGCGGATTTCGAAATACTAAATGCTTTTAAAAACCATCAAGCAGAAAAAGTTTTATTGGATAAATGTATCGAATTAAGTAAATCCTACGATGTCATTTGGAGTGTGGGAAAAAAAGAAGATTCAGTGATTCAACTATTGGAAAGTTATAATTTTAAGAATCAGGGTGAAAAATTCTATGCGTTGGGAGAGGCAACAATTGAAGGAGTACTTCTCATTAAAGAGATTAAAAAATAATTATAGTAAAAAGGCCTAACAGTTTATGTTAAGCCTTTTTAATTAAAGAATACATTTAATTATATTTTCACTACAATTTTACCTACCGTACGACCAGATTCGATATCGTCATGTGCTTCTGCAATTTGATTGAAAGCAAATACTTTAGAGACATGAGACTTAATTATTCCTTTTGATAACAAGTCAGCAATAGATTTCATATCCTCTCCGCTAGATTTTACTTGAGTATAGTAACAATGTACGCCCATAGTTTTAGCTTTCTCTGTAATGTCATTACTCAAGCCAGAAGGAAGGCTAATCACAGTTCCTCCTTTTTTGATAACATTTAAAGAACGAACAGCATTGTCACCACCTATAGAATCCAATACAAAATCAAGGTCTCTTGTAACCTCTTCAAAACGTTGATTTTTATAATCGATATGTTCATTGGCTCCCATATCCAACACAAATTGCTTGTTTGCCGTAGATGAAGTCCCAATCACATAGGTGCAAAATGCCTTGCAATCTGTATTGCAAAATGACCAACACCACCGGATGCTGAGTGAACTAATAATTTTTGATTAGATTGAATCTTTAATGTATTTACAAGGGCTTGCCAAGCCGTTAAAGCTGCTAATGTTGCTGCTGCAGCTTCTTCATGAGAAATATTCTCTGGCTTTAAAGCTAATTGTGAAGCTGGAACAGCCACATATTCTGCATAAGCCTGACCATGTCCCGCAAAATTGACCATTCCAAAGACAGCATCGTTTATATTAAATTCCTGTACATCTTTTCCTTTTTCAACTATAACACCAGAAAGATCCCAGCCTAATATTATTTGTGGAATATCTTTTAATAGACCTGCAATAGCTTTTCCATTTCGTGTTTTGGCATCCACAGGATTAATACTAAATGCCTTTACCTGGACTAATACTTCATTTTCTTTGATTTGAGGTTTATCAATTTCAGTGATCTGAAGTTGTTCAGTACCTCCAAAATTTTGTAATACAATAGCTTTCATTTTTTTTGTTTTAAATTATAAAGCAAATTTATACTGTTTTTTAAGTTTAAATTAGGTATATATTTTCGTTAATGCGGTATATTTGTACCATGAAGAAAGAACACCTGTATGAACCTTATTCCGTTGTATTTGAAACACTAGATGAGTTTCCTGAGCGAGCATTACAACATAGCTTTTTCGAATTGGTTTATGTTATAGATGGAACGGGTAAGCAATGTATAAATAATAATCATTTTGATTATACCGCTGGACACATGTTTTTGATTACGCCACAAGATTGTCATTCGTTTGAAATAGAAACCACGACACAATTTTTCTTTTTGCGTTTTAATGATATCTATTTACAATCAAAAGCAATGCAATCCCATAATATAAAACAATTGGAATTTATTTTACAAAATGCAAATCACCAACCGGGATGTATTTTGAAGAATAAATCAGATAAATGTCTAGTTCGTTCTATGGTTGATGCGATCATTCGGGAACGTGTAAATAGAGATTTATATAATAACGAATTGATAAGACAATTAGTCAATACACTAATTGTTATTGTAGCACGGAATATTGCAAAGTATTTGCCAGAACAGAATAGTAATATGCTAGAGGATAAAATTGTTGAGATACTCAATTACATTCAAAGTAATATCTATTCCCCAGAAAAAATACGGACTGAAGTAATTAGTAATCATTTTGGAATCTCAGAAAGCTATTTGGGACGATACTTCAAAAAACATTGTAATGAAACAATGCAATCCTACATTACAAAATATAAAATTCAATTGATTGAAACGCGATTAGATCATAGTGACAAGCGAATTACTGAAATAGCAAATGAATTAGGATTCACAGATGAAAGTCATTTGAATAAATTCTTTAAAAATCAAAAAGGAATGAGTCCAACTCAGTATAGAATACAGAAGAAAATAAGCGTGGAGGAATTAATGATATAATCTATGAATTATTGGAAATTCATAAATTAAAATTTATAGTACTAGAATTTTAAGCTAAATGAATAATAATTAATCAATTAAGGAGCTATTGACCTCTAAAATTAATGTTTGGC
Organism: Flavobacterium aerium; assembly: GCF_030766725.1. Taxonomy (GTDB): domain Bacteria; phylum Bacteroidota; class Bacteroidia; order Flavobacteriales; family Flavobacteriaceae; genus Flavobacterium; species Flavobacterium aerium. The sequence continues at coordinate 37,572 of NZ_JARQWR010000003.1, read as the reverse complement.
AGTATTTTTGTTTAACAAGGTTTTAGTTACTGTTTCAAAATTTTAAATCAAAAGCATTTTGAATTTATGATTAGTTACAAATATCAAATTCAACCAAATTAATGATTTACTAAACTCCTAAAATTGTAAATAAATTAATTAAATTTTTATAAATCAAAGTGATATTTTATGCTAACAATTGATTTTAGATATGATATTGAGTTAGATTGGGTAGAACCATTAGCTCAACGTTTAGGGGGATATGTAGAGGGGAATTTCATTAAAACACCAGAGGGAATACAGTCGGGCTGCCAATATGTTACATCAATTAACTCGGGTATTTCGGCTATGCTTATTGATGTGACTTATAATAAAGATATTTGGTACAAACAACGTAATCTTAATAATGATTTAATAGGAATACAGTACTATTTCAATAGTCAAGATGTTAAGATAAGGCTTAATGATGAATTTTCTAAAGTAGAGAAGCGAAGCTCAAATATATCAATTTTAGATAGTGTTCTGGATGCGGACTTTATTATGTCAAAAAACACAAAACAATACTTGATTTGTATCTATATAACTAAGGCGTTATTAAAAGAGCATCTTGTAAAGATCAAAAAATACGAATCAATTATTGAAACTATTTTTAATCCAAAGAAAAATACGTTTATCAGATTCGATCGGATGAGTCATAAAAGTGAGATGCTGATTAACGATTTAAGAAAAGTTGAATATGAAAATTTAAATTTTGAGATGACATTTAAAAGTACAGTATATGCGCTTTTAGGAGATTACTTAGACAGTCTTAGCAATAGAGAAATTATCGTAGGTAAAGTAAGAAATGATGAAATTATAAAAATACTGGAATCTCAAACTTACCTATTGAAAGAAATAGAATCCGTTTTCCCAGGAATAGATATATTAGCAGATAAAGCAGGTATGTCCTCTACAAAATACAAACAGAAGTTTAAAAAAATTATAGGATTAAGTCCTAAAGTATATTTTTTAAATAATAAAATTGAATTGGCTAAGGAACTTCTAGAAACAAGTAATTATACTATTGGAGAAATTTCAGAAAAACTACACTATACAAATGCCTCCTATTTTGCCAATCAATTTAAAGAATACTTTAAAATATTACCCAAGGAGTTTATAAGTCAATTATATTAAACGGTGCTGGACCAAATGATTAGTCAATTTAAACATCATTTATCATTGAGCCCTGAGTGGCAACAACAATTTGTTGATGGTTTCGGTTGTACACTGATCGATAATAAGTACTTAATTTTTCCGGAAGAAAAAGCCAATGGATCTACGTGCTTTTTAGAAGTATTTGAAGATAAATTATCTGTGATGGTCATTGATGCTGTTGCACATGAATCTGTAGAATTCATAAAAATACCAGTTGATAAAGACTATTGGGTTGTATATTACGATATGAGTGATGAATTCAGTAGTTATATTATCGACAAAGTTTCACATAAAATGGGATATCAATCGAAATTAGGATTTGGAATCGTGGATTGTAGAATGGCAAGTTCCTATATTCCAAGTGTTGGCGAACGATTATATTCATTACGACTCCTCATAAATAAGAAATTTTTAAATGGTTTTTTTAAAAATAATGAGTTTGAAGAAGTATTTAATGAAGTATTTGATAGTAGTAAAAATACCATGTTTTTCTATGGACACCTTGATAGTAAAAGCAAAATAGTTTTACATCAAATTAGAGAACGAAAATTCGATGAGCCATCCTATGAATTTTTACTAAAAAGTGTGGCTTTAAACCTGTTGAATTGCCTTATAGAACGGTTAAATTTAAATAAACCAATTACTACACAATTTTCAGACAATGATATGGCGAGTATTGTAAAAAGCCAGAAATATTTACTTTCTAATTTATTACAACCTTTTCCAGGAATTGAAATTCTAGCTCAGAATTCAAACATGTCTGTCACGAAATTTAAAAAAGTCTATAAGAAAGTATACCGAATGAATCCTGGCGAGTTTTTTAAAAATGAGAAACTACTTTTAGCCATGGAACTACTAAAAAGTGGACAATTTTCTTCAATAAGTAAAGTTGCATTCGAACTGGGTTACAATAAACCAGCCTATTTTACAATTGTATTTAAAGAACATTTTAAGATTATGCCTGCGGATATTTTTGTGAGTAGTGCTGAAAATGAATAAATCTTTATTATAAAGTAATAATATTGTTATAATTCGCAATCACAATGTAAATAAAATGGTCTTAAACTAGCATTTTTAGGACTTTTATTGGTTATAAAAACAATAGTATTAGAATATTTTTACATCAGAATAATGTTGTCACGTTTTTTCAAAAAGAGGCAATTATATTTAGGGATTTATATAATTGTTTTTTATTTAAAATTCCTAGTTGGAGCCATGGGGGATGGATTCTGACTAGGGATTTTTTTTTGCCCTAAACTTAAAGATTTAAAGAGCAATTCATGTTTTTCAAAATTATAGATTAATAATACTCTAGAAATGTATAAATTTGAAACATACAGTGCAAAGTAAATAAATTACTTTAAGGAATAAAAAAAGCAAAAATGAAAAAAGCATTACTACTCGTAGATATTCAAAATGACTATTTTGAAGGAGGAGCCATGACTCTTGTAGGAGCACATGAAGCCAGTGAAAAAGCAAAAAAAGTATTAGCAAAATTCAGAAGTGAGAAGCATCCAGTTATTCATATACAACACAAAGCAATTAGCCCAACCGCAACTTTTTTTATACCCAATACTTCAGGCGTTGAAATTCATTCCAATGTTATTCCGCTACCCGAAGAAAAAGTCATTGTAAAAAACTATCCGAATAGCTTTAGAGCTACAGAATTATTAGCCTATTTACATTTAATAGATGTTACCGACTTAGTTATTTGCGGAATGATGACACATATGTGTATTGACGCAACTACCCGTGCAGCAAAAGACTTTAATTTTAACTGTACAGTAATTGGAGATGCCTGTGCTACTCGAGACTTAGAAGTAATGGGACAAACCACCAAAGCCAATGAGGTGCACTATGCTTTTTTAGCAGCATTAAATTATTTCTATGCTACCGTAACGGTAACATCCGATTATCTTACAGAATCATAATATAAATTAAAGATTCTCCATACCCATGAAATTACTTTTAGTAGAAGACAATGTAGAACTAGTCAAAAGTATGGCTGATTTTCTAGTGCATGAAAATAATATATGTGAAACCGCCAGTACATTTGATGAAGCGCGTGAAAAACTGGTTTTATTTACCTATGATTGTATTATTCTGGATATAATGTTACCCGATGGTAATGGAATCAACCTATTAAAATTAATTAAAAAAGAAGGTATCACCAGTAGTGTAATTATTATTTCCGCAAAAAATTCGTTGGATTTTAAAGTCACGGGATTAGATGAAGGAGCAGACGATTATATCACAAAACCATTCCCTTTACCCGAATTATATTCCCGTATTAAAGCTGTGATGCGCCGCAATAATAAAAGCGCGAACAATCATTTGATATTCAATGAAATTAATATTGACCTATTGGCTATGGAATGCACTGTAAATTATGTAGTGCTAAACTTAACTCGAAAGGAAACCAACTTATTAATTTATTTTTTAAACAATCAAAACCGAATACTTTCCCGTCAAGCCATAGCAGCCCATTTGTGGGGTGATTATACAGATAATCTGGATAATTTTGATTTTGTATACCAGCACGTAAAAAATGTACGTAAAAAAATTACAGACGCTGGTGGAGAAGATTATATCAGTACCGTATATGGATTAGGATATAAAATAAGTAATCATTAACCCATGAGGCTGAATTACCGATATACAATTGCCTATTCAATTATCACACTGTTTGTATTGCTGATTAATTTTGCAATCGTTTATACTGCAGTAAAACGAAGTGTTACACAGGCTAATATTGGTAAACTAAGACAATTAAATGAAGTTATAGTAAAACAAATTTCTGAAAACAAAGATTTTACAAATGATCCCTCTCGCAGAAATGTTGAGATTACCTTTATAGGATTAGACTCTCTAAATCAACATGAAATCATCGAATCCGGTAGAGGATGGAGTAGTGATATTCAGGCAGAGCTGAAAGTGGTAAAACTAACGACATTTCCCTATGTTCAGGGAAAACAATACAAGATTAGAAGTCATAGTTTTATTGTGGAAGCCGATGATATTTATCTGAATGGGATTTTTATGGTTTTTGCATGGACATTTGTTTTTTTACTCTCTTTGGTAATCCTATCCAGTGAAGTAATTTCAGGCTATATATTAGCCCCATTTAATAATACACTTCAGGCAATACAACAGTTTCATATCAATCAGAAAAAGAAAATTACATTTCAAGAAACATCAACCTATGAATTTCAGGAATTGAATAGTTTCTTATTGAAAATGACCGACAATGCCAAGAAGGATTATTTGATATTAAAAGAATTTTCTGAAAATGCTTCGCACGAATTGCAAACACCAATTGCTGTAATTAAAGCTAAAATTGAATTATTGATGGATTCAAAATTAGACGAACAACAAATGTTGAAGCTAACTTCGATGCATGATGAATTAGAGAAACTATCCCGTATCAATCATTCCCTAACGCTATTAACAAAATTAGAGAACTACCAGATACAACCTACAGATTCTATTGATCTCAGTATTCAGTTGAATGAGACGATACATACTTTTGCTGATCTAATAGAAATGAAAGCAATTACCATTACGACACAAATTGTACCTAATGTATATGTGAGAATGGAAGAGGCATTAGCACAGATTCTATTGAATAATTTAATCAGTAATTCCATTCGTCATAATTTAATAAATGGTACTATTTCGATACAGTTGACTACAGAAAAATTGATTATTGAGAATACTGGAAATGCTCCATTAGTTCCAACAGAAGAACTTTTTGGACGGTTTAAAAAAGATAATCAATCTTTAAATTCGATTGGTATAGGATTGGCAATTGTGAAAAAAATAATAGAAATCTATGAATATTCTATAGATTATACTTTTGATAAAGGAATACACTGCATAGAAATCTCCTTTAACACAATTTCATAAATACCATAATTACAGGTATTTTACACCAGTTTAGTAAAATTTCAAGAATACAACAACTTTACTTCAAGTTTCCTTCAAATTTGACTCGTTTGTTTGTTATTATAAAATACAGGAAATAATTACAGACCTGTTAATAATAATTTCATAAAAATGAATTATATGAAAAAAAGAAGGAATAAAATTTCGATAATAATAATTGTCTTGCTTTCCCATTTTCATTTAAATGCTCAGGAAATTCCCAAGGAAGAAAAACCTAAAACAAAAGTTAGAGATTTAAAGATCAAGTTTAATGAAGATGGAAGTGCCTATTTGAAATTTGGATTTTGGAATCAAACATGGTTTAGGTACATCGAAAACAATCCTGGTACAGCGGTAAATGGTGAACCTGCCGAAAATACTGCTGATGCTGGAATCCGAAGAATGCGATTGACAACTACTGCACAATTCTCTCCGCGATATTTAATGTTTTTCCAATTAGGATTTAACAACCAATCATTTATTTCGGGCGGTGGATCTGGAACAGGTGCTACAGGCCAAGGAAAGAAAGCTACACTATTTTTCCATGATGCTTATAATGAATATGCAATTATTCCCACAGTAGATTTTGATACTAAAAAAGAAAATTCATTCAGTCTATATTTAGGAGGAGGACTACACAGTTGGAATGGTGTCAGTAGGTTAACGAATGCCAGTTCAAGTAGATTATTAACGGCTGATTTACCAGTTTTTAATTTTCCAACCATAGAAATATCAGATCAATTTTCGCGTCAAATGGGACTTTTTGTCCACGGGAATTGGGATAAACTAGGCTATCGTTTAAATGTAAACAAACCCTTTGCAACCAGTTTAATTCCAACAATAGGAGGTGCAGCATTGGACAATAATAAAAAAGGAAAACTATCTTTTGCTGGATACTTTGATTATCAGTTTTTTGAAAAAGAAGATCGTAAAACACCCTTTTTACCCGGTACCTATCTTGGAGAAAAGAAGATGCTGAATGTTGGTTTAGGATTCTACACAAATTCTGATGGAACAATGACTCAGCCAACAGAGGGTGTATTTAAAACCCACGATATTACGGTTTTTGGTGCCGATGTCTTTGCTGAACTTCCAGTAGGGAATAAAGCCAAAGAAATGTCAGTTTCAGTGTATACGGTATATTATAACTACAATTTTGGACCCAACTATCTTCGTACTTCTGGAACAATGAATCCTGGAACACGAGATGAAACATTTACAGGTACAATTGCCAAAGAAGGTTTTGGTAATGCAAGATACCTTTTGGGAACTGGGGAAATATGGTATACACAAGCTGGATTTATGTTGCCAAAATTCAGTACTAAAGTACGCATTCAACCCTTTGCAACATATGCCTTGAAAAAGTTAGATGCATTGGCAGAATCGGGTCATTATTATGATTTAGGAACAAACTTTCTATTGGATGGGCAACATGCCAAAATATCACTTCAGTACAGTAGTCGTCCGCTATACGATGCTTCTACCAATACAGTGTTTTCCAGAGCAGGAGAATTCTTAGCCTCATTACAAATATTCCTATAAAAACTATTAATTTTAAATAATAATTTAGCACTATGTATAAAAACACTAATACGGTTAATTCCCATGGATCCGATAAATTAGATACGGCAAGACGCCTTAAAGCGATTGTAAGCGGTTCTATTGGTAATTTAGTTGAATGGTATGATTGGTATGCCTATTCTGCTTTCTCATTATATTTTGCACCTGTATTCTTTCCAGACAGCGATAGAACAGCTCAATTACTTAATACAGCAGGAATCTTTGCTGTAGGATTTCTAATGCGTCCCATTGGAGGATGGTTATTCGGTAGTATTGCCGATCGAGTAGGACGTAAGTTCTCGATGACCTTATCTGTTCTTTTAATGTCTTTAGGGTCATTATTAATTGCCTTGACGCCTTCCTATGAATCAATAGGTGTATTAGCACCAATATTATTATTAGTTGCAAGACTATTACAAGGATTAAGTGTAGGAGGAGAGTATGGAACTTCTGCTACTTATTTAAGTGAAATGGCTACCTCAAAACGTCGTGGCTTCTATTCTAGTTTTCAATATGTAACCTTGATTGGAGGACAATTGATTGCAATAGGAATTCAGTTATTAATGCAGAAATTATTTCTTACCGAAGATCAAATGCATGAGTGGGGTTGGAGAGTACCTTTCTTTATTGGAGCGGCATTATCATTAGTAGCGTTGTATTTAAGAAGCCATATGGATGAAACTACAGCTTTCAAAAAACAAGACGATGAAGTCGTTGTTAAAAAGAAAAACGGTACACTTCGTGAATTAATGAAACATCCTAAATCACTTGCCATAGTTGTCGGATTAACATTAGGGGGTACCATTGCTTTTTATACGTACAGTACTTATATGCAAAAATTTTTAGTAAATACAGTGAACTTAACGAAAGACGAATCAACTTTAATAACTTTTATTTCATTATTAATTTTTGCCTGTTTACAACCTATTTTTGGGTCATTATCCGACAAGATTGGTAGAAAACCATTGTTATTAGCTTTTGGAATCTTGGGTACCTTAGCAACAGTTCCATTATTAACTGCTTTAAGTAATGCAACAGGTAAATGGGAAGCCTTTGGTTTTATTATGATTGCCTTAGTTATTGTAAGTGGATATACTTCTATTAATGCAGTTGTAAAAGCAGAATTATTCCCAACCGAGATTCGTGCATTAGGAGTTGGATTCCCGTATTCTATTACTGTAGCAGTATTTGGTGGTACAGCAGAATATATAGCCCTATGGTTTAAAGATATTGGACACGAAACCTATTTCTATTGGTATGTAACAGGTTGTATCTTTATTTCGTTATTGGTATATGCCTTTATGAGAGATACTAAAGAAACCTCTACTTTTGGCACAGAAGAATAATATCAACAATATTAAAATAAAAAAGGATTCTTAGTTATAAGAATCCTTTTTTATTTATTGACATTGATGGGTTGTTTTTTAATTTAAAGCAGCAAATGTATCGCCCTTTTTCATATCGCCAGTTTCAAAACCAAGTTTAAACCAACGCATCCTTTGCGCAGAAGTTCCATGTGTAAAAGAATCGGGAACAACTTGTCCCTGCATTTTTTTCTGAATGGCATCATCTCCCACAGCATTTGCAGCGCTTAGTGCTTCTTCAATATCGCCTTCTTCAATTACATCATGCATTTGGTTGTCATAATGAGCCCAAATACCAGCATAAAAATCGGCTTGTAATTCTAAAGCTACAGAAAGTTTATTCCCTTCCGTTTCACTTTTACTTTGTTGTAATTGGTGTACTTTACCAGATGTACCCAATAGATTTTGAACATGATGTCCTATTTCGTGTGCAATTACATAAGCAATAGCAAAATCACCACCTTCAGCACCAAACTTAGTTTTTAGCTCTTCAAAAAAGCCCATGTCCATATATACCTTTTGATCGGCTGGACAATAAAAAGGGCCTGATGCAGAACTAGCACCACCACAAGCTGTTTGTACAGAACCTGTAAATAATTTTAGTTTCGGCGCTTTATATTTCATTCCATTTTCTGCAAAAATTTTGGTCCAGACATCTTCAGTATCTCCTAAAACGGTAGCTACAAATTGACCCATTTCAACCTCTTCTGGAGTAAGTTCTCGATCAGGAGCTCCAGTTTGTGTAGATTGCTGTTCCATTTGTTGTTGTACCTGTTGTAACAATTGCGAAGAATCACCACCCATGAAAAGGTTAATTACTAATATAATGATTCCTATTGCTCCACCGCCAAGTGCAACTTTACCACCAGAAGAGATTCTGCGATCATCTTCCATATTTGTACTTTGTCTACGACCTTGCCACTTCATATTTTATATTTTTAGTATATCAAATTTAGAAAAAATAACGGTAATTAGACCGTAAATGTTAATTATTAGAAATGTAAAAAGGCAAATACTAGTTTAAAATAAATTTGTATTTGCCTTTTATATAAGATTATATCTCGTTAGTATTCATCGTAAGATTGACCAATTTCATCTAATTCATCTTGGAGAGTAACATTTCCAATACTGTTTTTGTAAATAACATACTGCATTGAATACACAAACGGTAAAGTGAAAAACATACCGATACAAATTGCAATAAGCCCTACCATTGCTCCAACACCTGCTAGAACCATAAGCAATAAAATAATCCAAAACTGTTTCTGAACCACAATAAAACTTCCTTTGATTGCTTCAGTAGCATTCAGATTTCCAAAAATGATTAATGGAATAAATAAAATAGTTAACAATTGAACAAAATAGCTAATTATTGTTCCAACGAAATCTAAACCAAATGTTTCAAATAGAAAAGATACCATGAAATTAAAAGAAGTAATCAAAAAAGAAGCGAATATTAAATCTTTTAGATATTTACTTTTATAATAATGAAAGATCATTGAGAAATCAGTTTTTTCACCATTATCCGCTTGATTAGCCAGTCTGAAAATTCCAGCAACAAAAGGATTAATCAAAGAAGTCAATATTGTTATTCCTAAGAAATAAATAATAATATAAACACTAGAGATATCTGTAACTTGAAAATCGGTCATTTGCTCGGCAAAATTTTCGAAACCAAAAGAAGCTCCAATAGAACCCATTACCAATACCACTAGAATTATTGAAAGTAATAGTAAACCTAAACCAGCATGTAATGCAATCTTTTGAAAGTTTTCAAAACTTTGAGTAATCATATCGCCAAGATCCAATGAAAAACCATTATCTCTGATCTCTTCTATACGTTGTTTAGTAGTATTCATCATGAATTTAAAATTTTTGCAATAATAGGAATTGTCTCTTAGATTTTTGGACTTAATTCTATAAATATTTTAACAATTATACATTCATCGTTTTTTCTGGTATTTTATCGTTTTTTTGAAGCCTTTTCGTTGAACTTCAAGGACTTTAACCTAGAATAATACAATTCTTTTTATAAGAAATACTAAAGATAAAGACTTTAATCCTATAAAAGAAGTTTTTTTGTGAAGATAAAATGGGGTGATTTTAGTTCTTTATTGTTTATAAGAACAATGACAATCATCAGAATTGGAAAAGGAATCAAAATTGAATTGATAACCAATATGAATATCTCCTTGTTTCGTATTAGATACTACTCCTGTGATAATAGATTCTGATCCGATGAAAAAGCCTCCCAATCGGATTCCAATGCCACCCGTAAAACCTGAAATTTCATTTGTAGCCCAAGGAGAATAAATTTCTAAATTACCAGTGGTAAAATGCGGGGTAACAGAAAAAGTATTTTGAGTTGTAATCTGATTATTCTTACTATCATTTCCAAGTTTTCCTTGAGCATATAAGGTAACATACCATTTTGGAATTATTTTCAGGCTTAAATAGGCAGCCAATACAGCTGGCGTTTTCACTTTAATGTCCGGATTTGTTTCCATAATTTGAAGGTAGCCACTATTGATTAATTGTTGTTCAATTGTACTAATGTCATTATCAAAATTATCAATTTGTAAAAATGATCCGTTAGGAACATTCAAACGATAACTAGTAAATGAATTTTTATGAGAGCTAAAGGTCATGCTCCCAAGATTTCGTACCGCAATTCCTGTATTGGCTAAATAATCATTCTCATCATCATCTTTCCACATATAGTTGATTCCAAAATCAATCGCAAATCCATTTAACTTTCCATAGGCCAAAGGAATGTATTCTCCAGCTTGTGGAATACCATTGGCTAGCTTTTCAGAATAAGCAATATCTAGTTGAGCTGTTGTATTGGTCAAACTAATTGAATTTGGAGAATAAACTAACGTACCTCGAAAATTTTGCGCTGCGATATTGCCATAGGTTCCGGGGAATAATAGTTTGAGTGTAGTTCCAATATTGAATTTATGCTCTTTGTCTTCAGATATTGTTCGGGCAATTGTAAATCCTATTTCGCTCCAAGCCGTAGCATTAATTCGTTGATTGTTTAGGTTTTCAATACTATGCGTTTCAACTCCATTTACTTTATCATGTATAACATTTCCTAATGTCGTATTAATGCGGATTGCATTTCCTTTGGCATAGGTTTTAGTACCCACACTAAAAGCCCACTTTTTTAATTTAACAGCAAAACCAGGTCCAATGATTTCAGTATCAAATCGGAGATTTATGATACCCTTATTATCTTCTAAAAGAATATCTTCAAGATCTTTTTTATTGAATACATCAAGTAATCCTACTTTATTGTTGGAAGCATTGGCACTAAGTCCAAAAATGGTAAAGCTATATTTTGTACTGCTATTAAGCAGTTCAGCAGGATTAGCATCCGTACTAAAATGTCCTCCTTTTTGCGAAGTATTAATACCTGTAAATTGACCTTGAGCCAAAAGAGTAGTACATCCAAAAAAGCAAAATAACAGCATTATTCTTTCCATAATTAACGGGGCATTTAATTTGAAAACAATATTATAACTCAAAAATGTGGTATAAAATTATACATTTAAATGATATAATTTAAAATACTGAGGGACTAAATTTTAGTAGGACTATTTTTATAGGTCTTAGCGAAGTATTTACTTGGAATTAAGATTGAGAAGTTGCATCCCAAATTGGATCTTTAGGAGTAGGGGCAATGATTTTAATAACCTCTTTAGTTACAGGGTGCGTGAAAACTAATTTACGAGCATGTAAGTGTATTCCACCATCTGGATTACTTCGGTCAAAACCATATTTTAAATCTCCTTTAATTGGAGATCCTATCGCAGAAAGTTGTGCTCGAATCTGATGATGTCTACCCGTGTGTAAATCAATTTCCAAGGCATAATAATTATTTAATTCCTTGAAGATTTTGTAGTCTAGGTGTGCGACTTTACTCTCTGGAACCTCTTTTGTATGAGCTTTTGAAGTATTGTTTTTCTCATTTCGTTTAAGATAATGAATAAGACTATCTTCTGCTTTTGAAGGCTTATTTTTTACAATGGCCCAATATGTTTTTTGAGTTTCTCTATTTTTAAATAAATCATTCAGTCGAGTAAGTGCTTTGGATGTTTTAGCAAATAATACTATACCACTTGTAGGACGATCCAAGCGATGGACCACTCCAAGAAAAACCTCACCCGGTTTATTGTATTTATCTTTAATAAATTCTTTTACAACCTCACTCAGTGGTTTGTCTCCAGTTTTATCCCCTTGAACAATATCACCCACACGCTTATTAACGATAATAATGTGATTGTCTTCGTGTAGTATTTGAATATTAGATTTATTAGAAATGATTTTCATCCAGTAGTGAATTCAGAAATTGGTAATTTTATAAATAAGCACAAAAAAAGAAAAGCCCTTTAATGTTTAATGAAGCAATAAAGGGCTTTGCAATACAAGCGTATAATCAATTAATATTGCTCATTTTCATTAGGGAAATCTTTAGCCTTAACATCATCAGAGAATTTTGAGATGGCAGCTGTCATATCATCAAATAGATTCATGTAGCGTCTTAAGAAACGAGGACTAAACTCATTGTTCATTCCTAACATATCATGAATAACCAACACCTGACCATCAACACCACCACCAGCACCAATACCAATTACTGGAATCGAAATGCTCTCTGCTACTTTTTTTGCTAAATGTGCTGGAATTTTCTCTAGTACTAATGCAAAACAACCAATTCTTTCCAACATCTTAGCGTCTTCCAGTAATTTTTCTGCTTCTGCATCTTCTTTGGCTCTTACAGTATAAGTTCCAAATTTATATATCGATTGAGGCGTTAAACCTAAATGCCCCATGACTGGGATTCCTGCATTTAGAATACGCTTAATTGAATCTTTAATTTCACTACCACCTTCCATTTTTACAGCATGACCACCACTTTCTTTCATAATTCTAATAGAAGAACGTAAAGCCTCTTTTGGATCAGACTGGTAACTACCAAAAGGTAAATCAACAACAACCAAAGCTCTTGTAGTAGCTCTCACTACCGAAGAAGCATGATATATCATTTGATCTAATGTAATAGGGAGTGTAGTTTCGTGACCTGCCATAACATTTGATGCAGAATCACCTACTAGAATTACGTCAATACCAGCACCATCAACAATTTTTGCCATAGTAAAATCATAGGCTGTAAGCATAGAGATTTTTTCACCTCGTGCTTTCATATCAATTAATGACTTTGTCGTAATTCTTTTATAATCTTTCTTTGCAGTTGACATGATTTTTTCTTTTTGGAAATGTAAAAGTACTAAAATTGTCAATGAATATAAGAAAAAGCACACTTTTTATTGATTCTATATTAGCCTGCGAATTGTCTCCTTTTCGATTGTAACCTATCATTCCGAGAATAGGGATTTTCGAACTATTGTGGAGAAAATGAAATCCAAAGCACGGTGTTTTTGACTTATAAAAAAAGCTTCTATGGGATTCATAGAAGCTTTTTTATTTTGAATTTATATCCAATTTAACAATCAGAAAGACTTACCGCAACGGCCAATCCTCCTTCAGATGTTTCTTTATACTTATTATTCATGTCTTTTGCTGTTTCCCACATTGTATTGACTACTTTGTCCAATGGTATTTTTGCATTCTTAGGATCTGTTTCCATAGCCAATTCGGCTGCGTTAATAGCTTTAATTGCCCCCATAGTATTACGTTCAATACATGGGATTTGAACTAAACCGGCAATAGGGTCACAGGTTAAACCCAAATGATGTTCCATAGCAATTTCTGCAGCAATTAATACTTGTTCTGGAGTTCCTCCCATTAATTCTGTTAGTGCTGCTGCTGCCATAGCAGAAGAAACACCAATTTCAGCTTGGCATCCACCCATAGCGGCAGAAATAGTAGCCCCTTTTTTGAATATACTTCCAATCTCTCCGGCAACTAATAAAAACTGTTTAATCTGTTCTTCATTGGCATCATGATTTTCAATTACCAAATAATACATTAGTACAGCTGGTATTACTCCAGCACTTCCGTTAGTAGGAGCTGTAACCACACGGCCTAAAGCAGCATTTACTTCATTAACAGAAAGAGCAAAACAACTTACCCACTTAAGGATTTGTCTGAATTTTACTTCCGTCATACGAATAATCTCTAACCAAGATTGAGGATTTTCATATGGTAATACACCAATTAGGTTTTTGTGCATGTCATACGCACGACGACGTACATTAAGTCCTCCAGGTAATATACCTTCAGAATGACATCCTATATACATACATTCTAACATCGTATTCCAAATACGCATTAGTTCATGATGAATTTCTTCTTCAGTACGCATTGATTTCTCGTTTTCATAAACGATTTCTGAGATCTTCTTGTTCTCAGTCTGACAATACGTTAGTAATTCATGTGCTTTATCGATAGGAAAAGGGAAAGCACATTTAATATCTTCGTTTTCTTTAGTACTATCACTTTCTTCTTTTACCACAAACCCTCCACCAATAGAGTAGAATACTGAAGTAAGTTCTCTGTCGTTTGTATAAGCAGTAAAGCTAAAACCATTAGAATGGAAAGGGAGGAAGTTTTTATTGAAAACAATATCTTTTTCAAAATCAAAAGAAATGATGATTTCATTGCCTAGAAATAGTTCTTTTTTGTTCTTGATGGCTGTAATAATAACATCAATACTTTCAACGGGAATATATTCCGGATCCGCACCACTCAAACCAAGCATTACAGCTAAATCTGTAGCATGACCTTTACCCGTTAATGATAGTGATCCATAAAGGTCAATTTTGACACGATTAATCTGGTCAATTAAGTTCGCTTCACGGAGTTCAACTAAAAATTTTTCAGCTCCACGCCAAGGACCTAAGGTGTGCGAACTCGAGGGTCCAACACCTATTTTAAGCATATCGAAAACAGAGATACATTCCATAATAAAAAGAAATATTTTATAGTAGCAAAGATATACAATAAATAGTATTTAACTAGCACTATTACTGCTTTAGCATTATAGTGTATACGTTTATTTTAAAGCTTTGGAAGTGAATTGTTTTATAGAACATTTACTAGGTACGCATCGTTTTATGACAGTATTATGAGGCAGGGTAAAATTCATAGTATTCAGAGATGAAAAATTAAATTTAATTATTCAGATGAGTATAAAAGGGTAGGGCTGACAAGGAATAGTTGTCCTGTTTTGTCTTGTTGAAATGTCATGTTGTCATATTTTTTTACGCCAATTTTAACAAAAACTGACAATTCACATTATTTCATTTAATGGCACAATGATTGTCTAGAACACTAACAAGTACGAAAAACGAAAAATTAAAGTTAAACGAAAAATAAAATATAAATAAAAAAGATGAGTAAAATAATCGGAATTGACTTAGGTACGACGAACTCTTGTGTTTCTGTAATGGAAGGTAACGAGCCAGTAGTAATACCTAATGCAGAAGGAAAAAGAACAACACCTTCAGTAATTGCATTTGTTGAAGGCGGAGAGATTAAAGTAGGAGATCCTGCTAAAAGACAAGCAGTAACAAACCCGACAAAAACGATTGCTTCTATTAAACGTTTTATGGGTAACAAATTCTCAGAAAGTACAAAAGAAGCTGGGAATGTACCTTATAAAGTAGTAAAAGGAGATAACGATACACCACGTGTTGACATTGATGGTCGTTTATATTCTCCACAAGAATTATCAGCAATGACACTTCAAAAAATGAAGAAAACAGCTGAGGATTATTTAGGACAAACAGTTACAGAAGCAGTTATTACAGTTCCTGCATACTTTAACGATGCACAACGTCAAGCTACGAAAGAAGCGGGTGAAATTGCTGGTTTAAAAGTAATGAGAATTATCAATGAGCCTACAGCTGCAGCATTAGCGTATGGTTTAGATAAAACTGGAAAAGATCAAAAAATTGCTGTATACGATTTAGGTGGTGGTACTTTTGATATCTCTATCCTTGAATTAGGTGATGGTGTATTTGAAGTATTGTCTACAAATGGTGATACTCACTTAGGTGGTGATGATTTTGACCAAGTTATTATTGACTGGTTAGCAGAAGAATTCAAAGCAGAAGAGTCTATTGATTTACGTCAAGACCCAATGGCTTTACAACGTTTGAAAGAAGCTGCTGAAAAAGCAAAAATCGAATTGTCTTCTTCTACGCAAACAGAAATTAATTTACCATATGTTACGGCTACTGCTACAGGACCTAAACACTTAGTAAAAACATTAACAAGAGCAAAATTCGAGCAATTAGCTGACGAATTAATCAAACGTTCAATGTTACCATGTGAGAAAGCATTCAAAGATGCTGGTTTATCTAAATCAGATATCGACGAAGTAATCTTAGTTGGTGGTTCAACTCGTATTCCTAGAATTCAGGAAGAAGTTGAGAAATTCTTTGGTAAAAAACCATCAAAAGGAGTTAACCCTGATGAAGTAGTTGCGATTGGAGCTGCAATTCAAGGTGGTGTATTATCTGGAGATGTAAAAGATGTATTGTTATTAGATGTAACACCTCTTTCTTTAGGTATTGAAACTATGGGTGGTGTAATGACTAAATTAATTGAGTCTAATACAACTATTCCAACAAAAAAATCTCAGGTGTTCTCTACGGCTTCTGATAGCCAACCATCGGTTGAAATTCACGTTATTCAAGGTGAAAGACCAATGGCTACAGATAACAAAACAATTGGTCGTTTCCATTTAGATGGTATTCCACCAGCACAGAGAGGTGTACCTCAAATTGAAGTTACTTTTGATATCGATGCAAATGGTATTATTAAAGTATCTGCAACTGATAAAGGTACAGGTAAATCTCATGATATCCGTATCGAAGCTTCATCTGGATTAACAGCTGAAGAAATTGAAAGAATGAAAAAAGAAGCAGAAGCAAATGCTGATGCTGATAAAATAGCGAAAGAAAGAGTTGAGAAATTAAACGAAGCTGACGGTATGATTTTCCAAACAGAAAATCAATTGAAAGAATTCGGAGATAAATTATCTGATGCTAACAAGCAACCTATCGAAGCAGCACTTACTGAATTGAAAGTAGCTTACGAAGGAAAAGATATCGCAACGGTTCAAACCGCTTTAGATAAAATCAATGAAGCTTGGAAAGCTGCCTCTGAAGAAATGTACAAAGCGCAAGCTGATGGACAACAAGGTGGTGCTCAACAAGAAGCTCAACCACAAGGTGGTGAACAAGGAGACAACGTTCAAGATGTTGACTTCGAAGAAGTAAAATAATTTGTAGAAATACAAAGTAATTTTTAAAAACGTCCCAATTCCATACTATGGAATTCGGGACGTTTTTTTATGGAGTAAACTATACAATATAGTATGAGGGTAGAATTGAAGCATAAAAAAAAGCGTTCAGTATAATTGAACGCTTTTTTTATAAATCAAGAATTAGAATTATTCCTTGATTTTGATTTCAAACATTTTGTCCCAATTCTTTCCAGTAACAAAAATAGTTTTGGTTTTAGGATTGTAAGCAATTCCATTTAAGACATCCGTATTCGGCGTTTGAGTAACTTTGCCTTTTAATTCAGAAAGATTTATTACTGCTTCTACAGCCCCACTTTTAGGGTCGATTACAGCAATAGCGTCTTTTTGCCAGATATTACCATAAATTTTACCATCAATATATTCCAATTCATTTACAGCTTTAATTTTACTGTTAGCAGTATATACATTAATATAGTCCGTTTCTTTGAATGTTACAGGATCAACAATCCAGATTTTTTCAGTCCCATCAGATAAAAATAATGATTTACCATCATTACATAATCCCCATCCTTCTATACTTTTAAAATATGGAAGCTCTTTTTCTTTTTTGAAAGTATCTGCATTATAAACAAAAACAGTATTTTCTTGCCAAGTCAATTGGTATACTTTGTTATTTAAGATGGTAATTCCTTCACCAAAGTATTTTCCATCTAAATCAACTTGTTTGTATACTTTCCCTGTTTTATAATCGGTCTTGCGAAGATTTGAAACCCCTTTGCGGCCCGTTCCTTCATATAGTGTATCTCTGTAGAATTCTAATCCTTGAGTAAATGCTTCCGTATCATGAGGATATGTATTTACAATTGTGTAAGAAAGTAATTTTGGCTGAATATCCGAAACGATTTCAATACGACCTGTTACTTCTTGCTTTTTACCATCAAAATAAACCAATGCTTTTAGACTTTGGTATCCTAGTTTTTGATCTTTTAATTGAAAATCTAATTTTCCAGCCCCTTTTACCGAACCAATTTTTTTATCATTTACAGAATAAACAATTGAGTCAATAGCGATGTTTTTTTCGTTTTTTAAAGCCAAAGAAAGTCCTTCTTGGGTGTGATATTGCTCTTTTAAAGCAGAAGTATCAATGCTAAAGTAATTTTCTTCAGAATTTTTTTTATCACCACAGCTAATAGCAATAGTGCTTAATAAAATGATTGATAGTAAGTTATGTTTTTTCATAGTACTTTTTAATGATGATACAATATACAACAGTATTTAATATGTCCGTTAGCTCTTGCAAAAATATAAAAAGATTGTATATTTGCACCGGCAAGTCCTACACGACCAGCTCCCGCAGACTCCCCCAGGGTGGGAACGCAGCAAGGGTAAGTGGTTGTAGCGGTGCGATGTAGGTCGCTTGCCATTTTTTTATACTTCAGTAGATCTTCCATCCGGAAGATTTTTTCGTTTTAAGGCGTTATTCATTCTAATTTATTCTTTGAACTTCCTTAATTTAGCGACTCAAAATTTATAATTCAATAGCATTGCGAATGAGTAAGGTAGTTCTGATTACAGGTGGATCTTCAGGAATAGGAAAATCAATTGGAGAATTTTTACAACAACACGGATATATCGTATTCGGAACAAGTCGTAATCCAGAAAATTGCAAGGATACTCTATTTCCTTTATTGAAAATGGATGTACGCCATACAGAAAGCATTCAACAGGCAATCTCGGAAGTAATCACTAAGCAAGGGAAACTAGATGTTGTGATTAATAATGCGGGAGTTGGAATTACGGGACCGTTAGAAGAGATACCAACTGCAGAGATTAAAAATAATTTCGAAACCAATTTTTTTGGACCTATTGAAGTTATGAAAGCTGCTTTGCCGCAGATGAGATCTCAAAAGGCAGGATTAATTATTAATATAACCTCAATAGCGGGTTATATGGGCTTACCGTATAGAAGTGTGTATTCTGCCTCAAAAGGGGCTTTAGAGTTGATTACAGAAGCGCTAAGAATGGAAGTAAAGCAATTTGGAATCCATATTACAAATGTAGCTCCAGGTGATTTTGCTACAAATATTGCTTCTGGACGTTATCATGCTCCATTATTAGCAGGGTCGGCTTATGAAGTTCCATATGGAAATACATTAAAAATGATGGATGAACATGTTGATAGTGGTAGTAATCCTGAAGAAATGGCAAAAGCAGTATACGCAATAATTCAAAATGAAAATCCTAAGATTCATTATAAAATAGGATTGTTCATGCAGAAGTTTTCAATCGTTTTGAAACGAGCATTACCGGATAAAGTTTATGAAAAGCTATTAATGAATCATTATAAATTGTAGTTTTGTACAATAGATTTTAGTCTTTTATACCCGTATTGAAAACCCAAAATAGTAAACACACAATTAATTAAATATACAAGATGAAGTTTTTTATTGACACAGCAAATTTAGATCAGATTAAAGAAGCACAAGCATTAGGTGTTCTTGATGGCGTTACAACAAACCCAACATTAATGGCTAAAGAAGGTATTACAGGTAAAAATAATATCTTAAAGCATTATGTTGATATCTGTAATATTGTAGATGGAGATGTAAGTGCAGAAGTAAATGCTATCGATTTCGAAGGAATGGTGAAAGAAGGAGAAGAGTTAGCTGAATTACACGAACAAATCGTGGTTAAAATTCCGATGACATTAAACGGAATTAAAGCAGCAAAATATTTTTCTGACAAAGGAATTAGAACAAATGTAACCTTAGTTTTCTCTGCTGGACAAGCATTACTAGCAGCAAAAGCAGGTGCAACCTATGTATCGCCATTTATTGGTCGTTTGGATGATGTTTCTACAGATGGTTTAGCACTAATTGAAGAAATCAGACAGATCTATGATAACTATGGTTACGAAACAGAAATTTTAGCAGCTTCAGTACGTCATACAATGCATATTATTAACTGTGCTAAGATTGGTGCAGATGTAATGACTGGACCTTTATCAGCAATTGTTGGATTGGTAAAACACCCATTAACTGATATTGGATTAGCACAATTTATTGCTGATTTTGAAAAAGGAAATAAATAAGAAGTAATTCTTTAATACAATAAAAAAATCCCGCTTTATAAATAAGGCGGGATTTTTTATTGGGGTTATATTTGAGTATTACTTACTTATTTTAAATTGTCTTCGAATTTTACATCAAATAAATTCGTGAATGCATTTTCAATTGTACCATCAGCATTAGTTACCATTGTGCGGTGTATTTTTGTAATGACCCATTTATCTTTTAAATCTTCAAAATTTGGAGCCCTAAGTTCGGTGATTCCATCAAATTGATACTTTGCTAGTATTTTTTTCCAATCAGCATAACTATCTTCAATGTTAACCGCTACAAATTGTGTGTTTGGGTATTTTAATTTTAATGCTTTAACCTTTTTATGCGCAGCTTCAAAATGTGATTCTGCTTTTGAAGTCCAAAAGAAAATAACCGTTTTCTTATTTAATAAATCTGCTTGAGAAATAGGTAAATCATCTGTATTATTCAATTTTACTTCGGGTAAGCGATTACCTACTTTAAGAAGTTGTGTAGCATCGCCAATCTTACGAATTTCATTTTGCTGATTTGTATCAGTAGACAATTGATAAAAACGCTCTAAGAATTTCTGATTGTTAATGATATGCTGATCTTCTAATAAATATAAGAAAGCAATATTATTAAGAACGGTATTTTTTACTTTATCGTTTTTGAAAAGTGTATCCGCAATATTTAATTTTTTGATGTTTTTTTCTAAAGCAGTATCACTAGATAAATGTTTTGAAAAATTATCTTTTGAAGCGATATTATCTAACATGACAGAAAGATAACGAACAAAAGGAGAGAAGTTTGTTAATTCAGGATTATTGAAATTGACCCCTTTTCTATAATCATAAAAATTTTCAGGCAATTTTGAAGTTATATCTTCACGAGTAGTAATGAAATGAGCTTCAGGATATATTTCTTTTTTTGAGTAATTATATAAATCTAGGGTTGCTTTAGCATAAATGTCAAAATCTGCACCCCATTTTAATTCCTCTTTTTTCGTTTTATAGAATTTTTCTCGAGCTTCCTGAGCAGTGTCAATAGTCTTAATGAATTGAGCAGGTTCGTATTTAACGACATCATACATGCTTTCTTTATCCTGTTCATTCTTAAGATACAATTCCATTAAGAAATTGTTTTTTTCTTCCCCACGGCCACAAAAAATGATAGACTCATCAAAATCATTAGCATTGATGTGAACCATGATACTATCGTTTTTATCAAAGTAAACATATTGATACTCAGGTTCATGTTTAAAAGTATATAAGCCGGGAGTAAGGGAATCAAATTTTACGAAAAATCGATTTTCTTTGTTTAATTCTAAGGTATCAATTAGTTTAGAATCTTTATACAACAAAACATAAGTATTCCTAGGATTAGTTACTTCTCCTCCAAAATATGCTGTAAAGTCATCATCTTTGAAATTTTTGCTACAAGAACTCAGAAGAAGAATTAATGAAGACGATAAAAAAGATATTTTTCTAAAATTAATTTTAATCATTACTAATTTTTAGTGCTAACAAATTTATCCATACAAATCTAAAAATGCTGTTAAAGCATAGTTAAATAAAATTTTGGTAGAAATGTAAGAATAGATAGGCCAAAACTGCACTATTTTTTCTACTTTTGCAACAATTTCTTAAAAAATATATAATGTTATCAGTTTCAAATTTATCAGTTCAATTTGGTAAAAGAATTTTGTTTGACGAAGTAAATGTTTCCTTCACACAAGGGAACTGTTACGGAATCATTGGAGCCAATGGTGCTGGAAAATCGACTTTTCTAAAAATATTAGCGGGAGATGTTGATCCTACATCGGGTCATATACATCTTGAGCCTGGAAAACGTATGTCCGTTTTAAACCAGAACCACAATATGTTTGATGAATCTACTGTATTAGAAACGGTGATCATTGGAAACAAATCGTTGTATGCGATTAAAAAAGAGATGGATGAAATCTATCTGAAAGAAGATTTCTCAGATAAAGATGGTGAACGTGTAGGAGAACTTCAAATTCTTTTTGAAGAAATGAATGGATGGAATGCAGATTCTAATGCTGCTTCTTTATTATCTAGTTTAGGAATTTCAGAAGATTACCACTATACATTAATGGGAGACCTTGATGGTAAACTAAAAGTACGTGTACTTTTGGCACAAGCATTATTTGGAAATCCTGATGTATTGATTATGGATGAGCCTACGAATGACCTGGATTTCGAGACGATTGCTTGGTTAGAAAACTTCTTGGCTAATTATGATAATACCGTAATTGTTGTATCGCATGACCGTCACTTCTTAGATGCAGTATGTACACATATTTCAGATATCGATTATAGTAAAATTAATCACTTCTCTGGAAATTATACTTTCTGGTATGAATCAAGCCAGTTAGCAGCAAAACAACGTGCACAACAGAATAAAAAATCTGAAGAGAAGAAAAAAGAACTTCAGGAATTCATCATGCGTTTTAGTGCCAACGTAGCAAAATCAAAACAAGCTACGAGCCGTAAGAAAATGCTTGAAAAACTAAAAGTTGAGGATATTAAACCTTCAAGCCGTCGTTACCCAGCAATTATATTTGATCAAGAACGTGAAGCTGGAGATCAAATTTTAAATGTTTCTGATTTAAGCGCTTCAATTGATGGAGAAGTTTTATTCAAAAATATAGACTTGAATATGGCCAAAGGAGATAAAGTAGTTGTATTCTCTAAAGACTCTAGAGCTACAAGTGCTTTTTATGAAATCTTAAACGGAAATCAAGAACCAGATTCAGGAAAATTTGATTGGGGTATTACAACACTACAATCCTATTTACCAGCAGATAATCACGCTTTCTTTGAAAATGATTTAACACTTGTTGACTGGTTACGTCAATGGGCTAAAACAGAAGAAGAACGTGACGAAGTATATGTAAGAGGATTTTTAGGTAAAATGATTTTTAGTGGTGAAGAAGCTTTAAAAACGGGTCGTGTATTATCTGGAGGAGAAAAAGTACGTTGTATGTTATCTCGTATGATGATGCTTCGTGCGAATGTATTAATGCTAGATGAACCAACGAATCACTTAGACTTAGAATCTATTACAGCATTCAATAATTCATTGAAAAACTTTAAAGGGTCAATTCTATTTACAACACATGATCATGAGTTTGCACAAACTGTAGGGAACAGAGTACTTGAATTGACACCAAACGGTGTAATCGATCGTTATATGACATTTGATGATTATCTTGATGATGAGAAAGTAAAAGAACTTCGAATCAAAATGTACCAACAATAGTATAGAATACTATATTTCTATAAAGCCCCATTACTGAATTATTCAGTAATGGGGCTTTTTTTTGTTGCATTATTTTCCAAACATACAGTTTACCCACAGTGTATGTTATACTCAAATAGTGAATCATTGTAAACTTACAGTTTTAAAGAATCACAATAATATAGACTAAATCTTTTGAGTAGATTCTACTCCATTAGGCTTGTTTTATTGGAGTTTTAAATCTAACATCCCTATTTACAACATATAACAAATTTATTTACTTAACAGAAACTTTACATATATAATCTTGTCGTAAACATTTTCATAATAAATTGTTAATCTTTAAAAGTTTACAAATAGTAAAAAATTATACAAATTTGCGGTATAAAATTTAACTATTGTAAACTTAACCAACAAACATGAAAATTTTTACAAATCTGTTCCTTGTACTATTAGCACTATCTAGTAGTCTTGCTTTCTCACAAAAAGGAAATATAAGAGGAAGTATATCAGACAATCAATTTCCATTACCCGGAGCTACAATCGTTGTGGTGCAATCCCAACAAAATACCGTGAGCGATTTTGATGGAAATTTTACTTTGACCAGCATAAAAGAAGGAAAACATGAAATCATTATTTCATTTATCGGATACGAGAGCAAAACAATAAGCATTAATGTTATTGCAAATAAAACAATTGAATTACCACGAGTGATATTAAGTCAATCAGCCGTAAGTATAAATGAAGTATTGGTTACAAGCTCTGCTCGAAATAGTGAATCTCGTGCCTTGAATATGCAAAAGAACAGTACAAAAATTGTCAATATTATTGCAGCCAATGGTATTGGAAAACTACCCGATATTAATGCAGCAGAAACAGTGCAACGTATTGCAGGAGTTTCCATTGAAAAAGATCAAGGAGAAGGACGATTTGTAGCGGTACGTGGATTACCAGCCGAATGGTCATCAACTACTATAAACGGAAATAGATTACCTACTGCAGAAGAAGAAACCACTTCACGTGCTACAGCATTCGATTTTTTCCCTACAGAACTAATTGGTTACGTAGAAGTTGCAAAAGCAATTACGCCCGATATGGAAGCCGATGCAATAGGAGGAAGTGTCAATTTTATTACAAAAACAGCCCCATTAAAAAGAACTTTGTCGGCCAATTTGAGTAGTGGTTATAATGATAAAGCAGGCAAAGGTACTTACAATGGAAGTATCACGTATGGAGATGTTTCTAACAATAAAAAATGGGGATTCATTGTTAACGGAGCTTATGTAAATAGAGCGTGGAGCACCGATAATTTTGAAGCAAGAAGAAGTGGAGATGAAGGGATTTATCGTTTAGAATTAAGAGATTATAATGGAGTAAGACAAACAATTGGTTTAAATGGAGCAGTAGATTTCACACCAAATGCTAATAATAAATTCTTCTCAAGATTAATTTATGGAACATTAAATGATGACGAGACTCATTACAAACACCGTGTTCGTTTTGATAAATACAATGCAACTAATCAAACAGGACGTGTAGAACTACAAAATATTCATAATCGATTAATCACAGAATTATATGGAGGTGAAGCAGGCGGAAGCCACATTATAGATAAACTAAAAGTAGATTGGAAAGTAGCCAGTTACCAAAATTCTTTTCGTTATGGTGATATACCCGATAAAGAAAACAATAGTTATTTCGTTATGAAATTCAATCAAGATGGAGTTCCATTCAATCCTGCTTATTTACAAAATAGAGGAGTAGGACCAAGAGCTTATTTTAAAGTTGATGGTGGTGAAATGGATCCTAATGATACTAAAAGCATGTTCGGTTTTTTCGGAAACGGATTTTCAAAATTAGATGCAACAAAAATGAAATTCTCCGAACTGGAATTTTATAAAGTAGAAGTAGTTGAAAGAGATAATATAGTAGCCAACATCGATTTAAGCTATGAAGCAACCGATCAACTACTTCTAAAAATAGGATCAAATTTTAGAGATAAATATAGAAATTCAGTATTCGGGGATTACTTCTACAGCTGGCAAGGAGCAAACACTCCTTATCTATCCGATTTAAATCCAAATTTAATAAATCAGCCCCGTGGAGATCAATATTTAGCAGAAATGAAAGCTACAATAGGAAGCGTATTTGATAAAGTACTATCAAAAGAAGGAATGAATGCCTTTTGGAATAATAACAAAAACAATTTGATTCTAAATTCAGATTCGGAGATATTGGAAAAAGGAGGAGGATTAGGAAGAAACTTTACAGTCAAAGAACAACATTTTTCTGCCTATGCAATGGGAACCTATACTGTAGACGAACAATGGACATTTATTACAGGATTACGCGCAACCAATACAAGTTCAAAAGTAGAAGGATATGAGTACAATGCTTCAACACAAGTTTTATCAGGAATCAAACAAAGTAAAAACTATTTATCCTTATTACCCTCTTTACATATTAAATATTCACCAACAGATTTAACGAATATTCGATTTGCAGTAACCCGAACATTTGCCCGTCCAGATTTTGGTTTTATTTCACCAGGAGGAACATATATCGAGGCAGACAATGAATTTAAAGGTGGAAATCCCCAATTAAACCCAACTCATTCTTGGAATTTCGATTTATTAGGAGAACATTATTTTGATAATGTGGGTGTAATGTCGGCTGGGGTATTTTATAAAGCTATTTCAGATCCAATCTTTAAAAGTACACAACAAGGAGAATACAACGGAAGAAGCGGCGTAGAAATGTCAATCCCAATGAATGGAAAAGATGCCTATTTAGTAGGAGCAGAGTTTGCTTTTGTAAAAAAGTTCGACTTTTTACCAGGATTCTGGAGCAACTTCGGAGTTAATACAAACTTAACGATAATGCATTCTGAAATGACGATACCAGATCGTGAAGATAAAGTAACGATACCAAGACAAGCTAATTCGCTAGTAAATGCACAGTTATTTTATGAAAATGGTAGAGTGAATGCTCGAGCAGCTTTCAATACCAAAGGATCTTACATTACAGAACACGGAACAAACACATCAAATGATATCTATTATGGAAGATACACCACTTTAGATTTCTCAGCATCCCTAAAGATTAATGATAACTTAACCTTATTCACCGAATTAAATAACCTATTAAATGAACCTTTAACCTATTATTATGGTAGTACAGATCGACCAAAGCAGGTTGAGTATTATGGGGTTAGAGGACAAATAGGAATTAAATGGAATTTATAATGTTGTGTTTTTTTTCAGTCTCCCAATCGATATTCTTGAGGATTGGGGGGCAAAAAAACAAATGATAAGCCAAGTACACACTATTCTACAAACCCCATAAAAATTTAATTATGAAAAAAATTATTTTCTTAGTATTAGCAGTGATTAGTATTTCAAAAAATATTCAAGCACAAGAAATACAAAACCGAGTTTTATTAATCGGTATCGATGGTTGCAGACCTGATGCACTCTTGGCAGCAAATGCACCCAATATTGATGCTTTGGCAGCAAATGGTACTTATTCATGGGATGCCTTGAATAGCGATATTACAATCAGTGGACCAGGATGGTCTGCAATGTTAACAGGTGTATGGAGTAATAAACACTTAGTTGTAGATAATAATTTTACTCAAAAAAATTATACTGATTATCCTCACTTCATGAAACGTGTGGAGAACCATTTTCCAGGTTGTAGAACAGCTTCCATAAGTCAATGGGCACCAATAAATACCCATATTGCTTCAACAGTACCTTGCGATTTAATTCAGAATCCTGTAAATACTGCTGATGTGGTTGCAAAAGCAAAAGCTGAAATTCAAACGAACGATGCCAAAACAATCTTTTTGCATTTTGATGATGTAGATCATGCAGGACATTCGTATGGATTTAGCCCTACTGTGCCACAATATATTGATGCCATTCAAACCGTAGATGCTGGAATTGGAGAAGTAATAGCAGCGCTAAAAGCCCGTCCAGGATATGGTGTCACAGAAAAATGGGTAGTGATGGTTTCTACAGACCATGGTGGTATAGGTTTTAATCATGGCGGAACAACAATGGAAGAACGCAATATATTCGTGATCGTTAGTGGAGACGATATTCCAAAAACAGAAATCAAAAAAACAGCAGTAAATGGTTCTGTACCCTTTGATTGCCTAGGAAATACTCATTATTTAAATTTTGATGGAGCCAATGATATGGTCACAGTTCCTTCCAATACAGCACACAATTTTGGAACTACGCAAGATTTTACAATTGAATGTAGAGTTAAAACAACTACTGCAGCTGATGTTCAAATTGTAGGAAAGAAAAATTGGGATTCAGGATTAAACAAAGGATATGTATTCTCTTTTACACCCTCGACCCAAAAATGGAAAGTCAATGTAGGTGATGGTACTCGCAGAGTAGATATTGATGGTGCAGTAATAAACGATAATAATTGGCATACACTCAGTGCAACTTTTGACCGAGATGGAATGGTGAAATTATATACCGATGGTATTTTGAATGGGTCAAAAACGATGGCCAATATCACCGATATAAATACAACGCTTCCTTTTACTATTGGATCTGACGGAAATTCAAACTATGATTTTAAAGGAGCAGTAGCAGAAGTTAGAGTATTTAATACTGTCGTAAGTCCAGAAAATATAAATACTTGGAAATGTACTGAAATAAACACTACACATGCTAATTATGCTAACCTAGTGAGTTATTACCGATTGAATCAAGGAAGTGGATTAAATGCAACGGATAGTGGAACTGCAAATACGACAGGTACAATTTCTGGAGCAACATGGATAAATGCTTCCGATGTTCCTGTGACGTATGATTATTCTGGAACACCACGTACAGTTGATATTGTTCCAACTGCTTTCGATTATTTATGCATCCCAATCCAAACATCTTGGGGGTTAGATGGACACTCATTAATTACATCTTGCGCGGTGCTAAACAGACCTGATTATGGATCAAAGGAAGAATTTGATTTTGTAAAAGTATATCCTAATCCGGTAAAATCTGGAATACCAATTTCTTTTGAAACACAGGATATGAATCAAAAAGTAGATATCTATCTCTATGATGCAATGGGGAAGTTAGTGTTTACACAAAAAAATACACCAGAACGATCATTTAATTTCAAGAATAGAACCGCAGGATTATATTCATTAGTAATTAAAGGTATAGATGATAATAAGAGTATTACTAAAAAAATCATAGTTGAAAATTAAAATTTGAAGATGAAAAACCGATCAAACATACGTTTTATACTTCATACAATTATTGCTTCATTTGGTGCCTATTTTTGTATGTATGCATTTCGTAAACCCTTTACAGTTGCAACCTATGAAAATCTGGCCTATTTCAATATTGATTATAAAATACTGTTGATCATTGCTCAGGTTTTAGGATATGTATTATCAAAATTTTTAGGGATAAAACTAATCTCTCAATTAAAAAGAGAACACAGAGCCTTTTATTTAATAGGACTAATTGCTTTAGCAGAAGTCGCATTAATTTTATTCGCTAGTGTTCCACCACCGTATAATATCATTTTCATGTTTATGAATGGTATTCCGTTAGGAATGATTTGGGGGATTGTTTTTTCTTATTTAGAAGGAAGAAAACAAAGTGAAATTCTAGGCGTATTCTTGAGTTCCAGTTTTATAGTTTCATCAGGAATTGTAAAATCAGTAGGGAAGTATTTTATGGACCATTGGCATATAACAGAATTTTGGATGCCAGCCGTTACAGGTGCAATTTTCTTCATTCCATTAGTGTTGTGTAGTAAGATGTTAGAACGTATTCCGCCACCCAATGCAGAAGATATTGCTTTAAAAACAGAACGTATTCCTATGACGGCTAAGGATCGTAGGCAATTATTGAAGCAATTTATTGTACCCATTGTGATGTTAGTATTTTTCTATACGCTATTAACAGCCTTTCGCGATTTCCGTGACAATTTTGCAAGAGAACTATGGGATGCATTAGGAGACCATCATTCTGCGAGTATATACACTCTTACTGAAATTCCAATAGCAATAGGTGTATTAGTGATCTTAGGTATTGTAGGAATGATAAAAGACAATAAAAAAGCTTTCCGATTCTATCATTATCTATTAGTAATTGGGAGTGTTATGATTGGAGTGAGTACACTGGAATACCAATTGGATAAGATTGGTCCTGCACTATGGATGATTTGTACAGGTTTCGGATTGTACCTATGCTACGTTCCGTTCAATTGTATTTTTTTCGACCGAATGATTGCTGCATTTAAAATAAAAGGAAATGCTGGTTTTTTAATATATCTAGCAGATTCTTTTGGATATTTAGGAAGTGTAGTAGCCATCCTGTATAAGAACTTTGGACAACAGGAACTCTCTTGGTTAAGCTTTTTCACCTATGGTGCTTATACGATATCAATACTTGGATTTTTAATCACGATTTCTTCATTATTCTATTTTAATAAAAAAAGTAAAAAATACAACCATCAAATAGAATACAATTTTAATACAGAAAATATAGATTTATATGAGCTTAAAACATGATCTACTCATTGTAGGAGGAGGAGCATTAGGAGCATTTCATGCTTATCATGCAATTCAAAGAGGACTAAAAGTAATTCTTATAGAGAAAAATAGTGAACCACAAGGTGCCACTGTCCGTAATTTTGGGCAAGTAGTACCCTCTGGAATGGACCAGAAGTGGCAAAATTATGGTAGAGAAAGTTTGTCTATTTATAAAGAATTACAGCAAAAATTTGACCTAACTGTGCGCCAAAATGGATCCGTATACTTAGCGTCCAATCCAGAAGAACTTACCTTAATTGAAGAATTATATGCAATCAATAAAAGCAATGGATATGCCTCACAATTATTGACAAAGGAAGAATGTCTAAATCAATATACAGGATTAAAAAGCAGTTATTGTGTAGGAGGGTTATTTTTCCCAGAAGAAGTAACTGTAGAACCCCGTGTAATGATAAATAGATTATTACAGTATTTAATTTCAGAAAAAGGACTTGAATATAGAAATAATACAACGGTAGTACATTGCGAAACAGAACCAACCGGTGCAACAGCGATTTTGTCAAATGGACAAAAATTAAGTGCTTCAAAAATTATTATTTGTAGTGGGCATGATTTTAAAATCCTATTCCCAGAAGAATTTAATGCCAGTGATTTAGAAGTGTCAAAATTACAAATGATGCAAACAAAGCCGCAATCAAACTATACATTAAATGGATCAATTCTTACCGGATTATCAATTAGAAGATATGAAAGCTTTAGTGAATGTCCAAGTTGGGATGCTATTAAGAGTAAAGAACCTAAAGACTCCATAGATAAAAAATGGGGAGTTCATATCTTATTCAAGCAAGCAGCAGATGGTTCAGTCATTATAGGGGATTCCCATGAATATAAAGATGCAAAAGAAAGCGATGAGTTGGGTTTCGACTGCAATGAAGATATTAATGATTATATGATTGCAGAAGCAAAGAAAATTATTGAATTACCCGATTGGAGTATTCAACACAAATGGTTCGGATTATATTCCCAATGCAAATCAAAAGATATTTTCATGAAGAATATCGGGAATATCCATATTGTTACAGGAATAGGAGGAAAAGGAATGACAGGTAGTGCAGGATTTGCAAAACATAATTTGGAAACGATTTTATAAAATAAGAAAAGAAGTAATACATGCAAAAGATAGAATTAGTAACTTTTGATATGGCGGGAACGACCATTTCAGATAAAAAAGAAGTAGAAACATGCTTTGCAAAAGCCACAAAGCAAACAGGTTTAATAATGATCGAAGAAGAAATTTTAGCCGTTCAGGGATGGTCAAAAATCTTTGTTTTTGAAACCTTTTGGCAAAAACAATTAGGACAACGAAATGAAGAATGGCAACAATCAGTGAATTATTCCTTTAATACATTTAAAACAATATTAGAAGATCACTATAGAAATGCAATCATAAAACCAACAGAAGGATGTTTAGAAACCTTTGAGTTTTTAAAAATGCATAATATTCAAATTGCTTTAACAACAGGATTTTACCGTACCGTAACCGATATTATTTTAGATAAATTAGGATGGCTAGAAGGATTAAATGAAAATAGAGTAGGGAATAGCAATACTATAATCCAAGCATCAATTGCCAGTGATGAAGTTGAAAATGGTAGACCAGCCCCCGATATGATTTTTAAAGCAATGAAACTATTGAATATCAGCGATTCAAAGAAAGTAATTAATATTGGAGATACACCATCCGATTTACAATCCGGCAAAAATGCCAATGTATTACTTAGTTTAGGAGTAATCAACGGTACACATACAGTAGAACAATTAAAGGAAATACCAAATGATGGATTACTAAATTCCATAGGAGCATTACCATTAGTTTTTGAGAGTAACTAATTAGGAAGGAACAAACGGTCGCAGTTTTCGGTGATCAAAGCCAGCAAAACTGCGATTCGTTTATTTCATATTTATTCCGTTTTCATAAAGAAATAAAGGACTAACATAGTACATGAAGCCGATGAATTATTAATCGGTACATGCGGAATCCTTCCATCAAAAAATAAAGAATCACCTTGGTCTAGTGTAACTTCGTTTTCTCCGATGCTATACGTAATAGAACCATTCAATACATATTTGAACTCATAGGCATCTGTCTCTACTTTTTCGCGATGTGATTGTGGATCAACAGTGAGAAGTACCGCTTCAAAACCCAATGAAGCAATTTGCTTGCTAAAAATATGATGATAAGTAAATCCCTTAGCGTCAATTTCTTTTTCTATTAAGGTATGTTCCGCCGCACGTGTCACAATATAAGGAGCACTTTGGCTTAGTGCTAAAGGTTCAAAAAACAAACTGACATCAATTTCAAGAGCACTAATGATATTCAATAATACTGGAAGTGAAGGAATCGTACGACCATTCTCTATTTTAGAAATTAAACCATTACTTACAGCAGCCTGATCCGCTATTTCACTAATCGTTTTTTTATTATTTTTTCGAATCTCTTTGATTCGTTTACCAATACCAATTAAATAGTCGTCCATAGGGGAAATTATATTAACAGAATATAAAAATATAGAAATAATTTCGGTTAAGTACCGATATCAAATCTAATTTGTGCGAAAACAGTCATTTTTATGACAAATTAAAAAGGAAATGTTTTTTTACAAAGAAAGCTCTATTTTTTTTGAAATTTTCCCTATTTTTACACACCAAACACAACCCAGCATTATGAGTCAAAAAATATTGCTCACTTCAAAAGAAGTCAATATCATTCTTCACCGTTTGGCCTGTCAATTAATTGAAAAACATCTTGATTTTTCAGACACTATTTTGATTGGAATTCAGCCCCGTGGGAGTTTTTTAGCAGAAAGATTAAAAGAGATTTTAGAAAAAGAATACAAAATAAATCAAATTGCTTTAGGATATTTAGACATCACCTTCTTTAGAGATGATTTCAGAAGAACAGAAAAACCATTAGAAGCCAATAAAACACAAATTAACTTTTTAGTAGAAAACAAAAAAGTAATTTTTATTGATGATGTATTATATACTGGACGAAGCATTCGTTCGGCATTAACAGCAATACAATCTTTTGGAAGACCTGCAGAAATTGAATTACTAGTACTTATTGATCGTCGTTTTAGCCGTCACTTACCAATTCAGCCTGATTACAGAGGCCGACAAGTTGATGCTATCAATAACGAAAAAGTCAAAGTAAGTTGGAAAGAACAAGACGGAGAAGATGGAGTATATCTTGTCGAAAGTCAAAAAGCAGAACGTCAAAAATCTTAATCTAAAACCCAGAACCTAAACCAAAATGAAAGAATTAAGCGTAAATCATTTATTAGGAATAAAATATATTACTAAACAAGATATTGACCTTATTTTTGAAACAGCCGATCATTTTAAAGAAGTTATCAATAGACCCATAAAGAAAGTTCCTTCATTAAGAGATATTACAATTGCTAATATATTTTTTGAAAACAGTACCAGAACAAAACTTTCCTTTGAATTAGCACAAAAAAGATTATCTGCCGATGTAATAAGCTTCTCTGCAGCACAATCTTCAGTAAAAAAAGGAGAAACACTTATTGATACAGTCAATAATATTCTTTCAATGAAAGTAGATATGGTAGTCATGCGACACTCAAATCCTGGAGCAGCCTATTTTCTTTCTAAAAATGTAAAAGCAAGTATTGTAAATGCAGGAGATGGTGCTCATGAACATCCAACACAAGCACTTTTAGATTCTTTTTCAATTCGAGAAAAGTTAGGAGATGTAGCCGGTAAAAAGATTGTCATTGTTGGAGATATATTACATTCCAGAGTAGCATTATCTAATATTTTTGCTTTACAAATGCAAGGAGCAGAAGTTAAGGTATGTGGACCAAAAACGTTAATACCAAAACATATTGAATCATTAGGTGTAAAAGTAGAACCAAATTTACGAAAAGCTCTTGAATGGTGTGATGTAGCAAACATGCTTCGTGTACAAAATGAAAGAATGGATGTGAATTATTTTCCTTCAACACGAGAATACTCACAACAATACGGATTAGATAAAACGCTTTTAGATTCATTGAATAAAGAAATTGTAATTTTACATCCAGGACCTATTAATAGAGGAGTAGAGATTACAAGTGATGTGGCTGACTCTCAGCAATCGGTTATCCTAAACCAAGTCGAAAATGGTGTAGCAATCCGAATGGCAGTAATTTATCTTTTAGCATCAAAAATTCAATAATTATGAAAGTAGATAAAAACGGACATACAATCACTGTCAAAGATACGCAAGGAGATTTACAAGCATTTGTAGACAAACTGACAACCGAATACCATAGTTTCAAAGATCATAATCTGATTATTGATATTACGGCGTACAACGATCTGAAATTAAAAAATGTATTGTCATTTTTAGCACTATCCAATCAACACCGTGCAGCAAAAAAATCCTTCGTGATTGCCATTAAAGATTTTGAATTTAATGATACTCCAGAAGAAATGATTATTGTCCCAACAGTTTTGGAAGCAAATGACATCATTGAAATGGAAGAAATTGAAAGAGATTTAGGATTTTAAATTCATTATTTAAAGCTATATCCTGCTTTCCGTTTTATCTTTATGTTCTACAAAATGAACATAAAGGATGCCACTACAATCAGGGCTAATAAAGAACTGAAATACTAGAATTATCAAAAGTATTATAAAGTTCTAATAAGCATAATTAGTTTGGCTCATTACCACACAAACTATTAATATATATTAGTATGAAACTGACGATACTGGGCTGTTATGCCGCAACACCGCGAACTTTTACAAACCCAACAGCACAAGTATTAGAAATTAAAAATAGACTATTTTTAATTGATTGTGGAGAAGGAACACAAGTACAACTCAGAAAAAACAAAATCAAGTTTTTAAGCATTAACCATATTTTTATCTCCCATTTACATGGAGATCATTTTTATGGATTAGTCGGACTTATTTCGAGCTTTAGTTTACTCAATCGTACTACCGATCTACATGTATACGGACCTAAAGGAATCAAAGAAGTTATAACACTACAGTTGAAATTATCCAATTCATGGACACACTATAACTTATACTTTCACGAGTTAACCGAAAAAACATCTGAAATAGTATTTGAAGATGATAAAGTAATTGTAAAAACCATTCCCTTACAACATCGTGTGTATACCAATGGATACTTATTTCAAGAGAAAGTAGGGGAGCGCAAACTTAATATTGATCGAGTGCAACATCATGAAATAGATAAATGCTATTTTCAGAAAATAAAAAATGGAGGTGACATAACCCTAGATGATGGAACTATAATTTCAAATAAAGAAATTACATTCGATCCACCAGCACCAAAAAGTTACGCCTTCTGCTCTGATACTATTTTTGATCCTACTATAGTTCCAATTATTAAAGATGTCGATGTATTATATCACGAATCTACCTTTTTACAAGCAGAAGCAGAATTAGCAAAAAAAACAATGCATAGCACTGCGCAAGAAGCAGCAACAATTGCATTACAAGCCAATGTACAACAATTAGTACTAGGACATTATTCTACTAGATATGAATCCATTATAAAATTTAAAGAAGAAGCAACACCAATTTTTCCTAATATTCTTTTAGGAGATGACGGTGCCTCTTTTGAGTTCTAGTGAGATAATTTGTACCTTGCTGATACAATTTTAATGACATTCCAATACAATTATAAATGATAGAAGATTTAAGTAATTATAGAAAATCATACGAAAAAAGTGAATTGATTGAAACCAATTTGACAGAAGATCCAATTAACTTTTTTAAAAAATGGTTTCATGAAGTTGAAGATGCAGGAGGAGTAGATGAGATAAATGCAATGACCATTTCTACAATTGGTTTAGATGGTTTTCCGAAATCCAGAGTAGTTTTGCTAAAGAAATTTACCGAAGAAGGATTTATTTTCTATACCAACTATGATTCTGAAAAAGGCAAAGCAATTATAAACAATCCACACGTATGCCTTTCCTTTTTCTGGCCAAGTTCAGAACGCCAAGTTATTATTAAAGGAATCGCCACTAAAACAATAGAAGCTGTTTCAGATAACTATTTCGCCTCTAGACCTGATGGAAGTAAGCTAGGAGCAATTGTTTCCGAACAAAGCGCGGTTATTGCATCAAGAGCTATTCTAGAAGCTAAATTAGCCCAATTAGAGACTGAATTTGAAGGTAAAGAAATTCCCAGACCCAATAACTGGGGTGGATTTATTGTTACTCCTGTAGAAGTAGAATTCTGGCAGGGTAGGGCTAATAGATTACATGATAGAATTCGATACCGTTTGCAAGAAAATTACTCATGGAAAATTGATAGACTCTCACCATAATTCAACGAAATAATATTTTTAAATAGAGAATTCGTAATTTTTGCTTGATAAATAGTTGGTTTTATGGATTATTACTTGTAAATTTATATGTGAAATTGTATTTTTGTATTCCCAAATCTAGAATACCGTTTAACGGATAATTAACAAGAGTCATAAAAAGTTTGCCCCACATCCTTTTTTTGCCTCCAAAATCTTAACCTACTATGCAAGCGAAAATGTTTCGAACATTATTGCCTATGGCTCTATTGTTCCTAATTGTTTCATGCTCTTCTTCTGATGCAACAGAGGACGACATCGTTACAACAAACAGCGAGTTAGTCACTAGTTATGACTACGATGCTATTGAAGTGAAATTATTAGAAATGCTTAATGAACATCGCAGAAGCTTGGGCTTAAACCCTTTGCAGACGATAAATCACATTTCTTATAAGTCTGAAGAACACAACGAATACATGATTAAAAACAACGTTGTAAATCACGATCACTTCGCCGAAAGATCCCAAAATTTAATGCAAGTTTTAGGTGCTAAAACAGTATCTGAGAATGTTGCTTACAGTTACGCTACACCAGTGGCAGCTTTTAATGCATGGATGAAAAGTCCTGAGCATAGAGCTAATATTGAAGGCAATTTCACTCATTTTGGAATTTCTGTAAGACAAGGAGAAAATGGCAAAAAATACTATACTAATATGTTTATAAAAGTATAATAAAAAGCAAACGGCAATCCAATTGGATTGCCGTTCGCTTTTTTGTTTTTTCAGTTTAGTATTACATTTCGGTAATAATAAACTCACTTCTTCTATTGGCTTGATGTTCTTCTTCGGAACAAGGAACACCATCACTACATTTGTTGACTAATTGTGATTCTCCATATCCTTTGGCGGTGAGTCTGCTTTTATCGATTCCATTTTTAATCATGTACTCCATTGTCGATTTAGCTCTTCTACTGGAGAGTTTCTCATTGTAAGAAGCTGTTGCTCTACTATCGGTATGCGAACGAATATCAATCTTCATCTTTGGATATTCTTTCATCACAGAGATAATCTTAGCTAAGTCCA
>NZ_JARQWR010000039.1 GCF_030766725.1 Flavobacterium aerium | reverse complement strand
TTTTTTGTTTTTTCCCATCCAAGAAGTTATTGCGGGTAAAGTACATGGTTTGTCCATCTTTGGTGAATACCGGAGTAGACTCGTGGAACTTTGAAGCAACTTTACTCGAGAATTTCTCAGGGGCACTTAAGCTTCCATCGGCATTGACTTTGGAAGAGTAAAGATTAGTAAAGGATTGATTGGTCCATTTGTCTTTTCTCTTAAAGAATCCCATGGTATCTCTAGCGGAAGTAAACACTAATTGATTTCCTAAAAAGCTTGTTCCATAGTCGGAGTAATCCGAGTTGATTCCTGCATTTTCTACATCGTAGCGTCCTGAGTTTTGTTTGATAATCTCAAGATAGTCTTTTTGTTGGTTGTACAATTGAGCTCGACTGTCTTTGCCTGATTGTTTTGCAAATTCATCAAGCATAGCATTGGCTTTGTTATAATCGCCTACCGCTTTTAAACTTTGGGCATAACGGTAGTAGTATTCTGCTGCTACGGGTTGGTTTAAAGCAAAGAGTTCTGTATACCATTTATTGGCTTTGTCGAGTTCACTATTAAAATAGTAAGCATTTCCGAGCTTCTGGAATAAATCAACGGATTTATAACCATTTTCTGCTA
>NZ_JARQWR010000038.1 GCF_030766725.1 Flavobacterium aerium | reverse complement strand
TAGCAGAAAATGGTTATAAATCCGTTGATTTATTCCAGAAGCTCGGAAATGCTTACTATTTTAATAGTGAACTCGACAAAGCCAATAAATGGTATACAGAACTCTTTGCTTTAAACCAACCCGTAGCGGCAGAATACTACTACCGTTATGCCCAAAGTTTAAAGGCGATAGGCGATTATAACAAAGCCAACGCTATGCTTGATGAATTTGCAAAACAATCAGGCAAAGACAGTCGAGCTCAACTGTACAACCAACAAAAAGACTATCTTGAGATTATCAAACAAAACTCAGGACGCTACGATGTAGAGAATGCAGGAATCAACTCGGATTACTCAGACTATGGAACAAGCTTTTTAGGAAATCAATTGGTGTTTACTTCCGCTAGAGATACCATGGGATTCTTTAAGAGAAAAGACAAATGGACCAATCAATCCTTTACCAATCTCTACTCTTCCAAAGTCAATGCCGATGGAAGCTTGAGTGCCCCTGAGAAATTCTCGAGTAAAGTTGCTTCAAAGTTCCACGAGTCTACTCCGGTATTCACCAAAGATGGACAAACCATGTACTTTACCCGCAATAACTTCTTGGATGGGAAAAAACAAAAAA
>NZ_JARQWR010000037.1 GCF_030766725.1 Flavobacterium aerium | reverse complement strand
TTGTAGGTAAAAATGTGGGTGGAACCGATGCTTCTGGAACAACCGGATTACAAAAAGTAGATTACCGCTACAACATTCGAGGTTGGTTGACGGGTATTAACGATGAAGCACCCAATATTGGAAACCCTGGATTAATACTAGGCTCAGGCGACTTATTTGGTTTTAAAATCAATTACAATGCAGTAACAGTAGCGGCCAATGGAATCATTGAATCGTCTGATCAAAGCATGAATGGCGCTGTGAAACCATTGTACAATGGAAATATAGCCGAAACCTTCTGGAGAACCAAGAACGATAATGTATTACGAAAATACGGCTACCGCTATGATGCACTAAACCGTCTGGCCGATGCCTATTACCAAAAACCAGAATATTCTAATCCTACACCGGGATCGTACGATGAGAATTTAAGGTATGATAAAAACGGAAATATCACTACGCTAAAACGCAAAGGAGCCGATGATGGACTTGTTATTAACGGAAACATCATCGATGATTTGGTTTATACCTATTCCGGCAATCAGCTAACCAAAGTATTTGACACCTCCAACAATCCGGCGGGATTCAAGGACGACAGTAACGGTATTACGGATCCAGAAGATGATTATAAATATGATGCCAATGGTAATTTGATTCGCGATGATAATAAAGAAATTAAAACGATTTTTT
>NZ_JARQWR010000036.1 GCF_030766725.1 Flavobacterium aerium | reverse complement strand
TTGTAGGTAAAAATGTGGGTGGAACCGATGCTTCTGGAACAACCGGATTACAAAAAGTAGATTACCGCTACAACATTCGAGGTTGGTTGACGGGTATTAACGATGAAGCACCCAATATTGGAAACCCAGGATTAATACTAGGCTCAGGCGACTTATTTGGTTTTAAAATCAATTACAATGCAGTAACAGTAGCGGCCAATGGAATCATTGAATCGTCTGATCAAAGCATGAACGGCGCTGTGAAACCATTGTACAATGGGAATATAGCCGAAACCTTCTGGAGAACCAAGAACGATAATGTATTACGAAAATACGGCTACCGCTATGATGCACTAAACCGTCTGGCTGATGCCTATTACCAAAAACCAGAATATTCTAATCCTACACCGGGATCGTACGATGAGAATTTAAGGTATGATAAAAACGGAAATATCACTACGCTAAAACGCAAAGGAGCCGATGATGGACTTGTCATTAACGGAAACATCATCGATGATTTGGTTTATACCTATTCCGGCAATCAGCTAACCAAAGTATTTGATACCTCCAACAATCCGGCGGGATTCAAGGACGACAGTAACGGTATTACGGATCCAGAAGATGATTATAAATATGATGCCAATGGTAATTTGATTCGCGATGATAATAAAGAAATTAAAACGATTTTTT
>NZ_JARQWR010000035.1 GCF_030766725.1 Flavobacterium aerium | reverse complement strand
AATTCTGCATCATTTGCCTTCTTCTTCATCTCTTTACAAGGAGTAGTTGCTGCTTCCTCAGGATTATTTCCTGCTCCGCCACTGCTTCCGCCATAATTCCACCATCCAGAATTAGAAGGATTTGAATTTGGGCCTGTTAGTGGTCCATAGGCTAACCATACATCTCTAATGCCTCCTTGTCCAGGAGAACTACTTCCATCTACTTTTACAGGATCCAGTATACCACCATCAATTGGGTCATCTGGTATAAGTGGAACACCTCCTTTATTACTTTGTTCTCCTGTATTATAAACTAATTGGTGTGTGATAATACCATTTTTTACATTATATCCACTAGAGAAATTTCCTTCCAAATCAGTAATAAGAATTACTCCGGTAAAGTTTTCATCTGTACTACTCTGGTCGCGTCGCGTACTAAAAACGCGTGCAATAATTTCATTTTCCAATTTAAATAATATTACTCTACTGTAATATTTTGGATAAGCAATTACTGCTGGAATTACCGTTATTTTTTGATCGCTATTAATCAATGGTTCATGACTAATTTGGTCTTGGAACAATGTTACAAAAATTGTAGATAATGTATCCTTTGTTTCTTTGGCCTCTTTATCTGAATTGAAAAGTTTATTGTGATTAAGGTAAGCTTTGGCCTCTTCTAGGCTTACTGTAGTAATGGTTCTTGAATTAGTGTTGTT
>NZ_JARQWR010000034.1 GCF_030766725.1 Flavobacterium aerium | reverse complement strand
ACGACATGAGCTTTCAACCGGATGCGCTCAATGCTACGCTGAATTTTTCGGAATACACAGGACAGAGCCCATATAGTGAAACCTTCTTTGAAAACTCACCCTTGAACCGCCCACATAAAAAAGGAGCACCCGGGAACGATTGGCAAGGTAATGCAACGGATGATAACGACCATACGATAAAGTTTGAATACTTGTTAAATGACCGTGATGAAGTACGTTTCTTCGATGCAAAAACCACGTGGAATGCCGCAGCGGGATTGTACGATATCCAATTGATCGATCATGGTAATTATGAACGCAATACATTAATAAAAACCATTACCAAAGATGAAAACTGGACTGGTGGAAACAAAAACACTACGGAAGAATTTAAAGACAAACTAGGTCGTGTAGTTTTAAAAAGAACCTACCATGATGATCCCTTGGATACTTATTATGTTTATGACCTCTATGGAAATCTTACGTATGTAATCCCGCCTATGGCTGATAATCCCACCCAGCAATTGGATGAATTTTGTTACCAATACAAATACGACTACCGCAACCGAGTGGTGGAGAAAAAAATCCCCGGTAAGCAATGGGAGTTTTTACTCTATGACCGTTTGGACCGCGTGGTGGCTACAGGACCGGCCTTCACCCCTTTTGGCGGAACCGAGATGGGATGGATTATTACCAAATATGATGCCTTTGGCCGAGTGGCTTATACGGGATGGTTCAAAACATCGGCCAGTCGAAGTACATT
>NZ_JARQWR010000033.1 GCF_030766725.1 Flavobacterium aerium | reverse complement strand
TACAACATCTCCATTTCCATTTCTACGGAAACGGTATAATTCTTTATGTTCATTTTGAATGTTTACTAATTCTTCGTTTTCATTATACGCAAACTTCACTTTTACTCCATTCTCTTCCCGCATGGTGAGATTGCCCATCGGTGTATATTCAAAGCGCACATCGTGATGATTGTCTCGAGCATGAATAACTTCATCGTAGGCATTATACTGTAATCGTACAGAACTATTATCGGGATGAATTACTTGTATCACTCTACCGAGTGCATCATAACTAAATTTTTGAGTTCCTCCCAATGGATTGGTTGATTTTTCAACTTCACCTCGATCATTATAAGTCCAAGTCGCTATTTCACCTTCTGGTAAATACATCTTAACCAGATTATGCTGCTTATCATATTCTAATCGGGTTCTACGTTTACTCACATCACGAATCTCACGAACTAATCCTTCTTCGTTGTACTCAAATGCTGTTATTCCTTTATCGGGTGCTACTATAGTTCGCAATAAACCTGATTCATCATAGTTCCATATTCGACTATTTCCTTCGGGATCATTGGCAATAATTAATCGATCGTTTTCATCATACACATAGGTATATTGTGAGCTATCAGGCTGAATAACTGATTTTAAATTGCCTTTGTCATCGTATGTATAGCCCGTTAAATTTCCTTCTTCATCGATCTCACGGTACAATTCGAACATATCGGTGTATTCGAAAAATTTAGAATTCCCTAATGCATCTTGAATTTGAGTGCATAAAAAATCTTCATTATAATAGTATATACTTTCATTGCCCAAGGCATCGGTAATCACATTGTA
>NZ_JARQWR010000032.1 GCF_030766725.1 Flavobacterium aerium | reverse complement strand
GCTACGGGTTGGTTTAAAGCAAAGAGTTCTGTATACCATTTATTGGCTTTGTCGAGTTCACTATTAAAATAGTAAGCATTTCCGAGCTTCTGGAATAAATCAACGGATTTATAACCATTTTCTGCTACGTTCTCATAGGTTTTGATTGCATCGATATACGCAAAGCGGTCGTACTTTTTGTCCGCTGTTTTGATTTCTGCTTTTTGTGCAAAACCTGTGGTAATACTTAATAACAGTAGAAATAATAGTTTTCTTTTCATAATAATCGGTATTAGAAGAATCGCGGTGAAATGATTCTATCAAAGTTTTTAAACAATTCAAAGCGTAGGAAAATCTCATGGGAACCGGAATTATAATTCGCCAGTTTGGTGGTCTCTGCATCGTAAGCATAGCCTATGAACCAAGAGTCTGTAACCTGAAATCCTACCATACCACTCAAGGCTGCACTCCAGCGGTAGGCTACACCTGCCGTGAAACGGTCATTGAAGAGGAAGTTTGCTGATAAATCTACTTGTAAAGGTGCTCCTTCAACCATCTTAGTCAGTAAAGAGGGTTTGAATTTTAAATCGTAATCTAAATCAAAAACATATCCTGCTATTAAATAATAATTCAAGCGTTCTTTGGCCACAAAGCTTTCTGAGTCATTGCCGGCTCCTTTATCAAAATGTTTGGTTTCTAATAAATATGGAACCGATAATCCGATATAGGAGTGGTCAGAGTGAAGGTACACTCCGGCTCCAACATTGGGAGAAAACTTGTTATCGATATTGTATTGAAAACGAGGATCTGATGGATCATAGATGTTTAACTTGGTGAAATCTACATTGAGTAAATTGGCCGAAGCTTTTAATCCAAATGATAGTTTATAGGTCTCAGAGGTATTAATAGTGTATGAGAAATCAACGGCTATATTGTTCTCATCGGAGGGGCCAATTCGATCATTTACTAAGGATAATCCTAATCCTACATTGCTATTGTTAATCGGTGCATGAATCGAAGCAGCATTGGTTACCGGAGCTCCATCTAATCCTACCCATTGGGTTCTGTGTAAACCGAAGATACTCATCACTCCTCGTGAACCTGCATAGGCCGGGTTAATATTCACCGTATTATACATATATTGTGTGTACTGCGCATCTTGTTGTGCGTAA
>NZ_JARQWR010000031.1 GCF_030766725.1 Flavobacterium aerium | reverse complement strand
GATTTAGCTCTTCTACTGGAGAGTTTCTCATTGTAAGAAGCTGTTGCTCTACTATCGGTATGCGAACGAATATCAATCTTCATCTTTGGATATTCTTTCATCACAGAGATAATCTTAGCTAAGTCCACCGCTGCATCAGCTCTGATGTTGGATTTATCCAAATCAAAGTAGATGATCTTAATACCAAAGGTTTTCGCTAAATCATCTCCCGGTACTACCGTTTTGATTTTCTTCTCTAAGGCGATATTCTGTTCTGTACTTCCTGTAGTTTTAGGAATAAGGATTGATACTTCTTTGGTTTCGTATTGTTTCTGTATCGCTCTTACATAATAGTTTTGCTCACAGTCTACTTCAAAGTTATACACTGCTTGGTCATTAGCATAGACTTCTTTGATTAGGTTGAATTTTGAGTCAAAGAGCATCACTTGTGCATTGGGTAGTAAAACTCCTGTATCGGCATCGGTGATGATTCCTGTTAGGGCTTGTTCACAATTAAAAGGTAAGGGTTGTTTTTCATATAGTTTGAAAATATCATCGTAACCTATGGTTTCTGCTCTGTTGGTAGAAAAGAATCCGTATTTGGTTGTATTGTCAATCAAAAAAGCAAAGTCATCACTGCTTCCATTAACCGGTGCTCCTACATTGTATACTTTCTGATAGGTATTGTCTTTCTCTAGTTTGGAGACAAATATATCTAATCC
Organism: Flavobacterium aerium; assembly: GCF_030766725.1. GTDB lineage: Bacteria > Bacteroidota > Bacteroidia > Flavobacteriales > Flavobacteriaceae > Flavobacterium > Flavobacterium aerium. The sequence continues at coordinate 459 of NZ_JARQWR010000031.1, read as the reverse complement.
TCCTAATCCAGGATGTCCATCCGATGCAAAGTACAATTCGTTGTCGGCTGCAATAAAGGGGAAGGTTTCTTTTCCTTCAGTATTGATCTTATCTCCTAGGTTCTCTGGAGTACCATAGCTTCCATCACTGTTGATCTTCACTTTGAAGATATCGGATTGTCCTTTGGTTCCAGGCATATTCGAGGCAAAGAAAAGTGTTTTCTCATCGGGGCTTAATGCCGGGTGTGCAACACTGTATTCATTCGAGTTAAAAGGTAATTCGGTGATGCTTGTCCACTGATTGTCCTTTAAGGTAGCTTTATAGATTTTTAATAGGATGGTTTTTTCTTTGCTTTTTTGTTTTTTCCCATCCAAGAAGTTATTGCGGGTAAAGTACATGGTTTGTCCATCTTTGGTGAATACCGGAGTAGACTCGTGGAACTTTGAAGCAACTTTACTCGAGAATTTCTCAGGGGCACT
>NZ_JARQWR010000030.1 GCF_030766725.1 Flavobacterium aerium | reverse complement strand
TTACTTAAATGGAGATGATGTAGTGTATGCATATACACCAGACTTTACAGGAGCAATCAATATGACGATGACTCCACAAGGTCAGAAAACAGGTATGTTTGTTTATACAAACTGTGCTGATATTGGAGTAAACTGTGCTGCAGGAGTAGCCAATGGAGGATCTGGTATTCGTGCGATCCAAAACTTTGCAGTAACTTCGGGAGTAACATATTATATTGTTCTTTCCTCATTACCAGCACCACAAAACTTTTTATACAATTTAGCGATAGAACGAGTTTTCTGTTTAGCACCAACAGCATTGGCCGCTAACCCGATTACTTCTTCTACAGCAGATTTATCATGGACGGAGAATGCAGGTGCAACTTCATGGGAAGTAGCTGTTCGTACAGTAGGAACAACAGGACCAATTGTAGCAACTGCTACCACTACTGCACCAAGTTACCAAGCACAGTCTTTATTACAAACTACAGCCTATGAGTATTATGTAAGAAGTTCATGTGGAGCAGGAACTTTTAGCCCATGGACAGGTCCCTTTAATTTTGTAACACAATGTGGATTATTCCAATCCCCATTCTTTGAAGGATTCAACTCAACGTCATTATCAGAAGCTTGTTGGACAGTAACGAATGTTGATGGTGGACAAGCATGGAATATGAACTATGCTTTTAACCCTTTTGAAGGAAATCAATCTGCTTCTATCTCAACGACAGTTGCTACAAACAATGATTGGTTAATTTCACCACGTGTTCACTTAACAGGAACTCAAAGATTAAAATTCAGATACCGAGTTGGAGCAGCAACAGCGCCAAGTGGATTTAAAGTTTTAATATCAACAACAGGAACAGCTCCTGCAGATTTCACTACAGAATTATTACCAGTAGCAAGTTATACGAATATAGAATATTTGGAGAAAATAATCTATTTGAATACTTATACTCAAGATGTACATATCGCATTCCAAGTTCCACCAGGAGCAGGAGGAGCAGCGAATTCAAGATTATTTATTGATGCTGTAAGTATTGAAGAGATTCCATCTTGTCCAGAGCCATTGAATTTGACGGCAGGCAATATTGGATTGAATACTGCAGATTTATCATGGACACAAGGATTCCAAGAAACAGCATGGGATATTGTGGTACAAGCACCAACGGTGGCAGCACCAACACCCGCTACAGTAGGATTACCAGTACCGGGAACTACACCAAACTACCCAGCAGCAGGTTTAACACCAGGAACAGATTATGTTTACTATGTTCGAGCAAGTTGTGGACCAGGAGGAAAGAGTGCTTGGGTTGGACCTTACCAATTCAGAACATTGTTATGTTTAGAAACTAGTAAATGTAACTATACTTTCCGAATGACAGATTCAGGTGGAAATGGATGGCAGGGTAATACGATGAATATTGTTCAGAATGGAGTAACAGTTGCAACAATCGGTTCGACTTTTACAACAGGATCAGGACCAATTGATATTAACGTAGCAATGTGTCCAGGAGTAGAATTCAAATTAATCTGGAATACAGGTGGAACAAACTTCGCTCAGGTAGGGATTGCTATTTACGATACTTCACAAGAAGATGTTTATATCAAAGCACCAGGAATTGGAGTACCAGGAACAACATTATTCACAGGAATAATGAATTGTACCCCACCATTGTGCAAAAAACCAAAGAATTTAACAGCTACAGGAATTACACAATCTGGAGCTTTATTAGGATGGACAGAAG
>NZ_JARQWR010000002.1 GCF_030766725.1 Flavobacterium aerium | reverse complement strand
AGAAGGTCTGTGTTGTTTGTGTTGTTGTTGGTGCTTCTGTTTTAGTAATAACTACCGTTACCGCTAAACGTGTTGCACTCTCACAAGAGTCTGCCGTTTGAGAGGCGTAATACGTTGCTCCATCTACTAAAGCAGTTGTTGTAGCTAGAGCCGTAGTTGAAGTAGCACTCGCGTACCACTGCACCTGTGTTCCTGTTACTTGTAAACTTGCAATAGTAGTGTTATCAATTTCACAGAATGTCTGTGTTGTCTCACTTGTTGTTGGCGCTTCTGTTTTAGTAATAACTACCGTTACCGCTAAACGTGTTGCACTCTCACAAGAGTCTGCCGTTTGAGAAGCGTAATACGTCGTTCCATCTACTAATGCTGTAGTTGTAGCTAGAGCCGTAGTTGAAGTAGCACTCGCATACCACTGAACCTGTGTTCCTGTTACATTTAAACTTGCAATAGTAGTGTTATCAATTTCACAGAAGGTCTGTGTTGTTTCACTTGTTGTCGGTGCTTCTGTTTTAGTAATAACTACGGTTACAGCAAAACGTCCTTTACTTTCACAGATTGGTCCACCACCTCCATATTGAGATACATAATAAGTTGTTCCATCCACTAAAGCTACTGTTGATGCTAAAGCAGTTCCACCTGTAGCAGCAGTATACCAGTTAAAATCAGTTCCAGGTGCCTGTAAAACACCAGTTGCTTGTAAATTAGCAACAGTAGGATTATCAATTTCACAAAAAGTTTGATTTGTCGATCCTGTTGGAGTAAATGGTTTAACGATAGTAACCTTTACAACCAAACGTTCTTTGCTTTCACATCCATCTACAGTTTGAGAAGCATAGTATTGGAATCCTTGTCCCAAAATAGTTGTAATTGGTAATTCATCTGTTGAAGTAGCACTTGCATACCATTTAATATTTATTCCAGAAACAACTAAGTTTTGTAAAGTTGCCTCATCAATTTCACAAAATGTTTGTGCAGTAGATCCTATAGGAGCTGGTGTAACAGTGATTTTGGCTAGAACGGCTAAACGAGTTTTGCTTTCACAACCGTTTGCGGTTTGAGAGGCGTAATACGTCGTTCCATCCACTAAAGCTACTGTTGATGCTAAAGCAGTTCCACCTGTAGCAGCACTATACCACTGAATTGCAGTTCCTGTTACATTTAAATTTGCAATAGTAACATTATCAATCTCACAGAATGTTTGTGTAGACTGTGTTGTTGTTGGTGCCGGTGTAACAGTAATTTTGGCTAGAACGGCTAAACGAGTTTTACTCTCACATCCGTTTGCGGTTTGAGAAGCGTAATACGTTGTTCCATCCACTAAAGCTACTGTTGACGCTAAAGCAGTTCCACCTGTGGCAGCAGAGTACCACTGAATAGTTGTTCCTGTTGCTTGTAAGTTCGCTACTGTTGGATTGGCAATCTCACAGAAAGTCTGTGTAGACTGTGTTGTCGTTGGTGCTGGTGTAACAGTGATTTTGGCTAGAACGGCTAAACGAGTTTTACTCTCACATCCGTTTGCGGTTTGAGAAGCGTAGTAGGTTGTTCCATCCACTAAAGCTACTGTTGACGCTAAAGCTGTTCCACCAGTGGCAGCAGAGTACCACTGAATCGTAGTTCCTGTTGCTTGTAAGTTCGCTACTGTTGGATTAGCAATCTCACAAAAAGTCTGTGTTGCTTGTGTTGTTGTTGGCGCTTCTGTTTTAGTAATAACTACCGTTACCGCTAAACGTGTTGCACTCTCACAAGAATCCGCTGTTTGAGAAGCGTAGTAGGTTGTTCCATCTACTAAAGCTACTGTTGTTGCTAAAGCTGTTCCACCTGTAGCAGCAGTATACCACTGAATAGTTGTTCCTGTTGCTTGTAAGTTTGCTACTGTTGGATTGGCGATCTCACAGAAAGTCTGTGTAGACTGTGTTGTGGTTGGTGCTTCTGTTTTAGTAATAACTACAGTTACTTCCAAACGGATTACGCTTGGACATGCATTTAATATTTGAGTAGCATAATACGTCGCTCCATCTACCAAAACAGTTGTTGGTGCTAATGGAGTTGTTGAAGTAGCACTGGCGTACCACTGCACTTGTGTTCCTGTTACTTGTAAACTTTCTATAGTAGCGCCATCAATTTCACAGAAAGTCTGTGTTGCTTGTGTTGTGGTTGGTGCTGGTGTTTTATTAATTCTTACTGTCACTGCTAAACGTGTTGCACTTTCACAAGAATTTGCTGTTTGAGAAGCATAGTACGTTGTTCCATCTACTAAAGCGGTTGTTGTAGCTAGAGGAGTTGTTGAAGTAGCACTGACATACCACTGAATCTGAGTTCCTGTTATTTGTAAGTTTGCAATAGTAGTGTTATCAATTTCGCAGAAAGTCAGAGTCGTATGTGTTGTAGTCGGTGCTGGTGTAACAGTAATTTTTGCAGTTACCGCTAAACGAGTTTTACTCTCACATCCGTTAGCAGTTTGAGAAGCGTAATACGTTGTTCCATCCACTAAAGCTATTGTTGCTGCTAAAGCTGTTCCACCTGTGGCAGCAGTATACCACTGAATAGTTGTTCCTGTTGCAGATAAATTCGCTACTGTTGGATTGGCAATCTCACAGAAAGTCTGTGTAGACTGTGTTGTCGTTGGTGCTGGTGTAACAGTAATTTTTGCAGTTACCGCTAAACGAGTTTTACTCTCACATCCGTTAGCAGTTTGAGAAGCGTAATACGTTGTTCCATCCACTAAAGCTACTGTTGCTGCTAAAGCTGTTCCACCTGTAGCAGCAGTATACCACTGAATTGCAGTTCCTGTTGCTTGTAAGTTCGCTACTGTTGGGTTTATAATCTCACAAAATGTTTGTGTTGACTGTGTTGTCGTTGGTGCTGGTGTAACAGTAATTTTTGCTAGAACGGCTAAACGAGTTTTACTCTCACATCCGTTTGCTGTTTGAGAAGCGTAATACGTTGTTCCGTCTACTAAAGCTACTGTTGCTGCTAAAGCTGTTCCACCTGTGGCAGCAGAGTACCACTGAATCGCAGTTCCTGTTGCAGATAAATTCGCTACTGTTGGGTTTACAATCTCACAGAATGTCTGTGTTGACTGTGTTGTCGTTGGTGCTGGTGTAACAGTAATTTTGGCTAGAACGGCTAAACGAGTTTTACTCTCACATCCGTTTGCGGTTTGAGAAGCGTAATACGTTGTTCCATCCACTAAAGCTACTGTTGACGCTAAAGCAGTTCCACCTGTGGCAGCAGAGTACCACTGAATAGTTGTTCCTGTTGCTTGTAAGTTCGCTACTGTTGGGTTTACAATCTCACAGAAAGTCTGTATTGATTGTGTTGTCGTTGGTGCTGGTGTAACAGTAATTTTTGCTAGAACGGCTAAGCGAGTTTTACTCTCACATCCGTTTGCGGTTTGAGAAGCGTAATACGTTGTTCCATCCACTAAAGCTACTGTTGCTGCTAAAGCAGTTCCACCTGTAGCAGCAGTGTACCACTGAATAGTTGTTCCTGTTACTAGTAAGTTTGCTACTGTTGGGTTGGCGATCTCACAGAATGTTTGTGTTGTTTGTGTTGTAGTTGGTGCTGGTGTAACAGTAATTTTTGCTAGAACGGCTAAACGAGTTTTACTCTCGCATCCGTTTGCTGTTTGAGAAGCGTAGTAGGTCGTTCCGTCTACTAAAGCTACTGTTGCTGCTAAAGCAGTTCCACCCGTTGCAGCAGTATACCACTGAATAGTTGTTCCTGTTGCAGATAAGTTTGCTACTGTTGGATTGGCAATCTCACAGAATGTTTGTGTAGACTGTGTTGTAGTCGGTGCTGGTGTAACAGTAATTTTTGCTAGAACGGCTAAACGAGTTTTACTCTCACATCCGTTTGCGGTTTGAGAAGCGTAATACGTTGTTCCATCCACTAAAGCTACTGTTGATGCTAAAGCAGTTCCACCAGTGGCAGCAGTATACCACTGAATAGTTGTTCCTGTTGCTTGTAAGTTCGCTACTGTTGGATTGGCAATCTCACAGAATGTCTGTGTAGACTGCGTTGTGGTTGGTGCCGGTGTTTTAGTAATTTTTACTACAACCGCTAAACGAGTTTTACTCTCGCAGCCATTTGCAGTTTGAGAAGCGTAATACGTTGTTCCGTCTACTAAAGCTACTGTTGCTGCTAAAGCTGTTCCACCTGTGGCAGCAGAGTACCACTGAATCGCAGTTCCTGTTGCTTGTAAGTTCGCTACTGTTGGATTAGCAATCTCACAGAATGTTTGTGTTGACTGTGTTGTGGTTGGTGCCGGTGTTTTAGTGATTTTTACTACAACCGCTAAACGCGTTACACTCTCGCATCCGTTTGCTGTTTGAGAAGCGTAATACGTTGTTCCATCCACTAAAGCTATTGTTGCTGCTAAAGCTGTTCCACTAGTGGCAGCAGTATACCACTGAATCGCAGTTCCTGTTGCTTGTAAGTTCGCTACTGTTGGATTAGCAATCTCACAGAATGTTTGTGTAGACTGCGTTGTTGTTGGTGCTGGTGTAGCCGTAACCGTAACTTTTATAGGTGTTTGATTAGGGCTAATACAAGAAGAAGATTGACCTTCAGCAACATAATATGTTGTTTCTCCAGCTACTAATGTAGAAGGTGTAATTGAAAGTTGAGGCGAAGCTGTTGGACTTGTATAATAGTATAATGTATAAGCTGGATTAGTAGCAGTAGCTGTTAAAGGTTGTGCCACTGCATTCTGACAGTATGTAATATTTACGGACGTAGGTTTTGTTGTAATATTTGTAACCTGAATTGTAAATTTTAATGAGCAACCATTTGATCCAGGAGGAACAGCATAGTAAGTGTTTGTTCCCGTTGAAGCTGGAAATGGATTACTTGCTGTATACTCAGTAGAAGAGCTAGTTACAGGAAATTGGTTATAGAATCTTGATCCTGGAGGAAAAGCACTATTAACATCTGTAATAGGGATGCTTGTAGTTACGTTACAATATACAAAAGCTCTTTCACTTGGCGTATTACCACAATTATTGGCTACATAATCAGTTGCATTAATTGGAATTCTTAAAGGTTCAGTTATAGCTTCACCCTGACAAATTCCATCTTGTGTGTATCCTTGTATTAATGCTTTGTTTTCAAATTTTGTACCTGTAATTGCTCCAGTACCACTAGTTGCTCCATTAATGGTAATTTCATTACCACAAGCAGTATTCTTTAAAAGAACACAATCTTCTGTAGCTTTTAATTTGAAAGAAAGTGTTGCTAAAAGATCATTGGTATTTGCAGGAAGAGGTAATGTACCAAAATCCCATACAATGGATCCTGTAGCTCCTAATGATGGATCAAAATATAAATTATTTGGTGTTGGAGCAGGATTGAAGTTGATTGTTTTGGTTAAACTTCCGTTTACAAAAGTGGCTGAATAGGGTATAGGAATAACAATTTTAGAATTATTGATAGCTTCTGTACCTTTATTTTTTATTTCTACTTTATAAGCAATTTCTTGACCAGGTAATATGGTCGGATTAGGAGTGATTGGTGCGTTATTGATTGTTTGAGCAGTGATATTAGCCTCCAAATCGGGGATGTAAGCTTCCACAGACATTACAGCATTGTAGATGATGTATGTATCTTGGGATGTACCATATCTGAATTTTACTGAAGATTGACTGTTTCCAATCACTTTATTATCAGCATTTGGTATTTCAAACATACTAATATCGATACCCGTATTATTTGCTAAATTAGGATTTCTTGCATTTCCTCCTGTATTAATAGAAGAATTAAAGAAATTATTGGTTGAATTACCTGAGTGATTTAAAGTTAACCAAGTTGCATCGCTACTTTTTTGAATTTGAAAATAATCACCCGAGATATTAACGTCTCCTTCACCAGCCATTAATCCAAGTTTCATTTTTACATTACCATTTTGAATGGTATTAAAACCTGTGATTGGTAATTCAAAAGCATTATTACCACTGGCAACATATGCATATCCATCAAAAAGAGTAATATCTCTCCAATTCATTTTTGAATTTTCGTAGATAATAACCATTCCCCAACCGCCATAATAACCAGTTCCTCCACCATTTCCTTCAGTTAATGCCATGTCGGCAACCCAATATTCTCCAGTACCTTGTGCTTTTACTAAATCTGTAACTTCAACATAGGCAGCATACATACGATCGTCACCAGGGAATTGAATATCACTTGTTTTAGCTGTATACGATGTGTAAGAAGATTGTCCAGGACCTTTTAATTTTATTTTAGTTTTATCAGCTGTAGATGGAGTAGCATTTGTTCTTCCTGACCAATATAAACCGGCATAGATGATATTTGAACAAGATTCAATACTCCCATTTTCTGGAGTGAAGTTTAATGTTGCAGATGATGAATTATTAGTATTAGAATCATTGTCTTTATCTACTTTAACCATGTAATTGTTATTACCAGTATTATTGCCATAACTATATAGCGTAAGGTTGGTATTTCCAATCATCGTAAAGTCTCCTTTAATGTTGTATACTTTTTTTGATGGAGAGTATTGTGATGTTCTTTGGCTAAAGTTTTTACGTATTTGTGCATTTACAAATGTTGTGCTACTAAAAACCAAAAGCATTATTAAAAATAAAGCTCTATAGGTATTATTAAGATAATTCTTTTTCATTTTGTAATCGTTTAAATTAACCGATATGTTGTTATTGTGCTATAGAAATAGAGTAATATGTCACAACACTTGTGGGGATGTTGATTAACTTGTTTTTTAACTGATTGGGTGTAGTATTAAATTCACTAACGATATAGATGTATTTTAGATTTTTAAGTTCAGCTGCTTTAGATAAATCAATTGTATTATTCAAATCAGAGATATTTTTTAGATGAATAATTAAAACTTCAGCAGATTTTAAAGAACTATTAAATTGGAATATCTGATTTAAGGATATAAGATCCGTCTCAATTCCTAAAGGATTTGACAATGTAGTATTGATTTGATTGCCATTCATGAAATAAGCATTATTTTCTCCGTTTTCAGTTAATTTTTGAATAGTAGAAACAGCAGATTTTGATTGTGAACCATCAAGCGAAATAATTTCTTGTGCTTCTCCATTTATAGAAATAAATAAGGAGAACAATACAGGCAAAAATATTTTAATATGAAGATTGAATTTGGGGTTCAATGAGCTATAAATTTCATTCATAATTTTTAATGCTTGTAGGATTATTTTTTTCATTTTTTGGTGTATTATTTTTTGATTTAATAACATAAAAAATCAATTCATTAAACGAAATTATACTATTAGATGAATAAATATTTATAATCTCCATGAACAGCAGATAAACTCGATAAACTAATCAAAGCATTAAAATATCCTTAATAAATGCCTGTTTTAGGTTATCATATAGTATATATAATGAGTTTTTTATATTAATAATTTATTTTTAATAGATATTCTTGTAATATTTATAAAATGTTAACATTAATCTTAATGATTTGATTTTTAAGGAAGTAATTATATTGGTGGATTTTGGATTTCTAAAGACTCCAATTTGTATTCAGCCTTGGAGAAATTATTGAATATTATTTTAGAATAAATAGGGATAAATAATATGCTTGATTTAGCTCTATAATTGACTTTCAAAAGGTGGATTAATTACGGCTATTTGAAGTAGTAAATGTTTTTTTAAGAGGCTGTAAATTTCATGTACGAATTAACATTTTTTTAAAGGGGTGTATTTAAAAATATACGATATTGTAGTAAGTAAACTTTTATTAATTAAAATAAATTTAGGATGAAAAATTTAATAATTGTTAGACATGGGAAATCAAGTTGGGATACAGCATTTGAAGATATAAATAGACCTTTATCAAGTCGAGGGGTAAAAGATGCTCATTTGGTTTCTACCAATATTGCAAACTATTTGCCGAAAACATTTATTATTTGGAGTAGCCCAGCAAAAAGAGCCGCAGAAACGGCATTAATTTTTTCTCAAAATTTATCATGTCCAGCAGAATCAATAATTGTAAAGGATGAACTTTATACTTTTGATGAAAAAGAATTAGAAAGAACAATAAAAAATTGTAATAATGAATTTGATAGCGTTATTCTTTTTGGTCATAATGAAGCAATCACTAACTTTGTTAACAAATTTGGTGATGTTACAATAAATAATGTCCCCACATCTGGGTTTGTATCCATTGGATTTGAAGAATCAGATTGGCAACACATAAAAAAAGGAAAAACACAAAAAGTAATTTTCCCAAGAGATTTAAAAATATGATTGAGACAGTTCACAATAAATATGTAGACCGAGAGAAAAGTTGGTTAACATTTAATGCAAGAGTACTTCAAGAAGCAGGAGATAAGTCGGTGCCTTTATTGGATCGACTTCGGTTTTTAGGAATCTTCTCAAATAACTTGGATGAATTTTTTAGAGTTCGTTATGCCGCAATCAGACGTTTAAGTTTATCTGGTATTTCTGGAGAGAAAGTATTGGGTGGAATTTCTGCAAAGCAATTATTAAATGAGATTACTCAAATTGTTATTAGTCAACAATCAGAAAGCTTGCGTATTCTTAGTAACATTGAAAGTGAATTAGAAAGAGAGAATATTTTTATAATTAATGAAAATGAGATTTCGAGAGAGCAGGAAAATTTTATCAAAGATTTTTTTATCCAAAAGGTAAGTCCGGCACTCGTTACAATCATATTGAATGATTTAGCTGAATTTCCGATGCTAAAAGATGCTTCAGGTTATTTGGCTATAAAATTAGTCATGAAAAGTAAACCTACTTCAATGCTAAGTTTAGTTAAGCCGAAACCTGATGTACGTTATGCTATTATTGAAATTCCAAAAACAATTAACCGATTCGTTGTTTTACCTTCAGATAATGATAAGAAATATGTGATTATGTTGGATGATGTTATCCGATATAATTTGCATAGCATATTTAATATTTTTGATTACGAAAGCATATCGGCTCATATGATTAAGATTACCAGAGATGCTCAACTTGAGATTGATAGTGATTTGAGTAAGAGTTTGATGGAGAAAATATCATCCAGTGTAAAAGACAGAAGAATTGGGGAACCTGTACGATTTGTTTATGATCAGTCGATAGGAAAAGATACCTTAAAATTCTTTTTAGTTAAAATGGGAATTGATTCTACAGATAGTATTATACCTGGAGGTCGATACCATAATCGTAGAGATTACATCGGCTTCCCTAATTTAGGAAGATATGATTTATTATACAAGCAGAATGCGCCATTACCTGTTGATGGACTAAGCTTAGAGGGAAGTATATTAGAAAAAATAGCGAAAAGAGATTATTTGGTGAATGCACCTTATCAATCATTTTCATATTTAATAAAATTCCTAAGAGAAGCAGCCTTAGATCCAAAAGTTACCACTATAAAAATAACACTATATCGATTAGCATCCAATTCGCAAATTATTAGTTCGCTTATTAATGCTGCAAAAAATGGTAAAGTAGTGACCGTCCAAATTGAATTGCAGGCTCGATTTGATGAGGCAAGCAATATTTCCTATGCAGAACAAATGCAAATGGAAGGAATACATCTGATATTTGGGATTAAGGGTTTGAAAGTACATAGTAAAATTTGTGCTATTGAACGATTGGAAGAAGGAAAAATTAAGCGATACGGTTTCATTTCTACAGGAAATTTTAATGAATCTACAGCGAAAATTTACACCGATGTAACTTTGTTAACTTCTCACCAACAGATATTAAAAGATGTAGCTAAGATATTTGATTTCTTTGATATCAATTATCGAGTACATCGTTATAAACATTTAATCGTTTCACCTCATTACACACGTTCTAAGTTTTATAAACTAATTGATAAAGAAATATATAATGTTTCTGCAGGTAAGCTAGGGTATATAAAACTAAAAATGAACAGTTTATCTGACTTCAAAATGATTGATAAATTGTATGAAGCAAGTAGGGCGGGAGTGAAAATTCAGTTGATTATTCGTGGAATATGTTCTTTAATTCCAGGTGTAGAGGGGATGAGTGAAAATATAGAAGCTATCAGTATTGTAGACAACTATTTGGAACATTCTAGAGTATATATATTTGGGAATGGAGGTGATCCTGAAGTTTTTATTTCATCAGCCGATTTTATGACCAGAAATTTAGATGGTAGAGTTGAAGTTACCTGTCCAATATACGATCCAGAAATTAAAAAAGAATTAATCGAAACATTTAATATAGGCTGGAGAGGTAATGTTAAGGCAAGAATACATGCCGATGCTTTACAAAACAACTATCGTTTACGCAATAAGGATAAAGTATTTAGAGCTCAATTGGAAACCTATAATTATTATAGAAATAAAATTGAGGTCATTACAGAAAAATTATAATACAGTATTAGAATGATTACTATAAAAAAATATGCAGCGATTGATATTGGTTCAAATGCGATGCGATTACTAATAACAAATATTGTTGAGCAGCCCGGCAAAGAACCACAATTCAATAAAAGTTCATTAGTTCGTGTACCAATTCGTTTGGGACAAGATGCCTTTACTGTAGGTGAAATTTCTGAAGAGAACATTCTAAGAATGATAGATGCAATGAAAGCATTTAGTTTGTTGATGAAAGTTCACAAAGTAGAAAAGTATTTAGCATGTGCAACATCAGCAATGCGTGAAGCTTACAATGGAAAGGAAGTTGCTGATTTGATTAAAAAGAAAGCAGATATAAAAATTGATATTATTGATGGTAAAAAAGAAGCAAAAATTATTGCTTCAACAGATTTACATCATTTATTAAAAACAGATGAAACCTACTTATTTGTTGATGTAGGAGGCGGAAGTACTGAATTTACTTTGTTTTCAGATGGTAAAATAGTTGCTTCAAAATCCTTTAAGATTGGTACCGTTCGTTTACTGAATAATATGGTTAGCGATATTGTATGGCAGGAAATTGAAAAATGGATAAAATTAAATACTGAAGCCTATGAGCAGGTTACTTTAATCGGTTCTGGGGGAAATATTAATAAATTATTCAAAATGTCTAATAAGGCACAGGATAAACCAATGTCATATATGTATTTGAATTCTCAATACAATTTTTTAAATTCTTTATCCTACGATCAACGAATTTCAGAACTAGGATTGAATCCAGATCGTGCAGATGTTATTATACCAGCTACAAAAATTTATCTAAACTCCATGAAATGGAGTGGTGCCAGAAATATGTTTGTACCAAAAATAGGTTTGTCAGATGGAATTGTAAAAGCTTTATATTACAATAGAATTTAAAGCTTTAAAGGAATATAAAATTTAAGATAGCGGGACAATAGTTCCGCTATTTTTTTTTGCTTATTTTTTAGAGTAATAATTGATTATTAGTGAATTAGGTATAAATACGGGGTGGATAAACAGGTATTTATACGCTATTATAATCTATAATTTATAGTGTACTTTGAGTATTAATATTAACCTCTAAAATTTAACATTATGCCTACTAAAAAATTCCTTGAAGCAGTAAAAAGTGATTCTGCTTTAAAAAACGATCTTACGTCAGCTTTTAATGAAAGTTTGATTAAAGTAGCAAAAAAACATGGTTATGAAATCTCAAATGCAGATTTAAACGCGAAAGATCACAAATCTACTGGTTCAGTTGGTTGTGTTTCTACTACAAAAACGTTGGTTTGTACTGTATAGTTCAAAGCAATTGATTGAAAAACAAGAGTGCAATATTTATTTAATATTGCACTCTTGATTATTAAAATAGTTTTACCTGTTTACTATAAAAGTTCAAAGATGAAAAATATTGAAAAGCCTTTTCAACTTCATATGAAAGCTATCATTTTCTCGGAATCTAAAAATCTTAGAATTCTAATCAATAATCCAGATGATATTTTATTGCCAGATAGTGTATTGTCTATTGGTAAATTTGCTTTTGATCAGGATTTTTGTGACTTTGGATCGACCAATATTCCTCTTTTTAGTATTCAACAAAATCTAAGTCCGATCCTTAAAGAATCAGATGATATTCTAAATGCTTATAATGATAACTTCTTTAATAATAACGGGTTAGTTGAATTTTCAAAAAAATATCCTTTAATATATACACTTAGTAAAGAGATATTGAATCAGACAACAAATTTTTATAAAGAGATATATCAACATATCGATTTAGATAGGGATATCCTTTCAAAACAATTCAATTCGAGTAGACCTCTTGGTCATGTTAAATCAATAGAGATCAATCAGGGAGATGTTCATAATGAAGGGAAAAGTACAGCAATAATCAAATTCAATAGTGGTTTAAAAATCGTTTATAAGCCAAGATCAGGTAGTATGGACATCGCTTTCAATGCTTTATTAGATCATTTGTCTATAGAAATTGGAATCCAATTTAAAACTGCTATTACCCTAGATAAGGGCGAATATTTTTGGATGGAATTTATTGAACATATACCTGTGTCCCATAAAAAAGAACTTTCAGAATATTATGTAACCAGTGGAGCTTTGCTTGCTGTATGTTACTTATTGAATGGAACCGATTTTCATCATGAAAATATTATTGCGCATGGTAAATATCCCGTATTAATAGATTTAGAATGTTTATTTGGCGCTACAGATGAAATGGGCGATGGAACATATTCCGTTTATAATACTGGACTTGTACCTTTAAATGTATATGAAGGTGAAAAAAGCGAGCCTATTGACAGTAGTGGCTTTGGAGCTTCTGGAAAACAAATTTCAGCATTAGAAGCATGGAAATGGGAAGATATCAATACCGATGCTGTTCGATTGACAAAATCTCAAGGAGTATTTATAGCCGATACCAATCAGCCTGAATACAATGGTCAAAAAATTTCACCAGAACAATATCAAAAACAATTTATACAAGGCTTTGAAACTGTTTGCAAATGGTTTATTGCTCATCAAGATGATTTAGATAAAGCAAATTTTATTATGAATCATTTCAAAGATAAACCTTTCAGAGTAGTTATCAGAAACACAGTAGATTATAGAAGTATTCTTGATAATTCACTTGTTGCAAAAGCTTTAATATCCGACAAAGAAAGAAAAAACGAAATTTATGATTCATTAAATGAGTTTCAACCTTTTATCTATTTAAATAGTAAAATTAAATCCAAAGTTTTAGCCAAAGAGTTTGATGCTATAAAGCGAATGAATATCCCTTTATTCACGGGAAATACTTCAGAAACATTATTGTTCGAGTCCAATCATTTAGTGAGCAATGAATTTTTCAAAGTTGTACCGTATCAATTTATTATTGATAAAATTAAACGACTAACAACCAATGATATAAAAAGTCAAATTAATTTGATTCATTCGGCTTTCATTCTACGTTATAAACAAAATACAGATTCTTATTTTCATAAAAAAAGGATTTCTAAACCCATTGAAAATATTGAATATAATGATGAAGTTTTGACCAATGAAGTGAAGAGAATTGCTTCACAAATTAGAAAAAGTGCAATTAAAAATAAAACCTCTTATTTATGGAATTGTTATACATCCTCCAGTAATAAGAAATTATTTTATAATACTTTGGGAACAGGGTTTTATGAAGGTAATCTAGGAATGTCTTATTTTTTTAATCTTTTCGGCAAATTAACGGATGATAGACAATTTGAGAAAGATGGGATTCAAATCATAGAATCTGAAATCAAAAGGTCTTTATCGGAAAATTATAATGTTGATATTTCTATGGCAACAGGATTAGCAGGACTAATCTATTCCTTATTAAAATTACCTAAAAATAAAGGAATTCAATTAGCCTTACCAATTATAGCTTTAATAGAAAGAGAAGATATAATTAATGATAAAAAATATGATATTATGTCTGGAACAGCTGGCTTATTGTTGGTTCTTTCATCTCTTTATAAAACAACTCAATCTAAAGAAGTATTAGACTTAATGATACTCATTGGAGATCATTTGGTAAAAGAATCAATTATAGATCCTTCTTCAGGATTTAGAACTTGGCAATCCGAATTGTTTAATAAACCTATGACCGGTTTTTCTCATGGAGTATCGGGCATTGGTTGTGCATTATTAGCCTTATATGAATGTACTGAAAACGAGGAATATAAAAATCTATTTTATGAAGCCTTAGCATTTGAAAATTTTCATAAGAATAATACTCTTTCGAATTGGCAGGACTTAAGAGAAAATAATGGAAGCTGTAAAACGGCATGGTGTCATGGTGCCCCAGGAATTGGTTTAGCACGATTGTATGCCTATAAAATCCTAAAAGACCCTTGTTTATTGGAGGACATAGAAAGAGCCATTGTAGGAACGAAGAACGATCTTCAAAATGAAACTGATTTTTATTGCTGTGGAAATACGGGGAAAATTGACTTTTTGATCGAAGCTTCCAGAATACTTGATAGACCGGAATTATTGATGAAGGCAAGACAATCTATCATGAGGATTTTGTATAAAAAGAATGAAAGAGGGTATTATACAACCTATGAAATTCCAGAAATTAGCCTGGAAAATCCATCACTTTTTAGAGGAACCGCTGGAATTGGTTATACTTTATTAAGATGTATGGAAAGTTCGGAAATTGGATGTATGGGATTACTACAATAATCAATCTTCAGACGATTTGATTTCTCAATTATCGAAAAATGGTTTCTTATAAAAACGAAACAATGATTAAATATAGCACTACGCGTACTTTAATTAGAGAATTAACCACAGATGATTCTGAGTCATTTGCCGAATTAATGATGGATCAGAATATTAATCGGTATTTGAATCCTACAGGAGAATCATTGGATAAAAACTCATCTGAAATAGTATTGAATCATGTGGTCCAAAACTATGATTCAACAACTCCCATTTTTTTATATGCGGTCGTAAAAAACGATGCATTAGAAAAAGTAATCGGATTGGTTTCACATAAAAGAATAAATCAAGATGAAGTAGAGATATTCGGAGCGTTAAGTCCTAGTTTTTGGGGTTCAAGAATTAGTAATGAAATGATTATTGGTCTAATTGAATATATATTCACTACAACATCTTTCAAGAGTATAATTATATATATCAAACAGGAAAATAGATCTGCTAAAGCATTAGCCGAAAAATTGGGATTCAAAAATAATGGACTAGCTTATAACTCAGTATTTGATGGTGACGTTCATTTGCTAAATCTAGTTAAAACAGAATTCATGAATGGATTGATTGTAAGTAAAATATAATAACAAAGGATATGAAATATAGTGCAACAGAATTAGGAGAATTTCAAATTGAAATGAAAAAGCAAAGTCTTGTAGGGGACATGCCTATATTCTTAAAAGAAGAGTTTCCTTGGGTTGATGTATTAGAGAAAAATCATACTGAAATACGTCAGGAATTTGAACAATTTATTGATAGAATAAAACAAGAGAATTTACCGAATTTACAAGATATATCAAAGGAACAACTTTTAATAACCAATGATGAGCATTGGAAAATTTTGCCATTACTATTTTATAATGAAATCAATAAAGCAACGGTATCCTGTATGCCTAAAACATTTTCATTAATTAATACAATTCCTGGAATCACAACCTGTTTCTTTTCTGTTTTATCTCCGGGAAAACATATTCCAAAACATAAAGGCCCATATGCAGGTGTTTTACGATGTCATTTGGCTATAAAAGTTCCTCAAGCAATTGAGAAATGTTGGATTACGATTGATGATATTATTTACAATTGGAAAGAAGGTGAAATTGTAATTTTTGATGATACTTATGATCACGAAGTCTATAATAATACAGAGGAGACCAGAGTTGTATTGTTTATTGATTTTCTACGCCCATTACCAGATGCTTTGACTGAAATTAATCTAGAGATTATGAATGAAATTCAAAATACAGATTTTGTAAAACAACCTACATCAAAATATGAACAATGGGAGAAAAAACATCTGATGTCCGTTTAATCAGAATGAGATGAATCGAAACTAATTAAAGAACATCCAAATCAAAAGTCTTTCTTAGAATATCTAGATTAGGGTTTTTTTCACGTAATCGGTCGTATTTATCCTGACTGGTAAAAGCATATTTCTTCTCCACAGTTTCATTTACGGTAACGATAATATTAATCAGGTGATTGTGTAACTTGCCTCTAATATAACCTAATAAGCCATGTTTTTCGTTATCAAAATCGACTTTAGCACCTTCATTTGGTAATTCCAAATGAATATCTGATCCTTGTAACGTTGGATCATTGATTTGCATATAAGTTGCCATAATCATATGTCCTTTTTGTCTCAATCGTTCCGAGTACTTATTCCAGATTAGTAACATTTCTGTTTCTGTAAATGCTTCTGTCGGTTGCTCTTTTGCGTTTTCTCTATGGAGCGTTTTTTGACTTTCCATTAATTCTCTCTTAGCTTTAATGCTAGATAATGAAAGAGCCGATACTTTTGGTGCACCAATGCCTGCTATAGGATTTGATGCAGGAGGTGGGGTAGCTGTAACAGTATTTATTACCGAAGTAGGTTCATTTACTACAGGAATATTTGTATCTACAGAAGAAGGCTCAGTATACGGAACTGCTTCTGGTTTATGGTTAACAATTTCAGTTGAAGTATTGTTTTCTGTTGTAGGTGCTACATTTTTTACCTGTAAAGCAGCAACAGGAATTATATATTGCTTAGCTTTTTTTTTTCTCCATCAAAAGTAATGGAGGCCAATTGCATCAAACAAAGCTCGACTAAAAGTCTTTGATTTTGACTAGTCTTGAATTTCAAATCACAATCATTAGCCAATTCAATTCCAGTTAATAGAAAATCCTGTGAAGCCTTTTGAGATTGAATTGCATACAACTGTTTAGCTTGATCACCAGTTTCTAATAAAGATAGAGTAATTGGATTTTTACTTACTAATAAGTCTCTAAAGTGAGAAGCAAGTCCGGCAATAAAATGATGGCCATCGAAGCCTTTTGCCAATATATCATTGTAAGCCACTAATAATTCTGGAATTTTGTTTTCAAGAATTAAATCAGTCATATTGATATAATACTCGTAATCCAGTACGTTTAAGTTTTCAGTAACGGCTTGGCGTGTTAAATTAGTTCCACAATAACTAACAACGCGGTCAAAAATAGAAAGGGCATCACGCATTGCACCATCAGCTTTTTGTGCAATAATATGCAAAGCATCATCTTCATAAACAATGTTTTGACTTTTTGCAACTTCAGCTAAATGATCTTTGGCATCTTTTACAGTGATTCTTTTAAAATCAAAGATTTGACAACGAGAAAGTATCGTTGGAATGATTTTATGTTTCTCTGTAGTAGCCAGAATAAAAATGGCATGTTTCGGCGGTTCTTCTAATGTCTTAAGAAAAGCATTAAAAGCCGCTTGAGACAACATGTGCACCTCGTCAATAATATAAACTTTATATTTTCCGGTTTGGGGTGGGATACGTACCTGATCAATAAGATTACGAATATCATCTACAGAGTTATTCGATGCAGCATCCAATTCAAAAACATTAAATGCAAAATCTTCTTCGGGATTATCGTAATCAGGTTGATTGATTTTACGGGCTAAAATTCTAGCGCAAGTAGTTTTTCCAACACCACGAGGTCCAGTAAATAATAAGGCCTGAGCAAGGTGATTGCTTTCTATGGCATTCAGTAAAGTATTCGTAATGGCCTGTTGTCCCACAACATCTTTAAACGTTTGTGGTCTATACTTTCGAGCCGATACAATAAATTCTTCCATAGTTTTTTATTCGAATACAAATATAGTGATTGCACCTAAATCATCCAATATTATTTCTTCTTTTAAGAATATTATTCTAGAAAAAGAAGAAATAAAAGATTTGGATTTTGATATTGAAAAGATTGCAGTTTTCTAATTTTTGCTAATTTCTTTCCCTAGTATTTTCTCCAGTTCTACGAACATATTATCAATACTTAAGACTAATAAATCAGGTTGTTTTTTTAACCAACTTGAGTTTAATGCAATAAGATCTTCTTTTATAGTATAAAAACTATCATCATTCATTTGATCTCTTAGTTTGTTTTCTCCAAACAAATCAGTTTCTAAGAAAGCATCAATCACCTCTTCAGCTAATGAACTTACAAATTTGGCTCTATTTCTAAAATAAGCTAAATGTAAGGTCGCTTTCATCGATTCTAAACCTTCTTCAATAAGCAATACAATTTCTTCATTCCAACTAGAATTATACACAAATTGAGCAAATCCACCATTGTTAACTTGCGCTAAATAATAATCTACATAATAACTGATGAAAGCTTCTTTTTTGATTAATTCTGGATCATATCCTTCTTCAAGAAGTAAATTAACAACAGTAATGTTTGATTGGATAATAGCATAAGGATCCGAATTGTTGAATCCATTTTCAGAAACAATAATATTTTTCATGATTTTAATGACGTTAGTTTAATACAAAAATAGTACAATCCGTTTGTTTTATGGTGGTGCAGTCGTTATGAAATTATATATTTTTTAATTCATGCATCAGATTTAAACGACTCTGTTTTTCAAAACGATTATAGAAAAATGAAGTTTTATAAATACGATCCATTTCCAAAAAATGTTGAATAACTTTTTTTCGCCCTGCTGTATAGACTAATTTGGGATATATCGAATATTCCTTTTGAATGTCTTGGGAATATTTTCCATAGGTATTTAAATCTTGTCCTAAAATAGATAAATCGGCATCTAGAAAAATAAGAGTATCATTATCGTTATGGGATTGATGTGTTTTCGTTGCCAAAATTTGCTCTTTACATTTCTGAATTAACGGCTCAGGAACATTTAAATATTGCAATCGTTCTTCGGCCAATTCAGCACTTTTTTCTTCATTATCAGTCAAAGAAGCATCATAAATAACATCATGGTAGAATAGGGTAAAGAGTAGGGTATCCCAATCTTTTATATTATCCTTATTCTCTAAAAGCAATTGAAGGATATTTAACAAATGTAATAGCGTATGATAATGACGGTCTTCTGCTGTATAATGTTCCTCTATTTCCTGCCATAATTTTGTGACCAGAAAATGGTCCTGACAATATTTATTTGCCAAGGAAGTAAAGGTTTGATGTAAAAGAACTGAATGCATGTATTAGGTTTTAATAAGATTTGATTATTGGAGACTACTCATATTCGTCTTTCCAAACTTTAGAATTAATTGCCGATGCTTTATTATCGCTATTCATCGTAACTCGTACTTCTTTAATCCCTCTATTTTTATGATATTTTGCTTTAAAGCGATATACATTCTCATTAGAAGATTTAAGATGAATTACTTCAATCAATTCCATATCAATAAAGTTACCGTATTCTTGTCGAATTTTATTACATATGGCTAATAATTTATCAGGAGTAATTCCATTAATGACTTTTGGGGTTGCTTCACTTGTAGAAAACTTCTTAAATTTAGAAGTATGACAGCTTTCCGATAAACGTTTACCTAAATCGTATGCTTTATTCATTTGAGCTTTATCGGCCGATTCAGGATTTATCCTAACAAAGGAAGGTTTACAACTTATAAATAACAATAAGAAGGGAAGAAGTAGGGCAATTTTTTTCATAGCATTGGTCATCATTAATTCAATAAATTTTGCTTTAGCTTTTTTACTAAGATAGAATTTCAGACTTAAAATTAAAAAGCAGTTCTAGACTTTAACGATTTTTTATGCAAAATAGGATATTGATTGAAGAAAAAAATACAATTATAATGTATAAAAAAAGGCAGCCTATGTACTAAGCTGCCTTTAATATGCTTTGAAAGGAATATTATTTAATTAAATCAATATTTCCAGCTAATTCCTTTAATGATATTTCAGATAATTTTGCTTGAAACTGAGCATTGCTGTTGCGTACTCTAGCATTTACGTAGTTTAATTGAGCCGTTCTAAACTCCAAAGGAGCAATGGTTCCTATTCTGTATTTTTCCATTGTAATCTCAAGATTCTGTTTGGCTATTGCTTCATTACGTTGCTCCAATTCTGTCAACTGTAAATTGGTTAAATAAGTTTGATAACTAGTTGATAATTGTGTTACAATAGCTTGTTTCTGTTGGTCCAAAACAATTTGAGAGTTCTCAATCATTAAATGAGCAACTTTTTCATTTCTACGTTGAGCCAGGCCATCAAATAAATTCAAAGATGCATTAAATCCATAGTTTAAACCTCTACTAGATGTTTGAGAGGTAAATCCTAAACTGGATTCGGTTTCATTGTAATTATAACCTGATGTTAGATTAATTGTAGGATATCTATTGGCTTTAACCTGTTTGAGTTGTAATTCAAGTACCCGTTTATTGACTACTGCAATCTGCAATTGTGGATTTTGTTGTTCCGCACGAGAAGTTAATTCTGGTAATAACAAAGCACGATCTACAACAATTGTGTCTACAACAGAAAATGATGTATTAGGTTCACGAGCTAAAATCTGATTCAATAAGATCTTTGTATTAGCATTCAGTTCTTTTTGGCGCAATAGAGTAGTTGTATCAGTATTGATATCTACCTGTGCATTTAAGACTTCTAATTTTGATGCTTTTCCAATGGTATATCGATTTTCAGCAGTTGTTAATCGAAGCTTAGAAATAGAGATAGCCGTATCAAGAGCTGTAAGCTGTTGTTCCTGCTGAACTAAATCATAATAGGTGGTAATGACATCACTGATTTTAGTTAGGATAACCCCTTTCAATTCTGTTTCTCCCAGTTTTTGTAATTCTCTCAGCTGTTCATGTTTAGCGAACATTTTGAAACCATCAAAAACGGTCCAACCTAGCGTAACACCATAACCAAGACTATTATTTTTTGCACCATCCAAGTTACGAACAGTTCCATCGGCTTGCGTTTGTGAAGAATTCGTTCGGTTATTATTATTCGTGATGGTTGCTTTAAGATTGGGTAGCATTCCCGCGTTCCCTAGACTAACATTACGTTCATCTATTTTTAAATCATTTGCAGCAATTTTAATATCATAATTGTTTTCTAAAGCAATTTTTACGGCATCTTCAACCGTCAAAACTTCTTGTGCATACGCATGGTTGCACAATATAAAACCAATAATAAGGCTTTGAAAGAAGATTTTATATTTCATACTTCTTAATTATTTTCTTTTTCAATTGCATCTAAATTATCAAACTCAGGTCTATGTTTACGGTCTTTTGACCACATAAAGTAAATGGCTGGAATAACAAAAAGCGTTAATATTAAAGAGAAAATAGTTCCTCCCACAATTACAACTCCCATTCCAATACGGCTTTGTGATGCAGCTCCTAAGGACAATGCAATAGGCAATGCTCCTAATGAAATTGCTAAACTCGTCATTAAGATTGGACGCAAACGAGATTCTGAAGCTTCCATGATGGCATCAATTTTTGATTTACCTTCTTCCCGCAGTTGGTTCGCAAATTCTACAATTAAAATACCATTCTTGGTCACCAGACCAATCAACATGACGGTTCCAATTTGACTAAAGATATTCCACGTTTGTCCAAATAACCATAAAGAGAATAATGCTCCCGCCACAGCCATTGGTACTGTTAGAATAATAATAAATGGATCAATAAAACTTTCAAATTGAGCCGATAGGATTAGATAGATTAATAATAAAGCCAATCCAAAAGCAAACATAGTATTTGAACTACTTTCTACGAAGTCACGGGACTCACCACCTAAATCGGTTGTAAAGGTATCATCCAATACTTTTGCTTTAATACGGTCCATTGCTTCGATACCATCACTAATACTTTTTCCTGGAGCTAATCCAGCAGAAACAGTGGCAGACATATATCGGTTATTATGATACAATTGTGGTGGACTACTTTGTTCTGCAATAGAAACAACATTATCCAATTGGATTAATAAACCAGTGTTACTTTTTACGTACATTGAAGTCAAGTCAATTGGCGCTTCACGATCTTTTTGATCAAATTGTCCAATTACCTGATATTGTTTTCCATTCATCATGAAGTAACCAAAACGTTGTCCACTCAAAGACAATTGTAGTGTTTGTGCTACATCAATAACAGAAACTCCTAAACTTTGTGCTTTTTCACGATCAATGGTAACATTGATTTCAGGTTTATTGAATTTTAAATTTACATCCGTAATAGAGAAGGTAGGATCTTTACTAGCTTCATCCATAAATTCAGGAATTTTTTCTTCTAATTTTTGGAAATTAGGAGCCTGAATAATGTATTGGATGGGCATACCACCTCTACGGTTTACAGAAATGGTAGGTTGTTCAGAAACAGATGTTTTAGCTTCGGAATATTGCTTTGTCCATTTCGTTAAATCGGCTGCTAATTCTTTTTGTGTACGCTTTCTTTCGTTAGGTTCAACCAAAGCTATACGAATACGTCCACTGTTCACAGAAGCAGATCCAAAACCTGGAGAAGTAATAACTAAACTTACTTTTTTCTCTGGAATTGAATCATTAATCATTTGACTTAATTCCTGCATGAAACGATCAGTATACTCATAAGATGCCCCTTCGGGAGCTGTTACATTAACCCCAATAAAGCTTCGGTCATCATACGGAGCTGTTTCTTTTTGTAATAAACTATAGAATAGACCAATTAATCCTAAACAAACGATGATGATAGGGAAACTAATCCATTTTCTTTTCATGAATCCTTTTAAAGAATCTGCATATCCTGTATTTAATTTGACAAAGTAAGGTTCTGTAAAATTATAAAATCTTGATTTTTTATGCACTCCACCTTTCATCAAATAAGCATTTAGCATTGGTGTAAGTGTAAGCGATACGAAAGCGGAAATTAATACGGCAGCACCGATGACGACTCCAAATTCCCGGAATAATCGACCGACAAATCCTTCTAAGAATATAACAGGTAAAAATACAGCTGCCAAAGTGATCGAAATAGAGATTACCGCAAAAAAGATTTCATTTGAACCTTTAATTGCTGCCTGAATAGGACTCATTCCTTCCTCTACTTTTTTAAATATATTTTCAGTAACAACAATACCATCATCTACTACAAGTCCTGTTGCTAATACAATTGCTAATAATGTAAGTACATTGATAGAGAAACCACACAAGTACATAATAAAGAAAGTTGCAATTAATGATACCGGAATATCAATTAATGGTCTAAAAGCAATCGCCCAGTC
Organism: Flavobacterium aerium; assembly: GCF_030766725.1. Taxonomy (GTDB): domain Bacteria; phylum Bacteroidota; class Bacteroidia; order Flavobacteriales; family Flavobacteriaceae; genus Flavobacterium; species Flavobacterium aerium. The sequence continues at coordinate 405,435 of NZ_JARQWR010000002.1, read as the reverse complement.
ACGGAAGAATAAATAAATAATAAGAGTTACTAATATCAGGGAAATCAATAAGGTTTCTGCTACTTCAACTACCGATTTTTTAATGAAGGTAGTATTATCAATTGCAATATTCAATTTGAAATCGGCAGGTAACTCTTTTTTCAGCTGTTCATATTGGATATAAAATGCATTCGCAATATCGATATAGTTTGTTCCAGGTTGTGGAATAATAGCCAAACCAACCATTGGTAATCCAGATTCACTTAATTTAGTTTCTAAATTTTCTGGGCCTAAGGACGCCGTTCCAATATCACTTAATCGAACGATACGATTGTCATCTGCACGGATAATGATATTATTGAATTGCTCAGCTGTAGATAAATTTCCAGCCGTTTTTACCGTTAATTCGGTATTGGCACCCGTTAATTTACCAGAAGGCAATTCTACGTTTTGTTTGTTTAAAGCATCACGTACCTCAGACACTGTACAGCCATAAGAAGCCAATTTATTTGGGTCAATCCATAAGCGCATGGCATATTTCTTTTGTCCCCAAATTTGGACGCTACTTACACCCGGAATCGTTTGTAGTCGTTGTGCAATAACATTTTCGGCATAATCACTTAATTCCAAGGCATCTCGCGTATCACTTTGAACCGTCATTGTAACGATAGGATCAGAGTCGGCATCGGCTTTAGATACTACTGGAGGAGCATCAATATCTTGCGGTAAACTACGAACGGCTTGTGATACTTTATCACGCACATCATTCGCTGCTTCTTCAAGATTTTTTTCTAAATTAAATTCTATGGTAATATTACTAGAACCTTGATTACTTGAAGAAGTTATATTTCGAATACCATCAATCGAATTAATTGCTTTTTCAAGTGGTTCTGTAATTTGAGATTCAATAATATCGGAATTTGCTCCAGCATAGTTCGTACGAACAGAAATTTGAGCTGGGTCAATAGAAGGGAATTCACGAACGCCTAAATAGGTATATCCAATAATTCCAAAGAGTATTATACTAAGGTTAATTACTATAGTAAATACAGGGCGTTTTATGCATAATGTTGATAAACTCATTGTATTTAGTTCTTAGTATTAACAAGGGTTACTTTTACTCCTGTACCATTTTTTAATCCCATTACCCCCGTTGTTAATACAGTGTCACCAACTTTTAAACCAGTTGTAACAACAATGTTTTTATCAGTACGAGTTGATGTTTCCACTATTACTTCTTTCGCTTTTCCTTTTTCTGTAATAAATACTTTTTTTCCATTTTGGATAGGAATAACTGCTTCAGATGGTATTACTAGGGCATCAGTAGTATTACTCAATGGTAAATCTACATTTGCAAAAGTCCCCGGAATTAATTTTCCATCAGGATTTTGTGCAATAGCTCTCAGTTTTAAGGTCCGGGTTGCAATTTCAATTTCAGGTTCGATGGCATAAATTTTTGCTTTATATCTTTCTGTAGAACCTGCTACACTAAAAGAAACATCGGTATTCACTTTCATTTGATTAGCATATTTCTCGGGTATAGAAAATGTGATTTTCAAAGGATTTTGACTCACTAATTTAGCAACTAGAGTAGCAGGTGTTACATAACTACCTGGCGATATATTACGCAATCCAATTCTTCCAGAAAAGGGTGCTCTAATCGATGTTTTTGCAATCTGAGCTCTAATTAATTGACTTTGCGCCTGAGCTGATTTTAAATCTGCACGAGCTACATCATATTCTTCCTGGCTAATGGCTTCTTTTTGTAGTAATAATTTGGCTCTTCGTTCATTTTCAGCAGCCAAATCTTGTTTTGTTTGTGCTTGAGCAACCTGAGCACGTAGTTCTAAATCGTTTACTTTAAAAAGTACCTGACCTTTAGTAACAGAAGACCCTTCTTCAAAATAAATACCTTCTACAACTCCTGAAATTTCGCTTCGAATTTCGATTTGTTCATTGGCTTCAATGGAACCTGAAAGCAGAATATTATTTGCAAAATTACTGGCTGAAACGACTACGCCGTTTACCCGCATTTGTGCTTTATTTCCGCCTTTATCTTTGGCTTTTCCATCATTACTTTTGTTCTCCGTAATTCGATAAACAATTAAAGCTCCAATTCCAATAACTAGGAGAAAGATTGCAATGTATTTTACTTTCATAGTAGGGATATAACGTGTAGTTTTTGATTCTGTTCACTTCCTATTAAGTGACTAAACAAAACTAAATCAAATATTCTCATTGTTCTTAATTTTAATTGTATTTAACAATTTAATTCTTAAAAAACATTTTATGAAAATTATAAAAAGAGAAGGGGATAATAATTTATTAAATTAAAAATTTACTACTCCATTTTATACGTCTTTTTAGTCTATAAGTCAACTTAAAATATTAGACTATTCGAAGTTCATTTGGTTTAATGTATAAATGATAATTAACATAATTTAATTTTTTATTCTACTAGAAAAAAAACCATTTAATTAATAATTATTATTAATTTTTAAGTTACAAATCATTTACTTGCAGCATGTAATTTATTTTTTTTGTTAAACAGATAGCAAAAAAATAATTTCATTAAGAAATTTATTTTTTTTTAATTTCTCTTTCGTAATAATGAATATACTTTTTATTACGATTCTATTGACTCCCCTTTAAAGTTGTAAATCATTGACTGTAGTTGTGCCATTTTCTATTTTGGAAAATGATACTACACCATAAAATTTAAGTAAGAATTATTCCAATTTTTGCTTGAGTAAACTATTTATTTAACCATTAAAGTGTATTAATTATGGAAGACAAGAGTAAGGATTCAGATTCATCAGATTTGAATGAGTTTTTAGGAAAAACGAGTAGAAAGAATTTTTTAAGAATGGGAGGAATACTAACGTTAGGAACGTTAATGGCTCCCACATTGTTGGCAAGTTGTAAAAACAAGCCCGACAAAGACGATAAAATTCCAATCGATTTAATGGGGAAAACAGGAGTAAAATACTTGTTGAAAGGTGGAATTATCCTAAGTATGGATGATAAAGTAGGGAATTATAAAAAAGGAGATGTTTTAATTGATGGCAAAATAATCAAAGAGATTAAACCAAATATTAAAGTAGGAAAAGATGTTCATGTTATTGATGCCGAAGGGTATATTGTCATGCCAGGTTTCATTGATACGCATCATCATCAATATGAAACTGCAATTCGAGGATACCTGGCGGAAGCTTTGTTGCTAAATGATATGAAACCGGATAATCCTCATAATTACATCGATGTATTGATTAATAAACTGACACCTGTTTTTCGTCCAGAAGATTCTTATATCGCAGTATTACTATCTTCTATAAATCAAATAGATGCTGGTGTAACAACAGTTGTAGATACCTCGCAAGTAGCACACTCCATGAAGCATATAGATGCTATAATAAGAGGATTAAAAGATGGAGGAAGAAGAGCATTGTTTTCTTTCTCAAGTGGTTCAGGACCAAATGTTCCTTTTCCCCATAAACTAGATCTTATAAAAAACACTTACTTTTCTTCAACAGATCAATTATTAACGATGGCTATGGGAGCAGAAGTAGAGGGTGAACATTTTAAATACTATTGGGAATTAGCTCGAAAAGCAGGAATACCAATTGTGTCACATATTGTTGATAATTTAGGCACTACACCTGCATTAGAAAAAGCAATTAAATATAACTTATTAGGATCTGATAATCTTTTAATTCATTGTACAGGATTAACGGATTCAATGTGGGAAGGGATTGCAAAAGCTGGCTCAGCAGTATCGCTAGCGGTTCCAATCGAATTAACAATGCGTCATGGAATGCCACCCATTCTTCAAGCATTAAAAAATGGAATTCAACCTTCATTAAGCACTGATGTAGAAGTTACAATGACCCCTGATTTTTTTACTCAAATGCGATCCATATATACTTTACAACGTGGTTTGGTAAATGAAATGGTATTGGAAGGTGTGGAAAATACTCCGAATCTGATTACTTGTAATGATGTGATTCGATATGCTACAATTGAAGGGGCACGAGCAACACATTTAGATCATAAAACAGGAAGTTTGACTCCGGGTAAAGAGGCAGATATTATATTATTGAGAACAACAGATTTAAATGTTATGCCACTCAATAATGTAACAGGTTCTGTAGTTACCTTAATGGAACGTATGAATGTAGATACTGTTATTATTGCTGGTAGAATCAAGAAATTTAGAGGCAAAATGCAAAACATTGATACTAAGATGTTAAATACTAAAATTATAGAATCTAGAGATTATCTATTTCATAAGGCAGGTATAAAACAGAATATCTTTTAGCGTTTTTCTTTAATTTTTTTTCCCTTCTTTAACTGTAAATCTTCCCCGAATTTTAATAGTGTCGCATAGTTTACATACCAAAAAAGTGTAATTCCCAAAAAGATAGTAAGCCAGATATAGGCTAATTTCACTCCACTAATTTCTGGAGCTATAAAGAAGAGAATCATGATCGGGACTATTCCAATAAATAGACAAGATAATAAAGAAAACATCAAGGGTGCCATAATTCTAGTTATAATTTTCATCTTCTTGAAAGGGTAAGATAGAATGGTTAATCCAATAATAATTCCAACGACACCTAAAAAAGAGAATCCCAGAACAACTTCAGGGTTCTGGTTCAGGATCTTTTCATATCCAAAAAAATAATTAAAATCTAATCCCTTCATATTTAGTTTCTTCAGGAGTTACGATAAGCATATTTTGTGTTTTATATCCCAATAATGAGGCGAAAATTGTATTTGGAAATTCACTAATTCCAATGTTATATAGATTCACACTATCATTGAAAAACTCTCGACGGTCGGCAATTTTATCTTCCAAAACAGAAACTCTTTTTTGTAATTCTACAAAACTTGCATTCGATTGTAAAATAGGATAACTTTCTGACACAGCAAAAACTGATTTAATTGCCTTTGACATTTCATTTGAACTCTCAATTTTACTATTTATGTCCTTTGCATTCAGGAAGTCTGTACGTAATAAAGTCAGTTTATGGAGTAAATCCGTTTCATGATCCATGAATTTCGTAACAATAGTAAGTAGATTTGGAATTTCATCGGCACGTTGTTTCAAGATTACATCGATGTTTGCAAACGCTTTTTCAATATTAAATTTTAACGCAACGATTTTATTGTAAATACCAATTAGAAAACTAAAAAATACAATTACAAGTATTACGGCAACGATTATAATGATGGTACTCTGCATGTTTTAAGAAATTAAAATATATAATATGATTATTGTTATACAAAATAGGGTAGTTGTAAAAGACTTTAATAATGGATTGTATTTATTCCAAAGCGATATGTCATCGGGTGGAGCAATCCCAAATATCTTTTGTGAAGCTTCATGGCGAAGAATAGTTTTGCCATTGTCTGAAGCAGCATAACCAATGATGAATATCTCCTGATCTGGCATTAGGTAGGTTTCAGAATGACGTTTTAAATGTCCTTCATAAGCATCAACCTTCATCATATGGAAATCGATTCCTTTTCCAAATACATCCATTTGTCCCGATTCATCTTTTAGTATAAAATCGGCGCAAACAATTTCACTATGTATTGTATGATAACTTACATCTCCATCACGGTCTTCACTACGCTTCGCAATTTCATATTTATAACCAATACATGGTTTTGAAAAATAAGGGGAATTAATTAAATCTTTTGCAACGGCATTACCTTTTAATTCAGCAAGACCCATCGCTACACTTCTCACATTTGAAGTAGGTAAAATAGCTTGCATTTTTAAAAATCTACTTCGGGAGCTTGGTTTTAATACATTTATAATAATTAGTACAAAAACAGCTAAAAAAACATAATTTATGCCTAGTGAAAAGTGATAGAATATCCAACAAGCTAGTGCTATAATAGCTACTTGCAGGAGTATCTTAACCCGTTTATGTTCTTTGAAATATTGTTCAATATTTTCTTTATTCCACGACATTGTTGTAAATTTTATAAATAGAATGCATCGTTGTAAAAATATCCTTTTTATTCCTATAATGCATATAATTCATTTCTGTTTTATGAAAAATTACAAGCAAATTTTTTAAAAGCTCATAGTATTCCATAAAAAAAGCAGTGTTGGGGAACACTGCTTTATTATTGAAGTACGTATTTCAAAAAATGTTAATGAGTAATCACTACCTTCTTAACAATACTTTTAGTAGAATTAGCTTCTTTTATTTGTGCAAAATAAATACCACTAGCTAAATCACTTACATCAATAGTTGAATTATTATTAATACTATTAACCTGTTTTACAGTTGCACCCCAAGGGTTAATTAAAGTCACAGTATAAGCTGAACCAATTGATTTAGTGTCTAATCTGATATTCAATATATCTTTTGTTGGGTTAGGATATACAACATAATTTATGCTTACATTATGATCTCCAACACTTAATTTATCGAATGTTTTTAAACTCAATTCGTTTACAATTTTACATCCTGTAATATTTCCAGTTTCAATAAGTTGATAAGTTGTACCATCTACAATTTCGTAGCTAGAATCGGCAGAGAAATTATTGGCAGATCCAATAGCAAAATCACCCGATTCAGGGTCAACAGTAAATGCTTTTCCATACGCTGCACCGTATCCTGTGAAAGCAGTTGTATAAATTCCAGTAGTTGGAATGTTTGGCGTGTTGATAGTATAAAGGTGTACACTTCCATTATTTAAGAAATATAATTTATGTTTTGCAAATCGCAATTGCTTTGCATTAGAAACACCTGTCAAAGTAATTGGCGTACTTAAAACATCGTTGTTTGCAACATCCATTTTCAATAATGTAGACGTTGAAGCTACTTTTCCTAACAACCATACATTATTATTTTCTGCGTCGTATTGAATACCTTCAATAGCTCCAATATTAGGTTGAATTACACTCGTTACTGTATTTGTAGTGACATCTACTTTTACAATTTTGGTACCGTATACAACATAGACAGCACCATTAGCATATAACATATAGTTAGAATAGCTATTTGCTGCATTAGTTGGATCAACTACAGGAGTAGTGGTATTTGTCACAAGATCAATTTGATAAAGTTTTGATGAATTATTACTCGTAGAAACATAAGCTTTAGTTTCCCCAGCATCTGTTAATGTTTGCGGTGCACCAATATTGGTGAAAGTTGCAACATTAGTAAAAGAAGGATAATCAACTACGACTACTTTATAAGTATTTGCTTTAGACAATAAAATAGCTTTATCACCTATAATTTGAAAATCTTGTAATACATCTAATCCTGGTAAATTGTTTGCCGTTCCGTAAAATGGACCCGTTGTTAATGAGCTGGCTGATGCTTGTGAAGCAACATTAAATATATCACCATTTGGAGTTCCAAAGTTTCCTTCGGCAACGGCCATTAATTCGAATGTTTTAGTGTTTGTTTGTGCTATACTGCATATAACACTGAAAAAGGTTAACCAACTAAGTAAAATTATTTTCATTTTTTTTCTGCTCCCTAACGAATAAGGAATTAATAGGTTGATGTAATAATCAGAAAAAAACGAATAGCAGAATGCTGCCGTACAGTGACAGTATTGTTGCATTTACATTTTTTCTCCGAAAACGAAATACTCTACTTAAAGGCAGGTCTCCTGGCTCAGTCCTTCATTTTGCCTTCCCATTATGTACAAACAGTGGCGATTAAAATGAATTGATAGACTTTACAGTTGCGGGAACAGCCTTTGTTTTTCACAAAGTTCCCTTTTAATTCTGAAATTCTGAAACCTTTAAGCCCTGCAAAAGTAAACATTTTGTAAATATCAGTGGTATTTGAGATCAAATATTATCAATAATTCAGTAAGTACTTAAAATCATGAAACATTTGATAGAAGTAAAAAAGATAGTATATTGGGGTAATGAAATTATAGAAAAATAATACAGAAAAATGGATAAAAAAGCGAAAGATATACTGTTTAAAACCTTTTGGAAAAATGGATGGATTGATGATAAAGACATACATACTGCTCCAGAAGATCTTGAATATGCAAAATCAAAAGGGTTAATGTTTGACCCATTAACAATTACTCATGATGAGTGTTTAGCCAAGATTATTACAATAGTAGAACAATTGCCTTTGGAAAAAGTAGCAAAAGCTTTTTTGAGTAGTTTATCTACAAAACGATTAGATTGGCGCTCTGGACTGGCTTCTTATGTATTAGCCAAGCAAATGATTGCCCATAAATACTCTAAAGCTATAAGTGGTGAATCCTATGATGAAAATGGAAAAGTTACTCATCAAACCTATACTTGTGGTATTTGCCGTGATACACAATATGGAATCATTGGAAGTGAAAATTATAAAAATATAGATTTGAATGTGCTTAATTTTGAGCGTCTCAAATGGGGTGGAGTACGACATGGTAATTTAGATTATACATTATTTGATTTGGAGCAATTTGTAAAAGAAGCTATTAGTGAGCCTACTGTAGAAGATATAAGTACTTTTAAAGCAATTTTGACAACAATTGAAGCGAGTAAACCGGAAGATTATCCTAGTGCTTTGGAAAAAAATTTGGCAAAAACAATTAAATCTTCAAAGAATGAACGTCAGATTATGATGGAAATTCTAGCTAGTATTGGAGTACTAGCCCCGGGATCTTATGATAGACCCAATAAAGGAAAGTCGGATTGGGTATATGTTACTTATTGGCGTGGAGAAGATCAATATAATAAAAAAGCTGTAAATCAATATTTTGGAGCTTATCTTTAAGGTATAAAAAAAACCGATTGTTATGAAGCAATCGATTTTTTTTATGTTTTAGGAGTATTATGCCATACTATCTAATATTTGTTGTTCTAAATCGGTCATACTTTCAAATTGCGTAAGCTCAATTTCTTTAGATATAGCTTTTAATTCTTTAATAATTTCAAGAATTAAAGCAGGTGGTTCAATTTCATAACCGAACATATTTTGATCAAATTCTGTTCCTACTAAGATTTCATCATTATACATACCAATACACCATTCTTCGATAAACTCATCTAATGCAATTTCCTTTGGAGCATAAGCATCCCAGGAATCTTTCGCACAGGCTTTGGCCAATGCTTCTTCAGACCAAAAGCAAATTACATCTACAGGATTTCCTTCTGCATCTTCATAATCATTTGAGCTGGATGTAGCAAAACCACTATTGCTTTTTAAACCATAAACTATACCCGTCTGACAGATTTTTTTAATAAAATTCTGATGTCTTAAATCAATGGTAATGGCATCTTGTAACATAATTATTTTTTTCTGAGGTTAAAAATGAAGTAAAGCATAATCTTGTTTTACCACAGCCCGAAGGTAGGAATTCCATGGAGTAAAAACAAATATTTATCCAATCACAAAATGAATGACTTTAACGTTTTCCAAATAGTCTTTTCCAGAATGGAACTTCTTTTTTTACAGGCTCTGGAGTCTCTTCTTTTTTGGTTTTAATTTTCTCATAGTATTCAAAAATACTTTCTTGTAAATCCTCACTAACAACCGATTTAATCCAATCTTGTCGATCTTCAATGTATTTTAAATAGGTTGTCGCTGTATTCATCCAGTTTTTATCCGATGAAGGAATAAAGAAAACGCCGTAACTATAACATTCCAAATACAAATGATAAACGACATCATCTTCAGCAGGAATATGGTGTAAGCCGTACTGAATTTCTTTTAAAAACAAATCTGATTCATCCAATAAACGATAAGTATTACTCAACAGATAGTGATAATAGTAGAGTAAGTTGTTTGCCTTTGTTTGCGTAAGAAGTGTTTTTAATTGTACTGTAAATAACTTTAAATATTTGGTAGCTTCTTCTTCATTTTCATCAAATCCATGTTTGCCAAAATAATAAGCATCACCCAATAAATTATTAGCCCAAGAAAATCCTTCTTTTTGTTTTTCTATAATCCATAATTTAAATAGTTTATCATGAGTTACCTGATTCTCTTCTTTAAACCAATTTTCGGTGTTAAAAAAACTATATTTATAGGATAATCCTGCAAAAGCATCATATGATTTTTGATGCCATTGGCTAGGAGCTAAGTCTAGGTAGTTAATTTCTGAAGCTAATAAAACTAATGATTTTACATGTTCTTTTTTCACTAAAATAAAAGCAATATCATCATTTCCATTTTGAAAACTTAGAGGCGTATAACCCAAACGTTCTGTATAAATAGCTCCCAATGATAAAGAACAATCAGCAATATGATTACCAACCATTTCCAAGTCTAAGGCTGTGAAATTAAAAGAGGATAAACCTAAATTTTCAAGCTGTGCATTCAACATCCAATTGATGGTAGGAGCATCTGCTTTCCAGTCATTTATTTCAGCATTATGATTTAGCCATTCTTCAATAGAATTTGTCCATTCGATAGATAAATCACTCTTTGCAATAACTTGATGTAATTCATGAAAATACGATTGATCATAACAGGGTAAGTTTGTAAGGGACAAAATTTCCAAAGCGTGTTCCTTGGTGAATTGTAACGTAGGAGTCAAATACGATTCGAAATCGTCTTCATCATTATATTCTTCTACGTATTCTTCAATGATTTCTTCAGGCTCTTCAACAGGAATCTCTTTTGCTAAATGATATGAAGCTTCATCTGTAAAAGCCTCAGCAATGTAGGTTTCGTAATAATCTGCTTCAGCACTATTTAGTTTCATCAGTGTAGCATAATCATTTCCTTTTTTATTGAATAAATAAGGCTTTGGAGCAATCAGAATGGCTCCTTTGTACCATTGATCCACTGCATCAAATAAAATTAAATAAGAGAAGGGAGCCACTTCATCCGTAGATATAGGTGCTTCTAAAGCAATACCAATTGCTTTTTGTTGATTTGGATTATAGGTGAGCGATTTTTTAAGAAAGCGATACCCATTTAAAGCGAGGTATTTCTGCTCAATATTATTTAGTTCTTCTTCGAGATGAGGAATTATTTCGGGATTAATCATAGTATACAAACTTCAATAAACAATTAAGGTATTTGGCATACTTTTTAGAATGCAACTGCAAAATAGTTCATTTTTTAAAAATATAAAACAGAATACTTTGAAAAGATTTAAAGTATTCTGTTTTATAATCTTAGACCAATTAGTTTGTGTGATCTAATAGTCTTCTGTGGTAATTAATTTGTCCTAAATGATAGGTCAAATGGTTCGTTAAGTGAGTAAGCAAATAAGCTGTTGATGTTTTCTTTTCCAAAATTTCAGTAGGGAATTCATCTCGAAGCTGCTGATCTGTCAGTGCATCCAGCGTATTGTCAATAATAAGCATTACTTCATCTATTTTCTCTAATAAAGTTTCTCGAGGAACATCTTTTTGAGAAAATTCAAGATCACGATAACGTACATAACCTGTGTTTCCTAAGGTACCTCCAATAAAAGTATTCAAATTACCGATTAAATGCAGGCATAGATTCCCGCCAGAATTGGAAATTCCTTCCTTAATAATCCACAAATTCTTTTCATTCTGATAACTCGAAATTTCAAGTTTAAGCGCTTCTAAATGTTTGCGATAGAGCGCTTTTAAAATTTTCTGTTGCATAGTGAGTTTAGTTTTTTTCTTGTTTGTTTGTCTTTATTAAAGGTCTTTAATTTTTTTGACTCACAATATTTTAAACTCAATATTTTGTAAACAATTATTATCGTTATTATAAATCTTATTTTACCAAATGGTCTTTATTGGCTTTTTGTATATCACCATTACTCTTAATGATATAACGCTCTTTTGTGATTTTCGAATCGTCTTCTCCATAATTGGTTTCTTTAACAATAATTTGATTTTTCTCGATCAGGCTTTCTATTCTTGATGAGGATTCTGCCGTTTCATCATAAGCAATACCTAAATGATTGATGTATTTATAGTTATTGTCATAATTAATTAAAGCTGTAAAGAGTTCCATTTCTCCTTTTTGATAGGTAATTACAAGCGTTTTGAAGTTATCTGATAGTTTCAAACTGTAATTTAAAGAATAATCAGAACCATCTTTCAATATTGTTTTTAACTGCAAACTATCAATTTCAAAAGGTTTTAATACATGAGTACTTTTATAATTATCAAAATTTGTTGAATCGGTTACCGGTAGGTTTTTAATCTCACTATCAATGGTGAAAGAATGATTTATTGCGACAGGAATCTTAGTGATACTGTCATTTGCGTTAATTGCATCGTCCTTTGGTGTTGTTGATTCATTTTTGCAACTACTAAAAAGAAGAACTAGTGCCGATAGCGCAATTAAAATTTTAGATTTCATGTTTATTAAATTTTATAAATAATTATTTTAGAATGACATTTTCCCATTTTTGATCTACTATATACTTCAAACTTCCTGTGACTGAGGAAGGAACACCAATCCAATGATGTGTTTTATCTTTTACAATCACATCAATACCAATACGATCCGAATTCTGATAGATTATATATTTAGCTTCTTTTGTTTGGAAACTAAGTGTATTAGCTGTTTTACTATATTCAAAGTTTTGATCACTTTCTACAGTACGAATTGGGTATGAAAACTCTACTTGATTGTCTTTTTGAAGTACAGCATAAATAAGCCCTTCATCAATCTTAAAGAGTAATACTTCTTTGTCTTTGTCTTCTATCATAAAGGAGACAATAGGAGTGAGGTCATCTCTATAGAGTACTTCTTTTGTTTTTGTCACCATCTTTTTACCATTCCATGTTTGTTCTGATATTGCAAAAAAAGGTAATTGAGCTGTAGCCGCTTCTTCTATAATTTTGATAGCAAACGGCTTATTATTCTGAACAGTGTATTCTACATATTGATGCCAGCAACAACCACTTTTAGTCATGGTTTGGATAGTTTTAGTTTTAGGATCGGAATAAAACATTCCACAATTTTCCTGTGCCAATTGTGTAAAGGCATCACTATATTGAAATCCTTTTTTAGTACCTAGAAAAATTTGAAAAGAAGGGCCATGATAACAGCTATTTTGACCATCTTGAATAGAGAAATCATTAATCCCATCAAAGTTGTAGTCATTGTACATAATTAAACTCTGCTCTCCATAAGGTAGCTCATTAATGTTTGCTAATGCCTTTCCATTGTGCAAACTTAAAGCCAGCTCTTCCGATTCTACTTTGATTAACTCTTTGTTTGTTTTGCGATCATAAATAGCAACCCAGCCAGGACTAAATACTTCGGAAGAATCGTTAATGTATATTTTTCCATAATATTCCTTGGCGAAATTATCTACTTTATAAACAGATTGAGCCGAAACTATACCTATCGTGAGTAGTAAGTATATTGATAGTATTGTTTTCATTCCTAATAAACTTATTTATGACCAAAGCCCTTGATAAATCGTGTCATAATTATCCACTTCAATAATTTCAAAACCTACATTTTGTAAAAAGAATTTCTTCCCTTCATCTAATGGATTGTCACTACGTTTATAAAGATACCAGCCTTTGTGTTTTCGGCTCGGGTATTTTTTATAGTATTTAAAACGCTCGATTAGTAACCATCGTAAAAAAGTTTCATTTTCATCAAGCCCTAATCCGAAGATAAATAATGATCTATGGAAAACAATATGCAGCCACGTCGAATTTCCTTTCCAATCAGAAATGTTCTTCGCATTATATAATTTTCCCATCGGACTATTAATCAACATTCGGGCTCTTTCAACGCTTCCCATGTAATGGCTTAGTCCTAAGCGAATACTTCTATGATAATGCGTCATTCCATTGATATACCATACTCCAAACCCTTCCAATGGAGATTTTAATTCCGTATTGGCATGGTAACAATTCCAAGGATAATAATCGGTAAAACGATCTTGTTCAATTTTATACAAATCGTATTCAAATGTTTTTGCAAATGTTGCTTCAAAATTAGTAGTGAGTAGAGGAACATTCAATTCCTTAATCCGGGATACAATCGTTTCATGATGCAGTAAAGGCTCCCAATCCTCCATTAGTGTAGCGACTTCCTTTTGCAATTGAATACTCGAATTATTGATTAAATCCAAGATATCGTAGAATTCTGTTATGGAAACACCACTGGGTCTTTTTAATACAGTGTGTAATGAAGCTTTATCCCATAATTTAAGCAATAAATCATCCCAAGATAAAGCATTGGGGTTATTAGGATATCGATTTACTCCATTACCAATAACGAATGCTATATCATCCTTATTTTCTGCAATTATATTCTTGATTTCGGCTGTGCTCATAGTACTAATTAGGACTAGGCTAATATACCGCACTTTTTTTTAACAGCCTTGAAAAGTGTTAATTTTGATGCATAAAAAAACGGAGACTAAAACTATTAGTATCCGTTTCTATATTTTAAAGGAAGTACTTATTCTTCCATTTCATTCTTATCTAATTTCAAAGGATAATTACCGAAAATAACTGCCAGATTTCGAACTTTATAGGTTTTTAAAGTATACTTATTTGATAATGAAATAACAGTTACAGTATCTTGTTTTAACTTGACATATGATGATGTATTACCATGCCACCATCCGTTGTGATAGAACATTTTCTCTCCACTGTCCCATTCTAGCATACGAATTCCTAAACCATAATTACGATCACCACGGCGCTCATAACTATAACCTTTAAATACGGCTGCTACCAATTCAGGATTTAAAAACTCTGGAGCATAGGTAGCCATGTCAAATTTTAATAAATCTCTTGGTGTAGCATAAATATTCTTATCTCCGTAAATGTTGTCTAAATAATTAATGTCGTACCGCAACTTATTTCCTTTGTAGGATTGGCTTGTGTTTATACCATCACGATCAAAATCATAAACAAAAGTATCATTCATCTCGAGAGGATCAAATATCATTTTTTTCATTGCCTCACGGTAATTTAATCCCGTGATTTTTTCAATTACCAGTGCCAATATCACGTAATTCGTGTTACAGTAATTAAAATGAGTATCTGGCTTTGATAATAAACCAAATTTATAGGTGCTTAATAAATCTAAAACATCCTGATTGTTCATCATTTTTCGCTGATTCCAAACTTTTTTGTCATCGGTAAAATAGGCATAATTCGGCAATCCACTGCGGTGATTCAATAACGTACGTATTGTTATCCTTGCATAAGGGAAAGTCGGCAATATACTGTTGACCGTTTGATTCAGACTTATTTTTTGAGCATCAATTAATTTTAAAATAGCCGTTGCCGTCAATACTTTACTGACAGATGCAATGTGAATAGGCGTATGGGCTGTAATTTCACTATTATTTTTAAAATCGGCTTGGCCTTCGTATTTTTCATATATAATCTGACCATTTTTTGCTACAAGAAAACTTCCATTCATTCCAGCAGGTCCCCAGTTGGCCTGATAAAATTTTTCGATACTGTTTCTTTTTTTATTAACGTATTCAGGATCGAGAGTAGAGAGTTTTAAATTGAAAGGTGCTACTTTAACAAAAGTGTCATTTTCTATAGAAGCAAAATGGTTCTGTGCAATATCTTGGTTCTCCTTTTTACAGGAAAAAAGAAATAATGATGAGAAAAGTATGGCGAGTGGTATTGTTGGCTTTATAACGTTCATCGGAAATTGTTGGGTATAAGGACAAATATAATTAAACAAATAAAAAACTAACTTTATTTTATAAAAAGGTTAACGGGGAAAAATGTTAAAAATTGAGTCGTCCCTTAAAAAGTTTTGCACTACAGCAAGCAATTTATTGTTAATAACAGTAAAAGAAAAAGCGGCTGCCTATATGGATAGACAGCCGCTTTTAAAATAATATGAAAATCTAATGATTAAATATTTAAATCTTTTTTAGTTTTCTTTGTTAAGGCATCTTTGTGTACTAAAACAGAAATCGTTTTAAGTTTCAAATACGGAACACTCATGTAAACATAACCATCATTAGCCACACGTTTACTATCAGTTCCCCATGAGTTTTTTACTTTATAGTAGATATTCCCTTTTTGATCTTTTACCTTACCTACAATATGCATTAGGTGATCATCTTGTGTATCTAAATTTTCAAATTCAGCTTGTCTAAATTCTGGAGTAATATTTTTTTCTGGCTTGATTTCAGTCAAAATAGCTTTAGCATCCTCATTGTTGTCTGGAATTACTGCAACACCACTTTTCCCAGAAAATGTAGCTTCACTCACATCACAATCCAAAGCAATAGTAAATCCTTTACTCAAAGCATTATCTATATTTTCAACAAACTCATTTAAAGGCAAATTGTAGAAGCTTCCATTCGAAAAGTTATCAGGAATATCGATGATGAAAGGTTTATATACAGGTTCATTAGTAAATGATGTTATAGAAACATAATCATTAGGATTTAATTTTGTCATGGCTAAAAAGCTCTGTGGAGTATATTTTTTACCCTCAAATGTAAATTCAGTTACATTTTTACCCATGTACACATCCAATACAGATGAAACAGCTTCTTTCCATTGTGGAGATAATTTCTTAGCCGGGTTTTCTACATATACTTTAAGCATTCCTTCCAGTACAGCAACCATTTCAGTATGATTGTGTTTCTCTACATTCGGAATCAATCCTGTATAAGCACTTAATGGTACAATCCCGTAATCACGAGCACTATTGATAACATCATGGGATAACCCTCCTTGACCGAATTGTGCTTTACCCTGACGCATTACATAATTCCAAGCTTTTTTTGGATAAGTATTGCGTACATTATACATTTCAGATAAGTCAATTTTTTTTCCAGTAATTCGAATAATTTCTGCTTCAAGAAATGAAGTTGTTGAAAAACTCCAACAAGTTCCTGTAAGGTCCTGAGAGATTACTGGAGTAGCATCAATATCAATAACTGTTTGGAATTCATATGCTTGAGAATATCCAATTAGGGTAGAACCCATAAAAAATAAGGTCAGTAAAACTTTTTTCATTAGAAATAGAAATTTTCAATAATAATAGATTGCAAAAAATGGTTTAATTTTACGCTAAAATAGAGAATTATGAATAAACTAGATTGGAAAATCGTAAAAGAATACGAAGATATTACCTATAAAAAATTAGACGGTGTTGCAAGAATCGCTTTTAACAGACCTGATGTGCGTAATGCCTTTCGTCCTAAGACCGTAGGAGAATTATTTGAAGCCCTTTTAGATGCTCGTGAAGATACATCTATAGGTGTAGTTTTATTATCTGCTGAAGGTCCATCTTCAAAAGATGGTGTTTATTCTTTTTGTAGCGGAGGTGACCAAAATGCAAGAGGTCATCAAGGTTATGTAGATGATTCAGGTATGCCAAGATTAAATATTCTTGAAGTACAACGTTTAATTCGTTTTATGCCTAAAGTAGTTATTGCTGTAGTTCCTGGATGGGCTGTAGGTGGTGGACATAGTTTACACACCGTTTGTGATTTGACTTTGGCTAGTAAAGAACATGCTATTTTTAAACAAACTGATGCCGATGTTACTAGCTTTGATGGTGGATATGGTTCTGCATATTTAGCTAAAATGGTAGGGCAGAAGCGTGCTAGAGAAATTTTCTTTTTAGGAAGAAATTATTCTGCACAAGATGCATTCGAAATGGGAATGGTAAATGCTGTTATTCCTCATGCAGATTTAGAAGATACGGCTTTCCAATGGGCACAAGAAATCCTTGAGAAATCACCTACTTCTATAAAAATGCTTAAATTTGCAATGAATGCAACAGATGATGGTATGGTAGGTCAACAAGTATTTGCTGGTGAAGCAACACGACTTGCTTATATGACCGATGAAGCAAAAGAAGGTAGAAATGCATTCTTAGAAAAAAGAAAACCTAATTTTAAGGATATCAAATGGATTCCTTAAATTAGTACACCGACCTATTTTAAAAAGATAATCGTATTAAAAACAAATACTATATTGGAAAATTTTTCTAATGAAACTATCGATATTACTGCACTTCCCAAATATGAGGAAGTGCAGTTTTTATCATTACATCCCAATTATTTAAAAGTGATTTATATTAATATCACTGTTTTTCTTTTGCTTTTAGCAGGAGCTATTGGGGTTCTTCTTCATTTTATTGAAGAACTAAAAGCCTTCACGACCTATATCGGGATAGGCTACTTAGTTTTTGCTATTTGTCTTTATATCTATGGACGATTAAGCTTCAAGCTCAGAGGTTATGCACTACGAGAACATGATATTTTGTTTAAAAGTGGAGTAATTGCTACCAAAACTATTATTGTTCCGTTCAATCGTATTCAACACGTTGCGATCCATGAAGGATTGATTTCAAGAATGTTCAAATTGACTATTCTAGAAATATTTACAGCTGGTGGAAACAGCAGTGATATGCACATTAGAGGTTTAGAAAAAGATAAAGCAGAACCAATTAAACAATTGTTAATGGGGCAAATTCAAAACCAAATATAAATGGCATTTGATTTTAGCCATCCACAACGACAGTCCCTTATGGGTATTGTTGTAATGTTTGCGGATACACTTCAAAAAATTATCCGTGGACTATGGATTTTTATTGTTCTTCTGATATTCAAATTTGACAAATACAATACACCCACATTATGGATTAGTATTGGCGTTGGCGTACTTCTTATTGCTATTGTTGCTTATTTACGCTATCGAAATTTCACCTTCTTTCTGGATGAAAAGCACAAAGAATTTGTAATCAGTAAAGGTATTCTTGAAAAAGATAAACTATTAGTCAAACTCGATAAAATACAACAAGTCAATATCAATCAATCTTTTTTACAAAAGTTGATTGGTGTATACAGCTTGGATATTGATACTGCAGGAAGTGATAAGAAAGAAGTACATATTCGCGCGATTCATTATTCGGTAGCCCTAGCTTTAAAAGAAAAATTACACAATCATGAACTAAAAAATCATGAAGAAGTAGAAACAATTACTGATGCTGAGCCTGATACAAGCGGTAAACCATTTTTGAAAATTGGATTTTGGACCTTGGTAAAAATTGGTATTACCTCCAATTATATTAAGAGTTTCCTAATCCTTCTAGGATTTATGATTACGGCCTATCACAATATTAAAGACCTATTGAGAGCCGCAGAATTTGAAGAGGAAACAATTGATTATTATATTGATAAAAATCTTCTTATTGAGTCTATTTTCTTTATTGTTCCAGTATTAATGTTCTTGACTATTTTGATTAATTTTTTCAGAATTGTAATCAAGTATTTTAATATTAAAATCATCAAACAGAATCGTTCATTGCTTTTAAGCTATGGTCTTTTTGAGAAGAAAAACACGTTACTAAATGCTCAGAAAGTTCAGATTTTTAAGTATACCCGAAACTTCTTCCAACGAAGAATGAATATCATGGAGCTTAAAATCCAACAAGCCAGTAGCACTGAGGATGAAGAACAACGTTTAGCCGTTCATATTCCGGGATGTAACCGAAAGGAATTGGATAAAATTTTACAGATTATATTTAATGAAATTCCCAAGAAAGGAACGAAGTATGCTCCAAGCTATCGATATTGGTTAATCATTGTTATAGTCGATATTGTATTACCATTACTTGTTTATGGGCTAATTGGGTTATACGGAACAGCAGAAGTATTTGATTACTATCAACTTGTTTTATTATATGCTGCTATAGCAGGAATTATTACATTCTATAGTTATAAACATTACCGATTATATGTCAATGAAGCCTTTATTACACATAAAAAAGGGGCATGGGATGTAGAACACAGTATTATTGAAGTACATAAAATTCAAGCCATTACCACAAAACAATTTTTCTGGTGGAAAATGGCAAATATTGGGCATGTAACGTTACATACGGCTGGTGGAACAATGCATTTTAAATATGCTAATTTCAACCAAGTTCAAGCCTTAATAAACCAATGGTTGTATCAGGTTGAGACCTCAAAGAAACATTGGATGTAAAAACAGAAGTATTTCTAAGCTTCTTTATAAAAATTAGAAATAATAGAATTTAATTTTAAACAGTACTATGAATACTAAAGCATGGATTGAAGCAGCGCGATTAAGAACGTTGCCTTTATCAGTATCAGGAATTATATTAGGGACATTCTATGCGATTTCGCACTCTATTTTTAATTGGAAAATCGTTGGCTTTTCATTATTAACAACACTAGGTCTTCAAATATTATCCAATTTTGCCAATGATTATGGAGATGGCGTGAAAGGAACGGACAATAAAGACCGTATCGGACCGCCAAGAGCTGTTCAAAGTGGAACGATTACTGCTCCTCAAATGAAAAAAGGAATTATTATTACCGCTGTACTAACGTTTATCAGTGCCTTACTATTAATCTATGTTTCATTTGGAACCCGTTATTTAGGATATTCTGTATTCTTTATTGTATTAGGTATTATAGCTATTTATGCTGCTATAAAGTACACTGTTGGTAAAAATGCATACGGATACAAAGGTATGGGAGATATTTTCGTATTTTTATTTTTTGGATTAGTCAGTGTAATGGGAACCTATTTCCTTTTTGTAAAACAATTGGATTACCTATTGTTATTCCCTGCTGCAGCTATTGGATTTTTGAGTGTAGGTGTTTTGAATTTAAACAATATGAGAGATGTTGTTTCCGATGAAAAATATGGAAAAAACACTTTAGTAGTGAAATTAGGATCAGAAGTAGCCAAAAATTATCATTATTTCTTAGTCTTAATGGCGATGTTTCTAATGGTTATATTTGCTATTTTAAATCAATTTAGAATTGATCAATACTTATTTGTATTAGCCTTTGTACCTTTATTAAATCATATACGTATTGTGTATAATAATAATGAACCAAGAGATCTAGACCCTCAATTAAAAACATTAGCATTAAGTACTTTTTTATTGACATTCTTGATGTCAATTTGTTTAATCTTTTAATACAACTTAGAATATGAAAATTACATTTTACGGACACGCAAGTTTAGGAATTGAAGTAAATGGAAAACATATTATTGTGGATCCTTATATCTCAGCTAATCCTAAAGCAGCACATATTGATGTTGATACGCTAAAAGCTGATTATATTTTAGTTACACATGCTCATAACGATCATACGTTTGATGTGGAAATGATTGCAAAACGTACGAATGCGAAAATTGTTTCTAATGCTGAAATTGCCGACTATTATAGCAAAAGAGGATTCGATTCGCACCCTATGAATCACGGGGGAAGTTGGAATTTTGATTTTGGAAGTGTAAAATATGTAAGTGCAGTTCATACAAGTTCTTTCCCTGACGGAAGTTATGGAGGACAACCTGGAGGATTTGTTATTGAAAGTGAACATAAAAACATCTATATCGCAGGAGATACAGCTTTAACAATGGACATGCAATTGATCCCTTTACGCACAAAGCTTGATTTAGCGATTCTACCGATCGGAAATAATTTTACGATGGATGTAGAGGATGCTATCATTGCATCCGATTTTGTGGCTTGTGATAAAGTCCTAGGCTATCATTACGATACTTTTGGTTATATCATGATTGATCATAATGATGCAAAGCGCAAATTCTTTGATAAAGGGAAAGATTTAATGCTTCTTGAAATAGGAGAAACTTTAGAATTATAGTGAATAAAGAATAAAAATAATAAGAAAGTCTTCTGTTTTGGTTTACAAAAAGCAGAAGACTTTTTTAATACCCATACGAATGAAAGCAACCTATCACAAATACATTTTAAATTTCAAACAACCCAGTGGTACTTCCAGAGGTGTCATCACAATCAAAGAAACTTGGTTTATTGTTATTGAACACAATGGGAAAACAGGAATTGGAGAATGTGGAATTTTACGAAGTTTAAGTATTGATGATCGTCCAGATTATGAAAAAAAATTAAGTTGGACATGTGATAATATCACTCTTGGAGAAGCGGCCTTATGGGAGGCTTTACTTGAGTTCCCTTCGATACAATTTGGTGTAGAAATGGCCTTTCAATCGTTGCAGGCCGAACAACCTTTTTTATTGTTTCCGTCAGCCTTTACCAAGGGTGAAAAATCAATTCCAATCAATGGTTTGGTTTGGATGGGTGAAGAGGGATTTATGAAGAAACAAATTGAAGAAAAACTACACGCCGGTTTCGATTGCATTAAGTTGAAAATAGGAGCTATAAATTTTGAAAAAGAACTGGCTTTATTGCGTTTTATTAGGTCGCATTTCACGGCTGAACAGATCGAAATTAGAGTAGATGCTAATGGTGCTTTCAATGTAATTGATGCTTCATATAAGATATTCCAACTATCTGAATATAAAATACATAGTATTGAACAACCTATCGCTAAAAACCAACATGACATGATGGCAGAGCTATGTTCTGATACTCCAATTCCAATAGCATTGGATGAAGAACTTATTGGTGTGTTTGAGTTGGAAGAAAAAGAGGCGCTTTTGCTTAAGATAAAGCCTCAATACATCATTTTAAAACCAAGTTTAGTAGGCGGCTTTAAAGGCACCAAAGAATGGATTTTATTAGCCGAAAAGTACAATATTGGATGGTGGATTACTTCGGCATTAGAAAGCAATATTGGATTAAATGCAATTGCGCAATGGACCTTTTTACAGCAAAATAATAGACCACAAGGATTAGGAACTGGAGGTTTATATACCAATAATTTTGAAGCTCCTTTGGTAGTTGAAAAAGGACATTTACGATATGATCCTACGCTACAATGGGACAATTTTTTTCAAAAGATGAAACTTAATTCCTAAAAGAAAACATTGATTTAGTACACTCATTACAATGAATAAAAAATTGAAAGAAGAAACATTGCTTAAAAATGCAATGATTAAAAAAGTCCAATTTGATACAGAATGGTATTATGATCTTAAAGATGTTTATGACTATCTGAATGAAGATTTATCAGCAGTAGAATTTATTCATCTGCCTTTTTTAGTAGAAGAGGAACGAGTAAATACAAAATGTGCAACACTTGAAGATATTGAACGAGGACGTAAAATAGAACCCAATAAAATCAGTATTAAAAAGAAATAATGCTATTGTGTTTTTGTTTGGTACTTATCCAGTAAAGCACGTGTTTGTTTGCGAACAGAATTTCGAACAATCGATGACCACCCTAATAAATAACCTGTTAGACCTAAGGCTTGTTTCGACCAGTTCCATAAACTGAAAGAATCAATATGCTTATAGATTAAACCATCTTTAAATTCAAACTTAGCATCAATGCTATTGTGTACATTGCGATTTGTTTTACTAAATACATAGTAAGCATCCCAATGAGCGCTTCCTTTCGTCTCATCGGCTTTTACCGCAGAAAATGTAACTTTTATATTTTGATTATTGGATAACAACATTGTCCACATATCCTTCACATCTTTTGCATTCAAAGAACCAAATGCAGGATCTTCAAAAGTAACTTCATTATGGTAGCAACGAATCATTCCGGCAGCATCTTTATTTGAAAAAGCGGTATAAAAAGCAGTAATCAATGTTTCATTGGCATTCATAACAAATTCGATTTAAGGTTAAAACAAATATATTACAATACTTTCTATAATTTTCTACGTCAGAAAAAATTTATAACGGTAATAATCTGCACGTTAGGAATGATGCGCGAAGTTATGATTATGGGTTTCATTAAAACGATATAATTGTTGTAGCTTTGCACCGCAGACCGCCTTATCGTCCCGAGCAATCGGGGAGGAAAGTCCGGGCACCAGAGAGTAGCATAGCGGGTAATTCCCGTCATCCGTTTTACGGAGAGGACAAGTGCAGCAGAAAGTATGTACAGGTAATGCTGTAGTGAAACCAGGTAAACTCTATGCGGTGAAATGTCATGTATATCAGCAATTAAGAGCGACTCGTTCGATGCTGAGGGGTAGGCAGATGGAGATTATTGGTAACAATAATTCTAGATAAATGATAAGGGTTCGTTTCGGCGAATACAGAACCCGGCTTATAGGTCTGCTTTTTTATTTTACACTTCAATTTTTATAAGATATACTTATGAAAGAAAACAAATACGATTCTATTAATTTTTTTACTGAATATAGCAAAATGAATCGTTCTATAAACGGTTTAGAAGGAGCAGGTGAATGGCACATACTACAAAAAATGCTTCCTGATTTTAAAAATAAACGTGTTTTAGATTTGGGTTGTGGTTTTGGCTGGCATTGTCAATATGCCGCAGAACAAGGTGCTGCATCTGTTGTCGGAATTGATATTTCAGAGAGAATGCTTGCAGAAGCCAGAAAGAAAAACAATTTCTCAAACGTAGAATACAAGCTAATACCAATTGAAGACATTGATTGTCCTGCTGAATCATTTGACATTGTAATCAGCTCGCTTGCCTTTCATTACCTAGAATCGTTTAATAGCATTTGTCAGAAAGTGAATCATTGTCTTGCTCAAGGTGGTTCTTTTGTTTTTTCTGTAGAACATCCAGTATTTACAGCACAAGGAAAACAGGATTGGCATTATGATGAAACAGGAAAACCATTACACTGGCCAGTTGATCATTATTTTGAATCTGGGATACGCACCGCTAATTTTCTTGGAGAAGCTGTAACAAAATACCATAGGACCTTAACAACTTATATTAATGATTTAATTCAGTCAGGATTTGAAATTAAAGCTCTTTCTGAGCCAGAACCTGAAGAACGGTTATTAAAAATGATTCCCGGAATGGATCAGGAACTACGCAGACCCATTTTTTTAATTATTGCTGCACTGAAGAAATAATAGTTTTTAAGATTTTATGGCAGTACGTCTAATTTCCTTTGGATTCAATCCACTATTATTTTTTACAAATTTATTGAAATGGCTTAGATCATTGAATTCAAATTCATTGCTAATTTCTTTAATTAATGCTTTGCTAAATTTTAAACGATTCTCAATTAGTTTGAATTTATAATCACCAATATATTTTTTGATGGGTACGCCCATATTTTGTTTGAATATACTACTCAGATGATTGGGCGAAAGATTGAACTTTGAAGCTAATACTTCCAAACGATGTAATGCAGGATTATGAATTGTAATATGTATTTCATCCATAATTGCAATGAATAAATCACCATGTGATGTAGGGCTTAAAAGAGGGACATGGATTGCGTTTTTCTTAATTAAAGCAAATACAGCCCGTATAAGATATAATACAACTTCATTAGAAGGATTTGGGGCACTTTGCCATTCCCGTGTAATTAGAAACATTAATTGCTCAATTTTACTCATTTCTTCACTAGATTTCACTAGAAATGAATCACGCATTACACTTACAGCAATGAGGTAATCAATTAATTTATTCCATTCATCTTTTGCAGAAGAAGATGCTCCCCCTAAATAAGTATTGCTAAATTTCAATACACTAAACTTTGTTTCTTCTTCAATTTCAAATACATGATAATCGGAAGGAGCCAAGAGGAATAAACACGGACCTTTGTAAGGTTGACGATCATCATTCAATTCATGAATACCGCTACCATAATGAAGAAACATTAGTTCAAAATGATTGTGATTGTGCAATGGAAATGGCCATTGCATGGTCGTGAAATGGCGGATAAATAAGGCTTCATGTTGTATAAAACGCTCCATATATATTTTTACAATTTTATCGTTGAAAAGTACAATTTTTAAGTTAAATGAGAAGATACATTTGTTGAAAATTTCAAAGCAAATGAATCCAATTCCCGAAAAGATAAAATTACATCCTGCGATTATTCCAGTCATGGCTATAGCAGCAGGTGTAATAGTAGCGAATGTCTATTATAGTCAGCCTATACTAAAAGAAATAAGTCGATCCATACAGGTCAGCGAGAGTGAAATAGGACGGATAACGATGTTGGCTCAATTAGGTTATGGGTTGGGTATGTTTTTTCTATTACCATTAGGCGACATGTTGAATCGAAAGAAATTGATTATATCCATTTGTATACTGTTGGTACTAGCTTTATTAGCTTTTGCCTTCTCATCATCACTTCCCGTACTTTGTGTATTGAGTTTTTTGGTTGGGCTCTTTTCTGTGCCAGCACAAATTATTCTCCCCATGGCAGCAACCTTAGACAACGTAAATCGCGGAAAAACGGTAGGAAAGGTATTCAGTGGGATTTTAGTAGGAATTCTAGGTTCTAGAGTAATTAGTGGATTGATTACAGAATGGTGGGGTTGGCGCTATGTATATGGTATTTCAGCTGCTTTAGTATTAATTATGATTGTATTCCTTCAAATGTATTTGCCTAAAGTCCCTTCAAAATTCAAAGGAAATTATATTGATCTTTTGAAATCTACCGTTGCTTTAATCAGTGAATACCGAGTATTACGGCAATCTGCCTTATTAGGTGCTTTTACATTTGGTGTATTTTGTTCTTTCTGGACTACTTTAACCTTCCATTTAAGCGCACCTCCTTTGAATTATCATACTGGAGAAATTGGATTGTTTGGTTTAATCGCTATTGGTGGAGCATTGGTAGCTCCTTATTTTGGAAAATTAGCCGATAAAGGAAATAGTTATAAATCCTTATTAATCACAGTTTCAATGATTATTGGTAGTATCCTTTTGATTAAATTATTTCCATTATCGATTATGGTTCTTATTGTGAGTGTGTTTTTCTTGGATATTGGTGTACAAGCAACACAAATTACTAATTTTTCTCTTATTTATAGCTTAGATGAACATTCTCATAGTCGATTGAATACGATTTATATGACGACCTATTTTATTGGTGCCGCTGTAGGAACTTATTTTGGATTGTTGTGTTGGAAAATGGGAGGATGGAATTTATCCACTTCACAAATGTTACTCTGGAGTATGATTGCTATATCGATTGTTATTTTTTCTGAACGTGTGAATAAAAGAAAACTAAGAAAAAGTACCACTATTTAAATAAAAAAATCCCCGACCGTTTTAATTGTTGGGGATCTATATCGTTATCTTAAAAAGAATAATTTCTATCCTTCTTCTGTATCTTCAAATTCATTTTCGTTTAAATCTTCTGCTTCATTTCCTTCAATTTCGAAGAAACTAAACACAGAACCACCATAATTCTTTTGGAACGAAAAATGGATCATATGTGATAATTTGGTGTATTTAGAATGTTCTATCACCATCATACCGTCTTCTGAAAGCAATTCATTTTCAAAAATCAACAATACAATTTTTTCAAATTCTTTCTGATCTAAATTATAAGGTGGATCAGCAAAAATAATATCATAAGTTGCTTTGTTTTTCTCTAGAAATTTGAAAACATCACTTTTTATAGCAGCGATATTAAAATCAAATTCTTCAGCCGTTTGCTTAATGAATTTTACACAGCCAAAATCTCCATCCACAGAAGTAATGTTGTCACTACCACGGGAACCAAATTCAAAACTAATATTACCTGTTCCAGCAAATAAGTCTAAAACTTTTAAACGATCAAAATTAAAATAGTTGTTCAACACATTGAACAAAGCCTCCTTAGACATGTCTGTGGTAGGACGTACAGGGAGATTTTTAGGCGGAGAAATTCTGCGTCCTTTGTATTTTCCTGAAATTATTCTCATGATTGAAGTAGTATAAAATGTTTTAAAATTTCTGTTGAAGATAAGTTATTTTGTCTTTGCAATAAACTAGAATCTAATAATGTTATATTTCGTATGTATTTGTAAGCCAATTGATAGTATTCACTTTCTTCCTGTAAGTCACCGAACAATTGTAGTTTGAAATTTTCAGGATTCAGATTTAATTGTTCTGCTGTAAACAAAAGATAATATAAGAAATCTTCTGGAGTTTTATATTCAAAAGAATTAAACAAAAGAAGTTTTTGATTTTGTACTACAATAATTTCAAAATGCTGATTTTTAAAATGTACAAAAACTTGTTTATCATCTCTGTTCTTAGAGATATCTAGGATTGTAGTAACAAGTACACTATGTACATGTTTATAATCAAATGAACCTAATTGATCAATGATAAAGTTATTGATATTTACATATGGAATGTAAATATTATTGATTTCATAGTTGGAAAGGACATCATAGGCAAAGAAATCCGTTTCAAATACTTTCGTGTTGTATTGTAAATAACTTCCTAAATAATTTTCATCAAAAAGGGCAGAAGGCACCAAAGCGGACAGATTACTATCATGAAGTACAATAACTTCATCAAATATATTCTGAAGGATAGCATGCTCCTGAAAAACACGTTTCAAACAGTCTTCAATTTGAGTAGGATTAGGATAATGAGCAAAATCAATTTCCTCTAGTGCTAACACTTTATTATTCAACGTATCTAAACAACAAAAAGAGAGCCTGTCTAAAGCGACCTGCAATGTCAGTTTTTGATATTTTTTATCCGTGATGTTAGGGGTTGATGGTACCATTATACTCGTAGTCCTTTACTCTTTTTGGTTGCTATTTTTCAATACGTGAGTGTCGCAAAACTACAATTTTTTTCTTTCCTAAAACGCATTTCCCTCGAAATTCCGCAGTATCTTTGGGCTTTTACTAATACAATTAAATTCAAAGAATGAGTTCAGGACTATTTTATGCCATTTTAAAGAAAAAGTTTCCGTTTCAACCCACATACAAACAGGATATTTTTTTCCAACAAATAGCGCAGTTTGTCACGAATACGAATAACGATGAAATTTTTGTATTAAAAGGATATGCAGGAACGGGTAAAACTACAGTAATTGCAACCATTGTAAACCATTTGGCAGATATCAATAAAAAATATGTTTTGCTTGCACCTACAGGTAGAGCTGCAAAAGTTATTGCCAATTATTCTAATAAACCGGCGTATACGATTCATAAAAAAATTTACTTCCCAAAAGGACAAAGTGGTGGGGGAGTACAATTTACAATGCAAACCAATAAACATAAAAATACCGTTTTCATTGTAGATGAATCTTCAATGATTTCGGATACCAATTCAGATAGTAAGCTTTTTGAGAATGGATCTTTATTGGACGATTTGATCTCTTATGTTTATTCGGGTACCAATTGTAAAATGATTTTATTGGGTGATACAGCACAGTTGCCTCCAGTACATATGGATGTAAGCCCAGCTTTAAATACAGATTCTCTAGCATTACATTACAATAAAGAAGTGTTTCATATCGAATTTGATGAAGTAATGCGTCAGGAGGAGAACTCGGGGATACTATTTAATGCTACTGAATTACGAACACTACTGAATGATAACTTTTTTGATACTTTTAAATTCAATTTAAGAGGATTTAAGGACATTGTACGTTTAACTGATGGTTACGATATACAAGACGCCATAAATACCGCATATAGCAACTACAGCATTGAGGATACGGCATTTATTGTCCGTTCTAATAAAAGAGCAAATCAATATAATGAACAAATCCGTACCAAGATTTTATTCAAAGAGAGTGAATTGTCTGTAGGCGACTTTTTGATGGTTGTAAAAAACAACTATTTTTGGTTGAAGGATAGCTCGGAAGCCGGTTTTATAGCCAATGGAGATATTATTGAAGTATTAGAATTATTTAGTATTCAAGAGCTCTATGGTTTTAAGTTTGCAAAAGTTAAAATCCGAATGGTCGATTATCCAGATCAACGACCTTTTGAAACAGTTTTACTATTGGATACCATAACTAGTGAATCTCCTTCATTAACCTATGAACAATCGAATCTTTTATACCAAGAAGTATTAAAAGATTATGAAGAGGAAACTACTAAATTTAAGAAGTTTACAAAGGTTAAAGCAAACCCTTACTTTAATGCTTTACAGGTTAAGTTTTCGTATGCTATTACATGTCATAAATCACAAGGTGGACAATGGAATACTGTTTTTATTGAGCAACCTTATTTGCCCAATGGTATTGATCGAGATTATATCCGATGGTTGTATACTGCTATCACCAGAGCAAAAGAGAAACTTTATTTGATAGGATTTAAAAACGAGAGTTTTGAAGAATAATCAAAAGAATTGTATTTAAATAATTTACACATTTAGCGTATATTTTTAAATGTAAATAACCAAGTATATAAAAAACATACCGGAAAAAAAGTTTAGTTTTATCAAAGTAATGCAATTTTAAAAAATATTATAAAATGAAAATAATAGCAGTCATTCCCGCACGATATGCATCCACACGTTTCCCTGCAAAATTAATGCAAGATTTAGGAGGTAAAACAGTTATTCTACGAACGTATGAAGCTACTGTTGCTACTGGATTATTCCAAGATGTATTTGTAGTTACCGATTCTGATATTATATTCAAGGAGATAGTTTCTCATGGAGGAAAAGCTATTATGAGTGTTGCAACTCATGAATCAGGAAGCGATCGAATTGCTGAAGCTGTAAAGAACATGGATGTGGATATTGTGGTGAATGTTCAAGGTGATGAGCCGTTTACTCAAAAAGAACCTTTGGAAAAGGTATTATCTGTTTTTAATGGACCAGAATCTGCAGCAATTGATTTGGCTTCCTTAATGCGTGAAATAACAAATAAAGAAGAAATAAACAATCCAAATAATGTAAAAGTCATAGTAGATCAAACGGATTATGCTTTATACTTTTCTCGTTCGGTAATTCCATATCCAAGAGATGAAAATGCAGGAGTACGTTATTTTCAGCATATCGGAATTTATGCATTTAGAAAACAAGCAATTTTAGATTTTTATAGTTTACCCATGCGATCATTAGAAGCTTCTGAAAAACTAGAACAACTTCGTTATCTAGAATATGGTAAGCGTATTAAAATGGTTGAAACAAATCATGTAGGAATAGGGATTGACACTCCAGAAGATTTAGAAAAAGCACGAAAAATGCTATAATATTAAAAAGAGCTAATTTATCGATTAGCTCTTTTTTTGTTTAGTACTATTTATTTTATAATAATAAACTTGTTAATTTTTTGTTATTGTATTGAAAAACTGCTATTTAAGTTTTTTTTGATTATTAAATTTTATTACCTTTAATACAAATTGCTTAATTTAAAATCAACCTTTAATCAAAATTACTATGAAAAAATCGAACATTTTTACGGGTTTATTAACCCTAGGATTAGTGGCTACAGTGTCATTATCTACACAAGCACAAGAGAAAAAAGAATCTGTAGGAGAAAAAATTGAAAATACGGCGAAGAAAGTAGGAGACAAAACTGCCGAAGTAGCCGTTAAAGGAGTCTCAAAAGTAGGAGATAAAGTTTGGGATGGAAAAATGGCACCTGATGGAACGGATGTCTATATTAACAGCAAAAACAAAAAGTATTATGTAAATAAAAAAGGTAAAAAAGTTTATTTAAAAGAATCTGAAATCAAAGATAGACCAGAAAAGAAAAAATAAACCTATTTCCTATAATACATAAAAACAGCCCTATTCTTATAATTTAGAATAGGGCTGTTTCATTATGACATAAATGAATTTAAAACATTGGATGTTCATTCGCTGCTTTTGCAGGAACATCCTGCATTACATCCCAATGCTCCATAATCTTACCATCTTTCAATTTGAAAATATCAATCACTGAGGTTACTTTTCCTTGCTCTTTATTTTTCAAATGAATATAAACAAAATCACCGTCAGCACCAATATGTTGAATATCAATTTTCTCTTTAGGTGCATCTACAAACCAATGTGATGCTGCTTCCTTAAAAGCAGTTCTTCCATCAGCTACAGTAGGATTATGCTGAATATAACCTTCATCTATGTATTTATCGATGGCTGTCAAGTCTTTATCACCAAACAAAGATTGATAAAAATCGGCGACTACTTTTTTATTATCGTCTTCTAATTTTTGTCTGTCTTTTAGGGTTGTTAGTTCTAGATTCTGAACTTCTGTTGCTATAGTAGAAGTAGTATTTTCTTCTGCTTTTTGATTGCATGAAACGAATGCCATACAAGTAACAAGAGCTGTAATTAAAATTATTTTTCTCATCTTCATATTTTGTTTTTTAAGAGGTTAATTATTTTTGCATTGCATCAACTACCGTTTTGCTATCGACAAATTGCTCAAAGCGTATTGCTTTATCATTCTTAAATTCCCATAAATGTGCTACTCTAGCACTCATGAATTTACCTGTTTTATTATAAATTCCCGAATAAGTTCCGTAGGCAACTACTTTATTTCCAGAGGCAACGTAATCTTCTATACTAAGTTTATAGTTTGTCCATTCCGTTCCAAGTTTATAAAAAACATTTTTAAATATTTCATCATAACCAATATATGTTCCAGCATAAGGGAAACCTACGGCTTCTGTCCATTCAGCATTTGGAGCTAATGCTTTTGCAGTATTAATTCCATTTTGTTCGGAACTTCCACCTTCATAAGTGCTTTTTACTATTTCAAGATATGTCATAGGATTACCATTTAATTTCACCTTTGTTGACTTTTGCACCCAATTCTACTGAAAATGTCATCCCTAAATTTGGAAATTGTTTTTTCATTACATCACTCAGGGCTGTAGAGGAGTCTGCTTTAGCTAATTCTGTTTCAAATGAAGCCAAATAATTCTTACTGAATTCGATTGCTGTTGTGTCCAATACAGTTCCTTTTTTAAAATGTCCAGGAACTACAATTTGAGGTTTTAAATCCAACATTTGGTTTAGAGAATTGGTCCATTTTTTACGATCTTCAATTGAAGCTCCATCTGCTGTCCATAAGTGTAGATTACCAAATACATTCACGCCACCAAGAATGGCCTTACTACTTGGAATCCAAACATATGTTCTTTCAGGAAAATCTCCTTCTAATCCCATTATTTCAATTTTATGACCTTCTAACTCTAAATAATTTGCAGGTAAAACTTGTGGTAGCACAATATTTTTTGTTCCATTTTCATTTAATTTTGGCCCCCAAACATCCAATTTCTTCTGTGACGTTTTCTTGATATGCTCTACAGTATAAGAAGTAGCATAAACAGTTACTTCTGGAAAGTTTCGCTTTATAACTTCCAAACCAAAGTAATAATCAGGATCGCCATGACTTACATATATAGCAGTTAATTTTTTCCCACTGGCTTTAATTTCATCGACTAATTTTTGCGCATCACTTAATGTAAATTGAGCATCAATGAGTATTGTTTCATTTTCACCTGAAACTAATACTGAGGCTACACCAAAGCTATTCTCATCTGCATTATAAACCGTTAATGATAATGGTTTTGTTTGAAATTTTTCCATAATTAGAGTATTGTGTTGATTTTTGAAGTTATTGTTTCGTATGTTGAGTATCCTTGTTCGATAAGATATAAATCGTCGTTGGCTTCTAACAATAGTGTAGGGAAGGAGACTGCATAATTTTTAGCACGAACAAATGTCAATCGTGTTTTTGTCTTTATTTCTTTAGAATTAAACAGTTTTAAAAACAAATCTTGATCAAGATTTAATTCTTTGATTATCTCAATATAGGTTTCTTCAAGATTTAAATCCTTTCCTGAAAAATAACGCGCTTTTTGTATCGCCACAGTAAAAGGTATTGTTTTTTCTTTCCACAATTCCTGAACAGCTATAATTGCTCTTGATGGAATTTCACTATCCAATACAATCTTGTCATTCTGAATGAATTCAAAATAGGCATCTCCAAATTTTGTCCCGGTTAGTTCTTCAATTTGTAAATCGTGTTTCTGAAAATAACTAGCCATTTGTTTCGACTGATTACGCGTATTTTCATCAATCCACATTCCACCTGGTAATACTTCAAAATCTATTTTGTCCTTATATTCATTGAAAATTTTCAAAGTATTTGTACTATTACCGTAGCACCACCCACACAGTGGATCCATGATATAAATTAGTTTCATTTGCTTTCTTTTTTAGTGATTAATTGCAAAACTGTCACTTTTATTATTACAGTACAAATGTAAATCAGTTATATTTCGAAAAAGTTGAACTAGTTCAAAAAAGTATTAATGAGGAGAAACTAGTTTTTTCCGAATTTTACTTAAAAATTCATGTGTTATGCCCAAATAGGAGGCAATATGCTGTTGCGAAAGGCGCTGTTCTAATTCAGGATATTTAGTAATAAATTCTATATAACGTTGGTCTGCGGTTTTATTAAGAGAAGAAATCATTCTGCGTTGTAGTGCTACTAAACTCTTTTGTGTCATGATGCGAAATAACTTTTCTACAAAAGGTAATTGCTCATAAAGTGCTTCTTTAAAAGGTTTAGTGATGAGAAGGACTTCACTATCTTCAAGGGCTTGAATATTTAATATAGAAGGAATTTGATTGGTAAAACTATCAATATCTGCAATCCACCAATCTTCGATTGCAAAGTATAACACATTAGAAGTGCCATTTTCACTCGTATAATAGACTTTAAAGCAGCCTTTTGTTACATAACCTTCGAATTTACAAATCTCACCTTCTCGAAGTAAAAACTGTCCTTTCTTTATTTTACTTACATAGAAAGGAGCTGTAAATTGTTCGAATTCATCATTTGTAATGATGATATGCTTTTCTATATTTTTACGGAGTGATTCATACATACTGCTACTATGAATTTGGGAATGATATTTAAAATTTCTTTTTGAAATCTTCGTCCAAAATACCAAAAAAATAACAATCAGTCCATCCCATTTTAAGGGGAAGGGCTTTTCTTTTGCAACCTTCCTGAACGAAACCTGATTTTTTTAATACTTTAATGGAATCCGTATTATTTATAGCACATTTAGATTCAATACGATGCAAATTCAACGTATGGAACCCAAAATTAAGTATTGCATTTACAGATTCTGTAGCGTAACCTTCTTTCCAAAAATAGGGATGTAGTTTATACCAAATTTCACCCGCATTAAATTTAGATTGATTTAATTGAATGGATATCAGACCAATAAATTCATTGGTTTCTTGATTAATTATAGCAAATATATGGGAGGTTCTATCTGTTTTTTCCTGTTCTTCAATCCATTGACTTACAATTTTCTTTGTTGCAGTAACATTTTTAGGAACTTCTAAAGTACTGAATTCATTGGTTTCAGGATTAGAAAGTAGTTGATGAATCACTTCATTATCTTTTATTGATAGATCTCTAAGCACTAATCGTTCGGTTTCAAGCTGTATCATAATGTATTCTGTTTGCAATTCAACAATAGTGCGTAATGTACTAAATTTTATTTATCTTCCTTAAAATCAACCGATAAAGAGTTCACACAGTAACGCTGTCCCGAAGCAGTAGGTCCATCGTCAAAAACATGTCCTAAATGGCTTCCACAAGTTGCACATAGTATTTCTGTACGACTCATACCATGTGACGTGTCTTTAATGTATTCTACTTTACCTGGAATAGATTCGTCAAAAGAAGGCCAACCACAATGGGCATCAAATTTTGAATTACTTTCAAATAAAGGTTCACCGCAAGCGCCACAGCAATAGGTACCTTTTTCATAATGAAGATTATATTTACCACTATGCGGAAATTCAGTGCCTTTTTGACGTAAAATTTTATAACGTTCTAATCCAAGCTCTTGTTTCCATTGCTCTTCCGTTTTTTCAATTGGATATTTCATACGTTCGATTTTAGAATTAGTATAGATTATTTGGCTGGTATAAATTTGATGGAGGCCGAATTTGTACAAAAACGTTTTCCGGTAGTATCTACTGGTCCATCGTCAAAAACATGCCCTAAGTGACTTCCACAATTGGCGCATAATACTTCGGCACGGTTCATTCCAAAGCCATTATCTTCTTTATAAATAACAGATCCTTTTATAGCTTTATCAAAAGAAGGCCAACCACAATCTGAATGAAATTTGGAATCTGAATTAAATATTACATTTCCACAGGCAGCACATACATATTTACCTTTGTCAAAAGTGTTCCAGTATTCTCCTGTAAAAGCTCTTTCTGTTCCTTTTTTTCGAAGGATTTCATACTGTTCTTTAGTCAGCTCTTTTTTCCATTGAGCATCAGTTTTCTGAACTTTAAAAACGGATTGATTTTTATCTTGTCCTTGACAGGATAATAATCCAAATAATAGGAATAATAAAATGAAATTTTTCATGACTTTAATTTTTAATGAATTTTACAATACGTTCAATAACTTTGGAGTCACCCAGTATCTTTCGATGTCCTAAACTTTTAGTAATCATTAATTGTCCATCCTTCAGGTGTTCATAAATATGATGTGCTGCCGAAACAGGAACATCATGATCATCTTCGTCATGAATAACTAATACTGGAATAGGGACTTCCTCTGAAGCTATATACGCAGAATAACTGTTCAGGGTTTCACCTAAGCGTTTTTCTAATTGTACTTTCATCTCAGCCGCAATCGTAAGTTTCATTTGTAATTTTAGTACAAAATCATTTAGTATATCTTCTACAACATCACCACTACCTATTACGACAAGTTTATGGAGAACTAATCCTCTTTTTACAGCATTTAATAAAGCCATTCCTCCTAAAGAATGCCCAACAGCATATTCAAACGGTCCATATAATTGTTGTAAATGAAGAATTGTTTGCACAAATTCTCTCATATGACTTGTTTTACCTGAAGACTTTCCATGAGCAGGAGCATCAAAACTAACGGTTGAATACCCTAATTTTAAAAATTCATCGGCAATTTTCACCAATTGAGTTCCACGTCCTGACCAGCCATGCACTAATAAAATCTTCTTATCACTTTTGCCATAATGATAAACCATTACATCTTTTTTTATTGCTGGAATCGTTACTAATACCTGCTCACTTTTAGTATCCATTTCTAATTCTCTACTAGGCATTCTATGCTTCATAGGTGTCATAAACAGCTTCATAGCAAAATTAGTCGCGGCCTTTTTAGAAATGAATTGAGCAACTTTGGCTGTGAATAAGATGGGTTTGGGGATTTCAATAGATTGTTGATGCTTTGGCTTTTCTTTACTCATTTGGATTAAAATAAAATAGATACTGCAAGTTAGTCTTTATGTGAATTTAATGCCACAAATACGTCATAAATTATACTTAAAAATAATAATGGATTATAAGCGATTATCATAAATTACGTTTTATGTATAGTCAATGTTATTTTAACATATTCTACACATAAAATAAATATTATTTTTGTAGTCTAATCGTTAAATCTTTATATTTTTGTTTAAAAATAGAGTGTATAATATGAAGAGTCGTAGTTTTTTAGTTTTATCAGCCCTTTTGGTTTTAGCTTTTTCTTGTTCGAAAAATCCATTCACAGGTAAAAGCAATTTGAATTTTGTATCAAACAGTGAATTGTTTCCAATGGCTTTCCAGCAATATGATCAATTTATCACTGAAAATAAGGTTGTTACCAATACGACTGATGCTAAAAGAGTAGAAACTGTTGGAATCAAAATAAAAAGTGCAGCAGAAAAATATTTGAATGCACACGGGTATTCAGGTTACTTAAATGATTATAAATGGGAGTATAAATTGGTGGATGATAAAGCCGTAAATGCTTGGTGTATGCCAGGTGGAAAAATTGTATTCTTTACGGGAATATTACCAATATGTAAAGATGATGCAGGTATGGCTACTGTAATGGGACATGAAGTTGCCCATGCTTTAGTAAATCATGGTGCACAACGTATGAGCGCTTCTCAATTACAACAATTGGGTGCTGTAGGTCTTTCTGCAGCAGTAGGAGGTAAGAGTACTCAAGCACAAAATTTATATATGCAAGCCTATGGTGTTGGAACTCAATACGGTGCCTTATTACCTTTTAGTAGAAGCCATGAAAGCGAAGCTGACATGATAGGATTAACTTTAATGGCTATTGCAGGTTATAATCCTGATAATGCAGTACCTTTTTGGGAAAGAATGGCTAAATCTGGAGGAGCAGGACAACCCGAGTTTTTAAGCACACATCCATCCAATCAAACTAGAATAGAAAATCTAAAGAAGTTAATACCACAAGCGAAGGCGGAAGCCGCAAAGTATGGTATTGCATTTAAATAAATAATATTTATCTTCGAGCTGCTCAAAATGAGCAGCTTTTTTTAAGTCTAAAATTTAAATATCTTATGAATACAG
Source organism: Flavobacterium aerium (assembly GCF_030766725.1). GTDB lineage: Bacteria > Bacteroidota > Bacteroidia > Flavobacteriales > Flavobacteriaceae > Flavobacterium > Flavobacterium aerium. The sequence goes on along the minus strand of NZ_JARQWR010000002.1, from coordinate 367,587 downwards.
CATTGCAAAAAGGAGATAAAAAGTTATTAAATGCCTGGGCATTTTATGATTGGGCAAATTCAGTTTATGCACTTGTAATTTCATCTTCAATTTTTCCTTTATACTACGGTGCTTTATTTCGTATAAAAGGAATCGAAGAAATTTGGATTTTTGGACATTTGGTTCGAAGTGAATCTTTAATCAGTTATGTAACCGCAATAGGTTTTTTTATAGTAGCACTTATTTCACCTATTTTATCGGGAATTGCCGATTATATGGGGAATAAAAAGTGGTTTCTCAAATTCTTCTGCTACATGGGTTCACTTTCCTGTATGGGATTGTTTTTTTTCTCTTTAGATCATTTAGTTTTTAGTTTACTCGTTTACATGCTCGCCTTAATTGGTTTTTGGGGAAGCTTAGTTTTTTATAATTCCTATTTGCCAGATATTGCTTATCCAGAACAACAAGATAAATTGAGTGCAAAAGGGTATAGCTTAGGTTATATCGGGAGTGTAGCCTTATTGGTAATTAATTTAGTTATGGTGCTTAAATTTGATTTATTTGGTTTTCCAGATAAAGTAGTAGCCATGCAGTTTTCATTTCTATTAGTAGGAATCTGGTGGCTCGGTTTCAGTCAATACACTTATTATTATTTACCAAACTATAAGAATGGTAAAAAAATGCATAAAGACTTATTTTTAAATGGTTACAAAGAATTAAATAAAGTTTGGCTTCAACTGAAAGAAATTAAAAGCCTGAGACGTTATTTGGGTGCTTTTTTTGTTTACAGTATGGCGGTGCAAACCGTAATGATTGCTGCGGGTTATTTTGGAGAAAAAGAAGTAGACTGGGGAGATGATGACAAACGAGTTATGGGATTAATTGTAAGTATACTATTAATTCAAATTATAGCTGTTGTAGGAGCTTATTTAACTTCTAAAGCTTCCGCAAAATTTGGGAATATTTATACCCTTATTGTCATTAACATTATGTGGATTTTAATCTGTATTTATGCCTATTTTGTAGTAACACCACAAGAGTTTTATGTAGCAGCTAGTTTTGTAGGGTTGGTTATGGGAGGTATACAATCTCTATCCCGTTCAACGTATTCTAAATTATTACCAGAAACATTAGATACCACTTCTTTTTTCAGTTTTTATGATGTTTCAGAAAAAATAGGAATTGTAATTGGTATGTTTATTTATGGTTACATTTCTGATGTTACGGGAAAAGTACAAAATGCGATATTATTCTTAGTCGTTTTCTTTATAGTAGGGGTTTTACTTTTACTTAGAGTGCCAAAAAAAGGTATTATTTTATCTGAAAAATAGACAAAATAATACCCTACCTAACTACAATTTAGTTTGAATTAATTTTTTGAAATACTCCCTGAACCAGAAGTTTTAGTATCTTGTTTAGCTGGATTTCCACTGTATTGAATATCCCCAGAACCACTTACGCGAGCTTTAAGTGCATTACTAGCGTATACTTTTGCATCTCCAGATCCTGAAATTGAGACCTCTACGTTTTGTGCTTTAAAATCACTGCATGACAAATCGCCTGAACCAGAAACGTTTCCAATAAAATCGGTTGTTTTACCCTTTAATCGTATATCGCCAGATCCTGTTATGCTAACATTTGTTTTGGTATTATCTAAAGATAAATTGATATCACCAGATCCAGCAAGGATTACATCCATATTAGCTCCTTTAATGGTGCTTTTACTATTAATATCCCCAGAACCCACTAATGAGATTTCATCTAATGTTTCAACAGGAACAGTAATTAGTAATTTATTTTTGCCTGTACGTAAGGATATTCCTTTTTGAGTAGAAATAGTAAGTGTATTATTTGTAACCTCAGTAACGATATAATCCAATATGTTTTGATCTCCTTCTAACGTTAGGTTTCCTTCAGTTCCAGAAACTAAATCAATATCAAAGAAGCCTACTACTTTTACTTTATCATAAGCAGCAGTTTTACGATCTACTTTTCCGTTTTTTCCATTACCATTAATGACTTCATTTTTTTGAGCACTTACAGTGGTAACAAGGAGTAGAGTAAACAGGGAGAATGCAATTTTTTTCATAAATAATATAGTTTGATTTGTATTAATTCTTAGTAATATTAATATTGCCATATTCTGTATCAATATTCATGGAATTTACTCCACTGGATTTATAGTATCCTTTGTAATACGATGTTTTATTATTGACTTCTTTTTTAGTTTGAATTTCGAGATTTGAATTACTTTTTAAATTCCCATATTTCAAATTAAATTCAAAGTCAAAGGCGTAATTTGGATTATGACCAATCTTAATATTAGTGTATTTTGCAGCAATTTTCACATCTTTTGCTTTAGGTCCCATTTCGTTTACACTTACTCGGCTATAGCTTGTAGTCAAATTCAATTGTTTTGAAATATCTCCTAATACAATTGTTAGATAGTCCCCAGAACCATCAACCTGATCTGCATTATCAACTTTAATTTTACCATATTCAGCGGTATAATTTAGGTTTGAAACATTACTAATAACACCCGAAGTATAATCACTTTTTAAGACTAACTTATCTGCTTTTGTGATAATAAAATCAGAATACTTTGCGACTAAATTACCTCCTTTAATATATCCAAAACTAGAGTTATTGGAGTATTCTAATGAAATGGCATTCATATCATTTTGAAGTTCATTGATGGATAATGGTCCATAACGACATACGATATCTGATTTTCCCCATAATTTATCAATGATAATTCCTCCATATTTATTATTCAATTTTACATTTCCATTTTTCGGAATTTTTATGGCGTAATTTACTTCAATATTCATACTAGACCTTGATCTTGTATCTCTTCCAAAAACAGTTTTGGCAGTAATATTGTTCTTATCTCCACCCATTAAGACAGAAATTGATTCAAATTTTTGCTCTACTTCATCCTTATTGTTTCCGCTTACTTTAATTGTCACTTCAATAGAAGTTTTGTTTTCATTCCAAACAGAAATATTTATGCTTCCATAGGTATTGATTACATCTAATGAGGCTTCAGTATTCACTAAATATGTTTTTTGAATCTTTCTCTCTTTGGTGAATTTTCCATCAATCGGATTTGCTAATGCACAAAAAGGCAATAACATGATGATGGCAATCGTTTTATAAAGTTTTATTCTCATGTTGTTTTTCTTTTATTTTATTAGTCATTTCAATACGAAGTAATACTTCTTCTAAAAAGGTAACACGGGTTTGTAAATTCGTAATCATTGCATGTACCAGTTGTTTATTCTCTCCATTTTCTTTCAGCTCCTTTTTAATTTTATCATAATCCGTATCTAATTTTTGCATTTGCTTCATGGCATCATCTACCAACTGCTTGCTTTCAGGACTATCATTGTTTTTTATTTTGGACAATTCTGTATTAATGATTGCCGTAAAATACTCATGCGTTTCCTGTGTTTGCGGTGATACATTCGTCCAGATTTCCTGTTTTGCAGTAGTTGCCTTATTTAAAGTAACAAATAAGCCAATAAACAAAACAATAGAAGCAGCCACAGACAAAGGAATCCAATACCGCGTCTTAGTTTTTTTTTCTATTTTTTTTAGAAAACGTTTTTGGTGCCCTAAAGGCGGTTCAACTTCATTCCATTCATCCTTCAGTTGAAACAACAACTGCTCTAAATCATCTTTTTCCTCTTTCATAAATCATTCAATTTTTGTCTTAAACTCTCTTTTGCTCTACTGATCGTTGTTCTACAGTTTACAGCACTAATCTCCATAATCTCACTAATTTCTTCTTGATCATACCCTTCTATAAAGAATAAGGTTAATGCAATCCGGTAATTATCTTTTAACGATTGAATTGTTGAAATAACCTGTTGAACTTTTACAGCATTCAAATCAATTGCATAATCATCATCCTCTTTATCTTCAACCTTATAAAGCACTTTATCTAAAGGATCGACAGAATACTTATTTAGTTTTTTATAATTATCCAAACTATGATTGACTACAATCTTTTTTAACCAAGCACCAAAGGCTACTTCTCCTTTATAAGCCTCTAACTTAGTAAATGCTTTCAAGAAAGATTCCTGCATAACATCCTCGGCCCAATGAGAATCTTTTACAATTCTTAAGGCAACATTATACATCGCTTTATAAAAACGGTTGTAGATTTCAAATTGCGCGTTTTGATTTCCTTTTTTACAAAGTGCAATTAAATCGAGAATATCTTCACTGGTATTGTTCAAACTAATTTGTGTTCTTTTTTATAATGACTTATCTTTTTTTCAATTGTTACACTTTTTGAAAAAAAAATATTTTATTTCTACAGTACAATAAATACAGACCATTTCATAATAATTCTAAAAATGTGTATTTTTTATACTGTATTCCTTAATAATTTATTAAAATAGTTATATTTGAAAATTAATAATTAATTTTTAGATAAATCCAGAAATGAAAAAAATTAAATTTTTATCAGTTTTATTCCTGATGATCGGAGCGATAAGCTTTACTGCATGTGATAATGAACCATTAGATCCAGCTTTGGGTGTTGACAATGGAGGTAATGGTGGTTTAACTCCAAATAATTCGTCCTTTAAAGTAAACTTCAACGGACAAACATTTGTTTCTTCTAGTACAAACGCTGTAATTGCAAATAATAAAATCCGTATTGTAGCAACAAGAGGTACAAATGGAGAACATTTTGGGTTTATTATTGATGGAACTACCGTAGGTACTTACGTAAATAATGCCTTAGTTGAATATACCCCTTCAAATACAACAAATGGATATGGTTATTCTAATGTATATTTAGGAAATGATCCAAGTGTTGTTCCTTTTAGTGAAGTTAAAATTACAACGATCAATACAACTAATAAAACGATATCAGGAACTTTTAAATATAAAGGTTTTTGGAGTGACTTTAATGTAACAAATATTCCTGCTATAGATTTCACAGAAGGGATTTTTACAAATTTACCGTATGATACAACAGAAACTGGAGTTGTAGAAGATACTTTCTTTGCAAAAGTAGACGGTGTTGAATTTGTTGAAAATAATATTACTGTGGCTATTGTTAACAACCAATTTAGCATTGTTGCTAGTAAAACATCTAACAATTTTAATATCGGTTTAAATTTTGCAGAAAATATCGCAGTGGGAACTTATCAAATTTCTGGTGTATTAGGTCAAATACCTGCTGCTAAATACAATAATGGAACATCATTACCTGCTGCATCAGGAACAATTAAAATCATTAGTAAAACAGCCGATCGTATAAAAGGTACTTTTAGTTTTGTAACTGCTCCAGGAACAGGAACTATTACTTACCAAGTATCAGAAGGTGCTTTTGATGTAGAATATTAAAGAATACGTTTATATATAGAATTAAAATCCGTCATTATTGGCGGATTTTTTTATGGCACAATGATTGTCAATACTTATACAAATACCATAGTATACTTTTATATAAATATTGATATACAGCTAAGTAATTGTTCCCAAACGATTTTTTTGATTTAAAGAACAATTAAAGTTTAATGACAAAACGACCGAAAAAAACTATGTCGAATCACAAAATACTAAATATTGACAGTTTGTCACTTCAAGAGTTTGATTCTGAAGCGGAATTAATTCCATTGATGACTCCAGAGGACGAGGAAGAGATGAACAATGAAGAACTGCCACACGAATTGCCTATTTTACCTTTGCGTAATACGGTTTTATTCCCTGGTGTTGTTATTCCTATCACTGCAGGAAGAGATAAATCGATAAAATTGATTAATGATGCTAATGCAGGAGGAAAAACTATTGGAGTAGTTTCTCAATTGGATGAAAATGTAGAAGAGCCTACAATTAATGATATTAATAAAGTAGGAACTGTTGCCCGAATTTTACGCGTTTTAAAAATGCCTGATGGAAATACAACTGTAATTCTACAAGGTAAGAAACGCTTTGAAATTGAAGAAGTAACAAGTGAAGAACCTTATATCAAAGCTATTGTGAAGGAAGTTCCTGAGAATAGACCTGATAATAACGAGGAAGAATTCACTGCTATAATTGATTCTATTAAGGAGTTGGCTATTCAAATAATAAAAGAAAGTCCAAACATTCCTACTGAAGCAACTTTTGCTATCCGAAACATTGAGAGTAAATCATTCTTAATCAACTTTGTATCGTCTAATATGAATTTGACGGTAAAAGAGAAACAAGGATTATTGATGATCAATGATTTAAAAGAAAGAGCATTAGAAACATTGCGTTACATGAATTTAGATCTTCAAAAATTAGAATTGAAGAACGATATTCAATCTAAAGTTCGTTTTGACTTAGATCAACAACAAAGAGAATATTTCTTGCAACAGCAAATGAAGACCATTCAGGAAGAATTGGGTGGTGTTTCACATGAAGAAGAAATAGAAGATTTGCGTGAAAAAGCAAAAACTAAAAAATGGGACGATAAAACAAAGCAACACTTTGAAAAAGAGTTGTCTAAGTTACAACGCATGAATCCTCAAATGGCTGAATTTTCTATTCAGAGAAACTATTTGGAGCTTTTTGTTGAATTACCATGGAATAGTTTTTCTAAAGACAATTTCGATTTAAAACGTGCTCAAAAAGTCTTAGATCGTGATCATTTTGGTTTAGACGACGTTAAAAAAAGAATTATCGAACATTTGGCAGTCTTAAAACTGCGCAATGATATGAAATCGCCAATCCTATGTTTATATGGACCTCCAGGAGTAGGTAAAACATCGATTGGAAAATCTGTAGCTGAAGCTCTAGGCAGAGAGTATGTACGTATCTCTTTAGGTGGTTTACGTGATGAAGCCGAAATTAGAGGACACAGGAAAACCTATATAGGAGCAATGCCAGGGCGAATTATTCAAAGCCTTAAAAAAGCGGGAACTTCAAATCCTGTATTTGTACTGGATGAAATTGATAAGCTATCCTATAGTAATAATGGAGATCCATCTTCTGCATTACTAGAAGTATTAGATCCAGAACAAAATAGCGATTTCTATGATAATTTCTTAGAAATGGGATTTGATTTATCCAAAGTAATGTTTATTGCTACTTCAAATAATATGGCTAGCATTCAGCCGGCATTAAAAGATAGAATGGAAGTCATTAATATGACCGGGTATACTATTGAAGAAAAAGTTGAAATTGCACGTCAACATTTATTACCAAAACAATTGAAAGAACACGGTTTGACTGCAAAAGAGTTAAACATTGGGAAAAAACAATTGGAAAAAATTGTAGAAGGATATACCCGTGAATCTGGTGTAAGAGGATTAGAAAAGCAAATTGCCAAAATGATTCGAAACGTAGCGAAATCAGTTGCTATGGAAGAACCATATAATGTGAAAGTAACCGATGAAGATGTTATCACTGTTTTGGGTGCACCTCGTTTAGAACGTGATAAGTACGAAAACAATGATGCGGCAGGAGTGGTTACAGGATTAGCTTGGACTAGTGTAGGAGGCGATATTTTATTTATTGAATCTATTTTATCTAAAGGAAAAGGAAACTTGACCTTAACAGGTAATTTAGGAAATGTAATGAAAGAATCTGCTACTTTAGCAATGGAGTATATTAAAGCTAATGCCGAATTATTAGGAATTGACCCTGAGGTTTTAGAAAAATTCAATGTGCATATTCACGTACCAGAAGGAGCAACGCCTAAAGACGGTCCGAGTGCCGGTATTGCCATGTTGACTTCTTTAGTTTCTTCTTTCTTACAACGAAAAATCAAAAAAAGTTTAGCCATGACTGGTGAAATTACTTTACGTGGTAAAGTATTACCGGTAGGAGGAATCAAAGAAAAGATTTTAGCAGCAAAACGTGCTAAGATTAAAGAGATCATCCTATGTCATGAAAACAAAAGAGATATTGATGAAATTAAACCTGAATATTTAGAAGGATTAACCTTCCATTACGTGAAAGAAATGAGTGAAGTATTAGCAATTGCTATTACAGATCAAAAACCAAAACACGCTAAGAAATTATAAGGAAATCTTAGAATAAATAACATTTAAAATTCCAAAAAACTAAACATAATCTTATAAAATAAGGTACAGTTTAGTTTTTTGGAATTTATTATTTAAAAAGAGTGTTTATTTATTAAAAATAATATCTTCGTACTTGCGTTATATATTCTGGATTCATCGATTGCTCAACATGCAAAAAAACATATTTTTTTATTTTCTGATATTAGTTTGTTCCGTTTCCTATGGTCAGATAGGAGGTAAATATACCTATCAGTTTTTAAATTTAGTTACTTCACCGAGGCAAGCAGCTCTTGGTGGAAAAACAGTAACAATATATGATTATGATGTAAACCAAGGATTATTTAATCCTGCCACAATAAATAGTGAAATGGACAACCATTTATCCGTCAATTATGGGAGTTATTATGGAGAGGTTACCTATGGAACAGCAGCCTATGCTTATACGTATGACCGTCATAAGCAAACGTTTCATGCAGGAGTAAATTATGTGAATTATGGATCCTTTGAGGGACGAGATGAAAACGGATCATTAACCTCAAGTTTTACGGGGAGTGAAATGGCTTTATCATTAGGATATGCATATAACATACCTTGGACAGATATTTATGTAGGAGCCAATTTAAAGATGATTTCTTCAACTCTGGAAACATACAACTCTTTTGGAGGTGCGATCGATTTAGGAGCTTTATATGTAGACGAAGATAATGATATAAATATAGGTTTGGCAATTCGTAACATTGGAACTCAATTTACGACTTATGCTGGAGCAAATGAAAAATTACCTTTGGAAATTATTGCAGGAATTTCACAAGAAGTAGAAAATGTTCCTGTACGTTGGCATTTGACTTTAGAGAATTTACAGCAATGGAATATTGCTTTTTCTAATCCTGCCCGAGAGGAACAAAGTTTAGACGGTGAAGTAGTTCGTGAAAAAGTATCTTTTATCAACAATGCATTGCGACATGTAATATTAGGTGCAGAATTATTTCCAGGAAAGAGTTTTAATATACGTTTAAGCTATAACTTTAGAAGAGGTGAGGAGCTTCGTATCACCGACCAACGAAATTTCTCTGGAATTTCGGCAGGATTCGGATTACGTTTTAATAATATTAGATTTGATTATTCTTACTCTAGATATACGGTTGCGGCCAATACTAGTTTGTTTGGATTAACGATTAACCTTCAATAATAATTTTGGAAAAAAGAATAACCATCGCTATCGACGGATTTTCCTCTACAGGAAAAAGTACAATTGCTAAAGAATTAGCACAACAATTAGGCTATGTATATGTAGATACTGGCGCAATGTATCGTGCCGTAACATTATATGCTATGCGCAATCATTGGATTGATCAAGATCATTTTGATAAAGCTAATTTGGTACAACATCTTTCGGATATTAAATTATTATTTCAATACAATTTTAATTTAGGATTTTCTGAAATGTACTTGAATGATGTGAATGTAGAAAAAGAAATTCGAACGCTTGAAGTTTCTAATTTTGTTAGTAAAATAGCTGAAATATCAGAAGTACGTGCAAAATTAGTAGAACAACAAAAAGAAATGGGTAAAAACAAAGGAATTGTGATGGACGGAAGAGACATCGGAACCGTTGTTTTTCCAGAAGCAGAATTAAAAATATTCATGACAGCAAGCCCTGAAACACGTGCTCAAAGACGATATGACGAGTTGATTGCCAAAGGACAAACTGTCCTATATCAAGATGTCTATAAAAATGTAGTAGAACGCGATTATATCGATACACATCGTGAAGATTCTCCTTTAGTTATGGCCGAAGATGCCATAAAAATCAATAATTCTAATCTAGATCGAGCAGAACAATTTCGCATAATTTTAGATTTAGTTCATAAAGCACTTCAAAAATAGATTCATAATCAGTAATTTAAAGCCGTATTTTAATTTCTATTATTTTTAAAGAATATCGCTGTTCAAAATTCTTAAAAAGTTTTACAGCCCATATCAATAATTATTAATAGTTTTACCAGCTTTTATTGCAATTTTTTGAACTACAATTAAAAATATAAAAATACTATGAGTATTAAGAATCGTCTGATATTGATGAATGTTTTGCAGTTTTTTATTTGGGGCGCTTGGCTACTGACTATTGGTGCATACTGGTTTCAAAATAAACAATGGTCGGGTACTGAATTTGGAGCTATTTTCTCCACAATGGGAATCTCAGCTGTTTTTATGCCTGCATTAGCAGGAATTATTTCCGATCGTTGGATCAATGCCGAAAAACTATATGGTTTTTTCCATATCATGGGAGCAGTGACTTTATTCTGTCTTCCTTTGGCAGAAACTCCTTCTTCCTTTTTTGTAATTATTCTGATTAATATGATTTTCTATATGCCTACCTTATCACTTTCGATTACGGTAGCTTATAATGCCCTTAAAACAAACGGTAAAGATGTTGTAAAAGACTATCCACCGATTCGTATTTGGGGAACCATTGGTTTTATCATTGCTTTGTGGACAGTAAGCTTAACGCATAATGAAACATCAGCAAATCAATTTTATATAGCTTCAGCGATTTCATTATTACTAGGTCTGTATGCCTTCACATTACCTAAATGTCCTCCAAGAGCTAAAGATATTGCTAGTAAAACATTTGTAGATGCCTTAGGTTTAAAAGCTTTTACCTTGTTTAAAAACAAGAATTTTGCTATTTTCTTTATCTTTTCTATGTTATTAGGAGCAGCGTTACAGCTTACAAATGCTTATGGAGATACTTATTTACATGATTTTAAAAATGTAGAGGAATACAAAGGCTTAATTGCAGTGAAATATCCAGCTATTATTATGTCGGTTTCTCAAATATCTGAGACACTCTTCATATTAGCAATTCCATTCTTCTTGCGTAATTTTGGAATTAAATATGTAATGCTATTCAGTATGATTGCTTGGGTATTACGATTTGGATTATTTGCTTTTGGAAATCCTGCTGATGGACTTTGGATGATTGTACTTTCTTGTATTATCTATGGTATGGCATTTGACTTCTTCAATATTTCTGGATCTTTATTTGTGGAAACACAAACCGATGAAACTATTCGTGGTAGTGCACAAGGATTATTCATGATGATGGTGAATGGTTTTGGTGCTTTATTTGGAAGTTTCGCGAGTGGATATATTATTGAAACGTTTTTCACGTATGCTGATCAATCCAAAGACTGGCAAGGAATCTGGATTACATTTGCTTCCTATGCGCTTGTTTTAGCGATAGTGTTCCCTTTTATATTCAAATATAAGCATGAACCAAAAGATGTGGCACACATTAGTCACTAATCATAAATAAAATATATAAAGAAAGCTATCTCATCAAAAAGATAGCTTTTTTGCATTCTATAATAGAGTAGGTAGAGTGAACTACTTCATAATCAAAGATTTTTATTGATATTTTTTGTAAATAGATAAAAAAGTATTAATTTTGCGCACCTTTTGGCGGAGAAGAGTTTCCATTAGGTATCAACTATTTATGTAAAACACTTCTGTTGTTTTCTATCGCATAAAGAAACTCGAGAGAATACAGAATACAAATTTTATATCAGCAATGTCTGAACAAGTAAAAACACAAGAAGATTTTTTAGCTAATTTTAACTGGCATAACTTCGAAGAAGGTATCGATGCAGTAGACGAAAAAAATCTTAGAGAATTTGAAGAATTAGTTGACAAAACTTTTGTTTCAACTGATAGTGAAGATGTAGTAGAAGGTGTCGTAGTTAGATTAACTGACAGAGAAGCTATCATTGACATCAATGCAAAATCTGAAGGAGTTATCTCTTTAAACGAATTCCGTTACAACCCAAACCTTAAAGTAGGTGATAAAGTTGAAGTATTAATCGACATTCGTGAAGACAAATCAGGACAATTAGTATTATCTCACAGAAAAGCTCGTACAATTAAAGCTTGGGATAGAGTTATCAATGCTAACGAAACAGGTGAAATCGTTAATGGTTTTGTTAAATGCAGAACTAAAGGTGGTATGATCGTTGACGTATTCGGTATTGAAGCATTCTTACCAGGATCTCAAATTGATGTTAAACCAATTAGAGATTACGATCAATATGTAAACAAAACTATGGAATTCAAAGTGGTTAAAATTAACCATGAGTTCAAAAACGTTGTTGTTTCTCATAAAGCGCTTATTGAAGCAGATATCGAAGTACAGAAAAAAGAAATTATCGGTCAATTAGAAAAAGGACAAGTATTAGAAGGTGTTGTTAAAAACATTACTTCTTATGGTGTGTTCATTGACTTAGGTGGTGTAGATGGATTAATCCACATTACTGACCTTTCTTGGAGTAGAATTAACCACCCAAGTGAAGTTCTTGAATTAGACCAAAAATTAAATGTTGTTATTCTTGACTTTGATGACGAGAAAACAAGAATTCAATTAGGTTTAAAACAATTAAACGCTCACCCATGGGATGCATTAGATTCTAAATTACAAATTGGTGACAAAGTTAAAGGTAAAGTAGTAGTTATTGCTGACTACGGTGCTTTCATCGAAGTTGCTGAAGGTGTAGAAGGTCTAATCCACGTTTCTGAAATGTCATGGTCAACTCACTTAAGATCTGCTCAAGATTTCGTGAAAGTTGGTGATGTAGTAGAAGCTGTTATCTTAACATTAGATAGAGATGATCGTAAGATGTCATTAGGTATCAAACAATTAACTCAAGATCCATGGACTGATATCACTTCTAAATACCCAGTAGGTTCTAAACATACAGGTATCGTTAGAAACTTTACAAACTTTGGTATTTTCGTAGAATTAGAAGAAGGAATTGATGGATTAATTTACATCTCTGACTTATCTTGGACTAAGAAAATTAAACACCCATCTGAATTTGTAAATGTTGGTGAAAAATTAGATGTTGTAGTATTAGAATTAGATGTTGAAGGACGTAAATTATCTTTAGGTCACAAACAAACTACTTCTAACCCATGGGACAAATATGAGGATTCATTCGCAGTTGGAACTATCCACTCTGGTGAGATCTCAGAAATTGTTGACAAAGGTGCTACAGTAGAATTTGGAGAAGATATCGTTGCTTTCATTCCTACACGTCACCTTGAAAAAGAAGACGGTAAGAAATTGAAAAAAGGTGATACTGCTGACTTTAAAGTAATTGAATTCAACAAAGAATTCAAAAGAGTTGTAGCTTCTCATACTGCTATTTTCAGAGAAGAAGAAGAGAAAAATGTGAAAACTGCTGTTGAAAACAACAACAATAATTCATCATCTTCTAATAATTCTGAGAAAACTACATTAGGTGATCTTGATGTATTAGCTGAATTAAAAGAAAGAATGGACAGAGGAGAGAAATAATCTCTAATCCATCTTATATACTAGAAAAGTCCCTAAGCAATTAGGGACTTTTTTTTATGCCTATACTTTTATAAATAGAATTTTGGTTTAACGAGCTCCTTTAAACGTAATAATACCTGACTCTACTTCAAGCATCCAAAATGAGTCCCTTAAAATAAATCATTTATATAAATCTACAATCTACTGTTAATCAATAGATTATTTCAATTACAAAACATCATGTTTCTTAAATAAATGTTAAAATTCGTTTTAACAAAACCAAGACGAATCTATTCCCGTAAATGACATTATAAATTAAACTTTAAAAAATCATTTATCATGAAAACTAAAAATTTATTATCCGTTGCACTAGTTGCTTTTGTAATGTTATTTGGAGCTTCCGCTTTTGCTCAAAAATCTGTTAAAGTTGGAGGTGCTCCGATGTACCCAAATAAAAACATTATCGAAAATGCAGTAAATTCTAAAGATCATACAACATTAGTTGCCGCAGTAAAAGCAGCAGGATTAGTTGAAACATTAGAAGGAGCAGGACCATTCACGGTATTTGCACCAACAAACGAAGCATTCAATAAATTACCTAAAGGAACAGTAGAGACTTTATTGAAACCAGAAAATTTAAAAATGTTACAATCAGTATTAACGTATCATGTTGTTGCCGGTAAAATGGACAGTGCAGCAATTGCAAAAGCAATAAAAGCTGGAAATGGTAAAGCTACCTTAAAAACAGTAAGTGGTGGAACATTGACTGCAATGATGGATGGTAAAAAATTAGTATTGAAAGATGCAAAAGGAAACAAATCAACAGTTACAATCGCAGACGTATACCAATCTAATGGTGTGATTCACGTAGTTGATTCAGTATTATTACAATAAAAAGAATGTTAGATTTTAGGTTTGGTTGATTATACGAAAAAGCCCCGATATTTATCGGGGCTTTTTTATATTTATTATCTTAAGACAGCGCCTAATTGGCTTTCGAAGTTCTGAATTAATTTACTCATAATCTTTTCGATCTGTACATCTGTCAAAGTTTTAGAACCATCTTGTAGTGTAAAACTAACAGCATATGATTTTTTACCTTCTGGTAAATTCTCTCCTTCATAGACATCAAAAAGATTAATCTCTTTTAAAATACCTTTTTCAGTTTGTTTTGCGATAGTATAAATCGTCTCAAAATTAACCTCTTTATCAATTAGTAGCGCTAAATCTCTACGAACTTCTGGGTATTTTGAAATTTCAGTATATTTTACTTTATTAGAAATCAATTTCAAAATTAGATTCCAATTAAAGTCAGCAAATAAAACTTCTTGTTTAATATCAAAATGTTTTAATACTGATTTTTTAATAGTTCCTAATTCTACTAAAGTATCTGTACCACGAACTAAAGCTATTCCTTCTGCAAAGAGATCCGATTGAACAGGAGCAGATTGAATTCCAGTTTCCAATCCTAATCGAGATAAGATTGTATTGATATATCCTTTAAACATAAAGAAATCAGTAGGAGAGGATTGATTTCTCCAACTTTCGGCTATGCGATTTCCGGTTACAGTTACCGTCAAATGCTTAGGTTCTTCGTATCCTGATGGTAGTTTATGGTAGCTTTTACCAAATTCAAATAATTTTAAATCTGATTTTTTTCTATTAATATTAAATGATACCGCTTCCAATGCGCTAAATAATAATGATTGACGCATTGTCGATAAATCATTACTCAATGGATTAAGCATTGTTACATTAAATTCCTCTTTCAATGTTTCAGATAACTGAACATATTCTGGAGTAGTCAATGAATTGGCCATCATTTCATTAAATCCTAAGGAAACTAATTGATTTCCAATTATATTTTGAATTTTATGATCTTCAGTACGTGATGAATTTGATGTTGAAGCATTTAATTTCTGAGTAAAATTGATATTGTTATATCCATAAACTCTTAGAATTTCTTCAATGATATCAATTTCTCTTAATACATCGACACGGTAAGGTGGAATCTGCAAACCTAAACCTGCATCTGAAACGCTATTCACTTTAATATCCAATGATACTAAAATCTTTTTAATGGTTTCTTTTGATAGCTCCTGACCAATAATTTTGGTCACATTATTGAAATTCACAAAAACTGAAAAATCTTCTACTTTCTTTGGGTAGATGTCGATAATATCCGACGTGATTTCACCACCTGCAACTTCTTGAATTAATATTGCTGCTCTTTTCAAAGCATATTCTGTAATATTTGGATCGATTCCTCTTTCAAAACGGAAAGAAGCATCAGTATTCAAAGCATGTCTTTTAGCCGTTTTACGTATAGAGATTGCATTGAAATAAGCACTTTCTAAAAAGATAGCACTTGTATTTTCATTTACTCCAGAATCTTTACCTCCAAAAACTCCAGCAATACACATTGGTCCACTTTCATTACAGATCATTAAATCTTCTTGGTGTAATGTTCTTTGTACATCATCCAATGTTGTAAATTTTGTTCCAGCTGGAACCGTTTTTACAATTACTTTATTTCCTTTAATTTTATTAGCATCAAAAGCGTGCAATGGCTGTCCTAATTCATGCAATACATAATTAGTAACATCTACTACATTATTTTTTGGTGTAAGTCCAATAGATTTTAAACGGTTTTGTAACCACTCTGGAGAAGGACCTACCTTAATTCCAGAAATAGTAACTCCACAATATCTTGGCGCTAACTTACTATCTTCTACTTTAACGTCAATTTTCAACGTTCTTTTATCAATTCTAAAACTACTCACAGAAGGAGTAATTAATTCCGTATTTACATTCGTTTGTGCTAAACCTGCTCTTAAATCACGAGCAACACCCAAATGACTCATTGCATCTGCACGATTTGGTGTTAAACCAATTTCAAATACTTCATCATTTTCAATACTAAAAACTAAAGCAGCAGGTGTACCTGGTACCAAATCTTCACTCAAAATCATAATACCATCATGACCTTCACCCAAACCTAGCTCATCTTCAGCACAGATCATACCATGACTTTCTTCACCTCTGATTTTTCCTTTTTTGATTTGGAATGCTTGCCCATCTTTATCATATAAAGTTGTACCAATAGTAGCAACAGCTACTTTTTGACCCGCAGCAACATTTGGAGCTCCACATACAATTTGTACCGGAATTCCATTTCCTAAATCTACAGTGGTTAAACTAAGTTTATCTGCGTTTGGATGTTGGATACAAGTTAAAACATGACCTACAACAATCCCTTCAAGTCCACCTTTTACAGATTGGTATTTCTCAACTCCTTCAACTTCAAGACCTAAGTCGGTTAACAGTGCTGCCGTTTCTTCTGACTTCCAGTCTATTTTTATGAATTGTTTTAACCAGTTGTATGATATTTTCATTTGTATGTATTATAATAAGTGTCGCAAAGATAAGAATTGAGGATTGGAGTAGAAAATAAAACTTTTTGTTTTTTAAAGATAAAATGCTATTCCATTTAATAATTGATTATTACGAACTGATTTTGTGATTTTTCACTTTCTAAATCCATTAATCTATTTTAGATTTCTTTTTTTTTCTTGACTGCTTATTTTAATAATCTACGTTCCCATAAACTGCTATAAATTGATAGAATTGTAAAAATAAATAATAAAGCTAAATACCAAACATTTGAGATCAAATCAAAATAATTCAAACGACCACCGGCAAAACTTAAGATCAATAAAACTTGAGCTCCATAGGGTAGAATCCCTTGTATAATACAAGAAAATATGTCTAAAATAGAAGCTGCTTTTTTGGAATCAATATTATATTTCTCACTAATTTCTTTTGCAATTTTTCCTGTAATAATTATTGATACCGTATTATTGGCTATAGCCATATTGGTAATACTCACTAACGATGCTATTCCTAATTGTGCTGATTTTTTGCTTTTTATTTTAGTGTTTATTTTATACAAAACATAGCGAATACCGCCTGCTTTTTCTACCAATGCAGCCAAACCACCTGTAAGCATTGATAATAGAAAAATTTCTGTCATACTGGTAAATCCTGCATATATGTTTTTTGTAAATTCAATTACTGTAAAATCACGGGAAACTATTCCTATAATACCCGAAAGAATAATTCCAATGAATAGAACCGAAAATACATTCATTCCCGCCATTGCCAAAACGATTACTACAATATAAGGTACAATTGCAATTACAGAATAATTTGAATCTTCTATCAAAACAGCTATGGTTTCCTGTCCAATACCTTGATAATATAGAATAATAATAGTAAGTAGTGCTGCGGGTAAAGCAATAAAGAAATTAACTTTAAACTTATCTTTCATTTTACAACCCAAAGATTGAGTAGCTGCAATAGTTGTATCTGATATAATAGAAAGATTATCACCAAACATAGCACCACATAATAAGGAAGCGCTCATTAAGGCTAAAGAAGCGCCACTTTTATCTGCTAAACTCACAACGATTGGCCCTAAGGCAACAATTGCTCCGACAGATGTGCCTGTTGCTAACGATAAAAAAGAAGCTATTAAAAACACCCCTAATGGGAAATATTCTACGTTGATTAAATGAATACCAATATTAACGACAGAGTCAACACCGCCCATCGCTTTGGACACTGTTGCAAATGCTCCTGCAAACAAATAGATTAAACACATGGTTAAGATTTTATGATCTCCACAACCTTTAATCAAAGTGTCAATTTTCCCTTGAGTGGTCCCTTTGAATAGTATAAATGCAACGAAAATCCCGACTAATACTGCGACTGGCGCAGGTAGTGCGTAAAAATCATTCATAAAGTAACCAACTCCTAAAAATGTTAAAATAAATACCAGTAATGGCAATAAAGCTAAAGAATTTCCTTTGTGGTTTAAATTTTCAATCATCGTTTTTGTCTAAAATATTAATACAATATCACGATGGAATAGCAAAATGATTACAAGAAAAAAGTAGTAGAAGTACAACGTTTTTTCCAATGAATATTGGCATATCGTTTTAGCACCTTGCTTGTTGTTGCAGGTTGCTATCTCTTTTTGAGATTCGTGATAACTGGTGCAAAAGTATATAAAAGAGATTAATTATTCAATTTTATAATAAAAATAAATAGCTGATACATAAATTCATAAACATTAAATAAACCTTATTCTGATACTTTTTGGGCTTATAGTCCTATTGCTTTGATATGAGATAACCTTTCTTTGTTTATATCCGAAATTTGAAACCAAGTCATCTATCATAAATTGCAATCGGGAAATACAATTTAAAATCTTGGTAATACTATAGGATATAGTAAAAAGACCTTCCTTCTGTAGGTGATATAAAATTTAGAATATTTTGATAAACCAATCCCCATGGAAAGATTCATTTTTTCCATTATTCTATTCATAGCAAATTGTTTTATATCTACTACAAAGGAGGTTTTTCTTATTTTTGTAATTGAATACTCATTACAGAAGCATCAATTATAATGAAAATAACCAATAGAATACCATTACTATTTTTTTACTTTATTTTTAGTTTTACAATAGGAGGAATACCGCTTCTAAATGCTCAGACCAAATCTATTTTTAAAGAAACTTTTGAAAAGAAAAGAGTAGAGAAGAATTGGAAAATTATAAACGGAACCTGGGAAGTGAAAGATTCCCTTTTGCAAGGGACTGCAAATGCACAATGGGCGATAATAATTAGCAAAAAGTCATTACCCGAAAATTACATTCTTACATTTTCAGCATTAGTAGAGCCGGAAACCTATTTATTTGAAATCATGCTAAACTTACACAAAGAAAAATTCATAGGATTACTTTATAATCAATTGGATAAAGACATTGCTTTTGAAGACCGTTCATTTTATCCAAATTTAAAGAAAGAGAACTATTATATTCGGACAACAGGAAATGTAGGTCGATTACCTTCCGTAGATAATTCAAAAGAATATAAATGGTGTGATTGGAAAATTCAAAAATCTGGGGACAAAATTTTTATATGGATCAACAATGAAAGTATTATAAGGTATGATGATACGACATATAACATATTAAAAGCTGAAGGCAAATTTGGTTTTGCTATCAATGGGAAAGCAACAATAAAAAATATTCAGTTGTATCAAACAAAAGGACATGATTCTGAATCGCCAAAGGATTTTACACCCAAAAAGAAAGAACGCAAACCCTTCTTTGTGTTCGAATAATCCCAAAAATTTAAATCTTTTTACTCATACAAATACTACTATCCACATCTATATATTGTCCATAATTTGGAATCATTTTGTAATTACATTTTTTATATAGAGCAATAGCATCAACTTGTTTTTTACCTGTTTCAAGTATACAGTAGGAAAAACCAAGCTCAAAAGCCCATTTTTCTAAATCATTTAGGATTGATTTTGCAATACCTTGACCTCGATAATCTGGATGAACAAACATCCGTTTGATTTCAGCCGTTACAGCGTCATATTTTTTAATAGCACCACAACCTACCGCACTATCTCCTTGATAAGCTACAATAACATGGTGAATTGTATCAACTTTATTGAATTGCGAAAAAAAAGCATGGTCATCACCATCTTTCTCTTTTAAATCCTGATCGAGTAATACAATCAATTTACGGAAATCAACGTGTTCTGAATTAGTTCTTAGTAAATGTAACATAGAGATTTATAACGAGTAATTATTATTTTTTCAAAACCATAACTTCATTCAATAAGGCATTATACTTTAAAAATAGTATTAATTTTGAAACAAACAACCAGAATAATAATTCATCATAAACTTTTAAAATTAAATGAAATTAGATTTTAGTGTCACCTCGATTTTTCTTAATCTTGCGGTACACAAAAAGTAAAAAGAAAAAATGCTGAATATTGTATTAATAGAACCCGAAATACCAAATAATACTGGAAACATAGGTCGGTTATGTGTGGGAACAGGATGTAATTTACATTTGGTTCATCCACTAGGATTTGAAATAACCGATAAGCAATTAAAGCGTTCTGGATTAGATTATTGGGTACATTTAGATTGGTTCGAATACAAAACAGTAGAAGAGTGGATGGAAAAAATACCGGATACTTCCCGTGTATTTTTATTTAGTTCACACAGTGAAAAATCATATTTAACAGAAAAATTCCAAGAAGGAGACTGGTTAGTTTTCGGCAAGGAATCTGTGGGATTAAGTCCTGAAGTACTTCAATTATTTTCAAATCATCTTACAATTCCTTCTACAGGATTAGTTCGTAGTTTTAATTTATCCAATACTGTTGCTTTTGCTATAGGAGAAGCAAGAAGGCAAATTATGTTTTAAAAAACTCCTTTATTTTCAGATGGAGTAACCCTTATTTTTAACTAAATATTATTATACATTTTAGAAAAGTGCTATTGAAAAAATAGTAATTTTAAACTATGATGCAAAATGATAAAAGAAAAGGTTTTTTCTTCAAAAAATATGAGGCTCCCAATTTATCTCCATTTGATAAACTATTTGAAGTATTCAAAGAGTTAATCGTTTATACTTCTGGAGATTTTGATGAGGCCATAAGCTGGTTACGCGAATTGGATGTAGAATACAAGCTTACTGATGAGAATTACACCATTGATGACTTTATTGAGGACCTTAAAAAAAAGGGATACATTCGGGATGACACGAAGAATGATGGATCTGGAGGAATAACACTTACAGCAAAAACTGAACGTGCCATTCGTCAACAAGCATTGGATCATATTTTTGGTTCGATGAAACGTAGTGGACAAGGAAATCATAAAACGAAACATAGTGGTAATGGCGATGAACATACGGGTGAATTTAGAGAATTTCATTTTGGTGATGGTTTAGAACGTATCGCTTTAACAGAAAGTTTGCGCAATGCACAAATCAACAACGGACTGGATACTTTTCAACTAACTGAAAATGATCTTGTTGTTGAGGATACACATTATAAAGCACAAATGAGTACGGTATTAATGATTGATATCAGTCACAGTATGATTTTATATGGTGAGGATCGCATAACTCCTGCGAAAAAAGTTGCTATGGCGCTTGCTGAAATGATTACAACCCGTTATCCTAAAGATACATTAGATATACTTGTTTTTGGAAACGATGCTTGGGCAATATCCATTAAAGATTTACCTTATTTGAAAGTAGGTCCATACCATACCAATACGGTAGCAGGTTTAGAATTAGCCATGGATTTACTACGCCGCAAGCGAAATACAAATAAGCAAATATTTATGATTACAGATGGGAAACCAAGTTGTATTCGAGAGCGCGATGGAAGCTATTACATGAACAGTAATGGTTTAGATCAGTATATTGTTGACCAATGTTACAATAGAGCTCAGGCAGCCCGTAAATTACATATTCCAATTACAACGTTTATGATTGCACAAGATCCTTATTTGAAACAATTTGTAGAGCATTTTACAGAAGCAAATCAAGGAAAGGCATTTTACACTGGATTAAAAGGTTTAGGAACCATGATTTTTGAAGATTACGAACAAAACAGAAAGAAAAGAATAAAAGGATAATCTAATTTTCGATTCAAAATAAACACAAGCACTACACATTATGGCAATTGATTATAAAAACATACACACATTAGGCCAATTAAAGGCTGCGGGTTATATAACTAAAGGGATTAAAGATGAATTACGTGATAATTTGCGTGAACGCATAAAAAACAAGGTACAAACATTTGAAGGGATTCACGGATACCAGGATACCGTTATTCCAGAACTAGAACGTGCTATTCTTTCAAAACATAATATTAATCTATTGGGATTACGTGGTCAAGCAAAAACACGTTTAGCACGCCTGATGATTCACCTTTTAGATGAATGGATTCCATTTGTTGCAGGATCAGAAATAAATGATGATCCGATGAAACCTATTTCTCGATTTTCACAAGATTTAATTGCTGAAAAAGGGGATGAAACCCCAATAAAATGGCTACATCGTAATGAACGTTATTTTGAAAAATTGGCAACTCCGGATGTTACCATTGCAGATTTAATAGGAGATATTGATCCCATTAAAGCTGCAAATTTAAAGCTATCTTATGCCGATGAGCGTGTCATTCATTTTGGAATGATACCTCGTGCAAATCGTAGTATTTTCGTAATTAACGAATTACCAGATTTACAAGCACGTATTCAAGTGGCATTATTCAATATTTTACAAGAAGGTGATATTCAGATTAGAGGATTTAAATTACGTATGCCTTTGGATATGCAATTTGTTTTTACGGCAAATCCGGAAGATTATACAAACAGAGGAAGTATCGTTACTCCTTTGAAAGACCGTATTGGTTCTCAAATCTTAACCCATTATCCTGAAACTATTGAGATTGCCCGTACTATTACTGAGCAAGAAGCACTTGCTAATCAAAGTCAAAATGAATTTATTCACATTCCATCACTGGCCAAAGATTTATTAGAACAAATTAGTTTTGAAGCCCGTGATAATGAATATATCGATAATAAGAGTGGGGTTAGTGCCCGTATGAGTATAACTGCTTTTGAAAACTTAATGAGTACAGCAGAACGTCGTGCCTTAGTTTCTGGAGTAGACAATACGAC
Source organism: Flavobacterium aerium (assembly GCF_030766725.1). GTDB lineage: Bacteria > Bacteroidota > Bacteroidia > Flavobacteriales > Flavobacteriaceae > Flavobacterium > Flavobacterium aerium. The sequence goes on along the minus strand of NZ_JARQWR010000002.1, from coordinate 344,687 downwards.
CATTCGTTTGTCCGATTTTATGGGAATTATTCCATCAATTACGGGTAAAGTTGAATTAGTATATGAAGGTGAACAAGAAGGAGCTGCATTTGTAGCACAACATCTAATCAATGATGCAATACATACTTTATTTCCTGTTTATTTTCCAAAAATTGAAAAATTAGAACGACAAGAAGAGTCAAGCCCTTATCAGGAAATTATTGATTGGTTTTTCACTGAGACAGGTTTTGAATTATTAGATGATTTAACTGATGAGCAATACCGCGAACAACTGGATGCAATTATTCCATTGACTCAATTAATCCAAAAATATCAACCAAATTTAGCTTCAGAAGATATTTATTTCATGAAAGAATTCATCTTATGGGGCTTGGTCGAATATAATAAATTAAGCAAAGATCGCTTCATCAAAGGGTATCAGTTTAAAGATATTTACGGAAGTTATATTAGTAAATTATAATCCTTAGAAATTATCTAATAAAATGAAGTTCCACACTAAATCAGTTGTGGAACTTTTTTTATCTGTAATTTACTAAAAAGTTATAATGTGATTTTAATATCGAATTTACAGTCTTTTCTAAGGAAGGTTTTACATCTTGATAACCCTCTTTTAATTTTCCAGAAGAATTAAAATAATCTGTTATTTTTGATTGAATCAATTTATTCTCAATGTAAATTTCTTTTACCTGAAATATAGCAGTATAGGTGTTATCATTTAAAGTGAATTTTAAAGTGTATTTTATTTTATAATCATACGTTTCACCAAGATTTCTATAGAAAAAAGCATCATCATTAAAAGCCGTAATTAAGATGGTTCTAGAATCTAAATCCTGAATATCTGCTTCACCACGATAATAACCCGATACCCATTCTTTCGTCTGTTTAATAAAATTTTCTGGGGATTTATTAATTGGCGTATCAATGGGATCAAAGCCTTTTGGATTCAAAGTAAGCTTTGGTTGTGCAACTGCAAGATGAGACAAAAATAGTGTGGTAAGTAGTATAAAATACTTCATCGGAAAAGAGTTATGTTATTTAACAAATATAAAAAAAATGGGAGGGAAACCCTAGTTTTTTCCTGTCGCAATAGTATCTATTCTAATCTATCCTAAAATACGTATAAATATTTTCTAAAATGAGGTTTTTATCCCTCAAAATTATTTCATTAATCCTTTTTAGTCAATTATCTTTGCCCCAATGAAACTGATATCCTATTATCTCGCGGCTATTACAGCCTTTATAATCTGGGGACTATTAAGCTTAGTTCTAAAGCCTCTTCATAATTATCAATCCCTTGACATTCTATTTTATAGAGTATTTTTTAGCGGAATTCTACTGTTTCTAATCAATCTTTTGTTTAGAAGGAAAATCATAAAAGCAGATGTCAATCGTCTGAAAAAAATGACCGCTATAGAGAAACGACGTATATTATTATTAACATTAAGTGGCGGATTATTACTTACGACTAATTGGTTTTGTTTCATCTATGTAATGAATCATGTAAGCGTGAAAGCAACCTCTTTAGCTTACTTAGTTTGCCCAATTATGACTGCTGTTTTGGCTAACTTCATTTTGAAGGAACGCTTAACAAAATGGCAATGGACTGCTATAGGCGTCAGTGTTATCAGTTGTTTAATTCTGTCCTTCAACAACTTAACTGATTTACTGTATAGTCTTGTTATTGCTGTTACCTATGCACTTTATCTTGTAAGTCAACGTAAAAATGGAGAATTGGATCGATTTTTCTCCTTGACCATTCAAATTCTTTTTGCAGGGCTTATCATATTACCATTTTACCCAAGTTTTAGCGCTGCATTACCTACAGAACCTATGTTTTATGAATTGGTTGTATTAATAGCACTAGTATTTACAATCTTGCCATTATTATTGAACTTATATGCTTTAAAGGAGATTAATTCTTCTACCGTAGGAATTTTACTTTATATCAATCCTATTATAGCCTTTATGCTGGCTATTTTTAAATACCATGAGCCAATAAATTCAACTCAGATTATTGCCTATTCAATGATATTAGTTGCAATCGCTTTATTTAATATTCATCATTTAAAACGCAAAAGAAAAGAATTACTTATTTAATTAATATGCTATGGGAATTTTAGAAAAACATATTTCTGTACCGAAAAAATTTGAAGATGTTTTTTCCCATATCTATTATACTGAAAACAATACTGACCAAACCTTAGACAAGAAATTAGTCCCCGATTTACAAGCCATTATAGCCTTTAGTTTGGGAAATAATATCAACTTGTCAATAAATGAAACTGAAGTCCTTGCAGTCGATAAATACCTTATACTAGGACCTATTAGACAGACACTTTCCTACCAATTGCAACCTGGTTCAATATTATTAGTGATCAATTTTAAGTGGGATGCTTTTTATCGTTTCTTTGGACATTCACTAGCCTCCTATACCGAATTCATTAAAGATCCCGATCAACTTATTAATGATACTTGTTTTACTGATTTATGTATTCAAATTAAGAAGATGGGTACTTTGACAGAAAAAATAGATTGTATTTTGGATTTTTGTGAACCTTATCTACGTGATCGTACACCTGGATCTATTCCATTGATGAATCAACAAGAAAACAACATTAGTTCTATAAAAAGTATTGCAGCAGAAAAGGGCTATAGTGAGCGCACAGTTCAGTTGAATCACAAAAAGTACTTTGGGTACACTGCCAAAGAACATGCCCGATACCAGCGCTTTAAAAAAGTAATTGATCTTATCACTACACTTCAAAAAACAAATCAAGAGATAGATTGGTTGGACATTGTTACTACTTGTAATTACTATGATCAAAGTCATTTAATCCACGACTTTAATCATTACCTTCAACTTTCCCCTAATCAGTATTTAAAATTACAAGAACAACTCTGTGTAACTAAATTACCGTAATTGTCATTTCGTTTTCTTACAATTCTATCCAAAAGGCAAGATTTAACTTTGCTGAAACAAATTAAAAGTAAACGTTATGAACCATCTTATTATTTACGCACATCCGAATACAGAAAGTATTAATCATTTCATTAAAGAAACAGTCTTAAGCACCTTAAAAGTACAAGGTCATGTTGTTGTAGTCCGTGACTTATATCAGTTAGGTTTTAATCCTGTACTTTCTTTGGAAGATATAAAAGGACAATATAGGGGAGAAGTAGGTCATGATGTCGCTAAGGAACAAGAATATATTCGTTGGGCTAATTCTATTACTTTCATTTATCCGATTTGGTGGACTGGACTTCCAGCTATAATGAAAGGATATATAGATCGTGTTATGACGTATGGCTTTGCGTATCGATATGATCAAGGAATCCAAAAAGGATTACTCACTGGAAAGCAAGCTTTTATTCTTAATACACAGGGTAAATCACATGAAGAATACAAATCCATAGGAATGGATACAGCTTTACAATTAACTTCCGATCGTGGAATATTTACTTATTGTGGATTTGATATAAAAAAACATCTCTTTTTTGAGAAAGCGGATAAAGCTTCAAAAGAAATAATTGAAGTTTGGGCAGATGAAATAAAAGAAACTTATATGAATGCCTCTACTGCATTAGTAGGTAAAATCAAGTGAGACAAAACAAACGGGAAAAACCAAAAGAAATGGTCTCATAGACTGATAAGACCATTTCTCACCTTTAATCAAAACTTATATTCATACTTAACTAATCTATTTATTCTTTGGCCTTTTCAAAACTTAGATTAATATCGTTACCATCATTTGATGCAGCAATATAAGTACACTCTCCAGAAGGAAGGCAACCTAATCCACCCACACCATTTTCATCTTTTATTCTTTTATATTCTCTCGTGTCTTTCCAAACTGGATTAACTACTAATAATTCAGGGCTTTTATCTTTTTGTGGTAAATATGTAATAGCATCGGAATTAAAATATAATATATCCTCTGGTCCACCACTGCTAAAATTTATCTCATCAATATTGTAGAATTTGTTTCCTTTTTTATATTGATAACCAGTACCAGCCACCCAATTAATTTCCAATGGCTTACTATTGAATTCATATCCGCCATTTCCATTATAAGTCGTAGAAATTGCAATATCTGAAGTACCTTTTAATTTTATTTTTACTTTTTTATGAGCTGCAAATACTCCAATAGGTGGATTTACATATACTTTAAATGCTGGAATAATTGTTGATTTCTTATCACCACTAGCGGAATCTAATTTAGTATTTGAGCTCAATCCATTTTTATTAGCCTCTTGTTTATTGCAAAAAGTAAAACTTGTGAATAGGGCTACGACTAAAAGACATTTCAAAAAATTGTTTCTCATAAGAACTATTATTTAGATTAATACTACTATTATTTTAAGAATGTATTCAAATGCTTCAGCATTCCTTATAAAGACATAATTTGTCTTTTTCAGTTCTATAAAGATAATAATTATTTTATTAAATTATTAATCAATATGAATAAATTATAAAAAATAATATTAAAATAAGTTAATATAATAAACATATAAACCAAAAACACTTATTTTATTAAGTAAAACAATTTTCAGAAAATAAAGAAAAAATTAAAACGAGACTGCTATGATTTCAAGGCTAATTTTGTTAAATTTATAATCTGATACAAATTATTATGGCATTTATAGATTATTATAAAGTTCTTGAAATTGATAAAAAAGTAACAGAAGCTGATATAAAAAAGGCCTATAGAAAATTGGCTCGAAAATATCATCCTGATCTGAATCCCAATGATACAGAAGCAAATAAAAAATTTCAACAAATCAATGAGGCAAATGAAGTCCTAAGTGATCCTGAGAAACGAAAAAAATATGATGCTTATGGTGAAAACTGGGAGCATGCCGATCAGTTTGAATCTGCACGCCAATCACAATCAAGTCAACAACGTTCCCAATCCAATCCTTTTTCTGGATATGCTTCAGGAAATTATGAAGGAGAAGATTTTTCAGATTTCTTTGGTTCTATGTTTGGCGGAGAATCCCGTAGAGCGAGTAGTGGAGGTAATGTAAAATACCGTGGACAAGATTATCAGGCTGAACTACAGGTTACCTTACATGACATTGTTAAGACGCACCAACATACCTTAGCTGTTAACGGAAAAAATATTCGGATTACTGTTCCTGCGGGTATTGCAAACGGGCAAGTCATTAAATTAAAAGGACATGGTGGCCCTGGTGTCAACAATGGACCTAATGGAGATTTATACATCACCTTTGTTGTTACTGAAGATCCTGTTTTCAAGCGTTTGGAGAATGATTTACATCTCGCCGTTACATTAGATCTATACACTGCTGTATTAGGCGGTGAAATCATGGTCGATACTCTTGATGGTAAAGTAAAACTAAAAGTGTTACCAGAAACGCAAAATGGGACAAAAGTTCGCTTAAAAAATAAAGGGCTTCCTGTTTATAAACAAGAAGGGAAATTTGGAGATTTATTCATTACCTATACCATTAAAATTCCAACGAACTTATCCGATAAACAGAAAGAATTGTTTCAAGAATTAGCAAAATCATAACTTAAAAAGAAGATTCCATGTCAGTAGAATATATCACTATCAAAACGTACAGCGTACATTATAATATTGATCCTTCTTTTATTATTTTATTAGAAGATGCAGGGTTAATTGAACTTACAATAATTAATGGCGAAAAATCAGTACACACGGAACAATTTGTAATGCTAGAACGTTATGCACACCTGCATTATGATCTTAATATCAATATTGAAGGCATAGATGCAATCCAGCATCTTGTACAAAAAGTAATAAGCATGCAAGAAGAAATTAATACTCTGAAAAACCAACTAAACTTCCATACCATAAAGGAATAAAAGTTTACCCGTCTATAACGATTCAATTAAAATAAAAAGGTCTATCACCTGATTGTACTCAGAGTGATAGACCTTTTATCATTAAATAAATTATCTTATTTTTTTACAATATTTCTATTGACCATTCGAAAGAAACGAGAAGTTAAGAATACCGACATTGATGTTAATCCCACAATAAATCCAATCCATATTCCTGCTGGTCCCATTTTGAAATTAAACGCTAGTACATATCCTACAGGTAAACCAATTACCCAGAAAGCAATCGCAATAAGGTAAGTTGGAATTTTTACATCTTTTATACCACGTAATAAACCTGCTGCAGTAGCTTGTGTACTATCTGAAATCTGAAAAATTGCCGCCAAAAAGAGTAATGTACCCGCTACTTTCACCACTTCTACATTACTATTAAAAAGCAAAGGCAACGATTTATTAAATAAAATCAATATTAAGGCACACAAAACACCATAAGCCAAAGCAATCAATAAGGTACTTTTTCCAATCACAGCTATTTTATCCCATTTTGAACGCCCAAAGGCATTACTCACACGGATAGAACCGGCCTGCTCTAATCCCATTGAGAACATAAACATAAAAGCAACACAGCTAATTGCAATAGAATGAGCAGCTTGTTCAATAGCACCAATTGTACCTACTAAAATTCCTGATACAGCAAATGCTCCAGCTTCCATTCCTAATTGAAAACTACTTGGAATACCAATATGAAGTAATTCTTTAATTGTGTTTAATTTAATCTTCCATTGTTTTTTGCGTACTGCAATATAACGTTTGAAATAACCATGTCTAAAAATGATAATTCCTAGTGTAATAAATAATAAACTTCTAGTAATCAAAGTTCCTAATCCTGCACCCATAAGCTCTAGACGAGGAAAACCTAAATTCCCATAAATCAAAAGCCAATTTAAAAATACATTTACGGGCAATCCCACTAAGGATAATATCATGGCTATTTTTGTAAATTCTAATCCATCCGTAAATTGTTTTAAAGTCATAAAAAATAACATTGGAACAATCGAAATGGCCATCATTTTCATAAATGGAACAGCTAATGTAGCTACCTCAGGATCTTGTCCTAAATGAAATAGAATATCACTTCCAAAGAATAAAGCTCCCGATATGATAACTGCAATTAAAGCACAAAGGAAAAATCCATTAAAGAAAAAATGAGATACCCTTTGCCCATCACGCTGGCCATGTGCCATCGAGACCATCTGGGATACCGATATGGTAATACCTATTCCAAAAACAAAGGGAATATGTAAGGTGTTAAATACTAATGCTGATGCCGCTAATTGTTTATAGCTTATCGCGCCTACCATGGCTGAATCGATCAAATGGAGGGCCATTTGGGCTAATTCTCCAACAATGATAGGGAATGCCAAACGAATTGTTTTTTTAGCTTCCGTTTTCATACTAAATGTTATGTAAAATGATTTTAATAAATGCTCGGCAAAAGTCCATATTCTCGAGCATTCTACAATATATTATATAACCGAAGCAACCAAATTAACTACTGAAATTATATGGATTTGAGCATCTATATCTTACTGATCCAACCATTTCTTAAAGAAACTAGCCTTCACTTTGCTAATCAAAATATAATCTTTTGGTCTTTTTTTAAGGATAATTTTTAGTTTACCATTAATAGCATTCGTGATACTGTGAATGCTTCCTAAGCTTACGATATACTGCCTATTTGCCCGAAAGAAAATTGCAGGATCCAATTGATCTTCCAGTTCTTCCAGGGTTTGACTAATCACATCGGTAGCTCCATTGGCAATAACAACATGTGTGATTTTAAATTCTGAATAAATAAAATCTACGTCTGTTACCTGAACCGTTTTATAACCGTCCCGAAACGGAATTAAAAAGCGACTGCGATATTGTTTGTTTTGCCCTTTAAAAAAGTCCAACATATTCAGAATGGCTTCTTCTGATTTATAGTAGGTTTTCACCCGGTCTAACTTATCCAGCGCATCACTTAATTCGGTAGGTTCAATGGGTTTTAGTAAATAATCTAAACTGTTTACTTTAAAAGCATCCAGCATATATTCATCATAAGCCGTAGTAAAAATGATAGGCGTTTTAATCTCAACTTCAGAAAATATTTCAAAAGATAATCCATCAGAAAGACGAATATCCATCAAAATTAAATCAATCGTTCTGTTTGTTTTCAGGAAGGCTATACTTTCAGTAATCGTAGGTAATACCCCGATTATATCAACTTCTTTACGGATTCCTTTTATAATTTTCTGTAGACGATTTGCATTATGCTCTTCATCTTCTATGATTAAAACTTTCATATAATAAAATTACATATTTAATACGGGAAGTTGAACAATAAACTGCGTTCCAGTAACAATAATTTGTGGTGCTTTTTCAGATAATATTCGATAGCGACTTTTAATGTTTTCCAAACCTATTTTAGAAGTATGAGCGCTAACTTTCATCTTTTGAAGATTATTAGCCACAATAATATGATCATCATCACTCATATAAATACGAATATGCAATGGATTCGAATTCGTTGCAATATTGTGCTTAATCGCATTTTCAATGAGTAATTGCAAAGTAATAGGGAAGATACCCTTATTAAAATTCTTCTTCGGAATATTAATTGTAATATTTATATTATTACCATATCGTATCTGAAGGAGATAAATATAAGCTTGGACAAATTTAATTTCTTCTTCAATAGGCACTACATTCTTTTTCAGATTCATAATCATGTACCGATAAACGCGGGATAAATTATCCAAAAACAAATTGGCTTTCGATTGATTTTTAGTAATCAATTCCGAAAGTGTACTGAAATTATTAAACATAAAATGAGGATCCAATTGCAAACGCAACGATTCCAATTCCGATTGCATCGCAATTTCTTTTTGAGAAATCGCATTAATCTCAAATTCTGCTGCTTCTAGAACAGAATTTTTCCATTTTGTAATCAGATAATTTACAATATGAAATATACTGACTAAAACGGATAAAAATAAGCTCACAAAAATAAACTGCCAATCCTCAATTTTTTGCAATTGGGATTTTGCATGCAAATCATTTGTTGGATAAATCCGATCAAATAAATAAATCAATAATTGTAGTAATAGAACAACAACAATAATTTGAATGAATATCTGAACGAAAAAACGTTTTATAGCATGATTCAACCAAGGAATTTTTCGATCCAACCAATGCGCTGTAATTAAACTTGATTCTGTAACAATAAAACAAAATGAAAGTACGAGCATCCATTCCATTATTGGTAGAGAAAAACCATTATTAAAATAATTTTTCCACCAAGAACTATAAGGATTGACCAAAAACAATAATAAGTAAAAGCTAATGAACGACAAAGGAATCGTTATAGCTCTAAAATAATTATTGAAATTGTCTTTTGTCTTGCGGATCATAAAATAGTATGAATTCTGTATTTGTAAAAATAGTCGTTTTATACAAAAAAAATCTTCCCAAAAACAACTGAAAATAATAGTGCAAATATCTATTATTAAAAAACATCATACTGAAATTTCAGTCGCCAATATAGATGTTTCGGTAATATAATTTATTGAAATAGGGCACAAATTATAGAATTTTGCTCTCAAATAAATTGAATGTCATGAAAATTATATCCGTAAGAGAATATCCAGAATATAAAAAAGACGTTATTCAATACCTTCAAAACAGTTGGTCAGATACACTTCCTGTAGTGTATGAAGATTGCCTCGATCACTGTATAAAAAGTTCAGATCCATTGTCTCTTTGGTATTTGGTAGAACATGAAGGAAGTATACTAGGTTGTGCAGGGCTAATTGCAAGTGATTTTACGAATGAAACCGATTTTTATCCATGGAAAGGGGATAATACAATCGTGAATCCACTCGATTCCGTTTTATTAAGCAAAGCAAAAGAGTATACGTTAAAAGCAGGTTTTGAATACCTCTATTTATGTACCGATAATACCTGTTGGGTATTATAATTATAACACTATAAAACGATACACCATGAAAATTATATCCGTAAGAGAAAACCCAGAATATAAAGATATCACAATCAAATACTTTCAGGATAGCTGGCCTGAAGTATCTGCTATTATGTATGAAGATTGCATTACCCATAGCATCACATCCTTAATGCCTTTACCACAATGGTATTTATTAGAAAAAGACAATGAGATTATTGGCTGTGCAGGGCTTATAACAAATGATTTCATCAGTAGAGGAGACCTATATCCTTGGATTTGTGCCTTGTATATTGACGAAAATCACAGAGGAAATTCGTATGCTTCATTATTAATTGATAAAGCTAAAGAAGATACTTTAAAAGGAGGATTTGAAAACCTATACTTAGGAACAGACCATGTAGGTTATTATGAAAAACATGGTTTCCATTACATTGCTCAAGGATACCATCCTTGGGATGAAGAATCCCGTATTTATGGAATTAGTGTAAAATAATTAAAATTTAGAGGAAACCTTTTCACAATAAAAGCATCTAAAGAATATAATATGAACAGTACTAGAATATATGTAGATTTTAATGAACTGATCGATATGGATATCGTTCTGTTATCACAAGAAGACACAAAACTGGATGCCGAGGGGAATTCAATTCTACTCTATGAAGGAAAACCAATCAACATCTACCAAGATAATACCGAAGATGACATGGTAAATAACCTTGTAGCCAGTGGAGTAGTAGAGAAAAATAATTCGGGCGTGTTCCCAATTTCAAAATGGGTTTGTCGGATTAACGAGAAAGGGATACACTTAGAAAGTGAATTATAATGTAAGTAACTCAAAGTAAAAAGGGTTTAGTTTATTGAAAAACTAAACCCTTTTTCAGTTTAAAGAATAATAAATTATTACTTTATTTCCATCTAAATCTATCTATGATTTAATTCTAGATTAATTTATTATTGGAATAAAACTTACAAATTAATAGGGTATTTTTAAAAAATAAAAGAAATAATAAATATGGGAGATTGGAGTCGACAACCATGGGGAAATGATGAAGCTGCAGATTGGTTTCACAAATTTTGGAAAATTAAAGATTTTACTATTCTAATTAGTGAAATAGAAGATTTTGATCCAACAGAAGAAAAATATGATTCCATCCGAGCAGCAAGCTATCTGTTACAAACTCTCGGTATTGTTTATGTTTGGCCATCGGAACACCTTGAGGTGTTAAAACCATTATTAAACAAAGCCATTACGATATTGACACATATGGTTAATCCGCCTAATGATGATTGGGGATTTTTAGATATGTGGGGGAATGATCCAGCAGTAATCTATTCTGTTAAAGAACAAATTACATTACTAGAAATGAGAATAAATGATTTAGTTTAACAATGATTAATGGGTTATTACCGTTGAATCTGACGTTTCTATTGGTGTTTTAATATAACGTCTTCCAATGACTAGAATTAATAAAGCAATCAGCGATGAACCAGCCATAACTGCAACCATAGGTACTGTAGAAGGCGTTTTAAACAAACTAATGATTACCGAAGCTAATGCTCCTAAAGCCATTTGTGTAGCTCCCATTAATGCAGAAGCACTTCCAGCATTTTTTGCAAATGGAGCCAAAGCCAATCCTGCACAATTAGGATTAGAATATCCTAAACTACACGCAAATAAAAATATCATTGCAATAGTTCCAAATAATCCAAACCAACCATTTATCGCACCAATTAGAAATACAGCACTCACAGTAAATTGTGAAATTAAGGCTGCATAGACCATTTGCTCACTCGTAAATCGTTTTAATAATAAACTATTAATCTGGCTTGATCCAATCAATCCAACTGATAGGAAAGCAAAAACCCAACCGTATTCTTTTTTACTTAAATCAAAGATTTCCATAAATACAATTGGCGATGCCGCTACATAGGAAAATAATCCTGCAAAAGCCATTGCTCCCGTAAAAGCATAGGTAAAAAATTGCGGCTCCTTAAGTACCGTTATAAAGTTCGTGATAATAGGTTTTGGTTTTAATGAAATTGTAGTGTCTGGTTGGTATCCATTAGGCAATCCAAATCTAGAAGCCAGTAATAATAAAAGTCCCATACAAGCTAATACCATAAATACAGATTGCCAACCTAAATCCGAAATAAGATAACCACCTACAGTAGGCGCTAACATAGGAGAAAGACCTAATACCAACATTAATAAAGCAAATATTTTAGGACTGTCTTTCACAGGAAATAAATCACGTACCATTGCTACAGCTGCAACAGAAGCAGCACAACTCCCTACTGCTTGAATAAAACGTAGAAAAATTAAGCTTTCAATTTCCCTTACAGCAATACAACCTAAAGAAGCTAAGATATAGACTAATAAACCAATATATAATGGTTTTTTTCTTCCGAAACGATCCAATAATGGGCCATATAATAATTGACCAGCCGATATTCCAATAAAGTAACTGGATAGTGATAATGAAACTTGTTCTGTAGTGGTTCCTAAATCCTCTGCAATAGCAGAAAAACCAGGTAAATACATATCAATAGAGAAAGGTCCTAAAGCCGTTAATAAACCTAAAATAAGAATTAACGTCCAATATCTTTGCTGTGTCATTTTGTATAGAATTGTACCCAAAGGGCATACTTAAAAAAGAGCGCAAAGATAGGTAATTATTTCCCGTGCATAAATCTTAAAATCAGATTCTTTATGAAAACTTAATAGATGCTATTTAATAGCTTAACATCTTAGTTTTAATCTTTTATTTTATGCATCTAAAAAATGCATTAAATACATAAAAATACACTTTATATTGTGTTTTTTTAATAATAATTCAACAAAAATAGCAATTAAATGATTTATTATTGTTATATTTAGTTTTTAATCATTTAATTTAAAACTATGAAAGACTCATTATTAGAAGCTTTTAAAGCCAAAGGGAAAAAAATTGATTTATCATTGGTAAAAGGAGGGAGAACTGCCCCTTCAATGCAATGGCATTGTACACAAACATCTGTAGGAAGTGATGATTATTCGACACCTGATGAGTGTACTGACTGTCCACCTTATTTTTTTTCTGACATCCAACATTAATTTATAACCAAGAAATATTCAAATTGAATATTTCTTGGTTAATTTTCATTTTTATGGTTATAATCTTTTCCGAAACAACCGATTTATCTACTAATCAAGTTATTGATTGGTTAATATTTAATAATACAAAATACATAAGATATAATGAAGCTAAATCATACTACAAACAGTCATTATTAGATAAAAGTTATTCTTATAAAATTGGAGATAATATTTTTGATCATTCTATTGAAAATTCTAATCAAATTAAATCAATTTGGTTCAGAAGACCTTACAAAGGTATAAATGACATGTTTGAAATTATCCCGACAAATGGATTAATTCCGTTTAAAAAACTAGAATCCAATCTAAAAAATCACTATACAATTTTAAAAAATTTAATAATAAATTCACTTTTAAAATATAGAACTTTAGGTTCTTATGAAACTATTCAGCTTAACAAACCAATTGTTTTATCAATTGCAAAAAATGTTGGATTAAAAATACCTAATACCATTATTACAAATGATTATAAAGAATTAAGAAGGTTTTATATCCAGAATAATAATAAAATTATCACTAAGGCATTGTCCGAATCATTTCGGTTTGACCCACCTAATGAGGGTCATTGGATATCCAATAAAACTGTATTAATACAAAATATTAATCAAAGTCCAAAAAAATTTGCTACATCATTATTCCAAGAATACATTGAAAAAAAATATGAATTAAGAGTGTTTTATCTTAATGATAAAATATTTTGCTCTTGCATATTTAGCCAACTAAATACAAAAACGAAAATTGATTTTAGAAACTACGATAAAACAGTTCCAAATAGAATTGTTCCATACAATTTACCCTCTGATATTATTCAAAAAATTATTAGACTAATGAAAATACTAAATCTTAATACTGGTTCTATCGATTTATTAAAATCACACAATGATGAGTATATCTTTTTAGAAGTAAATCCTGTAGGTCAATTTGGATTTATCTCAGAATCTTGTAATTTTTATTTAGAAAAAGAAATAACAAACTATTTAACTAATGACAGAAAATAAAATAAAGTTCAAAGAAGATAGTAATACTCCTTTCTCATATCATTATTTTGAATTGGAAAAAAAAGATCAAAAAAATATGCTTTATATAACATCTAGTATGGAATATTATGGCACTCATTTTATTAGAGATGAGTATAAGCCTGCAAGCCGAAATTCTCTTTTTATTCATTCACAAAAAATAAAACTTAAAGATCAATGAATTATTTTTTATTATATACAGATTGTATTCTAGTAAAGGGAATAAAAGAAAGCTTAATCATAGATTTACAAAGACATCAAGTTATTCCAATACCAAATTTATTATATGAGATTTTAAATGTAAATCTTTATGATAATAAAGTAAATGCAGTAAAAAAAATATTCAATTCAGAATATGATTTAGGCATAGATAAATACTTCAATTATCTAGTAAAGGAAGAAATTGGATTTTATACAGATACACCAAAGGCGTTTCCTAAAATTAATTTAAAATTTGAATTACCTTTCCATGTTTATTCATCAATTATAAATCTAGATAACACTACTAATTTTAATTTGAAAGATGTTTTAGGAGAATTATTATCCCTAGGTTGCCAAATAATAGAATTAAGAATAAATAATAAAATTGAGATTAATTATTTAAAAACCACATTAAATTGTATTAAATCGAGTAGATTAAAATCATTCGAAATCATCATAAAAAATTCTGATTATTATAGTGAATATGAACTAATAGAACTTGTTGATTTTGACTTAAGAATCTCAATTACAGCGCTATCAAGTATAGGTATATCTAATATAAATGAACGATTATTCTTCTCAACGGACACCATGTATGATCTATCAACAACAAAATACTCATCTGAATTATTTGTCTTGAATATGAAGTTTTTTACCGAAGCACAAAAATACAACACCGCCTTAAATAAAAAAGTTTGTATTGATTCCTTCGGTAATATAAAAAACCATATTTCACATGATACTGTCTTTGGAAATATTAATCAAGTGAGTATAACAAAAGTAATCTCAAAAAATAATTTTACTGAAAAATGGAAAATTAATAATGATCATATTGAAGTCTGTAAGGATTGCCAATATCGATACATCTGTTTCGATGATTCTGATATTATTGAGAATAATGGTAAATATAAAAAAAAAGAAACATGCTCTTTTAATCCCTATACAAATCTATGGGAAAATAGCATATCTAATTAACCTCCATAAACTGTTTATTAATAAGAATCTGATCTTCTAGATTCCATATTATATTCCAGCGTTTTGCATATTTTTCAATAGAGTCTAAACCAACTGATAATCTTCGCTCATTAATTTTGGCTGGATCTTCTACAGCAAATACATAATGCTTCCCTGATTTTTCATCTATTCGAATTTGTGAGCCATATTTTTGCATTTTATTTTCATACATCTTAATTCTGTCGGATAATAATGCTACAGCTTGTGGACTTGCTTCTTCATTTAAAACAGCTTCTTCAAGTAATGGAAGGTATTTTTTCTGTGGTTCAAGATCTGCATGCTGAATTATTAAAAATGCCGCACTGGATGCAAATTTACCTACATCAGACTTTTTGGGCCATCCATTAACCCTGATCATTTTTTCTAAATCAGCTACGTTTTCTAAGTTTAATTTATGCTTAATATTCCATAAAGAATCTTTCATATATATCGTTCGACATTTTTGATTTTGAATTTCTGTTAAGGAATAATAGGCCTGGTCTTTTATATACATTTCCCATAATTTCGTTGTCATTTCAACATTTTTAAATCCTTTAAATTTCTTTTTGATCTTTTCAATTTGATTTCTTTTTAATTGATCCCATCTAGTATCATTGAGAAGATTAATATAATCTGGATTACATAATGCCATGGGTGTAGAATCGCTTACAATAGCTTTATCTAAATAATAAAAACTAGAATCTTTATTATTTTTCATTGCATATAATGAAGCAAGTCTATATAAGTTTTTTTGGTTTAAAGAGTCTTCTTTATTTATAATTAATGAAGTTTTAAGAGCTTGAATATAACAACCTACAGCGAGGTCGTTTTCTACTTCTTGCTTCAGCAATTCAATATTTTTTGACTTTAGAGCATCATCAAAATTTGTTTTGCAAGATAAAAACAAAACTGAAATCATAATAATTGTAAACCTAAAATAAACCATAATAATGAGCTTTAATTAAAAACTCAATATAAGAAGAAAAGCAAAATATAAAGCTTTAAAAAAGCTCAATTTTAAATTTTGATACCGATTTTTATAGCAATGATGTAGAACCTAATCGATTTAGTGATTCAAGATGTTTTTATGTTTTAAGAATATGTATATAGCGCATAAAAATGATAAGAATACTATTTTTGATAAGAGAATTTGTCTGGTCACGATACCTTATTCTTTTTTTCTTGGATGCGAAAGAAGACGTAAATAAGGACTTTCATGACTAACTTCAAGCACAATTTTATTTTTATTCAATCTATTATTTAAAACTTTAATCTTAAATTCTTGAAGCCGATAATTTAAAATAAAATGTACTACCTAATCCAATTTCACTATCCATTCCAATGATACCACCTTGAGCTTCAATAAATTCCTTACTAATGGCCAATCCTAATCCTGTACCGGCATTATTACTCCCCGGAACTTGAAAGTATTTATTGAAAATCTTCTCTTTGTATTGGTTGTCAATCCCTTTTCCTGAATCAATGACTTGAAAATTTACGACATCAACTTCAGTATTGATTTTTAAAACTATGGTGCTCATTTCGGTAGAATAACGAATCGCATTGGTTAAAAAGTTAATCAATACCCAAGCTGTTTTTTCAGTATCGGCAATGACAGCAGGCAAATCTTCTTCAATTTGGGTGGTAATTTCAATATGTTTTTGTTCGGCTGAAACTTTAATTGCTTCAATTGCAAAATGTAATATTTCGTACGGGCTGCTCTTTTGGATATTCAACTGAATATTCCCCGTTTCTACCTGAGATAAGTTTAGTAATTCACCTGTGATTTTGAGTAATCTGTTACTGTCATCCTTTACACTATCAATCAATAATTGTTGTTCTGGATTAATTACTCCTGTGATTTTATTCTCTAATAGTTGTAAACTTAATTTAATCGAAGAAATAGGGGTTTTTAACTCATGAGAAATAGTGGCAATAAAATTGGTTTTCGCAAAATCCAATTCTTTATACTGTGTAATATTTCGCAATATAATTACGTCACCAATATTAATGAGTTTTTGTTCTCCAGTAGGAGTGATGGTAATATTAATGATGTCCTGATCGAAATAACTCTCTTTTCCGTGCGCAAAAATCTTAAGCGGTGTTCTTTTCTGTTCTGGGTCAATGGGTTTATCACAAAGCTCCTGAATCAAGGACTTCATTAAATCATTCTGTAAGGCCAACGTCTGAATAGAATTACCCACTAAGGAATCATTTTCAAAACCTAATATTTTAATCGCTTCATCATTGGCAAAAATAATTTGTTTCTGGTGGTCTAAACCAATAATAGGATCGTGCATATTATTGATTAAAGTATCAAGGCGTTTCTTTTCAAACATCAGTTTGGAAACACTACTATTATTATATTCTTGTAACTTTTCGGCCATTACATTGAAAGACTTTGCCAATTCTCCAAATTCATTATGATCCTCAAAATTAACCCGCTGTGTATAATTCTTATCGGCAATCTGTTTGATACTTTCGGATAGTACATGGATTGGATTGGCGATATTATTTGGGAGATTAATCAATAAACTAAAAGCTATAAAAAAGCAAAAGGTTCCTGTTAATGCAATCCATACCGAAGCTGCTTCAGCCGTTTCATTGGCCTTGTCACTTTTTTGCTGAATAGCATCCATGTTGTATTTCATAATCGTAGATAAGTCTCCACGAATTAGTTTTTTCAATGAATCATTAGAAATATCTAATTGGAGTTGAGCAAAATGATCACTCAAGTGTTGCGTTGCTTCACGTTCACCTTGTTCTGAAATATTATTCTGTTGTTTTTTTAAATTCTCTTTAAAATTTGCTAGGGCAGGAGCCATATCGGGCATATCATCCAAAGCAATAAACATATTACGAGCATATTCTAAGGTATTATGATTGGCTTTCAGAATATTATTTGTGTCATTTTTCAATGACCGGATATAATATTCGCCAAGAAATGATAATGCAATGATCATCAGGAAGAGTAAGCCAACACCCAGCGTTAGTTTCGTTTTAATTTTCATTTTATGAAAGAATTATTAAATCAATATTCGAAGAAGATAATTTCGTCAGCAACTTATTGAAAACGGTCGTAGAAGCAATTATACTGAATAAATTAAGATGTGGCTTGCCAATACATACCGTTGAGATCTCTTTTTGTTCTGCAATTTCCATCATAGCATTCACAATATGAGGGCTTTCTACTTTTATAATCTCAGCACCCAATTCTGTAGCTAATTTAAAATTATTAATCAAATGACGCTGTTTATCCAACGCTATTTTTGTACTGCTTTCTTTTGGCGTTTGTACATACAAAACATACCACTTACTATGATAATAGTTGGCCAGAC
This sequence comes from Flavobacterium aerium, assembly GCF_030766725.1. Taxonomy (GTDB): domain Bacteria; phylum Bacteroidota; class Bacteroidia; order Flavobacteriales; family Flavobacteriaceae; genus Flavobacterium; species Flavobacterium aerium. The sequence continues at coordinate 326,176 of NZ_JARQWR010000002.1, read as the reverse complement.
GAGCCGTCTTCCGAATGACTATTTTAGCTGTTTTTTCGTTGCTACTAATGCAAGCTAGTAAACGATCTTGTCGGAATGAAGCATTTTTTGGCACTTCATTTTCTACTTTTCGTTCCACTTGATTGGCTACTTCACGCAAAGCTAGCTCCCGCAGTTGCAGGATATGTTCGGATTTAAAAAAATTACTTAATGCCGTAGGAATTTTGTCTGCACTATAAATCTTCCCTTCTTTAAGACGTGTAATTAATTCATCTGAAGTAAGGTCAATATTTACAACTTCATCGGCTACCTTCAATACACTATCGGGAATACGCTCTTGTACTTCTATGGACGTAATCTTTTTAATATCGTAATGGAGGCTTTCAATGTGTTGAATATTAACGGCACTAATCACATTTATTCCGGCATCTAATATTTCCATCACGTCTTCCCAACGTTTTTTATTCTTACTGCCTTCAATATTTGTATGTGCAAGTTCATCTACAATTACAATCTCTGGACGTAGATTGATAATGGCTTGTAAATCCATTTCTTCCAGGTGTTTCCCTTTATAGAATAAGGTTCGCCTTGGAATAACCGGCAAACCTTCTAATAAATCATGCGTTTCCTTACGCATATGGGTTTCTATGAAGCCTATTTTCACATCGATTCCATTGCGGAGTAGCGTGTGTGCTTCTTGTAACATACGGTAAGTTTTACCTACACCGGCACTCATGCCGATGTAGATTTTAAACTTTCCTTTTCTGGATTTCTGAATTAAATCCAGAAAATGTTGTGCATTATTTTGTTTCTCATCCATCAAAATGATAGGGCTAAAGAGGTGGTAATACTATAATTCTGGAAACTTGGATTCTCATTATTCAAGAATATTTTGTCTTTACTATCTAGCATTCGACCTTCAATTCTGAATAGAACATTCTCCATAGGAAGGTAATCAAAATTCAATGAATATCCTGTGGTTTTAAAACCATTTTCTGTACCTGTTGGAATAATTACACCATGCTTATCAGTGTAATATTCTACTCTAGCAGCCATTCTTGTTTTATCAGTAGGTTTATACTGTACAATGGCCACTGGAGAATACCATACATTATATTGATTACTACCTTTTGCTTGTTGCTGAATTCCAATGTCAAATCCTGCAATAAGGCCTAACTTTTCGGTAAATTGATGTTGTACAAAAACATTATTAAAATAACGCCATTTTTTTATTGTATCATTCTGTTCATTAACAATATAGGTACTCCAATTTAAAGTAGTACTCGAGTTGGGTTTATAGGTAACTTGCGTCCCAAAAGCAGGCGTTTGATTTCCTTCTACACGTTGAATACGTTGCCATCCATTCAAGTACATTGCCGCTACATATAGCTTCTGATTTGGTGTGGTATAACCTACTTTTACACCGGCTTCAAAATAAGGTGAATTCTCCGCCAGAATACTACGGGTCAACGTCCAACAATCTTTCCCAATGGCACTTTCAAATCCTATATGCGAAGGCATAATCCCTAAGTCTACCCAAAGATTGTGTTTCTCAGAAATTTTTACTCCAATATTGGCTTCATATACGTTTTTCAAAAGACCTTGTTCTGCCGCCAAATTGTATTCCGCATAAGTCCCGACCATCAAGGCTAGATTACCTCTTACTTTATCATTTGCATAAGCAGCTTTAATCACACCTAAATTAAGATTTACCTCGTTGTGTTTATTAAAATTATAGAAAGCAGCATTCTTCACATGATTAGCAGGTTTTCCAAAATCATAACTGTAATATCCTTCTACATAACCTGAAAATGTTAAGGGATTTTTTATAGTGTCTTGAGCAATAGCTTGTAAGGATATCAAGGCCATTGCAGCGATTATTATTTTTTTCATTGTAATAGGGGAGGCTTATTTTAATTGATCTAAAGCCAGATTTAATTGTAATACATTCACTTTTGTAGTTCCTAAAAATCCTAGTAGAGGTTGTTGCGTATGTTGCGCCACTAATTGTTGCACTTTTGCTTCAGGCAATGCTCTTACTTTTGCAATTCGTTTCACCTGAACCAAAGCTGCTTTTGGAGAAATATCAGGATCTAATCCACTACCACTAGCAGTTACTAATTCTACAGGTACATCTTTTTTCTGAATTTCTGGATTATGCACTAAAAATGTATCAATACGGGTTTGAACCATTTGTAAATATTCTGGATTTGATGCTCCTTTGTTACTGGCTCCACTTCCAGCTGCATTATAGTTTACAGCTGATGGACGAGAATAGAAGTATTCGTCTTTTGTGAAGGCTTGTCCAATATTGACATAGTATTTTTTATTGTTTTGAGTCACTACTTCTCCTTTACCTTGATTAGGAGCCAATTGTGCTACTCCCCAGATTACTAGTGTATATACCCCAGAAAAGAACAATAAACTGATGATGGTTAATCGAATTGCGGGAATTATATTCGTTTTCATTTTACTTTATTTTTAAATTTTTACATGAATAGAGATACGATACTGTCAATCACTTTGATTCCTATGAAGGGGATAATTATACCACCCAATCCATAGATCATTAAGTTTCTGCGCAATAAAGCACTGGCGCCAATAGGTTTGTACGCTACACCGCGTAATGCCAGTGGAATCAATATTGGGATTATTATCGCATTGAAAATAACGGCCGATAGTATGGCACTTTCAGGACTGTATAAATGCATGATATTTAATCCTTGTAAAGCCGGAATTGCAGTAATAAATAAGGCAGGAATGATGGCAAAATACTTGGCTACATCATTTGCAATAGAAAAGGTAGTCAATGTACCACGAGTCATTAATAACTGTTTACCAATTTCGACGATTTCAATTAATTTCGTTGGATCATTATCCAAATCCACCATATTTCCTGCTTCCTTAGCAGCTTGTGTTCCACTATTCATGGCCACACCAACATTCGCTTGAGCAAGAGCAGGAGCATCATTTGTTCCATCACCCATCATCGCTACTAGTTTTCCACTTTGTTGCTCTTGAATAATGTAATTCATCTTGTCTTCTGGCTTCGCTTCTGCGATATAATCGTCTACACCTGCTTTTTCTGCAATAAATTTGGCTGTTAAGGGATTATCTCCCGTAACCATTACCGTTTTAACTCCCATTTTGCGTAAGCGCTCAAAACGCTCCTGAATGCCTGGTTTGATAATATCTTGTAATTCGATTACGCCTAAAGCTTTATTATTCTCTGCAACGACAAGTGGTGTTCCTCCATTTTCAGCGATTGATTTTACAGTTGTTTCTACAGAGTCTGGGAATGCATTACCTGCTTGTAACACTTTGGCTTTAATAGCGTCAAAAGAACCTTTTCTGATTTGATCGCCATTCGGCAAATCCACACCAGAAGATCGCGTTTCCGCTGAGAATTTAATAAAAGTCATACCTCCAGTGTGTTCCTGAAAATTGCTTTTAGGTTGTAAGTTGTAATGTGGTTTATTGTATTCCTCTGAAAAGGCCAATTCTATAATCGATTTTCCTTCCGGTGTTTCATCTGCCAAAGAGCTTAAAATACTACTGGTTACAAAATGTTTTTCGTCTATGTTTTCAACAGGGTAGAAGCGTGTTGCTTTACGGTTACCAATAGTAATGGTTCCTGTTTTGTCCAATAATAAAACATCAATATCTCCAGCTGTTTCTACTGCTTTACCAGATTTGGTAATTACATTTGCACGCAAAGCACGGTCCATTCCTGCTATCCCAATAGCAGATAATAATCCTCCAATTGTTGTTGGGATAAGACAAACAAACAAAGCAATAAAGGCAGATATAGTGATTGGAGAATTTGCATAATCGGCAAATGGTTTTAAAGTCACACACACGATGATAAATACCAATGTAAATCCAGCTAATAAGATTGTTAAGGCAATTTCATTTGGTGTTTTCTGACGGCTAGCACCTTCTACCAAAGCAATCATTTTATCCAAGAAGCTTTCACCTGGTTGAGTTGTTACCTGAACTTTGATTTTATCAGACAGTACTTTTGTTCCTCCTGTCACACTACTTTTATCACCACCAGCTTCACGGATTACTGGAGCTGATTCTCCTGTAATCGCCGATTCATCAATGGTAGCCAATCCTTCTATGATTTCACCATCGGTAGGAATTGTATCTCCTGCTTCACAAATAAAAACATCTCCCATTTTCATCTGAGCCGACATTACTTGTTTTACTGTTACATTAAAGCCCGGTTTGTTATCTACAATCAGATTTGCCGGTGTTTCCTCTCGTGTTTTACGCAAACTATCCGCCTGTGCTTTTCCGCGTGCTTCGGCAATTGCTTCCGCAAAATTGGCAAACAATAAGGTTAGTAATAATACAAGGAAAACAATAAAGTTGTAGATAAAGCTTCCTTGTGATGTTTCTCCTAAGGCAATCCAAAGACAAACAATAAGCATCACGACTGTACCAATTTCTACCGTAAACATAATGGGGTTACGGAACATGATTTTGGGATTCAGTTTGATAAAAGCTTGTTTTAATGCTTCATTCACTAAATCTTTCTGAAACAAAGCGTTATTCGTATTTTTCATTTTATTTTATTTAAAATAATTATTTTAGGGAGAAGTACTCTGCAATAGGACCTAGTGTTAAGGCAGGGAAAAAGGATAATGCAGCTATTAAAGCAATCACAGCAAAAACCATAATACCAAATGTGCTTGTATCCGTTTTTAAAGTTCCGGCGCTTTCAGGAATGTATTTTTTACTGGCTAATAAACCTGCAATTGCAATAGGACCAATGATTGGGATGAATCGAGACAACAATAATAATATACCTGTACTCACATTCCACCACATTGTATTATCCCCTAATCCTTCAAATCCGCTACCGTTATTGGCTGCCGAAGAAGTGTATTCGTATAGCATTTCACTAAAACCATGGAATCCGGGATTATTGAGTGTCGAAGTTGTCAAGGCTGGGAATGAAGTTGCCAAGGCTGTTCCTACTAAAATTAAGAAAGGATGTAATAAAGCCACAATCATCGCAATTTTCATCTCTTTGGCTTCAATCTTTTTTCCCATAAATTCGGGCGTACGACCGACCATTAATCCACTGATAAAAACAGCCAGAATAATAAAGATGAAGTAATTCAACATCCCTACACCACAACCGCCGTAGAATGAATTGGTCATCATGGCCAATAGTTCATTCATTCCAGAAAGCGGCATGCTACTATCATGCATTGAGTTTACAGATCCTGTAGAAATTACGGTGGTTGCAATATTCCAATAGCCAGATGCAGCGGCGCCAATTCGGGTTTCTTTTCCTTCCATTGCTCCAGAACTGTTATCGATTCCCATTGCTGAAATTGCGGGGTTTCCACGCATTTCGGTAACCACAGTTGGAATTGTCAGAATTAAAAATCCGAGTGTCATCACCCCGAAAATAACCCAAGCCATTTTTTTGCGTTTCAAATAGTAGCCTAAAGCAAAAATCATTGCAAAAGGAACAATCATTTGGGCAATCATTTCCACACCATTCGTAAAATAGTTTGGATTTTCAAAAGGATGTGCTGAGTTGGTTCCAAAAAAACCACCCCCATTTGTTCCAATATGTTTTATCGCTATAAATGCTGCTGCTGGTCCAGTAGATACTTCTACTTTATCTCCTTGTAAAGAAGTGATGGCATCTTTTCCTTCAAAAGTCATTGGAGTTCCATTAAATACTAATAGAATCGCAACTACAATGGAAAGTGGAAGTAATATTCGTAAACAAGATTTAATCAAATAGTTGTAGAAATTCCCTAGTTTATTGGTTGCTCTTTCTTTTAAAGCATTGAATAATACAACGGCAGCTGCAATTCCTGTTCCGGCACTAACAAATTGTAGAAACATCAGGAATAATTGTGATAAATAACTTACTCCAGACTCACCAGAATAATGTTGCAAATTACAATTAACCATAAAGGATATACTGGTGTTAAAAGCCAATTCAGGAGATTGTCCTGCATTACCGTCGGGATTTAAAGGCAACCAACCTTGGTTCATTAAAATAACCATTCCCAGAATAAACCAAATCAAATTGATCGTAAGCATCGCTACTAAGTGTTGCTTCCAGTTCATTTCTTTTTTGATATCAATTCCACTGGCACGGAAAAAGAACTTCTCTATTGGATTAAATAAAAAATCGAGCCAAGTACTTTCTGAAGAAAATACTTTTGAAATATAACGTCCTAGCGGAATGGCTAGAATTAGTGTGGCAATAAATAAACCTATAATGCCAATTATTTCTGTGTTCATATTGTAGAAATTTGTTTATTTTTTTGAGTAAAAAAAGAATGAGGATCTTTTTCGTTTTTTAAAATTTTTCAGGTTTTAGCAGTACGTAAATGATAAAGGCAAAAACCGCAACTGAAATAATAAATAGTGCTGTCATAATTTTTATATTTTATCGAAGAAATCGATGCTTTTAAAACAAATTAGAAATAAGATGATTCCTAATAGAACTAAGAGTATTGTTGTCATGATTGTATTTTTTTTTAAACTCCTGAAGCGTTTACCTGTTTGATGTATTCTCTGTCCAATTGTAGTGGTAAGACTTGATGAATGTTGTAATTGTTCATTTCCAAATAGTGGGATACTTTAAAAATGAAAATAGAGGAGATGGCAATTTTGACTTCACTACTGCCTGTTTTTAATTTGTTCTCCGCAATGGAAAGACATCTTTTTAATAATTGCGGTTTGTTAGTTTGCATAAACAGTATTGTCAAATCGGATAATCGTTCGACCTGATTATAAATTGTTTCATGTATTTTTTTCATAAGAATAAATGATTTGTTTTTCATTCCTATGCCAAATTACATTCCAAAGTAGGAGGGTTATCCCTAAGAGGCTGTCCATAAAGCGATAAGCTATTTTAGGAGAGTTTGGGCCATAAAAAAAGCCTATCAAAATGATAGGCTTTTATCAAATTGAGAGGAATTACACTCTCAATCGTATGGATATAATGTTCTTATTTTGCCGTAGCAAGAACGAAGTTTAATTTTAATTTTGAACCTATTTGCAATAGGTCTACTAAATCCTGTACTTGTAGGTTATACGGAATACGGATTAGAACTTTCTGATCTTGTAAAGCATCAGTTTTTGTTTTCAAAACAGTTTCTAATTCATCGAATGGAACTTCTTGTTTATCGATAAAATAACGTTTGTCTTCTGTAACCGACAGGCTTATATGCTGCTTGTTGGTCGTCTCATTCGTTTGTGCTTTAGGAAGCATCAGTTTAATCACATTAGGGTTAGCCAACGTGGAAATAATAAGAAAGAACAACAACAAAAAGAACATGATGTCGCTCAGAGAAGAGGTCGGTATTTCTGCTGAAAAGCGCTTATTCCTTTTGAGTCTCATTTTGTGGCTGTTGTATAATGTTTATTAATTCTAAAACTTGTTTTTGTACGTTGAAAGAGAAATTATCAATCATCATATTGAATAGGTGGTAAGCAGAGTAAGCAATTACACCTACAACTAAACCAGCACCACTACTAATCATCTTCTCGTATAAACCTCCTGATATATTTCCAATACTAATATTTTCAGAAATAGAAATGCTATAGAAAATTTTAATTACCCCAGAAATTGTTCCGATAAATCCTAAAATAGGTGCAATCCCTGAAATTAAACCTAGATATCCTAGTTTCTTTTCCATTTGAGCAATTTCAATATTGGCGGTTTTTTCCATTGCTGATTCGATTTCACTAATCGGACGGCCAATTACACGGATTCCGCTTTGTAAAACATTAGATGTTGCAGTAGAAGCTCTTTTGCAAATCATAATTGCTCCATCGATTTTACCAGAACGCAATTCGTATTTAATATCATTCAGCAAAGCTAAATCTTGCTTAGAAGCTTTTTGTATAGACAAATAACGTTCTATAATAATGTAAATACAAAAGAATAATAGTAGAATAATGGGAACAATCATAATCCCACCTTTCATTAAAAACTGAAAGTAAGAAGTACTTTCTCCGCCACCAGTTGTGGCAATAACAGCATTTGTTGAGTTTTTAGCAATTGTATCTGCTTGTAATAGAAAATTTGTAATAATCATAAAAGTATTCTTTATTTAGTGTGCAGTTAAATTTGTGCTTTTAAATGAAATTCGTTGACAATATTACAATATTTATCAATGAATTAAAAATTGAAAAAGCATTTATAACAGTTAATTTCTGTGTTTTAATATGTTACAAAAATGTTTTTTAATCCGTAATTCAAATCTCTCGATTTTACTTTTATAAACGGTATTTTTTTCACTTAAGTATTTATAACCTCAATTCGCGTTATTTTATTGTTTCAATTGTATAATAACGGTCTTTTATAATTTGTATTCTTCCATCTTGCGATAGAGCGTAGCTACACCAATTTCCAATAATCGGGCAGTTTCTGCTTTATTTCCTTTTGTATAGTTTAATACCTTCTGAATGTGCAGTTTTTCGATACTCGCAATTGAAAATGCCGATAATGTTTTATGTCCTTGATCCGAATGGTGTTCTATTTCATACGGTAATAAATCGGTCGTTAAAGTAGCCCCATCTGCTAAAATAACCGAACGTTCAATGATGTTTTTTAATTCGCGAACATTTCCCGGCCAGGAATATCCCTCTAGTTTCCTGATGAACTCAGGTTCTATTGTTGTAATTTTTTTGTTGGTTTTAGCCGAAAACTGCTCTACAAAAAATTCTGTTAGTATTTCAATATCTTTTGTTCGTTCTCGTAATGAGGGAATATGTATTTCAAAAATATTCAATCGGAAGTACAGATCAGAACGGAAGCGGTGTTCTTCACTTTCTTTTTTAAGATCTCTATTAGTAGCTGTAATTAATCGGAAATCCGATTTGCTTGGTTTTGTATCTCCAACCTTAATATATTCACTTGTTTCTAAAACACGTAATAGCTTGGCTTGTAATTCTAAAGGCATTTCACCAATCTCATCCAAGAATAATGTTCCGCCATTGGCTTCTTCAATAAAACCTTTTTTATCTTTTATTGCACCTGTAAAGGCTCCTTGTTTATGTCCAAACAATTCACTTTCCAATAGTTCTTTCCCAAACGTACTACAGTTCAACGCTACATAGGATTTTCCCGCGCGACTACTATTTTCATGGATGGCTTGTGCAAAAACTTCTTTTCCTGTTCCCGTTTCTCCATTTAATAGAACCGTAGATTCTGTTGGAGCTACTTTTTTGGCTAATGCAATGACTTGCTCTAATGCTTTTGATTTTCCTATAATTGTATCAAACGAATATTTATCAAAAATTCGTTTTTCTAAGTGCCGTACTTTTTTAAGTAGAGTAACTTTTTCAATTGCTTTATGGAGTAAGGGAATAATTTTATCGTTATCATTACCTTTTACAATATAGTCGAAAGCACCATTTTTCATCGCTTGTACACCATCAGCGATATTACCAAAAGCAGTTAGAACTATAATTTCCGTGAGTGGATAAACCGCTTTTATCTGTTCGGTAAGAGCAACACCATTACCATCAGGCAATTTTACATCACACAGTACCACATCTATAGCATGAAGTTCTAGTTTTTTTAATCCTGTTTTGCAGTTCTCAGCTTGGAATACTTCAAATCCTTCAGCTACAATAATGCGGGCCATAAGGCTGCGTAACTTGTCTTCATCGTCGATGATTAGTATATTTTTCAAAGGCTATATTACTTTTATACAAAGTTATAAATATAGCTATTAGAATCATTGATTGAAGTAAATAATAATTTCTATTTATTTTAATATGCTATAAGTTAATATTTTGTAGTTTTGCCCTTTTAAATCAAATATTTCCGTGGGAAAAAATCATCAATTAGGTCATAAATTATCCGCAGCAGGTTTACTAGTAACTTTAGGAATTATTTTTGGCGATATCGGTACTTCACCGCTATATGTATTGAAGGCAATTATTGGAAGTCATACCATTGATGCCGATGCTGTAAGAGGAGCCATTTCATGTATTTTTTGGACACTTACTTTACAAACAACTTTAAAATACGTTGTTATCACGCTTCAAGCTGATAATAAAGGTGAAGGAGGAATCTTCTCTTTGTACACCTTAATCCGTAAAACAAAAATTAAATGGCTTCTTTTCCCAGCTATTATTGGAGGAAGTGCCTTATTGGCCGATGGAATTATTACACCTCCAATCTCTGTTTCGGCTGCAATTGAAGGTTTACAAGCTATTAATCCAGCTATTCAAACGGTCCCAATCGTTATTATTATATTAACTGCATTATTCTCAATACAACAATTTGGAACTAAATTCATTGGTAAGTTCTTTGGACCTATTATGTTAGTTTGGTTTACAATGTTAGGGGTATTAGGAGTTACACAAATGATGACCGACTTAAGTGTTATCAGTGCTATTAATCCATATTATGCTTATAAATTATTATCCGATCACAATGGTGGTTTCTTAGTACTTGGAGCGGTTTTTCTTTGTACAACAGGGGCAGAGGCTTTATATTCTGACTTAGGTCACTGTGGGAAATCGAATATTCGTGTGAGTTGGATTTTTGTAAAAACGTGTTTAATCTTAAACTACTTTGGACAAGGTGCTTGGTTAATCTCACATGAAGGTCAAACCTTAAAACAATTAGGGGTATCAAATCCATTTTTCGGAATCATGCCAGGTTGGTTTGTACCTATTGGTATTGGTATTGCAACATTAGCCGCTATTGTAGCGAGTCAGGCATTATTAAGTGGATCATTCACTTTAATTAATGAGGCTATTCGTTTGAACCTTTGGCCTAAAGTAAAAATTAAATATCCTACCGACCTAAAAGGTCAATTGTATATTCCTTCAATCAACTGGTTATTATGGGCTGGTTGTGTGATGATCGTATTACACTTTGAAGAATCATCTGGAATGGAAGCTGCCTATGGTTTAGCAATTGTATTAACCATGTTAATGACAACTACTTTGCTGAACTACTATATGATCTTAAAGAGATACAATCCGTTATTAATCACACTTTGTATTGCAACCTATGCTATTATTGAGGTTTCTTTCTTAATTGCCAACCTTAATAAATTTACACATGGTGGTTATATCACCATTTTAATTGCAGCCATATTAATTACAGTAATGCTCGTTTGGTATTATGCTCGTAAAATCAGAAACCGCTATGTGGTATTTGTAAAACTAGCCGATTACCTACCAATATTAGAAGATTTAAGTAAAGATATGAGCGTACCTAAATACGCTACACATTTAGTATACCTAACAAGTGCCGACAACCGTCAAGAAATTGAATCCAAGATCATGTATTCAATTATGCAAAAACAACCTAAACGAGCTGATATTTATTGGTTTGTACACGTTGATGTTGTCGATGAACCGTACACAATGGAATATAAGGTGAATGAATTCATCCATGATGATGTAATTCGTATTGACTTTAGACTTGGTTTCCGAGTTGCACCACGTATTAACCTAATGTTTAAAAAGGTAGTAGAAGATATGGTAAAATGTAAAGAAGTAGATATTACAAGTCGTTATGCTTCTTTAAATAAAAATCATATCATTGGGGATTTCAGATTCGTTGTCATTGAGAAATTTATATCCTATGAAAATGATTTACCGTTCTATGAAAAATTGATTCTAGACGCTTATAATTTCTTAAAGCATCTTGGTCTATCAGAAGGAAAAGCTTTTGGATTAGACAGCAGCTCTGTGACAATAGAATCAGTACCATTGATTATTGCACCACAAAAAGAGTTGAATATGACTCGTGTAAAATAACAACCACACATAAATAAAAAAGCCCTCTAAAATAGAGGGCTTTTTTATTACTTTATTTTGATAACTGCTTAAATTCTGTATTCTTAGCAATTAAAAAATCCATTCCTTTTAATATATCGTTGTTATTAAAGATCGTTTTGGATTTAGGATCCGCACTACAATATTCTAAAAAAAGATTTATTTCCTCTGGTTTTAAATTTAAAGCACCTGTATAAAATGTCTTATCATACGTATTTGCTGCTACTTCTTTAAAATTAATTGATTCTCCTTTTTTCTTATTCTTTTTAAAGAACTTAATGATGTCCTTTCCTAATCGGACTAAGTCGGTTCCATCTTCGATTGTCCCGTCATTAATAAATTTATTTTTAAGGGAAGACTGCTTATCATCAATATATTTCTGATCTACAATTATTTGAGAATTATAACGCTCTACTTCATCAATGTTTTTCTTAGAAATCACTACTTCATCTAATTTCTCTGCTTTTTCGGTTAATGAAATCATCAGATTATTTTTAGCAATATCATCTTTAGTCAGTGTAACACTTTGGTATTCATAACCTAGAGACGCAAAAACTAACACATCTCCTTCTTTTACATCAATAATATATATCCCAAGGTTGTTTGTAGTAACAATTTTTCTTGAGGTAGAGTTAATAACTTCAATACCTCGAATAGGGTAGTTCCCATACATTACTTTCCCTTGAATTGATTTCTCTGTCTGTGAAAAACCAATTTGAGATATAAAAAATAATACAATAGCAATGAGTCTAGTTTTCATGATTTTGGTTAGATAGGTTTATAGCAGAAATATACAATTTATTCCAAGAAAAAATCTTAATAGAATTATAAATTTTAATGAACTTTCTTACATTTGATTTGTACTTTAACTCTACCCATATAAACTAATTGTAAATTTAGCCCAAAAGAATCAGATTAAAGAAAATGAAAATCAACTCTTGAAGTAATTAAAACTAGTACATTAATTCCTCTACATTCTTTTTAATATTTTCAGATATTTTCTGAGTAGGCAAATCATTTGGATCATTTCCAAAAGGGTCTTCAATTTCTTCTGCAATCAACTCTAAACTGGCTAATACATAAAAAATGAAAATTACCACCGGAATAATGTAATACCCTAACTGAAACACATAACCAAATGGTAATGTGATTACATACATAAAGATAAACTTCTTAATGAAAGCACTGTATGAATAAGGAATAGGGGTATTTTTAATTCGTTCACAAGCTCCACAAACGTCTGTAAATGATTGAACTTCTGCATTCAGAACAATTAATTGTTCTCCAGAAATTTTACCTGCATGATACAACTGGTCGAGCTTAGCCATCATGGTTTTGGCAATCTGATTGGGTTTGTGCTTATAATGATCATCAGACAATGTCTTATTATCAAATAACTCATGACTGATACTTTCCATTTTCAAATGCAAATTCAATACAGATGCGTAAGCAGGAATCATTTTCTTGAAGAAAGCTTTATCCTCAGGGTCTTTCAGCATCACTGATAACTTAATCGCTAAATTTCTACTATTATTAACCAAAGAACCCCACATTTTTCGTCCTTCCCACCAACGATCATAGGCAGTATTGGTTCTGAAAACCAACAATAAAGAGATTACAAATCCTAGCATATTATGCATAATTGTAAGATTCTTTACCTGACTCGTACTGGATAAATCCCAATATTCCAATTCTAAATAGGCAATACCTCCTGAATAAGCAGCCAAAGCAATTATTAATGGAATTAATTTTCTAAAAGTATCCCCTTTGTGGAATCGAAAGATAAAGGAAACCCATTCTTTAGGATCATATGATATCATATACTGATGATGGTGTTTATTTTTTGGTTTCAAATATAAAAAAAGGAATTGGTTTCTAGGACTGATCAAATATGGATATAGAATAAATCATCGTATTTTTCATTTAAAACAAATGCTAAAACACTCAAATCTAACCACTTTAAAGAACCTTATTTTTTTGTTAATTCTATGATTCAAACCTCTAAATAATTTTAAATTTGCTTTTCATTCCTACAACCATCAATCTTTGTCTTTGATGGTAAAATAGAATGATTATAAAAACATCACTATGATTGAAATAAAGAAAGTATCTACTGTTGAAGATTATAAAATTGTACAACACATTGCAGCTGAAACATGGCCAGTGACCTATGGTTCTATATTATCTAAAGAACAAATTGACTATATGTTCGGAAAAATGTATGCTATTGAAGCACTGGAAGAACAAGGTACTTTAAAAGGACATCATTTTATATTAGCACAAGAAGATACTCATTTCCTTGGATTTGCCTCTTATGAATTAGATTATCAAAATGCAGGAAAGACTAAAATACATAAGGCTTATATTCTTCCATCAGCGCAAGGAAAAGGTATTGGTCGTATCTTATTTTCTGAAATTGAAGCTATTGCTAAACAGAATAACAACAATATCATCTCCTTAAATGTAAACCGTTTTAATAGCGCAATTAATTTTTATGATAAAATTGGGTTCATAAAAGTGGCTGAAGAAGATATTGAAATAGGAAATGGCTATTTAATGGAGGATTTTGTTCTTGAAAAAGAAATCTAAATTTCAATATTCATATTACTTTAAAATTTATATAAAAAAGGGACTCAATCACATGAGTCTCTTTTTTTGTTAAAAATCTTTTCTCACTAAATTAATTGTAAGATATTATCTAATAAATAATTGTTAAATATATTTTAAAAGAATACTTTTGTCTTCTTAATTAAAAACTTATGAAAGGAATAACATTTATAGTATTATCTGTTCTTTTAGCTAGTTGTAGCTCAAAAATATCTTCGAATATAATTAGTCAAAATAAGTCACTAACAATTGAGGATAAAGTTGCTTTTCTAGATATACAACACTTAGTTCCAGAAAATGTAAAAAAAATTGGAGACGCTAGATATCAAGATACAGGATTTTCAACAAATTGTGATTTATATACAAACTTAGTGAGTGCACGTAAACTTGCTCGACAAAATGGCGCCAATATCGTTAAAGTAATCGAAAAAAAGACACCAGACCTATGGAGTAGTTGCTATAGAATAAAAGTTGAATTTTATTACTATGAAGGGGATGTAACCAAACTTAAACAGTACCAATTACAAATTAACTAAATATCAATTATACTTAAAACAATGAAACAATCAATTATTCTTTCTTCTTTAATTTTAACATTGCTATTGTCTAGCTGTGCAACAATCATTTCAGGTTCAAAACAAAAAGTAAAATTTTCAAGTACACCTTCTGCTGCTTCAATATTTATTGATGAAGTCGAAGTTGGTAAAACACCAATGGAATTGAAGCTTGCTCGAAAAAAAGAACATCACGTTATGATTAAACTAGAAGGGTATCAAACCTATGAAACGAACTTAACCCAAAAATTCAACGGATGGTATTTAGCAAACATTCTGGCTGGAGGCATAATTGGTTTAGTTATTGACCCTATTACTGGGGCTATGTATAATTTAACGCCTGTACAAATTAATGCTGCTATGAAACAAGGTGCAGTAGTAAAAACGAATGATAATGAAATTTATATTAATGTTGCTTTAAATATAGATGCTGACTGGAAAAAAGTGGGACAATTGGAAAAAGCTGCAAACTAATATAATTCCAAATATCTATTGTTATTTTTATATTAAGTAATATTTTTGGATACTATAACCAATCCATTAAAATTTATGAAGAAAAAAATATTCTCCCTCGTAGCCATAGTGGCATTCTTATCCAGTTGTACCAGCTCTAAAGTTACTTTTGATTTGTCAAATGGAGGTAAACCATTGCCTGCAGATATTAAAATTGCTTTTCTGGATGTTCAGCAGGCTTTACCAGCAAATGTTGAGAAAATAGGGGATGCAAAGTATGAGAATTTAGGTTCTCCTAATCATTGTGATTTTGATTCTAATCTAATTCATGCAGGAAAATTAGCCCGTGACAATGGTGCTAATCTTGTAAAAGTTATAAAAAACAAGGTTCCTAGTTCTGGAAATCCATGTGATAGAACTCAAATAGAATTTTATTATTACAGTGGAGATGTAACTACGCTACAGCAATATCATTTACAAGCAAAATAATTAACTAATATAATTCCAGATATTCTTTTTCTGTGATAATAACATAAAAGTCTGTCTTAAAGAGGTATGCTCTGGTTTTGCCAATGGAGCATCCTCTTTAAGTATTTTTACAGCATGATGTCGTGCTAATTGCAATATATCACGATCACGGACAATATCGGCAATTTGAAGGTTTAATACACCACTTTGTTGAGTCCCCATTAAATCTCCTGGACCGCGCAGTTTTAAATCTACTTCTGCAATTTCAAAACCATCATTCGTACGAGTCATAGTTTCCAAACGAGTTTTACTATCACTACTCAATTTATGACTGGTCATAAGAATACAGTAACTCTGTTCCGCACCACGGCCTACACGTCCGCGCAATTGATGTAATTGAGATAATCCAAAACGCTCCGCACTCTCAATAATCATTACACTGGCATTGGGTACATTTACACCAACTTCAATAACTGTGGTAGCCACCATAATATTCGTTTTTCCTTGTGCAAAACGTTGCATTTCAGATTCTTTCTCTGAAGGTTTCATTTTACCATGTACAATACTAATACTATAATCGGGTAATAGGAAGTCACGGGAAATACTTTCGTAACCATCCATTAAATCTTTATAATCCATTTTTTCAGATTCCTGAATTAACGGATATACGATATAAATTTGACGTCCTAAAGCAATTTCATCACGGATAAATTTCCATACTCTTAAACGATTACTATCATAACGATGTACCGTTTGAATTGGTTTTCTTCCCGGTGGCAATTCATCAATCACAGAAATATCCAAATCACCATATAAACTCATCGCCAATGTACGAGGAATAGGTGTAGCGGTCATCACTAAAACGTGTGGTGGAATTGTATTCTTTTTCCATAATTTAGAACGTTGTTCTACACCAAAACGGTGTTGCTCATCAATTACAGATAAACCTAAATTATGAAATTTCACTTTATCTTCCAGTAAGGCATGGGTACCAATTAAGATATCTAAACTACCGTTTTCAAGCTCTTCATGAATAATTCTACGATCTGAAGTTTTAGTTGAACCAGTGAGTATCTTTATATTGACATTCATCTCTTTAGCTAATTCTGATAATCCTAAAAAATGCTGATTTGCCAAGATTTCTGTTGGTGCCATTAAACAAGCTTGGAAACCATTATCCAACGCTAATAGCATACTTATAAAAGCGACTATGGTTTTTCCTGAACCAACATCTCCTTGCAACAATCGATTCATTTGAGCATTACTACCCATGTCATTTCGAATCTCTTTGATTACTCTTTTTTGCGCATTAGTCAATTCAAATGGAAGATGATTATTGTAAAAATTAGTAAAATAATCACCTACTTTTTCAAACGGATGTCCTTTGATTTTATGCTTACGGATTAGATTTTTCGTAATTAATTGTATTTGGATAAAGAATAATTCTTCAAACTTTAATCGGAATTGGGCACGTGATAATAAATCAGTGCTTTTGGGGAAATGAATATTAAAAAGAGCTATATTCTTCGGAATCAACTTCAATTCTTCCATTAGATAACCGGGCAAAGTTTCGGTAAAGAGTGCTTGTGTTTCTACAAACAACTGCTGCATCAACTTATTGATTACTCGATTAGTAATTCCGCGTTGCGTTAATTTTTCAGTAGAAGGATAAACGGGTTGCATCGCAGAACGTAAATTTTGCTGATGTTCCTCTAATAATTCCATTTCTGGGTGTGCCATATTGAATGTCGAACCATAAGCTGTACATTTTCCAAAAATGACATACGTAGTATTTAATTTTAAACTTTCTCGAATCCATTTATGCCCTTGAAACCAAACCAATTCCATTTCTCCTGTAGCATCAACAAATGTTGCAACTAAGCGCTTACCACGTTTTTGCTCTACAGTTTTTATATTGATTATCTTACCTACAATCTGAACTTCAGCTGTTGTACTGTGTAGCTCATTAATAGTGTAATATCGTGTTCTATCAATATAACGGTTGGGGTAGAGATTGATTAAATCCTGGTATTTATGAATGCCTAATTCCTTGCGTAAAAGCTCCCCTCGGTTTGGGCCAACACCTTTTAAGTATTCAATAGGGGTTTGAAGAAGATTAGACTGCATCGATTTAATTTAAAAAGACGAAGATAAGGCATAAATTATCAATTTAAAAACGATGCATTATAACAATTCAATCTTTGTAGCACTCACATTTTTTGTAAATTTGAAACGTTACGATCACTAAACCTATTATTTTGAAATACTATATCATTTTTTTCTTCTTCTTTATTCATTCAGCTTACAGCCAACAAAGAGAGGCTGTTGATTTTAAAACACTCGATGTTGCGCTCAATATAAATCCTGTACAGCAAAATGTAGTTGGCCATATCAAGTATACCTTTGATGTATTAAAACCCATAGATACCATTCGTATCGATGCACAACGCATGTCTTTTACAGAAGTAAAAATTAATGGCAAAAGTGTACAGCATAAAAACAATAATAAAGCTTTACTATTATATGAAGGCTATCAAGTAGGTACAAACGAAATAACCTTCTCTTATGAAGCGATTCCTCAACAAACAATGTATTTTGTCAATTGGAATTTTACAGATGTCATTGATACTCCTGTTGAAGTTCAAGGACAAATATGGACACAAGGACAAGGAAAATACACAAGCCATTGGCTGCCTAGTTTTGATGATCCCAATGAAAAAGTAATTTTCAATTTAAACATAACTTTTGAGAAAAGTTTTACTGTCATATCAAATGGTTTACTTCAAAATAAAACTGAAAAAGGAGAGGAAATAAGTTGGCAATTCCGAATGAATCATCCTATGAGTAGTTATTTGGTTATGTTGGCAATTGGGCACTTTGATAAATACACCGAGAGTTCCAGTTCTGGTGTACCATTGGAATACTACTATGAAAAAGAAGATTTAAATAAAATTGAACCGACCTATCGTTATAGCAAACAGATATTTGATTTTCTAGAAAGAGAAATTGGTTATGCTTACCCTTGGAAAATATACAAACAAGTTCCCGTTCGAGATTTCTTATATGCGGGGATGGAAAATACAACGGCTACCGTATTCTCCAAAGATTTTGTTGTGGATACTATTGGACGTAATGATAAAACGTACACCAATGTCAATGCTCATGAATTAGCCCACCAATGGTTTGGTGATCTCATTACGGCAAAGACCAATCAACATCATTGGTTACAAGAAGGTTTTGCTACCTATTATGCTTTACTTGCTGAAAAAGATATTTACGGAGAAGATTATTTCAACTTCGAATTATACAAGAATGCACAGCTTTTACTTCAAGCTTCAAAAACTGATACAATCCCTTTACTGAATGAAAAAGCTAGCTCGCTAACCTTTTATCAAAAAGGCGCTTGGGCCCTGCATAGTTTACGCGAAGCAATAGGCGCTAAGACATTCAATTTGGCGGTAAAAAATTATCTTGAAAAATATGCTTTTAAAAATGTGACTACCGATGATTTTCTTGCAGAAATCAATAAAGTATCACGTTTTGATACCGTTAATTTCCGTAAAAAATGGCTAGAACAAACAGGATTCCCTGAAGCAGAAGCCCTTGATATCTTAAAGAAGAATAGCTTCATCAAGCATTACCTGGAAGTTCAGGCAATGGAAAAAATTCCTTTTGCCAAAAAGAGCAAAAAATTAGAATCATTGCTTACAGGTTCTTCTTATTTCCCCATAAAAGAGCTCATTGTATACCAGCTAACAGCTGAATCTTATGAAAACAAAGAAAAGCTACTGACATTCGCCTTAAAAACAAATGATGTTCATGTTCGTCAAGCTGTTGCTGTTTCGCTAAATCCAATTCCAGAGAAATTTAGATCTTCTTATGAAACTTTACTCGATGATCCATCCTATATCACCAAAGAAATCGCCTTATTTAACTTGTGGCAGGCTTTTCCAAAAGAAAGGGTTCATTATATTGAAACGGCAAAAAAATGGGAACAGTACCAAAATAAAAACCTTGAACTTTTGTACTTAACATTATCTATTATGACTCCTGAATTCAAGGAACAACGAAAAGATAATTACAAAAAACTCTTGGAATATACGGGTACAAATTATGATACTGGTATTCGTCAAATTGCTTTAGACAAATTACTGACCATGAAATTAATCACAGATGATGTACTCAAAAGTCTTGTTTATGGAACAGTGAGTCACAGATGGCAGTTTACAAAGTTCAGCAGAGAAACTATTCGTTCCTTACTGAAAGACAAATCAATCCGTGAACGTCTCGAAAAAATACAACTTGAATTACCATTGCGTCAAAAAAACCAACTGGATCGATTATTAGAAGAGTAGTTTTCAATAATTATACATTAAAATTTGTCTCCTAAAGAATACATAAAAATTAATGTTATTTATATTCGCTTTTTTATAATTTAGCTGTAGATAAAAATAAACTAGACCAATGCAAGAAAAACAATTAACTGAATTTACGGATCAAGAATTATTGGAGAAAAGAAAAAAGGCAAAATCCAATACTACAATCAATGCTGCAATCTTGGGATTTCTAATAGGTGTTGCCGTTTATAGTGCTGTAAAGCATGGTTTTGGATTTTTTACATTTTTACCTTTGTTTTTTGCTTTTTATGCAGCCAACAAATGGAAAAAAGAAACCCAAACATTAGAGAAAGAATTAAAATCTAGAAATATAAAATAAGCCTACACGATTCTCAATAAATCTTAATAGATAATCAAAAACTGTGTAGGCTAGATGATAACTCTTATATAAAGTTTACTTAGTTGCTATCTTTTTTCTTTTTTGCCGTTATAGAATAAACCATTGGAATTTTATTCTCTAAATGTTTTATTCTGAATTTTTTAGGTTCAAATTCAATTATGTTGTTAAAGCAATTGTAGGGAGAATAATCATATTCATCCAAAGAATTTATTTCAAGTCCATTTTTTATCAAACTGTTCATTACTTCACTTAAACCATGATTCCACATCACATATTCTTGTGTTATGGTTGCAGTTTTATCAGCATAAGTCCCACTTTCAGATTCTAAAATTGCTCCTGAATTAAAATAATTATATCCAATTTTATCGAAGTTATCATCAAACATCCACACAACAGGATGAAATTCAACAAATATAAATTCTCCGTTGGGCTTTAAAAATTTAGAAATAATTTTTGCCCATTTGTCTAAATCCGGTAACCAACCAATCGTTCCGTAACTCGTATAAACAATATCAAATTGTTGATCTAAGTGGTTTGGTAAATCGTAAATATCACAACAAACAAAATTTACATTTGAGTTGGTCTCTTTTGCAATCTGTTTTGCACTTTCAATCGCTTTATCTGATAAATCAACACCAGTAACTTCAGCACCAAGTCGACTCAAAGAAATTGAATCTTGTCCGAAATGACATTGTAAATGTAGAATTGTTTTGCCTTTTACATCACCCAATAGATTTAATTCAATATCATTCAATGATGTTCTTCCTTTTAGAAAACCAGGAAGGTCGTAAAATTCTGATTTTAAATGTGTGTCAGTTCTGTTATTCCAAGATTGACGGTTTATCTCTATATAATTATGTTCTGAATCCATTATCTCTATTTAATTTTTATAATAAAAACAATAATAGGAATTATTTAAATACTATCTACCCATTAAATATTCAAAAATCCGATAAAACATACAAATTATGTATTCTTAAAAACGTGATAAGAGAAAAATCCTTGATCGTAAACTAGAACAATTATTCAAGAATAGTTTTTGTGTAAATTTTATCATAAATAAAGCTTATAATTACATTCTATTCAGAATAAAACCCTTAATTTTAAAATTATCATTTTTTTATTTCAAATACATGCGGGCATTAGTAATTTCAGGCGGTGGCAGTAAAGGGGCTTTTGGAGGAGGAGTAGCACAATATCTCATTCAGGAGAAAAAACACGAATACGATATCTACATTGGATCTTCTACAGGGAGTTTATTAATCCCACATTTGGCCTTGAATAAAGACAATAAGATTTTTGACATTTATACAAACGTAAATATGTCTGAAATTTTCAGTTTAAACCCTTTCATTGTCAAACATAAAAAAGGGCAGGAGGTAATCACAATCAACCACTTTAATCTCATTCTACAATTCATTAAAGGCAAGCGTACTTTTGGAGAAAGCAAGAGTTTAAAACATTATATCAAGAAAAATTTCACCAAAGCTGAATTTGCTATTCTAAAAGAATCCAAAAAAAATATTATTGTAGCGGTCACAAATATTACACAGAATATGGTAGAATATAAATCGATTTTCGATTGTACCTACGATGAATTTTGTGATTGGGTATGGATATCCTGCAACTACATTCCATTTATGAGTTTAGTTACCCGTAATAATTTTGAATATGCCGATGGTGGATTTTCCAGTGTCGTTCCTATTTACGAAGCCATTAAAAGAGGTGCTACTGAAATCGATGTTATTGTCCTGGAAACGGAAGATCGAAAAGCTTCCCGTATTATTGGGAAAAATCCATTTTCTCTATTGGTAGATTTGTTTGGAATACTACTGGATCAGGTTGAAAACCATGATATTACTATTGGAAAATTAGCTGCCAAAAACAATAATGTAAAACTTAATTTTTACTATACTCCAACAAAGCTAACAGATAATCCTTTGGTTTTCAATAAAAAGAAAATGCTAGAATGGTGGCTCGAAGGATATGAATATGCGAAGAATAAGAGTGAATTGATGAGCCAAATCAAAAATTTATAATTCCGGATTTGACTCATTTTATTTTATAAGGAGATTACCACAATTCGTTCACCTCACTTTTTATATAAGCCAAAGCAGCATTACTAGGTGATTGTTTGTCTAATAAGTCACTTAATATCACTTCACGCAGTTTATTTGCTGTGTCTACTTTCTCACTCATATTCGCTTTGCGAATCATTTGAATCGTAGCACTTTTGGCTGTATTAATAATACTCCAACACTCGTCAGAGATATAAATCTGTTGCGTTAAATTATGTTCAAACTCTTGCTCAATATGATTGATAATCAAGCTTTCATAATCATACTTATCACTTGAATGTGGAGCAATACGGATTAATAATTTTGCAGGATTAATTCTTTCTAAAAATAAAGCCATACGCTCATAAGCTTGTAAGCGAATAGGCAAAGCATTTTTCTGTGCTTGTTTTTGTATTAAATAACGTCTTCTTCCTTCTTCATTTCTAGTATGTTGGTAGAAAAAATAATAAGCTGTGGCTCCGGTAATAACAGCTGGTAAAGTGTAACTCAATAGTTCTATAATTTTAGTAGAATCCATTTTTATAATTTGATTTTTTAGGTTTTGTCTAGGTCACAAATAAACGAATAAAAAATATAAAAAGTGCGTGAATTTTATATTTAACGGGAATTAATATAGCTATTTTTGCAATAAAAAAAATGGAAACGACAACCATTGTCTTGTTATGTATTGCAGCATTTGCAGCTGGTTTCATAGATGCCATTGTAGGTGGAGGTGGATTAATACAAACCCCAATCAGTTTAATATTATTACCCTACTTGCCTGTTGCTACCGTAATTGGGACATTGAAGGTTCCTTCATTTGGTGGAACTAGTATTGCAGCCTATCAATACCTCAAGAAAATAAAAATGAATTGGCCTCTTTTGGGTATTATGGCAATCACTGCTATCATCTGTGCATTTTTAGGTTCAACCTTATTGATTCATGTGAGCAATGGTTTCATGAAACCCTTACTACTAGTCATATTAATCCTGTTGGCAATATATACTTACACTAAAAAGGACTTTGGTCAACATACTGAAAAGAACATCGCTCCGAAAAAAGTAATCCTGTATTCTATACTAATCAGCTCAGTAGTTGGATTCTATGATGGATTTATAGGTCCCGGAACTGGAAGTTTTTTAATTGTCGCATTTATCACTATCTTAGGGTTTGATTTTTTACATGCTTCCGCCAATGCCAAAATGGTAAATCTGGCCACCAATTTAGGTTCAATCACTCTTTTTCTATTAAAAGGAAAAATCATCTGGGCGATTGCTTTGCCAATGACTGCAAGCAATGCAGTAGGAGCATGGCTAGGAGCAAAACTAGCCATCAACAAAGGGAATAAATTCATTCGTATATTCTTTTTAGTCGTTGTTATTGGAACATTAATCCGATTTGCTTACGACGTCTACAGGGGAAAATAATAATTGACTTTGATTCCCAAAAATAGTCTGAAAATAGACGAATAAAATTTAGATTCCGAATACACAATACAAGAATACTAATTTCAAAATTCTTAATTTTGTGAAATAATTAAAAATGAACATGCAAAAATACATCAATCAGCTGAATGAAGCGCAACGTGCACCCGTATTACAGAAAGATGGTCCTATGATTATTATCGCAGGGGCAGGATCTGGTAAAACGAGGGTTTTAACGATAAGAATTGCTTATTTGATGAGTTTAGGCGTGGATCCATTCAATATTTTATCCTTGACATTTACGAATAAAGCAGCACGTGAAATGAAGAATCGTATTGCTGATATCGTTGGTAATACCGAAGCTAAAAATCTGTGGATGGGTACCTTTCACTCGATTTTTGCTAAAATCCTTCGTATTGAAGCTGACCATTTGGGTTATCCTTCCAATTTCACGATTTATGACGCACAGGATTCAGCTCGATTAATTGGTGCCATCATCAAGGAGATGCAACTGGACAAAGATATTTATAAACCAAAACAAGTATTTAGCCGTATTTCATCCTATAAAAATAGTTTGATTACCGTTAAAGCTTATTTCAATAATCCTGAATTACAGGAAGCCGATGCGATGTCCAAAAAACCACGTATGGGTGAAATCTATCAGAATTATGTAGACCGTTGTTTTAAAGCGGGTGCTATGGATTTTGATGATTTATTATTAAAAACCAATGAGTTACTTACTCGATTCCCAGAGGTATTGATGAAGTATCAGGATCGTTTCCGTTATATATTAGTAGATGAGTACCAAGATACGAATCACTCCCAATATTTAATTGTACGCGCCTTATCCGATCGTTTCCAAAACATTTGTGTCGTAGGAGATGATGCCCAGAGTATTTATGCTTTCCGCGGTGCAAATATCAACAACATTCTGAATTTCCAAAAGGATTATGAAGGAGTGAAGATGTATCGTTTAGAACAAAATTACCGCTCTACAAAAAATATTGTGGAGGCAGCCAACTCTATTATTGATAAGAATAAGACGAAATTAGATAAAATCGTATGGACTGCGAATGATGATGGTCCTAAGATTAGAGTACACCGAAGTTTAACCGATGGGGAAGAAGGACGTTTTGTAGCCAGTACAATTTTTGAAGAAAAAATGCAAAATCAAATGACCAATGGTCAATTTGCAATTTTATACCGTACCAATGCACAATCGCGTGCTATGGAGGATGCTTTACGCAAACGTGATATTCCTTACCGTATTTATGGTGGATTATCATTTTACCAAAGAAAAGAGATTAAAGATGTTATTTACTACCTGCGTTTGATTGTCAATCCCAAAGATGAAGAAGCTTTAGTCCGTGTTATTAACTATCCTGCCAGAGGAATTGGTGATACTACTGTAGAGAAATTAACGATTACTGCAAATCATTACAAACGTTCGATTTTCGAAGTAATGCAGCATATTGATAAGATTGATTTAAAATTAAATACAGGAACTAAAAATAAACTAAAAGACTTTGTTACAATGATACAGAGTTTTCAGGTTATTAATGAAACACAAGATGCTTTTTACCTCGCCGACCATGTCAGTAAAAAGACTGGATTAATTCAGGAATTAAAAAAAGATGCTACTCCAGAAGGTGTAGCTCGAATTGAAAATATCGAAGAATTATTGAATGGTATTAAAGACTTTACAGAAGGACAAAAAGAAATTGATGGAGCAAGAGGAGCCTTATCTGAATTCTTAGAAGATGTTGCCTTAGCTACCGATTTAGATAAAGATACGGGCGATGATGATCGTGTAGCATTAATGACGATTCACTTAGCAAAAGGACTAGAGTTTCCCCATGTATTTATCGTTGGGATGGAAGAAGACCTTTTCCCAAGTGGAATGAGTATGAGCACCCGAAGCGAACTGGAAGAGGAACGTCGTTTATTCTATGTAGCCTTAACCAGAGCTGAGAAACAAGCCTATTTAACGTATGCACAATCGCGTTACCGTTGGGGAAAATTAGTGGATTCTGAACCATCAAGATTCATTGAAGAAATTGAAGGAAAATATTTAGAATATATGACACCACCAGAACGTGGTCGTTATAAACCAATGATTGATTCGGATATATTTGATGATTCAGATAAATCAAAATTCCGTTCTGAAAAACCTAAAAATGGAACACCACCCCGCAGTTATGGTGATTCAGAAACCACTGCCAGTACAATCCGTAAATTAAAACCAATGACGAGTGGTGGACCAGTTGCTTCATCACCGGTCAACGATTCTAAATTACTGACTGGTAATGTAGTCATGCACGAACGTTTTGGTAAAGGAGTTGTATTGAATATCGAAGGAATTGGTGGTGATAAAAAAGCAGAGATTAAGTTTGATGTAGGTGGTATTAAAAAGCTGCTTTTACGTTTTGCAAAATTAGACATATTGTCTTAGATAACAGTGTTATACTATAACCTTAAAAATTAACAAGATGGCTCAATTTATTAAAATTTACGAAGATAATCCCAGTGAAAAAGAAATCGCTAAAGTTGTAAAGGTATTGCAAAATGGAGGATTAGTTATTTACCCTACAGATACTGTTTATGGATTGGGTTGTGATATCTCTAATACCAAAGCTTTAGAGAAAATTGCTAAGATTAAAGGTGTAAAATTAGACAAAGCAAATTTTTC
Source organism: Flavobacterium aerium (assembly GCF_030766725.1). Taxonomy (GTDB): domain Bacteria; phylum Bacteroidota; class Bacteroidia; order Flavobacteriales; family Flavobacteriaceae; genus Flavobacterium; species Flavobacterium aerium. Next base: position 299,414 of record NZ_JARQWR010000002.1, on the reverse strand, counting down.
ATTTGTTTGCCACGATTTAAGCAATATTTCCGATTATGTGAAACAAATTGATACTTCCGTTTTTAAGCTATTAAAAAGAGCATTACCAGGTCCATATACATTCATTTTACCAGGAAATAATAACCTTCCAAAAGAATTTAAAAAGAAAAATACAGTCGGAATACGAGTACCCAACAATTCTATTGTTTTGGAAATTGTACGTCAATTAGGCCGTCCCATTGTTTCAACTTCTATTCGAGATGAAGATGATGTTATCGAATACACAACTGATCCGGAATTAATCTTTGAAAAATGGCAAAATATCGTTGATGTCGTAATCGATGGTGGATATGGTGATAATCAAGCTTCAACAGTTATTGATTTATCAGATGGTGAGCCTGTAGTAATTCGTGAAGGAAAAGGTTCGTTAGATATTTTATAAGAATCTAATTTTACATTTTAAATGGATGATATTACCATAATCACAGGATTTGTTACTGGGGAAATTACAGCCTCAGAATTCGAAAATATATTATATGAAAGTGATAGTCTGAATACATTGTTTTCTCAAGAACCTGCACCTTCTTGGTCTTCGGATATGGATTTATATTTATACTTAATCTCGCAGGATTATCACTCTGCATCCGATTTGCTCAACATACAAGATGTTTTGTCAAAGCTATTAGTCCGCCAAGGTATTGTTGTAGAAAAATCAGATGATTTTCAAAATATTCTCCATGAAAAGGCGAAGCTATTACCCAAATGGTTATCCATTACTGACAAACAATACAATATCATTAGAAAGGGTGCTCATGAATTGAAGGGAAAGGAATTTGATACTTATATTAAAGATCATGTACAGAAGAATTTCATCAGTTTAAATAAACCACCACGTTGGTTACAAGACGCCTACTGGCCAATTCACAATGACATTCCTTTAATTTTTATAGGACAATTGGATATTGCTAAAATGCGTAACGATGAGGCCTATGCTTATATATTTTACAATCAGAATAATCAAACCTATCAAACAATAGAACAATCCATGTGAAACTGTTTACATGGATTGTTTTAATATCGTGGCTAAAGTGATGTCTACTTTCTCAACATCATAACCATCTCCAGAATGAAATACCCACAACGAATTATCTTGTGAATCAATACATAATATTCGTGTATTCTCATATCCTATGACCAATCCTCTGGATAAAAAATCTATTTTCTCAGTAGCAGTAGTATTAAATATTTCTTTGGCTGTATCCACAAATCCTTCTAATTGCTTAATGGTCAAATAGGATTTTTTTTCAACTTTGACTTTCTCACATAACGCTTCTAAATCATATAGTGTAAAATTATCTTGGTCTTTGAAGATTGTGATTTCCGAAACAAATGAATCACTGACCAAATAATCAAAATAGGGTAAAGGAATTTTTACTTTCGATTTTTCAAGAATAGTATTCAGTTGCTTCACTGTTTTTTTCTTCTTTATTACTACAATATTCGGATTGGGAATTGTAGGTGTAGCCATCCAGGTAACAGTATTAAACTGGAAATCACGATTACATACCGGGCAATCCAGAAACATAAAGGTCATTTTTTTACTTATTGCGGATTGTAAAAAATCATATTTACTCAACTGTTTTATATCAATTGTTTTTCCACAATCCCAAGTATATGGGCAGGTAATCTCTTGCATAGAATAGGGGATTATATTTGTCTATTGCTTACTATCGTTTTAAATCTTTCAATTTGTCTTCTATGTCGTAGAACATGAACAATAGCATGTTCCATCATTTGTTCTATGTCATAGGTTTGCTTCCAAGAAGTCAGTACTTTTTTATCCTGATCATATACTTCCAATTCATGGTCGTATATCGTGAGAAAAGCATTTCGTGTAAATGCTATTACATTGTCTAAATCTTGAATATATTCGGCACTTGACAAACGAATCTTCTTTGTCGGCCTTTCTTCCAAGATATTTTTGAATGTTTTGATGTATATACAATACGAATAACCAGCACTTACCACATGGGCTAGTACAGTTTGAATTGATTTACAATCCGAATCTTGTGTTTCATGGTCTACAATATAAGCTAAATCATCCGCCGACATATCTTGTATGACGTGTTGCAATTCAACAATTGTCTTTTCATATTCTCCTAAAATGGCTTGTACAGCATTCTGCTTTTGGTTTGGATTCATCGAGTTGTCCTACTTATTTTTGACTTATTCAAATATAAGTAACTTCAGTCTACTAAAATGATTCCAATAAAAAAAGCATCCTAAATTTAGGATGCTTTTAATTTATTTTCTGAAGATCAGATTATTGTTTTTTCTTCATTTCTTTCTCGATCATATCATAGAATTGATCAATCTTAGGAAGTACAACAATACGTGTTCTTCTATTTCTTGCTCTGTTTTCAGAAGAATTGTTTGGTGCTAATGGGATGTATTCTCCACGTCCAGCAGCAGTCATTCTTTTTGGATCAACTTTGAATTCGTTTTGTAATACTCTAACTACTGAAGTTGCACGTTTTACACTCAAATCCCAGTTGTCTTGTAATACAGGGTTCTTAATCGGCACATCATCTGTGTGACCTTCAACCATGAATTCAAAATCTGGTTTGTTATTTACCACTTTAGCAACTTTACCTAAAATTTCTTTAGCTCTATCGCTTACTTGGTAGCTACCGCTCTTGAATAATAATTTGTCTGAGATAGAAATGAATACTACTCCTTTTTCTACATTGATTTCGATATCACTATCATCAAGATTACCAATTGCTCCTTTTAAACTTGTAACTAAAGCTAAGGTAACAGAATCTTTTTTCGTTAATGCATCTTGCATCGTTTTGATTCTTAAATCTTTCTCTCTCATACTTTCAAGAGATTTTTCTAAGTTTTCTGCTCCTTTAGAAGATAGGGTCGTTAAGTTCCCCATATTGTTGATTAAATCAGAGTTGTTTTTCTTTAAGAAATCTACCTGATTTGCTAAAGCATCTTTTTGATGAGCCATAGCTTCTTTTTCCGTTAGACAGGTATTTAGCTTAATTGTAGCTGTATTTAATAAATCCTGAATCTCTTTATTCTTATTTTCTAGTTCCGTAATCTTTTTCTTAGATCCGCACGAAGTCGTTAAGAGCGCTAACAGGGATAGCGCGAGAATCGCTTTTTTCATATTTTTTTCTGGTTTTTTGTTAATTACAAATTTAATACTTTTTAAAAATAGTCCCAGTACTTAAGCCTAAACTATTGTTAAAGTTTATCTCCAAAAACCTTGCCGTTCTTAAGATAATAATGATAAACGATACTTTTTATGTTGTAGTATTTTTTGGACTGAAACTGATCTCTTTTTTTATAAAATTTTGAAAAACTACCATAAAAGGCAAAATGTGATTTAATAATTGCAACACAATGTACAAATTTACCTTGCATAACTAATTGAACTCCAGCCATTCCATCTTGTACTAATCGTAAAAAGATAATAGGGAATAGCGCTTGTTTTGGCAAATTTTTTAATAGCATAAATAACGAATTCCTGAAATTCAGAAATGTTTTCTTTGGATTACTCTCATGTAAAGTAGCTCCACCTACATGATATACCGTCGATTTGCTGTTGTAATAAACCTTATAGCCTTTATTTATAGCTCTCCAACATAAATCAATTTCTTCTTGATGTGCGAAAAAATCAATATCAAATCCCTCTAATTTACGAAATATATCTTTACGAATGAAAAAACAGGCTCCTGATGCCCAAAATATTTCAGTTTCATCATTGTATTGTCCTACGTCTTTTTCAATTGTTTTGAAAATGCGTCCACGACAAAAAGGAAAACCATACTGATCAATATAGCCTCCGGCTGCTCCTGCATATTCAAAATAATCTTTTGCTTTATAATCTAGTATTTTAGGCTGAATTATAGCAATTTCTGGTCTCTTATCAAAGGTTTCTATAATAGGTGTTAACCAATTCTCAGTAACCTCAATATCAGAATTCACTAAGGCATAATATTCTTCTTCTACAGCAACTAGGGCTTCATTATAACCCTGTGCAAAACCAAAGTTTTCTGTATTCTGAATAATCTTTATGGTGGGATATTTTTCTTTTACAAATGCAATCGAACTATCTGTAGACGCATTGTCTGCTACATAAATCTGTGCTTCCTCAGTGTATTTTACAATAGAGGGTAAAAATTGCTCTAACAATTTCTGTCCATTCCAATTTAATATAACAACAGCGATTTTCTTCATTCTATAATTTTGTTTAACTCTTTAGGCAATCTCATTTTGCACCACTAAAACTTGTCGTGCAGTGGTAATTGAGGTAAAAAATGATACTTCTCTTGTTCGTAATCCATTTGACAATAATAATGATTCAATCCATTGGTAACCATTAAATATTTTGAATTCACAGTCATATTATAACGAGCAATCTGATCAAAAGTGGTTTGCGTAATTTTTACTTGTGGTGCTTTACATTCTACCAATAGAAAAATAGTCCCATCTGGATTAAAAACAACCACATCATACCGCTTGGTCAAGCCGTTAATTTTGATGACTTTTTCTACATTAATCCATGATTTGGGGTATTTCATCTCATTCATCAGATAATGAACAACATGTTGTCGTACCCATTCTTCTGGTGTAATCAAAACAAACTTTTTACGAATTTCATCAAAGATAGCTGCATTATTTTTGCTATTTTTGAATCGAAACTGGTACGAAGGAAAATTGAGTGATTGCATCAGGCAAAGTTAAATTAAAATTTAAAACTCAAAATTTAAAATTAGATAAAGAGTGGACGAAGTTATAAAGATTGTAAACGATATAAAGCAGGGAAATATAAAACCAATATATTTTTTGATGGGAGAGGAAGCTTACTTTATTGATAAATTATCCGAATACATCGAAAAGAACATTCTTACGGAAGAGGAAAGAGGTTTTAATCAAATGGTTTTATACGGTAGAGATGTAACGATTGAAGATGTAGTATCGAATGCAAAACGTTACCCGATGATGGCCGAACGTCAGGTTGTTATTGTAAAAGAAGCACAGGAATTATCCCGTACCATCGATAAACTGGAGAGTTATGTTGAAAATCCTCAACCTACTACCGTTTTAGTTTTCTGTTATAAATACAAAACACTGGATAAACGCAAAAAACTGACCAAAATTCTGGATCAGAAAGGAGTGGTTTTTCACAGTAAAAAATTATATGATAATCAAGTAGGGGATTGGATCAAACGTATACTTTCTGGAAAAGGATATAACATAGAACCAAAAGCCAATATCATGCTCGTAGAGTTCTTAGGGACAGATTTAAGCAAGATTAGCAATGAATTGGATAAACTAATGATTATTCTACCAAAAGGTAGCACCATCACGCCGAATGTCATTGAAGACAATATAGGATTCAGTAAAGACTATAATAATTTCGAATTGCGTAAAGCCATAGGTGAACGCAACCAACTCAAGGCTTATCAGATTGTCAATTACTTTGCCGATAATCCTAAGGACAATCCATTAGTGGTAACAACTAGTATGATTTTTAGTTTTTTCTCCCAATTATTAGAATACCATGGATTAAAAGACAAATCACCTGGAAATGTCGCCAAAGTATTAAAATTAAACCCTTATTTCTTAAAGGATTACGATTTAGCATTGCGTAATTTCCCTATGCGTAAAGTGAGTCAAATCATTTCTACTTTGCGTTCTGTAGATATAAAAAGTAAAGGAGTGGGTGCCAATAGTTTGTCACAATCGGATCTATTGCGTGAAATGTTATACAAGGTTTTTAATTAATTGCGATTAAATTCCTGTAGGACAAAGATTATTTATCATTTCTTTGTCCGTTATATCTATTAAATTTAACGATATTTGCACTTCAAATTTTACTCAGAATGCACCCGCTATTTGAGTAAGTGTAAAAATACAATATAGTTATGGCAATGAATAAAAATTCCATTTTTGGATGGGCATCATTTTTAATGTTTTTAATTGGTACTTCATTAGTATTATTAGGAGTCCTAAAATATAAAGATTATGCCATTGGATTCTCAGTAGTAGGAATAGGTTTTTTTGCTATTTCATGGGTCTTTAATGCGCTTAAAGGTCGAGTTTAACTCTATTAACAGAATCTACTATAAAACAACAGCTTACAGATATTTAATTTATTTGTAAGCTGTTTTTATTTTAATTAAATATAGATTATTATTTACCTCGTTTTTTAAACGCTAACAGAGTCCTTGCTCGAACGATATATGGTTATGCTAACTTTATACCACCTTAGAGCAATCTAAAACACCGAATCATTTTAATATTCTGTATTTAAAGCTATATTTGCGTTACAGATAGGAGAACTCCCTTTTGTAGTTAAAATTCAATAAATTAACAAGTTATAATATGTCTGACGATAAGAAAGTAATTTTTTCGATGTCTAAATTGAGTAAAACTTACTCAAGCAGCGACAAACAAGTATTAAAGAATATCTATTTGAGCTTTTTTTATGGAGCAAAAATTGGTATTTTAGGTTTAAATGGTTCTGGAAAATCTTCACTTTTAAAGATTATTGCCGGAGTTGATAAAAATTATCAAGGAGATGTAGTTTTTGCTCCAGGATATACTGTGGGTTATTTAGAACAAGAACCACAATTAGATGATGATAAAACAGTAATTGAAATCGTTCGTGAAGGTGTAGCTGAAACGATGGCAGTTCTTGACGAATTCAATAAAATCAATGATAGTTTTGGTTTGCCAGAAGTGTATGAAGATGCAGAAAAGATGGACAAACTAATGGAGCGTCAAGCACTTTTACAAGATAAGATTGATGCACTTGGAGCTTGGGAAATCGATACAAAATTAGAAATCGCAATGGATGCTTTGCGTACACCCGATGGAGATACACCAATCAAAAACCTTTCTGGAGGAGAGCGTCGTCGTGTTGCTTTATGTCGTTTGTTATTACAACAACCAGATGTATTGTTACTGGATGAGCCTACCAACCACTTGGATGCAGAAAGTGTACTTTGGTTAGAGCAACATTTAGCACAATATGCAGGAACTGTTATCGCTGTAACGCACGATAGATATTTCTTGGATAATGTAGCGGGTTGGATTCTTGAACTGGATAGAGGAGAAGGTATCCCATGGAAAGGGAATTATTCTTCTTGGTTGGATCAAAAATCGAGCAGAATGGCACTTGAAGAAAAAGTGGCTTCAAAACGTCGTAAAAATTTAGAGCGTGAGTTAGACTGGGTACGTCAAGGTGCAAAAGGTCGTCAAACGAAACAAAAAGCGCGTTTACAGAATTACGACAAATTATTGAATGAAGATCAAAAACAACTGGATGAGAATCTAGAAATCTATATCCCGAACGGACCACGTTTAGGAACAAATGTTATTGAGGCTAAAAATGTAGCCAAAGCTTTTGGTGATAAATTGTTGTATGATAATTTAAATTTCACCTTACCACAAGCAGGAATTGTTGGAGTTATCGGACCGAATGGTGCTGGTAAGTCAACTATTTTTAGAATGATCATGGGAGAGCAACAACCAGATAGTGGTGAGTTCGCAATCGGCGAAACGGTAAAAATTGCTTATGTAGATCAAGCACACTCTAATATTGATCCTAACAAATCAATCTGGGAGAATTTCTGTGATGGTCAAGAATTAATTATGATGGGTGGTCGTCAAGTAAATTCAAGAGCTTACTTAAGTCGTTTTAACTTTGGTGGAAGTGATCAAAACAAAAAAGTTTCTACACTTTCTGGTGGGGAACGCAACCGTTTACACTTAGCCATGACGCTTAAAGAAGAAGGAAACGTACTTTTACTGGATGAGCCTACGAATGACTTGGATGTAAATACACTTCGTGCGCTAGAAGAAGGTCTTGAAAACTTCGCTGGTTGTGCTGTAGTTATTTCTCACGATAGATGGTTCTTGGATAGAATTTGCACACACATTCTAGCTTTTGAAGGAGATTCTGAAGTTTATTATTTCGAAGGAGGATTCTCAGAATACGAAGAAAACAGAAAGAAAAGAATGGGTGGTGATCTTACTCCAAAAAGACTTAAATACAAGAAATTAATTAGAAACTAATACATCTATTTAATTTTCAGTAATAATTAAGAAATCCCGAATTAATCGGGATTTTTTTTTATCGATTTTTTAAATGTATATTTGGTCGAAAATAATTCTTTTATGCCCCTTACTAGAATAATTTTAGTATTAATTACAACCTTTTTTTTGACGTTTTTTTCATTCGGACAATCCAAATCTCCTAATAGAAATGATGTTTATAAATTGATATTACATTCTGATAGCCTACTAATTAATCTAAATTTTAAAGAATCTCTGGAGCTCTCTAACGTAGCTCTAAAAAACGCCATTAAACTTAAGGATAATGACCTGATTGCACTCGCGTACAACAATATCGCCAGTTCGCATGGTGAACTATCGGACGTTAACCAATCTATAAATTATTATAACAAGGCATTACATTATGCGAACAAAACAAATAATGATACTATAAAAGACATCCTTTATAATAACATTGGTCACGCATATTCTTTTGGTAAAAAAGATTATTTGAACGGTATTAAGTACTTTAAAAAATCATTAACCTTCGCTGAAAAGATTGCCGATACTACTCAAATTCTGTTTACAAAATTAAATTTAACGGAAGCGTATTTTAATAAAAAAGACTTCGAAAGTGGTCTCCCTTTTCTCTTGGATTCTGATCTTTATATAAAACGTTATGGTGATGTAGAATCTAAAATTATTATAAATAAACTCTATGGTTTATACTATGCTAATAAAAAACTGTATGCTCAAGCCAAAGAGCGGTTTTTAAAATCTATAAATACCGCTATATCAACGAATAACAAAACAGAATTAGCGGGTTCTTATCAAAGTTATTATCAATATCTCGCTTCGATTGGGAATTTCAAAGAAGCCTTTCAGAATCTCGAATTATTTCAGAAGATAAAGCAAGAAATCAATAATAAGGAACAAATTAAAAGTGGTCAAATTGCTGGAGTAAAAATTGAAGTTGATGAATTTAAAAGAGAGGTGGAAAAGGTAGAGGTGGAAAAGGAAGCACAGCTACAAAACTTGAAAATGTCCAAACTTATTGTGATTCTTTTTCTAGTTGTTTTTATAATCCTGCTGCTCTTTTTACTAACGCTTTATCGAAATAATAACTTGAAAAGAAAACTCAATGAATTTCTCCTCGCCAAAAATGAAGAGCTCATACGTTCCAAAGAACATGCAGAAGAATCTTCAAAATTAAAAAGTCAATTTATTTCAACCATTAGTCACGAATTAAGAACGCCTTTATACGGGGTAGTAGGAATTACCGATATGTTGATAGATAAACATAAAGAGCTAGATAACAGTGAGGATATGAAGTCATTAAAATTTTCGGCTCAATATTTGTTAACTTTGGTTAACGATATCCTTCAGATTAATAAAATCGAAGATAAAAATGTAGTATTAGAAATACTCCCTTTCATTATTGCTGAAGAATTTAATAAAATTAAAGAAGGATTACATTTTATTGCCATGAAAAATAATAATAATCTAGTACTAGAAATTGACCCAAATATACCCAAGCATTTAAAAGGAGACAAAATAAGACTTTCACAAATACTATTAAACTTAACAAATAATGCTTTAAAATTCACGAATAATGGCCAGATCATTTTAAAAGCTGAATTTTTAAATCAAAAAGAAAATACCTGTTTTATCAAATTCCAAGTCATTGATAATGGCTGTGGAATTGCTTCAGAAAATCAATCTATGATTTTTGAAAAATTTGTTCAGATTGACCGCAAAAATGATGATTATCAGGGAACAGGATTAGGCCTTTCGATTGTAAAAGGATTGATTACCTTTTTTGATAGTGAAATCATTGTAAATAGTGAAAAAAATATAGGTACTACCTTTTCATTCACTATTGGTTTTGACCTGGATACAGTGGAAGAAAAAGAGACTGCGGTTCATTCTAAGCTTACTGAAGCCAATAATCCTTCCTTTAAGGTATTGGTTGTAGAAGACAACAAAATCAATCAAATGGTGACGCGTAAAATCCTTGAAAAGAATAATTATACCTGCCTGATTGTAGATGATGGCTATCTTGCCTTAGAATTATTAGAAAAAGAAGATTTTGACGTTGTATTAATGGATATCAACATGCCTTTGATTAATGGATTTGAAACCACAAAGCTAATCCGCCAGAAAGGAATGATGCTGCCTGTTATTGCATTAACAGCTTTTGATAAGGATGAAATTCAGAAAGAAGCTGTCGATTCTGGGATTGATGATATTATCATTAAACCTTTTATCTCTGCCAAATTATTCGAGATTATCACCAAACAAATTTATATAAAAAGAAACGCTGGTTAGTACCAGCGTTTTTTATTTTTCTTAGCATTATCCGATTTTCTGGATTTATGCGCTCCTTTACTTCGATTAGAATTTTTAGGTGCAGTTGCAGCAGCTGGACTAGATTCTCCACCTGTCCAAGGGAAAGGATGATCTTCAACTGTTGTCACTTTTACTTTGATAAGTTTCTCAATATCTTTCCAATAGTTCTTTTCGTCTTTTCCACAAAAAGAGATTGATATACCTCCATTACCTGCACGTCCTGTTCTACCAATACGGTGTACATAGGTTTCAGGAATATTCGGTAAATCAAAATTGATAACATAAGGTAATTGGTCTATATCAATACCACGAGCTGCAATATCCGTAGCAACCAATACACTTACTTCTTTTGTTTTAAAATTCTCTAAAGCTCTTTGTCTTGCATTCTGAGATTTATCTCCGTGAATCGCTTCAGCATTAATCCCTTGTTTTTTTAAGGCTTTGGCAACATTATCTGCTCCGTGTTTAGTTCTTGAAAAAACCAATACATTGCTTAAATCTTCATTTTTAATTAAATGAAATAATAATTGTCTTTTGTTTTCTTTTTCTACAAAATAGACTCTTTGTTCTACCGTTTCAGCAGTAGAAGATACTGGAGAAACTGTTACATATTCTGGCTTCGTTAGAAAAGCATCTGCTAATTCTCTAATAGCCATAGGCATTGTTGCAGAGAACAATAACGTTTGTCGATTTGGAGGTGTTAATTTCACAATCTTTTTGACATCGTTAATGAATCCCATATCCAACATTTGATCAGCTTCATCCAATACTAAAGTATGTAGATGGTCTAAATCGATAAAACCTTGTTTGTGTAAATCCAATAATCTTCCTGGTGTAGCAATTAGAATATCAATTCCTTTTTTAATAGCATCCACCTGTGGTACTTGCGAAACTCCACCAAAAATGGTAAGTTGTTGCAAGTTGGTATATTTACCGTATGCATCAAAGCTTTCTCCAATTTGGATTGCTAATTCACGCGTAGGGGTTACAATTAAAGCACGGATTTGTTTTGCTTTTTTTGAAGAGCCAATTTTATGGTGTAATATATTAATAATCGGAATAGCAAAAGCAGCAGTTTTACCTGTACCAGTTTGCGCACATCCAATTAAATCATTCCCTTTTAAAATAGTAGGAATGGCTTGTTCTTGAATAGGAGTAGCAGCTGTATAACCTTGATCGATTAAAGCTCTTTGTATACTTTTAGAAAGTGATAAATTCTCAAATAACATAAAAATAGGGTAGGTCGTTATATAACAACTCTTTAAAATTAATTTCGACAAAGGTAGTTCTAAAATCTGATATATTATATTAATTGACCATAAGCCTTAAGTTCTCTACTGTATATCACATCCAAAAATCACCTTTAATTTAACTTTAAATCATTCAATTTAATATCCTTTTTTATAAAGTACACGCTACATCATTTAGCATTTTCACAATCACATAATTACCATTGCGAGAAGCAATTTGTAATGGGCTTTCTCCTTTATCATTCAATGTATTAATTCCTATTTTCTTGGATAATAAATGTCGAACTACTTCTTCTAATTGCCATTCGCAGGCTAAATGAAGTAGGGTATTGGCTGTATTGCCCAATTCTTTTATGGTTATCGTAGTGGGTATTTTAGGGATAACCTCTTGATTTATATGGCTTTTTTCATTCATGTTCGTCTTATTTACAATCGGTTTATTTTTCAAAAGTGTATTACAAACAAAAGCTTCCTTAAAAATTAGGAAGCTTTTAGTAACAGTGAATTAATATTAACTACGAACAGACTTTTATATCAGTTATGTCCTAAAAGTTAGTCATAAGAAATCAGAGTAAGCCCCAATGAACTTACTCTGATTCTCAATTTTTACTCTTCTAGTGGACGATGTTTATCATGTTTTCTATAGGCATAGTAAAATACGTGTGGTAGAACCACAAGGGATAGAATCATACAGAATACTAATCCTCCAACAATCATAATTGCTAATGGTTTTTGAATTTCAGATCCCATACCGGTTGACAAAGCAGCGGGTAACAATCCTAATGATCCCATTAAAGCAATCATAACAATAGGTCTAATTCTACTATATACACCATCGGAAATTGCCTTTTCTATCGGCATCCTATTCCGCATATTTTCTTTCATGACGGCAATCAGAATTATACCATTTATGGTATTGACCCCAAAGAGGATAATAAATCCAATTCCAGCCGATATTCCAAATACTGTTCCCGTGAGCCACAGCGATAGGAATCCCCCAATAAACGCATAAGGTATTGTACTCGTAGCAATCAAGGTATCTTTCATGTTTCCAAAGTTGAAATACAATAAGAATAGGATGAACAATAATACTACCGGAACAATCATCGCTAATTGTTTTGAAGCACGTTCTTTACTTTCAAATTCTCCAGCCCATTTCATCGTATTTTGCTTCGGTAATTTAACCTCTTTTGCTACTTTTTTCTGTGCTTCAGCAATCGTACTTCCTAAATCTCTTCCTTCAATACTGAATCCAATTGCAATGTATCGACTGTTTCCTTCTCTATAGATAAAAGTTGGCCCCGTTTTATAACTTACGGTTGCAATCTCTTTCAATGGTACCTGTTTACCGTCCATTGTAGGGATTAATATATTCTCAATTTTCTCTTTGGAATCTCTGTACTCTTTTTGGAAACGCAAACGGATATCAAACATCTTCTCATTGTCATAGAAAGTAGAAGCTGCTTGTCCACCGATAGCCATTGAGATTACCGCTTGTGCATCGGCCGTTGTTACAGCATATCGAGCCATTTTTGAATCGTGCAACTGAATGCGTAATTCTGGTAGTCCAATATTCTTATACACATTGATGTCTTCAATTCCTTTTACATCTTTAATCGATTTGGCTACTTGCTTTGCATAGCGCTCTAGCTCAAAGAGATCATCTCCAAAGATTTTAATTACTAATGGACTCTTTACACCGGCAACATATTCTTCAACATTATCCTGAATTGGTTGGCTAAATCCAAAGTTTATCCCGGGATATTCCTCCAATACTTTTTTAATCTGGGCGACGAGTTCTTCCTTCTTCATTTTACGCTTCCATTCTTTCTCTGGTTTCAGCTCCATGTGGAACTCAATATTAAAGAAACCTGTTGGATCCGTACCATCATTTGGTCTTCCTGTTTGCGTTAGAATGAATTTCACTTCGTCAAATTTTTGAAGCTTCGCCTTCATTTCATTGGTTAATCGTACTGATTCATCCAAGTTGATACTATTAGGAAGTGTTGCTCTAATATAAACGGCTCCTTCATTTAATTTCGGAATAAACTCTGATCCGTAGAACATGAATCGTCCAAAACAAACCAATAATAAAACGATAAATCCATAAATAGTGGCTTTTCTATGGTATTCACTCCATTTGAAAAGACGGAATAGGTTTTCTCTGAAAAAACGAGAAATCATGTTTTCTTTTTCTACAATGTTCTTCGTCAATAAGACTTTACACATTGCCGGAACATATGTCAAACTCAATATTAATGATCCTACTAAAGCATATCCTAACGTAAATGCCAACGGTGAGAACATTTTACCTTCTACTTTTTGGAAAGAGAAAATAGGGAGTAAGGCTACAATTAAAATGATTAGGGCAAAGAATATATAGGTTGCAACACTTCCAACACTTTTCTTAATTAATCCCATTTTTGACATAGAATTGAAACGCTTCATTCCGACTTGGTGGGCCTTCTTCTCGAGTGAGACGAAGACCTGCTCGACTATGACGAGCGTACCTTCGAGGAGGAGACCAAAATCTAATGCTCCCATCGAAATTAAGTTGGCCGGCAGACCTTGTATCTTCAACATTACAATCGCAAACAGAAACGACAGCGGTATTACTGAGGCAACAATTACTGTTGTTCTCCAGTTATACATGAAAATGAATACAATCAACGATACTAATAATACGCCTTCAATTAAGTTTTTTGTAACGGTATGAACGGTCGTGTTTACTAATTCTGTACGGTCAATAAACGGTACAATTTTTACACCTTTTGGTAAAACACGCTCGTTAAGGTCTTCAATTCTTGTTTTTAACTTATCAATTACTTCGCTAGGGTTCTCTCCACGAAGCATAACCACAATTCCTTCAACTAAATCTTTATCATTATCTAATCCTACTTGTCCTAATCGAGGTTTTGCTCCAATTTTCACTTCGGCAACGTGCTTGACCAAAATAGGAGTAGATCCTTTTGCTTTAATTAAGATATTCCCAATATCATCTACATTTTCAATTAATCCAACCCCACGTACTACATAGGCTTGATCTCCTTTTTGAATTACATCACCACCTACGTTAATATTACTCTTCGATACGGCTTCATATACATCCAAAGGGGATAAACCATAATTAACCAATTCTGTTGGGTTAATTTTAATCTCATACGTTTTTTCTTCTCCACCAAAACTCACAACATTCGCTACACCAGGAACAGAAACTAATTCACGTTCAATTACCCAATCCTGAATTGCGGTTAATTCTTTAATTGGTAAATCTCCTTTTACAACATAACGAAAAATCTCTCCTGTTGCTCCATACGGTGGATCTATCGCTACTTCACTTCCCGCTGGTAATTCTATACCACTCAAACGGTTTGAAGCATACTGTTGTGCGTAAAAATCTTCTACATCTTCATCAAATAAAACAGTAACTACCGATAATCCAAAAAGCGAAATCGAACGTACTTCTGATTTTTTTGGAATCGTATTCATTTGTTTTGAAATAGGAAGTGTAATGAATTTCTCTACTTCCTCAGCACTTCGCCCAGGCCATTGGGTAATAATTCGAGCACGAGTATTCGTTACATCTGGAAATGCCTCAATAGGCGTGTGGATATAACTAATAATTCCTCCTGCAAGTAATAAAGCGGTTGCAAAAAACACGATCAACGAGTTTTTAAGCGAAAACGCAACTATATTTTGAACAAATTTTTGCATTTGTATTTTGTTTAAAGTTTAAAATCTATCGCATTACCAAATTGCTTCTGTAGTTTTCCCATCAGAAGACTGTATTCTATAGCGCGATATTGTATTAATTTTTGAGTCTTTCGTAAATTAACAACTGATTCTTCGTAATGATTTTTTCATTTTCCTGAATCCCTTTATCAAAATAAACTACTTCATCATTTTTAGCTGAAGGTTCTACTTCTCTAATTTCAAGATTACAATCGTCTTTGTAGAACAATAAGTAGTTGCGATTATCATCAAATATCACAGCTTTGTTTGGTACAGCAATTGCTTGTTCATGTGATATTTCTTTATCGATAATAATATCAGCAGACATTCCTGGCTTTAATTTTAGATTTGGATTTTTCATCACAATTCTAGCTTTTAAAACGCGTTCTTCAGAATCAAATACATTTGACAATGATGAGATTTTACCCGTAAATGTTTCATCTGGATAAGCTAACATCTTAATCTTGACTTCCATATTCTCTTTAATATTCTGCATGTTTGTTGCGTAAATATTAACCATTACCCATACTTCATTTAGATTTGATATTGTAAACAGTGATTCTGTTTCTGAAGAAATTTGCATTCCAGAACTCATCTTTTTTTCAACAATATAACCATCTGTTGGTGCTTTAATCTGAAACACTGATTTCTCTGCACTAGCGCTATATAGCGATAAATTCTCTCGAGTGTTTTCTAAAGATGATTTCAATACATTCACATCATTTTCGGCAGAAAGCAAATCTTTTTGTGATGCAATTCCATCTTGAAACATTGATTTTGTTGCTGCCAATTGTCTTTGTGCTACTTGCAATTGAGATTGTAGCGAACGGCTTTCCGATTGCAGTCCGTTTAATTCTGTACTTTTAATTTCCGCTAAAACTTGTCCTTTTTTTACATAATCTCCTAATGAGAAATAAGTATTGGTTACCACACCACTGATTAAACTTACAAACTGAACCATGTTATCTGTATTGTAAGTTACATTACCTGTTAGCGTCAGGGTTTCTGTAATAGGTGATTTTGTTAATGTATCAATTTTAATCTTACTTTTCAGTTCTGCATCGATACAGAATTTTTTATCCTCTACAGGAGCTTTTTCCTCTTTATGTTGACAACTTTGAAGGAATAGTATAGCGAGTAAGGAAATTGAGGTTATCGTATATTTCATTTCTTTGATTTTTAAATACTGTATAAGTTATATAGGCCTTTATTATAATTCTTTTCCAACATTGAACTGTAATTCTTCAAAATGCTCGTTCAATTCTTTTTTACTGCCTAAAATGATTTTTTTGTTTTCTAAATAGGCATTCACAAAGTCAAGGTATTCAAGCATGCTGATGTTTCTTTGTGCAAAGTTTTTTAAATGACTTTCTAATAATTTGTCTAAGTCTGATTCATACGTACTATCGACACTTTTATACAGTCTTTCTGTAATTAATAAATCCTGATAACTTTGCATTATTTCTGATTGTGCTTCGTTATTTTTCTGTTCAGCCATGATATTACTTTTCTCAATACTTACTTTGGCTGACTTTATATTACCTTGATTACGACTAAAAAAGGGTAAGTCCATTGCAAATCCAAATCCAACAAAATCTCTCATAATATTACCACCACGATCATAACTAGCTTGCAAAGTAACATCCGGTGTTCTTTGGGCACGTTCATATTTATAGAGGTTATTACTGTATTCTTGTTCTAATACAGATGCTTTTACATCCGGTCTGTTTTTTAAAGCTTCTTGTGTAAGTGTTACGATGTTTAAATGCTCAATTTTAGTTAGATCGGGAACAAAACCTTCTTCACTAATCTTAATAAAACTATTTGCAGGTAAATTCATTAAGCCTTTCAATTCCTTTTGAACTTGATTGTTATCTTTTTGTAGATCGCTAATTTCTTTAAGGAATTCTAATTCTGAGGCTTTCAATCGGATGTATTCGCTTTTACTGATATTTCCTTGCTTTAACTGATTGTTATAGGCATTCAGTAATTTTTGAATTGAAGCCAATTGTTTAGAATAAACTGCTTGTTCTGCCTGAGTATATTGAAGTTTAGTCAGATTATTTCTAAATTCAATTTTCAGATTTCTAAGAAAATCTTCAAAGTATTGTTTTGTCTTTTCAACGGCTACTTTTTCCATAGCCACCATTTTCTTTCTCTTTCCAGCTGTAATAATTAGCTGTTCTAAACCAACAGAGATCTCTGAGGTTTTACCAAAGTTTCCAGAAATAGGAGGGAGTTGTTCTGCAGTAGAGTTTTTCCAAAGATTAATTTCACTGACTGATAAATTTGGATTAGGCCATAATTTTGCCTGAATCACTTGTGCTTCAGCCTGATCAATATTCAGTTTTTCTGCAATTAATTTTAAATTTTGTTTTAGAAAAACCGTCTCTGCTTGTGCTCGGGTATACGTTAAGGTATCACTGGTTTGCAACGTTTGTGCTCCCAAATGATTTAGCCCTGCAACGAGAAGCAATGCGCTAATAAAAATACGTTTCAAAATAAGTCTTTTTTAATTGGTACAAATCTATTACAGATAGATTACAACCTTATTTGACCTACATTAGAAGTACTTTAAGTCTACATTAGAAAACGATTAGAGTTTTGGGAATATCAATTGTATCAGAGTTCCCTTATTTTCTTCGGAGGTTATTTGGAAAGAAATATTATTCTGTTTAAAGATTAATGTCGCTAGTGATAGACCTATTCCGTTTCCTTTTATGTTTCCAACGTTCTTTCCTCTATAGAAAGGTTGTTGGATAAAACGCAGTTCTTCTTCACTAATACCTTTACCATAATCTTGAATACTAATTCTCAATTGGTTATCTACTTCGGACAAACTAATCTTAATAGGCTTCTGATCGGAATATTTTTTTGCATTTTCAATCAAATTGTACAAAGCTAGCTGGATTTGCATGCTGCTTCCTTTTACTATTAACAAATCTTGTTGTTCAATTTCAATTAAAACCTGAATCTTGTTCTTCTCGATAGGATGGGATTCTGCTAATTTTTCAATGATGTCCCATATTAATTCATCAACTCTGAAGTGCTCTTTTTCTGTATTCACAGTTCTCAGTCCTGAAATCATCATTAATGTATTCAATATTTCTTCTATATGATATACATTATCCAATACTTCATTGGCTACCTGATGGTATTCTTCTGTCGTACGATCCTTCAAAGCAAATACTTCCAAATTCCCAGAGATCGAAGCTAATGGTGTTTTAAATTCATGCGATACATAATTGATGAAATTTTTCTGGATCACAAACGTATCGGATAAACGGAGTAAAAGGTTATTGAATGTATTAATCAAAT
This sequence comes from Flavobacterium aerium, assembly GCF_030766725.1. Taxonomy (GTDB): domain Bacteria; phylum Bacteroidota; class Bacteroidia; order Flavobacteriales; family Flavobacteriaceae; genus Flavobacterium; species Flavobacterium aerium. The sequence goes on along the minus strand of NZ_JARQWR010000002.1, from coordinate 280,710 downwards.
CTTGTACTTCATCATTCGTATTGGATGATATTATGGGTTTATTTAGGGATTCCGGTTCAATGGAATTTACTTGGTTGATAATCGTTGTAATAGGGCGGTAGGCAATATTTGACAATCGATGACTGAGTAGAAAAATAATCAATAAACCGACAATTAATACCGTAACTAATATTATTAAAAGTTGATTACTCTGGGAGTGAAAAAACTCATTATGGGATTTCAAAAAAACCACAAAATCACCTTGGTTATCTGGATAAAATATACCGTAATAATAAAACTGATTTGCTTTGAAATATATCTTTTTATGCTTCCTTACTTTATCTAATACTTTAACTGAAATTATGGTGTCTTTTTCTTTATTTCCAAATTTTATATTATCGTTTTCATCGTAGATTTTGACCTGTGCTTTTTGCACATTTTCTTTAAATTGTTGCTTAATTTCTTTGTGTTCACTCTTTGGTAATTCATCTTCTTCAAGATAAAAAACAGCCGTTAAAAGTGTCGTTTTTTGCAACTCATTAAAGATTATTTTCTCTGAACTATTATAAAAAACAAAATATATTATGATAGAGGCAATTGTAAAAACAATTCCAAAAGTCAAGGACGATATTAGGGTTAATCGGTGCCTAATTTTCATAATAAATCTATTTTAATGTAATCGTATTCAGAAAGGTTTAATCTCTAATCATATAACCTGTTCCTTTGATTGTCTGTATTAATTTCTTTGAGTTTTCATCAATTTTATTCCTCAAATAGGATATATATACATCAACAACATTGGTATTGTTATCATAATTAATTCCCCACACGGTATTTAAGATTTGTGTTCGGGATAATACTTTATTTTTATTTTCTAAAAGAAAGAGTAATAAACGGTATTCTCTTGGTGACAAGTCAATCACCACATCATCTCTTGTTACCAGATGTTCTTCCAAATTGACTTTTAATGTGTCACAGAAATAGATTTGTTCTTTTTCCTGATAATTAAATTTAGTTCTGCGGGTTAACGCATTAATTCTGGAAATCAACTCTTTAAAATGAAAAGGTTTGACAAGGTAATCATCGGCGCCACTATCTAATGCTGCCACTTTATCATCGGCATCACCCAAGGCACTTAGAACCAGAATAGGGGTGTGGTTCTTTTTGTAACGAATCAATTTTGTCAATTGTATTCCGTCTATTCCCGGAAGCATTATATCCATTAGAATAATATCCCACTCATTTTCGGCAATGACTTCTCTAGCAGATTCACCTGTTGTAGCTAAGGTTACAGAAAAACCATTTTCTTCTAATCCTTTTACAACAAAATCACTAATTCTATTATCGTCTTCAATGAGTAATACATTCATAATCTAACTTTCTTTATACTATTTTTGCATAAGCAGCTTGGTGAGATTTCATAAAATCGGTCACTAAATAGCCTATTAATTTCCCAACCAAATGGCTGTTTTTTTCTTCTCCTAAATTTGGTGCTCCTTCACAGATATGCAAATAGGATGCATTGGTGTTTTGACCAAAGTAGTGTATAAACTGACGAACATTTTCTACTGAAAATCCACTTAATGTCATTGCACTACTCGCAATTCCTGGAATAGCATCCAAATCGATTTCGATACCATAATTTTCAGATTTTATAAAATTCAAAGCTTGAAACATTTCTTGTTCGAAGTGTTTTTCTTTTCGAATTCCTATTTCATCATACGTATTGTAGCGAACGCGATCTTCTGTTTTTTTCATGATATCCAATACACTCTTTGAGGTATAGCTTTCATGTAGGCCAAAGATAAAGTACTTTTTTAGAAAACCTTCTTCAAATGCATAAGAGAATCCATTTCCACTGTGTCTTCCTTCTAGTATTCTGAAATCAGAATGGGCATCAAAATTAATTGCATTAACGGGTTTTCCATTTGCCAATGCAGCACCTTTTATATTTCCGTAGGCATTATTATGTCCGCCACCTATTATTATAGGTATCTTTCCTGCTTTAATAATGTTAAAGACAATATGCGAAACATCTTTATCTACTTTTTCTACTAATTTAAAGAGCAATTTGCGCTCATCTTTATCATTAAAGTCTAAAGAAGCAGCCTGAGTCATCTCTTCAGCTACATCAATATGACCTAATATAAGGAGTTGACTTCCTTTACAAAATTTATTGTTTTGAATATTGACAATTGATTTTACAGCACTATCCCAAGCCGTTGCAGCGCCAGGACGGCCTAAATTTGCGCGAATTCCAATGTCTTCTGGTATTCCAAATAAAACATATTTAGCCTCAGATTCAGTTAGATAATCCAATATTTCGGAACCTGGGGGTATAGTTTCTATTCTTTCACCAAATTTAATTTCACCATTTCGGTAGTTGGTAATCTTAGCTAAATCGGCGATTGTAAAACGAATAAGTTTTTCCATGTTAAAATTATAGAGTTCAAAAATACTATATTTATATAAAATTACGTTAATGCTTAAACTATTTACCCAATTTAATTTATTTTTATAAAAAATTTTACACCATGGAAAATCAAAATTTAGACTCCCAAAAGAGTAATTCAAGCCTGAAGGCGATTATTATTATCCTTGCTATTTTACTAGTAGGAAGTTTAGCGTACATGTATAAAATGAGTAATGACTCAGCTACAAAAGAGAATACTCTTATGACTGAGAAAGAAACAGTTTTAAAAGATTTAGAAACTCTTAAAGCAACGTATGATACTGCAATTGCAGAAAACACTTCTCTTTCAAGTGAATTGGTTGCTGAGCGTGATAAGGTTACTAAATTGATGGAGGACTTAAAAAAATCCAAAGGTGATGCTGCTTCAATGGCAAAATACAAAGATCAGTACGTTAAATTAGAACGTGACATGAAAGGCCTTATTAAAGAAAATGACATTTTGAAACAACAAAATGCTGCATTAACAACACAAAGAGATAGTACTCAAGCAGTTTTAACAGATACAAAACGTTACAACGATACTTTAGTAGTTCAAAACGAGAACTTATCTAAAACTGTTGAGAAAGCTTCTGCTCTTTCTATCTTAAACCTAAAAACAGAAGCAATCAAAGAGCGTTCTTCTGGAAAACAAATCGTTACAGAAAAAGCTCGTAGAGCTGACAAATTAAAAGTTTGTTTCACAATTGCTGAAAACAAAATTGCTAAGTCTGGTGACAAAACATATTATGTTCAAATCATTGATAGCAAAAACAATGTTTTAGGTGAGAAAAAAATCATCAATTTTGGTTCTCAAAACTTAACATACAGCTTTACAACTGTCGTTAAATATGACAACAAAACTACTGATGTTTGTGAATACTTAACTGGAACTGAAGCTTTCGAAAAAGGAAATTACTTTGTAAACGTTTTTGACGGAAAAGAAATGGTTTCTAAAACAAGTTTTTCTTTGAGATAATCAAATAAAATTCAATCATAAAAAAGGAGCTTAATAGCTCCTTTTTTTATTTAATAAATTTTCCTTCAATCATCACGCGATCAATATGATCGGTTGCAAAAGCATACGGAATGAAATAATAGGATGGTATTTCTTTTGTAATAATGATATTTGCTTTTTTTCCAACGGTAATACTACCGTGTGAATGGGATAAATCCATAGCATAAGCACCATTTATCGTAGCTGCATTTATAGCTTCTTCTGGTGTCATTTTCATTTTGATGCAGGCTGTTGCCACCACAAAATTCATATTACCTGTAGGAGTTGTTCCAGGATTAAAATCTGAAGCTAGCGCTAAAGGTAATCCAGCATCAATCATTTTTCGAGCAGGCGTATATGGGATACTAATAAAGTATGAACATGTTGGTAATGCTACTGCCATAGTAGAAGAATTTTTCAATGCTTCAATATCAGCATCATTCACCACTTCTAAATGATCAACTGTTAAAGCTCCTTTGTTCACACAGGCTTCAATACCGCCAATCATCGTGAATTGATTCACATGAATTTTAGCCGGTAATCCGTATTTGTTTCCTGCATCCATAATTTGTTCTGTTTCTGCAACTGAGAAATATCCTGTTTCCAAGAAAGCATCAATATAATCTGCCAATTCTTCTTTGGCTATTGCAGGGATCATCTGTTCGGTAATCAAATCGATATAACCTTGATGATTTTCTTTGTATTCTAATGGAAATGCATGCGCTCCTAGAAAAGTTGCTTTAATAGCAATAGGGTAGTTGTCTTTTAATTTTCGAATTACACGAAGCATTTTCATTTCTGCTTCAAGCGTTAATCCATAGCCTGACTTAATTTCAACAGCTCCAGTTCCTAAACGCATTACTTCTTCCAAGCGTCCTTTGGACTGTTTGTATAAGTCTTCTTCGGATGTTTCCTGTAATTTTTTAGCAGAATTTAATATTCCGCCACCACGATTGGCTATTTCCTCATAACTCAATCCATTGATACGATCAACAAATTCTTGTTCTCTATTTCCAGCATAAACTATATGCGTATGGCTATCACACCATGTTGGTAAAACGGATTTCCCTATCGCATCTATCGTTTCATCTGCTTCAAGTTTTGGAAGATTTTCCATCAATCCATAACCTGCAATCGAATCATCAATTATATGTAAATAAGCATTTTTTAAAGTTGGAAGTACGCTCATTTCTGACCCAGACAGCTTCGAAATAACAGTGTCACGAACCTGAATAAGCTCTTTGATATTTATTATTAAGGTTTTCATGTAATATTTTTTTGTAAAAATAGAGTGGAAATATTAAAAACCCTTATTTTTATATAAAAATCTGTTAGCTTGAGAAGGATAAAATATAGAAAGGTAAAGAAAGTTCAACCTAGTAATTACGAGTACACGGGTATCTATAAGGATCATCCTACTGAAATACAATTATTTGTGTATGATGAGGAAGATTATAAGGAATACAAGGATTTAAAACTGAGTGAGGTTCCTGATCGAATCAAATCGGATAAAATTATGTGGCTCAACATTCATGGTTTGAATGATGCCAATACAATACAAAAAATAGGAGAATTTCTAGAGGTCGAAAGTTATGTAATAGGGGATATCCTGAATACAACGCGTAGGACTAAAATGGAAAGTCTAAACGATATTCTATTTTTCAGTATTAAATCTATTTTACCAGATGATAATAAAAATGATGATAGCATCCAGATGGAGCAAATCAGTTTTTTATTAAAAGATAATATTCTTGTTTCTTTTCAGGAAAAAAGAGGGGACTTTTTCACCCACATTCGAGAGCGAATCCGTACACACAGCGGTATTGTACGAAAAAAGAAAGCCGATTACTTATTGTATCTCATGTTAGAAGCTGTAATGGAAAACTTCTATATTACGATTGAAAGTAATGAAGATAAAATTGAGGATTTAATGCTCATTGCAAAAACTAGTGATGATCGTAAAATTCTAGAGGATATTGAAAAGCTTCGTGAGAATATGAACTTTTTGAAACGGTCTGTAACGCCTCTGAAAGATGCTCTTTTCAATATTAAAAATATTCATCATGAGGATGAAGCAAACTATATAGGGCGTTCTAACATTAGTTTTTTCTCTCGATTGCATCAAAAATGCCTCGAACTTTTGGATCAAATTGAATACGATATGACTTCATTGGATAGTACTTCTAGTTTTTTCTTTTCTTCGCAGGGTCATAAGATGAATGAAATTATGAAGACGCTTACTATTGTTTCGGCAATATTTATTCCGCTAACCTTTATAGTAGGAGTATATGGGATGAATTTTGACAACATTCCAGAATTACATCACCGCAATGGTTATTTCATCGTATTGGGTGTAATGCTTGCTATAATTGTAGGAATGATTTATTATTTCAAACAAAAAAAGTGGTTTTAATTTCAATTATTTTTCCAACACTGTAATTAGAGCATTGCTATTGAAAATACTAGCTGGTGAAATTACTTTTTCATTTAATGGAATAGTCGCTCCATAGCGTTCCTTTAGTTTTTGTTTCACCGCAGGATTACTTAAATCAAAATCTTTTAGTTGTTGAATTTCCCCAATTTCAATACCAACAGCACGTTGATATATTTTCCAAATGAGTTCTGAACAGTAAATTTTATCATCTGACCATTCAAAAAATGAATCGTAGTTTTTACCTTTAAATTCTGCTCCAACAATTTTCATCTTCTCAAGAGCAGAATCAGTTAGTATTTCTTCTGAATTTTTCAATCTTTTTACAACATAATGCCTGTTTTTACCTTTTGCAATCCATTGCTCTAAGGGTGTACTTTTTATAGGTTGAACGGCTTCAAAAACAACATATTGGTCCCCATTTTTATAAACTATACCACAATGTGAATATTTGGATTGAGTTGCCAACTGAATTGCTTTGCTTTGAGGTGAAAGTGAGATTTGAAAAATTAGATCTCCATTTTGGATTTTATTTTTCTGGACAAAAATTTTATTTGTGGCATTGTCTCCATAAAAACCTCTATCGAAGCAGATACCAAGTGTACTGATTAACAACACTGTCGCGATAACAGAAAATGTCTTTTTCATAGAAATTAAATTATTATACATTATACTTTTTCACTTCCTCACTCCAAATATTTCTAATTACTTTAATCGTTCAATTTAGCATTTTTATTAATATTGTTATTAAAAGATATTTCATATTTAACTCATATTAATAGTATTTAAATACTCGATATTTCTATAAAAATAAATCTATAAAAATTACATCTATAGTACAATAAGCCTACTTTACAAAACTTTAGGACTCATTTTCAATACTTAAAAAATAAATCATCAATAATGAGTATAAAAAAACCCTCGTTAAGAAAAGTCTTAACGAGGGTTTATCGTATTTAAAAAGTAAGTCTTATTTTAATGAACCTACCATGTCTTCTGGTTTAACCCATTCGTCAAATTCTTCTGAAGTTACATAACCTAAACGTACTGCTTCTTCTTTTAAAGTGGTTCCGTTTTTGTGCGCCGTATTAGCAATCTCAGCTGCTTTATAGTAACCAATTTTAGTGTTTAATGCTGTTACGAGCATTAATGAACTGTTTACTAATTCTTTAATACGTGGGTAGTTTGGTTCTATTCCTTCTGCACAATGTTCACTAAAAGATACACATGCATCTCCAATTAAACGAGCTGATTGCAAGAAGTTAGCGGCCATTAATGGTTTGAATACATTCAATTCATAATGACCTTGTGTACCACCAATTGTGATGGCTACATCATTCCCCATAACTTGAGCACATACCATTGTTAAAGCCTCACATTGTGTCGGGTTAACTTTTCCTGGCATGATTGAAGAACCTGGTTCATTTTCTGGAATTAAGATTTCTCCAATGGCAGAACGTGGACCTGATGCTAACATACGGATATCGTTTGCAATTTTATTTAGAGATACAGCCAATTGTTTTAAAGCTCCATGTGTTTCTACAAAAGCATCGTGTGCTGCAAGTGCTTCAAATTTATTTTCTGCTGTAATAAATGGAATGTTTGTGAATTTAGCAATATACTCCGCCACTTTTACATCATATCCTTTTGGTGTATTGATTCCTGTTCCTACAGCTGTACCACCTAAAGCTAATTCTGATAAATGCTCTAATGTGTTGTTCAAAGCTTTTAATCCGTGTGTTAATTGTGATACATAACCTGAGAACTCTTGTCCTAAGGTAAGGGGAGTAGCATCCATTAAATGGGTACGACCAATTTTTACTACATTTTTGAAAGCTTCTGATTTTGCTTTTAAGGTATCTCTTAATCGCGTTACACCTGGAATTGTCGTTTCAACGATCATCTTGTAAGCAGCGATATGCATACCAGTAGGATAGGTATCATTTGAAGATTGCGATTTATTCACATCATCATTTGCTTTTAATACTGGTTCTCCTTCACCAATTTTTCCTCCAGCTAGTACTTGTGCTCTATTTGCAACTACTTCATTTACGTTCATGTTACTTTGTGTACCTGAACCTGTTTGCCAGATTACCAAAGGAAACTGATCGTCTAGTTTTCCTGCTAATATTTCATCACATACTTGTGCGATAGCATCACGTTTTTCTGCTGGTAAAACTCCTAAATCACAGTTTGCATATGCGGCTGCTTTTTTAAGAATAGCAAAACCTTCAATAATTTCTTTTGGCATAGATGCTGGTGCACCGATTTTAAAGTTGTTACGTGAACGTTCTGTTTGTGCTCCCCAATATTTATCGGCTGGCACTTTTACTTCGCCCATCGTGTCTTTTTCTATTCTGTATTCCATTTTGTATGTTGTTAATATATTATATTGATTTGTTCTTTTCTCAAAAATAGCCCCGATTGCAGTGGCATCCTTTTTTACACTAACAAAATCAATGAAAAAAGGATTCTCATAAAAGCTGACCAAAAATATGAATTATATGTAGGTTTAAAAAACGAATTAAAAATTATTTTCGCTATTTTATTGGTCAAAATGAATATTCCACTTATATTTGACACGTATTTAAATTATTTATAATCATGTTTGAATTTACACAATATTTAGGCTTTTTGCTTTTCTTGACAGTATTAACTATTGGATTTTGGTTAATGATATTTCTAGTATGTTTCGTCCAATATTGGTTGGGTGGATCTATTATTGAATTAATCAAAGAAAGAAAAAACAGATCTAAATAGTATTATCATATTAAATAGTTAGTAATAATTTATTATATTTATAAGTATTAACTTATAAATATAATAAATTATGAAGTCTATTACAATTAAGTCATTTTCTTTATTAGTTCTGTTATTTCTATCAATTGTATCATGTACAAATGATAATTCTGATAACGATGAGAAATTAAACTCTACACAATTAAACCAAACTGATAAGTTTTCAGAGCTTGGTAAATTAATTTTCAAAAAAAGCAGCGATTTAAATGGGAAAAACACATTTGAAATCGACCCCTTTTCAGATCCGGCTAATTTATCAAAAGAAGAAAAACAAGAAATTGCAAATAAAATCGCCAAAGCTCATTTAAACATTAAAAGTGAATATCTGTCTAATGGTGGAGATGAAAGATTATTTAATTCATATTTTGCAGATCAGCTAACTGATGCTATATCAAATGAAGTTGATGCTGTATATTATGAGATAAATAGAACTGCAGGTTATAATTGTTGGGGTACTTATACATCAGACCTAGCGGCTAACTCTATGGATTATGCAGTAAGTCTTGCAAGTTGCAACTATTATGGTTTTACAAATCCAATATGTGCTGCAGAAGCATTTACATACTTTACAGCAAACTGCTGGAATGCATATAGTTCATTTACAAAATGCTTAAAAAAATAAAAACTGATATTTTTAGTAGGTTTCGTTCAATATTGGTTGGGCGGATCTATCATTGAATTAATCAAAGAGAAAAGACAAAAAAGAAGAGAAGCTCAACAAGAGCTTTAAAAAAAAAGGAAGCTTAATAGCTTCCTTTTTTTTATTCCCTTATCCCATATATTCATCTGAACCTCCGTCAGATTCTTTTTTCGGCTGTTTCTCTCTTTCCGTTTTCTTTTTATTGAATCGGTATGTGAATGACAATGTAATTTGTCTTTCTCTCCATTGCATTTCGCTATAAGAGTTTACTGTAGCCAAATTGGTTTCTGTAATTCTCTTTCTTGAATTAAAGATATCGCTGATGTTAAAAGCAATCGTAGCTTTATCTTTCAATACGTCTTTACTCAAAGCAAGATTAGCACTAGCAATTCCTTTAGATCGCCCTTGTGCATTACTTTGTGGTGCATTATAAGTAGCATTCGTTTGCCAATCAATTCCATAAGGCAAATTGATTCTTGAACTTACTCTTGTAAACCAGCTGTAAGCCGTTTTATCAAAATTCTGAACTACTTCTTGATTTGTTTGTGAATCGATATAAGAGTAATCTCCATCAGTTTGATTTCTGAAGAAATTAAAGTTTCCATTTAATTTCCACCATCTGTACGGATTATATGATAATGTAAATTCAAAACCAAAACGGTATTCTGTAGCTAAGTTAATTGGTGTACTTACTGTAATAGGGTTTCCTTCAAAAAGCTCTCCTGTTTCTCTTCTAATGAATTGGAACGCGTCTTTCGTTACATTGAAATACATCGAAGTATTAAAGGTTACTTTATCCCATTTCTTTAAATATCCAAAATCAATTGCATCTGTAAAAGATGGATTTAAATCCGGATTACCTTGAAAACGGTTAATGTTACTTGAGTTTGAAGAGAATGGATTAATGAATCTTGATCTTGGTCTAGTAACTCTGCGGCTATAGCTTAAGGAAGCACTACTGGTTTCACTAAATTCATAGGCTAAGAAGGCACTAGGGAAGAAGTTGTTATACTTTTTAGTATTAAAATTATTCTCTGATAATAAATCGATATTGATGTTTGTATCTTCCCAACGTAGTCCTAATAAATAAGAAAACTTGTTGATTTTTGATCCAAATTGTGTGTATAAAGCATTTACTTTCTCTTTGTAATCTAGTACATAACTGAAGTTTGTATTTGGATTTGATTGGAAGTTTGTCAATAATTCACTGAAATCTCCTTTATATCCTGCTTCAAATTGACTGCTTTCTCCAATAGGCAAAACGTAATCTGTTTGAACTAATGTTCTGTTTTGCTCTTGATTTGAAAGGTTTTTTTCATTAATGATATCAGTAATATTGGCATCATCTTCGTCTTTATTTTTAGAGAATGAAGCATCAATCGTCAATTTATGTCCGTCTTTTTTGAACTTGTGTGTTATGTTTGAAGCAAATTCAACATTTTCACTTTCACTTCTTTGATCATTGAAACGGTTTCTTGTCGATAAGAAATTACGGTTTGCATCGTAATTAAAGTAGTTTACATTGTCTGGATTCTCTCCATTGCTTTTTCTATAACTGAAAGAGTTTGTCCAAGTAGTTGATTTTGCAACAAACCACTCCATACCAAAATTAGTGTTGTAACTTCTGTTTAATCTTTCATTATTTCTACGTTCATCCGTGTAACCAGTTACATTTCCATTATTATCAAGAAATTCTGAATTTGTCATTGCATTTCCTGGACCTTTTCTATAATTGTATCCTGAGGTTGTAAACAGATTAAAATTTTCACTTCGGAAATTAAGATTTCCTGATATTCCATGATTATCTGGATTACCAGTAGTAGCCGTAAAGGTGCCGTTTAATCCTTGCGCTTTCCCTTTTTTAAGGATGATATTGATAATTCCTCCACCACCTTCAGCATCGTAACGTGCTGATGGGTTTGTTATTACTTCTACTTTTTCTACTGCATCTGCTGGTAGTATACGAAGTGCTTCTGCAATATTAATTCCTGCTAATCCTGATGGTTTACCATCTATTAATATCCTAACATTTTCATTTCCTCTTAAACTTACATTTCCTTCTACATCGACACTTACTGAGGGTACATTATCCAAGACATCACTAACTGTTCCTCCTTTAACCATCATATCTGAACCTACGTTGTAAACTTTTTTATCCAGTTTAATTTCTACTGTAGATTTTTCTAAAACAACTTTTACTTCATCTAATTGCTGAGAGTCTGAATCTAGTTTTAAAATTCCAAGATTTGTATTTTCTTCAATTTTGCGTGCTTTTATTTCTAATGTTTTAAATGAAATAAATTCAACTTTTATGTTATAAGTCCCTGCTTCAACATCTACATTAAATTCACCTTTATCGTCAGTAATACCACCTCCAATAACCTTACTGGTTGTACTGTTTTCAATAATAATTGTTGCATATTCAAGTGGTAAATTGGTTTCTTTTTCAATAGCCTTACCGGTAATTTTTACTTTTTTACCTGCAGGCCGTTGTTGGGAAAACGACAGGAAAGAAAGTGATAGCAATACAAGAGTAATTGCGAATTTTAAGTTTTTCATGTTAAATAGAGTCATTATAGTTTGTTAGGATTAGACTGCAAATGTAGATTTTGGTTTAAGCAGCAAATCATAAATTCTTGTTAAAACGACTCTATAATGATTCTAAATAATAGTGATGATTTTTTCTGGTGGACGCCCTATAACCGCTTTGTTTCCATTAATTACAATCGGTCTTTCAATGAGCTTCGGATTTTCTACCATGGCCATAATAACTTCTTTATCCGTCATTTTTTTCCCTTTGTAGTTTTCTATCCAGATTTCCTCTTTTTGGCGTACTAGATCAATTGGTTTAATGGATAATTTCTCAATTAAATCATTCAGCTCGGATTCTGTTAAGGGTTGATCTAAATATTTAATAACTTCAAAAGGTTTACCAGACTGTTCTACTAGTGTTAAACCTTCTCTTGACTTCCCACAACGGGGATTATGATATATTTTTATCATTTTTAAATTTCTTTAAAGTATTTTTACAAAGTAAATCATTTGTCTATAAAATCTAGGATTATTTGTAACAAAACCTTTATTTAGACAACTTATTATCATAATTAAAACCCAATCAAAATGTTTTTAGAAAACGCTTTTAAACCTAATAATGATTTTTTTAAATATTTAATCGGATCTGTATTAATCATTTCAGCTTCATTTGTTGGCCAAATTCCTCTTGGAATTGGTATTTTTTTTAAATGTCTAAGTGATGGTATTCCTTTTCCAACGGATCAAAATGAACTCATGCTTGTTTTAGAGTCTAATTTGACCTTTTTCTTAATCATGATTAGTTTTGTTTTTGCCTTTTTTGCTATAATACTGGTTGTTCGTTATCTTCATAAACAAACACTTTTAGAAATAACTACTTCTAGAAAAAAAATAGATTGGAAGCGTATATTTTTCTCTTTCTCAATATGGGGGATAATTGTTATTCTTTCTACTATTGTTGGTTACTACAGTAGTCCAGAAGAATATGAATTGAACTTCAAACCGATCCCTTTTGCTATATTGGCAGTAATTGCTATCATATTGGTTCCTATTCAAACTAGTGTAGAAGAATATGTATTTAGAGGTTATTTAATGCAAGGATTTGCCTTATTAGCAAAAAACAGATGGTTTCCTTTACTTATGACTTCACTTATTTTTGGTTCATTGCATATATTCAATCCTGAGGTAGCAAAAATGGGATACATTATACTGGTATATTATATTGGTACAGGATTATTTTTAGGGGTTATTACGCTAATGGATGAAGGACTTGAACTGGCTTTAGGTTTCCATGCTGCAAATAATTTATTCACGGCTTTATTGGTTACTTCAGAATGGACAGTTTTTCAAACACATTCTGTTTTAAAAAGTACTGCTGAGCCTACTGCCGGCCTTGATGTTATTATTCCAGTATTTGTGATTTTTCCAATTCTTTTAATTATTTTTGGGAAACGTTACCAATGGACTAATTGGAAAGAAAAACTGACTGGTAAAATTCATATCGAGCAGGAAAATGTAACCTAAAATCTAAATTCACATGAACATCCCTACGTATCAAAATGTCCACAATTATTTCAAACTGAACGGTGCACATCTGACGAAGGATGATTTATGTACTGTTGCCTATAGTTTCATCAAAGAAGGAGAACAATACGAAAAGTATATTGGTGATTTTATCTTAAACTGGTTTGATGAGAAATCATTTATTGAACTGAATACTTCAGGCACTACAGGTGATCCAAAATTAATTCAGATTGATAAACAAGCGATGGTGCATTCTGCTTTGGCTACAGGTAACTTTTTTGATTTAGGTCCTGGCGATAAAGCATTACATTGTTTACCAACGCAGTATATTGCTGGTAAAATGATGTTTGTTCGCGCCTTTATATTAGGCCTTGAATTAGATTTGGTTGCGCCAAGTTCTAATCCTCTGGAAAATAATGAAACGGAATATAAATTCTGTGCCATGGTTCCTTTGCAGGCACAAAATTCATTAAAAGAATTAGATGCTATAAAGATTCTAATCATTGGTGGGGCAAAAGTAAATGATTCTCTTCAACAGCAATTAATGAATTTACCAAAAACTGCTGTTTACGAAACGTATGCTATGACCGAAACAATTACTCATATTGCAGTAAAAAAAATAGGAGTAGAGGCATTCGATCTTTTACCACATGTTACTATTGCGCAAGATGAAAGAGGCTGTTTAGTTATTGACGCTCCTACAATAGCTTCCGAAAAAGTTGTAACAAATGATCTTGTTGAGATTTTAAATGATCATCAATTTATTTGGTTAGGTCGTTTTGATAACGTGATTAATAGTGGTGGAATCAAACTCATTCCTGAGAAAATTGAAGAAAAATTACAAGGTAAAATAAATGCTCGTTTTTTCGTTGTAGGTAAGCAAGACCATACATTAGGAGAGAAGCTTGTCTTGGTAATTGAGGGAACTGAATTCCCAATAGACCATGCTATATTTTCTGATTTAGGAAAATACGAACAACCGAAAGAAATTTTATTTTCTCCAAAATTTCAAGAAACAGAATCAGGAAAACTTCAACGTAAAAAAACCTTAGATTCATTATAAAATTTTCTAGAAAAAGTTATATTGATAGAATTTTTTATTGCTTTTTAATTACCGTATTGGGTAAATATATTTTTGGAAACGAATCAAAATCTTTAAGATAATCATTACCCTTAAATTTCATTGCTTCTGCTATTGCTTTTATTGCATATAATTTCTGCTCTAAAGATAATGCTGATAAGATAAAATATCTGTATACTTGAATTGAACTTCTTGTTTTACCAAGAATGTCTTTGTAAATCCCTTCATATATATTAGTTTGTAAATGCTTATTTATACTGTCTATACTTGTTGTTGATTTGTACAAATAAGCAACATCAGTACTTCTATAGCTATCTGAATAATTAATTATTATATCTGCTAAAGTAAAATTTATTCATTTTCCACTTAACTATACTTGGTAAATAGTAGGTTTGACTAGATGAAAATGAATTATATAGATTATTTTAAAATTTATATGCCTGTCTAACTTAAAAATAATACACCTTAAGAAGTAGCAAAATTCTTTCTATAATTGACTTCCGAAGAGGTTCGTTTTAATAATGAAAGCTGATGGCTACTTAGTTCTATAGAGCATTTTTAATCCAATAAAAAAGGGTATCTGGTTTAAATCAGATACCCTTTTTATTATATAATTTTATTAAAGTAAATTCACCTTAATATAGAATTCATTTTCCTTTACGGTTACGTCATTTATATTTTTGATTTTAAAAGTCGATTTTTGCCAATCGTTTGTTCCTTCTAACCTAATTTCTTTAGTATTAAATAGTACATCAATAGGCATTTTAAAATTAGTTACATCCGTTTTCCAACGGTATTCTAATTGTCCTTTCTTTTTACGTAATTCTAATACAGGAAGATTTTTATATCGTAAATATTGATCAAAAATAGGAGTGAGGTTCAATCCTGATGTTTTATTAAAATAAGCAATAACCGTTTCAGTGTCTATAATCTGATGACGGTATGTTTCAGCATAATCGAATAATAATTTCCACCATTTTGCATCGTCATTGATTACATTACGTAAAGTATTCAGTAATAAAGCTCCTTTATTGTACATATCACCAGAGCCTTCTTTATTTACATTGTAATCACCAATAATTGCTCGATCATTACGGACATTTTTTTTCTGACCATTAATGTATTCTATAGCTTTATCATGTCCAAACTGACATTCTAAAAATACCGTTTCAGTATAAGTTGTGAATGCTTCATGAATCCACATATCGGCAATATCTTTTGATGTAATACTATTTCCAAACCATTCGTGTCCTGTTTCATGGATAATAATAAAATCAAATAATAAACCTATTCCAGTACCCGATATATCATTTCCTAAATATCCTTTTCGGTACTTGTTTCCATAAGCTACAGCACTTTGATGCTCCATTCCTAAATAAGGTGTCTCAACTAATTTATAACCGTCTTCTCCAAACGGATATTTTCCAAATTTACTCTGAAAGCAATCCATCATAGGTTTTACTTCTTCAAAATGAACTTTTGCCTTTTCTAAATTACTTTTTAATACATAATAATTTAGGTCTAATCCTTTATAGGTTTCTCCAAAATGAGCATAATCGGCAATATTAACCGTAATATCATAGGAGTTAATTGGCGATTTCACTTCCCAATCCCAGCGTGTATATCCATTTTTAAGGTCTTCACTACCTAATAATCGTCCATTTGAGACATTCATTAAGCCATTCGGAACAGCTACTTTAATGGTAGCTCCTTGATCTGGTTCGTCACTTTGATGGTCTTTTACTGGATACCATAAACTAGCTCCAGTTCCTTGTACCGCTACACCAATCCAGTCTTTCCCGCTTGAATCTTTTGAAAAAACAAAGCCTCCATCCCAAGGTGCATTTTTAGCTATTATAGGATTACCTGAGTAATAAAATCGTATTTTTTCTGTATTTCCTTTTCCTAAAGCTTTTTTAAAATTGACAAATACAGCATCGAACTCTCTTTTATAAGCTAATTTCTGATTCTTATATACAATAGAATCAACCTTCATATTTTCGAACAAGTCCAATTGTATTTTATCAGTAGCTCCTAGAACCTTAAAAGTAACATCATTATACCCTACAATAGAGCGTTCTTTTGGATCAATTTTAATATTCAAATCATATCGCAATACATCAAAATTAGTTCGTTCGGGACGCAATGCTCCCCGAAGTGTATCTGCTTTTGTATAGACTTCTTTTTGTGCTGTTGCACTAAAAGTAATACCACAAATTAAACCTAATAAAATCTTGCATTTCATAGCTTTAATGATTTAAACTTGGATTACACCTAAATTAAATTGCTTCTCAATCGGAGCATGATTGGCTGCTTCAATCCCTAATGAAATCCATTTTCTAGTATCTAAAGGATCAATAATAGCATCAGTCCATAAACGAGAAGCTGCATAATACGGAGAAACTTGTGCATCGTATCTTGCTTTTATTTTATCAAACATTTCTGTTTCTTTCTCTGCTGTAATTGTTTCTCCTTTTGCTTTCAAAGAAGAGGCTTCAATTTGCATTAATACTTTTGCTGCTTGCGTTCCACCCATTACTGCTAATTCTGCACTTGGCCATGCAAAAATCAATCTTGGATCATAGGCTTTTCCACACATTGCATAATTTCCTGCACCATATGAATTTCCTACCACAACTGTGAATTTCGGTACTACTGAGTTACTGACAGCATTTACCATTTTTGCACCGTCTTTGATAATTCCTCCGTGCTCACTTTTACTTCCTACCATAAATCCAGTAACGTCTTGTAAAAACACTAATGGAATTTTCTTTTGGTTACAATTTGCAATGAAACGAGTTGCTTTATCTGCACTATCAGAATAAATTACACCACCAAACTGCATTTCACCTTTTTTGGTTTTTACCACTTTTCTTTGGTTTGCAACAATTCCAACAGCCCATCCATCAATGCGAGCATATCCTGTAATAATCGTTTGTCCGTATCCTTCTTTGTATTCTTCAAATTCACTGTTATCCACTAAACGCTTGATGATTTCCATCATATCGTATTGCTCCGAACGTGATTTTGGTAGTATTCCATAAATATCGCTTTCTTCTAATGCTGGTTTTACCGCTTTAACTCTGCTATATCCCGCTTTATCAAAATCACCTATTTTATCAACGATATTTTTAATTTTATCTAATGCATCTTTATCGTCCTTCGCTTTGTAATCAGTCACTCCAGAAATTTCACAATGTGTTGTTGCTCCTCCTAAAGTTTCATTATCTATAGTTTCTCCAATCGCAGCTTTTACCAAATAACTTCCTGCTAGAAAAATACTTCCTGTTTTATCTACAATTAATGCTTCATCACTCATAATAGGTAAATAGGCACCACCTGCAACGCAACTTCCCATTACAGCAGCAATCTGAGTGATTCCCATACTACTCATAATAGCATTATTTCTAAAAATACGACCAAAGTGTTCTTTATCCGGGAAAATCTCATCTTGTAAAGGCAAATAAACTCCTGCACTATCTACCAAGTAGATAATTGGTAATTTATTTTCCATTGCGATTTCCTGCGCACGTAAATTCTTTTTTGCTGTGATAGGGAACCAGGCACCGGCTTTTACAGTAGCGTCATTAGCCACGACGATACATTGTTTTCCTTTTACATATCCTATTTTTACAATAACTCCACCTGATGGGCATCCACCATGTTCTTTATACATACCATCTCCAACAAAAGCACCAATCTCGATACTCTTACTTTTGGGATCTAATAAATAGTCAATACGTTCACGGGCAGTCATTTTTCCTTCACCGTGTAATTTGGCAATACGCTTTTCACCACCGCCTTGTTTTACAACGGTAAGTTTCTGCTTTAAATCTGATACTAATAATTTGTTGAAATCTTCGTTTTTGTTGAAGTTAATGTCCATGTTTATCTTATCTATTATATTAGGCATTCTTTGTATTTACACTGTAAATTTCATCTAAAGAATGCTTGTTTTTATTTAGTTGGTGTTTGGTTCGCTAAATTACGAAAACGATTGAAATAAAAGAGTATTGCTTTTTGAGAAATTACAGGCAAAAAAACCTCTTTTGGTAACCGCCATTTGATGTTAACTTAATCTTTTCTTAACATTGAAAGAATACATTTGCACCATTAAAACACAAATATGTCTCTAAATACAATTTTCCAGTTTTTGGTGCCGAAAGATAAAAAGTTCTTTCCTCTTTTCGAAGAAATGGCAGGTAATTTAATCAAACTAGCAGAAACATTACACGAAGCTGTAAATGCTCCTTTAGGTGAAAGAGAGAAACTTTTCTTATACATCGAAGAATTAGAGCAAAAGTGTGATGATGTTACCCACAAAACTTATTTAGAATTGAGTAGAAACTTCATTACTCCATTCGATAGAGAAGACATTTATTCTCTTGCAACAGCAATGGATGATGTAGCCGATTATTTGCATGGTGCAGGTAGTAGAATGCGTTTATATCAAGTAGACAAAATCACTAAACCAATCCGAAAACTAACGGAAATTAATCTTGATGCTTGTAAGTACCTAGAAATAGGAGTAAAGGAGCTTAAGAATTTAAAAAACGTAAAAAATATTACTACAGCTTGTACTAAAATAAATAAGTTAGAAAATAAAGCCGATTATGTTTTTGATAGAGCCGTAGCGGATTTATTTGAAAATGAAAGTGATGCAAAAAACATCATGAAATATAAAGAGGTTTTATCTGCATTAGAAACAGCAACTGATAAATGTAAGAATGCAGCTAATGTATTAGAATCAATTTCAGTAAAACACACTTAATTTATTCTAATTCATTTAGGAAATACTATTTTATGGATTACATTTTACTTTTAATAATTATTGGTTTTGCACTGATATTTGACTATATCAATGGTTTTCATGATGCAGCCAATTCTATCGCAACTATTGTATCTACAAAAGTTTTGACACCTTTCCAAGCAGTAGTTTGGGCAGCATTCTTTAACTTTTTGGCTTATTGGATTTTCCATTTAAATATTGCGGATACGGTTGCAAAAACAGCCGATACACTTCAAATTAATTTAGTCGTGATCCTTGCTGGTATTGTAGCAGCAATCACATGGAGTTTACTTACTTGGGCACTTGGAATTCCTTCTTCATCATCTCATACTTTAATTGGTGGTTTTGCCGGAGCAGCTGTTGCACATGGCGGATTGAGTGTAGTGAATCTTTATGTTATTGGAAAAATCGCTTTATTTATTATACTAGCTCCTGTTATTGGACTTTTAGTCGCCTATTTAATAACAGTCCTCATACTGCATATTTGTAAAAAAGCAAACCCGTCTCGAGCGGAATGGTGGTTTAGAAAATTACAATTGTTATCATCTGCAATCTTCAGTATTGGACATGGTGGTAATGATGCTCAAAAGGTAATGGGTATTATCTCGGCTGCAATTGTGGTTTATTTGACACAAACGCATCTTGAAATATCAGAAATACCTGCATGGTTACACCTTGATTATTCAATTATTGATGGGAAGGTGAAAATTAATAACCCTCCTTTCTGGGTACCTTTAGCATGTTACTCTGCAATTGCTGCAGGAACAATGAGTGGTGGTTGGAAAATTGTAAAAACAATGGGGTCTAAGATTACTAAAGTAACACCTATTGAAGGATTTGCTGCTGAGACAGCTGGTGCGATTACATTGTTTTTAACTGAAGCTTTAAAAATTCCTGTTTCAACAACACATACCATAACTGGTGCTATCATTGGGGTTGGATTATCAAAACGCGTTTCTGCAGTACGTTGGGGCTTCACTATTAGTTTAGTTTGGGCATGGATATTAACTATTCCAATTTCAGCTACATTAGCCGCAATACTCTATTATATATTAAGTTTCTTCTTGTCTTAAATATTATTTTCAGACAATAAACTATACAAGCACAGGATTTTAAAATTCTGTGCTTTTTTTATTGCCTCATTTTATCAAAAAAATGAATATATTTATAATCACTAATTAGTAATCAACCATCAATATGTTTATAAATAAAAACTGTATTTTACTTTTTTACGTCCTATTATTTGGAATTTCTACGACAAAAGTACAGGCTCAATTAAATACATTGTTTGATAATTATAAGCAATATAGAACCCTTACGGAACGTTGGGAATTAGATTCTACTTCTAGAAAAGGGACTTTTTTGATTACTCCTTATAAACCTATTTATATACTACCTACACGTTGGTCTAGTCATCCTAATGAAAGACCTCAAAGTGATAATCCCGCTTATTCTGTTCCAGAAGATGAAGCTGTAAACCTGAATAATTACGAAGCTAAATTTCAATTAAGTTTTAAAGTAAAGACATTTCAAGGGTTATTTTGGGGGAATGGTGATTTATGGATTGCTTATTCTCAAAAATCAAACTGGCAGGTTTATAACAAAAGCTTATCGAGACCTTTTAGAGAAGTTAATTACGAGCCTGAGGTAATCTTGAATTTTGCGACAAATTTTAATGTATTAGGCTTTAAAACGAGGATGTTGGGCATTTCATTCAATCATGAATCCAATGGTCGTGGTGGAAATATATCCCGAAGCTGGAATCGTGTCATTCTACAAGCTGGATTGGAACGTGATAACTGGAGCGTTTATCTTCGTCCTTGGTTTCGTTTACCGGATTCCGATGATGAAAATCCTAAAATAGTCGATTATATGGGTAGGGGAGAAATGACCGTTGTTTATACCTATAAGGGGAATGTATTATCCTTTACAGGGCGTCATAACCTGAATTTTAACTCCAATAGTCGTGGATTGATTGAATTTGACTGGTCTTATCCAATTTCAGGAAATTTAAAAGCTCGAATGCAGTTTTCTCATGGTTATGGAGAAACTTTAATTGATTACAACAATCGTCAAACTATTTTCGGATTGGGTATATCATTAATCGAATGGTTGTAGTATTAATAACCGGCCAAAGCATTCATGGTTTTCCAATTTCTAGTAGTTGCTACTACTTTTAATTTTTTCTCAAAAAAGTTATTGTCTATTTTGGATTTTCCATAACCACTTGGGCAATAAAAGTAAATTGCTTTTTCTGTAATATGAAATTCTTCTGGAGCATAATCAATTGAATTCAATTGTTCTATAAGGAATTGCTCCGCAGGATTTTTTAATAAAACAATGTACAAACGCTTTAATTCATCTTCATTGAGATTGGAATAGGGGTTATGATTGATTATTTCTTCTAATTCGGATATTTTCTTAACTAATACTGGAACCTGAAAACCAAATTCAATTTCAATTTCTTCTATAATGCGTTCGGTTAATTTATTTGTTTCTAAGATATTGCTTTCAAAAATAACATTGCCGCTTTGAATGTATGTTTTCACTTGTTCGAAATTCAAACGTTCAAACATCTTTTTAAGCACTTCCATCTTAATGATTTTCTGTCCGCTTACATTTATTCCTCTTAATAGGGCAACATATTTATAATTCATTTGGAGATTGATTTAGTTTGTAAACATAAAAAAACCTGTAAAACTATTCAATTTTCCAGGTTTAAAATATTATTATATAGAATTTATGCTTGTTTTGTCAATCTTTTAATTGCTGCCCATTGTCTTAATGCTTCACGTGATTCAACAGCAGGATATCCTAACATTTTTTTACCGCTTGGAATATCAGCAATTACTCCTGAACCAGCACCAACCATCGCTCCATCACCAATAGTTACGTGATCCTTAATAGAAGCACTTCCTCCAATAACAACACCATCACCTAAAGTTACTGAACCTGCAAGTCCACTGTTTCCAGCCATAATACAACATTTCCCTAATACACTATTATGTCCAATTTGAACTAGATTATCTATTTTCGTTCCGTCACCTAATATTGTAGCGCTAAATTTTCCACGATCTACACAAGATCCTGAACCAATTTCTACTCCATTACCAATAATTACATTTCCAATTTGTGGAATTTTCACTAACATTTTTAAGTCAGGACAAAAATGGTATCCAAATCCATCAGCACCAATAGTTACATTAGGCTGTAGAATACAATGACTACCAATATGACAACGCTCACGAATTACAGTTCCTGACCATAATACACTATGACTTCCAATCGTAGAATCATCTAATACAGTAACATTAGGATATAATATTGTATGATCACCAATAGTTACATTTTTTCCGATATAAACACCGGCTCCAATTTTACATCCTGTTCCAATTATTGCAGTAGAATCAACATTTGCAGAAGCATGAATATCACAATCGAACGTTGGCGCTTTTGGAGCAAAAAGCTCTAATAATTGAGCCATTGCCAAATCGGCATTCTTCACACGTATTAAAGCGCGGTTTTCTCCTGGCAATACTTCGATATCTTCATTGATAATTGCAGCTGTAGCATTAGAACCTTCCCAATATTGAACATATTTCTTACTACCTATAAAAGTAATATGATTGTTTTTTGCTCGCTCGAGTTGCTCGGGACCTGTAATACAGTTTGTGGTAGTACCGATTAAAATACCTTTAAGTATTTCGTTGATTTCATTGATTGTGAATGACTTCATGTAGTGTTGATCTTATTAAAATATTAGCCATCCTAGTTCCATAATCTGGATGAATTAACGAATTGTCATCAAATAAAGTGTTTTACTAGTCAATATCCAAATAATTAACTTATGATCAATATAAAAGACAACTTTAAATCTGATTCCTTTTTATATTTTAAATTGGTCAATAATAGAGCTTTAACTCTATTTTTAATACTTTTTGTTCGGTTCAAATCTTACTATATTTAACATTTAATACCGATTAATATTTTCTAAAACCGTTTAGACGATAATAACTCATAACTCTAATATTGCTTATTTATTTCATGGCAAATCATTAATTAACATTTTTTAATACTTTCTTAATCATAACCAAAACAATTGTAACCATTTTACAAAAAAAGCTACTAAATTTTCACTTAGTAGCTTTCAATATATTACAAATTGTAATCTTATTTATTCTTCACTTTTTTGTCCCATCATCATTAAAAATGCTTTTAGGAATTCGTCAATTTCACCATTCATCACACCATCTACATCACTCGTTTCATGTTGTGTACGTACATCTTTAACTAATTTGTAGGGATGCATTACATAATTACGAATCTGAGAACCCCATTCGATTTTCATTTTATTGGCTTCAATCTCATCTCGTTTGGCTTGACGTTTCTTCAATTCAATTTCAAATAATTGCGATTTCAATAATTGCATCGCTTTTGTTTTGTTATCGAGTTGAGATCTCGTCTCAGAGTTTTCAATAATAATACCAGTAGGGTGGTGGCGCAAACGCACTGCCGTTTCTACCTTATTTACATTTTGTCCCCCAGCACCACTCGAACGCATCGTTTCCCACGAAATATCTGATGGATTAATTTCAATTTCAATAGTGTCATCAGCCAAAGGATATACATATACAGATGCAAATGAAGTATGTCGTTTACCATTACTATCAAAAGGAGAAATACGAACTAATCGATGTACACCATTTTCACCTTTTAAATAACCAAATGAATAATCTCCTTCAAATTCTAATGTTACCGTTTTAATTCCGGCTACCTCACCACCTTGAAAGTTCAATTCTTTGATTTTATATCCCGACTTTTCGCCCCACATCATATACATACGCATCAGCATTTCTGCCCAATCACAACTTTCGGTACCACCGGCACCTGCTGTAATCTGTAATACTGCACTCATGCTATCACCTTCATCAGAAAGCATATTTTTAAATTCTAATCCCTCAATGTGACTATTGGTTAAATAATACTGCTGATCTAGTTCTTCTTCAGTGATTTCACCTTCTTTATAAAACTCATAGGCTATCTGAAGTTCATCGGCCATGGCATTGCCTTTTTCGTAATCTTCAACCCATTTTTTCTTAGATCGGAGATTCTTCACAATTAATTCCGCTTCTTTTGCGTTATTCCAAAAGTCGGGTGCAAAGGTCTTCTCTTCTTCGTTCGTAATTTCGATTAATTTCTTATCGACGTCAAAGATACCTCCTTAACGCACCAAGGCGCTCTATAATACCTTTAATTTGTTCGGTATTTATCATAATTATTGTAGTTTTATACCCGCAAAAATAAGCTTTCATTTTTAAATTATGGAAATAAATTTAATTAGCGACACAGTCACTAAACCCACTACAGAAATGCTATCGTATATGATGCATGCAAAAGTAGGGGATGATGTATATAAACAAGACCCGACAGTTAACGAGCTAGAAGCTATCGTTGCTGATATATTTGGAAAAGAAGCTGCCATGTTTTTTCCTTCGGGCACTATGGCCAATCAAACCGCTATAAAAATACACACACAACCTGGCGAAGAAATAATCTGTGACAAATGGTCTCATG
Source organism: Flavobacterium aerium (assembly GCF_030766725.1). Taxonomy (GTDB): domain Bacteria; phylum Bacteroidota; class Bacteroidia; order Flavobacteriales; family Flavobacteriaceae; genus Flavobacterium; species Flavobacterium aerium. Next base: position 255,915 of record NZ_JARQWR010000002.1, on the reverse strand, counting down.
TTTATTTGTACGAAGCAGGTGGAGCTGCATTTAATAGTGGCGTATCTTGTTCTTTATTGGATGGTGATCGCGGTATGATTACAGCGGAGCAAATAAAAGAGGTAATAAATCCACCTGAATTTTACCATAGTCCTTTATCTAGCCTTGTTAGTATTGAAAACACTACTAATAAAGGAGGAGGAGCTTGTTATGATATTGAAGAACTCAAGAAAATAAGACAAGTTTGTGACGATCATGGTTTAAAATACCATTTGGATGGTGCTCGTTTATGGAATGCATTAGTAGCCAAAAACCAGAGTCCTAAAATATATGGTGAATTATTCGATACTATATCGGTTTGTTTATCAAAAGGTTTGGGTGCTCCAGTTGGATCATTATTAGTAGGAGACAAAGAACATATTGACAAAGCCTTACGTATTCGAAAAATCTTCGGAGGTGGTATGCGTCAAGCTGGTTATTTAGCCGCTGCTGGTATTTATGCTTTAAAAAACAATATTAGCCGTTTAGCTGAGGATCATCGAAGAGCAAAAGAAATTGGTAATTTACTTCAAAAATTACCGTGGATAAAGCGTGTAGAACCTGTAGAGACAAATATTCTAATTTTCTCTATTCAGGATCATTTGAATGAAGGTTTATTAATTGAAAAATTAAAACAACGCAATATTCACATTAGTTCAATGGGTAAAGGTAAACTTAGAATTGTGACTCATTTAGATTACAGAGAAGTTATGCATACTTATGTAATTGAAACACTTAGCAAGTTTGTATATTAAATAATTTTTCGCCTTTTACTCTTTTAAGCAAAAGGCGAAAATTATTATTATTTGAATAAATCCATTCCTGGTATATTAGGCATACCATCTTGTGCAACAGCACCTAATTCTGCCTCATTAACATTTGTTGCTTTCTCAATAGCTTTGTTAATAACTAACAATAGATAGTCTTCTAATTGCTCTTTATCAGACAATAAGCTATCGTCTATTGTAATGTTTTTTATTACACGATTTGCTGTTAATGTTACCTTTAATAGACCGTCATTACTTTGTTCGTCTATTAAAACAGTATCTAATCTCTTCTTTGTTTCTTCAATTTTTTGTTGGGTCTCCTTGAGTTTACCCATCATTCCCATAATGTCTCCAAACATGTTGATAAATTTTAATTTTTTCCATTACAAATTTACTAAATTGCATAGTTAATTTCAATAAAAAATTAGAATGAGAAATACCACCTTAATCTGTAGTGTTTGTATTATTTTTGCAACATCGTATTCTCAAAATAAAGAACGTACAATGCTGAACAATATACAACCTCCAATTGCATCCATAAAATCCAAAACTCTTGAAAAAAACGGTGACGTCAGAACTGACGATTATTACTGGCTTAATAATAGAGAAAATCCTGAAGTCATTGAATATCTCAAAAAAGAAAATGAATACTATGAGAAGATGACTGCTCATACAAAAACATTACAAAATGATTTGTTTGAAGAAATGAAAGGAAGAATTAAAGAAGATGATTCTTCTGTTCCTTATTTATTAAACGGTTACTATTATATTACTCGTTATGAAACGGGAAAAGATTATCCAATATATTCTCGAAAAAAAGGGAATCTTCAAGCAAAAGAAGAAATATTATTCGATTGTAATATTATGGCTAAAGGTCATTCTTATTTCAAATTATCTGGGCTAAGTATAAGTCCTGATAACAAATGGGGTGCTTTTGCTGTAGATACAGTAAGTAGAAGAATTTACACTTTGCAAATCAAAAATTTACTGACGGGTGAAATTCTAAAAGATAAAATCGAAAATACTTCTGGTGGTGCTGTTTGGGCAAATGATAACAAAACAATTTTCTATACTCGACAAGATAAAGTTACATTACGCTCCGATAAAGTTTACAAACACATCATTGGCGACGATCCAAAAAATGATGCATTAATTTATCATGAAAAAGATGATACTTTTAATCTTTATGTATATAAAGAAAAATCTAGAAAATACATTGTTATTGGTTCATCTAGCACTTTAACATCTGAATATCAAACCTTAAATGCAGATACTCCAAATGAAAAGTTTAAAATTTTTCAACCTAGAGTTCGTGGTTTAGAATATAGCATCTCACACTATGGTACTAATTTTTACGTTACTACTAATAAAGATGATGCAACCAACTTTAAGTTGATGAAAACACCAGAATCGGCAACTTCAAAAGAAAACTGGAAAGATGTTATTCCACATCGTGAAGATGTATTACTGGAAGATATTGAAATTTTCAAGAATTATTTAGTTGTTGAAGAACGTTCTAATGGATTAAATAAAATCCGTATTATGCCATGGAATGGCGATAAAGAATATTATTTACCTTTTGATAGCGAAACGTATACTGTAGGTACGACTTCAAATGTTGATTTTGATACTGATATTTTACGTTATGGATACCAAACCTTAAATACACCTTTCTCTATTATCGATTTCAATATGAAAACGAAAGCGAAAGAAGTAAAAAAAGAACAAGAAATTCTAGGTGGTAAATTTAACAAAGACAATTACCATTCCGAAAGAGTATGGGCAACAGCTGCTGACGGAACAAAAATTCCTATTTCTATTGTTTATAGAAAAGGAATGGAAAAGAAAGGTAAAAACCCACTTTTACTGTATGCCTATGGTTCTTACGGTGCTACAATGGATGCTTATTTCTCTTCATCGCGCTTAAGTCTTCTAGACAGAGGATTTATTTATGCTATAGCGCACGTAAGAGGAGGAGAAGACATGGGTAGAAAATGGTATGAAGATGGTAAACTGTTAAAAAAGAAAAACACATTCACAGATTTCGTAGATTGTTCAAAATTTTTAATTGATCAAAAATACACCTCTCAACAGCATTTATATGCCGAAGGAGGCTCTGCAGGAGGATTATTAATGGGTGTAATTGTAAATATTGCGCCTCATTTATACCGAGGTGTAATTGCTCAGGTTCCTTTTGTAGATGTAATAACAACCATGCTAGATGATACTATTCCATTAACAACGGGAGAGTACGATGAATGGGGAAATCCGAATGATAAGGTATATTATGACTATATGAAGTCTTACTCGCCTTATGATAACGTAATAGCTCAACAATACCCAAACATGCTCGTAACCACAGGTTTACATGATTCTCAGGTACAATACTGGGAACCGGCAAAATGGGTTGCAAAATTGAGAGTTAAAAAAACTGGTGAAAATTTATTATTACTCGAAACTAACATGGATGCGGGTCATGGCGGGGCTTCAGGACGTTTTGAAGCACTAAAAGAAGTTGCTAAAGAATATAGTTTTTTACTAGATTTAGAAGGAATTAAAAAGTAATTAGATATTTTTTGTTAAATTTGCAGAGATTTGAGGTGGACAAAACTTTGCAAGAGTTTTACCTTGATTAACTTATTTTTTATGAAAGAAGAAATAAAAGCCTACAATAATGTATTAGAATTAATAGGGGATACACCCCTTATTAAACTTAACAGAGTAACAGAAGGTTTTAAAGGAAATTATTACGCGAAAGTCGAAGCTTTCAATCCTGGGCATTCAACAAAAGACAGGATTGCTTTATACATCATCGAAGAGGCAGAAAGAAAAGGTATTCTTAAACCAGGTGATACAATCATAGAAACTACTTCTGGTAACACAGGTTTTAGTATTGCTATGGTGAGTATCATTAAAGGATATGACTGTGTATTGGCCGTAAGTTCAAAATCATCACGAGATAAAATTGATATGCTTCGCAGCATGGGCGCTAAAGTCTATGTTTGCCCAGCACATGTTTCTGCAGATGATCCTCGCTCTTATTACAATGTAGCAAAAAGGTTACACGAAGAAACGAAAGGTTCTGTGTACATTAACCAATATTTTAATGAATTAAACGTTGACGCTCATTACAAATCTACTGGTCCTGAAATATGGGAACAAACGAATGGTAAAATTACCCATTTAGTAGCTTGTAGTGGTACAGGAGGAACAATTTCTGGAACGGCAAAATATTTAAAAGAAAAAAATCCAAATATCCGAATTCTAGGTGTTGATGCTTATGGATCTGTCCTTAAGAAATACCATGAAACAAAGGAGTTTGATAATAATGAAATTTACCCTTACCGTATTGAAGGTCTTGGTAAAAATCTAATCCCTACAGCTACTGACTTTGACGTAATTGATGAGTTCATCAAAGTATCTGATGAAGATAGTGCACATACTACTCGCGAGATTGCAAAAAAAGAAGGCTTATTTGTAGGATATACTAGCGGTGCTGCTATTCAAGCAGTAAAACAGTATGCTGAAAATGGAGAATTTGATGAAAACAGTAATGTTATAATTATTTTCCCAGATCATGGTTCTCGTTACATGAGTAAAGTATTCAGTGATGACTGGATGAACGAGCAAGGTTTCTTCGATAGCATTAATCTTGAAGAAGCTCAGAAAATTGAATTTATCAAATAATACTATATACAAACGGAAAGAGTAAATTCTTTCCGTTTTTGTTTTAAGCATAAAAAAACCATTCTTTTCAGAATGGTTTTTTTATTTATAGAAAGAAATAGAACTATTCCGCCGATTCTTCCATTGTGTGATATACGTTTTGAACGTCATCATCTTCTTCAATTTTCTCTAAAAGCTTTTCAACGTCTGCTACTTGCTCCGCAGTAAGTTGTTTTGTCACTTGTGGGATACGCTCAAAGCCCGAAGATAGGATTTCCATACTTCTGTGCTCCAATTCTTTTTGAATCGCTCCAAAGCTCTCAAAAGGCGCATATATCAATATTCCGTCTTCATCTTCAAAAACTTCTTCTACACCAAAGTCAATTAATTCTAATTCTAACTCTTCTGTATCTATATCTCCTTTTGTAATTCTGAAATTACAAGTATGATCAAACATAAATTCTACAGAACCTTGTGTACCTAAACTTCCGTTACATTTATTAAAGTAACTTCTGATATTTGCTACTGTTCTGTTATTATTATCTGATGCTGTTTCAATTAAAATAGCAATCCCATGTGGTGCATATCCTTCAAATAATGCTTCTTTAAAGTTTGCAGAATCTTTATCGGATGCTTTTTTAATGGCACGTTCTACATTTTCTTTAGGCATATTTGCAGCCTTAGCATTCTGTATTACAGCTCTTAAACGGGAGTTAGCCTCTGGATTTGGTCCTCCATCCTTAACTGCCATTACAATATCTTTACCTATTCTGGTAAATGTTTTGGCCATTGCTGACCAACGTTTCATTTTTCTCGCTTTTCTAAATTCAAACGCTCTACCCATGATTATTTTTTTATCGGTACAAAAATAAGTTTATTCTATATTTTTATCAAATCTATTTTCATTCTTTTAGTCTATTTTTCAACCATAAGAACTTCTTTTTATTCTAATTATCGATGAAATTTATTGTTTCAAGATTCCATCAACATCTTTTATTAACCTTACGCTTTCCTCAATATAAGGATTCGTTCGAAGGCTTTTCAATTTAAATTCATTTATTTCTTTTTGAAAAATATCATTTGCGATAATCTTTTCATCATAAGAATTATTACTAATCTCTACATCATTCACTCTTTCGGTAATTACTTTAATATCTTCCCAAATCTTATCTGAACTGTGTGTGTATTCAAATACATTTTCAAAATCCACAACTAAAGGTGCTTTTGGCGCTTTATAAACGATATTAATTCTATCATTTACATTGCTTATCTCTTTAAACAAGGAATCGTTCTCAACTCTTACTTTACTACGCTCTACAGCTGGTGGATATATCGTATTTGCGTAAGGACTGAATTTTGCTTTTGGAAAAATAATATCATTATTCAAGGCTGTTTTATAGCTACTTTCACGACTAACTAAAGTATCAAATAAAGTAGGTACAATTAAATCGGGAGTAATCCCTATTTTCTGATGACTCTTCCCTGTAACTCTATAAAATTTCTCAATGGTTACTTTCACAAAATCTTGTTCTACTTTTCCCAAAGGAATAACCGTTTGCATTGTTGCTTTCCCCAATGAAGTAGTCCCCATAATAACCGCACGGTTGTAATCCTGCATTACTGCAGCAAAAAACTCGCTAGCAGAAGCTGTATAGCCATTTATTAAGATAATAATAGGCCCATTGTATAACGATCCTGGGTTATAGTCATTTACTACGGTTTGTTTGTTTTTATTATTCAATAAAAAGGAAATTGGCCCTTGATCGATAAACATTCCCGATAGCTTAATTGCTTCATCCATAGAGCCACCACCGTTGTACTGTAAATCAATCACTAAACCATCAATTTTATCTTCTTGTAGTTTAATAACTTCTCTAGCAACATCGTCTGCACATCCTGTCGCATTATTACCATCAAAATCACTGTAAAAACTAGGGATTTTAATATATCCTAAACGCGCTTCTTTTTCAACTACAAAACTATAAACCGTATTTTGATCGGCTTTCATGATTTGCTTTTCCAACTGAACGTCATAGACTGTTCCGTCTTTTTTTCGCAAGGTCAATTCTACATTTTTATAGGTATCAGAAAAGAAAATATCTCCAATGGTTTTCATAGCTACACATGAAACCCAGTAGCTTTCATTCAAACCATTTGTTACTTTTATAATCTGATCTTCTTTATCAATTTTATTGGTTTGTGCTGCAGGACCACCCGGAACAACTTCATCAACAATAATCTCTTCATTTTCATTCAAGCTCACATACAACCCTAATGAATATGTATCGGTAGATAATGAAGAAAAGAAAGATGATTTATCATCGTAAGAAAAATAGGTGGTATGAGGATCAAAATAAGAGCAATAAATGGAATAAAATGTATTGTGTAAATATTCTTCAATTCCTTCTGAACTATCTAGTATACTGCTTATTTTACACAGATTTGTTTCAAATATCTTCGTTCTAGATGCTTTTTCGAATGTGGAAAAATTCTGTTTTAAAGAATCTAACTTAGTGCTCATTTTTGAAATATCTTCCAAAACATCATAGCGTAAACGCTTGCGCCAAACCCGATCAACATCATTTTCTTTTACATAAAAAGCAACTTCATCTTTCGTAAAACGAATGGTATCACTTTTTAAAGCGTAATCAAATTTTTCTTTATCAATTTTTTCAATGGAAGCTTTTGTTCTTAGTAATGCCTTTTTATATGTTGATACAAAATCTTCAAAAAATGAACAGTCTTTTCTCAATATATAATTATCTAATAAAAGACGATGTTTTGTTAAAGCTTCATATTCTGTTTTCAAAAAAATATTACGCTCTGAATCCATTGTATTAATAAAAGAATCAAAAACATAAACCGATAGACTATCATCTATCGGTTTAGGCTTAAAGTGCTCTTTTTTAATGAGCTTATTTATTTTAGTAATTAAATCACAAGCTTTATCACTATTCTGCCCAAATAGCGCAAAGGAAGATAAGAGTAAAAATAGGGGTAGCTTATTCATCAAATACTTTAAATTGTTGTTTATTTTTTATAAAAAGGTAATTTCACCACTTTAGCAGGGATATCATTTTTTCTAATACGGATAAAAATCTCAGAATCTACCTTACTTAATGCAGTAGGTACATATCCTAATCCAATTCCTTTATTTAAGGAAGGTGACATTGTTCCTGAAGTTACTACCCCAATAACTGTACCAGCTGCGTCTACGATTTCATAATCATGACGTGGAATTCCTCTTTCTGTTAATTCAAAACCAACTAATTTACGTGCTACACCGTTCTCTTTCTGGCTTTTAATGTCTTCTGCATTCACAAAATCTTTATCGAATTTTGTAATCCATCCTAAACCTGCTTCAATTGGTGAAGTGGTATCATTGATATCATTTCCATACAAACAGAAGCCCATTTCTAATCGTAAAGTATCACGTGCTGCTAATCCTACTGGCTTGATTCCAAAAGCAGCTCCTGCTTCAAAAACAGCCTTCCAAATAGCTTCTGCATCTTCATTTTTGAAATAAATTTCAAAACCTCCTGAGCCTGTATATCCAGTCGCTGAAACAATTACATCGCTTTTTCCTCCAAATTCTCCTACTTGGAAAGAGTAATAAGGCATATTCACTAAATCTATCGCAGTTAATGATTGCATTGCTTCTGCTGCTTTAGGTCCTTGAATTGCTAATAAAGAGTACTCATCTGAACGATTTTCCATCGTTACTCCTAAATCATTGTGTTTTGTGATCCAATTCCAGTCTTTTTCAATATTAGATGCGTTTACAACTAATAAATATTCTGTTTCAGAAAACTTATATATAATTAAATCATCTACGATTCCACCTTCATAGTTTGGCAAACAAGAGTATTGTGCTTTTCCTACTGTTAATTTTGAAGCATCATTTGTAGTTACTTTCTGAATTAATGCTAATGCATTTTCTCCTTTTAGGAAAAACTCACCCATGTGAGATACATCAAAAACACCTACGCCATTTCTAACGATTTCGTGTTCAACTGTAACGCCTTCATATTGGACAGGCATATTATATCCAGCAAATGGAACCATTTTAGCTCCTAAACTCTCATGAATGTGGGTAAGCGCAGTATTTTTCATTGTGTGTTATATAAATAAATTAAAGGGGCTAATTTATCTAAAAAAATACGAAGAGGCAAAGATATTCGGCTAATAATCATATTGATTCCAAACAACATGATCAATATAGGCGAATAGGAGAGTGCTCAAATTAATTATATCATTTCAAACCATTGAACTAACATAAAATAACAACGCTCAATTGTGAATAATTGAGCGTTGTTATCTATTCTAAAAATATGGTATTACCTTATCATTATTTATTCTGATTGTAATAGAAATGTATTTAATTCTGAATAAGAATTAATCACGATACTTATTTTATTTTTTTTCATAATAAATTCAATATCAGATGGTATATCCAATTTAATATCTAGTGTTTCTTCAACTGTATTTAAAAACTTAACAGGGTGTGCTGTTTCCAGAAATACACCCAAAAAATCTGTTTTGTTCTTCAAAAAATGCTGCAATCCTAAATAACCTACAGCTCCATGTGGATCGGCTATATAGCTCCATTGATGACACAAAAAACGCATCGCTTTTTTAGTAGCTAAATCATCAAATGCAAATGCTGATAAATCTATTTTAAGCGCATCCATATCTTGTTTATAGATTTCTAAAATTCGCACAAAATTACTTGGATCACTTACATCCATTGCATTTGAAAGAGTTGGTTTCGAATACAACGGAGAATACTCTCCATCAATCAAATATCTTGGTATTGTATCATTCGCATTGGTGGATGCAATGAAATGGCTTATTGGCAATCCCATTTTCTTAGCCATCAAACCGGCACATATATTACCAAAATTACCACTAGGAACGGATACAACTATTGGTTTTCCTTTACTTTTTAACTCTTTATAGGCAAAAAAATAATAGAACATTTGCGGCAACCATCGGGCTACGTTTATTGAATTGGCTGAAGTCAAATTTATAGTTTTCAACGAATCATCTAGAAAGGCTTTTTTTACCATATTCTGACAATCATCAAACGAACCTTTAACTTCTAGGGCAGTAATATTCTGACCTAAGGTGGTCAACTGTTTTTCCTGAATATCACTTACTTTATCACAAGGATATAAAATCACAACATTCACGCCTTCAACACCTAAAAAACCATTGGCTACAGCACTTCCTGTATCTCCAGAAGTAGCAACTAATACGGTTATTTTTTGTTCGGTTTTATTTTTATTAAAATACCTCAAGCAACGGGACATAAATCGAGCGCCAACATCTTTAAATGCTAGAGTAGGGCCATGAAAAAGTTCTAAAGCAAATATATCTTTCTGGACTTCTACCAATGGGAAATCAAAAGACAAAGTCTCCTTAATAATTTGTTTTAATTCAAATTCGGGTATTTCACCTCCAACAAAAGGTTTAATTACCTCAAGTGCTATTTCTGTGGGACTATATTGTTCGATATTCTTAATAAATTCTGAACTTAAAGCAGGAATTTCTTCTGGAAAAAACAATCCTTTATCAACTGCTATTCCCTGTATCACAGCTTGCTCAAAACCTATTTTCTCGACACTTTGGTTAATACTATAATATTTCATAATGATCAATTGTGTTTATATAATATTCGTTTCTATAATCTTAATTCCTTCGGCATTAATTTTGGAAACATGTATCTGATACCCTAATTCAATTGAATCTAATACTGCACCCATTGATTCTACTGCATTTCTAGCTTCTTTTTCACTTTTTGATAAAACAAAAACCGAAGGCCCGGAACCTGATATACCACAACCCAAAGCACCATTATCCAAGGCCGCTTTTTTCATCTCATCGTATTTTGGAATTAATATCGAACGGATGGGTTCTACAATCTCATCGTGTAATGATCGCCCAATCAAAGCATAATCTTGGGTATATAATCCACTGATTAAGCCTGCTATATTTCCGCATTGATTAATGGCTTTTTTCAATTCAATTTTTTGTTTTAATATCGATCGGGCATCTATTGTTTTTACTTCAATTTGCGGATGTATGACACTGGCAAATAATGCATCTGGTGCATTAATTTTTATAATATCTAATGGTTCATAACTCCGTATTAAAGTGAATCCTCCAAATAGAGCAGGAGCTACATTGTCGGCATGTGCCGAACCACTTGCTAATCTTTCTCCTTCCATTGCGAAAACAACTAGTTCTTGTAGTGAAAAAGGGTTCCCTAACAGTTGATTAATCGCAAAAACAGCTCCTGATGCACTCGCTGCACTACTTCCTATTCCGCTACCTGCACTGATTTTTTTATGAATACTGATTTCAAAACCGTATTCTATATCCAAAACTGCCAGCATAGCCATTGCCGCTACTCCTGCAACGTTTTTTTCTGCTTCAAATGGTAAATCTGCTCCTTCGATTTTATTGATTCTGATTCCTTTTTCTTTAACTTTTCGAACAATCATCTCATCTCCAATAGTATCTAGACAAACACCTAAAACATCAAAACCACAGGATAAATTTGCAATTGTTGCCGGGCAAAATATTTTTATTGATTCCATAGTTTATATATTTCCAATTCGTATTACATCTGCAAATATCCCTGAGGCAGTAACTGCTGCGCCAGCACCCGCTCCTTTAATCAGTAAGGGTTGTTCATGATAACGGTCTGTATAAAACAGTACAATATTATCCTTACCATCCAAATTGTAAAACGGATGTTCCTTTGGAATCAGCTGTAATTCAACACTTGCTTTTCCATCTTCAAACTGAGCTACATATTTCAATCTTGATTCTTGTGCAACTGCTTTTTTATACAAGGCTTTAAAATGTGGCTCTTGTTCTTTTAATGAAGCAAAGAATGAAGTAATAGAATCTGTTTCCAAACAATTATTAGGTAAAAAAGATTTGTTTTTTATAGCTTCTATATCCATTACATAACCACTTTCACGGATCAGAATTAAGAGCTTTCGCATTACATCAACACCACTAAGATCTATCTTAGGATTGGGTTCAGTATATCCTTCATCTTTAGCTTGTTCTACAACATCATGAAAAGTATTAGTTTCATTATAATTATTAAAAACAAAATTTAAACTTCCCGATAATACTGCTTGAATTTTATGTACTTGATCTCCTGATGCGATTAAATTTTTCAAGGTATCGATAATCGGCAATCCTGCTCCAACATTTGTTTCAAATAAAAATGGGACATTGTTTTCTCGTGCTCTATTTTTTAAATTTTTATATTGCTCAAACGAAGAAGAACATGCTATTTTATTACAGGTTACAACTGCTATATTTCGCTTTAAGTATTTATGATAACTATGGGCTACATTTTCATTGGCTGTAATATCAACAAAAATGCTATTGCGCAAATTCAATTTCTTGATGTTCTTGATAAAATCATCTACATTACTTTCCAATCCATTTTGCAATTGTTCTTCCCAGTACATCAAAGAAATTCCTTCTGCTTCAAAAATCATTTTCTTAGAATTTGCTAAAGCTATAATTCTAATATTCAATTTTAAATTTCGGCACAAGTATTCCTTTTGTTGCTGGATTTGCTCAATGAATTTTTGCCCCACATTCCCAACACCCATTACAAAAAGATTCAATTGTTTAATTTGAGCTTCGAAGAAACGTTCGTGCAGACAATTCAATGCTTTTTTAGCATCTGAATTAGCAATTACTGCCGATATATTTCGTTCCGATGCTCCTTGGGCAATGGCGCGAATATTAATGTTGTTTTTACCCAAAGTACTAAACATTTTACCACTCAATCCTTTATGATTCTTCATGTTTTCTCCAACAATAGCAATTATAGAAAGATTTTTTTCTAGTACGACAGAATTGATTTTGCGTAAGCGTATTTCAAACTTAAATTCTTGATTGATTAGGTCTTTTGCTTTCTGGGCATCCATTTCATGAATACCGATGCAAATGGAATGTTCCGAAGAAGCTTGAGTAATAAAAACGATATTAATCTTTTCATTGGATAGTACTTCGAAAAATCTTTTTGATGAACCTATAACACCAATTAAACCAGAACCTTCCAGTGTTAACAAAGCAATATGGTCAATGTGGCTAATGCCTCGAACAACATCTTCATTTTGTTTCTTTACAGGATGATTACTAATGATTGTTCCTTTTGCTTCCGGATCAAATGTATTTTTAATATGAATGACAATATCTTTATCTAATACGGGTTGAATGGTTGGTGGATATAGTACTTTAGCTCCAAAATGGGACAATTCCATCGCTTCATGATAGGAAATGTATGGGATGGATTGTGCTTGTTTTACAAGCTTTGGATTTGCAGTGTACATACCATTCACATCTGTCCAAATTTCTAATTTTGAAACATCTAAAGCTGCTGCAATAATTGCTGCAGTGTAATCGGAACCACCACGACCTAAAGTCGTAATATTTCCTTCTTCTGAACTAGCCACAAAACCTGGAACTATTGTAATTCTTGATTGATTTTTATCAAAGAAATACTGAATGAGGTTATTTGTAATCTCAAAATTCACTACTGCTTTACCAAACTCATTATTTGTTTTAATCAAGGATTGACTGTCTTTATAAACAGTCTTTGGGTATATTAACTTCAGTACTTCGGATAGGATAAAGGAAGATAATAATTCTCCATAACTCAATACTGCATCTTTTGTACGACAAGAAAACTCTCCTAACAAATAACTTCCTTCTAACAATGCTTCTAGATGATTTAAAGCTCTTTTTACAACACTTAGTATAGCACTTTGCTGTACAACAGGGATTAGCTCTTTTACAACGTTTAAATGACGCTTATTTACTTCTTCAAGACTTATTTTATATTTTTCATCTTTTACAGCAGCTTGATTTCCTGCTAAAAGTAATAGATCCGTAATACCTCCAAAAGCAGAGACCACTACAACTACAGGCTCACTTTTAGATTTACGATTAATAATCGCAACAACTTTATTGATGTTTTCGGCATTGGCTACAGAAGTGCCGCCAAATTTTATAATATTCATTTGAGAATGACTTAATAATTAATGTATAGGAATGGCTACGAAGCTTTTAGCTACGTAAAAGGGATTATTTTAAAATAAAATAATACACAAGAGGATTATATGAAAATGCTATACCCCAGAGGGGTAGTAGTTGTAGTTGTAGTCGTTGTAGCAACAGAAGATGCAACCAAAGTATTGGCTGTTTCTAAAGAATAATATGTATTATTATCGTTGTACAAAGGTTACTGAATGATTATTAAGTGATTCAAATATACTACTTTTTTTATTTAATCAAAAAGAAGTTTACTTTTATAGGACGTAATTTTAAAGTTTGAAATGAAATGAAAATTTTTTTTAGCCAAAATAGCAAAGATGCTGATGCAATCACCATCGAGAAACAAAACATCACCTCTACACATTTAATGGAACGCGCTGCTACAGTAGCTTTTCATTGGATTGAAAATAAATACCAGAATACCAAAACTACTTTTCAAATATTCTGTGGAGTAGGAAATAACGGGGGAGATGGTTTAGTATTAGCCCGATTATTAAAACAAAAAGGATATTTTGTCAAAGTAAATATTGTATCGTTTAATGAAAAACATTCGGATGATTTTATCGTAAATCTTGAACGTTTAAAAGAATTTGCTATTGAACCTTATATCATCACAAATGGTGATCATGTTCCGAATATAAAAAGTAATGAGATTGTAATTGATGCCATTTTTGGTAGTGGTTTATCTCGTACGCCTGAAGAATGGGTAATTGATCTTTTTCAATATATCAATGCTTCTCAAGCTTATGTAATTGCTATTGACGTTCCTTCTGGTTTATTTTTAGACCAAAATACTGAAAACAAAAGAGCTGTTATCAATGCTGCTGTTGTATTGACTTTTCAATTGCCTAAGCTTGCTTTCTATTTACCTGAGAATGAACGTTATATTCAAGATATTATAATTCTGGATATTGGGTTAGATCCAAAATTCATCAATGAGACACCAACAAATCATTATTTAATTGATCAAAATGATATCTCAATCTTATACAAATCTGTTGATCAATATGCACATAAAGGGACTCAAGGGCATGTTTTAGTAGTTGGTGGAAGCTATGGCAAAATTGGCGCTCCATTACTTACGGCAAAAGCTGCACTAAAATCAGGTTGTGGATTAGTAACCACTTATATCCCAAGATGTGGTTATACAGCACTACAAGCTTCTGTTCCTGAAGTAATGGTGCTAACTGATCCTTCTGAAACTCATATTTCAACCATACAATATGAATTTAAACCGCAAGCGATTGCCATTGGCATGGGAATGGGGCAGCATTTAGATACGCAAAAAGCATTACACTCTTTTTTAAACAGTGTTGAAGCACCATTACTTGTCGATGCCGATGCAATAAACATCTTATCTATCAATCGGGATTGGATTTCACAATTGCCTGAGGGAACAATTTTAACTCCACATCCAAAAGAACTAGAGCGTTTAATAGGTAGCTGGCAACACGATTTTGAAAAAATCGAAAAAACACAACAATTGGCTAAAAAGCACCAATTAATCATCATCATTAAAGGTGCTTATACTTTAGTTATTGATGCCGAAAACACTTATGTTAATATTACGGGAAATCAAGCATTAGCAACAGCTGGTAGTGGAGATGTACTATCTGGAATTATCACCAGTTTGTTAGCACAGGCTTACGATCCTATAGAGGCTGCTATTTTAGGAGTCTACATACATGGACTAACTGCCGACTTAACAGTGCCAGAAACTGGTTATCAATCCTTTATCGCATCGGACATTATTTCCAACATTGGCAAGGCTTATTTGCACATTGAAGCATAAATTCACAATTTATGTTAATTTTTAAGAATATATTAACACTTAAGTAACCTTAAAGTTATACCTTTTTCATTGCTTTGGAATTATTAATTAATCACGATTGATTCTATAAAAAGACAATCACTAAACAAGCTTTATTATGAAAAAAACAATTTTTTTATTAGGTTGTGTTGCTTTACTATTAAGTGGGTGTAGTTCAAATGAAGATCAACTTCCAAATTCAGTAACAGATTCTGCTTTAAAAGCGAAAGAAAATTCAGTTTCTGGAAAAGTAGTTACGGGTTGGGATGTTTTTACTGATATTCCTGAAGGTATCAGAGAGAAAGCAAGAATCGCATGGGGATCTGACACTCCTCCAGCTATTATAATTGCTTTTACAAGTGATAATGTAAATTTAGAAGAAGGTTGGGGATTTGATATCATTGATACACCAGATCCAACTTGTATGATTGCTGGATACCAGGATCAAAATCAATTTCATACTTTAAAAACTGAAAATGGTTTTGTATTTCTAGAAGAAGGTGATATTTGTGGAGAAGGAGTTTACTCTTTAGATAATACACAAGGTGGATGGTATGATCACGTATGTGGACCTACAGGTATATGGCAATTTACTTACAGTGGAGAACCAATCTTTATGTTGACAAAATACTGGTGTGAATAAATACTTCACTAAATTATAATAAAAAAGCCCCGATAGTATCGAGGCTTTTTTTTATATGTTTTTCAAATCCTTAGATTTTAAGATCATTGAAAGTTTCAATTAGTTTAGGGTCAGAAGGTCTCGGAGCATCTGCCATAACAATATTTCCTTGTGGATCTAATAAGATAAATCTTGGAATACCATCGATTGCATAATCTGATACGAATTGTGATTTCCAATCTTTATCAGCAAACAATTGGATACCGCCTAATTTCATATCTGTAACCATTTTAGTCCATGTTTCATGGTCTTTTACTCTATCAATAGAGATACTTACGAACTCAATGTTTTTACCATGGTATTGTTCTTCTACTTTTAATAATGAAGGAATTTCTTGTTTACAAGGTCCACACCATGTAGCCCATACATCAATATAAACGTATTTACCTTTTAAGCTTTCAAGTGATGTTTTTCCTCCTTTAAAGTTTTCATATTCAAAAGTTGGAGATGGTTTACCTTTTACTAAATTTTTGATTTTATTGAATTTAGTCGTGATATCTTCTTTAAATTTATCATTGGTAGAGATTGCCATTAAATCTTTGTATAATGCTTCTGCATTATCATTTGATGGAGCAATTTCATAAGAAAGTTCTTTTGCTAATGCATTTTTAATATTTTGACTTTTAATTGTTTTTAAAAGCGGTAATGCAATAGGAGAGAACTTATCGTTTTCAGATTTCATTTCTTTTTCTACTTTTTTGTAGAAATTACTCGATACAATTTGTTTGTATGAATTAGAAAAATCATAATCCGCTTCATTATCTAAATTCATTTTCTCATCCTCTTTAGGGAATGTTGCTGATGGTTTGAAATCAGGGTTTTGAGCAAAATGAGCATGGTACTGCGGATAATTAATATAACTTAATTGTGCGGCATAATCAATATTTTTAAGCTCATTTTGTTTGAATGTTTTGCTTTCAAATTTTGTTTTTTCTCCTAAAGCCAATTGATCTTTTTTAATTTTATCAACTTTTGCAACAAATTCTTTTTCTGCTAAAGAATAGAATTCAGGTGTTGTACCCATTTCTTTTTGGGTTGCTTCACTTTTTTCTTTCATATAATTATTCTCAACTGCTCCTTTGCCTGTAAAAGCAATTGATTTTGAGAAATCTTTATAATCTGCTGTAACGCCTAATTCTGTCCCTTTTTCTAAATAAAGTGGAACATTACCGCTTTCGGCACTTACTGTATAAGCACCATCATAAGTAATTAGTAATGTATCTGAGAAAGTTCCGTCTGGTTTCAACGTAATTTCTTTTAGAAAATTTCCACCCGTAATAGTGACTTTTCCATCTGTAGCCGCGTTGCTTACTTTCCCGCTAACAATTGCAAATTCTGGTGCTTTGTTACAGGAAACTAAAACGATAACGCTTAATAATCCGAAAATTTTTTTCATTGTGATAGTTTTTTAAGTATTCCAAATTTATAATTAAATATTTAGATAACCTTTAACATTTTATATTATTAACAAATTTTGCTTTTTATATAATGATTGTTGAACTTTGAACTCTTAACATAATAGCAAATCATGGACAATACACATTATATAAGTGCCGAAATACTTACGATCGAAACACTGCATACTATTATCAGCCAAAATCAAACGTTAGGTCTTTCTGAAGAAGCAAAAGTTAATATTGATAAATGCCGTCAGTACTTGGATCAAAAAATGCAAACGCATCATGAACCTATTTACGGTATCAATACAGGTTTTGGTTCTTTATATAATATCAAAATTTCTAATGAAAATCTTTCTCAATTACAAGAGAACTTAGTCAAATCTCATGCTTGTGGAACAGGTGAGGAGGTACCTTTAGAAATTGTCAAAATGATGTTGTTATTAAAGATTCAATCTTTAAGCTATGGTTATTCTGGAGTTCAATTGGCAACTGTAGAACGTTTAATCGATTTTTACAATCACGATATATTACCTGTAATTTATTCTCAAGGTTCTCTTGGTGCTTCTGGAGATTTAGCTCCATTGGCACACTTATCTTTACCATTATTAGGGGAAGGTGAGGTTTATTTTAATGGCAAAAAAGTAAATTCTTCTGCTGTATTAGAGCATTTTGGATGGCATCCTATTATCTTAAAATCAAAAGAAGGTTTAGCCTTATTAAATGGTACTCAATTCATGAGTGCCTTTGGTGCTCACATTTTAATAAAAGCAACAAAATACTCTTATTTAGCTGATTTAATCGGTACAATCTCTTTAGAAGCATTTGATGGTCGTATTGAGCCTTTCAACGAATTAATCCATTACATCAGACCTCACAAAGGGCAAATTGTAACTGCAGAAAGAATTACTTCTTTCTTAGATGAAAGTCAAATCATTGTACAAGAGAAAAAACACGTTCAAGATCCTTATTCATTCCGTTGTATGCCACAAGTACATGGGGCTTCAAAGGATGCTATCGATTACGTAAAAAAAGTATTCAAAACAGAAATCAATTCCGTAACAGATAATCCTAATGTATTTATCGAATCGGATCAAATTATTTCTGGCGGAAACTTCCACGGACAACCTTTAGCAATAACATTGGATTTCTTATCTATTGCTTTAGCAGAATTGGGTAGTATTTCTGAAAGAAGAACGTATCAATTAATTTCAGGATTAAGAAACCTTCCTGCATTTTTAGTAGATAATCCAGGTTTAAACTCTGGATTTATGATTCCTCAATATACTGCTGCCAGTATCGTTAGTCAAAATAAACAATTGGCTACACCTGCAAGTATTGATTCTATTGTTTCTTCAAACGGACAAGAAGATCACGTAAGTATGGGCGCTAATGCTGCTACAAAAGCATTAAAAATCATGACTAATCTTGAAACTATTTTGGCTATCGAATTAATGAATGCTTCACAAGCATTAGAATTCAGAAGACCTTTACAATCAAGTCCATTCATCGAAACGTTTATTAAATCATACCGTGAAGATGTCCCTTTTGTAGAAGAGGATCGTATTTTGCATTACGATATTAAAAAAACAATTGCTTTCTTGGATAGCTTCAATATTGACGAAGAAGAAGCAAACTAAGTCCTGCCATAATAATAATAAAAGGGTCAGCAGTAATACTGCCGACCCTTTTTTATATCACTTTCTTTATTCGTTATATTTTCACGTAATGAAGTTGTACTAATCCTTTATCGAATGATTTAGTATCAATTAGCTTTAAAGCCACTTCTGGTCTGCCTTCTTTAAATAAAGAAATTCCATTTCCTAAGAATACTGGAATAATGGAAATCACAAATTCATCGATTAGATTTTCTTTCATTAATTCATTCACTATTTCTGCACCACCATCTACAAAAATATTTTTCCCTTCTGTAGATTTTAATCGAGCAACCAAATCGTATAAATTATCAGTATAAAAATGAACAGTTCCTATTGATGGTCGAGCTGTTCTTGTGATAATATACGATTCTTTATCAGCATGATGAAAATCATATCCCATACTCAATACCTTATCATAGGTTTTTCGTCCAACTATTACACAATCAATTGTTTCATTAAAGGCAGCATATCCATAATCTTCGCCTTCTTTTTCTACTGCAGATAAAAAATCTAAATTCCCATCATTCTTAGCAATGAAACCATCTAAACTCATTGCAATGTATAATACTACTTTTCTATTAATCATTCTTATTATTTTATTATTCTACTGAATACCATTATTGAATGCCTTTTGATTCCGTATGATTTTATGTTGGGTTTGACGCAATTTCTCATCACCAGATATAATACTAATGTTTCCATTAATTTCTAACATCGCTAACCTAATATCTTTATAATATTGAACACCATGTTCTCGCATTGCTTCTGTCAATTCATCTGAAGTTATTCCAAGTTTACTTAGTGTCGCAAATTCTATTTTTCCATTATGAACTAAGATCTCCGGTTTATCTTGAATAAAAGACGTTAAGAGTTTACTTTTAAACATTAATTTCTTCAGGACATAATTAATCACAAATAAAACACTTGCTGCGGCTAAACCTCCCCACAAACTGGTATCATTACCAACCATTGCATTCTGAACTGAATTGCTAATCAGCAAAATCAAAATAACATCGGCAGTATTTAGTTGTGACAATTGCTTTTTTCCAAATACACGGAGTGCAATAACCATAAAAAAATAGACTGCAGTACTTCGTAAAATAATATCTAAATAAGTATTCATTGCTTACTTGTATTAAGGATTAAAATATTTAATTCTGAAATTGTGATAAGGTTATAAAAGAGAATTACCTTTATTAATCCAAAGAAAAATAAAGGTAATTACTATAATTTATAATATAAAAATTACATTATATTTTCCATTTAAAATTTTTCTCAATTGCTTTAATCATTTCACCAGCAATATCTTTATTGGTAGCACCTTCAATACCTTCTAATCCAGGTGAAGAATTTACTTCTAATAACAATGGCCCTTTTGATGAACGGATAATATCAACTCCGGCAACTTTCAAATTCATTGCTTTAGCTGCACGAATAGCAATACGCCTCTCTTCTGTTGTTACTTTTATAATGGAAGCTGTACCACCTAAGTGAATATTAGCTCTAAATTCTCCTGGCAATGCTTCACGTTGAATAGCCGCAACAACTTTTCCGTCAATTACAAAACAACGGATATCTTTTCCATTGGCTTCTTTAATAAACTCTTGAACTAATATATTAGCATTTAAACTTTTAAACGCATTAATAACACTCTCTGCTGCTTTTTTCGTTTCTGCCAAAACAACACCTTTACCTTGCGTTCCTTCTAATAGTTTCACAATTAGGGGAGAACCGCCTACCATTTTAATTAAATCATTGGTATCCAATGGTGAGTTAGCAAAACCTGTAGTAGGAATATCAACTCCACTATTTAATAATAGTTGTAAAGAATATAATTTATCTCTGGATTGACTTATCGCAGAAGAAGAGTTCAAACAGAATACTTTTAATGCTTCAAATTGTCTTGTCAATGCACAACCGTAAAACGTCATACTAGGTCTAATTCTAGGAATTACTGCATCAAAATCATTTAAAACACGACCGCCACGGTAATGAATCTCTGGATTATTTGCATCTAATTTCATGTAACAATACTTCAGGTTTAAAAAATGCATTTCATGTCCACGCATTTCACCCGCTTCCATAATTCTTTTATTACTATATAATTCAGGATTACTGGCTAAAACACCAATTCTTAATCCTGATTTAGTAGATTCTGATTTATCGTAATATTCTTTTAGTTTTTCATTACTGGGTTGCCCAAGTAAATATTTTTGTTCAGGATCAACCAAAACACGACCACTCATAGCTTCACGCCCTAATAACATGCGGAAACCCATTGAATCTCGATTGGTCAATGTAATCTCTATAGGCCAAAGTGTACCGCCCATTTCTAATTCTACGCGAACGACATAACGTTGTTCTCTAAATCCACTAGAACTTTTTACAACCCTTTTATCTACTAATTGTGACTCACAATGAATCACCGTTTTTAGATTATTTTGAATAGGATTGATATCAAACTTTACCCAGTTTTCTCCGTCCTTAATAAATTGAACAATATTAATAGCATGTAATGCAGAGGTCTTGGCTCCAGAGTCGACTCTTGCTTTAATCGTGGGAATTCCCAAGGTAGGGAAGGAGCACCATTCTTCACTGCCCACAATAACTTTGTCTCGTAACATAAAATTTGTTTGAAAGAAATAATATTCTAAAGTAATACTTTTTTTTAAAATTCAATAAGTTCACCCTATAATTATTAAAAAAGAAAAAACCTACTAATTAGTAGGTTTTTCAGTTTTTTGAATTTGTATCGTTAACTCTTGTGAAGTATCCTCTAGATCCATAAAAATCTCATCACCTTCCGTTATTTTCGAAGTAATAATCTCTTCTGCAAGAGCATCTTCGACATATTTCTGAATGGCTCTTTTTAAAGGTCTTGCTCCGAATTGTTTATCGAAACCTTTATCTGCAATAAAATCTTTTGCCTTATCGGATAATCTCAATGTATAGCCTAATTCTTTTACTCGAGCATATAATTTATCCAATTCAATATTGATAATTAAGTTGATGTGCTCTTTTTCCAACACATTGAACACAATTACATCATCAATTCGATTTAAAAACTCAGGAGCAAATGCTTTTTTCAAGGCATTTTCAATAATACCTTTTGAGTGATCATCGGCTTGTGCCTTTTTGGCAGTTGTACCAAAACCAACACCTTGACCAAAGTCTTTTAATTGACGTGCTCCAACATTTGAAGTCATAATAATGATTGTATTTCTAAAATCAATTTTTCGTCCAAGGCTATCCGTCAAATATCCGTCATCTAACACTTGAAGCATCATATTGAATACATCTGGATGTGCTTTTTCAATCTCATCAAGAAGCACTACACAATATGGTTTTCTACGTACTTTTTCAGTCAATTGACCACCTTCTTCATATCCAACATATCCTGGAGGCGCTCCAACTAATCTTGAAATCGCAAATTTCTCCATGTATTCACTCATGTCAATACGTACTAAAGCATCTTCTGAATCAAACAATTCTTTAGCCAAAACTTTCGCTAATTGTGTTTTACCAACCCCTGTTTGTCCTAAGAAAATAAATGACCCAATTGGTTTATTCGGATCTTTCAATCCAGCTCTATTACGTTGTATAGATTTAGCAATTTTCAACACTGCCTCATCTTGACCAATCACCTTATTTTTAATAAGTTCAGGTAATTTAGCTAATTTATTACTTTCAGTTTGAGCAATACGATTAACAGGAATTCCAGTCATCATAGAAACAACATCAGCTACATTATCTTCTGTAACTAAAATTCTATTATTCTTAGAATCTTCTTCCCATTGTTCTTGCGCAATTGCTAGGTCTTTTTCTAGACGTTTTTCATCATCTCTAAGCTTCGCAGCCTCTTCGTATTTTTGTTTTTTAACAACGCTATTTTTATTCTCGCGCACTTCTTCCAGTTGTCTTTCCAAATCAAGAATTTGTTTTGGAACATCAATATTGGTAATATGTACTCTTGAACCTGCTTCATCTAAAGCATCGATTGCTTTGTCTGGTAAAAAACGTTCCGACATATATCGGTTCGTTAATTTCACACAAGCTTCAATTGCCTCTTGCGAATAGGTAACGCTATGGTGATCTTCGTATTTATTTTTGATGTTATTCAAAATTGTAATCGTTTCTTCCACAGAAGTAGGCTCCACAATTACTTTTTGGAAACGTCTTTCTAACGCACCATCTTTTTCTATATATTGTCTGTACTCATCTAGTGTTGTAGCACCAATACATTGGATTTCACCTCTTGCTAAAGCTGGTTTAAACATATTTGATGCATCCAATGATCCCGTAGCACCACCAGCACCAACGATAGTATGAATTTCATCAATAAAAAGAATAATATCATCATTCTTTTCTAATTCATTCATAACCGCCTTCATACGTTCTTCAAATTGCCCTCTGTATTTTGTACCGGCAACTAAACTTGCTAAATCAAGTGTTACTACACGTTTATTAAACAGAATACGAGAAACCTTTTTCTGAATAATACGTAGTGCCAAACCTTCTGCAATAGCTGATTTACCTACTCCAGGCTCACCAATTAGCAACGGGTTGTTTTTCTTTCTACGACTTAAAATTTGTGAAACACGTTCTATTTCTTTTTCTCTACCTACAACAGGATCTAATTTACCTTCCTCTGCCATCTCAGTCAGGTCACGACCAAAATTGTCCAATACAGGTGTTTTAGATTTTTTATTTGACTTGTTTGTAGGGTTATTGAATGTACCTTCTTTCAAACTTTCGTCTGAACCAGAATCCTCATTAAATGACTCCGCACGAGGTAAATCCTGCATATAATCTTCTTCGTTTGATATCATATTTGTATACTGTTCTTTTGCTAAATCGTAATCTATTTTTAATTTATTCAACAACTTTGTTGTCGGATCATTCTCATTTCTAAGAATACACAATAGGAGATGGGCAGTACTAATTGAAGAACTTTGAAAGACTTTCGCTTCAAGAAAAGTCGTTTTTAAAGCGCGTTCTGCTTGTCTGGTAAGGTGTAAATTCTTTTTTTCATTATTTCGCTCTACATTAGGATTTGCAGGACTCAGAATCTCAACTTTCCTTCTTAGATGATCTAAATCTATTGATAAATTATTGAGAATACTAATTGCTTTTCCATTTCCATCTCTCAAAATACCTAACATAAGATGCTCTGTGCCAATGAAATCATGACCTAATCGTAAAGCTTCTTCTTTACTATAAGTAATCACGTCTTTTACTCTTGGCGAAAAATTATCGTCCATAATATATTTGGGTTAGTTCTGTAAATTTAATTATTCTTGGGGATAAATACAATAATCGTACCTATACAAAAGTACTGTCATGCTAAGTGACAAAAAAATATTGGAAATTAAAAATGAATTCGTAAAATAATTCTATCAAATTTTGTTGATAAATCTTTGAAATTTATACCGAAAAAGTGCGGTAAAAAGCGTGAAAATACGTATATTGGCACGTTTTGAATTTAAACTAATTTTTTAATATAAATACTTATGTCTGAAGGAGAAAAGTTAATTCCTATTAACATCGAAGACGAAATGAAATCATCTTACATCGATTATTCGATGTCAGTTATTGTATCCAGAGCGCTTCCAGATGTTAGAGATGGCTTGAAACCCGTACATCGAAGAGTTCTTTTTGGAATGTATGAATTAGGGGTTCTTTCGAATAGAGCTCACAAGAAATCTGCAAGAATTGTAGGGGAGGTTCTTGGTAAATTTCACCCACATGGAGATAAATCTGTATATGATGCAATGGTGCGTATGGCACAGGAATGGAGTTTACGTTATCTATTAGTAGATGGTCAAGGTAACTTTGGTTCTGTAGATGGTGATGATCCTGCTGCAATGCGTTATACGGAGGCTAGAATGCGAAAAATTGCAGAAGACATTTTGGCAGACATTGACAAAGAAACTGTTGATTTTCAATTAAACTTTGATGATACCCTATACGAGCCTAAAGTAATGCCTACAAAGGTTCCTACTTTATTAATTAACGGTTCTTCTGGTATTGCTGTTGGTATGGCTACAAACATGCCTCCACACAACCTTACTGAGGTTATTGACGGTACATTAGCTTATATCGACAATCCTGATATTGAAATTGATGAATTAATGAACTACATCAAAGCTCCTGATTTCCCAACTGGTGGTGTTATCTATGGCTATGATGGTGTACGTGAAGCATTCAAAACCGGTAGAGGTAGAGTTGTAATGAGAGCGAAAGTAAACTTCGAAGAAGTTGAAGGCAGAGAATCTATCATTGTTACTGAAATTCCTTACCAAGTCAATAAAGCTGAAATGATTAAAAAAACAGCGGACTTAGTAAATGATAAAAAAATAGAAGGTATTGCGAACATTCGTGACGAATCGGATAGAAACGGTATGCGTATCGTGTATATCTTAAAGCGTGATGCTGTTCCTAATGTAGTATTAAATACATTATACAAATACACTCAACTACAATCTTCATTCAGCGTTAACAATATTGCATTGGTTAACGGAAGACCTCAAATGTTGAATCTAAAAGAATTGATTCATTATTTTGTAGAACACAGACATGATGTAGTTATTAGAAGAACTCAGTTTGATTTACGTAAAGCAGAAGAAAGAGCACACATCTTAGAAGGTTTAATCATTGCTTCAGACAATATTGATGAAGTTATTGCATTAATCCGTTCTTCTAGTAATGCCGATCAAGCTAGAGAGAAATTAATTGAGCGCTTTAAATTATCTGAGATTCAAGCCAAAGCAATTGTCGAAATGCGTTTGAGACAATTAACAGGTCTGGAGCAAGATAAATTAAGAGCTGAATACGAAGAGATCATGAAATTAATTGATCACTTACGTGAATTATTAGCCAGTAAAGAATTGAGAATGGCTCTTATTAAAGAAGAGTTGGCCGAAATTAAAGATAAATATGGAGACGAACGTCGTTCTGTTATTGAATATGCTGGTGGAGACGTAAGTATTGAGGATTTAATTGCTGATGAAAATGTTGTTATTACAATTTCTCATGCAGGTTATGTAAAACGAACTCCATTATCTGAATACAAAACTCAAAATAGAGGCGGAGTAGGACAAAAAGGAGTGGCTACTAGAGATCAGGATTTCTTAGAGCATTTATTTGTGGCTACAAACCACCAATACATGATGTTCTTCACACAAAAAGGAAAATGTTTCTGGATGCGTGTTTATGAAATTCCAGAAGGAAGCAAAACTAGTAAAGGTAGAGCAATCCAAAACTTAATCAATATTGAGAATGATGATAAGGTTAAAGCTTTCATTTGTACTCAAGATTTAAAAGACCAGGATTACATCAATAGTCATTATGTAATTATGGCTACTAAACAAGGTCAGGTTAAGAAAACTTTACTTGAACAATATTCTCGTCCTAGACAAAATGGTATCAATGCGATTACTATTAAAGAAGATGATGAATTATTAGAAGCAAAATTAACAACTGGTGAAAGCCAAGTATTAATCGCTGTAAAATCTGGTAAATTAGTTCGTTTCGAAGAAAAGAAAACTAGACCAATGGGACGTAGTGCTTCTGGAGTACGTGGAATCACCCTTGCTGATGAAAAAGATGAAGTAATCGGTATGGTGACTGTAAACGATATGAATTCAGAAATTCTTGTAGTTTCAGAAAATGGTTACGGTAAACGCTCTAGCTTAGATGATTACCGTATTACAAACAGAGGTGGTAAAGGAGTTAAAACATTAAATATTACTGATAAAACAGGAAATCTAGTTTCAATCAATAATGTGAATGATACTGACGACTTAATGATTATCAATAAATCTGGTTTAACCATTAGAATGGAAGTTTCTGATTTACGTGTTATGGGTCGTGCCACACAAGGAGTACGATTAATCAACATCAAAGGAAATGATTCTATTGCTGCCGTTACTAAAGTAATGCGCGAAGAGGAAGTTGCTGAAGGAGAAATTTTAGAAGGTGAAGAAGGATTTATTGCAGAAACAGGTGATGAAAACTCTTCAGAGGATATCACTCCAGAAACTGAAACAGATACCGAAATTTAAACCCAAAGAATAATTCTATAACTAAATTGAAAATAAAATGAAAAATAGATATTTGATCGTAGCATCATCCATTTTAATATCAATGAGTTCTTTTGCACAAAAAGACCAATTAAAAGCTGCTGAAAAAGCACTTAAAAATGGAAATGCAGCGGAAGCTAAAGCAACTTTACAAGGAGCTGAATCGTTAATTGCTGCTGCATCTGATGCTGAAAAAGCACAATTTTATTTCCTAAAGGGAAATGCTTATTTAGACTTAGCAAAGAAAAATGTTGAAACTGCAAAAAGTTATGCTGAAGCTGCCAAAGCTTACCAATTGTTAATTGATGCTGAAAAAGCTTCAGGAAAAGCAAAATACAGCAAGCAAGCCGAAGGTTCATTAGTTGAAGTTAAAAATGGTCTTATCAATGGAGCAATCGCTGATAACGCTGCTAAAAACTACAAAGAAGGTGCTTTAAAACTTTATCAAGCTTACAACATCAGCAAAAAAGACACTATCAATCTATACTATGCTGCTTCTGGAGCAATTAATGGTAAAGATTATGATTTGGCTTTGAAGTATTATGAAGAACTTAAGCAATTGAATTTCTCTGGAAAAGGAACTAACTATTACGCAGTAAGTAAAGTTAATGACAAAGAGGATAGTTTTGCTAATGAAAAAGACATGAGAACTGCCGTAAAAATCGGTACTCATGAAAAGCCAAGAATGGAAAAAGAACCTTCTAAAAGAGGTGAAATCTACAAAAACATGGCTTTAATTTTAGTTCAAAAAGGGGACATTGATGCAGCAAAAAAATCTATTGCTGATGCCCGAAAAATGAATCCTGAGGACAATAGTTTATTGATGACTGAAGCAAACTTATACCTTCAAACAAAAGACTACGATACTTATAAAAAATTAGTTACTGAAGCATTGGCAAAAAATCCAAATGATGCAGATTTATACTATAATTTAGGTGTTATTAGCTCTGAAGCTAAAGATCCTGTTGAAGCTGAAAAATACTTCAAAAAAGCAATTGAAATCAATCCTAAATATTCAAACGCGTATTTAAACATCGCTAGCTTAAAATTAGGTGCTGATGGAAAAATCACAGAAGAAATGAATAAATTAGGAACTTCTCCAAAAGATAATAAAAGATATGAAGTTCTTAAAAAGGAAAGAGAAACATTACACAAAAGCTTATTACCATTGTTAGAAAAAGCAGTTGAACTAGATCCTAGTAACCAGCCAGCAATTGAGACATTATTAAGTATCTATGGTGCTTTAGACATGACTGATAAATACAATGCTTTGAAAGCAACGTTAAAATAATAAACTCTCATTTTATTATAAAAAATCCCGCTTGAAATATCAAGCGGGATTTTTTTTATTTATAATTACATATACCTAGTGCATATTTACCATTCCATAGAAAATTAGTACCAGCAAGAATATTGATATGAAAAGTATATTAATAAAGAACAAGGCAATACCTTTTAGCCTAGAAATTAATTTACTTTCACCATAAAACCTTCTATGCGATCTGAAAAAGTAGAAAAACCACCAACCCATAAATAGCAATTGGAAATAATTAAAAAGCGAATCTAAATGAAGTAAATCTAAAATAAAATTAATGATTAATGAACTAGTAAACGTAAACAATATAAAGGAAAAATAATGGAGTGTAAAAATACCATGATCAAAGAAATACCATCTTTTTTTACCATGAAAAATCCACAGATTTAACGCAAAAAACGGCAGATATAAAAATAATGCTTTTGGTAAATTATGAAGAAATGAATCTTCCAGTTTTTCTTTAAAATTTTCTGATTTATAATTCTCATTAATCTTCGCTAATTTCTTTTTCATCCAATACTTAGCACCTTCTGATTTTTTAGATTCTGGCAACGAATTCTGAACTGAATCCAACTCTTTTACTGTAGGAAATGTTTCTAATCCTGACTCTTTTAAAAAAACCTCTTTATCATCTCCAAAATTCACAAAACTGTTATCCTTTTCCTTATTTTCAAAAGAGGACGTTAGACCCCATAATAGAAAGGTTATAAAACTTATAAAAATATACAACTTTACTGGCGGTACATATAACTGTCTTTTACCCGTTAAATATTCTTTTGTTAAAACGGATGGCCTAAATAGAAGCGTTTTAATAGTTTTCCAAAAATAATTGTCATAATGGGTGAAATCCTCAAAAAAATGGATGACAAGGTGTCCAAATGACTGTCTTGTCTCAATATTTTCCTGACCACATCTGGAACAAAATTTATTTTCAACAACATAATTACAATTTTGACAAGTTCTGTCTTTTCTCAACTGGTGGTGCGCCATACAATATCGCTATGAATTAATTTTAAATTCGTTTTTCATTGGCAACAAATATCGTAAATTGTACGTGTTATCATAATAAAACTTGATTTTTATTGCGTTAAATAAAAAGAAAACAATAAAAAAACCTGTTCAAAAATTGAACAGGTTTTTAATCAAAAATATCTTATGAAGATTAAATAATCTTTTTAATCACTCTTAATTTATGAGTATGTCTTTTAGTATCAACATTATATATACCCAAATGATCTAGTCGATCAATACGCACTTTACCATGGGCATGAATAATATAATTATCATCCATAATCATTCCTACATGAATAATATTTCCTTCTTCATTATCAAAAAAGGCTAAATCTCCTGGTTCACTCTCTTCAATAAAGCTCAAGGCTTCACCTTGACCAGCTTGTTGTGATGCATCACGAAGCAAGCTGTAACCATTTAATTTGTACACCATTTGTGTAAATCCGGAGCAATCAATCCCAAACGGCGTTTTACCGCCCCATAGATAGGGTGAATTCAAATACATGAATGCTGTATTAATCAGATTCAATTTAGGCTTTACACCCGTAATTTTAAGTCCTTCAAACTCGTATCCAGCAGTATTAATATCTGGATGATTTAAAAAAGTTAATGAAGCACCCAAAGGAATTGGCATCAATAAATTATTTGGCGTGGTAATATATTCCACCAAATCCGAACTCAGAATACTAGAATCTTTTGACAGATTGAGATATTCTGTTTCTGTAATTTTTTGACATTGTTTACTATCAATCCAACCTTCATAACCATCAAAAAACAGCTTTACTTTATACCATTGTTGCTGTTCACCAATGATTTTAAAATATTCCCCAAATAGCACTTGTGAAACTAATTCACTACGGTCATTAGGTTCAATTCTTAAAGGGATAATCGCTAGATTACAAATTCCAAACATTATTGCGGGATTAATGGATGATTGTTAATTACTAAAGTTTCTATTTTATTTAGTTTCTTTCGATAACAATTGCTGAAGCACCACCACCACCATTACAAATAGCAGCTGCACCAATTTTAGCATTGTTTTGTTCTAAAACATTTAGTAAAGTAACAATAATTCTCACACCTGAGCAACCTAGTGGATGTCCTAATGAAACAGCACCTCCATTTACATTGATATTAGAACTATCTAAACCAAGAATTTGTGCATTAGCCAAACCAACAACAGCAAAAGCTTCGTTGAATTCGAAAAAGTCAACATCTTTAATAGAAATACCTGCTTTGTCTAATGCTTTTGGTAAAGCTTTAGCTGGAGCAGTAGTAAACCATTTTGGTTCTTGAGCTGCATCTGCATAACCTTTAATATAGGCTAGGGGAGTTAATCCTAATGCTTTTGCTTTCTCTTCACTCATTAATACTACAGCTGCTGCACCATCATTGATTGTTGAAGCATTTGCCGCTGTTACTGTACCATCTTTTGTAAATACTGCGTTTAAAGTAGGAATTCTATCTAATTTAACATTAGTATATTCTTCATCTTTAGTTACCATGATTGGATCTCCTTTTCTTTGAGGAACTGGAACTGGTACAATTTCATTATCAAATTTTCCAGCTTCCCATGCTTTAGCAGAACGAGTATAAGACTCAATAGCGAAAGCATCTTGTTCTTCTCTTGAAATTTTATATTCTGAAGCACAAAGATCAGCACATACACCCATTGCATTATTATCATATGCATCAGTTAATCCATCTTTTTGCATTCCATCTAACATTGAAGCAGGTCCAAATTTGTACCCATTTCTTAAATGTACATAATGAGGAATCAAACTCATGTTTTCCATACCACCAGCAACAACAATTTCTGCATCATCACTAATAATAGCTTGAGCTCCCTGCATAACAGCTTTCATTCCTGAAGCACACACTTTATTGATTGTAGTACAAGCTACTGTATTTGGAAGTCCAGCAAATAGGGCAGCCTGACGAGCAGGAGCTTGACCTTCGCCAGCTTGCACAACATTCCCCATTAATACTTCATCTACTAATGTAGGATCAAGATTAATCTTACTTAAAGCACCTTTAATAGCAATTGCACCTAGTTGTGGAGCAGGAACTGTAGATAATGCACCCATAAAACTTCCAATTGGAGTTCTTACTGCCGATACGATTACAACTTTCTTATTCATAATTATAGTTCATTGTTTGTTTAAGTTGCGAATTTAACCATTTTAAATAATATATTAAATTAGATTTTGCATTTATGTCAAAAGAATTAGCATAAAATTATTAGTAATAAAATTCCTCTTTTCGCATAATCATCGCTTAATGAAAATTTTCATCTCATTTTTTAAAAAGTATTTCTGAAGCTATATATTTGATTGTTAATGATTTTAAATTTTAATGAAAAAAATATTAAAAATAATCACAAAAATACTTGTGAAATATAGAATGATGACTTAGATTTGCAACCGAAAAAAGAGATACGTTCTTTAAAATATTTGGAGAGGTGCCAGAGTGGTAATGGAGCAGTTTGCTAAACTGTCATCGAGTGATCGGTGCCAGGGTTCGAGTCCCTGTCTCTCCGCATAATTTTGCTTTCGGGGTGTAGCGTAGCCCGGTTATCGCGCCTGCTTTGGGAGCAGGAGGCCGCAGGTTCGAATCCTGCCACCCCGACAAAATTCATTCGATGAATTTTATGACATATTGGTCGCGTAGCTCAGCTGGATAGAGCACCTGCCTTCTAAGCAGGCGGTCATAGGTTCGAATCCTATCGCGATCACAAGAAAAAAGCCACTGAATTTCAGTGGCTTTCTTGTTTTTATAACTTCCCATCAATTGTTTAAACTTCTTTCATCTTCCCACTTCTATTAGATTTATACTCTCTACTAATTCAATCCTTTATTTTATATACTTTAGATATTGAAATAAATAATGATAAATTTAGAGTAAACTCTTAATTCGATTATGGAAAACAATCTCTATACGAAGTACTGGAAGCAATTTCTAAATAGTAAAAATACTCCTGCATCCAAAAAACATGGAGCCTTATGAGGCTTTCCATTTTGGAAGTAAAGAGGATGCTTCAGAAATTGTTAATTTAGTTAAATCAGGTATTAAGACAACCACTTGTTCTTTACAGTGGACCTATGAATTTGATAACAAATCTTTACCTAAACCCGGTGATCAAAGTATAGTTCTTGACGGAAATGAACAACCTGTTTGTATTATTGAAACGTTGACAGTAGAAATTTCAACTCTAGAACAAGTAGATCAACAATTTGCTTATGATGGGGGCGAAGGAGATCGATCACTTTCCGAATGGAGAAAGATATATAAGGAATATATTTCTGAAGAATGTTTACGTATCGGTAAAGAACCAATGATTGGCACTCCGTTAGTTTGCGAGCGTTTTCAAGTCATTTATCTAGAGCCGATAGAATAGTTCTATTCGACTTCAAATAAAGTCAAATAGAACTGTACAATTGCTTAGGCTGATTGATTGATTAAATCTTTTAACTTATTAATATACTGCCCTAAATTTTGTTTATAAAAATACCTTGTTATATATGGTTGAGCCATAAGAAAAAGGAGGTAAGCACCAATTCTTAAAAACAAATCGATATGTTTCCACGAATCATAGGCCGGTATTAAGTTATTTGCCATGGATACCTCCAGCACGATGATAAACATTATAAATATCCTTCTTACATAAAGCACATCTTCCTTTCCGTACTTTTCAAGAATAGTCAATTGATTTTCCAAGTTTGTCTTTATATTTTCTACAAAAGGCTGTTCCATTTTTTTCGTTACTAAATAACTACGATAATAAAAGAATGTCAATAAACATAAAGCAAAAACGGGAGCCCATACGATAGGATTCGTTCTTAGCTCTGGCGTTATTAGATTTGTAACCGTTAGCAAAATAGCTGCTGCTGGCAATAATATGATTTGTCTCCCATATTTAGTTTTTAAATCTTTTAATGGGCCTTTTACCTTTTGAGCCAATATTTCATTCAAATTATAGTTTAGCTCAGAATTTTTCATTGTAGCATTCCAATCTTGTTTAAAATCTTCCAGTTCCATAATTATTAATTTTTAGTAATTTGTCTTAATTTCTCTTTAATTCGGTTCATTTTTACTCTAAGAGTTCCATTGTTAATTCCTAAAATTTCTTCCATATCGTCATATGATTTATCTTCCAAGAATAACATTACAATTGCTTTTTCAATATCATTCAATTGTTCAATAGCAGAATACATTTGTTTAAATTGTTGTTCTTTCTCCATATTAAAATCATCTACTGGAGTTACAATTTTAAAATCCTCAATATCGGAGGTATAAATCCGGTTTTTATCCTTGCGGTATTGAGTAATAGCCACATTTAGCCCTATGCGATAGAGCCAAGTACTGAACTTTGCTTCTCGTCTAAATGTAGGATAGGCTCTCCATAGCTGAATAACAATTTCCTGAAACAAATCTTTCCTGTCATCTTCTGTTTTACCATATAATCGGCAAATTTTAAAAACAAGCAGTTCATTCGTTTTGAGCTCTTGCTCAAAAGTTTGTTGTAGTTCATTATTTTTCAATTGTCTAGTATTTGATATTTATGAGTAGGTCGTAAGAAGAAAATAATGTTACATCAATATCAAACTATTTTTTTATTGACACAGCATTAATATTATAATACCATTCTTAAATACATCATTTGATTTGCATAAATTTATATATTTAGCTTATGAAAAATCTAATTATTCTCTGTATTTTATTGTATAATTCATTTTGTATTGCCCAAAGTACTGTTAAGCCCCAAGACACCTCATTACTTGAGATGACAAAAGCTATTAATAACGGGTATTATCCAAAAGTACATAGTGTTTTAATTGCAAAAGGAAACCAATTATTATATGAAAATTATTTTAATGGTTATACAAATGATTCTCTTCATGATACACGTTCCTCTTTTAAATCAATAACTAGTCTATTAATCGGTATTGCCATAGACAAAGGTTTTATTAGAGATGTAAATCAAAATATTTATCAATATTTCCCCAATAATTTCGCCTTTAGAAATGATTATGAAAAACAGAAAATAACAATCAAAAATTTATTGGAAATGAAGTCTGGTATTGATTGTGAAGAATTTTATGAAACCAAGAACTGTGAAGATGATATGGAACAGAGCAAAGATTGGGTCAATTATTCTTTAAACATTCCAATGAAATATAAGCCTGATGAAGTATGGGCATACAATTCAATTAACCCAATGATTCTAAGCGGAATTATCCGCGTTTCTGCCAATATGTCTGTGATGGACTTTGCTAAAAAATATCTTTTTGAACCACTTGAAATAACTAATTATAGATGGACTGTTGACCCTGCTGGTAACGGTATGACCGCAGGATCATTTTATATTCGTCCTCTTGATATGCTAAAAATAGGGCAGCTCGTACAGAATAATGGTGTCTGGAAAAACCAACAAATCATCTCTAAAAAATGGATTGATGAATCAACTGCTTGCTATACGGCTATCCCCAATTTTTCATTTATGAAATCTAGTAAAAGTAAATCTGGAGATCCACAACCAACTTATTATGGCTATTATTGGTATCGTGAATTATTGAAAACGAAGGACCTGCAATATGATGTCCTTTTTGCTTCGGGTAATGGTGGGCAATATATATTTACAATTAAAGAATTGGATTTAACGGTTGTTTTTACTCAAGGAAACTATGGCTCATATAAAGCAAAACAAGCTTTTGAAATTTTAGAAAAATACATTTTACCTCAATTTAAAACAACTGTACACTAATACGGAATAAAGTTTCTTCTATAGCGTAAAACAATTTTTTTAGTATAAGGAGCTACAATTAAAATTAGGACTAATACAGCCAATGCATAAATCATCATAGTATAATAGTCCATTGAAGAACGTAATGAAACTTGTTGCCCAACGAATTTATTCAGAATTCCTGACGACATACTTTTTGCGGTTAAATTATCTTGTCCATTCAATATGACATTTTGTTGAATCTCTGAAATCCGTTGATTCAACACTGGATTCAAATCATTTATACCTTCTCGAAAAGTATTGTAATGTACACTTTTATTAAACAATTGGTAGTAATTATTAATTGCAACCCCAATACAGAATCCTACAAATCGAAGTGAAATCCCAATAAAAGAAGCATGATTAGAAACAGCAACTGGCACTGATGAAACTGTAAATAATACGATAGGAACAAATAACGATCCTGCGCCTATGCCTTGAACAAATAGAGGAAGCATAAAGTCATTTGAAGATGATACTGATGAAAACAAAAAATATATTTGGATATGGTACAATAATAAACAAGTAAAACCAGCAATTAATATATTCTTGATTGGAGTTCCGTAAAGGATAAATCTTGAGGATAAAAACATTCCCAAAATAGTACCTAAGATATTCGCAAACCAAATTGGAATTAAATGAATTGATCCCAAACCTAATACGGTTTGTAAATAAATATAAGCATAACCTGTAGTTCCTTTAAAGATATAATACAATACCAAAAGCAATAAACCATATCTAAAATTCACATACTTAAATAAGCGTAAATCTACCAGTGGGCGTTTTAGATACAATTGTCGTATTACAAATAAAAACAATACTGTTAGTGAGCCAATTGTCACACGAAAAATTATTGGGCTTTCAAACCAATTTAGCTGTTGTCCATAGATAAAAAAATATCCTATTCCAGAGCAAGCTAATGTATAAAATACATAACTGACCCAATCTACTTGATACAAAGGGAATTTTTTAATAAATCGCACATTATTCGTAATCCATAAAAATAAAATTATACCCGGTATTTCAATAATTATGAGAGCATAAAAAAGAGCACTAAATTCATAGTACTGAAGTAACCAACTACAAAAAATAGCACAAGCAGGTATTGATACCTGAAGTAATCCATAAAATATTGTATACCCAATCACTCTCGCTCTAGTAGAATGTAGTCTAGTGAAAATTAGATTTAAACAAATACTGCAAAACAAAGCACAGACTAATCCTTGTACAAACCTACAGGCCATAAAAAGACTAATATTTTTCGTTCCAGCACAAATTAAATAAGTAGCAGTATTTAAAGTTATTCCGATAAGAAAATATTTTCGGGGCATTAAAAACTTAACGAAACGGGCATCAACAGGAAGAAAAGCGACTAATGCAGCATACATTATCACCACAGAATATTGAACATCACCAGGTTCCATGGCATAATAACCTATTGTTTCATTTGCATTACTAAAATACAGCGCAAATATGCCTAAAGCGGGTAATAATACTAAAAATAT
Organism: Flavobacterium aerium; assembly: GCF_030766725.1. Classification (GTDB taxonomy): domain Bacteria; phylum Bacteroidota; class Bacteroidia; order Flavobacteriales; family Flavobacteriaceae; genus Flavobacterium; species Flavobacterium aerium. The sequence goes on along the minus strand of NZ_JARQWR010000002.1, from coordinate 219,130 downwards.
AGTAATCCGAATTAACCATTCGGGTACCCATGTTTTAAAAATGGATAAAGTAGTTGTACTCATCTTGATATTATTTACTCACTGAAACATTTGCATTCATTCCTGCAGATAGATAGAGCGTTTTATTTTTATCATCTGTTAATTTGATTCGTACTGGAATCCGTTGGGTAATTTTCACAAAATTACCTGTCGAATTATCAGGCGGAAGTAATGAATATCTTGAACCTGTAGTAGGGGAAAGGGATTCTATTTGTCCATGAAATTCTTCTCCCGGAAAAGCATCTATTGTAATAAGCACTTCTTGTCCGGGTCTAAATGTGCCGACCTGAGTTTCCATGAAATTTGCAGCTATCCATTTTCCTGCATCGTCGTTAACAATGAAAGTTATCGTTTGACCAGGCTGTAATAATTGTCCTTCTTGGATTGTTTTTTTACCTAATCTTCCATTATAAGGAGCTGTAATTACCGTATAATTCACATCCAGTTTGTTCCTATTCAAAATTGCTGCTCTTCTTTTAATTTCCGATAAAGAAGCTTCTCTTTGCACTTTGACATCATTAATTTTCTCAATAGAAGCATTGTATAATTTTAAAGTAGTATGGTATTCCGAAGTAGCAATATCAAGCGCTGTTTTGACATTGTCAAATTGTTGTTGCGTAGTCGATTCTTCTTTCAACAAGTTTTTAAAGCGTAAATATTCTTGCTCTTGTCGTTGCATTTTTGCTTTAGCTGCATCAATTTGAGATTTACTGACTTCTGCATTTCTTTTCTGAGTATTTTCATTTGCATCCAAAACTCTAACTTGAGAATTTGCTGATTCCAAAGCTGCTTCCGCCTCACTTTTATGCAATATATACTCACTATTATCAATAATTAAGAGTGTATCTCCTGTATGTACAATTTGATTATCATGAAAATAGACCTTCTTAATATAACCACCTACTTTAGCATTTATTGGTACTACGTAAGCCTCTACCTGAGCATCATTAGTTTGTTCAAAAAAAATTAAATTCTTAATTATTACTATTCCCCAGATTAATAATCCTCCTATTAAAAGAATGGCAATTCCTTTTGTAGTTCTAATGACAATTTTATCTGTATTGCGTATATCTGTATTCATATTTTCTTTAATTTTTTTTGGATTATAAAATGCCTATTTTTGAAAGTAATTGATAATACTGAACTTGAGCATTTACTTGCGCAGAAGTCAAATCAAATTTGGATTGTAAAAGTTGGGTTTCTGCGTCTAATAAATCCGTTAGCAAGGATTGTTGATTGAAATAACTATTTTTCAATATCCTCAAACTTTCAGTGCTCTGAATAATATTTTTTTGAGACGTTTCAATTCTTTTTAATGCATCAGTATAATGTAAATAAGCCGCATTAACGTTTTGACGAATTTCATCAAATTTAATTTCAAGCCCCATTTTTTGCTGTGTATAAGCAATTGAAGCTTCTTCTCTTCGATGTTTGTTTAAATATAAATTAGAAATCGGTACACTCATTTTAAGACCAACTTGCCCATAACCATACAATGCAATAGCATAGGGATATGATATTCCTTGAGGATAAGTGTAATTATAATTGGAGAATAAACTTATTGTGGGTAAAATGTTACTCTTTACCTGCTTCAAATTCAAGAGACTTAGTTTTTCTTTGACATCGCTAATTTTGTACTCATCCGAATTTTTGAGTGCCAATGCTACATAATCTTCATAGCTCGATAAAACAAAGGGATCATTGAGATGAATACTCTGAGTGTCCAATTCTATTTTTGAATCATCTGGATTACCCATTAAAATATTAAGCTGTTGCGTATATATCGCAATGTTATTTTCAATTTCCGACAGTACCATCTTCTGATTCGAAATTTTCACTTCAGCTCTTAAAACATCACTTTTGAGAACAATCCCATTTTTGTACAAATCCGTTATTTTTTTCAACTCACTATTATTTGAAGTAATTTCTTGTTCAATCAGTAGTTTAAATTGACTGTTTTTGAAAAGCTCGAAGTAATAGATTGTAGCTTTTAATTTGATCGTATTCCCTAATAGATGCTGTTGATGTGTATTCAAATCGTTCTCAACAGATTTTATCTTAATATTTAAATTTGTCTTACCACCATTATATAAATTTAACGCTGTTTCTGCTCCAAATTGGTAGTGTTCATGTACTACAAAATTTTGTCTTGGCGTATGAAATAATCCATTTTCATACACTGGCATATTTGAAACCTGAGAATAATTTCCATTGATATTAATCATCGGAAGTCGATCATCTTTTGCAGCCTTCAATCGTTCGTCTCCTTTGTCAATATTGAGCTGTCCCGCTTTGAGTTCTTTATTATTCAATTCAACTTTACTCCAAATATCCTCTAACGTCAATAAATGATCTCCTGTAGTAAATTCCTGAGCATTCATTGGATTAAAATATAATAGCGCTACAGAGAAATAAAGTAGCAATATCTTATGCTTCATCATTAATTATTTAAATTATGATGCAAAATTATCCCGTTAATAAATTCTTGTTTTTATATAATGAGCCATAATTTTACTAATTTTGGCCATTATGATACATCTTGAGAGAATAAAGAGAGAAATAGACCAGGATCCAAAGACTATTTACATCATGAAAGAGCAACTGGAACAACAATTTCCAGCGCATAAGCATGGTAAAGGAGAGTTGTTATTTGTAACAGGAGGGATTGCTTTTTTAAAGACAGACGATAAGGAATACTATATTCCATCACAACACTATATCTGGATTCCAAGAGGAACTATGCACAATATAAAGCACAATTCATCCGAGATAACAATCCATAGTATCTATTTCGTAGATGAAGATGATTTAAGCCATCCATTTTATGGTAATCTAGGCATTTATCCCGTTAATAAATTATTACAGGAAATGATGCATTTCACAGAGAATTGGCAAGGCAACTTTTCAACTGAAAACTGGCAATATGAATTTTTATTGACCATCAAACACCTATTATGCCGTGTAGGAGGGAAGAAATTTTCCATACAACTTCCAAGAACCGAAGACAAACGTCTGCTGGAAATAACAAAATATATCAATCAACATATTCAGGAATCTTTATCATTATCGGATATTGCTCTTGAATTTGGAATTAGCGTCCGTAATTTAACCCGATTGTTTCAACAAGGATTACATATTTCATTTTTGCAATACGTTAAAATGCTTCGAATTATAAAAGCAATGGACTTATTACAAAAAAACGAAATGAATATTAGTCAGGTAGCCTATCATGTAGGATATTCAAGTATTGCAGCCTTTAGTAACACCTTCCAACAATTAGTGAATATGCGTCCCAGTGATTTTAAACTTCTCAAATAAAATATTACTCAACAGAATCATTCGTATCGGCCACTTGTTTATTCTGCTTTCTAGTAATATAATTTATTACTACCGTAAATAGTATCGTAATTATCAGACCAATACTACAACCCAGAATAACACATCCAACACGTTCTAAAGCTACACTCCAACTTTTATAGCGTTCTTCCTGAATCATAATAATTACAACCGCTGCCAATGCCGATCTTGTTGTATCCGTCAGTCTTAATAAAGTTGTAAATAAAATGACAATAACCACACCAATGGGTACCAATATAATATTAGGAAAATGGAATAAATAGAGTAATAACCCAACGATAGCACCAACAATATTTGCTTTTATGCGATCATAAGCCAGCTTGTTATTTACCTCAGGAGAAAAGACCAATAAGGCGGATACAATAGTCCAAACCATTGGATATTGAGGAAATGAATCATAAAGCACATAGCAAATACAACTTCCAATAGCACACTTCAACATATAAATATAAACCGGCTTCGGTATTGGATAATTTAAGTAGGTCATTTTTATGATTTAGAATAAGTAAATAATACGCTATTTCTTACTCAAAAGTAATTATTATTTTTTCGTTAATTAGATTATATCATCCAATTTATCCTATATTTAAACTTCTATTTACCAAATCACTTTAAAAAAATAATCTATGAAAAAAATCCTTCTTTTTTTATTTATTTTACAATTCAGTTTCATAATTAATGCACAAGATATTAGCGGAAAATGGAATGGCGCTTTAGAAGTTTCCGGAACACAACTACCCCTTATATTTAATGTCACCAAAACACCTCAAGGTTATACTACTACCATGGATAGTCCAATGCAAAAAGCAGAAGGGATTCCTGTTACCGCTACTCATTTTGAAAATTCTACACTCAAACTTGAACTAGTAGATTTTCAAATTGAATACAATGGAACATTGGATGCTAACCAAGATTTCATTGGGACTTTTACACAAGCAGGAAGATCCTTACCTTTAAAGTTAAGTAAAAAAGAGCTTGAATTAATTACTCCAAAACGACCGCAAGAACCTATAAAACCTTATCCTTATTATTCTGAAGAAGTAGTTTTTGAAAATGCAAAAGCCAATGTAAAACTTGCAGGAACACTAACACTTCCACAAAAAGAAGGCAATTTTCCTGTCGTAATTTTAATTAGCGGAAGTGGTCCACAAAATAGAGATGAAGAATTATTAGGACACAAACCCTTTCTTGTAATTTCAGATTACCTTACCCGCAATGGAATCGCTGTACTCCGTTATGACGATAGAGGAGTAGGGCAATCTACCGGAGATTTTAAAACTTGTACTTCTCAAGATTTTGCAACTGATACTGAGGCAGCGATACAATATTTATTGACTCGAAAAGAAATCAACAAGAAAAAAATTGGATTAATCGGTCATAGTGAAGGTGGGCTTATTGCTCAAATTGTTGCCGCAAATTCAAAAAATGTTGCATTCATTGTTTCCCTAGCAGGAGTGGGAGTCAATGGAGCGGATCTTTTATTAACTCAAAACAGGTTAATAGGTAAAGCTTCGGGAATGAGTGATGAAGATTTAGAAAAAGCACAATCAATCAATAGCTGTGCTTATCAAGCAATACAGAAAAAACAGGATAACAAGGCCTTAGAAATTGAACTAAAGGGTTGTTTAAAAAAAGTCATAGACAATCTACCTGCTTCGCAAAAAACAGCCGATTTCAAAGAAGATGAATTCATAAAAGAGCAAATTCAAGAATTAGTAACTCCGTGGATGAAATATTTTATCCAATACCGTCCAGATGTTTATCTAAAAAAAATCAAATGTCCAGTCCTTGCTTTGAATGGAGAAAAAGATTTGCAAGTAGAACCTAAAGCAAATCTAGCGGCTATAAAAAAATGGGTAGAAAGTAATGGAAATAAAAAATGTGCGATAAAAGAACTTCCAAACTTAAATCATCTATTTCAAGAATGTAAAACTGGGGCACCATCTGAATACAGCACAATTGAACAAACATTCTCTCCAATTGCGTTAAATGAAATTTCAACTTGGATACAAAAACAAATATAATAAGCTTATAAACAACGAATAGTATGTTCTACTATTCGTTGTTTTCCTATATCATTGCTCATAAGTAACACAAACACAAAACATTGGCATGATTTATGTCTTATCTGCATAAATGTTATTATATGAGAAAGAATACAATTTCATTTTGCAATGAAATATTCTTTTAACAAAAAACATTTTTCTTACATTTGTAATCATGAAATGGTACTTAATCTTTTTATCTGTTTATATCCTATCCTTGGCCTGCATTCCTTGTGCAGATGCTCATGGTATAGAGATTTCTACAACAGAACAAAGTTCGATTAAGAAACATGATATTGAACAACACATGGATGTGGACAGCTGCTCACCTTTTTGCATCTGTAACTGTTGTGGAAGTCCTATATTTAATTCCATTCAATTTTTTACTTTTGATTTGAAAGAATCTAATGCGGTAATTACTAAAAAATTATCGGATTATCAATTTGTATTCTCTTCCAATTTCTATGCTAGCATCTGGCAACCGCCACAACTATAAATAAGGAAACCCGAGCGATCGGGTCGAGGCTTTGTGACTATACGTCACACTATTAACAGTACATTTATACTTTGTACTGTAGTTCCAATCCTTTCTATAGTTAAAAAATATGTTAGATAAAATCATACATTTTAGTATCAATAATAAATTTATTATTGGACTATTTACAGTAGCCTTAATCGCTGTAGGTAGTTATTCACTAAGCAATTTACCGATTGACGCCCTACCTGATATTACCAATAATCAGGTACAAATCATCACAACATCACCTACTTTGGCAACACCAGAAGTAGAAAAATTCATTACATATCCAATTGAATTAGCCGTAAAACCGATTCCAAAAATTGTCGAAATGCGTTCGATCAGTCGTTTTGGACTAAGTGTTATTACAGTGGTATTTGAGGAAAAAGTAGATATTTATTGGGCAAGAGCACAAATATCTGAACGATTAAAAGAAGCCGAAAGTTTATTGCCAAAAGGAGTAGGAAGACCCGAATTGGCTCCTGTAAGTACAGGTTTAGGAGAAATCTACCAATACGTAGTTTTTCCAGAAAAAGGTTTTGAAGAGAAATACGATGCAACCGAATTAAGAACCATACAAGACTGGATTATTCGTCCACAATTAATTGGTACAAAAGGCGTAGCAGAAGTAAATACATTAGGTGGTTACTTAAAGCAATATGAAATTGCTGTAGAACCTAATAAATTGAAGAGCATGAATACCACTATTGCAGAAATTTTTGATGCATTAGAACTTAACAATGAAAATACCGGAGGTGCCTATATTGATAAAAAACCATATGCTTATTTCATTCGTGGAATTGGTATGGTCAATGGTATCGATGATATTAATAAAATTGTTGTAAAGAATCAAAATGGTATTCCGATTCTTGTACGCGATGTTGCTACTGTTCAAATGGGTAGTAGTTTACGCTATGGTGCTGTTACCAAAGATGGAAAAGGAGAAGAAGTGAGTGGAATGGTTATGATGTTAAAAGGCGAAAACAGTGCCGAGGTAGTCAAGCTCGTTAAAACAAAAATGGAGCAAATTAAAAAATCATTGCCCGAAGGAGTTTCAATAGAACCATTCATGGATCGTACCAAATTAGTGGACAGAGCCATTAGTACCGTACAAACAAATTTAATTGAAGGAGCACTGATTGTTATCTTTATATTAGTTCTTTTATTAGGAAACTGGAGAGCAGGACTAGTTGTTGCCTCAGTTATACCACTATCATTACTTTTTGCAATTAGCATGATGAAGTTTTTTGGTGTCAGTGGAAACTTAATGAGTTTAGGAGCAATCGATTTTGGATTAATTGTGGATGGGGCTGTAATTATCGTTGAAGCCATTATTCATCGACTCCAGACCAGTACCAAAGGAAAACTTACCACGCAAGAAATGAATGATGAAGTTTATGGAGCAGCATCAAAAATAAGAAGCAGTGCTGCCTTTGGTGAAATTATCATCTTAATCGTTTATTTACCAATTTTAGCATTAGTAGGTATTGAAGGAAAAATGTTCGGCCCAATGGCACAAACAGTATCTTTTGCCATATTAGGAGCATTTTTACTATCTCTGACTTATGTTCCAATGATGACTTCATTAGTACTGAAGAAACAAACAGGTCATAAACCTAATTTCAGTGATAAAATCATCAATACATTACAACGTTTCTATGAACCAATTTTAGAAAAAGCATTACAAATGAAACGTCTTATCCTTGGAGTAGCCTTAGCGCTATTTGTAGGAGCATTATTATTGTTCAATACATTAGGAGGAGAATTTATTCCAACATTAGACGAAGGAGATATTGCAACCCATCTTATTATTGCCTCAGGGAGTTCATTGTCACAAGAAGTTGAAGCAACTACAAAAGCAGAACAAATTTTAAAATCTAAATTTCCAGAAGTAAAAATGATTGTTAGTAAAATTGGTAGTGCAGAGATCCCAACTGATCCAATGCCTATTGAAGCTGCCGATATGATCATCTTGCTGAAAGATAAAAAGGAATGGACTTCTGCCAAAACCAAAGAAGAGTTAATGGAAAAAATGGAAGAAGCATTGGAAGATATTCCGGGTGCCTCAACCGAATTCTCTCAACCGATTCAAATGCGTTTCAACGAACTAATGACAGGTGTACGAAGTGATGTTGCTATCAAAATTTTTGGTGAAGACATTGACATGTTGGCCAGTAAAGGAGATGAAGTACTGCAATTGATTCAAGGTATTAAAGGAGTTACAGATGCAAAATCTGAAAGAGTTACTGGTTTACCACAAATTACAGTACGTTACAATAAAGACAAATTAGCCTTATATGGGTTAAATGTTGGTGATTTGAATAAAGTAATTCGTGTAGGTTTTGCAGGTGAAGCAACCGGAGTTGTTTATGAAGGTGAAAAACGTTTTGATATGGTTGTTCGTCTGACAAAAGACAGTCGTCAGGATATCAATAACCTAAAAACGCTGTTTGTTACTTTACCATCTGGAAATCAAATCCCATTAGAACAAGTAGCCGATATTGATTTTGAAGCAGGACCAATGCAGATTAGCCGTGAAGATGGAAAACGTCGTATTGTAATTGGGTTTAATGTTCGTGGAGCCGATGTAAAAAGTGTTGTCGAAGAAATTCAAATTAAACTAGACGAAAATCTGAAATTACCTCCAGGATATTATACAACTTATGGTGGACAATTTGAAAATCTAAAAGAAGCCAGTGCTCGACTAAGTATTGCAGTACCGATAGCTTTAGCTTTAATTTTCATCTTATTATTTTTCACCTTTAAATCAGTAAAACAATCATTATTAATATTTACTGCAATTCCATTATCAGCCATTGGAGGTGTTTTAGCTTTATGGTTACGTGACATGCCATTTAGTATTTCCGCAGGTGTTGGTTTCATTGCACTCTTTGGTGTAGCAGTACTTAATGGAATTGTCCTCATAGGCTATTTTAATCAACTAAAACAAGAAGGTATGGAAGATATCGTTGAACGAATAAAAGTAGGAACTAGAGTGCGTCTAAGACCTGTTATCATGACTGCTGCTGTAGCCTCATTAGGTTTCATGCCGATGGCCTTAAGTCATACTGCAGGAGCTGAAGTTCAAAAACCTTTGGCAACGGTTGTAATTGGTGGATTAATTACTGCTACAATACTGACGCTAATCGTTTTACCTATTCTATATTATTATTTTGAAAAAGGAATGAAAGGAAATAAAAAAAGAATCACATCAATTGCTTCTATTATAGCATTAACTTTTATGACATTCAATGCTAATGCACAAACAGTTCCGCAAAACATCTCTCTTGAACAAGCCATAAACTTAGGATTAAAAAACAATCCTTTGATTGAAGCGACCTCTTTAGAACATAAAATGCAGGTGCAGTTAAAAGGAACAGCTTATGAGCTACCGAAAACAGATTTTTCTGGAACTTTTGGACAAATTAATACCCAAGCAAAAGATCTCAATGTAAGTGTATCACAAAGCTTTAATCCTTTTCAGTTTAGTGCGAAAAGAAAAGTTTTAGATGAGAATAGCAATAGTAGTGCTTTGAAGTTGGCGATGACAAAACAAGAAATGACTTTTAATATTCGTCAGTCATGGAATGCCATGTTGTATTACTTAAAACTAAACACCTTCTTAGAAGAACAAAATAAACTGATGGAACAGTTTGTGAAATCAGCTACATTGAAATATAAAACAGGTGAAACTAATTTATTAGAACAAACTACAGCGGTAGTGAAACAACAAGAACTTGTACAACAAATCAAACAAAACGAAGCTTTATTGTATGTTGAGAAATTAAAATTAAAAACATTGATTCATACCCGTGCTGATTTTATGCCTTTGGATACTTCATTTGTTGCCTTACCGCAAATGGCTTTAAAAGATAGTACTGCTTTAAAACAGAATGCTACATTACAACTTGCTAATCAGAAAATTGATTTAGCAAAAGCCAATAAAAAAGCAGATCAATCCCTTTTATATCCAGATTTAACTTTAGGATATGCCATCCAATCGATGAAAGGAGCACAAGAAGTAAGCGGACAGACAATAATCTATGATAGTGCTTTGCGCTTTCAAGGATTTACAGCTGGATTATCCATTCCAATATTTGCAGGAAGTACCGTTTCTAAAATAAAAGCTGCAAAAATTGGTATTGAGCGTGAAGAAAAAAATGCTGAGTATTTAGAGTCTCAATTAAAAAGTCAATATACCCAACAAATAGAACAATTAGAGACTTTTGAGGACTTAATTAAATACTATGAATCTTCCGCATTACCCAATGCAAAAAGCATTATCACCAATGGAAGTAAAGGATACAATAGTGGTAGCATTTCTTATGTAGAATACATCCAAAGCTTAGAAACAGCTTTAGGAATCCATACTAACTATATCAAAGCGGTCAATAATTTTAATCAAACCGTAATCAATTTACACTATTTATTGAATCAATAATTCAACATCCAATGAAAAAAATAAATATAATATACGCAGTCCTAATCGGAGCTATTATCCTCACAGTAATTCTTTATTTCTCTTTCCGTCACGTTGAAGGAGATGGACATGATCATGGTGAGAAAAAAGAATCCGTAGCAAAAGAAGAATCTGTAGCCCATAAAGAAGTTTCATTAAACGAAGCACAATACAAAGCTGCAGAAGTAGCGATAGGTGGATTTGAAATGAAAAATCTAAGTGAGGTTATTAACGCAAATGGATATACGAAGTTACCACCTCAAAATCAAGCAGATGTATCAGTATACATGGCGGGTATTGTAAAATCAATTAATGTAATTGAAGGAGAATTTGTCAAAAAGGGACAAACATTAGGAACTATTGAAAGTTTAGAATTTACCCAATTGCAAGAAGCTTATATAACTGCCAAAAGTAATTTGGAGTATCTCACTTTAGAATTTAACCGACAAAAAATATTAAGTGATGAAAATGTAAATGCAAGGAAGATTTTTGAAAAAACAAAATCTGATTTTCAAATAGAAAAAGCTAGATTAAATTCATTACAAAAACAATTAAGCATTCTGAACATCAACAATGTAGACAAAGTAGTATCTACCATTCCTGTTTTAGCGCCAATTTCTGGTTACATAACAGAAATCAATATCAAGTTAGGTAGTAATGCCGTTCCAGGTACGCCTATTTTTAATATTGTAGACAATACCAAAATGCACGTAGATTTATTAGTTTATGAAAAAGATTTGCAAAAGGTAAAACCAGGTCAAACAATTCAGTTTGTATTGACGAATCAAGATAATACCGAAATAAAAGGAAAAGTTTTTAGTGTCGGAAAAGCATTTGAAAATGAAACAAAGTCCGTTGCCGTACATGCCGATATTATCAATGATAAACAAATTCTAATACCTGGTATGTATGTGAATGCATTAATTGATATCGGAACTAATAAAGTTCCAGCATTGCCAATTGAATCGGTAATAAAAGCTGATGGTAGAGAATTTATCTTTATTTTAGAGGAAGAAAATGATGATGAACATGCTGATGAAAAAGGAAAAGAAAAAAGCTTCCATTTTGAAAGAATTGAAGTAAAAAGTGGAACTTCACAACTAGGGTATGTTCAGGTTACGCCGCTTCAAAAATTAGAGCCTAATGCTAAAATTGTTTTGAAAGGAGCCTACTACTTACAAAGTCATTTACTGAAAAGTGAAGGCGGTGGAGGTCACTCACATTAATAAGAATTCCTAATTCAGAACAAGTATTTTGCTTGTTCTGAATTAAAAAAATAAGCTTTTCAAATTTGATTTTTGGCGGCTACTATTTTGTCTCAATCAAATAGGTCAAGTAATTACAAATATTAAAAAACTTATATTATGTCAGAACATTGTCAATCAGGTCAATGTGGGGAAGGATCCCAACAAACCTTTTTTAAAAATTATAAAGAATGGTTTCCAGTTACATTAAGTTTTATCATTTTCATAATTGGAATAATTCTAGACCGCAATAAAGTTGCTTTTTTTACAGGAAATATTCGTTTAATTCTTTTTGGAATATCCTTTCTATTAGTAGGTGGCCCTGTAATTATGCAAGCCATCAAAAGTATTGGTAAAGGACAAGTATTTACGGAATTCTTTTTAATGTCGATTGCAACCATAGGAGCATTCATCATTGGGGAATATCCTGAGGGCGTCGCTGTTATGTTATTTTACACTGTTGGTGAATTAGTGCAGGAAGCTGCTGTAAATCGCTCAAAACGCAATATACAAGCCTTATTGGATGTACGTCCAGACACTGTAAATGTTATTCGCAATAATACTATTGAAAATGTAAAAGCAGAGTCCGTTTCTGTTGGCGAAGTTATACAAGCAAAAGTAGGAGAGAAGATTGCTTTAGATGGAATCTTATTATCTTCTTCTGGAAGTTTCAATACTGCTGCACTAACAGGAGAAAGTCAACCAGATACTAAACGCCAAGGTGAAACAGTTCTAGCGGGAATGATCAATCTTCAATCCGTTGTCGATATCAAGGTTACTAGCGCTTACACAGACAGTAAGCTGTCGAAAATATTACAAATGGTACAGGATGCTACCAGTCGTAAATCGAAAACGCAGCAATTCATTACAAAATTTGCAGCCATATACACACCTATAGTTGTAGTATTAGCCATATTACTTTGTGTAGTCCCTTATTTTGTAGTTAGTGATTATGTTTTTAGAGATTGGTTGTACCGTGCTTTAGTCTTTCTAGTAGTATCTTGTCCTTGTGCGTTGGTTATTTCTATACCATTAGGTTATTTTGGAGGAATAGGTGCAGCTAGTAAAAATGGTATTTTATTTAAAGGTGCTACTTTCCTAGATACTATGGCTACAATTCAAGCTGTAGTAATGGATAAAACAGGTACATTGACTAAAGGTGTTTTTAAAGTTCAAAAAGTTGTAGCAGTTGATGTTCCCGAACAAGAATTAATACAATATACCGCTGCTTTGGAAACTAAATCTACACATCCAGTAGGAACAGCTATTATTCAGCATGCCAATGGTACAGAAAAGAATAGTACAGTCATTGATGTGAAAGAAATTGCTGGTCATGGACTAATGGGTACCGTAGATGGAAAAACTATTGTGGCGGGGAATTTAAAACTAATGAAAAAGCTTGCTATACAATTTGATCCTGAAATCGAAAAGATTCCTTTCACTATTATTGTAGTTGCGATAAATAATAAATATGCTGGTTACTTTCTGATTGCTGATGAAATAAAAGAAGATGCCAAACAAACCATTGAAAGTTTACATCGTATTGGAGTGAAAACTGTAATGCTATCTGGTGATAAACAAGCTGTTGTTACTGCTGTAGCAAAAGAACTGAACATTGATGAAGCTTATGGTGATTTACTTCCCGAAAATAAGGTAGAAAAAGTAGAAGCCTTAAAAGCACAAGGATTGAGATTAGCCTTTGTAGGAGATGGAGTAAACGATGCTCCAGTTATAGCTTTAGCAGATGCGGGAATTGCAATGGGAGGTTTAGGTAGTGATGCTACTATTGAAACTGCTGATATTGTAATACAAAACGATCAGCCATTAAAGATATTCACTTCTATAAATATTGGACAAAAAACGAAGAAAATTGTAGTTCAGAATATCACTTTAGCCTTCGTAGTAAAAGCTATAGTATTAGTATTAGGTGCTGGTGGATTAGCTTCTATGTGGGAAGCCGTATTTGCCGATGTAGGTGTGGCTCTGATAGCCATATTAAATGCTGTAAGAATTCAGAGAATGAAATTTTAAAAAAAAATAAACAAAAAAGCCCGACAAAATATATTATTTCGTCGGGCTTTACGTTTTATCTAATTATAATTATTAAATTGAGCCAAAACACTGTTTGAGACCCTACATGCCATTATGAAAAATCTAATCATTATTAGTTTTGTATTTCTCACTGCCTATACTTCAAAAGGGCAGTCTCATACAAAACAAAACAAAAATTCACCCGTAAAAACCGTTCCAAAAAAATTCTTAGATATAAATAACGTCAATGATACCACATTTGTAAACCTAAAAAATTACAATGATGATTTCATTTATGATATGAAATATGCTACAACAGATAATTTTTTGAAAACCGCTGTCTATGATTGTGCTGAATGTTACTTACGAGCAAAGACTGTCAAAGCATTAATTAAAGCCAATAAAGATTTTTTGGACAAAGGATATTTAATTAAAATCTGGGATTGTTATCGCCCTTTGGATGTGCAAAAAAGAATGTGGGAAATAGTACCACATACCAATTATGTTGCCAGTCCTACAAAAGGATCAATTCACAATAGAGGAGGAGCTGTAGATATTACATTGGTCAATTCTGATGGATATGAAGTTGATATGGGAACGCCATTTGATTATTTTGACATCAAGGCACACCACGATTATAAAGGCCTTGCTAAAGACATCTTATTGCGTCGCAAATTATTAAAAGAAATAATGCAACAAAATGGATTTACTCTCATAAGTACAGAATGGTGGCATTACGATTTAATTGGATCTAAAAACAATAAAATTTCAAACTTTAAATGGGATTGTAAATAAACTACATCACACATTTTAAATAATTCATGAAATATTTTTCAGGTTCTGTTTTTGTTTTTGTCAATTCAGAATCTAATTCCTTTTTGATAATATAATCCACTGTCTCTGTTGCGTATTTGATACGCATCAAGGTAATTGGATATTTTTTTAAATCTTCAAAATCATTCTTCATGAACAAGAATGTTGCTGTAGTAACTCTTAGATTGTTTTGGTTGTCGCCATCTCTTAAATAATTACCACAATTTTCTTCTTCTGAATGAATTAGAGTATATATTTTCCCATTACTCAACTGGAAATAAATTTTAGAATTACGGTCCAAACAATTTGCTAAGATAAAATCTTTACTTTTTTGAAGATTTTGAACACTTAATACAGGTATTCCTTCCGTATTCACTAAAGAGAAGAATATATATTTTGAGGTATTCCCAAATATCTTTTCACTTACTAAATATTCTTTTGTCGCCTTAATGTTCTCCACCGAGTCATTTACTTGATAACTGTAATCACAAGGTGCTTGTGCTAATGTGCTGATACTAAAAGAAAAAAACGCAAGTAAAATTAGATATTTCATTATTGGAGGATTATTTTATTTTTGTGCAAATTAATACTATTTTATTATTATCCAAATCGGTTGTAAAAAAACAATAACGGTCTCCACCATCTTTGATTTTCCATTTTTTTCGAATGTCTTCTACACGATCTGGAAAATTACGAGTCGTAATATTTGCTTTCTGCCCCACAAAGAATTCTTTCATTTCATTTTTTTGATAGGGTAGTGATGCCACAATTTTAAAAACTCTTCCGGGAAAATCAATTAAATCTTGTGAAGTATATAAATGAGAATGCTGATGCAATTTATCAATTTGATAGTATGCGCTAATGGCCTCAAAAGCACCCGATTTCATAATCGCGCTGTTAGGTTCATACAAGTAGGTCAGAGGTAGTGAAAATGAAGCATGATCAGTTTCATTGCCTAGTTTCCAATCAAACTGTTCAACAGTATCTTTAGCAAAATTTAGGGTCTTTATTTCTATATCACCCGTATAACCTTTTGATAATTGCCACAACAATTCTTTCACTTCATTATCCACGGCAACAATATGAATACTTTGTACATGATTCAATGCTGAAATTCCCGCTGAAAGATCTAAAATCGGCGCTGTTTTAATTAAAATATTAGACGTGTGCCTGAAATAAAAATCCTGTAAATCAGGTACATTAGGCAAACAATCTTCTAATAAAAAGACTTTCCCCTTACTATCACTTCGTCGAGAAGGATCTATATAAATCCAATCCCATTGTTGGTTTAATGTTTCTAACACATTTGTACTATCGTCTGCTATACACTGAATATTTGTTGCATTCAATACTTCACAATTGTGCTTTACAATAGTCGAAAGTTCTTCGTTAATTTCACAGTGTGTAACCTGCTTTACAACTTTTGAAAAATAATAATCATCAACACCAAAACCTCCTGTTAAATCAATTAATCGATCGCCCGAAACTAAACTTGATTTATACAAAGCCGTTTTCTCTGATGAAGTTTGTTCAACAGAAATTTTGCTTGGATAAATTATACCAGTAGCATTATACCAAGTTGGCAACTTCTCTTTGGCTTTAGACTTTGCTGCAATCTGATTAATTATCTCAATCCAATTGTATTCTGGAAATGGATTTTTCTGAAGTGCAAGTTTTGAAACATCAGTTCCAATATTGGCATCAATAAACTTTTGAAGGGCAGGATCTAAAAATTCTAAAAACAAATCTATTATATATTTTTTGTTAGCAGTTGTACAAACACGTTTTGTGGAAATGCTTCTTTTGCAATTACTTTAAGTACTGTATAAAGTGGAATCGCCAATACCATTCCTAGAACCCCAAAGATAAATCCACTAGCCAAAATAACAACAAAAATTTCCAATGGATGTGAATTTACACTATTAGAGAAAATTAAAGGTTGGCTAACATTATTATCAATGATCTGAGCTACAGAAAAACCAATCATTACATACAATGTTGTAGACAACATATCTGCCTGTAAACCATTCCCCATGCTTCCTAACAAAGTCAAAACAAATACAAGACAGGTCGCTATTAGTGGTCCGATATACGGGATGATATTTAAAAGCGCACAAAGGAAAGCAATAATTACAGCATTCTGCACTCCAAAAATCAATAAAACAATCAGGTATAAAATAAACAATACAAATTGCTGTAGAATTAATCCAATAAAATAACGACTCAATAAATGATTAATTTTTTGAACAGAATTCAATATACGGTCTTCGTGCTCGTCTGGCAATACTCTTTTAGCACTAGTCAAGAATGAAATTTTATCTTTCAAAAAGAAAAAAGTAATGAAAATAACCGAACCAATTCCAATTCCTAGTCCACTAATAATACCAACCAATGAATTTAAAATTACGGGTATAAAATCAAAATTTAGCTTAGAGGTAATATTTGATTCTTTTAATAAACTCTCCGCATCAATATGATGTCCTGAAAAATAACTATTAATCTGATTCAATAAATGAGTTACTTGTTTTTGTAATTCATTCGTATCCAATAACGACAGATTTTCACCTTGAGAAAGTATCAAGGGTACAAACATCATTATAAACCCAGCCATTATACAGATAAAGAAAAATAAAGTCACAATAACTGCTAATGTATTGGGGAATTTTAATCTTCTGTTCAAAAATTCAACAATTGGATTTGCTATTAGACTTAGAGCTAAAGCAATAAATAGATAAATTAAAACAGATTGTATTTTATAAATAAATAATCCCAATAGACAGATACCAAATAATATACCTATTGCTCGTAAAATCCCGTTCGAAATTATTTTTGATGTTATCATATTTTATATATTTATGTTGACCGAATATAGTATAAAAAACTCAAATTACCTGCTTGTCAGACAAAAAAGAGCCTATAGAATAAGGTAATTGTTCAGAAAATTTAAATTCTTCTTTAATATTCTTTTTAATATTTTTGAATAAACCATTCAATTAACAATCAAAAATTAAAATCAAATGAGCTACGATATACAGCTTTTCCGGATTGAAACTAAAGAAAAGCAACAACAATCAAATGATAAAGATTTTTTTGATAATCAAAACAATTTCGAACCTTTTACTGAAGAGCAGATACAGAACTTAACAAAACGCCTTTTACGGTATAACTATTTCCTTACAGCAGAGAATCAATATGGGATTCATTTCCAATTTGAAGAAGAGGATAATATTTCTGTATTATTAACCGATAGTGCTTTGTATTTTTCGGCAACTGGTGAAGGAATTTTTGAAATAGGAATGACTGCATCAGAATTTACAGATACAGAAGAATATGCAAAATATGATTCTCAAAATGGAGGATGGGAAGAGCTATAAATAAAAAAGGCTGCCTTTTCAGACAGCCTTCAAAAGATATTTCTTTTATTTAGTTTACTGCGCGAAACTATATCTTGGTCCTCCAGAAGCAAAAACAGCTAACATCTTAGATTTTTGTCCATTAGAAAACATATACATTGCAGCATCATCAACATAGTCCATATAATTCATAGTCATTTCTACTGGAGTACCAGAACAAGTGCTATAATGTGGATATGAAGGAACACCGTAATTTGCAGTATTATGTGTAGGTGTGTCAGCAACTAAATCGCTTCCACATGTTGCATCACCCCAAATGTGTCTTAAGTTCATCCAGTGTCCAACTTCGTGTGTTGCAGTTCTACCTTTATTGAAAGGAGCAGCAGCAGTACCCGTTGTACCTAATCCTGTATTTAATATTACAACACCATCTGTAGCAGAACTACCTCCAGGAAATTGAGCATAACCCAATACTCCTCCAGATAATGTACATACCCATAGGTTTAATTTTGTTGTTGGACTTGTTGGGTTTAAACCACCTTGAGCTGTTTTTTTCACAGCATCATTAGTAGACCAAGAAGTTTTAGTCGTTTGTTTACGAATTACTTGATCCAATTCAAAACTAATACCAACATTAGCTTTTACTCCAGCAAATAACGCAGGTACTGAACCCCAATCAGAATTCGTTGCATTAAAATCTCTGTTTAATACATCAATTTGTGATTGAATTTGTGCTAATGAAACATTTTCTGCAGTTGTTCTGTACAATACATTAACTACTACAGGAATAACAATCTTTCCATTTACTAATTTCCCTTGGCTAATAGCCGTTTCAGTAAAGGCTTCGATCTCATTCATTCTAGCTTGTAAAGAAGGATCAGCTTTTAATTGTTCATCAAGAACATCCATCGTTGAACATTTTCTTTCAGCTACTGGAGCTTGTAATTCTGTACCCGAAGTCGTCTCTTCTGAGTTACATGATACGAAGCCAATAGCCAGCATCATAAATAAACTAACTTTTTTCATAAAATTGTAGGTTTAATTAATTAATAGGTTATGTTGGTTAAACATAATACAATTTTATAACTATTTTTCTGAATAAAAAAATATGTTAAAAAATTAAATTTAACATTTCGCTAAAAAACTAACTTATTGATAATCACTAATATACACACTGTTGTGTGTAAGAATTAACAAGGCCAATTTTACAAGTATGATTCTTTAACAATTCTTCGATTTTAACAAATGATTTATGTTAATTTTTCAATGAAATTTTTGATATACTGAGAAAAATAACATTCAGTAAGAAAAATACCCAAGGCAAAAAATAATGTAAAAATTGGCATTGAAAAAAAATTAAAAATTTTTAAAATTATTCTTTTTTCGCAGGAAAATACATCAAAATTTAACACAAAAAAGACTAATATTTATAGTAGAAAATAAACTCAAAAGGATAAAAAAGATAGATTATTTGAATTTTAGAAAAAATTAAACAAAAAAAGACTGCCTTCTCAGACAGTCTTAAAAAGATATTTCTTTTATTTATTTACTGAGCAAAGCTATATCTTGGCCCACCTGAAGCAAAAATAGCAAGCATTCTAGATTTTTGCCCGTTTGAGAACATATACATTGCAGCATTATCTACATAGTCCATATAATTCATAGTCATTTCTACAGGGTTGCCAGAACAAGTACTATAATGCGGATATCCTGGTACACCATTATTTGGAGCATTATGTGTTGGCGTATCAGCTACAAAATCATTCCCACACGTTGTATCACCCCAAATATGTCTTAGGTTCATCCAATGACCAACTTCATGTGTTGTAATTCTACCTTTATTAAATGGAGCAGTAGCCGTTCCAGTTCTACCAAATGCTCTATTGTATAATACAACACCATCTGTAGAAGAACTACCTCCTGGAAATTGAGCATAGCCCATTAAGCCCCCGGATAGCGTACACACCCAAATATTTAGTTTGGTTGTAGGACTCGTTGGATTCAGTCCTCCTTGTGCTGTTTTTTTCACAGCATCATTGGATGTCCAAGAAGTCGCAGTCGTTTGTTTACGAATCACTTGATCCAATTCAAAACTAATACCAACATTTGCTTTTACTCCAGCAAATAAAGCAGGTACTGAACCCCAATCAGAATTTGTGGCATTAAAGTCTTCATTCAATACATCAATTTGAGATTGAATTTGTGCTAATGAAATATTCTCCGCAGTCGTTCTGTACAATACATTAACCACTACAGGAATAACAATTTTTCCATTTACTAATTTCCCTTGGCTAATTGCCGTTTCAGTAAAGGTTTCAATCTCATTCATTCTAGTTTGCAAGGAAGGATCTGCTTTCAATTGTTCATCCAGAACATCCATCGTTGAACATTTTCTTTCAGCTATCGGAGCTTGTAATTCTGTACCCGAAGTCGTCTCTTCTGAGTTACATGATACAAAGCCAATGGCCAGCATCATCAATAAACTAACTTTTTTCATAAAATTGTAGGTTTAATTAATTAATAGATTATGTTGGTTAAACATATTACAATTTTATAACTATTTTTCTGAATAAAAAAAATGAGAATATAATTATTTTAACATTTCATTCTAAAAATCAAAATATTGATAATCAATAACATAGATATATTACTACTTCAATATTAACAAGCTATATTTTACAATTAAAATAATTGCTAAATCTTTAGTTTTAACAAATGATTACTGTTAATTTTTCAATGAGATTTTGAAATACTGAGAAAAACGAGATAGGGTAAGAAAAATACCCATGAATGAAAATGGACTAAAAAAAGGCTTGAAAAAAATATAAGAAAAAATAATACTATTTCCTGATACGCAGGAAAATACATCAAAATTTCACTCGAAAAGTATCATTTTTCATGTTCAAAAAACTTGAAAAACAGCAAAAAAAGCGAGCTTAGCTCATTTTGACAACAAATCGTTACAAAATAATTTATAATTGATTAGTCATTTCATACAATGCAATACTAGCTGCTTGAACAACATTCATACTGCTATTTGCTCCAAACATTGTAATATGAACAGTCTGCTGAGCCAGCTGTAAAACATCATCACTAATTCCCGTGATTTCATTTCCTATTAGAAGTACTTTCGGAAAAGATGTTTTGAACTGAAGTGATTGTAGTGGAATGCTTTGATCTGTAATTTCTAAAGCAATGATTTCAAATTCATTACTTTTCAAGTACTCTAATAAATCTTTCTTATGTTGTAAGACTTCATAAGAAAGTTGTTTGTGTGTACTTCTAGAAGTCTTATTTATCTTTCTTAAATTAAAATCTAACCCTTCGCCAAAAAAGATAATTTTTTCAACTCCCATTGCTTCACATATTCTGAAAAGTGAACCTATATTATCCAAGAAACTTATCGAATCACAAACTACTATTAAAGGAAAGGTATGTTGTGAAAATCGATTCTCATCATGCGTTAGTTGAGCTTGAGTATCCATTACATTTAACTTTTAAAAACATAACTCAAGATATTCGCACCCATTTTTAAGGCTTTTTCACGTAAATCTTTTGGATCATTGTGTACCTCAGGATCTTCCCATCCATCCCCTAAATCACATTCATAAGTATATAAACATACTAATCGCCCCTCTACAAAAAGTCCGAAAGCCTGAGGTCGCTTATTATCATGTTCATGGATTTTTGGCAATCCATTTGGAAAGGAGTAAGGTGACTGAAAAATGGCATGAGTGGCTGGAATCTCTACAAACTCTTGATTTGGAAATATTTTTTTCATTTCTCTACGAATGTATTGATCCATACCATAGTTATCATCAATGTGTAAAAAACCACCTGAAACTAAATAGTTTCTAATATTTTTTACATCATACTCATTAAAGTAAACGTTTCCATGTCCCGTTAAATGAACAAATGGATAAGAAAATAAGTCTGGACTTCCAGGTTCAACTGTACCAGGCTTATCTTTTATTTTGGTATTAATATTTTGATTACAAAACTTTATTAAATTCGGTAGGGAAGTGGGATTACCATACCAATCTCCACCACCATTGTATTTTACAACTGCAATCTCTTGTGAGAACACCGTTAATGCACTAATCATTAGAAATACGGAGAATACTTTTTTCATGCTTTGTATCATATAATTAAGGTATTACTAAGCTAATTTTCATTAATAAAAACAGCGCTATGACAAGCCACTACCGCAGCAGTTTCTGTACGCAAACGAGTATTTCCTAAGGAAACTGGAATATAATCACTAGCCAATGCTTTTGTAATTTCTTTTTCAGAAAAATCCCCTTCAGGACCGATTAGTATTGTAATATCGGTATTAGGTGTAATTGTATCTTTTAAGGTCTTCTTGTTTGTTTCTTCACAATGAGCAATACACAATAATCCTTCTCTTTTCTGCGCTATAAATTCGTTAAATGAAATAGGTGGGTTTAAAATAGGTAAATAACATTGTAAGGACTGTTT
This sequence comes from Flavobacterium aerium, assembly GCF_030766725.1. Classification (GTDB taxonomy): domain Bacteria; phylum Bacteroidota; class Bacteroidia; order Flavobacteriales; family Flavobacteriaceae; genus Flavobacterium; species Flavobacterium aerium. The sequence goes on along the minus strand of NZ_JARQWR010000002.1, from coordinate 196,793 downwards.
CATTGCGGATTGAATAATCTTATCAAATCGGTCTGTTTTTATAAATTTACGTTCCGAATGATCACAAAGGATCGGTGTTATTTCCTGAATTCCCATTTCCGTAGCTTTTTCTAAAAACCACTCATATCGATCATTCATTTTAGTAGGAGCAACAGCTAAATGTAAAGTATAACTTGGTCGATCCTGTAATGCACTCGAAATTATATTTACAGTACATTTTCGATCGGATGCTAATATAATTTCTGTAGTAAATAAATACCCTAAACCATTTGTAACATATAAAGTATCTCCTTCATTCTTACGTAGAACTTTAACGATATGCTTACTTTCTTCTTTATCAAAAGAAAAGGATTTTATTTCTGAATTAATCTCGGGATTGTAAAATAACTGCATGTTCGTTAATAGTGTTGGTTAAATAATTTTAGTATTGTAATTACTATTCTATTGATTTTCTTGATCTCTCTTTTTCCATTCTGCTATCGATATCACATCATCATTCGCTAAATCATAATATCTAATCTCGTATTGAGGTCTTACATATACATGAAACCAAAATAAAGTTGAAAAATGACTGGGTTGATCATTGCCTGCTTGGACAATATAATATGGTTTTTCCTGAGATGGTTTTTCACTGATCATAAAATCATTCACTTGGTATTTTTTGACTAATTCCAAGTTTGATATATCTTTCAAAATCTTCTCTTCTGTAATACTCGTTTGCTTGTAGGGCTTCAAATTTGACACTTTAAATTCAGTCATACGTTTTGCAACATATTTAACTTCATTATCACCTGCTTCAGACAAAGTATCCGTGTGCCATTTTACAACAAACATTTTGTCCTTGTATTTTTCGCTATCTATTACATCATCATACACCAAAGTTACTGTATCACCTTGCTTATCCAACATCATTGCCATCCAATAGTCGAAATTATCCTCAAAGTATAAAAATTGAAGTGTATCCGTTTCTATTTTTAAAGGTACTTCAACTGGGATTTCTACAATCGGTTTTACACTTTTTTGGGGTTCCTCTTTTTTACAACCAGTAAAGAACAATAGTCCAATAATAAACGATGCATATCGTATCATAATAAGTTTATTAATCAATTAGAACTCAATTCTTGCTTTTGAAACCACAGATGTATCTTCAAAATCTTTCTGTAAAAACTTCTGATAACCTACTATTCCAATCATAGCTGCATTATCTGTTGTATATTCTAATTTCGGGATATAGGTTTTCCAACCATATTTTTGCTCTGCTTCTTTCAAAACTTTTCGAATTCCGGAGTTAGCAGAAACACCACCACCAATTGCAATTTGATTAATTCCAGTTTCTTTTACCGCCATTTTTAATTTATCCATTAAAATATTGATAATTGTATATTGAATCGAAGCACAAATATCATTCATGTTCTCTTCAATGAAATTAGGATTTAAAGCGACTTGCTTCTGTATAAAATATAATATAGCCGTTTTTAAACCACTAAAACTAAAATTCAATCCTTCAACCTTTGGCTTTGTAAATGGAAATGCTTTAGGATTTCCTAATTGAGCATATTTATCAATCAAAGGCCCGCCAGGATAGGGTAGTCCTAATATTTTCGCACTTTTATCAAAAGCTTCACCAACAGCATCGTCTGTAGTTTCACCAATAACTTTCATGTCAAAATAATCATTCACTCTTACAATTTGAGTATGACCTCCGCTAATGGTTAAAGCAATAAATGGAAATGTGGGTTTCTCATATCCTTCTTCATCAATAAAATGAGCCAAAATATGAGCCTGCATATGATTCACAGCAATCAATGGAACATTTAATGCAAGGGCAAGCGATTTTGCGAAGGAACTTCCTACTAAAAGTGACCCCATTAATCCAGGTCCTTGTGTAAAAACTATAGCATTTAATTGATTTTTTTCGATATTTGCATTACGGAGTGCCATTTCAACCACAGGAACAATATTCTGTTGATGAGCACGGGATGCAAGTTCGGGTACAACACCTCCGTATTGTTCATGAATACTCTGGCCTGCTACCACATTTGATAATATTTTATCATTGTGTAAGATAGCAGCTGCTGTATCATCGCAAGAAGATTCTATTGCCAATAAAAAAACTGATGAGTTTGCCATAAAAGGGCACAAATTTTGAATTATATTTGACAAAAATAAAACAATTAAAAGTATCAAAAAATTTAAAAAAATAGTATTTCGTGTTATTGTAGGATTTATCCTTCTATTGCTGATACTTGGCATAGCACTTTCTTTACCTATTGTTCAAACAAAAATAGCACAATACGCTACTAGTGAAATCAATAAAAGTTTCGGAACCGATATAAATATTGATCAGGTATCTGTTTCTATTTTTGGAGGTGTGAAACTAAAGAAAGTACTGATAAATGACCATCACAAAGATACTTTAATATACGCAACTCGAATAAAAACCAATATTCTAAACTTACAAAAACTTACCAAAGGAGATTTATTGTTTGGAGATTTAAGAGCCGATGGTTTAATATTCAACTTAAAAAACTACAAAGGGGAAGAAGAATCGAATATCAATATTTTTGTCAAATTATTTGAGAATGATAAACCTTCTACCAAGCCTTTTATATTAAAAATCAACAACCTATTTCTTACAAATAGTCATTTTAGAGTTATAAATGAAAATGCTCAGAATCCAAAAAGCATTGACTTTACCAAAATGAATGCTGAATTAAACGATTTTGAAATTCATGGAAGTGATATCACTACCCATATTGAAAAATTATCATTGCTCGATCATCGTGGTTTATTCATTGAAAATTTAAATACTGATCTAACTTATGGTAAAGAAAAATTACTATTGGAAAGATTGAATGTTACCACATCAAATTCTACCATAAAAGGTGGTATTACGATGAATTATCCAGAAGGAGGAATGGCTGACTTTAGCAATAAAGTGAACTTTAATATTGATCTAGAAAAAGCAAATTTATCGACTACAGATCTGAATTATTTTTATAATGAATTTGGTAAAGATCAAAAGTTTACGCTAAAAACAAATGCAAAAGGTACGCTTAATGATTTCTATACGCATACATTAGAATTAAACGATACGAAAAGCGGTTCCTTAATACTCGGAGATGTTCACTTCAAAAACTTATTTAGCACTGATAAAGATGCTTTTTATCTGAAAGGAGATTTTGAAAAATTATCTTCAAATTACAATTACTTAAAAGCACTATTACCAAGAGTTGTTGGAGAAAAATTACCTTCATCACTAGATAAGTTAGGTCAATTTGACATCATAGGATCATTAGAACTTACTAAAACAACAATTAATGCCGATTTAGTAATGAATTCTCAACTCGGGGATTTACAAACTAATTTAGTAATGACTAATATTGATAATATTGACAATGCAACCTATAAAGGGAATATTGTATTAGACAATTTCAGCATTGGATCATTATTAAACCAAAAAGATTTAGGAAGCGTTAGTCTTGATATGGATGTTGATGGTAAAGGATTCACTGTAAAAACAGTGAACACCATCTTAAAAGGAAATGTTAGAAACATCCGATATAACGGATACACTTATAATGACATTGACATTGATGGAAAAATGAAGATGCCTTTCTTTAAAGGAACTTTAAATATTAATGATCCAAACTTAAGAATGTCATTTAATGGACTTGTAGATCGCAGTTCAAAAGAAAACAATTATGATTTCCATGCACAAATTGATTATGCAGATTTGCATAAACTTAATTTCATGAAAAAAGACAGTATATCTGTTTTTAAAGGAGATTTAAAATTTAAAGCTGCAGGAAATGAAATTGATAATATACATGGTGAATTAAACATCTCACAAACATCTTATCAAAATCAAAATGACAGCTATTTCTTCGAAGATTTCACAATTACTTCAAGCTTTGATGAAAACCGCGTAAAAACAATAACAATTAATTCTCCAGATATTATTCAAGGGAAAATTGTAGGGAAGTATCAGTTTGGACAATTACCAAAAATGGTTGAAAATGCATTGGGTAGTTTGTATGCAAATTATTCCCCTAATAAAGTCAAATCAGGGCAGTTTCTCCAATTTAATTTTACGATTTACAATAAGATTATTGAGATATTTTATCCGCAAATTTCATTAGGCAACAACACTACCGTAAGAGCTTTAATTAATTCGGATACGGATGAATTCAAATTGAAATTTGATTCGCCAAGTATTGAAGCATTTGAAAACTATTTTGATAAAATCAAAATTGATATTGACAATAAGAATCCATTATACAATGCCTATGTTGAACTGGATAGTATCAAAACTAAAAATTATAAAATATCCGATTTTAGCATCATCAATGTTACTTCAAAAGATACATTATTCTTTAGATCTGAGTTTAAAGGAGGTAAGGACAATAAAGATTATTTCAATCTAAACTTATACCACACTATCGACAAAGACAATAAATCGGTTGTAGGTTTCAAAAAATCAGAAATTAACTTTAAGAACTTTATATGGTTCTTGAATGAAAAACAAACGAATGACAACAAGATTGTTTTCAATAAGTCACTAACTGATTTTTCTATTGAAAAGATAATTATGTCTCATGAAAATGAGAACATTGAATTAACGGGAATGCTCAAGGATTCTACCTATAAGGATTTGAACCTTTCATTCCACGATGTGGATTTAGCTAAAATAACTCCTTCAATAGACAGTCTCGACCTGAGTGGTAGACTAAAAGGAGAAATCAATTTTAAGCAAAATAAAAATGTATTCCAACCTACATCTTCTATAACGATAAGTGATTTAACAGTAAATAAGAATCTTTTAGGTGATTTAAATCTAAGTATTTCAGGTAATGAATCTTTAAGAAAATTCAACATTGATGCTTATTTGGACAACGATGGAAATCGACCGTTCTCTGCCAATGGAGATTTGGAAATTATAAACAAAGAAACCTTTTTGACATTAGACTTGCGAATGGACAAGTTTAATCTGGCCGCATTCAGCCCATTTGGAGGTAATATTGTTTCAAATATTCGAGGATTCGCATCGGGTAGTGCATCCTTTAGAGGATCATTAAAAGATCCAGAAATCAATGGCCGTATATACTTGGAAAAAACGGGTATGAGGGTTACTTATCTAAATGTTGATTATGAATTTGACAAAAGCGCTTTTATTGATCTGACAGAGCAGCAATTACTCTTCAGAAATATTACAATGAGAGATACAAAGCATAATACATCTGGTAAACTGAACGGTAGTGTCCGACATAAAAATTTCAAGAATTGGGTTATGGATTTAACCATTAAATCTGATAATCTATTAGTTTTAGACACTAAGGATAGTGATGATGCAGCCTATTTTGGTACGGCTTATATTGAAGGTGGTGCTACCATAAAGGGACCTACAAATAGTTTATTTATCAATGTAGACGCAAAATCTAAAAAAGGAACTTCTATTAAGATTCCTGTAAACAGTGCACAGGCAATAGGAAATAATTCATTCATTCATTTCTTAAGCCCTAAAGAAAAATATAATATTGAAAATGGAATCGTACAAGAAACAATCGATTATAATGGTCTTGAATTAAAATTTGATTTGGATATTACACCTGATGCCGAAATTGAAATCATATTAGACCGAAATACTGGACATGGAATTAAAGGGAAAGGATTTGGTACCATATTATTGGATATCAATACACTTGGTAAATTTAATATGTGGGGTAGTTTCCAAGCCTATGAAGGATCTTATAACTTTAAATACGGTGGATTAATTGATAAAAAATTCGAAGTAAAAAGTGGTGGATCCATCAACTGGGAAGGAGATCCATTAAAAGCAATTTTAAATATTGAAGCCGTTTATAAAACTACAGCAAATCCAGCCGTTTTAATTGATAATCCATCATTCAACCGTAAAATACCTGTTGAAGTTGTTATTGCTTTAAAAGGAAACTTAACAAATCCAGAACCTGATTTCAACATTGAATTTCCAAGTGTAAGTTCTGTAATGAAGTCAGAAATACAATATAAATTAGACGATAAAGATACCCGCCAAACACAAGCCTTGTATTTATTATCATCTGGAAGTTTCTTAAGTAGTGATAATGTAGGTGAAAGTGCAATTACTGGAAACTTATTTGAAAGAGCCAGTAGTTTGTTCAATGATATCTTTGAAGATAAAGATGGTAAATTCTCTGTTGGCCTAAACTATCAACAAAGTACTCGAAATCCAAATGCTCAAACAGAAGATAGTAGAGTAGGTTTCACAATATCAACTCAGATTAATGAAAATATATCCATCAATGGTAAACTAGGAGTACCAGTAGGAGGATCGAGCGAATCGGTTGTAGTAGGAGATGTAGAAATCCTTTTACGTTTGAATGAAGACCGAAGTTTAAACATGCGTGTATTTAATCGTGAGAATGATATTAGTTATTTAGGAGAAGGTATTGGATATACACAAGGAGTCGGGATTTCATACCAAGTCGATTTTGATACTTTTAGAGAATTGTTAAGACGTATTTTCAATAACTCTAAAAAGACTGAACAAGTTAGCAAAGCTACCGATGAAGTTCCAGATTCAGATATTGCTCCAGAATTCATTCAATTTATTGAAAGCAGAGGTAAGAAAAATGAAAAACGTCGAGATAAAGACAAACACAAAGTAGAACGTGTTCCCGAAGTAGATTAAATCATTCAAACTTTAAATTATATAAAAGGCTATCAAAATCAATTTTGATAGCCTTTTTAGCATAATAGAGCGGCTGTATGCGAAATAAATCGTAACTTATAAGTTCAATTTATTTCTACAAATAAAAAACTTATTAACGAAATCGTTTGAAATCAAAAAGGCTTTATTAAATTAATACTAACCACTACATTTAAGTAAGATATCTTTATTAAATTTACTATCTAAACACCAAATAATGTCAAAAACAATAACAAAAATAGGAGTTTTAACATCGGGTGGCGACTCACCAGGAATGAATGCCGCAATTCGATCTGTAGTTAGAACTTGTGCTTACCATAATATCGAATGTATCGGTATATATAGAGGATACCAAGGTTTAATCGAAGGCGACTTCAAAGAGATGGGACCACGTAGTGTGAACAACATTATTAACAAAGGTGGTACTATTTTAAAATCTGCTCGTTCAAAAGATTTCATGACTGTTGAAGGTAGAAAATTGGCCTATGATCATTTAACTAACAATAATATCCAAGCATTAGTAGTCATTGGAGGAGATGGAAGTTTTACTGGTGGACTTGTTTTTAATAAAGAGTATGATTTCCCTATCATAGGAATCCCTGGAACGATCGATAATGACATCTTTGGCACAAGCCACACTCTTGGTTATGATACCGCCTTAAATACCGTTGTAGAAGTTATTGATAAGATTCGTGATACAGCCAGTTCACACAATAGATTATTTTTTGTGGAAGTAATGGGTCGAGATGCTGGACATATCGCTTTAAATGCTGGAATTGGAGCAGGAGCAGAGGAAATTCTAATCCCTGAAGAAGACTTAGGATTAGAACGATTATTAGAGTCCTTAAGAAGAAGTAAAGCTTCTGGAAAATCGTCTAGTATTGTCGTAATTGCTGAAGGTGATAAAATTGGTAAAAATGTATTCGAATTAAAAGATTATGTTGAAGCTAATTTACCTGAATATGATGTTAGAGTATCCGTATTAGGACATATGCAAAGAGGTGGAGCTCCTTCTTGTTTTGATCGTGTATTAGCCAGTCGTTTAGGTGTGAAAGCAGTAGAATCATTAATTGAAGGAAAAACCAATTACATGGTAGGATTACTCAATGACAAGGTTGCACTTACTCCATTAGAACAAGCTATAAAAGGTCATACAGAAATAGATCGAGAACTACTACGAGTTTCGGATATCATGACTACATAAATTGAATTAAAAATTAAAACATATAGATAATGTCAAAAGTAAAAATCGCCATAAATGGCTTTGGTAGAATAGGAAGAATAGTTTTTAGAGAAACTTACAATAGAGATAATGTTGAAATCGTTGCAATTAATGATTTACTAGCTGTAGAACATTTAGCATATTTATTAAAATACGACTCTGTACATGGTCGATTCAACGAAAAAGTTGAAGTAAAAGAGGGGCACCTTTTTGTAAACGATAAAAAAATCCGTGTTACAGCAGAAAAAGATCCTGCAAATTTAAAATGGAATGAAGTAGATGCCGATATTGTTGCAGAATGTACTGGAATATTTACAACATTAGAAAAAGCACAGCTTCACATTGACGGTGGTGCAAAAAAAGTAATTATTTCAGCTCCATCATCCGATGCACCGATGTATGTAATGGGAGTAAACCATGATAAAGCTAAAGCAACGGATCTAATTGTATCAAATGCTTCTTGTACAACAAACTGTTTAGCACCATTAGCAAAAGTAATCAATGATAACTTCGGAATTGTAGAAGGATTAATGACTACAATTCATGCTACAACAGCAACACAATTAACGGTTGATGGTCCATCTAAGAAAGATTTTAGAGGTGGAAGATCCGCTTTATTAAATATTATTCCTGCCTCAACTGGTGCAGCAAAAGCCGTAGGGAAAGTAATTCCTGAATTAAACGGGAAATTAACAGGTATGTCTATGCGTGTACCTAATGCCGATGTTTCTGTTGTGGATTTAACAGTGAAACTAAGCCGTGAAACTTCTTATGAAGAAGTAATGGCTGTATTAAAAAACGCATCTGAAACAACCATGAAAGGAATCATTGGATATACAGAAGACGATGTTGTGTCACAAGATTTTATCTCCGATACAAGAACAAGTATTATTGATTCTAAAGCAGGTATTGGACTAAATTCTACCTTTTTCAAAATTGTATCTTGGTACGATAATGAATATGGATATTCAAGTAAATTAATCGATTTATCGGTTCATATCGCAAAATTATAATATATTTATCCCCTCAATTCTTCCCGCTATTCTTATAGCGGGATTTTATTTTTTTAAACTATGATTTTATTAGTAGATGCTGGTGCTACAAAAGCCGACTGGATTGCTTTGGACCAAGATGGGAATAGAATTTTTAATTCTCAATCACAAGGATTAAGTCCTGAAGTTTTAACACGAGAAGATATTGTTGCTCGATTAGAAGAGAAGTTTGATATTTTACAAAATAGATTTTCAGTAACAGATCTTTACTTTTATGGTGCGGGTTGTGGAACAGATCGAATGAAAAATTTATTAACTGAAATTTTCACAGACTTTTTCCCTAATGCAACTATTTCTGTAAAAGAAGATACTTATGCAGCTGTATTTGCAACAACTCCAAGAAATGAAAAAGCAATCGTTTCTATATTAGGTACTGGATCAAATTGTAGTTATTTTGATGGTGAAACACTTCATCAGAAAGTTCAATCATTAGGCTATATTGCTATGGATGATTGCAGTGGTAATCATTTTGGAAAACAATTAATCCGTGGATATTATTTTGGTAAAATGCCCAAAAATCTTGCTCTTCAATTTGAACAAGAATACGATTTAGACGCCGATAGTATTAAAAATAATCTTTACAAAAGACCTAATCCAAATGCCTATTTAGCTACATTTGCTAAGTTCTTAATTCAACATAAGGATAACGATTTTTGCCAGAAAATTATATTTGAGGCAATGGAATCATTTGTAGAAAACTATATCAAACAGTTTGAAAACTGCCATGAAGTTCCAAATCATTTTATTGGATCTATTGCTTTCTATTTAAAAGATGAATTACAACAAGTAATGACCAAACATAATCTACAATTAGGAAACATTCTTAGAAGACCTATTGATGGATTAATTGATTATCATATAACAAAATAAATAAAATGGAAATAGCAGTAATTGCCCATGATGGAATGAAAGCTGATATGGTTCAGTTTCTAAATAAATATAAGGAACTTCTATTATCAAGAACCGATATTAATTTAATTGCTACGGGAACTACAGGATCAAAAGCTGAAAATGCTGGATTTAAAGTTCAAAAAATGCTTTCTGGTCCTATGGGAGGTGATGCACAAATTGCCGCAAGAGTGGCTGAAGGAAAAACACAAATGGTATTGTTCTTCAAAGATCCGTTAGCCAACCACGCACACGAAGTAGATATTAATATGCTGATTCGTGTGTGTGATGTTCACAATGTACCTTTGGCTACAAATCCAGCAACTGCGGAATTATTATTAAATGCTATTTTATTGCAATCATAGAAATTTCTACATTGACATTTTTTGGCAAACAAGCTACTTGAACCGTTTCTCTTGCAGGAGCGGTTTTTTCGTCAAAATAAGTTCCATATACACTATTGATCCCTGCAAAATCATTCATGTCACTAATAAAGATGGTTGTTTTTACAACATCTTGAAACTCCATTTCTGCAGCTGCTAATACGGCTTTCATGTTTTCCATTACCTGCTTTGTTTCCACTTCAATAGAATCCATTATTAAAGCCCCTGTTGCAGGATCTAATGCAATTTGCCCAGAAGTATATAATGTATCTCCTACTAAAACTGCTTGATTATATGGGCCAATAGGCGCAGGTGCTTTCTCAGTAAAAATTATCTTTTTCATACGATAAAGTTTTAAATTATAAGTGTGTATTCTGTTGTAAATTATCGGATAGTTCGAACTGGAACGTCACGTTTCTCCCATTTAATATCACTCAACACAGAAGATTTGATTCCAATGAAGAATCCCCAATAAGAATTATCTCCAAAAGGTACCCAGTTGAAATCCATCCTCCAACTCAATAAATCACGTTCAAAACGGAATTGAGTAAACGTAACTCCTTTTTGTACAAAATCATATCCTGTTGAAACTCCAACTTTCCACTTGGGCGTTAAATCTAAATTACCAGAAACCATTATCGAGTTTCCTGTAATCTTATTTTCTCGGTTGATATTCCCATAGGTTAACGAGTAAGCCAAACGTAAATCCCAAGGTAAATCTGCATTAAAGAAACCAGAAAAAGCATCTTCTTCATCATTGTCATCATCGTTAAATTGACTTTTTCTTCGATCACTGAAGTCATTATTCGTTCCAAATAAATCATCCTCACGACCTCCATTACGAAGTCCTTGATTCTTTAATGGATCATTCTCTTTTTTATTCTTCTTATTATTTTTACTGGTTAGAGCATAGTTCATGGTCATATTTGCACTTGTCATTCTGAACAAACTTCCTCCATTATCAATATTATATTTTTGAATTCTTCTTCCTGAATTATCAATCGCGTACGGATCTAACGTCGCTGCAAAGTTAATATTCATCTTATCTTGAAATAACACAGTTCCACCGCTAATACGAACAGGGGACCATGGTAAAGAATCTGCTGCGATGTTATAACTTGTCGATATATTTAAGTTATTCAATAACATTACTTTCTTCGGTTCGGTAGCAGTACTGTCTTTTGAACGAACTTTTGCTTCAAAAGTATTACTAAGTGAAAATCCAATATTATTCGAATAGTTCTTACCAGGGGCACCATAAATACCTCCTTCAAAACGGGTATAATCTGCCATCGTTCCACTAGCATCAATGGCGTAAGTATCATAATACTTTTCGAAACTTGGCGTGTAACTATACGATACACTTGGACGCATTACGTGACGAATCGCTTGAACTCTTTTATCGTCACCAAAATTAAATGTTCCGTAAATGGTTGTACCTACACTTGAACTGAAATTATAGGTTCTAAAAGAATCAAATCCTTTTACATTTTTAATAACCTCTTTATTTGTAGCAAAATCAACACTTTTTTCAATGGTATTCAAATACCATACTTCCTCATAATTAGCACCTGTAGTAACACTAAAATGCTTAAAAACCTTAAAGTTTGTACTAATTGGAATACTGTGTTGAAAACCAACTTTAGAGTCTCTAAACATCTGTGGTTTAAAAAATAATGAATCGTGAGTACTGATTCTATTATCTGCTCTTAAGTTATATTGAAAATTAATATTTTTAATAAATCCTTTTTTTGCTCCATCTTTTGGCGCAAAAGGAAATATTCTATCCACACTACCAGTGAAAGTTGGTAAAGTCATATTGACCATCCCTGTATTACTATTTTGTGAATGCGTAATAGTCAGAGCTGTATTAACTTGTGGTACTGAGTTAAATGTTTTTGAATAAGCAATAGAAGAACTAAAATTGTTATTCAATCGGGCAGTAATATTTGTTTGATTTAAAGACTGTTGGAAGTATTTCTGACTACCCATATTAACAGAAGCAGAAAAACGAGAACTTGGATTTGCTTTACTATCCTGTGAATGCGTCCATTGGATATTATACTGATTTGACTTGGCATAATCAGGGAAACCTCTTTCACTTTCAATTTGGTTTTCAAATCGAATATTCACATTTCCTCTATACTTATATCGTGCCGCATAACTTGATTCAAATCGCATGGCATAACTACCATTGGTATAATAATCTCCTAATACAGCTAAATCATAATTATCACCCAACGCGAAATAATATCCCCCATTCTGTAAAAAGTATCCTTTCTGTCGTGTATCCCCAAAAGTTGGAATAATCAATCCTGAAGCACTTTCTTCAGACATTGGAAAGAACGCAAAAGGTAATCCAATAGGAGTAGGGACATCGGCAATAACCATATTTGTCAACCCAGTAACTACTTTTTTACCCGGTACTAATTTAATTTTACGAGAGTGAAAATAATATTCTGGATTATCAATATCCTTCGACGTTGTGAAAATGGCATTCTTCATAAAGTAAACTGAATCATTTTCCTTCTTCGTCATTTCAGCCTTCACTCTAAATTCTCCTTGATCGGTTCTAGAATTCCAAATTAAGGCTTTTTTAGTCTTAAAATTAAAACGAATTGAGTCCGGTTCAACGACATTTGCACCCTGTTTAAAATTCGGAAATTGTGTGTAATTTCCTAAAGAATCTTTAATTCTACCGGCATAAACTTCGCTCTTATCATAGTTAATTACGATGATTCCAGCCTTCAATTCGATATCTTGGTAGTATACTTCGGCTTTATTATATAAAGTCGATAACTTCTTTTTTTGATCAAAACGAATGTAATCTTCTGCAATATGTTTGATCTTATTCTCTAATAAAGGCTTTTTAGTTTTAGTACTATCGCCAATAATTGTATCAGTAACTTTTGCTATAGGAGTAATGCCTACTTTAAGGCTATCATTCTGTTTTTCAACAGGTATAGTAATTTTTTTCTTGTTTATTTCTTGGGCATAAACAATTGTATTTCCTACATAAAGGAAAATTGATAATAAAACGATATAAAATAAGTTTGTACGCAACGCTTTTAATACTATTTTTGTAAAAATATGGCTCACTTTTTGACATGCCAAACTTACATATATTTTTTATCAAAAATAAGCATTTATTAAAATTATAAACAATTGGGCCCCCACTAAACTAACATTTAAAAATATGTTTTTAACAAATAAAATTAAAGCTTCGTTCACTATTATTGTTAGTGTAATTTGTTTATCTGCCTTTGGTCAATCCAATTCAAAATTTAAAGTTGTTCTTGATGCTGGACATGGTGGTAAAGATTATGGAGCAATTTATCATGGTTTTATCGAAAAGAATATTGCTTTAAGTGTAGCCTTAAAAGTTGGAAAAATACTAGAAAAAGACGCGGGGACAAATGTAATATACACTCGTAAAACCGATGTATTTATTGAACTTACTGAAAGACCAAATATTGCCAATAAAGCAAATGCTAACTTTTTTGTATCAATACACTGTAATGCAGCTCCAAAATCTAAAGCCTATGGTGCTGAAACTTTTGTAATTGGTCTTACAAAAAATGCTTCCAACTTAGAAGTTGCAAAACAAGAAAACTCGGTAATTACTTTAGAAAGTGATTATAAACTTAAATATGTAGGATTTGACCCTAACTCACCAGAATCTATGATTGGTCTTACTTTACTACAAGAAGAATACATTGATCAAAGTATCACACTCGCTAGTAAAATTCAAGATGGTTTCACCAATGATTTAGGGAGAAAAAATAGAGGTGTAAAACAAGCTCCTTTTTGGGTATTACACAAAACAGCTATGCCAAGTGTATTAATTGAATTAGGATTTCTATCTTATCAACCAGAAGGAGAATACCTTAGCTCAGAAGAAGGACAAGATAGCGTAGCAAAATCGATAGCTGATGCTATTTTAAGTTATAAAAAAGAATATTACGGTGGTTCATCTTCTAATAATGACAATGATCAAAAACACATTGTTAAGGAAAAAGAAGTAAACAAACCTGTAAAAGATACTCCAGTTGCTGTAATCAAGAAAAATGTAACAGAAAAAACTGAGAAAATCACTGAAACTAAAAAAGAAGTAGAAAAAGAAAAAACAACAACAAAAGGAATTGTATTTAAAGTTCAAATTTCTGCTAGTGGAACTAAATTAGAATTAAAACCAAGTAACTTTAAAGGATTAAGTCCAATTAGTTCAACAAGTGAGAAAAACATCTACAAATATATGTATGGTGAAACCAATAGTTATTCTACTGCTAAACAACAATTGCAAGAGGCAAAATCAAAAGGATTCGATTCTGCTTTCATCATTGCATTCAAAAACGGCAATAAGATAAGTGTACAAGAAGCTTTGAAAGAATAAGCGACGATAATTAATTAATTATTTTTAAATTTGTTTAAAACATTATACCATTGAAAATTTCAAGAGAAGTCAAAACAGCAATTCTAGTTATTTCATCCATTTTTTTATTTATTTGGGGCTATAGCTTTTTAAAGGGAAAAGATCTATTTAACAATTATAAAACTTTCTACGCAGTATATGATGACGTTGAAGGCTTATCCCCATCGGCGGTCGTTACCATCAATGGTTTAACAATTGGTAAAGTAACTAGCATTACTTTTCTAAACAATGAAGGGAAGCTTTTAGTCGAAATGCAAATAAAAACAGATTTTCCAATCTCAAAAACTAGTACAGCAATGATTTACGAGCCTGGACTAATAGGAGGTAAGCAAATCGAAATCGTTCCTGATTATAAAAATCAGACGGAAGCCATTACTGGAGATCGTCTATTAAGCGGAACAAAATCTGGACTATTATCTAAAGTAGGAGATCAATTAACACCATTACAAACTAAAGTAGAAAGTACAGTTGTTTCTGCCGATAGTTTATTAATGAACTTTAATAGTGTATTTGATAAAAACACTAAAGATAATTTGAAAAATAGTATTGCTGAGTTAAACCAAACTTTAAAACAGTTCAGTCAAGCAGCAGAAGGCGTTAATTCAATGATCGCTGAAAACAAAGGGAATATCAATAGTACAATGAAAAACATGAGCAATGCTTCTGCCAATTTCTCAAAACTATCTGATTCATTGTCTCAAGCTAATCTAGGTAAAACCGTTAAAGAATTAGAACATACTTTAGCAAATGTTGATAAAATCATTAATGATATTCAATCAGGAAAAGGATCAATGGGTAAATTACTGAAAGATGAAGGAATGTATAATAATTTAAACGGTGCTTCAAGAGAACTTAAAGAATTATTAGCAGATATGAAAAATAACCCAAAACGTTATGTTCATTTCTCTCTTTTTGGTAAAAAAGCCGCTCCTTATAATAAACCGGTAAACGACACTATTAATTAGCACAACGAAGATTCTTTATAATACTCGATACTATTATGAACTATATAGACAATATTTTATTTGCCATCATTCTTATTATTGGAATCGGTTATTTTACAATGAATGTAAAAAAACTAATTCGAAATATTAAACTTGGTACAGATGTAGATCGTTCTGATAATCCAAAAGAACGATTTAAAAATATGGCTAAAATTGCTTTAGGGCAATCCAAAATGGTTCGTAGACCAGTTGCCGGATTTCTTCATATTGTTGTCTATCTAGGTTTTATTATAATCAATATTGAAGTATTAGAAATCATCATTGATGGTTTATTTGGAACACACCGTGTTTTTGCATTCTTAGGCGTTGTATATAATTTTCTAATTGGTTCATTCGAGATATTAGCAGCAATGGTAGTTGTAGCTATTGTAATCTTCTGGATTAGAAGAAACATTATCAAACTAAAACGTTTCATGAATTCTGAAATGAAAGGATGGCCAAAAAGCGATGCCAATATCATTTTGTATTTTGAAGTAACCTTAATGCTTCTATTTTTGTTTTTAAATGCTTCCGATTACCACTTACAACAAAGTGGTGCAGAACATTATATTAAGGCAGGAGCATACCCAATCAGTCAATTCCTTTCTCCAATATTCAATGGATTACAAGTTGGTACTGTTATCATGATTGAAAGAACATGTTGGTGGTTACACATCATTGGTATTCTATGTTTCTTAAACTACCTCTATTTCTCTAAACACTTACACATCCTTTTAGCATTTCCAAACACCTATTTTGCAAATCTAAAGCCACAAGGTCAATTTGATAATCTTCAATCCGTAACGAATGAGGTTAAAATGATGTTGGATCCAAATGCCGATCCTTATGCACAAGCACCTGTGGATGAGAATGCTGTACACTCTAAATTTGGAGCTAGTGATGCCACAGATTTGAATTGGGTACAACTTCTAAATGCTTATACCTGTACAGAATGTGGTCGTTGTACTTCATCTTGTCCTGCAAATATGACCGGTAAGAAACTTTCTCCTCGAAAAATCATGATGGATACACGTGATCGAATGGAAGAAATTGGAAAAAATATAGATAAAAACAAAGGTACTTTTGTAGAAGATGGTAAATCTCTTTTAAACGATTACATCACTCCAGAAGAATTATGGGCTTGTACATCATGTAATGCCTGTGTTGAAGAATGCCCAGTAAACATTAGCCCATTATCAATCATTATGGATATGAGAAGATTCTTAGTAATGGAACAGAGCGCTGCACCAACAGAATTAAATAACATGATGACCAATATTGAAAATAATGGCGCACCATGGCAATATAACCAAATGGACCGATTGAATTGGAAAGACGAATCATAAAGGCTTACAACCATGGAAAACAAAAACATAGACGATCAATTACAAGCCAAAAGTGAAAATGGAGCGCATGTAAGTCCAATATTACCTGAAGGAATAAAGAACTACCTTATTGACATTGACGGAACCATTTGTGATGACATTCCAAATGAAGAACCTGAAAGAATGGCAACTGCGGAAGTTTATCCTGATGCACTCCGAACATTAAATAAATGGTATGATGAAGGTCATATTATTTTCTTTTTCACATCCCGAACGGAAGCTCATCGAGAGATTACAGAAGAATGGTTAAAGAAATACGATTTCAAATACCATGGAATGTTGATGGGAAAACCACGTGGAGGGAATTACCATTGGATAGACAACCATTTAGTAAAAGCCACAAGATATAGAGGTAAATTTACCGATTTAATAGATAAAGAAGTGACCATCCAAGTATTTGATGATGGTAACCACCAATAAAAAACAATCATGTCAGAAAATTTGATAGTCCCAACAATGGCCGAAATGATGGCCCAAGGTCAACAGCCAGAAGTATTATTCTGGGTGGGTTGTGCCGGTAGTTTTGATGATAGAGCCAAGAAAATAACTAAAGCATTCGTTAAAATCCTTAACGAATCAAAAATTTCATTTGCTGTACTTGGAACAGAAGAAAGCTGCACAGGTGATCCAGCCAAAAGAGCTGGAAATGAATTTCTTTTTCAAATGCAAGCCATGACCAACATTGAGGTTATGAATGCCTATGAGGTTAAAAAAGTTGTTACAGCCTGTCCACATTGTTTCAATACTATTAAAAATGAATACCCATCATTAGGCGGGAATTATGAAGTAGTACACCATACTCAATTTTTAAAATCATTATTAGACGATGGTCGTTTAACAATTGAAGGTGGAGAATATAAAGGTAAAAAAATCACTTTCCATGACCCATGTTATTTAGGTCGTGCAAATAATGTATATGAAGCACCACGTGAATTAATTCAGAAGCTAGATGCTGAATTAGTAGAAATGAAAAGATGCCGCACAAAAGGTTTATGCTGTGGAGCTGGTGGAGCGCAAATGTTTAAAGAACCTGAAAAAGGAAATAAAGACATTAACGTTGAAAGAACAGAAGAAGCATTGGAAACAAAACCAGAAATTATTGCTGCTGGATGTCCATTTTGCAACACGATGATGACGGATGGTGTAAAACACCAAAACAAAGAAGCAGAAGTAAAAGTGATGGATATTGCTGAATTAATTGCTAGTGCTAAAAATTTGTAAAAGACAAAATCAAGCTATTTTCAATTCAATATAATATTATTCAAAGGCGTTTATTTCAATATTAAATTATTTGATAAAAAGTAATTGAAAATTAATTCTAGAATTACATCGAATAATTTTTTGGCTTGATAAATTATTCCAATTATTAAACCCATAGGTTCAAAGAAATCTTGAATCTTTAGAAAAAACAAAAATATGTACGTACCCTTTGATACTTTACCTGAAGAATCGAAAATTTGGATTTATCAATCCAATCGAAAATTCTCAGAGGATGAAATAAAAGATATAGAAAGTGATTTATTATCATTTTTAGAACAGTGGGCAGCTCACGGAACACAGTTAGAAGCTTCTTACCAAGTAAAATATAATCGTTTTATCATTATTGCAGTAAACCAAGAAGCCCAACAAGCAACAGGTTGTTCTATTGATGCATCTGTTCAGTTTATTCAAGCTCTAGAGCAAAAATATAATGTGGATTTATTGGACAAAATGAATGTTACTTTCAAACTTGGAGAACACATTGCTCACAAACCATTGATTGAATTTAAAAAAATGGCCAAAGAAAAAGCCGTTTCAGAAAATACTATCGTATTCAATAATTTAGTGAACAATATTGCCGAATGGCACGAACATTGGGAAGTTCCCGCAAATGAAAGCTGGCATAGTCGGTTCTTTTAAACCTATTCATTGATGAAATATCTTGTTCTCTTACTGCTATTCTTTAGCCAATTTGCCTTTGTACAAAACAAAAAAACAAACCCTTCTTTTAACAGAACAAAAGAAACGGTTTGGGTAGACAGTGTCTATAATCAAATGTCTTTTGAAGAAAGAGTAGGGCAATTGTTTATGGTAGCGGCCTATTCTAATAAAGACTCTGCTCATATAAAATCTATTGATAGACTTGTCAAAGATTATAAAATTGGAGGAGTGATATTTTTCCAAGGTGGGCCCGGTAGACAAGCAAGAATGACAAACCGCTTCCAAGCCGAATCTAAACTTCCGCTATTCATCGGTATCGATGCCGAATGGGGTATTAGCATGCGTTTGGATTCAACGTATCGTTACCCTTGGAATATGACATTGGGAGCGATTCAAGATATGAAATTAGTTGAAAAACTAGGAAAACAAATGGGGCAAGAGAGTAAAAGAATGGGTATCCATTTCAATTTTGCTCCTGTCTTAGATATCAATACAAACCCTAAAAATCCTATCATTGGAAATCGTTCTTTTGGTGAAGACAAAATAAATGTAACCGAACGTGCTATTGCCTTAATGAAAGGAATTCAAAGCCAAGGTGTATATTCTACTGGAAAACATTTCCCAGGTCATGGAGATACATCAACGGATTCTCATCATGCACTTCCAACCGTAAACTATTCCAAAGAACATTTGGATAATGTAGAGTTATACCCATATAAAAAATTATTCAAAGAAGGTTTAATGAGCGTTATGGTTGCTCATTTAAATGTTCCAAGCTTAGAAAGTAGAGAAAACTATCCTTCTTCAATCTCTTATAATGTAGTAACCGAATTACTTCAGAAAGAACTTGATTTCAAGGGGCTTATTTTTACAGATGCTTTGAATATGAAAGGAGCTAGTAATTTTAAAAAACCAGGAGAAATTGATCTTGAGGCTTTTTTAGCTGGAAATGATATCTTATTATTTGCCGAAAATGTACCATTAGCCATTGAGAAATTTACAGAAGCCTATTTTAATTGTACCATTACAGATGAACGATTAGAATATTCTGTAAAAAAGATTCTGAAATACAAATACAGAGCAGGGTTAAACAACTATACACCGATTGATTCTAAAAATTTATCAAAGGATCTTAATAAGCCTGATAACGATGCATTACAATATCAATTATTTAAAAATGCCATTACAGTATTAAAAAATAAAAATGAGATTCTGCCAATCAAACATTTGGAGAGACAGAAAATTGCCTATGTCAAATTAGGAGATGATGTCAATAGTGATTTCTTAAATACATTAAAACAATATACAGAAGTAACTGAAGTTAGTGAAGCCAATTTAGATACCCTAAATTTAAAATTGAGCGAATATACTACTGTTATTGTAGGCTATCATAAATCCAATGCTAATGCATGGAAAAATCATGACTTTAAAGAACAAGAACTATTATGGTTAAGTCAAATCGCAAAAAGAAATAACAATGTTATCTTAGATGTTTTTGCAAAACCCTATTCTCTTATGCCTGTACTATCTTCTACTTTTGAAGATCTTAAAGGAGTGATTGTTTCCTATCAAAACAGTGAAATTAGTCAAAATGTTTCTGCTCAATTAATCTTTGGTGCCATTGAAGCAAAAGGTAAATTACCCGTATCTATCAATAATGATTATAAAGTTAATACGGGTTTAAAAACTAAAAAGTTAAACATCCTAGGTTTTACAGCACCTGAAAATGTTGACATGAATTCTGCAATTCTATCTAAAATAGATGATATTGCTCAGAAGACTATAGAACGAAAAATTACACCGGGCATGCAAATATTAGTAGCTCGTAAAGGAAAAGTAATCTACCAAAAATCATTCGGTTACCAAACCTATGATAAAGATTTCAAAATTCAGAATAGTGACGTATATGATGTGGCTTCTTTAACCAAAATACTTTCTACGTTACCTAACGTTATGAAACTTGTTGAAGAAGAAAATATACCTCTTAATACAAAACTTGGAAACATGCTTCCCGTTTTTAGTGATACCGACAAAAAGAATATTACGCTAAAAGAGATACTATCACACAATGCCGGTTTTCAAGCTTGGATTCCTTTTTATCAAGCCACTTTAGATGCCGATAAAATCCCAAGTAAAACTTTTTACAGAAAAATATACAGCCCTGAATTCCCTTATCAAGTCGCTGAAAACTTGTACATCCGTAAAGATTATCCACAAACAATTCTAAAGACCATTGCAGATAGTAAATTAGGCCCAAAGACCTATAAATACAGTGATTTTGGATTTATTATTCTAAAAAATTATTTAGAAAAAGAAACGGGTAAAACACTTGATGTATTAAGTACTCAAAACTTTTACAAACCACTGGGTGCAAATAATACAATGTATAACCCATTACAAAAATTTGATGTAAGTAGTATTCCTCCAACAGAGAATGACAACTACTTCCGATACCAACGCATCGATGGATATGTACATGATATGGGAGCAGCAATGGAAGGTGGAGTAGGTGGACATGCTGGTATATTTTCGAATGCTATGGATGTAGCTAAAATTATGCAAATGTATTTACAAAAAGGAAACTATGCTAATGTGCAGTTTTTCTCAAAAAACACATTCGATACTTTCAATACCACTTACTTTGCAAAAGAAGGCAACCGTAGAGTATTAGGATTTGATAAACCGCAAAAAGGCGGTGGTGGACCTACATGTGACTGTGTTTCTCCAGAAAGTTTTGGTCATTCAGGATTCACAGGAACTTTTGCATGGGCAGATCCTGAGACAGAAATTGTATACATATTCTTATCAAACAGAACTTTCCCAACAGCAGAAAATAATCAGTTGGCTAAAGAAAATATTCGTTCAAATATCCAACAAGTAATTAAGGATGCTATAATAGAATAAAACAGTTCAATCCCATTAACCAAAGCCTATCAACATATTAATATATCGATAGGCTTTGGCTTTTTATACTCGTTAATGTTACTACAATAGCCATTTCAATTATGACATTTTATTTAATTCATTGATATAGTAAGGCCGACCGAAATTATCAGAACCCATTTCTTAGTGAATTATCATAACATTGTTAATTATTTAACATTTAACAGTGTTCATAAGTATAACATTTCCATTTAATTAGTTCATTTCAGTCTTATTTTTACGTTAATATTATCTAAAAAAGAACAGACTATTCCTTTTTTAATTAATTTGGTTACGTATTAAAAAAGACAAATGAAAATAGCAATAGTATGTTATCCGACCTTTGGAGGTAGTGGTGTTGTCGCTACTGAATTAGGATTAGAATTAGCACGAAGAGGCCACGAAATTCACTTTATAACTTATAGTCAGCCCGTACGTTTAGCCTTATTAAATCCAAATGTTCACTATCATGAAGTGAATGTTCCAGAATATCCTTTATTCCATTATCAACCCTATGAACTTGCTCTTTCAAGTAAATTAGTTGATATGGTAAAACTATATAAAATCGAATTGTTACATGTACATTATGCTATTCCACATGCTTATGCAGGTTATATGGCAAAACAAATGTTAGCCGACGAAGGAATAGATTTACCAATGGTTACAACTTTACATGGAACAGACATCACCTTAGTAGGAAATCATCCATTTTATAAGCCCGCAGTAAGTTTCAGCATCAATAAATCAGACTATGTAACTTCTGTTTCTCAAAATCTAAAAGATGAAACCTATAGATTATTCAATATCACAAATGACATTGTTGTAATTCCAAACTTTATCGATTTAGATAAAAATATGAACGATGCCCACATTACGTGTAAGAGATCACTTATGGCCAACGTTGAGGAAAAAATAATCACACACATCAGTAACTTTAGAGCTGTAAAAAGGATTCCCGATATCGTTGAAGTATTTTACAGAATTCAAAAAAGTATTCCTGCAAAATTAATGATGGTAGGAGACGGCCCTGAAAAAGAAAAAGCCGAAATACTTTGTGCCAAATTAGGCATTAGCGATAAAGTAATCTTCTTTGGAAATAGTAATGAAATTGATGAAATTCTAGGATATTCTGACTTATTCTTATTACCATCAGAAACGGAAAGCTTTGGTTTAGCAGCACTAGAAGCAATGGCCTGTGGTGTTCCTGTTATTTCAAGTAATTCAGGTGGATTACCAGAAGTAAATATTGATGGGAAATCAGGTTATTTAAGCGATGTAGGCGATTTAGATGGTATGGCAGAGAATGCATTAAAAATACTTAAAGATGAAGCTACATTAGCAACCTTTAAAATTAATGCTCGAGAAGTAGCACAACAATTTGATATCTTAAATATATTACCTTTATACGAAGACTTATATCACAAAGCATTAAGTAAAAAACAACCTTCAACTATTTAAAACATTTAAATTATGAAAAAGTTTCTTTTATTATCTGCATCAGTTCTATTATTTGCCTGTGGTGGAGCTAAACATAAAACAAATGCTAAATCGGCAGAGCCAATGTATCAAATTTTGACAGAGTCAACTTATAAAGGGAAAGAGCAAAAATCATATGAAATCATAGAAACAAATGCTCAATTGCAAGATCTTTATTATGCTGTAGAAGATAGTGACATCCCAAAAATTGACTTTAATAAAGAAAAAGTTGTTGCTTTATTTTTAGGACAAAAAAATAGTGGTGGTTATGCAATCGGTATAAAAAGCGTCGTTGAGAAAAAAGGAAAGATATACGTTACCGTAAAAAAGACATCGCCTAAAGAAGGTGAAATGAGTACTATGGCAATGACCAATCCTTTTTGCATTGCAAAAATAAAATCCAATAAAGAAATTGTTATTACAGACAATTAATGATTCATTTCTTTACCGTATAAAACAAAAAAATCCCATTAATTAAAATGGGATTTTTTTATATCAATATAGTAAGATTAGAATTTATATCTAAGACCTAATCCTACATCAAATCCTAAATCATTATCCATTGCATCATTATTAAAACCAATCTCTGGTCTAAAGTCTAATGAAATTAATAAAGGGAAATCAAAATTGTACTCAATACCGATATCTCCCGCTACAAAACCGAAAGCACCACTATCGCTGTCTCTTCTTCCAGGTCCATCATAATTCCAAGTTCCTAATCCTCCACCTACACCGGCGTACCAATTAAAACCTTGATCGATGTTCCATACCCATTGGTATAAACCTGCTAATTTAATAGCATTAAAATCATTTGAATTTCTCCAACCCAAATCAAATTCTAAACGGTTATTTTTTGATAGACCTCTTTGGTATGAGATTTCCCCTCCAAAACCATCGTTGTCACCAAGACGTAAACCTAAAGCATTTTTAGAAATTTCTTGAGCTTGTGTACTTAATGCTAACCCCAATAGCATAAAAGCAGATAAAAATAGTTTTTTCATATTTGTCATGTTTTATTCAAATTTATAGTAAAACGGACAATTAACAAAAATATTTTGTTAAATATAATCTTACTTTAGAAAGCTTCTAAACTAACAAATAGATAACAATCTGATTTACAACACACAAGAAAATTAACACCCAATACTCAATAAGGCACAACATCATATAAATCAAGCATTTAATCGCTTTTATTTGGTGAAAACTAGGGACGCTATTAATTGCTGA
Organism: Flavobacterium aerium; assembly: GCF_030766725.1. GTDB lineage: Bacteria > Bacteroidota > Bacteroidia > Flavobacteriales > Flavobacteriaceae > Flavobacterium > Flavobacterium aerium. Next base: position 172,194 of record NZ_JARQWR010000002.1, on the reverse strand, counting down.
CTTAATTTTGTTTCCATTTCCAAATAATCTTCTTCAACTTCCATATTATGACTGGCATAATCATACAGTTTCCATCGTTTCTTATTGTATTCCAATGCAGTAAGGTTTTCTACCCAATCCCCAGAATTCAAATACATCGTTGATCCATTTTTATTAGATTTTCGAATAATTTTTGGTTCATGTATGTGACCGCAAATCACATAATCATATTTATTTTCTATAGCTAAATCTGTTGCAACTTTTTCAAAATCAGTTATAAATTTTACCGCTGATTTTACACTCGATTTAATTTTTTTAGAGAAGGAGTAAGGCTCTTTTCCCATTCTCACCAATAACCAATTTATGAATCGATTGAATACAATTAAAAAATCATAGCCATATCCACCTAATTTTGCAATCCATTTAGCGTGTTGCACTGAAGCATCAAATACATCACCATGAAATATCCATGCTTTTTTATCATCCAATTCTAAAACCAGTTTGTCCACAATAGAAAAATTACCAATTGTAGCATCGCTAAATTTACGTAGCATTTCATCATGGTTACCAGTGATATAATAAACCTTAGTTCCTTTCGAAGCAAAGTCTATTAACTTTTTTATTACCTTTAAATGTGATTTAGGAAAATATGATTTTCTGAATTGCCATATATCAATAATATCACCATTGAGCACAAGTGTTTTCGGTTTTATAGTTGATAAATAATGCCCCAATTCTTTAGCATGGCAACCAAAAGTGCCTAAATGCACATCGGAAATAACGACTAGGTCAACGATCCTCTTTTTCAATGTGAATAGCTTTTATGTTTCTCAAATAAACAAAAACAAGGTAATTCTAGTTTTAATTGAAGATTAAATTAACGTTTGATTTTACATTAAACGTATTAACAAATTGTGTTTTCACGGCTTTACATTCAAAAAGCTAAATTTTCAAATCTAATCCAGAAGCCTTATCTTTGTTCAAAAGACTACTATATGGCAGGCAATAGCTTCGGGAACCTATTTAAAATTACCACATTTGGAGAATCACATGGTGAAGCTTTAGGTGGAGTTATAGATGGTTGTCCTCCAGGAATTTCCATTGATTTGGAAGCAGTACAATATGAAATGTCCAGAAGAAAACCAGGGCAATCAGCCATTGTTACACAACGTAAAGAATCCGATGAAGTACAGTTTTTATCTGGTATTTTTGAAGGAAAAACTACGGGTACTTCTATAGGATTTATCATCCCAAATACCAATCAAAAATCGGATGATTATTCTCATATCAAAGATAGTTATCGCCCTAGTCATGCCGACTATGTATATGAACAAAAATATGGAATTCGTGATTATCGTGGTGGCGGAAGAAGTTCTGCTAGAGAAACAGCTAGTAGAGTAGCAGCAGGTGCTATTGCAAAACAAATGCTCCCAGAGATAAAGATTAATGCATTTGTATCCTCAGTTGGGGACATATTTATAGATAAACCCTATCAAGATCTTGACTTCTCTTTAACAGAAAGTAACCCAGTGCGCTGTCCAGATGCTGCCTCAGCAGAAAAGATGGAAGCCTATATTCGTGAAATCAGGAAACAAGGAGATACAGTAGGAGGAACCGTTACTTGTGTCATTCAAAATGTGCCTATTGGACTTGGTGAGCCTGTGTTTGATAAATTACATGCTGAGTTAGGAAAAGCAATGCTGTCTATTAATGCTGTAAAAGGTTTTGAATATGGTAGTGGATTTTGCGGAGCAAAGATGAAAGGAAGTGAACACAATGACCTTTATAATGCGGACGGTACTACTAAATCAAACCTATCAGGTGGAATTCAAGGGGGAATAAGTAATGGAATGGATATCTATTTCAGAGTAGCTTTTAAGCCCGTAGCAACGATTATGCAAGAACAAGAAACAATAGACCGAGAAGGTAATCTCGTTAAAATGACTGGAAAAGGGCGCCATGATCCTTGTGTAGTTCCCCGTGCAGTACCAATCGTCGAAGCGATGGCAGCAATTGTCATTGCTGATTACTTCTTATTGAATAAGACATTAAGATAAAATCTTAAAAATATATATTTTTGTAAAAGAGCTGTATGACTAGTCATACGGCTCTTTTTATATTTAAAAACACAAAATAGTTCTATCAAAAAAGAAATCATCATTTAATTAAAAAAAAGTAGTTTATATATATAAAACAAACAATTTAAGCACATTAAGTTAAAATTTAACACAAAAAGTATCGTATTTTATTAACATATATCTTATTTTTGGAAATAACAAACTATAAACCAATAATAAATTATGTACAAAAAATTACTTTTCGCGAGCTTATTACTAGGAACAGTAGGAGCTGCAAACGCACAAACCACTATCTTCGAAGATAGTTTTGAGACTTACAACAATTTTGCTATTGCAAATATTGGAACATGGACTTTAACTGATATTGATGGGGCTGCAACTTATGGTATCGAAGTTGGAACACCACCTGTACCGGTTGTTTTTGAAAATTCTGGATACACGGGTTCATTTATTATTTTCAATAGATCAGCAACAGCTCCAATGGTTAATGAGGCATGGGCTGCTCATACGGGAGATAAAGTTATTGCTTGCTTTAATGCTGTTGTAGACGGACAATCACCTGCACAAGGACCAAATAATGATTGGTTAATTTCACCGCAAATTCAATTAGGAACTGCAGGAAATTCTCTTACTTTTTGGGCTAAATCTGCTGCGGGAAATTATCCTGATGAGCGTTTCAAAGTTGGTGTTTCTACAACGGGTACGGCTACTACAAATTTTACAGTAGTTTCTCCTGCACCTTATGTACAAACTACGGCAGCTTGGACACAATATACTTACAACTTAGATACATATGCAGGTCAAAATGTATATATCTCAATTAACTGTATTTCTAATGACCAATTTGCATTATTAATTGACGATTTCAAAGTTACTGCTACAACATTAGGGACTGATGATTTCTTAGCTAATAAGTTTGCCGTATATCCAAACCCTGCGAAAGATGTATTGAACTTAACAAATACAATAAATGCTGAAGTTAAAAATATTAGCATCACTGACTTAAATGGTCGTATTGTAAAACAAAACAATTACAATGGAGTTGCAAATCAAATTCAAATTAATGTTGCAGATTTAGCTAAAGGAGCTTACATCTTAACCATTAATTCTGACCAAGGTTCAGTAACTAAAAAAATACTAAAAGACTAAATCATATAGATTTTATAATTAAAATGTTTTTTTGTTTAAAATCCCGATTGTATAAATTGCAATCGGGATTTTTGTTTTAGTATACTTTTAAAATCAGCTCTTTAATTTTTTAAAATGCATTCTTAAGATTCACTTAAATCAAAACTCTTACTCCAATTTTAAAAATATTAAGGCGTTAATCATGGTATAATTAAAAATGATTCATTCATTTCATAAACTCAAAACCATGGTAATTAAAAAAGTAATGATTGTTTTTATCCTATGTAATTTTTTGACTGTGCAAGCTCAAGAAATTACAACTGATACACTTTCTGTTAAAGTCAATCCTGATCAATTGAAATTCAATTATAAACAATTAATTATTCCTGCTGTACTAATTGGATATGGTGTAATAGGAATTGAAAGTGACGGATTAAAGAGAATTAACAGTGGAATTAAAGAAGAAGTTAACGAACATATTGATAAAAAGATAACCATTGACGATTTTAGTCAATATGCAACTGCCTTATCCGTCTATGCCTTAAATACAATGGGAATAAAAGGGAAAAACAACTTCAAAGACAGAACTATAATTCTCGCTATATCTACATTAATTGTTGGTGGTACTGTTCTAAGTTTGAAATCATTAACTAAAATAGAACGCCCTGATGGAAGTGCCAAAAATTCTTTTCCCTCAGGTCATGCAGCCAATGCATTTGCTGGAGCAGAGTTCTTATGGCAGGAATATAAAGATGTATCCATATGGTATGGAATTTCAGGATATTTAGTAGCTACTGGAACTGGGTTATTCCGAATCTACAATGATCGTCACTGGTTTACAGATGTAGTAGCAGGAGCAGGAATCGGTATATTGAGTACTAAAATAGCCTATTGGATTTATCCATTTATACAAGATAAAATATTCAACTCTGAAAATAAAAAATCAGCAGCTATGATTGCTCCTTTTTATAATGGACAACAAGTAGGAGCTAGTTTTATTATGAATTTTTAATCTCTCTTGTATTCTCATTTCTAATTATATTCTATTAATATTCATTAAACTATTTATGCATTATTACGCCTATAATTAATACAATAATCTCTCTAAAATCTCTGGTTTTATAGAAAATAATATTCCAAATATCATGAGTATAAATCCTAAAATAACAGCAATTATATACAGTACATGGGAAAATCCATAAGACTCTCTAATTAATAATTTGTAGTCGTCTGGATTGTACTTTGGAGTCGAATTTAATTTATTATGATAAAATGAAAATTCTCCTGAAGTTACTTGAATGGAATATTTCCCTGTACTAGGTGCTTTAAAATGAAACAAATCAATAGTCATGTTTTTCAAGGTTTGTTCTTTGGCCTGAACATTTGATTTAACCACGCAATTTTTACCATCACTATCCGTAACAATAATAGTAAACAATGGGAATTTACTCCAGCGTTTCCCCGTAATCAAGACCATATAATTCCCGGGTTTATTCAACGCAAACTCTCTACTAACACTTTGCAGGTTAGGAAATTCTATTGTTTCTCTATGTGATTTTTTAATGAGTTTATTCAACCCAAATAAAAATATAAAGAAACTTGCTATAGAGATCAATATGGCGGTTATCTGTATTAGTTTCATATCCTTAAAATTAAATAAATCCTTAACATTAACGAAGTTATAACTTTATATTAAGCTATAATCCATTTAAAATAAAAATCGTACATTGAAACTTCTCCCTCAATTTTTTTAACCAAAAAAAAGTACTATGAGCAAAAAGAAAGCATTAATCGTTGTGACCAGTGTAGAAAAATATCCAAATATGGATCGTGCTACTGGACTTTGGTTAGCAGAAGCAGTACATTTCTATGAAAAGCTAGCCAATAAAGGATATGAAGTTGATTTTGTAAGCCCTCGCGGTGGATACACCCCTTTAGACCCTGTGAGTTTACAAACGGGTGTATTACCTATAGATTGGAAATACTATAAAGATCCTGTCTTTCGTTCTAAACTTGCTAATGCACTGACTCCAAAAGATATTAATCCAAAAGATTATAGCGTAATCTATTATTCGGGTGGACATGGTGTAATTTGGGATTTCCCAGATGACGCAAATCTTCAAAAAATTAGTGCAGAAATTTATGAAAATGGAGGTATTGTATCCTCAGTATGCCATGGTGCAGTAGGTTTATTGAATATCAAACTTTCCAATGGTAATCTTCTAATTAAAGATAAAAAGCTTACGGGTTTCTCCAATCAGGAAGAAATTATGGCAGAATTGGCCGATCATGTTCCTTTTCTTACCGAAAATGAATTGGTTAAAAGGGGTGCAAAATATCAAAAAGCCAATCAACCTTTTACTTCTTTTGCTGTCGTTGATGAACGATTAGTTACTGGGCAAAATCCACAATCGGGTGGAGCAGTAGGAGAAGAGGTATTAAAAATACTCGAAGGATAAAATCTCAAATTTTCAACTTCTTAAAAACAACAAAGGATAGCCGTGGCTATCCTTTGTTGTTCAATTTAAATTCTATTCTAAATTATTGCAGAATCAATTCTGCATCAGCAGCAATTTTTACATCATTACTGATTAAAGTTTCTGGCATTGTTGTTCCTACATTAAAATCTAAGCGTTTTAATAAACCTTTAAACTGGAATCCAGCCGTTTTTTTATTGGAATTAGGATTTACTATTGTACCACGGTAAACCATCTCAACTTCTACAGGTTTTGTAATATTATGTATTGTTAGATTTCCTTTTAGTTTGTATTTATCTTTACTGATTTTCTGAATACTAGTACTTTTAAAATTCAATGTGGTGTATTGTGCTGCATCAAAAAAATCAGGACTTCTCAAATGATTATCACGTGGTTCAACTTCGGTATCTATAGAGCTAATATCTGCTTTGAGTTCTACTTTTGCATCACTAAAATCCTCTTTTGTAGCAACCATATTTAACTCAAAAGTCTTGAAAATACCGTTGATATCCGAAATCAACATGTGGGTAGTAGTAAAACCTAATCGGGAATGCATTGGATCATTTTTCCAAGTTTGTTGTGCAAATCCTGTCATTGTTGTCAAAAACAATACAACGACTGTAATCAATTTAAGCTGTTTCATAATTATTATTTTTAGTTTATACTTTAAAAATTTAATAGTCTAAAATTAATTCTTTTGAAAATGACCACCATTGATCTATGATAAGAAATCAAACTATTTTACTTTTTATTCTCAAAAAACAGCATTACACAATTATTGTCGTTACAATCTCCTAACAGTTTATTTTGAAAAATCATGCACAAGTTGCAACTTGATATATTCTATTTTATAGTTTGAATCGGATGTATTTGTATTATGATGAATCGCTTTAAAATAAAGAATATTGGGACTAACCCAAATCAAGGATTGGCTGTCGGGTACTTTAAAATTAGTAAAGTTCACATACAGTAAATCTTCAATATTATCCGATTGGGCATTATAATTTAGTTCTAAATATTTCTCATTAAATTGCTTTAATATCAGCCAAGCTAAGTCCTGTCGCTTTTTTTATTGAAGCATTATCCATACCAAGCCCTTTCAATTTTTTTGCAATTTCAACATTATTATCACGTAAAATGTTTTCTTTTTCAATAAGAGCACGGGCTTTATTGAGGTCTAATTGGTTTTGGTCGATTAATTCATAGAGACCATTATTACGAAATTCGTTCATAAACCCTAATTCTTCAAAACTACAGTAACCTGTTTCCGAAATAATCATGTGATCGATTACTTCTATCAATAACAAACGACCTGCTTTAAGCATACGATCTGTGAAATTTTTATCGGCATCCGAAGGTTTTAGATTTCCGCTAGGATGGTTGTGGACCAAAATCATTTTTGTAGCCAGCTTGTAAATTCCCATTCTAAACATTTGTGGTGGGTCTACATTGACGCGATTTCGGCTGCCTAAGCTTATTAGCTCAATAAAGAGTATTCTATTTTGATCATCAATACCGATGGCCCAAAAATGTTCTTGGGCACGACGAAGTTTATTTTCACGCATTAATATTTCTTGCATGATTTCGTATACATCGTCTGTATTTGCAATATTTATTTTTCGTTCGGCTGATATTTTTACATTCATACTATAGAGTTCTTATGGCTATGATTCCAAATTTAGGTATTTTTTCAGGATCATTCATCATACATCGCTGGATTCAGTCTACATTTATGTCTAGAAACACTGAATACTTAAAGTGTACTGAATACTTGATTTTGCTCAAAATGATTGAATTCCTCTAAATCATGGTAACCAAATACTTCTATTTCTGGATGTTGATTTATAAATTCACGAATTCGGTCTAGTGTTTCCAGTCGTAACGTATTATCATCGGCTCTCATAGTAGCGAGTTGATTTACAGGATGATTTGTATCTGTGAGTTCTATTCGCATATAATATGCATCACCGATGTAGAACAGCCAATTTTGGCCATCCTTAATGGCTACACCACAGTGTCCTAGTGTATGTCCTGGTAATGGAATGAGGTAAATTTCGGTTTTGAGGTTTGTTTCTACTTTTCTCGCTTCAAAACCAAACCATTTCTCAGTTGATTTTGAGTACGTTTTTACCGTAGGCTGGTGGGAGAGGGGCTGCTTCAAATAGCGTGGATTACCCGAATTGAAGTTCTCATATTCTTCAGCACCAACATGAACTTTTACTTTTGGGAAATCGGCCAGACCACCAATATGATCATTATCCAAATGCGAAATGATACAATCGGTTACATTGTTTGGATTCAGTCCTAATTTTTCAATTTGCCGAATGGCTGTAGATCCTTCATCAAAATGATATCCTACGATATCAATAAGTTCTTTTCCAATTCTTTCATTAGGCTGTTCAATATCCAACAGCCCAATGCCAGTATCTATTAATGCTAAGCCGTTTTTATCTTCTATTAATATACAATGTCCTATTACATTATCGTTGATAGGAGAAACTATTTTTACGCAGTTTAAATGGTGTAAATGTGTCATTCTATTTTATTTGGGGATTATATTCTCAAATCTATAGCTAAGATAAAAATTATACTGCAAAATCCCCCCATGCACCATTGTTGTATTCTAAAAATAGTACTACTCCATTTTCTTTAAATTCATCTGTACTGTATCCTTGTTTAAAATCATATTCCATTGCATGGATTTACCTTCAAATTTTTCAATCTGAACAGGAATAGTATCTGGTTTTGCAGGGTTATTATCATAATAAATCACTTGCAAAGCATCCTTTTTATCATCATATAAATACTTCATAAATGTAGTCGTACTATCTACATACATGTATGGATTTGTACCATAATAGAGTTTTCCTCGTTCTTCAAAATAAATCACTTTCCAAGCCAAACTGTCTTTTTCCCAAGCATTTTCAGCGATTATTTCTCCATTGCGTTTCATTGTTTCTACTTTCCATTTTCCAAAATATTTTTCAGAAAGACGCACACCATAACTATAATACATTACAAATAGGCAAGGTATTACGATGCATAATATACGAGCTACAGCACGTAATGTTTTACTACCTAAGGAAGGCAAAGTGTTTTTGTATTGTGTAAACAAAGCAATTACTTCCTTTTTTCGTTGAAGCAACAAATAGGTCAAACCTAAAGTTATTAAGATTGAAATGAAGATCGTTATAGGTCCAATACTGTAAAAAATATTAATCAATACTATATTAAAGAATACGGGTAAAAGGGTAACGACTCCCAGTAATACGGTACGTCTGAATAAAAGAAATATACTTCCGAAGATTTGGAATAAAGAAATGATTAAGGATAGGCCAAAAGAATATCCATAATATTTCCAAGTTAATTCCTGCCCTGTTAAGGTATCAAGTAACGAATTATCTAGATGATAAGAATAGGCAAAATTGACATCAAATATTTTTTCAAATCCATAAACTGAAATTTGAAATGCCAACCAATAACGCAAAAGGATAGTAAGCCAAGCAAGACACTTTGTCGAGTTAAAGGTTCCTTTTTTCTCTTTGTAATGCCAATAAAATGGGAAAATAATAGAAAAGAGCAAAGCAATTAACAACGATAATACTCCTGCCATGTTTATAAATTGGGCTAATTTGCCCGGTAAAAGCGGTAAGACTACAGTAAGAGACGAATTGACAGCACCAACGATGGCTAGAAAGCATATCGCAAATTTTGAAAACCAATTGGAACTTTTTTGTGTTTCTGCTGTAATCATAGTAAAATGAGTTTTAGTTATTAATTTCTTATTTATTCAACCGTGAAAGTACAATTGATGCTGTAATAATAATAAATTTTTTAGTTAAAAAAATACGACTTCCGCAATAATCAATCCTAAATCAATGAGTTATTCGTATTCAAATTAAAGAATTTACAAACTATACAATTGATTTACAGCAATCTAACGATACAAATTCGAAAGGAGGGGAGTTAATAATCAGACAAAAAAAATCCCGAAATTAATCGGGATCTATGTTATAAAAAGAAATATTAGATTATCGAAAAATTGAATATCTATTCGACATTTATACAAAATTAGACACTTACTGAACCTCGAAATCCTCTGGCAGCATAATAGGATTCTGCACCATTATGATACAGAAATACAGTATCATAGCGACGATCACAAAAAAGTGCACCACCAAGTTTTCGTATCGCTGCAGGTGTTTCAATCCAGCTTGAGGTTTTCAAATCGAAATTCCCGAATTGCTGTAGGAATCGATATTGTTCTTCTGTTAAAAGCGCAACACCCATATCTTTTGCCATTTTCACAGCGCTATTACTCGGTTTATGTTCTTTTCTTGAATCCAATGCTTCTTGATCAAAACAAATACTTCTTCGCCCTTTAGGACTTTCCACAGCACAATCAAAGAACAAATATTCATCTGTATTCTGATTATATCCAACAACATCTGGCTCACCATCCGTTTTTTCCATTTCGTTGAGTGACCATAATTTTTCAGGATGTGCTTTTAATTTTGTTAACACATTTGTCCAATCAAGATCTTGGTGGCGATTTTTGTTTTTCTCAAAACGAGTTTTCAAAATCTGAAGTAATTCTTCTTGTTGTTCTAATGACAATTCTTTTTTCATACTGTTTCTAATTTATAATTTCTGATTTGGTTATGTAAATTTAAAACAGATTACAATATGATATAGGTATAAATACAAACTATTTTAACAAAGCGCTAGACACAAAGGCTTTATAAAGGTATACAACTCAAAATTGAGCCTGTTTTTTCACTCAAAATCAAGAGAATTTGGTATATCTTATTTTGCTCTATAATTTATATTATGTAAAATAGATAATTTTAAACCCTCATTACTACTCAGAATTTAATGATCATAAAAAAAGCATTACCTTTTGAGTAATGCTTCATAACCATGTTGTATTTTAATATTATTTTACACTGATTGGAATATCCCAATTCTCCCAGCTTACTACAACTTTATTCTTTTCTACTTTATAAACAAGTTTCTCGTTTAACGCAGCCGATTTTTGTTGTTTTACTGTAACACGCAATTGATCCTTTTTTTCGTCATATTTATAAGAACCCCATTGTTTAGCTTCTTTATTAAAAATGATTACACATTCTTTTTCTTTTGGGATGATAAAAAACGCATATTTTCCTGCAGGCAATTCTTTTCCTTCAATAGTTAGTTTTTTATCCGTTTCAAATGTAGTTGCATCATTCGCACCAGCACGCCATACTTCATTGTAAGGAACTAATGTTCCCCATATTTTGCGCTCTTTTACAGATGGACTGCCATAATTAATTGTAATATTAGCGCCATTAATTACACCTGTAGCAGTTGTTGCAGGACTTTCTTTTTTCTGTGCATTTACAAATGTTGTTGTTATAAAAGCGACAATTAATAAAGCAATTCTGGTTTTAGTTTTCATATAGTATTGTTTATTGGTTACTGAAATAAGATATAAATATATGTAAATATAGTAAAATTTAAAACGAAATAATAGATCAAAAATCTATCCTTTTCATCTTAACAATTTCATTCCTATTTTACATAATATAACAAGCATATTGCGCTATTTATGATAAAATAAAGACATTATCACTGTATTATATCAAATTATATACTGTATGTATTATGAATCTGGCAACGATCTATACTATTCTTTAAAAAACAAATATTTCTTAGAATATGATTTCGTTCTCACGTTTTAATTTATTAATTTTAGAATTTTATACCTAACTATGAAAAATTCTATTGCAGAACGTATTGCCGATTTTATCAAGAATTTCCCGCCATTCAGTTCACTGAACTACACGGATTTACTTAAAATAGCCATTGAGGTTAGAGTAATTTACTTGGAAAAAAACAAAACATTATTTCAAATAAATGATCCTTGTCACGACAGTTTTTACATTGTAAAAGATGGTGCTATTGGTTTATCTGTTACTTCGGATGCCGAAGAAACTTTAATTGATAAATGTGATGAAGGTGATATTCTCGGTTTGAGACCTTTCTTTGCAAAAGATAACTATCTCATGACTGCTAAGGCTCGTGAGGAAACTATTGTATATGCTATTCCTATAGTAGCCTTCAATCCTTTCGTAGAAACGAACAAGGATGTGCTTAGTTTTTTACTGGAAAGTTTTGCTTCAAATACGCGTAATCCTTATGATAAAGAAAATCGCGGTAAATTAATTTCTGGTAACATATTATTTGATGACAAACAATCTGAAATTCAGAATTTTCAATCAATCAAATACAGTAAAAACCCAATTACAGCACTACCTAATGCTATTGTAAAAGATATTGCTCAATTGATGACGCAATACAAAATTGATAGTATTTTAATCCAAAATAACGACTTCCCTATCGGTATTGTTACCGATAAAGATTTGCGTACAAAAATTGCCACTGGAATGATTCCAATTACAGCAGAAGTTCAAAAAATAATGACTTCTCCAGTAATCACTGTACCCGAAAATATATCGGTTGCAGAAGCTCAATTACAGATGCTTAAAAATGAAGTTTCACACTTATGTGTTACTTCCGATGGTTCACCAAAATCAATCATAAAAGGAATCATTACTGATAATGATGTTATTGTAGCACAAGCAAATAACCCTGGTGTATTAATCAAAGAGATTAAGCGTGCTTTATGGTCTAAAGACTTGAAACGCATACGCGAAAAGCTATCGGAATTCAACCTAAGTTCGATACAAAAAAATATACCTTTATCGCATATTACTAATATCACAAACGAAATCAATTCGGCAATTACGAAGCAGGCTATAGATTTGGCTATTGAAAAATTAGGGCCACCCCCTACTCTTTTCACTTGGCTAACTTTTGGTAGTCAGGCACGTGAAGAACAAATCTTATTGACAGATCAGGATAATGCCTTAGTATTTGATGATGTTGATGAAGAAAATTATGATGATGTAAAAGATTATTTCCTACGATTAGCTGAAAAAGTTACGCGTACGCTGGAAAAAGTAGGTTATGAAATTTCTCCAGACAATATGGTAGCCAGCAACCCTATGTGGTGCAAATCATTGACGGACTGGAAAAAACAATTCAATGTTTGGATCAATACGCCTGGTGAAAAAGGAGCTTTGGCTTCTAGTACTTTCTTTGATTTTGAATATACTTACGGAGATACTGCCTTAATGAATCAGCTTTCGGAAAGTATATTCCTCAATATGGAAAACAAGCAAAAATTCTATGCTTATTTGGCCAATGTTGCCTTGAAAAACCCACCACCATTAGGTTTCTTCAGACAATTTCTAGTGGAAACAGATGGCGAACACAAAGATACCTTTGATATTAAACTTCGTGCCTTGACGCCATTAATTGATGCTGCACGAATATTAATCATCAGTCATGGTGTAAAGGGTATTAATAATACTTATTTACGCTTAAAACAATTGGCTATTTTGGAACCACAGCATGCCGATTTGTTCCAAGAATGTGCCGATGCCTTTATTATTTTATCAAAATTCAGAACATTAGAAGGTTTTAAAAATAATGATTCGGGACGCTACCTAAATCTTAACGAATTATCTAAAACAGACAAAGTGAAACTGAAAAATTGTTTCCAGCCTATACACGATATTCAAGAGTTAGTCAAGCACCGTTTCCAACTTACTTATTTCACTTAATATGTTAGACTGGTTAAAGAATAAACAGCATCCGCCCTATTGGCAAAAGTATCTCTCCCTCTTTGAAAATGAAGATAAAAAAGTAGGAGAAGAAAAACGATTTGTAATCTTTGATACCGAAACTACTGGATTAGATGTACAAAATGATGTTGTACTTTCTATCGGTGCCGTTGGTATTATAGGGGATAGTATTGTTGTGAAGGATTATTTGGAAATCTATATCGAACAGGAAAAGTTTGATGCTGTAGGTGTAACTGTTCATGGTATTTTACGAAATGGCAAAGAAACCAAAATCTCTGAGGAAGAAGCAATGACTTTATTTCTTGATTATATTGGCAATGCTACTTTGGTAGGACATCACGTGCATTTTGACGTGGCTATGGTTAATGAAATTCTGGAACGATTGGATTTAGGAAAGCTAAAAAATGAAACTTTTGATACGGATTTAATGTATCAAAAGTGGAAAAACATCATGAAAGATACTGTGATTACACTGGATGAGCTTTGTGATATTTTTAAAGTTTCCAAAAGTCACAGACATACCGCCGCAGGTGATTCCTTTATCATTGCTTTAATTTTTCTAAAATTAAAAGCTCGATTGGGTTTAAAATAATAATTCGTTAATCCTGTCTATTGAACGAAAAAAATACTACAATTACTGAAATCACTACTCTTTTAAGCGAACATGGTTTAGAAGAAATACAAGTAAGCGCCAAAACAATTTTACTAAAAGAAGGCGAAAAAGCAACCAAAGTTTACATTGTAAAATCAGGCTGCTTACGTATGTGGCTCAATCACAATGGTAATGATATTACAAGTCAATTCTTTTTTGAAGATACCATTGTTGCCTCTATGGAGAGCCTTCTTACGAATCAACCTAGTAATTTTAATCTAGAAACTATTGAAGATTGTACTTTATATGTCATAGGACGAGAATCTTTTGTACCCTTATTAAAAGAAAATACATTCGTTAAAGAATGGTTCAATGCGATGATTTTAGATCGTTTCTATTATTATTCGAAACATATTCTAACTTACCTAAAAGATAAACCACAGGATCGTTATATCGAATTACTTAAAAAAAATCCACACATCTTTCAGCGTGTACCTCAGCATTATATCGCTTCGTATCTAGGAATTACTTCTGTTTCACTCAGTAGAATTAGAAATAGAAAGGTTTAATTAACAATTGTTATTGTCCACTACTGCTCCATCATTGAACTTTGCATAAAAATTCAGACTATGAAAGCAGCAATATTACATACTTTAGGGACAAATCCGAAATTCGAAAATTTTGAAACTCCTGAACCTCAACAAGAAAATCAGGTTTTAATTACCGTTAAGGCTTCTTCATTAAAGCAATTGGATAAATCCAAAGCAAGTGGCAAGCATTATACAAAATATCCTTATTTCCCAATTGCTGTAGGCGTCGATGGAACGGGAATTCTAGAAGATGGTACCCGAATATATGCTTCAGGCCTGACTGGAATGTTTGCCGAAAAAGCATTAGTTGAAAAAGATCATTGGACCATTCTACCCGATGGAATAGATTTCGAAACGGCTGCCGCCCTACCCAATGCCTTGATTGGCTCCGATATGGCATTACTCTATCGCGCAGAAATCAAAAAGGGAGATGTCATATTGATTAATGGCGCTACTGGTGTAACGGGAAAAATTGCCGTTCAAATGGCAAGATATCGTGGTGCTTCAAAAGTTATTGTCACGGGCCGTAATGCTAAAATTCTAGAAGAGTTGAAAGAACTTGGTGCAGATGAAGTTATTTCACTTCAAGATAGTTACAATTCGATTATTGAACAATTGACTATTATTCACAACACTAACCCTATTGATATTGTTTTGGATTACTTATGGGGTCATCCTATGGAATTAATCCTAACAGCTTTTAAAAATACAACGCCTCGCAAAATCAAAATTGTCACAGTGGGTGAAATGGCTGGAGCTACAATTTCTTTAACATCCAGTCAGTTAAGAAGTATGCCTATTGAATTATTAGGATCTGGTATAGGAAGCATTTCAAGAGAAACTTTTGCCATCTACATGAAAGACATACTTCCGAGCTTATTCCAGTTGGTTGCTGATGGTATCCTAAAAATAGACATTGAAACCGTAGAGTTAAAAGATATTGAAATGGTATGGTCAAAAAATGATTTGCCTGGAAAAAGAACAGTCGTTAGAATATAACGACTGTTCTTATTATGCTTTTGTAATTCTAAAGATAAATTGATTTTATCTACCATGGCATCTGCACCCATGTATTTATAATAGAATGTGGGATATCCAGCAAAAGACAAGTGGATGGAAAGTAAAATAAACGACTAAAAAATGATTTGAACTTATCTCTAATTAAAATGCTCTAGCACAATTGTACTAGAGCATTTTTTTATTCAGTCTTTATTCTACACCACCACCTAGTGCACGATACAAATCTGTAGAGGCATTGAGCTGTTCCAGTTTGATATTAATTACTTCAAGATCATTTTGGAGTGCATTATTTTGTGCTGTGATTACTTCTAAATAATTGGCCATTCCACTTTTGTATAATAGCATCGCATTAGTAGTTGCTTTTTCCAATGAAATTGATTTTTGGCGGACTAATTCCATGCGTTCTTCTGCATATTTTAATTTTGACATAGCATCTGAAACTTCGCCAACGGCTACAATAAATGATTGTTTAAATTGAATAACTGCTTTCTCTTGTTCAATAGCAGCAACTTCATAGGCTGTACGCAAAGAACGTTTTTTGAAAATTGGCTGTATCAAATTGGCTGCTAATGTTTTGGTGATGGATCCTGGAAAATCAAACCAAGTATCAAATTCAAAAGAGGTAGCTCCTATCGATGGGGAAATACTCAATGTTGGATACATCGTTGCTTTTGCAAGACCTGTTTTAGCATTGGCAGACATCACTGCGTATTCGCTTGCTTTAACATCTGGTCTTCTACTCAACAGTGAGGCAGGAATTCCTGATGGGAAAACGGAGGTAAATTCAACTTCAACAAGACTTCCAGAACGTTTTATACTATCAGGATATTCTCCACATAGAATTTGTAACCCATTTTCTTGAATTGCTATATTTCTCTTAGCTAAAGGAATTAATAATTCTGCAGTTTTTTTCTGTGCTTCAGTTTGATGAACTGCTAGTGAACTAATAGTTCCAGACACGTACTGTAACTGCATCATAGTCAATGTACTTTCTGTTAAATTAATATTCTTTTGCGCAATCTTAAGTTCTTCATCAAGTCCTAATAAATTGTAATAAGCTTGAGTTACTTGAACTATAATTCTAGTTTTCAAAGCAGAAAGATTTTCTTTCTGTGCGAAGTAATTTGCTTTGGCTTCTCTTTTTTGCATTGCTGCTTTCCCCCATATATCGGCTTCCCAAGATAAACGGAAATTTGCGTTGTAATCATCTAGATATTTTTTCCCTGTAAATTGTTCGCTTAAGGAACCATTCAGTGAATTTTTAGATTGAAACGTACGACTTCCTCCAGCATCAAAATCAAGAGTTGGTACTAAGGACAACTTTGCTTGCTTATAATTAAGATCTAATTGCTCCATACTCTTCATAGCAACTAATACCTCATTATTTTTCACCAATGCTTTTTCTATTAAATCAACCAATAAAGGATCTTTATAGAAGCTTTTCCATGGAAGCAGAATAGTATCTCCTGTTACGCTTACTTCTTCCCGATACTTTTCGGGTGTATTTAAATCAGGACGTGAATACTTTTTCCCTACAACACAGGATGACAGTACCAAGCCAGCAAATACGGAAATTATTAATGTATGTATAACTTTCATTATTCTTATTTTATCGTTTGAATTGTATTTTTCTTACCGCCTACTTTTTCCTGTAGATATTGAAAGAGTATAAACAGTAACGGAATCACAAAAACACCCAGTATTACACCACTCAACATTCCGATAGCGGCACTTACGCTTATGGATCTATTTCCTACTGCTGTTCCACCAGAAGCAAACATCAGGGGCACCATACCTACGATAAAGGCGAGGGATGTCATGATAATCGGTCTCAATCTCGATTTAGCTCCTTCTATAGCCGCATCTACTATTGATAGGCCTGCATTACGTCTTTGAAGTCCAAATTCAACAATCAAAATTGCATTTTTGGCCAATAGTCCAACAAGCATAATCAAACCGACCTGAACATAGATATTATTATCAAGACCTACTGCCTTGATTCCTGCAAAAGCGCCCAATATACCTGTAGGTATAGAAAGAAGTACGGCAAGTGGTAATAAGTAGCTTTCGTATTGTGCAGCCAACAAAAAGAAAACAAAAAGTAGGCATAGTCCAAATATGGCAATCGTTTGGCTTCCTCCCGATTTTTCTTCTAGACTTAATCCTGTCCACTCATAACTATAATCTGATGGGAGTTTATTCAATACTGTTTCTAGTGTACCCATAATTTCTCCATTACTATATCCGGGTAAGGCTATGGCTGTAATATTTACAGAATTGTACAAATTATAACGATCTACTGATTCTGGCCCATAAACTTTATGTAGTTTAACAATCGATTTTATAGGTACCATTTCCATTTTAGAGTTGCGTACAAATATTTCATTGAAGGCATCTTCGTCTGTTCTGAAAATACCATCTGCTTTTACATTTACTCTATAAAATTTACCAAATCTTGAAAAATCTGCCGATTGATCTCCTGCAAAATAGGTTTGTATATTGTTTAGCAATTCTCGTATGCTCACACCCATTTGTCGAGCTTTATCTTCATCTACTTCCAATTCTAGCTGTGGATAATCTGCTCTAAAGGTGGTATAAGCATATTGTACGCCCGGTTGCTGCATAATCTGCCCTATTACTTTATCTGCCATTGCTTTTAATATAGCAGGATTTCTTGCTGTTCGATCTTGTAGAACAATTTCAGCTCCACTTGTTACACCAAATCCTTCTACTGGTGGCATTCTCAATACCATGATAGAACCTTCTTTAATACCTGATAATTTACCACTCACCGTATTCAGTACTGCATCAATATCTTTGATTTCTCCTCTGTCTTTCTTCGGCTTTAGTTTAATAAATCCTAAACCGTATGCTGCACTAGAGCTATTACTCAAAATATTAAATCCTGTTATACTTGTATGATTATCAATTGCCTCAACTGTTGCAAGCTTTTTCTCAATCTTCTCTACTACTTTCGTTGTACGGTCTAAGGCTGTTCCCGGAGGCATCGATAAACTGTATATCATAAATCCATCATCTTCAAGTGGCACAAAACTCTTCGGAGTGGAAATCATCATGAATATTGCAATCGCACTAATCCCTGTAACTAATCCTGCTGCCAACCATTTTCTATTGATTAAAAAGCGAACGCCACTAATGTATCGACCTGTCAGATTATTGAAACTAGTATTAAATCCTGTAAAAAAACGTTCTTTAAATCCTACTTGATGACTATTTCCTTCTGAGTCTCCCTTATGGTTACT
Organism: Flavobacterium aerium; assembly: GCF_030766725.1. Taxonomy (GTDB): domain Bacteria; phylum Bacteroidota; class Bacteroidia; order Flavobacteriales; family Flavobacteriaceae; genus Flavobacterium; species Flavobacterium aerium. The sequence continues at coordinate 153,376 of NZ_JARQWR010000002.1, read as the reverse complement.
CTTAAGAAGTAACGCACACAAAGCAGGTGTAAGTGTAAGCGCATTTACTGCTGATATTATAATTGCAATTGCTAATGTATAGGCAAACTGCTTATAGAAAATTCCCGATGATCCCGTCATGAAACCGATGGGAATGAACACTGCCGACATTACCAAGGTAATGGAAATAACTGCTCCCGTAATTTCCGACATTGCATTATGGGTCGCTTCTTTGGCCGTTAGGCTCGAATCTTCTTCCATCTTACTGTGTACTGCCTCAACTACGACAATAGCATCATCGACCACAATACCAATGGCGAGCACTAATGCAAAAAGCGTTAGAATGTTAATCGTAAAACCGAGTATTAACAAAAAGAAAAAGGTACCTATAATCGCTACTGGTACAGCTATTGCAGGAATAATAGTGGAACGAATATCTTGTAAGAAAATAAAAACGACAATGAATACCAGAATAAAAGCTTCTAATAGCGTTGATTTTACTTGACCTGTAGCTTCGTCCAATCTTTCTTTGGTACTCATTACATTCACATACTTTACTCCCGGAGGAAAAGATCTGGATAGCCTTTTAATCTCTTTATTGATTCCAATCTCAATATCATTCGCATTTGAACCTGATGTCTGTAAAATAGCTAGTGTTACGGCATTTAATCCGTTTGATTTATTATCACCATTGTACGATATCGATCCAAATTCTACTCGAGCAACATCTTTAAGTCGTAACAGATTATTTCCATCATTTTTAACCACAATATTTTCATATTGTTCAGGTTTATTCTTCTTTCCTTTGTATCGGATTACATATTCTAAAGCTGCCTTTGATTCTTCACCCAGTTTACCTGGAGCAGATTCTAAACTTTGGTCGGCAATAGCTTGAGTTACATCGGAAGGAATCAGGCCCGCATTTGCCATTTTACGTGGATCAAGCCATATTCTCATCGAATAATCTTTCGCTCCAAAAATCTGTACCTGTCCTACACCTGCAACACGTTTTATCTGAGGTACAAGATTGATATTGGCATAATTTTGCAAAAACAATTCATCGTATTTATTATTATCTTCTGTATAGAGATTGAAAATAACAATCATACTATTTTGCTGCTTTGATGTTGTCAATCCCATTCTGATTACCTCTTGTGGTAATTTTGGAGTGGCTTGTTGTACTCTGTTTTGTACATTCACTGCAGCTTGATCTGGATCAACGCCTTGCTTAAAGATGACACTGATTGTAAATGACCCATCATTACTTGCAGTAGATTTTATGTACTGCATATTCTCTACTCCATTAATCTGTTCTTCCAATGGTGTTACTACCGAACGGATAACGGTTTCACTATTCCCTCCCGGATAAGAACCACTTACCATAACAGTTGGCGGAGAAATATCTGGAAACCTTGTTACCGATAATCTTGTAAGACCTATGATACCTAATATCACCAAAACAATGGAGATAACTGTAGCCAATACCGGCCTGTCTATTATTTTTTTTAACATGGAAAATGTTATTATATATTAAAAAGAAAATTATTTATTGTCTAGTGTCATTGCCCTACTTTTGGAACAACTTCCGAACCATCATAAAGTGCATCAATGTTATTTAAGGCAATCTTATCTCCTGCTTTAACCCCACTTTTCACAAAATAATTTGAACCAGAGTTTCCTGCTATCTCAATAGGTACCATCGCCACTTTATTGTCTTTATTCAGAACATAAACAAAGAATTTGTCTTGTATGTCTTTCACACTTGCCATAGGAACTGTAATCACTGAGGATAAACTATTGTTCAACACAATACGGGCTGAACCTCCTGAGCGCAAGTATTTTTTAGGGTTTGGGAAAATCGCTTTTAAAGCAATTGTACCTGTCGAGCGGTCTATGTTACCACTAGCAACTTCTAAGGTTCCTTTGTGCTCATACAAACTATTATCGGCTAAAATCAAACTAACGGTACTATTGGATTTTATATCTTTTATGAAAGTGAGATAGTCTGATTCGCTAAGTGAAAAATATACAAACACATTGTCTATTTCAGATAGAATAGTCAATGGTACAGCATCTGTTGGGGTAACTAAATTTCCAATACGATTTGGTATACGGCTGATATAACCGCTTACTGGCGCTTTAATCAACGAAAAATCAGCATTAAGTTGTGAAGATCCTAATAAGGCTTTGGCTTGTGCTACCTGAGCTTCTGCTGCTTCATAATTGGCTTGTGCTGTTTTCAATTGCATCTCCGAAAATACTTTTCCTTCTACAAGTGGCTTTATCTTTTCAATTTCCAACTTTGCATTGGCCAAGTTCGCTAATGCATTCTTATAGGCAGCTCGGCTATTATTCACTTGTTCGGCAAATACATCGCCTTTAATTTTAAATAATGATTGCCCTTTGTTTACATAATCGCCTTCTTTTACATAGATGGCTTCAAGATATCCGGATACTTGTGCTTTTATATCGACATTGACGGTTCCTTCAATAATTCCAGGATATTTTTTTTCTACTTCACCAGTAACTGATTTGGCTTCAAAAAAATCAACTTCAGGTTTTGGAGCACCCAAAGCGTCATTGTTTTCACCACCTTTCCCACACGATGAGAGACTTGTGATAATCAATAAAAATAACACTTGATGTAGTGTTCTATAATTTTGGAAAAAATGTTTTGTCATTTTATGTATATTAATAGATTCATAGAATTTAATGACAAAAGAACAGCGTAAATGGGCTTTTGAGATAGGGTAATTGACTGAAGCGTAATTTTTAGTTACTGAAGTGAAGAATACTCAATCTGAGAAAAATCGAGTCTGGGCAATAGAGACAGTAATCTATAATTAGCCCGCTATAAAGGGTGGTTCTATGCGTTGGTTGTAGAAATAGTACAGAAATCCTGAATAGGAAAATGGTTCTTACTGTATTTTCTTATTCGGTATTATTTATCTTTATTTGACAAAAACAGATACTTTTATCGATCCATCCATTGTTTAAAAAAGGGAGCTTTTTCTCGGCTGATGATGACTTCTCGTTCTGGATCGCCTTTGAGTTGTATTTTTAGTTTTGCATTAAAGTAATTTGCAATGGACTTTATACTTTCTGCTCGAATAAAGAATTGTCGATTTGCCCGAAAAAAAACATCTGGATCCATTGCTTCATCTAACTCTTCCATGGTTTGAGGGATTGGTACTATCATACCATTTTTAAGAAAGAGGTGTGATGTTTTAAATTCTGAAAATATGAAATCAATTTCAGTAACGTCAACACTTTTATAACCATCTCGATAGTTGACTAAGAAGCGCATACGAAAAGCAGGCTTGTTTAAAAATCCTTTGATAATCCCCGCAATATCATTCGTAATGTTTTCAACTTTCGATAATGAGTTAAATTTATTTAAGGCATATTCCAACTCTTTCTTTTCAATAGGTTTCATTAAGTAATCAATACTATTGACTTTAAAAGCTCTTACTGCATACTCATCATAGGCTGTTGTGAATATAACTGGGCAGGTGATTTTTACTTTTTCAAAAATTGTAAAACTGATTCCATCTGCCAAACGAATGTCCATTGTAATTAAATCGGGCATAGGATTAGTATTAAGCCATGCAATTGTGCCTTCTACTGTATCCAAAATAGCTAATACTTCACTATCGGGTTCTAATTCCTCTAGTAATCTCTTCAGCCGATTGGCATTAATATTTTCATCTTCAATGATTAAAACTTTCATATTCTTATAGTAAAGGTAGACGTACGTAATAAAATCCTTCTGATTCAAAAAAATCAGGCATTCGATCAAACAATATTTTATATCTAAATTTAATGTTTTTATGCCCAATACCTGTAGAAACCAGACTCTTACCGGACGTTGGTTGTAAAACATTTTTTACTACAATATCATTTCCATCAGAATAAATGAATATCGTAAGTGGATTTGATAATGTGGCTATATTATGTTTTACTGCATTTTCCACCAAGAGTTGTAATGTCAATGGTGGCATATGAAGATCCATATGTGTAGCATCAATCTGTACTTCCAATTCTATTTTATTCTCAAGACGTTTCTTTAGTAGATAAAAATAAGCATTCAGAAACTCGATTTCTTCTTTCACCGTAATTGTATCTCTGTTGAGATTAGAAATCATGTAACGGTACACCTTTGTAATATTCTCTAGAAATAATGCAGCGGAATTCTGGTCTTCATGGATTAATTCTGTTAGCGCACTGAAATTATTGAAGATGAAGTGAGGATCAAGTTGGAGTTTTAAGGATTCTAATTCAGATCGCGTTACAGCTTCTTGGAGTTGAGAAGCTTTAATTTTTAATTCTGCTGCCTCTTCTGAAGTTACACGCCAACGATTGAGCAGAAATATTCCGGTATGAATAAAACTTATAAAAATGGACAATATCCCTGCCATTAGATTGGATTGCCATATCAATACAAGTTCACTTTCTTTTAATGGAGCCCAAGAATATATGTATTGCCACAAATAGGAAAAGATATAATTCAACAGAATGTTTCCTACTATCAAGAATAAAAACTGTAAACAGGCTCTAAACAGTGGACTTTGGTCCCAACTAATCCAGTGATTCAGGCCACGTCCTACAAAAAGACTTAATTCTGTCAATAGCGTACAATATAGTAAAATCACAACTATATCTACAGTCCAATCAAAAGCCATAATGGTTTCATCTAATTCCTGGTAAGGATTGAGAATGAAATACATGAAAATATAAATCAGAAAAACTACTGGTATTACAACGATTCTGTAGTACTTATAGAAAAAATTCTTCTCGGAAGGACGATTTAGAGCAGTAGAATCCATATATAAAATTTACGATCACAAGCAGAATAGTACCTTAATTGACCTTTTTGATTAACAAAGGTAAAAAATTGTAATCCTCAATTGATTTGAAATCTCCCAAACACCATTAATTCGATACGAAACATAAGAATTGGCTCCCAAAACGGAAACATCCATTCTATTTTTTATTTTAAAAATTTATCCTTGATGAACCAAATGATAACGAAAATAGACCTTTTTACATCTGTAAAAGGCATAAAAAAAGGAAGACTTTCATTGTAAAAGCCTTCCAATTAAACAATTATCAATTCATCATGTAGTAATAAGACTATTATTTTCTAATATTGTTACATCGTATATATTAATTTAACTAAAAATAGATTTACAAAACTCTATTTGTTTACAGTTTTGCATTCAGATTTGTAGCAAAAGTCATTACTTCTTCTATTGTGGCATCTGGTGGTCCTTCAACTCCTACGTGCAATCTCCCTTTCGTCATGTATACAAAAGAATATGCCTTTGTTAATGGGGAATAAAATGCGATTGCTTTACCTCCCGCAAAATCATATTGTTTTTGAGTGGTTCTCTTTTCTTCAGCTTTAGCTTCTGGCATATTATCTTCTACAGCAAGGTGAGCAACATAATTTAATACGTATTTATTAGCTCCTTTTTTACCAGCGCAGTCTGTGATGAATACTTTAAAATCTTCATGCTCTTTTGTAGAATATACTGCAAATACCATTTTGCCTACAAAATTGGTTAGAATGATGTTTCCTCGTTTGGTTTCACCAAGCGTCTTAGGCAGAAACTTTTTCATATCGTTATCTTGCAGTGGTTTTAATACTTTGAGTTCTTCTACCTTTTTGGTTATCGCTGTTTCCTCTTTTTCAGTATTGGATTTGCAAGCAACCATACTTAGCACTATCAAAGCAATGAGAACAGAATAAGTTCTTTTCATAAAATTTATTTTCACTACAATATTAATCATAAACTTTGTACTTTCATTCAAGCTTATTTATTGCAATTCTTGTAAAAAAGGCTTTCATAATGAAAGCCTTTTTTATATCGTTATTTTTTTAATCTACTTCTTTTGTCTCAATATATTCACCTTTCTCATCAAATATCAAGTCAAATGATTTTCCTTCCACTGTTACACCAACCTGATAGCTAATCATATTGGCTTCGTCGGCAACTTTTACAACTTCCACAATTTTGTTTGTGTAATTATTTTCTTTTAAATACTTTAAAATGGGCTTTGATAACTTGGAAGGTTTCATTGCTACCTCAATCGTTATTAAATCTCCTCGGCGGTCATATACAGCTAAATTTTTAGCTCCATTCTTCTTGAACTCTGCTTCATATCTAATTTCGGTATCATCCATTCCTCGATAATCAGATTTCCATACAGGTATGATATTCGGAAACTCTTTTTGAAATGCTTTATCAACTTCCATAGGTGGAACTACTGTTTCTTTGGTTTGTCCCATCATGAACATACTAAACAACAAAGAACTGAATAAAATTATTTTTCTCATTTCCCTTAAATTTAAGTTTATAATAAAAATGTCTTCTCTATTCTAAAATTACAAATAAATTTAATCGAATTTAAATTCCATTCTCTATTTATTTTAACATTAAGAATCTATTTTATTTCTTAGATCGCAAGGGGAAATCTTCCAATTTTGCAAAATGATAACCTTCGTTTCGTAGTAATGGAATTATATCTTGCATTGCTTCAAAAGTATTCCATTTGGGGTGATTAAAATGCATGATTACAATAGCGCCAGGAGTGACATTTTTAACCACATTATCAACAATATTTTTTTTATTGACATAAGGCACTGCATCACCCGAAAGCACATCAAAACTAATCATAGTAATTCCAAGTTGCTTCACCAATTTTGCACATGCTTCATCTGTATATGCAGTGGCTGAACGATAAAATAAAGGCCTCCTATTCGTAATTTCTTTAATCTTTCTAGCATTTCCTTCCACTTCATCAAAGGCATCTGAACTATCCTTAGTGCCATGAATACCATATTCACTTTCTCCATCAACAGAACATGGTTTATGATTTAACCCATGGTTTTCAATTTCAAACAAAGGATCTTTTGAAAGATTTAAAAAAGTCAGATAATTTGCATCAATCCACTTTCCCGTTACAAATAATGTCGCAGGGATTTTCTCTTTGCGCAAATAATCAATTAATTCAGCATCATATTCATCCGCATTTTTACCACCACAAGCATCAAAAGTAAATGCAATGATCTTTTGTTGGGTAACAAGATCTTCATCAACTCCTTTTACAAACTCTCCCCAGTGTCCTGGGATTGCATGGGTAAATTCTTTTGTTATTTTTTCTTTTAATGTTAAGTAATCAGTGTCAGAATGTAACTTTTCTAAAAAAACAGTATTAGAATAATGATTATTCTGGTCAAAAACAGGTGTCAATATTACACTTAGAATAAGTATGAAATAAAGTCTACACATACTATTTAATAAAATTAAAAGATACCAATGAAATAATAATCAAAATTCCCAACAGAGCAATAACAAATAATACATCGGCAATCATCTCTAATTTCCTCTCACGATCTAAATTGTTTGTTTTTATCGCAAAAAAGGAAAAAAGACAGGAAAAAATCAAGAGTATGGCTATTATAGAAGTAAATTCATCAATGTTGCCTGTTTCCGTTTTATTATTGATTTTAAGTGATGTAATTACAAAAAGACAAAATCCAAGAAGATTAGCTGCCGTATTTAGTATATGTTGAGATGTTTTATTTGCCATGATTTAAACTATTTATTCTTCAGAATCAATTTACTATTCATGTTTTATTTTTTTTGCGGATTGAATCTTCTTATCCGCTTAATAAATATACAACACTTCTGTTTCACTTGAAAAATTTATACTTTTATTTAAGATTTTTATAAGTATAAAAAAAGCCACTTAATGTGTGGTTTTTTATTAAATTGTACTGAGTTCAAAATAACCTAAATGTATTGTATCTTCCGGTAAATCTCCCACAAATTCTATCGTAATATCATAGGCATCTTTTATCTTTTTTGGAAGAATATCTAGTATTTCAAACGTATCATCTACATCTACTCCATATTTATCATCCACATGGGAAGGAGCTTCTGCAAAACCTACGTGTTTATAGAATGCTGTATCTTCAGCTTGATGAATAGCATCGGCTAGATCATTTGCTACTACCAACATTTTATAATGAAATTCATCAAATTCATCTGGCTTATATCCACCTAGATTCATAAAGAATAATCTTTTTGATGTTGTAATGGTATTTTCTTTTTTAACGATACTGATTCTGTACCCATTTACCTCTGTCACTTCACGCCAAGCATCCAGATGTAACTTCCCTGAATTTGGCCAAAAAGCCGCAATTTCTTCTTTTAAATCTGTTAATGAATTAGCAACTGAAAAGAAAACATCATGTTGCTCAGTATGACGTCCCTCTGGCTTGCAGCCTAACATCATCATAAATAATTTTGGTGATTCCATATCTATTTTATTATCATTATAATATCATTATTGTTATAAAACAAAGAAGCCATCTTTACAGATAGCTTCTTTTATACTTTAAACGGTTTCAAAATTACAGTCTTCCGTTTTTAATTTCCTCTACAGTTTCAGGATTTAATAACGTTGAGGTATCTCCGAAATTAGAGAAATCTCCTTCTGCTATTTTACGTAATATTCTACGCATAATTTTCCCTGAACGTGTTTTTGGTAAACCCGAAACAAATTGGATTTTATCTAGTTTTGCAATTGGTCCAATATGGCTGGAAATAAACTGATTGATCTCATTTGTTAAGTTATCGCGATCTCGTGTTTCACCAAACTCTTTCAGCGTGATAAATCCATATAATGCACTTCCTTTGATATCATGAGGGAAGCCAACAATTGCAGATTCTGCTACGGCTGGATGCTCATTGATAGCATCTTCTATTGGTGCTGTACCTAAGTTGTGTCCCGAAACAATCACTACATCGTCTACTCTACCTGTAATTCTATAATATCCAACCTCATCTCTCAATGCTCCATCTCCGGTAAAATATTTCCCGGGGAAGGCTGTAAAATAAGTTTCAACGTAACGTTGATGATCTCCCCAAATGGTTCTGGCAATACCTGGCCATGGAAATTTAATACATAAACTTCCTACCACTTGATTTCCTTCAATCTCATTGCGTTTCTCATCCATTAATACTGGTTGTACTCCTGGTAATGGTAACGTTGCATAGGTAGGCTTTGTAGGCGTTACAAAAGGTATTGGCGAAATCATAATTCCTCCAGTTTCTGTTTGCCACCAAGTATCTGCAATTGGTGATTTTTTCTTCCCAACGTGGTCATTGTACCAATGCCAAGCTTCTTCATTAATCGGCTCTCCTACTGAAGCTAACACTTTAATAGAGGATAAATCGTATTGATCTACCCATTGTGAGTTTTCTTTGGCTAAGGCACGAATTGCAGTTGGTGCAGTATAAAATTGAGTTACTTTATGTTTATCAATCACATTCCAAAAACGCCCAAAATCTGGATAGGATGGAATTCCTTCAAATATAATAGTAGTTGCTCCATTCAATAATGGTCCGTATAAAATATAGCTATGTCCTGTAATCCAACCTATATCGGCTGTACACCAGTACACATCATTCTCTTCGTATTGGAATATATTTTTAAATGTATAGGCTGAGTACACCATATATCCCGCAGTAGTATGCATCATTCCTTTTGGTTTTCCCGTAGAACCTGATGTATATAGAATAAATAATGGGTCTTCTGCATCCATTATTTCTGCTACGTTATTGTTTAATGCCTGATCTAAAAGTGGCTGTAACCATTGGTCACGCCCTTCTTTCATGTTAATATCAGAGTTAATACGGTTTACCACCAATACTTTTTCTACTGTATCACATTTTTCTAAAGCTTCATCAATAATCCCCTTTAAATCAATTGTCTTATTTCCTCTGTATCCACCATCTGATGTAATAACCATTTTACAACCTGAATCATTAATTCTTGTTGCTACAGCTGAGGCTGAAAAACCTGCAAAAACGACAGAATGGATTGCTCCAATTCGAGCGCATGCTAATACAGCATAAGCTAATTCTGGAATCATAGGTAGATAAATACAAACGCGGTCTCCTTTTTTAATTCCTTGTTCTCTTAGAACGTTTGCCATTTTTGAAACATGCTCATACAATTGATTGTATGTAATATGTTGTGCAGCTTCATTAATGTCATTAGGCTCAAAAATAATAGCCGTTTTTTCTCCTCTTTTTGCTAAATGTCGGTCAATACAGTTCTTAGTAATATTTACTTTAGCATTTACAAACCATTGTACTTGCGCTTCAGCCATATTAAATTCTACAACTTTATCCCATTTCTGGTACCATGTAAAATTTTCCTCTGCTATTTTACCCCAAAATTTACGAGGTTCTCTAACCGATTTATTGTAGTGCTTAAAATACTGTTCTAAATTATTAACTTTATAATAACTCATTGTCTTCTTTTTTAGTAATTCCTAATTCATTAAATGTTTTATTTTTTCTAGCAAAAAAATAAGTTTGATCTTATCGGTAAGATGTGACTAACACCAATATTTTTATTCTATTCTTCTTTTTTAAAAAAGCCTATTTCTTGTTTTTGTAAAGCTATAATGATTTCATCAATAATAGATTCGTCATCGATGGTAGAAGGTATTTGATACACTTCACCATCCACTATACTTCGCAATAATTTTCTAAGTATTTTCCCTGAACGTGTTTTCGGTAATCGATTCACAATCACCACGTTTTTCAAAGCTGTTACTGCTCCAATTTGCTGGCGTATTAATTGTACTACTTCATATTCAAGTTGAAAATGCTCTATCATTTCACCCGATTTTATGACTACAAATGCCAAAGGTATCTGCCCTTTCAAATCGTCTTGAATTCCTATTACAGCGCATTCAGCAACAGCAGAATGTGAGGCTACAACTTCTTCCATTTCAGCTGTAGATAATCGATGTCCGGCTACATTGATCACATCGTCTACACGGCCAGTGATGTAAATATAATCATCATTGTCTTTATATCCCCCATCACCTGACAAATAATATCCGGGGAATTTATCTAAATACCCCGTTTTAAAACGTTTGGTATCATTCCATAATCCCAATAGCGTTCCTGGCGGCAAAGGTAATTGAACAACAACTAATCCTTCTTCATTTGCTGTTAATTCTTCCCCCTTTTCATTAAATATTTTTATGTTATAACCACAAACAGCTTTAGCGGAAGAACCAGGTTTTATGGGTAATTCTTCCAATCCTCTCATATTACAGATCATAGGCCATCCCGATTCTGTTTGCCACCAATGATCAATTACTGGAATAGGTATATGTTTTTGATACCATTCTAGGGTAGCTACATCACATCGTTCTCCTGCTAGAAATTGGTGCTTCAATTGTGATAAATCATATTTTTTAATAAACTCCCCGTTTGGATCTTCTTTCTTTATCGCTCGAATAGCGGTAGGAGCCGTAAACATAGTTTGTACTTTATGTTGGGCTATTATTCTCCAAAAAGTACTCGCATCAGGTGTCTTAATTGGCTTTCCTTCAAATATTATTGAGGTATTGCGGTTGATTAATGGTCCATATAAAATGTAACTGTGTCCCACAGCCCAGCCCATATCTGATGCAGCCCAGAAAACTTCTCCTTCTTGAACATCATAAATGTATTGCATTGAAAATTTAAGTGCAACAGCATAACCTCCTGTATCTCTTATAATTCCCTTTGGTTTTCCTGTTGTTCCAGAAGTATATAAAATATACAACGGATGTGTAGAATTCAAAGCAACACAAGGCACTTCTTCTGAACCAGAAACGAGTCTTAAATAGTCAACATCATACGACTGAAAAGGTATTTTTGCCCCTAATTTTCGATTGAAGATAATCACTTTCTCTGGTTTATGTTCTGCTAATCCTATCGCTTCATCTACCAATGGTTTGTAAGCAATTAACTTTTCTACTTCAATTCCTGAAGAAGCTGTAATAATTACTTTTGGTTTACAATCATCAATACGGATGGCTAATTCATTGGGTGCAAAACCTCCAAAAACAACCGAATGTGTAACGCCAATTCGAGCACAGGCCAACATCGCAAAAGCAGTTTGCGGAATCATAGGCATGTAAATAATAGCCGTATCTCCCTTTTGCATTCCTAATGACACCAATCCACCGGCTAATTTTGCTACTTCTGTTTTTACCTCATAATAGGTATATTCTTTTATGGTTTGGGTTACTGGAGAGTCATAAATAAAAGCGATTTGATCACCATAGCCATCCTGAATATGTTTATCAATTGCCAGATAACAGATATTTAATTCTCCGTCTTTATACCATATGGGATAATCTTGATCATCTTTTGATAAAATTGTTACTGGCTTCGTATACCAATCAATACTATCCATCTGGTCTTTCCAAAATTCACTGGGATTTTGGATACTTTGATTATAAAAATCAGAATAATTGGTTGGTTTTTTCATGCTCATACTCTTTTATTTAATCCTAAAACGCTCTACTTAAGAGGTTAGTTGCTCTACATTTTCAACTAATTTTTTAACGGAAAATGGCTTTGTAACGTAGAGATCAGCTCCTAGGCTGAGCCCTTTTTCAATGTCACTTTCTTTACTTTTCGCTGTTAAAAAAATGATTTTACAGTTTTTCAACTTCTCTTCCTTCTTAATCTGTTCCAATGTTGCATAACCATCCAAATGGGGCATCATAATATCTAGAATAATTAAATCTGGAAGCTCTACTTTTAGTAAGTCTAAAGCTTCTTGTCCATCTCGGGCAATGAATACCTGATAATTATTTTTCTTGAATGTATATTCAAGGGACATTACGATATTCGGTTCATCGTCAACTATTAATATTTTTTTCATGTTTTTATTTTTCATCAAGAGTATTATACTTTGGTAATGTAAAAGTAAATTTTGCGCCGCCATTATTTAAATTTTCTGACCAAATTTTTCCTCTATGATGCTCAATTATTTGTTTACATATTGCTAATCCTAGTCCACTGCCGATAGGCTTTGTGATATTCTGTGTTCTTGATTGATAAAACTTATCAAAAATAGCATCAAAATCTTCTTCTTTAATCCCATTCCCATTGTCTTGTACTGCTATTTCTATTTGCGTTGTTGTTTCCTGAATCAAAATAGTAATTGCCCCTTCTGTTGCTGAGCAAAATTTTATAGCATTTGAAAGTAAATTATACAGAACTTGCTTAATTCGATCTTCATCATAGAATGCATTTACACTATTTTTCTCCGAAATAACATCAACCCTTATCCCTTTATTTTCAATCAATTGCTTTAATGCATTTAATGTTTCAGATATTGTAAAATAGATATTATTCTTTGCTATATATATCTTCTGTCTCCCGGATTCAAATTTCTCTAAATCTAAAATTTTTGTAATCAATCGATTCAATCGATCTGATTCGGAAATGATATTCTGAAGAAACTTTTTTCGAATTTCATCTGGGATTTCATCATCATCATACAATACTTCTGAAGCTGCCCGGATTGCTGTAATTGGCGTACGGAGTTCATGTGAAATTGTATCTAAAAATTCATCTTTTTGTTTGTCTTTACTAATCAATTCCTCATTTGCTCGCTGCAGTTGTACGGTAATTGTATGCAGTTCCTCAGAGGTTTCTGTGAGTCTTTTATTGGTAACAATGTTCTCTTTTGATTCTTCCAAAATCTTCAATACTTCGGGTAAGGAAACCTTCTCTTCTTTTACCACACTAGAAATCAGAATTTTTGCAGATGCTGTACCAATATGGCCTGTTAATAAATTCTCCGCATATTTTATCAATCGAGAATCGGCCATTCGGTTATCATCGGCTATGCCGTACTTTAAATTAAAATGATCGATTGCCTGAATGGTTTTTTCTTTCCCTAAAAATCGGAATAAAACTTGCTGTATATCATTAATATAAGCCACTCCTTTCCAAACAAAGGCATTTTCATGCATTGTGATGTATTTTTCTATATCAACAAACATCTCTGCATAGTTACGCTCTCGATAATCTCCTTTGAAACTTACTGAAACCGTAAGATACGTAAAAAGATTAAAAAGTAAACTCCAGAAAAATGCATGTGGAATAGTATCTAGATAATCTAATCCAAATAGTTGATGTGGTTTTAATAACGCTATCTGAAATAAACCTTCTTGCACAAATGAACTGTCACTTCCTAAAGCATACGGAATCAATAAAGTGTAACAGTAAAAAAATAATCCTACTAATATTCCTGCAATGGATGCGGCTGATGATCCTCTTTTCCAGAATAAAGCACCAAAAAATGAAGGAGCTAGCTGCGCTATAATAACAAAGGAAACTAATCCAATAGAGAACAAAGAGAATTCTAACACAAATAGTCGGTATATCACATAGGATAGAATAATCAATGAGAAAATACTAATTTTCCGAATAATTACAATACGTTGAATATTTTTCTTCTGTTTTTCATGTTGTAATGAACCTAACAATCCGTAGGGAATCAATAAGTTATTACTCAACATAATAGATAAGGCTATTGAAGAAACGACTATCATGGATATTGCTGCTGAAAAACCACCTAAAAAAACCATTAATGTCATGATTGAATTATCGAAATACTGTGGTATCAGCAAGGAATAAGTATCTGAATTTAAACTTTGTCCTTGAAAAAGAATATTTCCTCCCCAAGCTATTGGGTAAACAAAAATATTGAACAATAATAGATACAATGGAAATAACCAAATGGCTTTTTTCAAATGGCTTTCTCTGTTATTCTCTACTATTGTGGTATGAAATTGTCGTGGCAAAAGGAATATAGCAAAAAGAGAAAGAAAGCATAAAAACATCCAATTGATCGCTTGTGGTATTCCTCCAATAGTATTGTGTTCCTTAAAATTAGGCAACAAGGATGCTTTGGCATAAATATCATCAAATCCATCAAAAACAAAATAAGTAACATAAACTCCTACAATTAGAAAGAAAACTAATTTTAAGGTAGATTCTAAGGCTACAGCGGTAACTATTCCTTTTCTTTTCTCTGATGCATCAACATAACGCGTTCCATAATAGGAAGCAAATAATGCCAATGTTATCGCTACATAAGTAGCGGTATCATGTAAAATATTCGGCATTTCTTCTGTTTTGGTTACCACATGGAAACTTTCGGAAATTGCTTTCAACTGCAAGGCTATATAAGGCAAAACACCCATGATACACAGTATGGTCACCACAGCTCCTAAGGCTCTATTATTGCCATAACGCAGAGAGATAAAATCGGCAATACTAGAAATCTTATTGACTCTTGAAATACGGATGATTTTCCTCATGATTACAATCCATGCTGGCACAATCATTATCGGTCCAACATAAATTGTTAAGTAATCTAATCCGCTATCGGCTGCTACACCTACACTTCCGTAATACGTCCATGCTGTACAGTATACTGCTAATGAAAGCGTATAGATATAAGGGCTATTCGTCCATTTATGATTGGCTCTTTTCTCTGCCCAATGGGCCGTAAAAAAGAGTACTGCCAAATAGAGTAATAATATCAATAATACTGTTATACTACTCATAATACTTCTTAATAATTAAATACGACGCTAAAACGGATATCAACCACAAACTGAAGATATAGATGTAAATTACTGGAAATCCTAAAAAACTATGGGCACCATCAAACAGTAATAGAATAGGCATATTCATTCCAATAATCAGAATCAATGTAATAATAACCAGCTTTTGTTCGTGTCGTCTTTTCATTCTTTTATTTTAAATTGAAATTGAAACCTCAAAAGTGTATTGAGGTTTCAATTTCATTTTCCATCTTATTTATTCTTTTTCAGAATCATATTCTCCTAGTAAGGAATAGTAACCAAAGGTTCCTAATCCTAAAACGATTAGAGGGGTTAATACAAATAGAATAATAATTCCAAAAACTAGATCTTCTTGTTTACCTGTTGCAAATTTTGGAAGTCCAAAAATGAAAATACAGAAATAAGCAGCTGCAACAGCTAATGCGATCCAAACGAGTCCTAATATTTTTTTGATTGCATTCATAGTATTTGAATTTATTCGTTTATTTTTTTATTTTTTCGATCCAGATAAATCATCCCAATTACAAAACTCACTGAGGTAATTATAATGGGATACCAGAGCCCCTCTAAATAAAACTCGGGATTACCTACATCTTTCGCCGTTGTAACAAAATAGGTAGAAATCGCAGGCAACAAACCTCCAAAAATCCCATTTCCTACATGATAAGGTAATGACATAGAAGTATATCGTATTTTCAATGGGAACATTTCTACTAAAAATGCGGCTATTGGACCATATACCATTGTTACAAATAGGACTTGGATGAATACCAGAAAGACCAAAGTCCATTTGTCACTCGAATTAATTAGTAAAGTAGTTTTTGTATCAGACTTAACATGTCCATCTACCATTACCGCTTTTCCTTCCTTTAAATGTACTGTTTTTATCTGTTGATACTGAGTACCATCGGCAAATTCTTTTGTTGTCGTATAGATGGAATCCATCAATTGCTCCTTATTTTCTTTAATGGAAGGAATCACTTTTGTTTTCGCTACAAGTTCTGTTTTATGTTCCACATTGGTGGTTTCATACATTTTTTTATAAATCGGTCGATAGAGCAATATTGCTAATAGCATCCCTCCCATCATGATTGTTTTCCGACCAATTTTATCACTCAGCCATCCAAAAAACACAAAAAATGGTGTTCCTAACAAGAGCGCAATTCCCAGTAAACCATCAACCTGTGATGAATCTACCGACATTACAGTTTTCATAAAACTCATGGCATAAAATTGTCCGGTATACCAAACTACCCCTTGTCCCATTGTAGCTCCAAATAATGCTAGAAGTACAAATTTCAAATTATATCGATTCCCAAAACTTTCTTTCAAAGGATTAGAACTGGTTTTACCTTCTGCTTTGGCTTTGGCAAAAACAGGTGATTCTTTCATGTTTTTACGAATCAGATAGGAAACAAATACCATTACAATTGAAATCCAGAAAGGTACTCTCCATCCCCAAGTATCAAATGCTTCAGCAGAAAGTGTACTTTTTGTAGCCAAAATAACAACTAGAGATACAAATAATCCAACGGTTGCTGTTGTTTGAATCCATGAAGTCCAATATCCGCGTTGTCCTATCGGAGCATGTTCAGCAACATAGGTTGCAGCTCCTCCATATTCTCCTCCAAGTGCTAATCCTTGCAATAGACGAAGGATTAAAACTAGTACTGGCGCCATATAGCCTATCGAGTCATAACTGGGTACACATCCAATTAAAAAAGTTGCGCCACCCATTAAGAGTAGTGTGACCATAAAAGTATATTTCCGACCAATCATATCACCTAGTCTTCCAAAAAAGATTGCTCCAAATGGTCTGACTACAAACCCCGCTGCAAATGTGGCTAAGGTTGATAAAAAAGCTGCTGTGGGATTATCTGATGGGAAAAATTTAGTTGAAATGACTACTGCCAAACTTCCAAAAATATAGAAGTCATACCATTCAATCAATGTTCCTGCGGATGATGCGGAGATTACACTCCAGATTCCTTTTGTTGATTTATTACTCATACATAAAATTTTAAAAAATTATAGATATACCATTGCTTGTAAAGTCACTGTGCCTGTTTTATTATCTCCGAATTTCTCGTGCTTATATTCCAATGTGAGCTTAGAATTATGCCCACTGAAATAGACATTACCACCAATACCGAAAATATTGCGATTGTCTTCTACAGCATCATAGCTATTCGATGCATACGATAAATAAGGTTGGATTTTTGTTGTTTTTTGTGTGGGTAAAACATAACCGGCATGTCCATAAATCATACTACCAGTACCATAAACATTGTAGAGGTAATTTTTCCCATAATTATTATTCTGGTAGGTTAAATAGGCCGTTATTGCTCCTTTATTTTCTCCTAATGGTGCATCATAAAATGCATCTACAGCAAAAATAGAAACGTCATCTCCTTTTAACTCAGTTCCATCTAATATGGCACTCCCCTTAGGATGTAAGAAGAATCCGGCACCAATATTGAATACCTTTTTGGTTCCTAGATAGGTTCCTACTTTGTAGGGAATAAAGTTTGACTCAATATCGAAAATATTGTATTCAAAATAACCTCCATACGTTTTTCCTGCGTCTTTTGAACCTCTTAATCTTCGACCGCCATATACCGCATAATCTGTTGAAGCTTCTCGTAAATCCAAACCATTGGTAACCGCCTCATTGACGGATATGCGGTATTGGAATTTATCAAAAGCTCCTTTGGCATAAAAGCCAATATGTCGTGCAAATTGATCGGACAGTCCTAATGTTGCCCATGATTGTCTATTATTATCAATCGTTAAGAAATTGAGAGTACTGGCGTTATTTAGGCGAGAGATACCATTCCAATAATGCAATCCAGAACCTAATGCATGATTTTTATTCAAATTGTATTGTACCCAAACATCATGAAAAAATAATTGAGCACTTTCTCCTTTACCCGTTGGAGACATATTATTTGCATCCAGAGAATTTAATCCAAAATGAGTCAAGATTAAAAACTTGTCATTAATCTGAGCATATGTCAGAATTCTTGCCCTTCTTAAACTCATGGAAGTTGCTGAGGTATTGTCTGGTACATTGTCATTATACTGACCCCAAGCTTGTGCCCAAGCAATGACACGCATATACTTTTTTCCCTCTGGATCCAGATTAAATTTCATTCCACTACCATAGTCTGGCGAACCTTGCGAAAAGCTTTTTAGGCAAACTATTAGTAGCAATGCTACTATAGATATTTTTTTCATAATTCATTTAAAATTTGGTTAGCAATACAGTTCTTTCGTATTGCCAAATTCCAAAATTCATTGAATTGAAAAAAAAATGATATATATTTATGTAAAGTGTATAGTTAATCCTTAAATCGTTCCCATTTTATTAGCATAAACTTATCCCCCAACTCTGTAATAATCATTCCCGCACCCGAAAGTTGATCTTTATTTCTTAGGTGTTCTACCAATTCCAGATGGTTATAAATCTTATAGGTTGGATGATAGTCTTTATGGGATGGTTTTTTGATTTTGTATTCTTTCACCCAATTACTTACTGTTACGTGTGAGACACCTATAATACGCTCTATTTCACGAAAACTCAATCCTTCCAAATATAATTGAAGTGCTTTTGTTACATAATAATCATCTATCTTTTTACCTAATTTATTTACTGTAAAAAAATAGCGGCATTTTTTACATAAATGCCTTTGTTTTCCTTTGATCACACCACTTTTAACAATCGTGCTACTTTGGCATTTTGGACAGCTTAATATTTCCATATATATAAAATTTGCATAAATATACTTAATTAGCAATTATACAAAATATGTTTTGTTTAATGAATTCGTGCCAAAAATATAGATATAATAAATTTTTACCAAAAAAATTGAACAAAATATAGGTGTTTCAGCGTTTTCTTTATGTTAAAGTTTCGTTTATCATGTATAAAACATAAAATAAGTATAGTTTTGAGTGAAAACAAAAAAAATAGCCAACCATAATTTTATGGTTGGCTATTTTAAAATTTTATATGCTTAACTAGTATTCGATCAATTCTTTTAATGCGATTTCAAATCTATTTTTTGGTAAATATTGGTCTTCCAAATTTTTCGTAAATGGTATTGGTGTTTCCATACTTGCTACACGTTTTACTGGAGCATCAAGGTATTCGAAACATTCCTCCATAATCATAGCTGATAAGTCACTTGCAATACCTCCAAACATAGAATCTTCTTGTAGGATAATAACTTTACCTGTTTTCTTAACGGATTTATATATTGCTTCAGTATCCAAAGGCTGTAACGAACGTAAATCCAGCATATCAGCTGAAATTGATTCATTTTTACCCAAAGTATCTAACGCCCAATGTACAGCTGCACCAAAAGCAATTATTGTAATATCTTTACCTTCTTTCAGTAAAGCTGCTTTTCCTATTGGTAGTGTATAATATTCTTTTGGTACATCTTGGTATACACTTCTATATAATTGTTTGTGTTCGAAGAACATCACTGGATTAGGATCATTGATCGCTGCTGCTAGTAATCCTTTCGCATCATAAGGGAATGCTGGATATACTACTTTTAAACCTGGCGTTTTAGTAAACCAAGCTTCATTGGTTTGTGAATGGAAAGGCCCCGCTTGCACCCCAGCTCCACAAGGCATTCTTACCACTACATCTGCATTTTCTTGCCATCTGTAGTGTACCTTTGCTAAATAGTTTACAATAGGATTAAAACCTGTCGAAACGAAATCGGCAAACTGCATCTCGATTACTGATTTATATCCATTAATAGACAATCCCATCCCTGCCGATACAATTGCAGATTCACATATTGGTGTATTGCGTACTCTATCTTTTCCAAACTCAGCCACAAAACCATCTGTAATTTTAAAGGCTCCTCCATATTCAGCAATATCTTGTCCCATGATAATTAAATTCTCATGGCGTTCCATGGATTGCTTCAATCCTTGAGAGATTGCATCAATCATACGGATATTTGCTTTTTCATCAGATGGGGCAACTTCTTGAGCTACATAAGGCTTGTATACATCGTTTAACTCTTCACTTTCTGAAGCTTCAATAATGGATTCATTGAACGCCATTTGCAAATGATCATCAATTTCTTTCTTAATATCTGCACGAAGTTCTTCATCGTATTCCGTCGTTAATACTCCACCTTCAACTAAATATTTTCTATAGTTTTCAATTGGATCTTTGACAGCCCACATATCCATTAATTCCTGTGGTACATATTTTGTTCCACTTGCTTCTTCATGACCACGCATACGGAATGTTTTGAATTCCAATAATACTGGTCTTGGATTAGTACGCATTGAAGCAACTAAATCTGAAACTTGTGTATATATTTCTAATATATTATTACCATCTATAATATGTGACTCCATTCCATATCCAATTCCTTTATCTGCTAGATTCTCACAACGGTATTGTTCATTGGTTGGTGTAGAAAGTCCATATCCATTATTCTCTATAATAAAGAGCACCGGTAAATCCCAGACTGCTGCTATATTCAATGCTTCATGAAAATCTCCTTCGCTGGTTGCCCCTTCGCCCGTAAAAACAGCTGTTACTTTACCGTTTTTTTTCAATTTATTAGCTAATGCAATACCATCGGCTACTCCTAATTGAGGGCCAAGATGCGAAATCATTCCGATAATTTTAAACTCTTGTGTTCCAAAATGGAATGAACGGTCACGTCCTTTTGTAAATCCATTCGCCTTTCCTTGCCATTGTGAAAACAATCGGTATAAAGGAATTTCTCTAGCCGTAAAAACACCCAAATTACGGTGCATCGGAAGAATGTATTCATCTTTATCAAGGATAGCGGTGATTCCTACGGAAATAGCTTCTTGACCTATCCCTGAAAACCATTTGGAAACTTTACCTTGACGTAACAGAATGAGCATTTTCTCTTCTATCAATCTCGGTTTTATTAGTTTTTTGTATAAATCTAATAATTGCTCATTAGACAAATTCTTTTTATCGAAATTCATGATTTATAAAATAAATGAGGGTTTTAAAAACATCTTCAAATGTATAAAAAAATAACAGTACAGCTATGAATTGTTATATTTTTTTGAATTGTTAATAACTTTCAATATTCAAATCATAAATTATTCTATACATTTGTATTTACAAGGCTTAACAGCTAAAAAGTTATTAACAAAAAATAAATAGTATGCAAAATATTCCTAGCGTTGATTTAAGGGAATTTCTTTCAGATGACCCAAAATTGAAACAAAAGTTTGTAAATGAAATTGGTAAAGCATATGAGGATATTGGTTTTGTCGCTCTAAAAGGTCACTTTTTAGATGATAAACTAGTGGATGATTTGTATGGTGAAGTAAAGAACTTCTTTAGCCTACCGGTTGAAACGAAATACAGCTATGAAATTCCAGGAATTGGAGGACAACGCGGTTATGTTTCTTTTGGAAAAGAACATGCAAAAGGCAAAAAAGAAGGTGATTTAAAGGAATTTTGGCATTTTGGTCAATATGTAGAAAACAATGATGAATTACTAGCAGAATATCCTGAAAATGTTGAAGTTAAGGAATTACCTAAATTCAATACTGTAGGAAAAGAGGCGTACCAAATGCTTGAAAAAACAGGTGTTTATGTACTAAGAGCCTTATCTTTATATTTAGGTTTAGATGAGTTTTATTTTGATAATTATATCAAAAACGGAAACAGTATCTTAAGACCTATTCACTACCCACCTATTTTAGAAGAACCTAAAAACGCAGTACGTGCAGCAGCTCATGGTGATATTAACTTAATTACCTTATTAATGGGTGCTCAAGGTCGTGGATTACAAGTTCAAAATCATGATGGTGAATGGATTGATGCTATTGCTCAACCAGATGAATTAGTAATCAATGTAGGTGATATGTTATCCCGTCATACGAATAACAAATTAAAATCTACCATCCACCAAGTTGTTAATCCACCAAGAGAATTATGGGGAACTTCTCGTTATTCTATTCCATTTTTCATGCATCCTGTAAGCGAAATGCCACTTAACTGTTTGGAAAATTGTATCGATGAGAACAATCCTAAAAAATTCGAAGATATTACTGCTGGCGATTTCTTATACGAACGTTTAGTAGATTTAGGATTAATCAAAAAATAATTTATATTTTTATAGATTCGTAAAAAGGCATTGAGTTTTTACTTAATGCCTTTTTTAATTTTTATAGAAAACCTTAATTGCAGAGCAATGGCTAAAAAGACTAATAGTTTAGAAGATTTGGGTGGATTTGTCTTTTCTACCAATGAAAATTTTGAATTTGATACAGATTCTGAAAGCATTGAAACCTTAACACCAAACAAGCAACGTTTGGAAGCCCATTTGGATAAAAAAAACAGGGCTGGTAAGGTTGCAACTGTTATTAAAGGATTCCAAGGAACAGAAGATGATTTGAAAGTTTTAGGGAAATTATTGAAAACCAAATGTGGTGTTGGTGGTGCTGTAAAGGATAATGAAATTATTATTCAAGGGAACTTCCGAGACAAAGTAATGCAAATTTTACAGGCAGAAGGATACAATGTAAAACGAGTAGGTTCATAATAGTATAAAGTATAATTATTGAAATAAAATATAATGGAAATAAAATCATCTGAATTGATATTGAATCCTGATGGAAGTGTATATCATTTAAATTTAAAACCAGAGCATATTGCCAAAGACATCATTTTTGTTGGGGATCAAAATAGAGTGGAAAAAATCACTCAATTTTTTGATTCTATCGAGTATTCTACACAAAAAAGAGAATTTAAAACACAAACTGGACTATACAAAGGCAAACGTATTACTGTAATGTCTACCGGGATTGGTCCTGATAATATTGATATTGTCGTTAATGAATTAGATGCATTAGTGAATATTGATTTTGAAACCAGAACTGTAAAAAAAGAATTAACTTCATTAAATATTGTTCGTATTGGTACTTCTGGGTCTTTGCAAAAGGATATTCCAGTAGATAGTTTTGTAATGTCACAATATGGTTTAGGTCTGGACAATATGTTACGTTCGTATCTTATTGATGGAATCGTTGAAAAAGATATCGAAGATGCTTTTATTACGCATACAAACTGGGATTTACGTAAAGGAAGACCTTATGTAATTACAGCAAGTGACGCCTTAATTCAAAAACTAGATAGTCCAAAAATGCACAAAGGATTCACTGCTACAGCGGGTGGTTTCTATGGCCCACAAGGACGTGTTTTGCGTTTAGCAATACAAGATCCTTCATTAAATACAACAATGGATAATTTTAACCATAATGGAACTACTGTAACCAATTTAGAAATGGAAACAGCAGCTATTTATGGTTTATCAAAATTATTAGGTCATCAAGCTTTATCATTGAATGCTATTATTGCAAACAGAGCAACGGGTACGTTTAGTAATGATCCATACAAAGCAGTTGATGAACTGATTGCTTACACTTTAGAAAAGTTAGTGGATTAATCCACTAGCTTTTTTTCAATACCCCTTCAGTCTTCAGATATTCTGAAGGTCTTTGTCCCATCAATCTATAAAAGGTATTACTAAAGGATGGGATACTATTATATCCTACCATTAGCGCCACTTCACTAACTGGTGTTCTATGTTCCAATAATAATTCTATGGCTTTCAATATTCTTTGAATTGTGAGATATTGTATAAAAGACATGTCTAAATCCTTTTGAAAGAGTCGTGATAAAGAGCGCTCACTAAAACCAAAGTGTTTTGCAATTTTTGAAAAGGCAATATCTTCATGCAAATATTTCCCCACATATTCAACTACTTTTTTTAATCTTTCATCTTGTGGAAATGGCAATGCTAAAGGCAATTCCATAGGTCCAATTTCCAACAATAATGCTTTAAAAGCCAATGCAATTGTATAATGTTGCTTGTCTTTTTTCATAATATTACCCTTCCAACGATTGGTAAACAAAATCATTTGTAGTAACAAATCATTCACAGGATATATTCCTTCTTGCTTGTAAAAATCTGCATCACTTTTATCTACAGGAAAATATAGATTTCGCATGATCACATTTGTTGAGCTAGGGTGTATACTATGAGCAACATTAGCTGGAATCCAGATAAAATGTCTTGCAGGCAAAAAGTAAGTTTTGGTTTGCGTTTTCACATACACTACTCCACCCTCAGTATATAAAAACTGTGCTTTATCATGAGAATGTGTTGGAATCAATAATTCTCCCATTAAGTCATGGTGACAATAGATACTTTGTGGTTCTTTGTCTACTTGGGTTAAATAATACTTCTCAGCATTCTTGTTTACGTCACTATCCATGTCCTAAATAGATAAATATTTGGCTTATTGCAATATCATGACCCTGATACATTTTTGTAAAATTGTCAATAATAATTACGAATGTTATATTTTGATTATGAATATATTAAATAATAGATAAATATCTCGATTCTAATTTAATAAAAATTAAAAAAATCATGTATTTAAACCGAATAAAATTTTCAGCATTCAAAGATAAAATTATTACTGCACATGAAGCTGCAAAACTTTTAAAAGATAGAATGGTTGTGGGTGCCAGTGGTTTTACAAAAGCAGGTGATAGCAAAGCAGTACTTCCCGCTTTCGCAAAAGTTGCTCAGGAAGAGAAAATTGGAATCACTTTAATTACGGGAGCTTCATTAGGTCATACCACAGATGCTGATTTAGCACATAGCAAGGCATTATATAGACGTATGCCTTTCCAAGCCGATTCTGTCTTAAGGTCTAGTATTAATAATGGCGAACTCCTTTATATTGATCAACACCTCAGTGAAACAGCTGAATTATTACACAATAAGCACCTTCCTGAAATTGACTTTGCTATTATTGAAGTTGCATCCATAGAAGAAGATGGTAGTATTATACCCACTACATCGGTTGGGAATTCGGCTACTTTCGCTGCTTTAGCCAAAAACATCATCCTTGAGATTAACACTTCTATTCCCGAGAATTTCAAGGGATTACATGATATTTATATTCCAAAAGAATATCCTCACAAGGAACCTATTCTTATTACCAATCCTGCAAGTCGTATTGGTAATACTGTAATTGAAATTGACATTACCAAAGTGCGCGGAATTGTTTTCACGGATACCTCAGACAGTCCTGCTCAAATTGCAGAGCCAGATCTTAAAACTATTGCTATTGCCGACCATTTACTTCATTTTTTTGAAAATGAAATTAAAATTGGTCGTCTTACTCCTTCTCTACTACCACTACAAGCAGGAATTGGTAAAGTTGCCAATGCTGTATTATCAGGCTTTTCCAAAGGAAATTTCAAGAATTTAACCATGTATTCTGAAGTATTACAGGATAGTACTTTTGAACTTTTTGATGCAGGAAAAATGGATTTTGCTTCAGCTTCATCTATCACGGTTTCTGAAAAATGTTATAAACATATACTTGAGAATTTCGAACAATATAGAGATAAGATGGTTTTGCGTCCACAAAATATCAGTAATTCTGCCGAAGTAATTCGTAGATTAGGAATTATTGCGATTAATACAGCGATTGAATTTGATATTTACGGGAATGTAAACTCCACACACATTGGTGGTACCAAAATGATGAATGGTATTGGTGGCTCTGGTGATTTTGCTCGTAATGCCTATTTGAGCATTTTTGTAACCCAATCGGCTTCCAAAGACAACAACGCTATCTCTCATGTATTACCAATGGTTTCTCATGTAGATCATACTGAACATGATGTGGATATATTGGTTACAGAACAAGGTCTAGCCGACTTACGTGGTTTAGCACCACGTGAACGCGCTAAAGTTATTATAGAAAATTGTGTGCATCCCGATTATAAAGAGGCTTTACAAAATTATTATACAGAAGCCTGCGTTATGGGTGGACATACTCCTCATAATCTAGAGAAAGCTTTTTCATGGCATACACGCCTAGCCAAACAAGGGACAATGAAAGAATAATCATATACCTGTAAAAATCCCCCTATTTCCCTTCCCTTTTTTAATGTTCAATTGAACATTGAATAAGGGAAGTTTTCCATTACTGCAAAAGGCCTTGTTTGTAATTTATTTTGGTAAATGAGCAACTAATTCGACTTCTAATTTGGCATCGGACATATATAATCTTTGAATTTGAATCCAGGTAGCTGCTGGAAAATCCATTTTATAAAATTTCTTTCTCACATAATTGAGTTTTTTCATTTCCTCAATATCTGTTGTGTATAAATTTTCTTTTACAACGTTTTCAAACGTTGCTCCAAAACTTGCTAATGAAGCCTTTAAATCATTATAAACGGAAGTAATCCCTTCCGGGGTAATGTTATTAGTTACTGCCCCAGAAATGTAAAGAACATTGTCAATTTTTATAACCTGAGTATAACCTGCGATTGTGTCTTGCTTCAAGGTATTATTATTCCAATGCCATTTTTCTTTTTTAATTGTTTCCTCTTGTGAATATGAAAAGGAAAAAGATAGGATAAATGATAATAGAAAAATGTATTTCATAATATTCTGTTTATTGGTAATGTTTGTAAAAAAAATCAGCTAACTCTCAAATACGTGCAGCTGAATTTTGGGTATTCCTGATTAAAGCTTCAAATTTAATAAATTGAAAAATAGCTTTCTCCATTTATTTCTATAAAGATTGATAATAAAAAGCGACGTTCTTTTGCTTCTCCTATGTTTGTATAATATAATTTAAGTGAAGGAGGGAGAGAGCAGATTTTGCTTTAAATAGCCTTATGGTATATTCAAGAAAAGAGACTGCCTCCTCTTCTTTTACCTTTCAGAATCTGAACAGAATGTAAGGAATACACCCTCTATTGGAGGTCGTATATCCAGTATATCCACTCAGGAGAAAAGATGAAGAAAGGTTATCACTTACCTAAACCAAATAAGATGAAGGTATTATTAAAACAGACAGTCGGAATTGATGTTGCTCAAAAGGAATTAGTTGTGTCCCTTGCTCGAATGGACGAGCAAATCAGTGTTGAAGTTTATGCTTACAAAGTATTTCCCAATACTAAAAAAGGGTTTTCCAGTCTTGTGTCATGGGTTAATAAGCAAACATCAACCACAACGGAAGTACGGTATGTAATGGAAGCAACAGGAGTTTACCATGAATCTTTAGCTTATTATCTATGTAGTGTTCAAAAACAAATCAGTATCGTTTTACCAAACAAGATTAGTAATTATGTGAGAACACTTGATATAAAAACGATTACTGATAAAAGTGCTTCACAAGCCATTGCAAGATTTGGATTGGAAAGGCAATTGGAAGTTTGGCAACCTCCTCTAAAAATATTCAATGATTTGAGACAACTTTGCCGGGAACGTGATCAGTTGGTACAGGAACGTACCATGCTAAAAAATCAGTTGCATGCTGAACGTACTTCTGCAAAATCAAGTGAAAAGTCAGTTAAACGAACAAACAAAAGAATAGCCCTTATTGATGCGCAGGAAAAGGAGATACGAGAAGAAATTTCTAAACTTACCAAAGCAGACGAAGTACTAATGGAAAAGATGAAAATGATATCTTCTATACCCGGAATCGGAAATTTGACCGCTGTAACTATTATCGCTGAAACCAGTGGTTTTGAACTGATAAAGAATAAAAGACAACTGGTCAGTTATGCTGGATTGGATGTTAGGGAAAAGACATCTGGAACTTCTGTGAAATCCAAGCCCCGAATATCCAAGCGCGGAAATCGGAATTTAAGGAAAGTCATGCACTTTCCGGCACTGGCTGCAATTAGAACCGATGAAAGGTTCAGAGATATCTTTTCAAGATTAGTTTCACGGCATGGAATTAAAATGAAAGCTATTGTTGCCATCCAAAGGAAATTACTAGAATTGACTTTTATCCTCTGGAAAAACAATTCTTACTATAATCCAGAACACGAGGATCAGATCATTCCTTTCCTGGAATTGGGAGTATAAAGAAAGGGGAAGTTTTAAGTCAACTCCCCCAAGTAATTTATTTAAAAGGTTTTAGCTTTTAGTTATAACCCTGAATTCTTTTTGCATTAATTTAATGATAATACTTCTTTTTCAGCCATAGACTTGCTCTTACTAATAATATCAGCACAGGAACTTCTACCAATGGTCCTATGACACCCACAAAAGCCTGTGGTGAATGGATTCCGAAGACTGCTATTGCTACAGCAATAGCTAATTCAAAATTGTTTCCCGTAGCCGTAAATGCGATAGAGGCATTTTTATCGTAAGGAATCTTTAGGGACTTATTGATAAAGAAGCTTATGAAAAACATCAAGATAAAATAGATAATTAACGGTATTGCTACTTTAAGGACATCCATTGGCAATTCCAATATTTTATCACCTTTGAGACTAAACATAAGCACTATTGTAAATAGCAATGCGTACAGAGTAATAGGAGATATTGTGGGTACGAATTTTCTATTATACCATTCTATGCCTTTTGATTTAACAAGAAAGTAACGGCTTAGAAAACCTGCTAGAAATGGAATGCCTAAGTATATCAATACGCTTTCTGTAACATCTTTCATTGATACGCTTACATTGAAATTGGCTAATCCTAATTTTGCAGGCAATACATTGATGAATAGCCAAACTAAGAAGCTATAAGATACTATCTGGAAGATACTGTTCAATGCAACTAACATAGCCGTATATTCTCTGTTTGCTTTAGCTAAGTCACTCCACACAATTACCATCGCGATACACCTTGCCAAGCCAATTAGTATCAAGCCTGTCATATAATCGGGTTCGTTTCGTAAAAACAAAACTGCCAATCCGAACATCAATATTGTGCCGATAACCCAATTCAGCAATAAGGATATACCGATTACTTTTTTATCCTTAAATGCCATAGGTAATAAAGAATAATCCACTTTCGCCAATGGCGGGTACATCATCAATATTAGACCTATTGCCAAAGGAATGTTGGTTATGCCTACGGATAAAGCATTTGTAACATTGGAAATACTTGGGAAGAAATATCCCAATCCTATACCTAGAGCCATTGCAAGTAATATCCATAGAGTTAGGTAACGGTCAAGAAATTTTAATTTTGGTTGCATTGTATGGCTAATTTATAATTTCTTTATATTGATTTGATGTAAGCAAATTTTCTAATTCTGCATCGTCCTTAATTTCTATTTTTATCAGCCAACCGTTTTCAAAAGGTGCAGTATTAATGAGTGTTGGTTCTTTTAGTAAGAGTTCGTTTGTTTCAATAATTTTGCCCGATACGGGCATAAATAAATCACTTACAGTTTTGATCGCTTCAACAGAGCCAAATACTTCATCCTGAAGGAAATTATGTCCAACATTTGGTAAATCTGCATATACAATTTCTCTTAATTCACTTTGAGCAAATGCTGTAATACCTATTGTGCCTGTGTTTTCTTGTACCCTTATCCAAGTATGTTCTTTTGAATATTTTAATTCGTTTGGAAGTTCCATTTCTACAAGTTTTTAGATTAATAACCTCTTCTTAAATTTTCTGCATATTCATTGGGCAATGGACTTTCTTCTACTGCTTTTGCTGCTCTTTCAATATCATAATCAAAACGTATAAATTCTACACTGATGCTGTTTTTATCCAACACAGAACTTTGTTCATTGATAGTAAGCATTACATAACCACCTCTGACATCGCTGTCTTTGGGCTTCCCAACCGAACCTATATTTATGGCGTGTCTGAAATGATCCTGACCGTCAAGACCCGAATTTAAAACACGATGGTATGGCTTGTGTGTATGCCCGAAACACATAATATCGGCATCTGCCTGTTCCATTATTCTAAGCATACTTTTTTCTTCCCTGTCTTCAAACAGATACTCATTTATTTTACGTGGACTACCGTGTACTAATAGTAAATTGAGTTTATCCTCGTTCAATTGAAATTCTACTTTGATGTGTGCCGGGAGCGTACGTAAATAAGCACGTTCATCATCTTTCATCAAAGAATTTGTAAACGAAATGGAAATATTCCCATTGTCTTTTTCGCTATCCGTTTTGTAGGCACAACCACATTCATTACTCATTCTCCCAATGCCGAAATCATAATTTCCTGCAATGGTTGGAATTTTTCTTTTACGGATTTCGTTTACCACTTCATTTGGCCAAATATTGTAACCTACCAGATCGCCCAAACAATAAATGCTATCTGGATTTCTTTTCTCTACATCTTCAAAGAATGCTTCTAATGCAGGTAAATTGGCGTGAATGTCGCTGAATAATGCAATTTTCATTTTTAGAATTTTTTAGAATTTTTACTTTTTTGAGTTTGGTTGATTTTTAGCAACATCCACCACCTGGAGTACAAGTGTTAGTATTATTTGCAGTTAGTTCTGCTAAATTTTTCTTTTGTTTTTCAGATGGAATTCCACAAGCGTCCTGAGCTAGACAATCTGTTGTTTTGTTGACCAGGACAAAGTTTTTCTCGTTAAAATCTAAATCGTATTTACCAATTGTTTCGCTTTGGTATTCCACTTCAATTTCAGAATCTTCAATACCCAATTTTTCTTCAGATAATTTGATGATGTTTAATAATTTGGTCGGCTTTAATCTATGTTCAAAATCGTCTGCATTCCATAATTGAAAGTTGACTACTTTTTCTGAACGGAGTACACCTCCACAATCGATAAAGTTTTTAATGATTTGTCCCACTTCGGTAACGTGGAAGTGCTCTGGCACAAAAGCTCCGTTTTCAAGTTGAAATTCCACATTTTCCAATGTCGGTAAGATCTGTTTGATTTCTGATAATTTCATATTTCTGATATTAATTTTAATAAACTATATATTGCAATGTTACGATGAATTTAGGTTTAAAAAAATGCCTTAACAGCATTTTTCAATAGTTACATTATCGCCAAAGAAAGTATTGAATTCCATTCTAATTTGTTGCCAGACTGTCTCATTAATACAGTAGCATACACTTGTACCCTCTATATTTCCCTTAATAATGCCAATATTTTTAAGTTCTTTTAAATGTTGTGAAATGGTTGCCTGTGCTAATCCCAATTCTTCAACCAAATCATTACAAATGCAGGCATTCTGTCTGATGATATATTGTAAAATGGCTATTCGTGCAGGATGCGCCAGTGCTTTCAAAGTGATGGCTAGATGGTTCTGTTCTTCTGTAAATATTTCGGTTTTCGTAACACCCATTTGTTTTATATTTATATCGCAATATTACGATAATTAAATTAATTGACAATAGTTTTTTTAAATTATTACGGTTGAGTTGTATAAACTGTGAACGAAAGCACTGATTTTTGAAGCATTAGAGAGCTTAAAGTGGGTTAAAAATCAGGAAAAAAAAGTTCGTAAAAAGAAAACATCGAAAACATTCAGATTAAAGCTGAAAATTTTCGATGGGTAATTCTCCTGTTATTTATTTGTCATTACTTTATAAGTAGGATCTTCAATAATATTCACGTCTATAACCGTTTCAGCATTTTTCAATAATTGCCTGCAATCCTGACTTAAGTGGCGTAAATGGAGCTTTTTACCTTCTTTGTGATACTTTTCAGTAATTTTATTCAAGGCTTCAATTGCAGACATATCTACTATTTTACTTTCCTTGAAATCAATTACCACTTCATCAGGATCATTCAGTACATCAAATTTTTCGGCAAAAGCAGTAGTAGAACCAAAGAACAGTGGACCAAAAATTTCATAATGCTTTGCACCATTTTCATCTACATATTTTCTTGCACGGATGCGTTTTGCACTTTCCCAAGCAAAAACCAATGCTGAAATAACCACACCTGTCAAAACAGCTACAGCCAAGTTATGTAACACTACAGTTATGACTGCCACAAGCATACCAATAAAAATATCGTGTCGGGGCATTTTATTGATAATACGAAAGCTTACCCATTCAAATGTTCCAATTGCTACCATCATCATCACGCCAACTAAAGCCGCCATAGGAATTTGTTCAATTATAGGTCCACCGACCAAAATAATTAACAAGATTGTGAAAGCTCCAATAATTGCGGATAGTCTTGCTCTTGCACCAGCGCCGACATTTACCAATGTTTGGGCAACCATCGCACATCCGCCCATTCCGCCAAAGAAGCCATTGGTAATATTTGCGATACCTTGTGCAGCCGCTTCCCGATTGGATTGACCTTTTGTGCTGGTAATTTCATCTACCATGTTTAAGGTTAGCAGGCTTTCAATCAAGCCAACACCAGCCATAACTAGGGCGTAAGGAAAAATGATTCTTAAAGTTTCTAAGCTAAAAGGAATTTGCGGAATATGAAACGATGGTAATGAACCACTGACAGATGCAATATCAATTACTTTTTTGGTATCTATATTGAAAAAATAAACAATACCGAACACTACCAGTATAGCAAACAATGAAGCTGGAATTGCCTTGGTAATTTTAGGCAGCAGAAAAACAATCGCTATGGTCAGGATTGTTAGCCCAGCCATCAAATAGAGTGCACTTCCGTGCATCCAACTTTCTGCTCCATTCTCTATGACCTTGAATTGAGCAACCTGAGCCATAAAAATAATTACAGCAAGACCATTCAGAAAGCCATACATAACAGGCTGGGGTATCAGACGAACAAATTTACCAAGTTTAAACAGCCCTACTAATAATTGTAAAATACCTGCCAATACTACGGCAGCGAAGAGATATTCTACTCCGTGTGAAGAAGCCAATGCGATGAGTACTACAACTGTTGCACCGGCACCTCCAGAGACCATTCCCGGTCTACCGCCAAGAATGGCTGTTACCAAACCCATTAAAAATGCGGCATATAATCCAGTTAAGGGTGAGAGTCCAGCTAAAATGGCAAAAGATAAACTTTCAGGGATCATTGTCATGGCAACAGTTAAACCTGCTAAAACTTCATTTTTGTAATCTACTTTTTGTTTGAAATCAAACAAATTGATAATTTTCTGCATAAACGTATAAAATAAAATGTATAAAAGTGAAATGTGCCTAAAGCGAAAACTTCGGGTACAGTAATATAACCAATAAGTAATTGGGGGAAATAACAGTTTAGCCTAAGATCAAGGCGGAGTAACTGGGGATGATATTTGTACTGTTTTTTTCATTGAGTATTGCAAAAGTACATTTTGTAGATATTGTATACAACCTAATGAGAAATAAATTTAAAAAAAGTAGTTTAATAACACAGAATCTTTTCTTTGGTCGCGGATGTGGAAAGAAAAGAAGTTTGCCAAAACAAAAAATGGGATAAACAATATCCCTAAAACCTGATCGCAACCTGTTTGGAAAAAACAGGAAAATGGAAGAATAATCATGTACCTGTAAAAATCCTCCTATTTCCCTTCCCTTTTTTTAGTAAAAGATAAACAAAGACATTCATATTGTAGGAATAGAGGTCGGAAATGGACTTTGACCACTGCAAAAACATCACAAAGCCTTACCCAACAACCTTATTAAACGGTAGACCTTTCGGACTACCGCATAGTTAGTTATTTCCACCAATGATAATAATTGTGTAATCCATCATACTCAAATCCACAACGTGGGTATAGCGTATTACCAACGTCGTTTGTCTTTTCTGTTTCCAGCATTAAACCACAAGCTCCCGTTTCTTCACACCATTGCTTACTTCGGTCAATCAGGGCTACAGATAATCCTTTTCCTCTATAATCGGGATGTACAAACAAATCACTCAATAACCATTGTTTCTGTAATTTAGTGTAATGAAACAGTTTGTATAACTGAACAAATCCCGCTATTTCTCCATTGACTACTGCTAAGAAAATATCACTTTCGTTATTTACAAATCGTTCTTTTAGAAATACTTTTCCTTTTTCTACATCAGATTGTTGACGATAAAAAACACGGTAAAGATTGAATAATTCGGCTGTTTCTTCCAAGTCTTCCAGACTTGCTTTCTTAATTTTTAAATCCATTGCTTTAAATATTTTAATTTATTAACGCAAAAATATTTTTAAATAGGACTACATTTGTAATCCAGATTTTAGTTATTAGGTAGTCCAGTATGTTTCCGTATAAAAATATTATCATTATAGACAAAAAACAAAAAGTATCTGTTTATAAACAGATTGCTTTTTGCTTTATCAATGCTATACGAAACGGTACATTAAAAGCTGGTACACATTTGCCCGGTAGTCGGGAACTCGCTAAAATTTTGGGTGTACATCGCAAGACAGTAATTGCAGCTTATGAGGAACTCGATGCCCAAGATTGGATATTAATTGTTCCAAGAAAACACGTTTCGGTATCCGAACGCATTCCTTTACTGAAACCTCAAAAATGGAATATTCCAACCCTCTTATTATCTTATGAAAATGAGTTTAATCTTTCATTCCGAAAGATAGAAGAAAATGTACAGCATGATGACACTATTATTATTCCTGAAATTATTATTGATGATGGACATCCAGATATTAGGCTATCACCTATTGACGAGTTACTGAAAACCTATCGTTCTTATACTTCGACAAAATACGCCATAAAAAATGCTCAAATCGGTACAGAACAAGGCACAATAAAGTTAAGGGAGAAACTAACCCAATATTTAGCTGAAACCAGAGGATTAAATATTTCTATTGATAATCTGTTGATTACACACGGGGCACAGATGAGTATTTATCTTGCTGCTCAATTACTTTTGGATAAAAACACTAACATCGTCGTTGGCAAACCCAATTATCCTGTTGCCAATAGAACCTTCAAAGAAACAGGAACTCAATTAATAGAAGTAATGGTAGATGATAGCGGAATAGATACAGATGCTATTGAAACTATTTGTAAGAAGAAAAAAATCAGTGCCGTATATGTTATCCCACACCATCATTACCCTACAACGGTAACCTTGAGCGTAGAACGTAGAATGAAATTATTGGAATTGTCCCAGCAATATTCATTTGCTATCATCGAAGATGATTATGACTATGATTATCATTATACCTCATCGCCCTATCTACCATTAGCAAGTGGTGGTCATAACGGGAACGTGATTTACATCGGCTCTTTTTCTAAAATATTAGATCCTTCACTTCGCATTGGTTTTATGATTGCTCCAAAAAATTTCATTACACAATGTACAGCTTTAAGAAAACTTATTGATGTAGGTGGCGATGGTTATATGCAAAATGCATTAGCTACATTGATTAAAGATGGTGAACTCAAACGACATATTAAAAAAGCAAAGAAAGCTTACCATCAGCGCAGAGATTTCTTGGATGCATTACTAAAAGAAAAATTGAGCGAATATATTTCTTATTCTCTACCATCGGGTGGAATGGCCATTTGGATAAAACTAAACCCGGAATATTCAGTTCGTAAATTGGAAGATATTCCCCAATTAAAAATTACCCGAATGGATATAGAACAAAATGCTTTCCGTTTCGGCTTTGCTTCAATAAACGAGAAGGAATTAGAAGAAGTAGTGATTTTTTTGAAAATTAAACTCAATCTCTTGTATAAAAGTAACTTTTAAATTATATCTAGCAATACAAATATGATGTCTTACCTGTTATAAAAAAAATTCACAAAATTTGATTAATATTTATACATTTTTATAGAAATAAATTTTTCAGTTAGTACCTTTAACTCCTAAAATTTTGGATAAAGATGAAGAATATAAAAATAGTTGGTGTTCCAGAACATTTCAACTTGCCTTGGCATATATGTATTGAAAATGGAGAATTTACAGCCAAAGGAATTAATCTTGAATGGACTGATGTGCCGGAGGGTACAGGCAAAATGTGTCAAATGCTCCGCAATCAAGAAACGGATATTGCGATTATATTAACCGAAGGGATTGTCAAAGATATTGTGGGTGGAAATCAATCTTCTATCGTACAAGTTTACGTTCAATCTCCATTGATTTGGGGCATTCATGTTGATGCAAAAAGCAATTATAAAAATTTATCTGATTTAGAACATAAAAAAGTAGCGATTAGCCGTTATGGCTCTGGTTCTCATTTAATGGCTATTATTAATGCTAAAAATCAAGGTTGGGATACCCAAAACCTTCAATTTGAAATCATTAATACATTGGATGGAGCGGTTGAGGCATTGAGTAATGGTACTGCCGATTATTTTATGTGGGAACGCTTCATGACAAAACCAATTGTAGATAAAGGTATTTTCCGTAGAGTTGATGATTGTCCTACTCCATGGCCTTGCTTTGTTATAGCAGTTCGCAATGAGTTTTTAGATTCAAACCCTGAAGCTATACAAACTATTTTAGAAGTAATTAATCAAGCGACTGCTACATTCAAAAATATTCCGAATATTGATCAAACATTATCAGAACGATTCCATCAAAAGAGAGAAGATATACAAGAATGGTTATCTTTAACCCATTGGTCACAAAAACAATTATCAAAAAAGGATTTAGAAGAAATTCAAAAACAATTGTTTGAATTAAACATTATCGATAAAACAATTGCTTTCGAAGAAATCGCAAAATAAAACAATGGAATCTATTCCGCTATAGGTCAACATGACAGAAACCAAAAAAATAACTTTTCAAAAAATAAAGGCAAAACTCCAGGTTAAAAAACCATGGGATAATGTTATTATTTTGGTTTTAAATATTCTTATTGCTGTACCTGTTTTTATCATTGTACATCAGAACGTCATTGATCCCGATTTGCCATTTCATATTGATCGTATCCTTTTATTTATAGCAATTGTTGCGATTATACAGCTCGTACTACGATTACTTCGAACCATAATTATTATTTGTATTGGTTTATACTTAATCGCTTTGTTTTACGGGACAATATTTGGCAGTTATGGTTTTTCCAGTGTTTATGAAGATTACAGATCGATGGTCTATACCATGGCTGATGATCCTAATCCGCAGGATATCATCATTTCTAGACTATTACCTTTCCCTAATAAGTCTAAAATTATTGATGCCGTAGAATTTGAGAATCCGAAAGTTCGAAATTTCGCCCTGATGGCCACTACAAAGCATTTTAGAGATGTAAAGGGATATCATAAATACCGTAGAATCATACAGAGTTTTGCTATTTTCAAAGAAATTCGAAATAACTGGAATTATGTAAACGATCCTAAAGGAAGGGAGTATATTGCTCGTGCCAGCGAATCTTTAATTCATTTCTCAGGTGATTGTGATGATCATGCTATCTTAATGGCTGCCTGTATTAAAGCGATTGGAACTACTCCTCGTATTATTCATACGGGAGGACATCTATATCCGGAAATGTTGATTGGAGATAAAAGTGACCTTGAAACGATCAACTACCTGATAAAAGAAGTCTTATTTGTAGAAGAAAGTAAAGGCAAAGATGTACATTATCATATTGATGAGCGTGGACAAGTCTGGCTTAATTTAGATTATACTGCAACGTATCCTGGTGGGCCATTTATGTCCGAAGAAATCTTGGGTGCATTGACCTTAAACTAACTGTTTACTACCATTCTATCTCTGATTTCCCTAACTTTTTTAATCTTGAATTCACTTGACTAAAGTGTTTGTTACCAAACCAAAACCCTTGGTTTGCACTCATTGGAGATGGATGCCCGGATTCTAAAACATAATGTTTTTCTCTATTAATTTTTGCCCCTTTCTTTTTCGCATAATTACCCCAAAGTAAAAAGATTACATCTTCTTTTTCATCGGAAATTTTTTGAATAATTGCATCTGTAAAAGTTTCCCATCCTTTCTTTTGATGGCTTCCTGCTTTACCTTCTTGAACTGTTAGAGTGGCATTTAGCATCAATACACCTTGTTTTGCCCAACGTTCTAGATTTCCTGAAATAGCAATTGGAATTTCTAAATCATTTTCTAATTCTTTAAAAATATTCCTTAAAGAGGGTGGAAATGTAACACCATCATTTACCGAAAAACTCAACCCATTGGCCTGTCCTAATCCGTGATAAGGGTCTTGTCCAATAAGTACCACCTTTAAGTTTTCAAAACTGCAATAATCGAATGCTGAAAAAATCAACTCCTTGGGCGGATAGCATCTGTTTTCTTCGTATGCGGTATCGACAAAACTCATTAAATCCTGAAAATAGGGTTTTTGAATTTCCGTTTTTAATTGATTCCCCCAAGCATTATCCCATTGAATTTTCATCTTTTTATTTTTACGACCTATTTATTTTTTTCTATTCATTTGTATTCTTTCATTGTACTTTCTGGATTCCAGAACGTCAGCAATTCCTTTCGAATCATTCGTCTTTAGAATCAATGCAATTTCATTCTGCAATGCTGTCAAGAGGGAATTTATTACTATTATATCCAATCCATCAATTTCTGCTATACCTTGTAAAGCTTCTGCTATCGATGTATACAGCAGGTTAAATCTGCCTTCTTCACTTGAGGTTGAAAACAAATTGTAATCCAAAACTGCATAGGTATATTGATGCCAGTCTTCCAAAGGAAATTCCGTTTTAGCATCGTCAAGCTGATCCGAAAAACTAAAGTAAATTTCGTTATATCCTGGTGTAAAAATCTTTATTTTCTTTTTAAAATGAGATAGAATATCACAATATAAATTAAAATAAGGTCTTAAAAGGACATTGTCTTTTTTGTCATAAATTCGAAAACCACCAAGTAGTTTAACCAATTCTTTTGGTTTTTTTCTACGCTGATTTATTTTGCCATTCACATATTTTACAACAATTTGATCTCTCAGTTCTTCTTTTTCATCCAACCAATAATTCAGCTCTTCTTCTGTCTTAGGTATTCTTTTCTTTAATTCTTCTAAATCTTTACGCAACAAATCTTCATCAAAATCAAAGGGTGTTACTTCTATTTCATGAACCAAATGCAGACAGCTTTCAAGAAACTCAAATTCTTTTTGGAAATTTTCTACACTCAATTCATCGTCATAATCAGAATAAACAGGAATTGCAATATCTGCGTATTTTTTATACAAAAAACGTCTTTTGAATTTTTGAGTTTTTTTAGGATTATTAATTAATGTAATAAATACAGCATTGAAAGTAGTTCCGTGGTCTATCTCAATTAAGTTATAGTTTAAAAAATTACTTAATGCTATTGTATTTTTGGATTTATGATCTAAATAAAGGATTTCTATTCTCATTCTATGAGCTAATTATTACTAAAAACGAAGTTAAAAAAATAATCGCTTAAACCGAATAAGCACACAAGAATTTCAAGTGATTTGTTAAAAAAGTGCTTTATACTCTTCCCTGCTGTATGTCACTAACTTTTCCGTATTTTTGTATTCAAAATTGCATACATTCAAATGATTAATATTACCAATAAATCTTTACAAGACCTAGAATTCGCTACAGTGCTGGAAACTATTTCCGCAATTTGTAATACGGAGCTGGGCAAACAAAAAGCACTGGAGATTATTCCATTTCCTACTGAAGAAACATTAATGGATGCTTTACTTCAGACTTCTGAATATGTTTCTTCTCTTGAAAACAATAATGCTATTCCAAATCATAGTTTTGATGCCATTACGCATGAAATTAAATTTTTAAAAATTGAAGATAGTTTCTTAGAAACGGGTAGTTTTAGAAAAATTGCTACACTTTCAGAAACCACTAATGTTCTACTTTTATTCTTAAAAAAATTCTTTGATTATTATCCAAAACTACACCTTCGGTCTTCGGAAGTTGTTTACAACAAAGAAGTCATTTCTAAGATTGATGAAATTGTAGACAAATATGGCGAAATTAAAGATAATGCTTCTCCTAATTTACAAAGTATCCGCCGTGAAATTAATCTGGTAAAGGGTAAAATTAACCAGAGTTTTGTACAAGCGCTAAGTATGTATAATGGCTTAGGTTATTTGGATGATATTCGCGAAAGTATTGTAGAGAACCGTCGTGTTTTGGCAGTATTAGCCATGTACCGAAAAAAAGTAAAAGGTTCCATTCTAGGAAACTCAAAAACGGGTAGCATTACTTATGTTGAACCTGAAGCAACCTTACGATATTCTAGAGAGCTTAATAATTTAGAATACGAAGAGAAAGAAGAAATTACCCGTATTTTAAAACAACTGACCAATTTTATTCGTCCTCACGTTGATCTTTTCATTTCGTATCAGGAATTTTTAACTGATATTGATGTTATCGCAGCTAAAGCAAAATATGCTAACAAAATCAATGGTATTTTACCACATATAACACAAGAACGAAGACTCTATTTTAGAGAAGCCTTCCACCCTATTTTATTATTAAACAATAAGAAAAAGAATCAGCCTACTTATCCTCAAACGATAGAATTACATCAGGAAAACCGAGTGATTGTAATCTCTGGACCTAATGCAGGGGGTAAAAGTATTACCTTAAAAACGATTGGATTATTGCAATTGATGTTGCAAAGTGGTATACTGATTCCTGTACATGAACGTAGTGAAACCTTTTTGTTTGACCGTATCATGACTGATATTGGAGACAATCAATCTATTGAAAATCATTTGAGTACTTATAGTTCCCGATTGAAAAACATGAATTACTTTTTGAAAAAATGTAATAATAAAACCATGTTTTTAATTGATGAATTTGGTACCGGTTCAGATCCCGAATTAGGAGGTGCACTGGCAGAAATATTTTTAGAGGAATTTTACCATCGTGAAGCCTTTGGAATTATTACTACACATTATTCTAATTTGAAAATTTTAGCCAATGAATTGCCTTATGCAACCAATGCAAATATGCTTTTTGATGAGAAATCATTAGAACCTATGTATCAATTGATTCTTGGGCAAGCTGGTAGTTCCTTTACATTTGAGGTGGCTCAAAAAAACGGAATTCCTTTTGGTTTAATTAATCGTGCAAAAAAGAAAATTGAGAAAGGAAAAGTTCGTTTTGATAAAACTATTGCAACACTGCAAAAGGAGCGTTCTAAAATGGAAAAAACCTCTCAAACCCTGAAAGAAGAAGAAAGTAAAGCACGGGAAGAAGGCAAAAAGATGGAAAACATCAATACTAAAATCCAACAAAAACTGGAAAGCTATCAAGAATTATATGATGCCAACCAACGTTTAATCTATTTAGGACAAAAAATTGATGATTTATCTGAGCGTTATTTTAATTCTAAAAACAAGAAAGACTTAATTGGTGAATTTCTAAAAGTTGTTGAAATAGAAAACTCTAAACGCAAGAAAGTTACCGCAAAAGAGAATAAAGCCAAAGAAGTCAAACAGAAAGAAATCATACAAGAAGTATCGGTTATTGTGGAAGAAATTCGACAAGAGAAAAAAGAAAAGAAAATCAAAGCAATCAAACAACTCGCAGATAAACCAAAAGCAATTCTCAAAGTTGGTGATCGTGTACGTATGTTGGATGGTAAAGCTGTTGGTACCCTTGATAACATTGAAAAAAACAAAGCAACAGTAAACTATGGTATCTTTACGTCTAAAGTAAATTTGGATGCATTAGAACTTGTTGAAGCAAAAAAATAATAATGATAAACCTCTTACCTTTAGATAAAAAGATAATATTATTTGACGGAGTTTGTAATTTATGCAACTCTGCCATTCAGTATGTTATTAAACATGATAAAACAGATCAATTTCGATTTGTCTCTCTCCAATCCGATTTAGGACAAGAAGTCATCAATTACTTAGGTATCGATTCTAAAAGTATTGATTCTATCATTTTATATGAGCCTAATAAAGCTTATTTTATCAAAGCAGATGCTGCCATGCGTATTGCTAAGTATTTAGGAGGAATTGTTTCTGTAATATCCTTGTTTCAATTTGTACCTCCTTTTATTAAAAATAGTGTTTATGACTTTATTGCCAAAAACCGTTATAAATGGTATGGAAAACAAGAGAGTTGTATGATTCCAACTCCAGAATTGAAATCTAAATTTCTATAAATATTTAATCTGGATTATTCAGAAAATCTTGTGGTAGCTGTTGAATTTCCATTCGAATTTTTTCATAAATATCATGTAGTTGTTCCGATAATTTAATCTGTAAATTTTCAAATATTTCTGCTACACCTCTTTCATGATAGGTCAAATATACTTCATATTTTGTCACATCTGAATTGATTAAATCATGTGGCATTCTTAATGAATAACTAACCACCTTATATCGTTTTGATACTTCTGGTCCTTTTACTTCTAAATCTAATTGACCTAGAACACTAGAGTCTTTTAATGATAAAAAAGAATCCGTTCCATATTTTTCATCAAACCAAACGGAATCTATTATCCTGCATTCTAAGTGCTCACGAATAATCCGACTTATATGATGGGATATATAAAAAATGGCTTCTGGATCAGCAAAGAGGCCACCAATAGCTATAGGATAAGGATTGCGCATAGTAATTTATAAATGAATTTCACAAATATAAAAAACCCTGTTCAAATAAATGAACAGGGTTTCTTTTTATATTCTTATTCTATTGAGAATAGGGACCTATTTATTGAATAACAATTTTCTTTACAACTTTTTTAGCACCGTCTTGAACAGTTACCATATACACACCCGATTGAATATTATCCAATTGGATATTTTCGTTGAAAATTCCTGTATTGTTATATACTTTATCTAAAACTTTTCTTCCTCTTAAATCATATACTCCAACATTAATTTTGTTTTGAGCATCTGAATTAAACTGAATTGTAAAGTTTCCTTTATTTGGATT
Organism: Flavobacterium aerium; assembly: GCF_030766725.1. Classification (GTDB taxonomy): domain Bacteria; phylum Bacteroidota; class Bacteroidia; order Flavobacteriales; family Flavobacteriaceae; genus Flavobacterium; species Flavobacterium aerium. The sequence goes on along the minus strand of NZ_JARQWR010000002.1, from coordinate 110,353 downwards.
TGGATATAGAGCAAAGTTCTCTAATTCAAATTCTTTCGTTCCAAGAACTGCGGCATTTTGATGACAAATTTCCATGTTCCAAGACACTAAATTTCCACTATCGCCTGGCTCAATATCTTGAACCTCTAATCTCCAGTTTCCATTAGATGGTTTATTTGTCAATGCAGAGAGAGACATTAATGGTTTATACTCACCTACTGTTGGGCTTGCACAAACTACTGCTGGTGCTCCATCTTTAAATGTTACATTAAAATTCACTCTAGAACCACACATACTTTTTGCTAGTCTGATTTTAGTTCCATCTGGATGAATTAAAGAAACATTTAAGTCACTAATATAAGAGTGTGTAACATTCACATTCACTTTTATAGATGAAATTGGGAAGTTATCTGGTACATTAATCGTAGATGCTAAAACTGGACCAGGTCCACCTGCTGCTCCATCAGGAATAGGTGTACTTGTTCCATTACTATAAGTTGCACATACATTTTCTAATGTATATCCAATAGAGAATGTTTTGCTATTTACAGCATAATATACATTTCCTGTTGGCTCAATTAAGATTCTACATTGTGCTGCAGATTGTGCAGGTACAGTAATTGTTTCCGTTCCATCATTAGGCGTATTTGCTGCCAATGTAATAGGAAATGTCAATCCATTATCTGTAGATAATTTAATATTTACATTAGTAGATCCTGTCAAAGCAGTAGTATTTTTCACATTCCAAGTAATCGTTTGTTGTGTTCCTGAAACCCAAGAAATACCTGCTGTATTTTGTGATGTTACTTCAAATGGTCCATAGACATTACTGAAAGAAACAACTACATTATCGCTAGAGTTACTTGCTCCTCCTAATTTATTATCTCTTACTGTTAATCTGAATGCTAGATTACGTGTAATATTAGGAACTTTTTCCCATTGATTTCCGTTTACTCCATTTAACACTACATCTCTAAAATTTGGAAAATAACGTGTTGGGCTTGTTGTTGGTGTAAACGAACGGAAATTAGGACCCGCTGTAGCTGTAATAGATGGATATGTTGTAGTTGCTCCACCTACATTCATTTGTTCCCAGCAATAGGTTAATACATCAGCTGCATTCGCATCTGTTGCAGAACCTGTTAATTTGAATGCAGTACCGATAGGTAACGTCAAGTCAGCTCCTGCATTTACTACTGGTGTAGCATTTCCTGTAGGAGTTTGTACTGGACATGATAATGTTTTTACGTATTGAGATACTTGGAAAATACTATAAGCATGAAAATAGGCATCACTATTTGACTGAACGTCAGTTGGTCCTGTAATTCCTGCATATCCCATGATTGTAGTACCACTACCCGGCTCTAAAAGCGCTTGTGTTCCCTCATTTCTAAAAGTATAAGTATGGTAAGCACCAAATTGATGTCCCATTTCGTGTGCTACGAAATCAATATCAAATGCATCTCCTATTGGGAATGTACTGGTTGTAAATCCACTTCCTTTTCCATTTCCATCTTCATCAAATGTATTGTCGCATACACATCCAATACAACCTGCATTTCCATTATTTCCATAAGCAGACATTAAATGTCCAATATCATAATTTGCTGGTCCTACAGTATTTGTCATTACCGTTTGTAATTCAGCATTATAATTATTATCATTTGGACCGTAAGGATCTGTAGCCGCATTTAAGAAAATAACAGCATCATTCGTTGGTATTAATACCATGTTTACATTGAAATCATTTTCATAAAGACCATTTACTCTCGTTAAGGTTGCCACAATTGCAGCATTAACTGTAGCTAATGTTCCACCGTGAAATGTTGAATACTCCCCAGTAACTGACATTGCCAATTTAAATGTTCTCAAGATATTATCATCTGCATTACGACCATTATTCAAGTTACGTTCCATTTCATCATGTAATACTTTTTCTTCTTTAGTGTTACATTGAAAATGTTTTGCTCCTGTACTTGCTTTATCAAATACAATATAATTATCGCCATTCACCGTGTATGGATCAATAATTGTTGTGCCTGATCCTCCTAAAAATAAAGCACTAAGCCCTTTTTCTGGAGAAACACTAAAACGAACTGTTCGGGATGGATTTTTAATACTTTGCCCAGCATATGAGCGAATATTTGGATATTTTGCTTGTAATTCTGGTGACATTACAGAAGCTTCCACTACTCTGAATTCTTCTAATTTTCCTTGTGCATCTGGAAATGTAACTACGACATTTGAGGTCCCTGCTGTAGCGCTACGTAGTGGTGCCGCATCGAGTTGGTTTCTTAAAGATTCTAAATTTAATTTAAAAACCTTGTAATCGTTTGGCGATGATGATCGCTCAATTTTTTTCAGAGCTGCAGCTCTAGCTTCATTTGAAGCCGACCATAATTTGTCTCCTTGTCCATAACTGCTTGAATATAGCAGAACGGCAAAAAGCAATACGCATAATTTTCTTTTCATGTTTAGTGGTTTAGGTTAAGAATTCTAGGTTAAGTTTTTGAATAATTTATTCAGAATCAAATATATACATACTTCAATATATTTACAAAAAAAATAACAATATTTACATTTTTTACGTAAATCATAACGATATACACATTTAGAAGATTATTTTTAAACATTTAGTAGTGTTTTATTCGATTAACAAATTAGCTCCTTGAAATTGTATACCATAAAAAAAGCCTACTCAAATGAATGAATAGGCCTTTTCTTAGACTATTTTATGTTTTTAAAGATAATTTACTTTAGTTGGGTAATTTATTCTATAACAATTTTTTTGACTACTTTTTTGGTTCCATCTTGAACTGTAACCATATATACTCCTGCTTGAATTTTATCAAGTTGTATATTTTCATTAAAAATACCTGTATTATTGTATACTTTATCGAGTACTTTTCTTCCTCTTAAATCATACACTCCAACATTAATTTTGTTCTGAGCATCTGAATTAAATTGAACCGTAAAGTTTCCTTTATTAGGATTTGGGTATAAAGCGAAATTCTCTAATTCAAATTCTTTTGTTCCCAATACTGAAGCAGTTTGATGGCATATTTCCATATTCCAAGAAACTAGATTTCCAACATCACCAGGTTCTAAATCTTGTAATTCAAGTGTCCAATCTCCATTGGAAGGCTTATTGATTAATTTAGATAATTCCATAACTGGCATATACTCCCCTGCAATATTTGCTGCACAAGTCACAACAGGAGAACCATCTTTAAAGGTCACATCCAAATTAACTGGTCTCTGACATGCTGGTGATTTATACAATCTAATTTTTGTCCCATCAGGATGGATTAGCGTAACCAATAAATCTCCTCCATAAGTGTGTGTAGCCTTTACATTTACTTTAACTCCAGATATAGGGTTAGTATCTGTTACAGTAATAACAGAATTTAATTTTGTCCCAGGACCTCCTATAATCCCATCTGGAACGGCTCCTCCAGTAGTATTTGTATACGTTGCACAAACGGATTCTAAAGTATATCCTATTGAGAATGTTTTATTATTTACCGCATAAAAATTATTGTTGGTCGGTTCAATTAGAATTCTACATTGTTCCGCATTCTGACTTGGTACTGTTATACTCTCAGATCCATCATTTGGTGTATTCGTTGCTAAGGTTATTGGAAAAGTTAAACCATTATCAGTCGATAATTTAATATTGACATTGGTTGCTCCTGTCAAAGCAGTTGTATTATTTACATTCCAAGTAATGGTTTGTTGTGTCCCTGAAACCCATGAAACTCCATCTGTATTTTGAGAAGTAACTTCAAAAGGTCCATAAGCACTATCAAACAATACAGTCATATTATCACTTGAATTGCTTGCTCCGCCTAATTTATTATCACGTACCGTTAGTCTAAAATTCAGGGTACGGGTAATATTTGGTACTTTTTCCCATTGAATTCCATTCACTCCATTTGTCACTACTTCATTAAAACTTGGAAGAAAACGGATAGGGTTTGTTGTAGGTGAATAAGATCTAAAATTTGGTCCGGCAGTAGCTGTAATTGAAGGAAATGTTGTCGCTGGGCCACCTACATCCATTTGTTCCCAACAATAGGTCAATGCAGAACCTGCATTAGCATCTGTAGCAGAACCTGTCAATTTAAAAGCTGTCCCAATTGGCAATGTCAAATCTGCTCCTGCATCTACCACAGGGGTAGCATTTCCTGTAGGTGTTTGTACTGGGCATGTTAACCCTTTTACATATTGCATGATTTGGAAAATATTATACGCATGAAAATAAGCATCACTGTTTACTTGTACATCTGTAGCACCAGTAATTCCTGCATATCCCATGATTGTAGTACCACTTCCTGGCTCTAATAATGCTTGACTTCCCGCTTCATTTCTATAAGTATAAGTATGTCTTCCTCCAAATTGATGTCCCATTTCATGCGCCACAAAATCAATATCAAAAGTATCTCCTACAGGTGTTGTACTCGTAGTAAAACCTCTACCTTTTCCACTATTACAAACACAACCAATACAACCAGCACTACCATTATTACCATATCCAGACATTAAATGTCCGATATCATAATTGGCTTCTCCTATGGCATTTGTTATTGCTGTTTGCACTGCCGCATTATATCCTGATCCATTAGAGGCATAAGGATCTGTAGCTGCATCTAAATAAATGACTGCATCATTATTTGCAATCAAGACCATATTTACACTAAAATCACTCTCGTACAATCCATTTACACGAGTCATAGTTGCATTAATAGCAGCATTCACTCCTGCTAATGTCCCTCCATGAAAAGCAGAATATTCTCCTGATACTGACATTGCCAATCTAAATGTCCTCAGAATATTATCATCTGCATTTCGGGCAACCTGTAAGTTACGATCCATTGCTTCGTGTATAGAAGTTTCTTCATTGGTTGTACATTCAAATTGCTTCACCGAAGATTTAATTTTATCAAATACTAAATAATATTGATTATTTACTGTATAAGGATCAATTATTGTGGAGATTCCTCCTAAAAACAAAGCACTTAAGCCTTTTTCAGGAGATACACTAAAGCGTACAATCCTAGCAGGGTTTTTAATACTTTGCCCTGCATAAGAGCGTATTTCCGGATATTTAGCTTGTAATTCTGGAGCCATTACTGAAGCTTCCATTACTCTAAATTCTTCTAAGTTTCCTTTTGCATCAGGAAAGGTCACAATTACATTTGAAAGCCCAGAAGAAGTACCTCTTTGTGGAGCTACAGCTAGTTGATTTCTAAAAGCTTCTAAATTTAATTTTAATATCTTGTATTCATCTGGTAATGAACCTCTCGATATTTTTTCCAATGGACTTACTCTTTCTTCGCTCGAAGCGGACCAAAATTTATCTCCTTGTCCATAACTACTCGAAGTGAGTAAAATGGCAAAAAGAATTACGAATAGTTGTTGTTTCATTTGTTGTGGTTTTGGTTATTTTTTAGTGTTAAGTAAAACATAAAATAGTCATTCTCAAATATATACAACTAAAAAGTATTTTTCAAAAAAAACAACAATATGACGTGTTTTTGTGATATTAGAAAATAATTAGATTTTTAACATTAATTATTGAATATTTATTTCAAAAAAGATAAATTAATTATTAAAAACTGTTAAAATTTCCGCGAATAACATAATCGCATAATGTGAATGATTGATTTTCAATGCTTTATAAATCCAAAAAAAAAGGTGTTTTTAACTTACAAACTAAATAATGGGCTAAAAATGCTTTATAAAATAGCGTTCATTTTCTCCACTGAATAAGTGTTAAAATTAACGCAATCATAACCCCAAAAATCACCTGGAATTCCCAAAAAAAATTATGCGAAAATTCAATTTTCGAATCAGCAAAATATCAAATCTTGAAAAACCACATAAAACACTGGCAACCCCAGTAAACACTTATGCATGCATAGTATTTTTAATTACAAATTCCTTCTTTTTTTAAGATGTTTTATGCGAAAATTTTATGCATTAATTAACAAATTATAAGGTCTTTTTTACACTTTTTTTTTCAAGATTGTTGGTATCTTTGGCGCCACGTTCATAACTTTATTCTTCATCCATATGGAAAGTTTATTTTATGGCATTGAGTAGAAAATCATGGTTAACCTGAAAAACTATTTTATCCCATCAACAATGCAAATTATTTTTATGTTTTTATATTCATCAATATAAGGAGAAAATAAAACTGAAATTATCTGTCCTTTTAAGTAATTCCCCCGCCATGTGATAAGACTTTGCACTTTTAAGTTTTTACTTCTTCAAACTGCATTGATAATTTAGATATGATTTTTGAGTGTATGTGAGTATTATTTAAGGATACAGATTTTTTAAATAATGCTATAGGAATATGAATCAATTGGCTTTGGTTTTTATTTTGAGTATTACTCGGGAGCGATTGAGCCATAGAAGGCACGAATAAATTAATAGATAAACAGCGAAAGCTATTTACTTTTTCATTTTTTGACAATTATATGAATACAAAAATACATGCAGTAATTACAGCATTAGGAGGTTACGTCCCGGAAAACATTTTAGACAATCATGCTTTAGAGAAAATGGTTGATACTACAAATGATTGGATTATTTCCAGAACTGGAATTAAAGAGAGACGAATTCTAAATGATCCAGAACTTGCAACTTCTGATATGGCAACATTCGCTATACAAAACTTATTAGAAACTGCTCAATTGGATCCAAGTGAAATTGATTGTGTTATTATTGCTACTTCAACACCGGATCATATCTTATTGCCTACTGCAAGTATTGTATGTGACAAAGCTAATTTAACAAATGCCTGGGGCATTGATATGAATGCTGCTTGTAGTGGTTTTCTATATTCTTTATCAATTGGAGCAAGTTTAATTGAAAGCAATCGTTATAAAAAAGTAATTGTTGTAGGTGCAGATCAAATGAGTTCTATAGTGGATTATACGGATCGCAATACTTGTATTTTATTTGGTGATGGAGCTGGAGCGGTATTATTAGAACAAACGACAGAAGAAATAGGAATTATTGATAATTTATTCAAAACGGATGGTAAGGGTGCTAAATTCCTTTCTGTTCCTGCTGGTGGATCTAAATATCCTGCTTCTGATGAGACTTTGGCAAATCGTACGCATTTCATTCATCAGGATGGTCGAACTGTTTTTAAATCGGCTATTAATGGCATGAGTGAAACAACACAAAAAATACTAGATCGTAATAATATTGAGTCTAACGATATTGATTGGTTAATCCCACATCAAGCTAATTTACGTATTATACAGGCTGTTAGTGAGAAACTAGATTTTCCTATAGAAAAAGTAAAAATCAACATCCAGAAATATGGTAATACTACAGCGGGAACTATCCCTTTGTGTTTATGGGATTTCAAAGATGATTTCAAGTATGGTGACAATATTGCTTTAACTGCTTTTGGTGCAGGTTTTACTTGGGGTACAACCTATTTGAAATGGGGTAATCTTAGAAATCAACAAAACTAATTGTATTAAAATATATTATAAAAAAAGGGCTCTAAAATTTAGAGCCCTTTTTTATTATTCTTTTTATTTTTTCTTCTTTTTCTTTCCCGCTCCTTCAGCTGGTACAGAAATTTCTGTTTTTGTCTGTAACAAATGATTGGCTAACATTTTTTCAATCAACTCATCTTTTGTCAAATGATGAAAAACTGTTTTTATTTTGTCCTTTAAAGCTGGGTCTACATCATGATTTGGTTTAGTCTTGAAAATCTGCTTTGCCCATAAATAGGTATTATTTTCTTCAATACTTTCAGCAGTAGGTTTTTTGAATTCAATGAATTTAATCCCTAATTCTTTTTCAAAATCTGCAATTTCAATTACTTCTTCAGGTTGTAATACCGTCAATGAAAGTCCTTTTGCTCCTGCTCTAGCGGTACGTCCGCTACGGTGTACATAGGCTTCGTATACATCCGGTAAATGATAATTTACTACGTAAGCTATTTCTTTAACATCAATTCCACGTGCAGCTAAATCTGTTGCTACTAAAATATTAATGTGTCCATTTCGGAACTGGTCCATAATACGATCACGAATTGGTTGTGTTAAACTACCGTGTAAAGCTCCAGAAGAAAAGCGGTTAATGGCTAAATTTTTCGCTAGCTTATTTACAGCTGCTTTGGTTTTACAAAAAATGATCCCGCGTTGTCCCTCACGTTCTGATAAGAAATGCATTAATACATTTAATTTCTCAATTGGGTCTACAACAATATATTGATGGTCTATTCCTTTATTCCCTACAGTCACCATGTCTGCACTAATCTGCACAACATTTTTTGACATATAATTCTGAATCAGTTGTTTAATAGCTCCTGGTAAAGTTGCAGAAAACAGCCATGTACGTCTATTTTTGGGTAAAGCTGCTACAATTACATCCAATCCATCTTTTAATGCACTCAACATCTCGTCTGCTTCATCCAGAATAAGATAATTTGCTTCTTTTACATTTATAGCATTACGTTCCATTAAATCAATCAACCTTCCTGGAGTAGCCACTACAATATTAGCACCTTCTTCTAAACGTTGGATTTGAGGTTTAATAGGTACTCCACCACATACTGTTGCTATAGAAACCTGAGTTGTATGTTTTGCAAAAGCTTCTAAATTACTCGCTATTTGATGTCCTAATTCACGCGTAGGAACTAATATAATAGCTTGTATTGTCGATTTAGTAAAATCCAACTGTTGTAATAAAGGTAATCCAAAAGCCGCTGTTTTTCCTGTACCTGTTTTAGCCAAACCTACGAAATCGTCTTTTTGGTTTAATAGTACTGGAATTGCTTTTTCCTGAATTTCTGTTGGTATTGTAATTTCTAAATCTGTTAATGCTTTTATTATGTGTTTAGAAATTCCTAAATCTGAAAATGTATGGGTCATGTAATTTATTATTTTGACAAAGGTAATCAGTATGATGGACTAATCTCAAGAAAATTAAAGAAGTCGATCGTTTTACTCTTATTTCGTACTCTTATTTTGATTAAAACAAAAAAGACATCCTGATATTGGATGTCTTTTTTATAAAATATTCTATTTCTTATTTAACGAATTGCTGTCCAATCATAATGCTCAATTTGGCTTTATAATCGTCTACTAGCCATTCTCTATAATTTTTACTACTCTTACTTAAGCAGCTTGAAAAGCGTTTTACACGACATTCAATATCTCCTAGTAATTCTCTTGATAAAATACGGGCATCAAAAACATCTTCGCTATTTTCTGCACACATAACGGCATGTTGTTCGATTGAAGCATCCAAAACTACTTTTGATCGTAAATTTTTTGCAATGGCTTCTTTATGTGCTGCTTCAATATCAAATGTTACAACCGCAGTTTTACTAAATTTTTGTCTTAGTTCATACGGCATTTCATATTTAAAATGAAGTTCGATTTCGGCATCATCTCTAAGATTTTCAAGATAAAACTCTGGTGATTTAAATATATGTTGCCAATCTACTGGTTCACTCCATAATCCAAAACGTGCTGCATTATTTCCTAAATCAATTACTGTAAATTCTGACTTATTAGGCAATTTTCTAGAACCACGTCCAATCATCTGATAATACAATGTCAATGATTTTGTAGCACGATTCAAAATAATCGTTTCTACGGTAGGTTCATCAAAACCAGTGGTTAGAATTCCGACAGAAGTTAATATTGCATCAGGTGTTTTCTTAAACCATTGTAATATGTCTTTACGTTCCTCGTTCGTACTCGTATTATCAAGGTGTCTTACATCATATCCTGCTTCTCTAAATGTTTCATACACATATAAAGAAGTATGTATACCACTATTAAAAATTAAGGTTTTCTTTCCTTTTGAGCGTTCTTCATAGGAATGCAATAATTTCTCCTGCATCGCCATATTAGAGTACAAATCATCGGATGATTTAACAGTATAGTCACCATTAATACCAACCTTCAATGAGGTTAACCCAACATCATAACTATAGGTAACTGCTTTGGCCAAAAATCCTTTATCAATCAATGAATGAATGGTCTCACCTACTATAAGTTCATTATAGTTTTCATTCATAGGAAGTTTAATATTAGAACTTAAAGGTGTAGCGGTAACTCCTAATATAAAAGCATTTTTAAAATATCCTAAAAGCTTTCTGAATGAATTGTAATGTGCCTCATCGATAATAACTAATCCTACATTATCAATTTTAAGCTTTTCATCATTCAAACGATTTTTCAGTGTTTCAACCATAGCCACAAAGCAAGAATAATCATCCTGATCAGGAATTTCTTTTACTTTACTGTTTATGATTTTGTTTTTCACATTAAACCCTTTCAGCATTTTTGAGGTTTGCTTACAAAGTTCAATACGGTGTGTGAGAACCATTACTTTTTTATCATTCTGAGAAAGGTATCTGCGCACTATTTCCGAAAAAATAACGGTTTTACCACCTCCAGTAGGCAATTGATATAAAAGACGATAATTATTTAATTCCTTATTCAGGCGTACAAAAATAGCATCAATATCTCCTTGCTGATAACTGTAAAGTTCTTTCTTTTCTTCTAATTCTATATTTGTGTAAGACATTCTATTTTTTAAGATTTTGCAAAAATAAGCACTTTAAACGCTTAATCCGAAAACAAATGCCTTTTATTATTTGAAAATAAAAATGTATAAGGACCTAGAAAGATGCCAAAATTTGGCTTTTCAGCAGGTAAAACATCCTAAATTAATATTGAATTCTTCTTTTTTAGAAATCTATTTTCTCAATTCGGCTTTGAAATTCATATTTATTTTCCCATTTCTGAAGATTTACTTCTTTTTCTATCGCTTGAATTCTGTTTTTAAATTCGATTAATACACCGTTTGCGATACAGAATTCTACTGCTTGTTCAAAGGAGTTGAATATGCTTTTATAAAAAGAAGTGTATTTCATTTCTCTTTTGGCTGAAAATCGTTGGGCAATTTCAATATTATAAAACATTAAATCTCCCAAATAGTATGGGTCGACACCTAAAGTCATGAAATGTTTGATGAATTTCTGTGCCGTAGATCTCCTCATCTTAGGTTTACGCCCTTTTATTGGGAAATATTCATTGGAAATTTTAGTTTTTGCTTCTTGTATTAGTTTCTCTTCTTTTGGATTAAAGACAAAATCATAAAATACTTTTACATCCGAGAATTTATCGTACAAATCAATCAACTGTTCTTCCAACTGTTCTTTATTTAGCTCTGCCAAATACTTTTTTAGATCACGTTTACTCATGCTCTTAGCCTCATTTTAATTGGAATTTTATCTGAATTTTTTGCAGTGTTTTTATTTAATTTATTGCATTATTAATAGGGTATCTTTTATCGTTTTCTCGACCATAAAATACCATCAGCTAGCAAAACAAGGTACGATAAATCATGTAAATACCAATCATAATTCTTATTTTTGACAATATTAAAAAATTAGGATGGATATTAAAATCAAAATTACTCCCGTAGACAAATGGATTATTAACCCTGTAAACAACTTTATCAGTAAGTCAACCACTGGTGGAATCGTTTTATTTATCTCCGCGATAGTTGCGATTTTTATGGCTAATTCCCCATGGGCACATTGGTACCATGAAATTTGGGAACATAAAATCGGCATTGCTTTAAATGATACATTACACTTAAACTTATCGCTCCACCATTGGATTAATGATGGTTTAATGGCTATATTTTTCTTTGTAGTGGGACTTGAATTGAAGCGTGAAATTATTACTGGAGAACTTTCAAATGTTCGAAAAGCATTTCTTCCTATCGCTGCTGCTATTGGTGGTATGATTTTCCCAGCTCTTATTTACATTGTATTGAACCATACTGGAGAAGTACATGCGGGCTGGGGTATTCCAATGGCTACAGATATTGCTTTTGCCTTAGGTGTATTATACCTTTTGGGAGATCGAATTCCAACTTCTTTAAAAGTATTCTTAACTGCTTTGGCCATTGTAGATGATCTTGGTGCTGTACTTGTGATTGCCTTTTTCTATACTTCTAGTATCTCTTATATTAGTTTATCTATAGGTTTAGCCTTTTTAGCCGTTTTATATATTGCTAATAAAATTGGTGTCCGAAATACTTTATTTTATGCAATCGTAGGTATTGCAGGTGTATGGTTACCATTCCTTATGTCTGGTGTTCATGCTACTATTGCAGCCGTTTTAGTTGCCTTTACTATTCCCATAGATATTCGTATTGAAGAAACACAGTTTGTCCATAAAATGAAAGTTTATTTGGAGCGTTTCAGTACGATTGACCCTCAAAATAAAATTCCTACATTAACTAATGAACAAATGCATACTGTAGAAGAGATGAAAGATATTAGCAATTTAGCTATTCCTCCATTACAAAAACTAGAGCATGCCTTACATCCTTTTGTCACTTTTATTATCATGCCAGTATTTGCCTTAGCGAACGCAGGTGTAGCTATGGATATTGATTTTGACAGTTTACTGGAAACCAATGTTGCTGTAGGTGTTGTACTAGGATTGATTGTTGGTAAATTTATTGGAGTCTTTGGTTTAACTTCTATATTAATCAAATTAAAAATAGCTGTTCTTCCTGATGGAATGACGACCAAACATTTAATTGGTGTTGGGCTATTAGCTGGTATTGGTTTTACAATGTCCTTATTTGTAACCACCTTAGCTTTCACTCATCCGGAGTACCAATTGCAAGCTAAAATTGGAATTTTAATTGGGTCATTTATTAGTGGTGTTTTGGGTTATCTTGTTTTAAAATCTATTAAAAAAGATGCTCCTCAAAATTCTGGGATGGAATAGAAATCATAAATTTAGAATGATTCTTATTTAAATTTTTATTTGAATTTAATAACCCTTAGCTTTGTTGATATATTCAAATAAATACATTTATTAATTCCCTTTATTTTACAAAAATGATTAAGTTTTTCAAGATTATTGCCTTTTTAGAAGGAGTTTCTCTTCTATTGCTTTTTTTCGTAGCTATGCCTCTAAAATATGCATTTGATATGCCAGAATATGTTAGAACAGTAGGAATGGCTCATGGTATATTATTTATTGGCTATATTATCCTAGCTTCCATGCTTAAAATGGAATTGGAATGGCCAATGAAAAAATATTTATTGATTTGTTTAGCTTCAATTATTCCTTTTGGTACGTTTTATGTAGAGAAGAAAATGATTTAATATCGTTTAAATGGATAAAAAAATATTCAACTGGGTTTATAAGTTATTACGAGAATGGGATTTTAGCAAAATAGTAGCAAGTTACGCTAACTTATTTGTTAACATTATTGTACTTTGTATTGTAGCCCTGATATTGGATTTTATCTTTAAAAAAATACTAACGGAGATTATTTCAAGGATCGCCAAAAGATCCAAAACAGAGTTTGATGATTTCTTAGTAGCCAACAAAACGGCCTCTTATATTGCTCATCTTATCCCTTTATTATTCATTTACGAGACCTTTCCTTTAATTTTAAAAGGATTTACACATTGGGAACCTTTCTTTGAAAAAGGAATCAGCTTCTTCATTGTATTTCTTAGTTTGTGGATTGCCCGAAGTATTTTAAACGCTATAAAAGACTACCTAAAGAAGTTGCCTTCTTTTAGTGATAAACCTATTGACAGTTACATCCAAATAATCATGATATTCTTTTGGATATTTGCTGTGACTGTTATAGTTTCACTTTTATTCAATAAATCGATCACCTATCTATTAGGAACATTTGGAGCTGTGTCGGCAGTTGTAATTTTGATTTTCAAGGATACCATTTTAGGATTTGTTGCAAGTATCCAAGTATCGGTTAACGATATGGTACGTATTGGTGATTGGATCACCAGTGATAAATTTGGTGCCGATGGAGATGTTATTGAAATCAACTTGGCTACTGTAAAAGTTCGAAATTTTGACAATACTACTACCACAATTCCAACGTATAGTTTGATTTCTGATTCTTTTAAAAACTGGCGCGGAATGACCAATTCTGGTGGTAGAAGGATTAAAAGATCTATTTTTATTAAAGCAACGGGTATTCGATTTTTAAAAACTGAAGAATTAGAGCAATTCAAAAAAATTCAATTAATTTCAGGTTATATTGAGCATCGTCAAATTGATATAGACAAATTCAATCACAATAATGAAATTGATAAGTCTTTATTCATTAATGGACGAAATTTGACTAATTTTGGTTTATTCAGAAAATACATCAATCAATATTTGGCAAGTCATCCCGGAATTAACAAGGATATGACCTTAATGTGTCGCCATCTACAACCTACTCCACAGGGAATGCCTCTTGAAATTTATGCTTTTGTGAGTGACAAAAGATGGATTAATTATGAAGCGATTATGGCCGATATATTCGACCACATTATCGCCTCTGTAATTTATTTTGATCTTGAAATCTATGAATTATCTTCTGATCGTGATGGAATATAAGCAGAGAAATTAGAATTTCCCCAGTCTATCTTTCATATATTCTATTGTAGTTTTCCCATGCGCACAAGGTTTTCCAAAACTATCCAGATTCACCATAGTAATTGCATCGACTGTAAGTATCGTTTCATGGGTCATTTTATTTCGTACTTCGCTTTTCAAAATGATTGAGGTTGTTCCGAATTTCACTACATCAATTCCAATTTCTACAATATCACCTTGTTTTGCAGAACTCATGAAATTAATTTCTGACATGTATTTTGTTACTACACGTTGGTTTTCCAACTGAATAATTGAATACAAAGCAGCTTCTTCATCAATCCAAGCTAATAACTTTCCTCCAAATAATGTCCCATTAGGATTTAAATCTTCGGGTTTAACCCATTTTCTAGTGTGAAATCTCATTGTTTTTCTATTATCTAATTAGTCCTTATTATATTATTTAAATCTCTATTTTTCTTTTTAAAGAATTTAAAGATCACTTCAATAGTATCTATTCTGCAATGAATACTGTTTTTATGTTTACAAATTCTTTAATTCCTTCTTCTGAGAGTTCGCGGCCATATCCCGATTTTTTAATTCCTCCAAATGGAAGTCTTGGATCTGATTTTATCATCTGATTAATAAAAACGGCTCCTTCATTGAATAAGTGAATTTTAGTTTTTACGAATTCAACATCTGCAGAAAAAATTGAAACACCTAATCCAAATGAAGATTGATTACTTAGGTTTACTGCTTCATCAAAATCTGAAAATGACGTTACTGCTGCAATTGGCCCAAATAGCTCTTCATTAAAAGCTGGCATATCTGGAGTAACATGGGTTAATATAGTAGGTTCAAAAAAAGCATCTTTTCTTTTTCCTCCAGTGGCAATTACAGCTCCCATTTTGACGGATGTATTCATTTGTTTTTCTAATTCTTCTGCAAGATCAATTCGGGACATGGTTCCTATTTCTGTTTTCATATCCATCGGATCACCAGGAATCATTTTTGAAACTGCTTCCGCAAATTGTTTTACAAAATCATCATGAATTTTATCGTGTACCAGGAATCGTTTTGCTGCAATACAACTCTGCCCAGCATTTTGCATTCTTGCATTTACTGCAATAGCAACTGTTTTTTTAATATCTGCATCTTCACAGACAATAAACGCGTTTGATCCACCTAATTCTAATAATGTTTTCTTTAAATATTTCCCTGCTGTAGCGGCAACTGCCGATCCTGCTCCTTCACTTCCTGTTAAGGAAACTGCTTTTACAATAGGATTTGCAATTATATCCGCTACTTCTTTACTACTAATCTCTAGATTTTGATATACTCCAATAGGAAATCCTGCATCAATAAAGATCTTCTCAATAAGTGCTGCACTTCCCATTACATTACTAGCATGTTTCATTACCACAGTATTACCTGCCATAATTGATGGTATTGCAAATCGGAAAACTTGCCAAAAAGGAAAGTTCCATGGCATTACTCCTAATAGTACACCCAGAGGTTCATAGGTTACAAAACTTTCTTTTGCATCTGTTTTTATCGCTCTTCCCGACAAAAATGACGTAACATGGTCAAAATAGTAGTCACAAAGCAGGCTACACTTCTCAATTTCAGCTATCGATTGTTTAATGGGTTTGCCCATTTCTTGTGAAATCATAGCTCCCAGCAGATTTTTTTGAGAAATTAATATTTTGGATAATTGAGAAAGATTTTTTTTTCGATTTTCAATTTTAACATTTTTCCAAAGCATATAACAACGATCGGATTCTATTAATTTTTCATCTATCATTTTTTTTGTTAATACTTCGTAAGAATATACACTCTTATTAGTGAAAGGGTTGATTGTTAAGGCCATAGTTATGTTATTAATATCTTAAAACTGCATCTAATTTAAAACTTTTAAAACGAAAAATATTACATTTGCCATTACTTTAACAACATTAATTTGTTGCCAGTAAATAAATTAAAAAAAGAAATTGTATGAAAAAAATTGTATTTCCCTTAGTAATGTTAGGCTTGTCATTTACAGCAGTAAATGCGCAAGAAACAAATGTTAAAACTCCAGAGAGTTATAACAAATGGTCTATCGATTTGATGGGAGGAATTAACAAACCTACAACACCATTTAGTGCTGGATCGTCTACTTCAAGAGCTAATTTTTACCATGCTGACCTTGGAGTTAGATACATGTTTAACACCAAATTTGGTTTGAAAGCTGATGTTGGATTTGACAACATGGAAAATGCTGACAACACTAACAAATTTAAAAGCCAATATTACAGAACAAGCCTTCAAGGGGTTGTTAACTTAGGTAGAGTATTAGAATTCGAAAACTGGACTAGCAGATTGAACATTTTAGCTCACACAGGTGTTGGTTACTCTCAATTAAGAAACAAAGACGCTTACAAAGGTGCTGACGAAATGGTAAACTTCATCGTAGGTTTAACAGGTCAAATTAAATTATCTGAAAGAGTAGCTTTAAACGCTGACTTTACTATGGTAAACAACATTGATCAAAACCGTACTTTTGATGGTGCTATCGCTCCAGAAGACAGAGGATTTAACGGAACATTATATAATGCGTCTGTCGGTATCTCTATCTACTTAGGTAAAAATGCTAAACATGCTGACTGGTATGCAGTGAAAAACGATGATATCGTATCTGCATTAGACAAAAGAGTTAGTGACATCGAAACTATGTTAGTTGATTCTGACCAAGACGGTGTGCCTGATTACTTAGATGTTGAACCAAACTCTATCACTGGTGTTGCAGTTGATACAAAAGGTAGATCTATCGACAGAAACCAAAATGGTATTCCTGATGAATTAGAATCTTACTTAGAGAAAAAATATGGTAACAATTCTAACACAACTGCTGTACAGCAAACAAACAACCAATTAGTTAAAGATTTAATTAATGGTGGATATGTTACTACATATTTTGACTTCAACAAAACTACTCCAACAAACGTTTCTACTGAAGGAATCGATTTCATCTTAACTTACTTAAGAAACAATCCATCTGCTTCTGTTGAAATCGTTGGTCATGCTGATGAATTAGGTAAAAGTGCTTATAACACTAAATTATCTAATACTAGAGCTACAAACGTGAAAAACGTTTTAACTAAAGCTGGTATCGCTGAATCAAGATTGAAAGTTGTTGCTGAAGGTGAAGATAATTCAGTTGATAAAAATTCTGCAGCTGCACGTAAATTAGTAAGAAGAGTTACTTTCCAAGTAAAATAATTCAAACTAAATTATGATCGTTATTCTCGAAAAAGTATAACGTTGTATTTTACATAAATTTAAAACCTGTTCATTCATTTGAACAGGTTTTTTTTATACCTTTAAAAGAAAATATGAACGATAGAGATCCTTTTATTATCGAATTTAGAGGTGCTATTTTAGGGGAAATTAACCCGCAATCCTCTGCTGAAGAACAATTTCAGAACAAAACACTAAGACCTATTCTCAAACTTCAAAACGATCTTTTCATCGCTTCTTTCCACAATTACATTTCCAAGTATAAAAATGATTTTTACAATCTTTCCTTAGAGAAGAAGTTTATCTACATTGACAATGCCATACAAAAAGACATCAAGTTTAGAAATGCTTTAAAAGGAATGATTATTGGTTTGTTTACCTTAGATGAGTTCAAAGAGTACATTGCGAATTCTTCTGCCTTGAATAAACGGATGATGAATTTATTAATCGAACGACTTAAAAGCCAGATTCAATTATTTGAAATGCATCCATAAAAAAATCCCTCTAGAAAATTCTAGAGGGATTTTTTTTTATTGTACTTGTAGCTTAATCTACTTTCCTAAAGACGGCTTTCATTCCGTCTGGATTTGAAAGGTATAGTCTATTATTTTTTATTTCAAAATGAGTAACACCTTTCAGTGCAGTAAGAAACTCAACTGATATTGGTTTTGGCTTTTTCTCTGTTGTATTGATATCCACGAATCGCAACAGTTTATTCTCAGAGAATAATTTTCCTTTTACAGTGGCTCCATACTTTAAATCAATCATAAAGGTAGCTTCGGCAGCATTAATTTCCATTACTGGAATTTCTTTTCCAAAATCGCTAGCTGTAACTTTTTTACCTTCAATTTCTTCGGGTACCCATATATCATGAAGTCTATAATTTACAACGTAATTTCCACAGCCTTCAAATAGTTCGGTATTAAAATCTAGTCTTTTCTTAATTTCTACTTTTACAGTATATTTATTTTCCTGACCAGACATATTGTCCACACATTTGCTTTGCTGCACTATAACTTTAATCGTACCCGATTTCGATTCTGATTTATATTCTTTTATATTGGCATCCATCAGCGCAGTCATTTTGACTCCACTGGCTGAAAAACCTCCATAATCGGTTACCGAATTAAATTTAATGCTGTCTGTTGTAATCTCAACATTCCAAAAGGGCTCATTTCCCGTTCCTTTAAAAAAATAGGTCGGAACTTTTGCTGTTTTATTCATTTCATCATTTGCAAAAGAATCAGCATCAATCTTTTTGATTCTGCTTCCGCATGAAATCATAACCAATACTCCGCCTGCAATTAATAAAAGTGATTTGAAATTTATCATTGTTTATTTTTTTGGAGTCATCGTTATCACTTCATTCGTCCCTTCCATCAAAACCAACTTGTTTTTCTTTATTTTCAAACTTGTTACTTTATTCAAAGCTTGCATAAATTTACTTTCTCCTTTACCAGGACAAGCCATTCTTGTCATTCCCATCTTATCCAGTTTGATCTCGCCATTTGCCTTCAAATCATAAGGTCCAAATAATCGATTGCATCCTGATGATCCATTAACTGAATTATCTTTTGTAAAATTCAAATACGGTAAACCATTTAAAAAATCCTCTGTACGATTTGGTTCTGCACCATTTAAAGTCGCTAACTCCCACTCATTATTCGTTAATCCATCTGTTGAACTTACCTTTTTCATACTATTACAAGATGTTAGTGCTATGGTAAAAACCAATACCATTGATGCAAAAATACTCTTCTTCATGATTTTTATTTTAAATGTTATATGCCTTGAATTTAACATATTTCATGCCAAGAATGCTTTTTGAGTATTTTTTTTATCGTTGTAAATGTCTTTCTTTCATTATCGAAGCTACATCAGAAAGTCTAAATCCTTTTGCTTGTAATAAAATTAAATAATGAAACAACAAATCGGCGCTTTCATTTAGAAACAAAACGGGATTGTTATCCTTTGCTTCTATTACTACTTCCACAGCCTCTTCCCCAACTTTTTGAGCAATTTTATTAATTCCTTTTTGAAACAAAGAGGCAATATAACTACCTTCTACTCCTACTTGCTCTTTGCGGTTATCAATGATTGTTTCTAAAACGGATAAGAATCCATAATCTATCGTGTTCGATTCTTGCCAGCAACTATCGGTACCCTTATGACAAGTGGGGCCATCTGGAGTAACTTTAATCAATAGGGTATCGTTATCACAATCAACGGATAAAGAAACTAAATTCAGGAAATTTCCGCTTTCTTCTCCTTTAACCCAGAGTTTATTTTTAGTTCTACTAAAAAAAGTAACCTTTTTAGTTTCTATCGTTTGTTTGTAAGCTGCTTCATTCATATAGCCTAACATCAATACTACTCTGGTTTCATTATCTTGTATAATAGCTGGAATCAATCCATTATTATTCTTTTCAAAATCTAATCTCATATTATTTTATTCTAAATCGGCTTCTTACAACCGAATATTAATCTGTTCTGTTTTCAATTTTTGCTTTAGAGTTTGTATTTCAATTTCTTTAAAATGAAATACACTAGCGGCCAAAGCTGCATCTGCTTTCCCAACATGAAACACTGCTACAAAATGTTCTATTGTTCCTGCTCCACCGGATGCTATAATTGGAATATTGACTAATTCTGATAATTGGGCCAAGGTGTCATTTGCAAAACCATTTTTTGTACCATCATGATCCATAGACGTAAACAACAATTCTCCTGCTCCTCTGTACTCCGCTTCTTTAGCCCATTCAAACAAATCTAAATTTGTTGCAACTTTTCCGCCTTCTAGATACACTTTCCATCTTCCATTTATTGATTTCGCATCGATAGCTACCACAACACATTGGCTTCCGAACTTTTCTGCTAGGTCATTAATTAATTGGGGATTCTTTACTGCTGCGGAATTAATCGAAACTTTATCGGCTCCATTACGTAACAATGCTTCCACATCATTCACTGTTGTGATTCCTCCACCTACGGTAAAAGGAATATCCAACTGAGCCGCTACAGCGCGAACCAAAGGAATTAAAGTCTTTCTTCTTTCTAGTGTTGCTGAAATATCCAAAAAAACCAATTCATCGGCTCCTGTTTCAGCATAGGCTTTGGCTAACTCTATCGGATCGCCTGCATCTTTCAGGTTTATGAAATTCACCCCTTTTACAGTTCGTCCATTTTTAATGTCTAAACAGGGAATTATTCTTTTTGTAAGCATTGTTACTTTTTATTTATAAAAACATTATTGTCTTATTCTATAATTTTCCAAATCTTTCAGTGTGATGTGTCCTTCATAAATTGCCTTCCCGATAATCACTCCTTCGCATCCTAATTCTTGTAATTGGATGATTTCGTCTAGCTTTAAAACTCCACCAGAAGCAATTAGTCGAATACTTGGTAATTGTTCCCGAATATCACGGTAAAGATCTATTGAGGTGCCTTGTAGCATACCGTCTTTGGTTATATCTGTACAAATCACATATTCAATGCCTTCTTTTTGATATTCTGTTACAAAAGGAATTAATTGCTCGTTAGAGGTTTCCTGCCATCCATTTATTGCTATTTTACCATTGTGTACATCGGCTCCTAATATAATTTTGTCGGAACCGTACTTTTGAATCCAATCTAAAAACAGTTTTCTTTCCTGTACCGCAATACTACCACCCGTAATTTGGTTTGCTCCACACTCAAAGGCAATCCGTAGATCATTGTCTGACTTTAATCCTCCTCCAAAATCAATTTTTAAAGCTGTTTTAGATGCTATTTTCTCTAAAATCTTATAGTTGACTATCTGTTGTGATTTCGCGCCATCTAAATCCACTAAATGCAGATGTTCAATTCCGTGTGCTTCAAATCGCTTGGCAATCTCCAAAGGATCTTCATTGTATATTTTTTTCGTTTCATAATCTCCTTTTGTCAAACGCACACATTTTCCTTCAATAATGTCTAATGCTGGAATTATTCTGATACTCATTTTGCTTTTATTATAGTTTTAAAAAATTATCCAGTATTTGTGCTCCTGCTTTTCCACTTTTTTCTGGATGGAATTGTACGCCATAAAAATTGTCTTTTTGTAGTGCTGATGTATATTCTACACCGTAGCTTGTGAGGGCTATCGCTTGTTCATTTTTGGGCACATAAAAACTATGTACTAAATACATGTATTCTTGCGGGTTTATGTTTTTAAATAATGGGGTTTTCAAATTGTATATTTCATTCCATCCTACTTGTGGAACTTTCATTGTTTCTTTTGAAAATTGGATTACATCTGCATCAAAAACACCCAATCCTTTTGTATTTCCTTCTTCAGAAAATCGGCATAATAGCTGCATGCCTAGACAAATACCTAATACCGGTTGCTTTAATATAGGAATCAAGACATCGAGTTCTCTTTCTTTTAACTTTTGCATTGCACTTTGAGCGGATCCTACTCCTGGAAAGATTACTTTGTCGGCCGTTCGAATTTCTTTAGAATTACTACTTAGCTGTGCTTCTTGCCCTAATCGTTCTAAAGCAAATTGTATGCTTTGGATATTTCCCGCTCCGTAATCTATAATTACAATTTTCATTTTCTCTTTATTAAATAATTCCTTTGGTGGAGGGTACAATCATTTTTTCAATATCTCTTTTTATCGCTGCTTTTATTGCCTTGGCAAAGGCTTTGAATATGGCTTCAATTTTATGGTGTTCGTTTGTTCCTTCTGCTTTAATGTAAAGATTGGCCTTCGCCCCATCTGAAAAGGACTTGAAGAAATGGAAAAACATTTCGGTAGGCATTGCTCCTATTTTTTCTCTTTTAAAATCGGCTTCCCAAACTAACCAGTTACGCCCTCCGAAATCTAATGCAACTGTTGCAACGCAATCGTCCATAGGCAAACAAAATCCATAGCGTTCAATTCCTAGCTTATTCCCTAAGGCTTTTGCAAAAGCTTCCCCTAATACAATAGCAGTATCTTCTATCGTATGGTGCTCATCTACTTCTAAATCGCCTTTTACAGCGATTTCTAGGTCGATTTGCCCGTGTCGAGCTATTTGATCCAGCATGTGGTCAAAAAATGCAATACCGGTGCTACAATTGCTTTTACCTATTCCATCTAAATTCAATTGAATTTTAATATCTGTTTCATTGGTTTTTCGAGAAATGGAAATGGTTCGATCTTCGACTTTTAAAAAAGCATAGATTTCTTCCCAATCTTTTGTTTCTAAGGCTATTGTTTCCTCCAATAAGTTTTTATTTACAGTAATTTCATCACTTCCTAAAGCAACATGGTCTGTAATAAAAATAGCTTTTGCTTTTAGATTTTTGGCTAATTCCACATCGGTCAATCGGTCACCTATCACAAATGAATTTTCTAAATCATAGGCTGTATTCTCTATATACTGCTTTAGCATACCAATACCCGGTTTACGGGTTGGTGCGTTTTCTTCGGGAAAGGTTTTATCAATATAAATGGCTGAAAACTTAACACCTTCACTTTCAAATGCTTTAATAATCAATTCCTGAACGGGCCAAAAGGTAGTTTCTGGATATTGTTCTGTTCCCAACCCATCTTGATTGGTTACCATAACTAATTCAAAATCTAATTCCTTTGTAATCTTAGCGAGGTATTGGAATACTTTTGGATAAAATTCCAGTTTTGCAAAACTATCTAACTGATAGTCATGGGGTTCTTTAACCAAAGTTCCATCACGGTCAATAAACAATACTTTTTTCATTGTGTTATATTTTTTGTAAAACATCAATTAGATATTCATTTTCTTCTTTTGTTCCTATGGTAATGCGTAAACAGTTTTCACATCCAAAGTCCGAAGATCGATTTCGTATTACAATTCTTTTTTCCAATAATTGTTGGTAACGCAACGTAGCATTGTCTACTTTTATTAGTACAAAATTTGCATCTGTTGGATATATTTCAGCAATCCATTTTACTGAATCTAACACTTTAAGTAAAGTTACTTTACTTTCTATAATAGCGTTAATTTCATTTTGAATAATTTCTAAATTATTTAATTTATCTAAGGCTATTTTTTGTGTTTGTATATTAATATTATACGGTGGTTTAATCTTATTCAATAGGGTAATAATTTCTGTTGATGCATAGGCTATCCCCAGTCTAATACCTGCCATCCCGTATGCTTTTGAAAGGGTTTGCACTATTACTAAATTAGGATATTGTTTCCTCTTTTTCAGCCAACTTTCTTGTGTTGAAAAATCGATATAGGCTTCGTCTACCACTACTATTCCTTGAAATTGGTTTAAAATCTCTAGTATATTCTTTTCAGAAAAAGAGTTTCCCGTTGGATTATTTGGCGAACATAAAAAGATAATTTTAGTTCTGTTGTCTATTATCTTTAGGATTTGTTCTACGTTAGGCTGATAATCTGAGGTTAATACTACTTCTCTATTCTCCAAAGCGTTGATTTCTGCTAATACTTTGTACATTCCATAAGTGGGCGGTAGCGTAATAATATTATCCTGATTGGGTTCACAAAACACTCGGAGTAATAAATCCAAAACTTCATCGCTTCCATTGCCTAGTAAAATTTCAGATGCCGTAATTCCTTTCATCGTTGCTAACTTATTTTTCAACTGTAATTGCAAAGGGTCAGGATATCGGTTTACTCCTGTATCAAAAGGATTTTCATTGGCATCCAGAAAAATCATTGTTTCATTCTTGGTTTCAAATTCATCTCTGGCAGAAGAATATGATTTTAAGCGTTTTATATTTTCTCTGACCAAGGAGTTTGTATCAATTGTTTTCATTTTATCTGAATTCTTTACTTACTGTTCTTAATTCTTCTTTTTCAATAGCTTGCAAACGGAGTGTTACTGCATTTTTATGAGCTTGTAAGCCTTCATTTTCGGCCATTACTTCTATACTTCTGCCAATACTGAGCATTCCTTTTTCTGATATTTTCTGAAAGGTTATCGCTTTTAAAAAGCTATCTAAGTTGACTCCGCTATAACTCTTAGAAAATCCATTTGTTGGTAAGGTGTGATTGGTCCCTGAAGCATAATCTCCTGCGCTTTCTGGAGTATAATTCCCTATAAAAACGGAACCTGAATTTTGAACACCGTATACATAATAATCTTCATTTTGCATACAGACAATCAGGTGTTCAGGTCCATATTCATTGATTAATTTCAAGACTTCTTGATCGCTTTCTACATAAATTAATTTGGAATTCTGAATTGCTTTTTGGGCGATTACTTGGCGTGGCAATTCAACAATTTGCTTACTAATCTCCTGATCTACTTCTTCTAGCATTTGTTTTGACGTTGTTACTAGAATCACTTGGCTATCGGTTCCATGTTCTGCTTGAGAAAGTAGGTCTGACGCAACAAAAGAGGCTTTGGCAGTATTATCAGCCACTACCATTAATTCTGAGGGCCCAGCTGGCATATCGATGGCTACACCAAATTGGGTGGCGAGTTGTTTCGCAACGGTAACGAATTGATTTCCGGGTCCAAATATTTTATAAACTTGTGGAATGCTTGTGGTCCCGAATGTCATTGCTCCAATGGCTTGAATACCTCCTACTTTAAAAATTTTTGTAACTCCACAGAGTTGTGCAGCATATAGTATAGCTGCATTTATTTGTCCATTTTTATCACAAGGTGAACAAAGTATAACTTCTTCACATCCTGCAATTTGTGCTGGAATTGCTAGCATTAATACTGTAGAAAACAGTGGTGCTGTGCCTCCTGGTATATACAATCCTACTTTCTGAATGGGTCTTTTTTCCTGCCAACAGAATACTCCTTCCATTGTTGCCACTTCTATGGGTTGTGTTTTTTGTGCACTGTGAAATTTTTCAATGTTGGTTTTTGCAATTTGTATCGCTTCTTTTAGTTCTTTATCTATAGATTGAACCGCTTTCTGGATTTCTTGTGCTGTTACTTCAATAGTACTTGGTATTACTCCATCAAACAGGGCCGTATATTTTGCAACTGCTAAATCCCCTTTTTTCTGAATTTCAGTAAAAATTTGTTTTACTGTATTTTCTATATCTTCAATGGATTGGGTTGGTCGCTTTAAAATAGTTGACCATTCATTTGACGTTGGGTTGTATATTTTATTCATGGTTTCTAGTTTTTTTAAGTGTTATAATACCATTTTTTCAATAGGACAAATCAGTATTCCTTCAGCTCCTGCATTTTTTAATTGGTCAATTACTTCCCAGAATTGTTCTTCATCGATTACGGAATGTAAACTGCTCCAACCTTGTTCTGCTAAAGGCATTATGGTAGGGCTTTTTAGTACGGGTAATAGTTCACTAATTGCTTTAATGGATTGATTGGGTACATTCATTAGAATGTATTTTGATTTTCTAGCTTTAATAACGGATTGTATTCGAAATTGCAGTTTCTCAAGTAAAGATTTTTTTTCTGCACTTAAAGTAGGCGATATTGCTAACACTGCTTCACTCCAAAGTATGGTTTCTACTTCTTTGAGATTGTTTTTAAACAATGTACTACCACTGGATACAATATCTACAATAGCATCGGCTAATCCAATATTGGGTGCAATTTCTACTGATCCAGAAATTTGGTGTAATCCTATTTTTATGGCTTTGGATTCGAAATAGGAATTAACTGTATTGGGATATGAGGTGGCAATACGCATTCCTTCTAAGTCGTGAATTGATTGGTAATTAAACGTTTTGGGTACTGCTATTGATACTTTGCATTTCGAAAAACCTAGCTTCTGTACCACAGGAATTCCTTGTGCTTTTTCGATGAGTTGATTTTCACCCACCATAGCAACGTCTACTACTCCGTCGATTAGATATTGTGGAATATCTGAATTTCTTAAAAACAGTACTTCTAAAGGAAAATTACTGGCTTCGGCTTTCAATTGATCGTTTCCATTATTAATGGATATCCCACAGTCTTTCAGCATTTGTAGTGATTCTTCACTTAATCGTCCTGATTTCTGAATCGCAATTTTTAATATACTCATTTTGTTTTGTTTTAGAATGAGTACGCCAAAAAGGTGGAAAATAAAAAACCCGTTTGAGATACTCAAACGGGTTTTAAAATATGATGATTTACACGCATACCATTAACACTTCGCCTGAGAGCAAATATGAAAATGATGATGATGTAATTGAATTGAAAACATTTTTTCTTTGTATTATTTAACGGTACAAATGTATAGAATTTAATTTTTGAAAAACAAATTATTTTTCAAAAATAACATTTAATTAATCTTTAAGACACCTAGTAAGTACTTAATTTAAAACAGATTAAACTACAATTTCCTGCTCAATATTTTGTTCTTCAATATATCGTTCAAAGACCAAGCTAGCTTCTGCTCCTTCACCTTCAATACTTTCTATACAGAGATTAATTTGAAGTAAACTGCATAGTTTTTTAGTAATCGAAAGTCCTAAACCACTTCCTTTAATTGCTGGATGTACCGTCGCTTTTGATCTATAAAACTGCTTGTATATTTTATCTAAATCTTCCTTTGCAATTCCGATACCGTAGTCTTTTATCTTGCAGAATATTTTGTCTTCTTCTTCACTCAAAACAATGTCCAAAACTCCTCCTTCTTCAGAATATTTGATTGCATTTGACAATAAATTTTCAATGATAATTGATGCAAAATAGGGATCGGTTGCCGCCCAAAAATGTTTATCAAAAGTAAAATTAACAACTACTTTCTTGTTTTCTATTTTTGATGAAAATCGTTCTAGCGATTGTAATATCATTTCATCTAGCGCTACTTTTTCTTTTCTGATTACTAATTTCTGGTTTTCAAATCGCGCCAATAAAAGTAATTGATCTACTAAGTTATTGAGTCGATCTACTTCCTTTATTGAATATTTTATTTTTTCTATATATTCATGATTTTCACGTGGTTTACGAATTAAAACTTCAAGTGTCCCTTTAATAACAGCCAGAGGTGTTCTGAGTTCGTGTGAAGCATCGGAAGTGAATTGTTTTTCTCGTACAATAGCACTTTCTATTCGATCTAGTAGTTCATTAATGGAACTGGATAGCATGAATAGTTCATCTTTATTTTCGGGTAAAGTGATTCTTTGATCAAAATTATTATTGGTAATATTACTGGTGGTCTGAATAATATTCAAGGCGGGTTTAATACTTCTCCCTGCAATCCATCGGGTCACAAAAAACAGTGCAATCATAATTATCGGAAAAAGAATCGATAGGGTAATTTGAAGATTTTTCAATACCATTTTAGGTTCTTCTAACGACATTGCTATAATCACATAGCCTACAATTTTATCTTTTATGACTAAGGGTGCTTGTACTTGCCTGATGTCTATATCTCCAATTTTTGTATCATGAAATCCTTCTTGTTGATGGAAATTGAAATGCAGGAATTGGTCATATAAATTAGGGGATTTATCTATAAATTTAGCCTGATTATCCAACACTTGAACAAAAATTGGATTCACGTTAATTTCGCGGTGTTCACGCTCCTCCCATTCTCCATCTTCCACTAAATGCAATGAATTACCATGGTACTTCACTTCGTTTTGGTGTCGTTCTATTTCAATTTGAAGGTCTTGATTGATATGAAAATTGACTGAGGTGGATACAATAAAGTAAATTATCGTGAAGACTACTAGAATCACAAAGGCTGTGCTAATTAAATAGTACAGTGCAATTCTATTTTTAAACGATAATGGAAACATCTTTAGTTGATTTCGTTGGCAATATATCCTACTCCCCGTACTGTTTTAATGTAATCTTCTTCTTTCTTTAATTGTAGTTTCTTGCGAATGGCATTAATAAAAACGTCAATTACACCAGTATCGTATTCAAAGTGAATATTCCAAACTTCTTTTATAATCTCGTTTCGGGTGCAAACTGTTCCTTTTTTCTTCATTAGGTATTCTAATAATGAGTATTCTTTTTGCGTGAGCAGAACTTCTTCATTATGATTAAATACTTGATGGGTTTGTGTTTTTAGGGTAATAGTTCCTAAACTGTATTCAATAGGGTCTGCTTGAACTGTACGAAATTGTACTTTTATGCGTTCGACCAATTCTTCAAAACTAAATGGTTTTTTGATGTAATCATTGGCTCCCGCCTGTAAACCTTGTATGGTTTCTTGAATTGTATCTTTTGCTGTTAAAAATACAATAGGGGTTGTTTTATTTGTTTTTCGGTATTCTGTACAAACTTCTAATCCGCTTAGCTTAGGAAGCATCCAGTCTAGCAACAATAGGTCATATGATTGTTGTTGTGCTAGTTTTAAACCTTGTTGCCCATCGTAGGCTAGTGATACCTGATAACCGTCTTCTTCCAATCCTTGTTTTAAAAATTCTGAAATACCAACTTCATCTTCAACAATTAGAATATGCATATGATAAATTTAAAACGGTTATTTTCCTTTTATTTTTGAAATGATTTCAGCAGTTTAATATATTCTTTCGGATTTAAGTCTTCGTAGCCTGTTTTTCCTAATACTTTTCCATTTTTATCTAATACTACCACGAATGGGAAAAATCCATCGCGATTGTATTTCTCAGTCAAAACCATATTTTGTGTATTCACATCTACGGGTTCGGACCATGCTTTGCGTTTAGGGAATTCTGCTTTTATCAATACTAGATTATCCGTTGCGTACTCTTTAAAGTCTGGCGATTGCCATACTGTTCGATCTAATTCTTTGGAATTGTCTGACCATTCTAATCCTGAAAAAACTAAAAGAATATTCTTATTTTCTTGCTGGGCTTGTCGCTTTGCCTGCTCAAAATCTTGCTTAAATTCTTGCCCTTGACTGAGCGAACTTATTCCGATGGCTAACCCTATTATAACATTCTTCATTGATCAATTATTTTCAAATACAATTAACGCTAAAATCTGGGATAAATTTCATCAATTTTCTGCTAAAATTTTCATTCACTATGTTAATTCTATCAACCTTTTAATTAACAATTTAACATTGTTCGTTAATAACTGATATTACAAATTATTATGTTTTATACGACTTCTTCGTTCAATAGTATTTTTAACGAGTGTGGTAGTACTGAAACGTTTATAATATTGGTAGACAGGTTGTAATATTCTCCATCGATTTGTATATCGGTGGTTTCATTTTCTGGAAAAATAATTGTTGCTTTCTGAATTAAATCACGGTGGGATTTCTTTAGTTTCTCTGTTTTATTAAAGAGTACTAATCCTCCTAAATACATTTTATTCAAAAAGTTTAATTTCTCTACAATCAATAGGTCTAAAAGTCCGTCTCTTAAACTTGCTGAAGGTGTTAAACTCATCTTATACCCCATTTCATTTGAATTGGATATAAACAGCATAAATGGCGCTACTTCTAATGTTTTATTGTTCATTTGAACAATTGCCTTTGGTGCTTTATAAGCTGTAGAGGCTTTCATTGAGGCTTTTACATAGGCAGACAGGGTTCTCTTTTGATGTTTTTCATAGTTATGAATAATCATTGCATCGATTCCTAATCCCATATTACTAAAGAAATAGTGTTCGTTTACTCGTCCTACATCTATGGCTTTTGCTTGCCCATTTTTAATAATAAGAATTGCTTTATCGATATTCTGCGGAATCTTAAGGTTGGATGCTAATCCGTTTCCTGATCCAATAGGGATTATCCCTAATTGAATTTCCGTATTAATCAAACAAGATGCTACTTCATTAATCGTTCCGTCACCTCCACAGGCCACAATAACATCGGGCTGCTTCTCTATTGCTGCTTTTGTAAGCGTTATAGCGTGTTTTTTATATTTTGAATAGTCAATATCAATCTTATACTTTTCTGTTGGAAAATAGGCTTCTAATAGGCCTTTCGTAATATTGTGTTTTCCTTTTCCTGAAATTGGATTTACAATAAAATGTAAATAGATCATTCTTTTAATAATTTATTGGTATATAAATAATCAGCTGTTTGATACCATGAAATTGCTTCATTTAAGAAATTTTGATTCATCGGTAATGGTTTCAAACTATTATCTACTTTATTCCATTGATAGAAGGCTTGTTTCTTTTGGTCTGACAAAATCATCACGCTATCTTGTTTCATTAGTACTAACTTTCTGTACGTTGCTACAAATGCTCGTTCTTTAAAGCTCTTATCTAATACATTTTCTCCAAACAAATTTGTCTCATAATCCCAGTGTAATAGGGAGAACAACGTTGGGAAAATATCAATTTGTGAACATTGTTTTGTAATTTTCTGATTGTAATTTTTTGGCAAATTAACGATAAAAGCTGGAATATGATAGTTTGCTACATCAATTTCGTCTTTACCAGCACTGCTTGCACAGTGGTCTGCAATGATTACAAAAACTGTATTCTTAAACCATGGCTTATTTTTCACCTTGTTAAACAGCTCTTTAATAGCAAAATCTGTGTATTGTACAGCTCCGTCTCTACCTGTTCCGGATGCAATACTTACTTTATTGCCTGGATAGGTAAATGGTCTGTGGTTTGATGTGGTCATCACAAAATTCAAGAATGGTTTTCTATCCTTGTATTGTTGATCGGATACTTTTATCAATTTATTGAAAATATCTTCATCGCAGATTCCCCATGCGTTTTCAAAAGTGACTTCGTTATCATCAATATTATGTCGTTGCATTTTTATTTTATCACTCAATACACTTCCTCTTCCTCGATCGTAAATATTAAAACCATTTCCTCCAAAATAACTGTTCATATTATCAAAATAACCGTCTCCTCCATAAAAGAAATTGCATTCGTAGTTTTTTGCTTTAAATACGTTTGATATTGTGAATAATCCTTGATTATCAGGTCTTTTTACAATACTTTGTCCCGGTGTAGGTGGAATTGATAGAGTAACGGCTTCCATACCTCGCACAGTACGGGTTCCAGTAGCATACATATTTGAAAAGAATACACTTTGATCTTTTATAGAATCTAAAAATGGCGTGATATTGTGCTCGTTTCCAAATTCTTTCATAAAACTAGCACTTAGGCTTTCTACCAGGATAAAAACAACATTTGGTTTTTCTGCATTGGACGATAGTGTGTCTTTAATGTTTCTTCGAATTGAGAAAGGGTCATTGCTCACAAACTGACTTTTATCCTCAGATAGGTGTGTTCTTACAAAATGGAAGGCTACATTGTTTTGTATTGATGTATAGAAGTCTTCATACTTCATTTGGTTGTTTCTAAATTCTGCAAAGAAGGAATAAATCCCCGCTTTTGATATTTCTGTATTGTATCTATTGCTAGACCATTCTGCTTGTTTATTGGTGATAAAACTAGCATAGAAAATCATAATCAAAATTGCTGGTATTACTACTGTCAACCTTTGTTTTAAAGAGGCTTTACCTGAAAACGTATTCTGAAAAGCTTGTTTTTTATAACAAATGAATACAATAATTGAGGTTATCAAAGTAACTCCTCCAATTAAAAGTGGTAAAGGATAAGATTCTTGAATATTCTTTACCACTTCGTGTGTATAAATCAAATAATCTACTGCAATAAAATTAAATCGAGTTTTAAATTCATCCCAAAATGTAATCTCCGCAAAAAAGGTAAATACCAAAATGAAGATTGTAAGAATGAAAACAAAATATATTAGAATTTTATCTAACCAAGACCCAATATATCGATTGGGGAAAATGAGAAGATAAAGAATACTCGGAAACACAATAAAGGAACAGGTTCCAATATCAAAAAATAACCCAGTAAGCATTGTTCTTAAGAAGTCAATAATATTCCAAGAAACTTCGGTACGTTGCCATATAAAAAAGATCAAACGTAACACAAAAGAGAATACTACAAATCCTTTGATAAAGATAAATAGTAATGAAAATCTTTTGGATAAATTTCCTGAGGTAATTGAATTGAATTTAGATGTCATAGTTGTATTAATTTCTAATACAAAATAACGCCTGTTAAAAGATAAAATTGAACCTATTTTGGTAATTTAAGCGAATCTTAAGAATTGGGGTTAAGTCCTGAATTACAGACTTCTATTGAAATTCAACTCTTTATAAATGGAATCGTATTAAAATGAAGTTAAATGGTTATAATAAACCATTGTATTTACGAATAAACCATTCTATTGTTAACGCTAGTGCAATTAAGATTAGTAGCCATACGGTATCAATTAATGGTGATTTTTTGACAATGGCTTTTTGCACTGCTTTATAATCTTCATTTTTAATCAAACGTTCAATTAGCTGGTCTACCTGATTTGCAAAATAATGTTGTCCTTTCGTTTGTTGCCCTAATTGTGTTAGTTTATTCAAATCGGGATTTACAAATTGTTTTTCAATATCAAAATCCAGTACTTCAAAGTACCCCGAATAACTACTACCACTGGTGCTTTCTTTTACTGTAAAGTTGTAAGCTCCAGCAACCAATCCATCTAAATTAACTTTGTAAAGACCATTCCCTTTTAGTAAATCATAGGTTTTGGTCTGCTTCGTTTCTTTATTCGTTAGTACAATTGTTAATCGTGCATTTTCATCAAATTCATAATTCTTATTGAAATACTGAGCGGTTATTGTAATTGCTTCTCCTGAATTATAAAAGGATTCGAAATTGACTATTAATGATTTTTTTGCATTATTTGTAGATAGAAATTGTATGCTTTTATCGATAAAAACATCGAATGATTCAAAGGAGTTCTTATCCAAATGGCTTTGCATACGCCACTTCCAAATATTCTCTCCTAATAAAAATGCCTGACGTTGTCCTTGATTGTCTGTATAGGCCAATAAAGGAGATTCTGTCTGGATATTACGAACTTTGGAGAATAATAGTACTTCTACTTTACTGTTTGCTTTAACGGTTCCAAAAGCATTTTGTAAGGGTGGGAAATTTTCAAATCCGATATCTTCTGTTGCAAACAGATTATACTGCCCATTAAATGCTGCGGTATAATCTTCACGTTGATTGTTCATCTTAAATTCTAAACTATTCTGCTGTTGATTCAAGAATGCATAATCAGTACTCAATCCAGTGATGATCCAAGTATTAATGTGTGCTAATTTATTTTCATCAAAAATTGCTTTGAAAGCTGCTGTTGGCTGATATAATATTAAAACATTATAATCCTTTATAGCGCCAATTTCGTTTGGCTTGACAATTTTGACCTTGCGCTGCATGTTCGTCTCAATAGAGCGTTTCAATGCTCCTACATCTGGATGATTGATTGCGGAGACAATTGCAATTTCAGATTTTTGATCGATTACTTCTACTGCAAAATTCTTAGTATTGTTATAGGTGTTTTTTTCTGCTTCTTTAGAACTAATAGACGCTTTAAAAATCTGTAAGCCTACTTTATCCGCTGGTAATAGTACATTGAGTACGGCTGATTTTTTTGTTTTTGAGAATGTAATTGCTTCTCGGTGTAATGTTGTGTTTCCTTGCGAAATAACAACATCTGTGGTTACATTTTTATTTCCTGCATATTGCAAAAATACTTCTACTGGAAATTTATTTTTATGAAAAGCATATTTATTGACATTCAATTGGCTTACTTTCAAGTCCAAGTAGGTTGTT
The DNA here is from genome assembly GCF_030766725.1 of Flavobacterium aerium. Lineage (GTDB taxonomy): Bacteria > Bacteroidota > Bacteroidia > Flavobacteriales > Flavobacteriaceae > Flavobacterium > Flavobacterium aerium. The sequence continues at coordinate 76,186 of NZ_JARQWR010000002.1, read as the reverse complement.
GTATCTCCTAATACAATAGGATATACTGCATTATTAGCCTCAAAGCTATAGATATAATCATTCCCTATTGTTTGGTTACCATCCGTTAAAATAACGGTTGGAAATGATCTGTTTTTATATAAATTCTTTAGATTTTTTGCTACTTGATCTAGATTCGTTTGATGTCCTTTAAAGTCAAACTGTTCTGCTTGCTCAAATTCACTATCAAACTTATAGGATTGAATGTCAAATTTTTCCTGTAAAGCCTTATTAGAGCTTATCTTTTGATATAATTGAACGGCTAATTCATTTTGCTTTAATTCAATGATAGAGCTTGAATTGTCTACAATAAGTGGTAAAGGTGTTTTTACAGTTTCAAAGGTATTGTGGGTAATCTTAGGATTTATCAGTAATACCAGTATTCCAAAAATTGCTACAAAACGTAAAAAAGCCAAAAGTAAGTGTACTTTCGACTTACTTTTGGCTTTATAATAATATTGAATATAAACCAAGAATAATGCTACAAGTACAGAAAGTAATAATAATAATAATAATAATATTGTATTGATAGTCATTATCTAGTTTTATCTATATGGTTAAGATATTGTTTATTTTAAAAAATCTGAAACAAACCTTTTATGTGTCATGTTTTAGGTTAACATACCACCGTCAACATTCAATACTTGGCCTGTTACATAAGCAGACATATCTGATGCTAAGAAAACACAAACATTAGCTACATCTTCTGGTGTTCCACCTCTTTTCAATGGAATATTATCTCTCCATCCTTGTACTACTTCCTCGCTTAATTTTCCAGTCATTTCTGTTTCAATAAAACCTGGTGCAATTACATTACAACGAATGTTTCTTGATCCTAATTCTAATGCTACCGATTTTGAGAATCCAATTACACCTGCTTTTGAAGCCGCATAATTAGTTTGCCCTGCATTACCTTTTACTCCAACTACAGAGCTCATGTTGATGATTGATCCGTGGCGTTGTTTTAAGAATGTTTTTTGAACTGCTTTTGTCATATTAAAAACAGATTTTAGATTTACTTCGATTACTTTATCAAAATCATCTTCTGAAATACGCATTAATAAATTATCTTTTGTGATTCCTGCATTATTAATTAATATATCAATAGCACCAAATTCAGCTATTACATCATCTACTAGTTTCTGTGCTTCATTAAAATCTGCTGCATTCGATTGATATCCTTTTGCTTTTACACCTAATGCAATCAATTCGTTCTCTAAGGCTTTAGCTGCTTCTGCAGAAGCACTATAGGTAAAAGCAACATTTGCTCCGTGTTTTGCAAATACTTCTGCAATTCCTCTTCCAATACCTCTACTGGCTCCAGTAATAATAGCCGTTTTTCCTTCTAATAATTTCATATCGTAAATTGGGTTTATTAATCCTATAAGGTCACAAATATAATAATTAGGAACTTAGATACATATTTTTATACTGTAGGATTTAAAATTCCTATCTTATAAATGTTATATTTTTTACATAAAAAAACATAACTCATTGTATATAGGAAGATTAAACTATTCGATTTCTCTGCTTCTACTTTTTAATGTTGTATAAAAATTCAAATCTATCGGTTTCTTCTTTATATATTTAGCCTATTCTTAAACCATTTTCACTTGGTCGCTCTGGTGTCATTAGAGTAACTTCTTTATCAGCTCCTACTGCTCCTAAAACAAGACATTCACTCATGAAATTTGCAATCTGTTTCGGCGGAAAATTGATTACCGCAACAACTTGTTTTCCAATAACTTCTTCTGGTGTATATAGTTTTGTGATTTGTGCTGATGTTTTTCGTATTCCATGTGGACCAAAATCGATTTTTAGTTTGTAAGCCGGATTGCGTACTTCCGCAAAAATTTCTGCTTCAATAATGGTTCCTACACGCATTTCAACTTTTTCAAAATCACTCCACGTTAAATTATTTTCCATATTATATTGTTATTTTTTATGTTTTATTTGTATCGACTTAGTTTTGTTTTATATTTTTCTAGATACTGATTCAATTTTTCTTTATTCAAATCCGTATCATAATATTGAAGAGCATATTCAATCATTTCTGCACTGCAATGATGACTAAAAATAAGATCTAAAGATTTAATATCTTCATCAACTACTGCTTTAAGAATTTCTATTTTATCAATCGCTTTTTCTTTACAGATTTTATCGAGAAACAATCCTTTTCCCATTTTCACATATTCGACAAGTAGATTCTTTGTAATAAAAGCTTCTGGAACTTCCTGAATGTTGGGTTCATAGCTTCTATTTTTCATCGCTTTTAGAATTAGTTCTTCCGTATAATAGCGTTCTGGGATTAAATTTAGTATTGTTCCTTTATCTGCTGCAAGAATGCAGAGTTTTTCTGTAATAAATTGCGCCGGTATTACGCGTAATGCTAATCCATCTTTTTGTACTAAACTAATGCATAAAGCTTCTGTAATATATTCTTCCTTACAATATGGCAGTGCGTAAAATGTTTGATTTAAGGCTTTATTACACAGCGCTTCATCTTTATAATCAAAGGGCACTCTCTTTAAATCTCTATAATTTTTATTTACTTTTTCTGTCCAATATTGATAGTCTCTTATTGTTTTCTCAGAAGTTTGCAACACCCACTCTCCTTTTGCTAGATCTCGTTGTAATTCCTCAAAAGTAGTTGTTAATGTACTTGACAAATGTTGGGTTAATACGGATGAAATAGTCCAATCGCCCTCGTCATTTTCTCCACATTCATTTTCTTCAGAGTGTGAATCCGTTCCTTTATCATTATAATAAAACAGAGATATTTCTTTATTACCAAAAATCGTATGATGATCGTTTACTATGAATACAGGAGCTGTAATTGTTCCTTCACATTTGAATGTTCCATGATTATAATCACACAACACAACTTCTTTTGCAATACAATTTCCTTTTAACTCTGCATAGGAACCTCCTAATAAAAGACTCTGGCATTGCACATTTCCTTTATTATAGATAAATGGTCCGTAGTCCCCTATTTCATTTATTATTGATCCATGTACCGTTAAATCTCCCAATACAATAATCCCTTGAATTCTTCCTGAAAATTGTTTTGTTTCTTTTACTTGTAAAAGCTTGAATAATTTTTCTGTTTGGCCTTCTTTAAATACATCTAGGATTAAATGACTGTTCACCACCACATCGTCTTCTGCAACTAATAAATAATCTTGCTCATCCCAATCATCAAAATAATCAAATCCTTCAAGTTCATCTAAAAAAGGGTATTTATTCTTTACTTCTAAAAAGTGTAATAATCTAAACTCTGACATGTATTCTTCTATTAATATTCCAATTTAAAAATTGGAATTTAAATATACAAATTATTTATACAGTAAGAATTCTTACCGTTTTATATTCTTAAATTTATCCTACAAAAAAAGCCTCGATATTTAGATATCGAGGCTTTTTATATGATTCAGAAAATTTAGATTATCCTAAAACTTCTTTTACTTTTTTTCCAATTTCTGCAGGAGAATCAACAACGTGGATACCACATTCTCTCATGATACGTTTTTTAGCTTGTGCAGTATCATCTGATCCACCAACGATAGCTCCAGCATGACCCATTGTACGTCCAGCAGGTGCAGTTTCACCAGCGATAAAACCTACAACTGGTTTTCTGTTACCATCAGCTTTAATCCATTGTGCAGCATCAGCTTCTAATTGACCTCCGATTTCACCAATCATAACGATACATTTCGTTTCTGGATCATTCATCAATAATTGTACAGCTTCTTTTGTAGTAGTTCCAATGATTGGATCTCCACCAATTCCGATTGCTGTAGTAATTCCTAAACCTTGTTTTACAACTTGGTCAGCAGCTTCGTATGTTAATGTTCCTGATTTAGAAACGATTCCTACCCCACCTTTTTTGAAAACGAAACCTGGCATAATACCAACTTTAGCTTCACCTGGTGTAATAACACCTGGACAGTTTGGTCCGATTAATCTACATTCTTTACCTTGAATATAATCATAAGCTTTAATCATATCAGCAACAGGAATACCTTCAGTAATAGTAATGATTACTTTAATTCCTGCATCAGCAGCTTCCATAATAGCGTCAGCAGCAAAAGCTGGCGGAACAAAAATAATAGTTGTATCAGCACCTGCTTGTTCTACTGCATCTTTTACAGTATTAAAAACTGGACGATCTAAATGTGTAGTACCACCTTTTCCTGGTGTAACACCACCAACAACATTGGTACCGTATTCAATCATTTGAGAAGCATGGAAAGTTCCTTCACTTCCTGTAAAACCTTGAACAATTATTTTTGAATCTTTATTAACTAAAACACTCATGATATATTTTTTAAATTGTTTTTAAAAATCTGATGCAAAAATAGACTTTTGATGCCTAACAATAAAGTTTTTTTGCAACTTTATAACTTTAATAAATTGTAATCTTAAATTCAATATTATGACAACTGGCTCATTTGATATCCTTTGAACAATTTCTGTTCTTTTAACTCCCAAATTACAATGAATTTTGCCAATGCAATTTCTTCGGTTGGATTTTCAAACAACGTTACATATTGTCTGTATCGCAATGTAACCAAGTTATCTTCCTGTAATAAATGACTAATTTCTACGCGTGAAGTATTGTAGGATCGTTCCAACTCATCTGCCAACTTCAAAAGTCCATGGTGATCAAATTCGTGAAAACCTTTACTGCTATCCCATTCCAAAGTGACTTCGGGATGAAGATATGCTTGCATTTTCTCTTTGTTGATTAATGCATCAGACTGATAAAAATCATAAACAATATCTTTACTAGCTTCCATTATTTTAATTTATTAAGAATTTCTGGTATTTTTTTTACGTTGGCCAATTGTTTCAATTTCTCACGAGATTCTTCAATCGGTGTTCCAAAATAACTTTTCCCTCCTTCTACAGATTTGGTTACACCTGTTTGGCCTAAAATAACTGCTTTTGCTCCAATGGTAATACCACTGGTTGTTCCTACTTGTCCCCAAATAGTTACTTCGTCTTCTATAATCACACAACCTGCAATTCCAGTTTGTGAAGCAATCAGACATTTTTTACCGATAACAGTATCATGTCCTACATGTACCTGATTATCGATTTTGGTTCCTTCTCCAATCGTTGTATCGCCTGTTACACCTTTATCAATTGTACAAAGTGCTCCTAGATGAACATGGTCTTGTATTACTACTCTACCACCTGATTTTAACTGATCAAAACCTTCTGGTCTTTTTTTATAATAAAAAGCATCTGCTCCCAATATGGTTCCTGCATGAATAACAACATGATCTCCAATCACAGCATTATCATAAATTGTAACATTGGGATGAATCAGACAATTTTTTCCAATCACTACATTGTGTCCTATAAAAGTATTCGGTTGGATTATAGTTCCTTCACCAATTTTTGCTGAAGGTGAAATCGCAACATTTGAGTACTGAAAGGGTCTAAAATGATTGGTCAATATATTAAAATCCCTAAATGGATCATCCGATATCAATAAAGCTTTTCCTTCTGGACAGTCAACAATTTTATTAATTAATACAATCGTCGCAGCAGATTGTAAGGCTTTATCATAATATTTTGGGTGATCTACAAATACAATATCTCCTGGTGTTACAACGTGAATTTCATTCATCCCTGAAACAGGAAAATTGTCATCTCCTACATATTCACAATGAATAATTGTAGCTATTTCTTTTAAAGAATAATTTTTAGGAAATTTCATTTCTAATTTTTAGAATTCAGTATTTAGCGTCCAATGCACAATGTTCCGTAATCTTATTGAAAAATTACGGAACATTGCAATACTGTAAACTATTCTTTTACTCGTTCCATGTAGGAACCTGTAGCGGTATCAATTTTGATTTTATCTCCTTCATTGATGAATAAAGGTACATTTACGCTTGCTCCTGTTTCTACTTTCGCAGGTTTCGTTGCATTGGTTGCTGTATTTCCTTTTACTCCTGGTTCTGCATACGTTACTTCAAGGATTACTGAAGCGGGCATATCTACTGATAATGGAACGTCTGTTTCTGCATTGATAATAATCATTACATTTTCCCCTTCTTTCAATAAATCTGGTGCATCCAAAACACTTCTGTCTAAATAGATTTGTTCGTAAGTCTCAACATGCATGAAGTGAAACTGATCTCCTTCTGGATATAAGAATTGGAATTTGTGTGTTTCAACTCTTACATCTTCGATTTTATGACCTGCAGAAAATGTATTATCTAATACTTTACCATTGGTCAAACTTCTTAATTTTGTTCTAACAAAAGCAGGTCCTTTACCTGGCTTAACGTGAAGGAACTCGATGATTTTGTAGATATCATTATTAAATTTGATACATAATCCGTTTCTAATATCTGAAGTACTAGCCATATTTTCTAATTATATTGTTTATTAATAAATTCCTGAATAACCTTTCATCACCCCTCTTGATGAGTTTCTAATGAATAGAATTACTTCATCACGTTCTGGCGTTGCTTCCATTTCGGCTTCAATGATGCCTAAAGCTTGTGTCGTGTTATAATTTTTTTGATATAATATTCTATATATATCTTGTATCTCTCTGATTTTCTCTGTAGAGAATCCTCTTCTTCTCAATCCTACTGAATTGATTCCGATATAAGATAATGGTTCTTTTGCTGCTTTTGTAAAAGGTGGTACATCTTTACGAACTAAAGATCCCCCAGAAATCATAGCATGATCACCAATATTGATGAACTGATGTACTGCTGCTAATCCGCCAATGATAGCAAAATTACCAACGGTTACATGTCCTGCTAAAGCTACTCCATTTACAATAATTGCATTATCTCCAATATGGCAATCGTGTGCAATATGCGCTGTTGCCATAACTAAACAGTTACTTCCTATTTTGGTTTGTCCAGATGCTACTGTACCTCTATTGATTGTAACACACTCTCTAATTGTTGAGTTGTCACCTATAATCGCTAAAGAATCTTCACCGCCAAACTTTAAATCTTGTGGTACTGCTGAAATTACGGCTCCAGGGAAAATATTACAATTTTTTCCGATTCTAGCGCCTTCCATAATAGTAACATTAGACCCGATCCATGTTCCCTCACCAATTTCTACATTATTATGTATCGTAGTAAAAGGTTCAATCACTACATTTTTAGCGATTTTAGCTCCAGGATGTACGTATGCTAAAGGTTGATTCATAATTGAAATAAATAATTAATTCTTTTTAGCTATTTGAGCCATTAGTTCTGCTTCTGCAACTAGTTTTCCATTTGCATAAGCATTTGCCTGCATGTGACAGATTCCTCTTCTAATAGGGATAATCAAGTCACATTTAAATATTAAAGTGTCTCCTGGAAGTACTTTATGTTTGAATTTAACTTTATCAATTTTCATGAAATACGTTAAATAATTCTCTGGATCTGGAACAGTACATAATACAAGTATACCTCCTGTTTGAGCCATTGCTTCTACAATCAATACACCCGGCATAACTGGTGCTTCGGGGAAATGCCCTACGAAGAATGGTTCATTCATCGTTACATTTTTCTGTCCTACCACATGACTGTCTGATAATTCTAAAATCTTGTCTACCAATAAAAATGGTGGACGGTGTGGCAATATACTCATGATTTTATGAATATCCATCAAAGGTTCTTGATGTAAGTCATAAACAGGTACTTGATTACGTTGCTCGATTTTTATAATTTTAGATAATTTCTTAGCAAATTGAGTGTTTACAAAGTGTCCTGGCTTATTAGCAATTACTTTTCCTTTGATACGCATTCCTACTAAAGCTAAATCACCTACTACATCTAATAGTTTGTGTCTTGCTGCTTCATTTGGATAATGTAACGTAAGGTTATCTAAAATACCATTTGGTTTCACAGAGATTGAATCCTTTTCAAAAGCTACTTTTAATCGTTCAATTGTTTCAGCAGAAATTTCTTTATCTACATATACAATTGCATTATTTAAATCGCCTCCTTTGATTAATCCATTCTCTAATAAAGCTTCTAATTCATGTAAGAAACTGAATGTTCTTGCATTTGAAATTTCATTTTTAAAATCAGAAATGCTTTTCATTGTTGCATTTTGTGTACCTAAAACTTTAGTACCAAAATCCACCATCGCAGTTACCTGATAATCATCATACGGCATAATAAGAATTTCACTTCCCGTAGCTTCATCAGTATAAGAAATAACTTCTTTTACAACATAAACTTTACGTTCAGCATCTTGTTCTTCAACTCCTGCTTTTTCAATTGCTTCCACAAAATACTTTGATGAACCGTCCATAATTGGTGGCTCAGAAGCATTCAATTCGATGATAACGTTATCGATATCACATCCTACAAAGGCAGCTAATACATGCTCAGAAGTCTGGATCTTAACGCCTTTTTTTTCTAAATTGGTTCCTCTTTGAGTATTTACAACATAATTTGCATCTGCCTCAATTACGGGATGCCCCTCTAAATCAACTCTCACAAATGAAAATCCATTGTTTACTGGAGCAGGTTTAAAAGTCATTGTAACTTCCTTACCTGTATGAAGTCCAACACCTTTTAACGAAATTTCGTTTTTGATGGTAGTCTGTTTAACCATTGTTTATGCTTTTTTATTTGTTATTCTTTAAAATTTTATCAACGTCAGAAACAATTTTTGGCAAGTTTTTAAAATGCACATACGACTTATTAAAATCGTTATAATTGAAAGATGGTGTTCCTTGAACAACTTCGCCATCTTTTAAATTTCTGGAAATACCACTTTGCGCTTGGATTCTCACATTATTCCCAATCGTTAAATGCCCGGCTACACCTACTTGGCCTCCTAGCATGCAATTTTTACCGATTTTGGAAGATCCTGCAATTCCACATTGTGCTGCAATAACGGTATTCTCTCCTATTTCAACATTATGAGCAATCTGAATTTGATTGTCTAATTTTACACCTTTACGAATAATTGTTGAGCCCAATGTAGCTCTATCAATTGTCGTACAAGCTCCTATATCCACATTGTCTTCAATAATCACATTTCCGATTTGTGGAATCTTACTGTAGCTACCTTCTTCACTTGGTGCAAAACCAAAACCATCGGCTCCGATTACAACTCCTGAGTTTATCACGCAACTATTCCCAATAACACTATCTGAATAGATTTTTGAGCCAGCAAAAATAGTAACATTATTTCCAATTGTAACATTGTCACCAATATAAACATTCGGATACAACTTTACATTGTTACCAATTTTTACTTGTTTTCCAATATAAGTGAATGCTCCAATGTATATTTCATCTCCATAAACAACGTGTTCCGAAATAAAGGAAGGTTGTTCAATACCTGATTTATTATTTTTTACTTGATCATAAAACTCCAATAATTTTGAAAATGATTGATAAGCATCTTCTACTCGTATAAGAGTTGTTTGTATAGGTGCTTCCGCAACAAAAGTTTTATTAACTATTGTTACTGAGGCTAATGTTGTATATATGTAATTGATATATTTAGGATTAGCCAAAAAAGTCAAGGAACCTTCTGTTCCTTCTTCGATCTTGGATAATTTATAGACTTCCGCTTTAGGATTCCCTTCCACTTCGCCTTCTAAAATACCTGCTATTTGGTCCGCTGTAAATTTCATCGCGACAAAAATATAAAAATTTGAAAAGTAAACTTTAGTTTTCAACAAGTACTTTTGGAAAACAAATAAAATATTTTGTTACGGGGCGTGATAATGCCTTCAAATTTAATTGATCTGACGCCTCCAAAACATCTTCTATTGTCTTGTCCTTTTTCAAGATACGTATTGGTTCTTCTTCTTTATTGTATGCTTGATTCTTTACTTTACCTTTAAAAATAAAATAGCTTGCATCCTGTAGAGAAATATGACTTAATGCCGCAAAATCGGCTCTTTTACGGTCTAATTCCTCTGTCGAATACTTTTCGCTGCTTAATTTTATCTTTAATAAATCTCTATTGATAATCATTTTACTCAGATTTCCTAAAACAAAATCTTCGTGAAACTGCCATCCTTTAATAGCTCCCATGATATCAAAGTCATCCAATTGTGCAAATTGATTCAAAACGTTATCATCAAAATTTTCGTTCGTTACTTTATTTTGAAGAAAATATTGCAATGGTGGACTACAAGGTAAAAGTATACCTTTTTGAGTAAGTTCCTTCGCTCTTTTTAGTATTCGTGTCAAAATAGATTCGGCTACTAAACTCGTTTTATGTAAATAGGCTTGCCAATACATCAATCTTCGGGCAACTAAGAATTTTTCTACCGAATAAATTCCTTTTTCCTCAATGACCAATGTATCATCTACCACATTCATCATTTGAATTAATCGCTCAGAATTAATATTCCCTTCTGCTACTCCCGAATAGAAACTATCTCTTTTCAAATAGTCCATGCGATCCATATCCAACTGACTTGAAATGAGTTGCAACATAAATTTACGATGGTATTCTCCTTTGAATACCTGAATAGCTAAACTCATTTTACCTTTAAACTCTTCATTTAGTTTATTCATCAGTAATAATGAAATAGACTCATGGCTAACATCTTCTACAATACTATGTTCCATAGCGTGTGAAAATGGTCCATGTCCAATATCATGTAGAAGTATCGCAACATAGAGTGCTGTTTCCTCTTCTTTCGTAATAGAAACGCCTTTAAAACGTAAAACTTGAACTGTTTTCTGCATAATATGCATACAGCCCAATGCGTGATGAAAACGCGTATGATGTGCTCCAGGATAAACTAAATAAGACATTCCCATCTGCGAAATCCTTCTTAATCGCTGAAAATAAGGATGTTCTATCAAATCATAGATCAAAGAATTCGGTATCGTTATAAACCCATATATAGGGTCATTCAGTATTTTTAATTTATTAATTTTACTCACGTTTAATAGATAACTTTGTTACAAATATAATTAATTAGAATTCAGTTAATAGAATAGTGATTCAATAAAAATCATACTTTTTTTAACACCCTTTTTTCTGCTTTCTAAATTTGACTGCTCTTTTCCTTTTTTAAATTCATTTATTTAATAAGCCTTCATAAGATTTTCTTCACATTACCGTTTCAATCTAATAGTCTAAAATAAAATTTTAAGTCCCATTTTTTTATTAAAAAATTAAGAACAATAAATTTTAAACTGATTAAATTGCTCACTTCATTTATTACATTTGAAAAAGAATTATTTTTTATGGAAAAAATCAAAATACTTTGGGTTGACGACGAAATTGATCTTTTGAAACCACATATAATGTTCTTAGAGAAAAAAAACTACGCTGTAACTACTTGTAATAATGGTAGTGATGCGATAGATCTTTTTGACGAACAAAACTTCGACATTGTTTTTCTAGACGAGAACATGCCGGGATTAAGCGGATTAGAAACTTTAGCTGAAATTAAAGAGAAAAAATCTTCTGTTCCTGTTATCATGATCACGAAAAGTGAAGAAGAATATATTATGGAAGAAGCTATTGGTTCTAAAATAGCCGATTACCTAATCAAACCTGTTAATCCAAACCAAATTCTTTTAAGTTTAAAAAAGAACCTTGACCATTCTCGTCTTGTGTCTGAAAAAACGACTTTAGATTATCAAAAAGAATTCCGAAAAATCTCCATGGAAATGGCGATGGTCAATTCATTTGAGGATTGGATTGAATTGTATAAAAAATTGGTTTTCTGGGAAATTGAATTAGAAAACATCAATGATCAAAGCATGGTGGAGATTCTTGAATCTCAGAAATTGGAAGCCAATTCTCAATTCGGTAAATTCATTGAAAAGAACTATGAATATTGGTTTGATAAGAATGAAGAAAAACCGATTCTATCCCATACTCTATTCAAGGAACTAGTTGTCCCGGAATTAAAAAAGAAAGATAAACCGATTCTTTTTGTCGTTATCGACAATTTAAGATATGACCAATGGAAAGCTTTTGAAGGCATTGTGAATAATTATTACAAACTGGAAAAAGAAACTTCTTATTACGCCATTTTGCCTACAGCTACACAGTATGCTCGTAATGCTATTTTCTCTGGTTTAATGCCATTGGAAATGGAAAAAATGTATCCACAATATTGGAAAAATGACGTAGAAGATGGTGGGAAAAACCTTTTCGAAGCTGAGTTTTTAACGGAACAATTGAAACGTTTAGGACTTAACATCAAACAAGAGTATTTCAAAATTACGAACTTTCGTGATGGTAAAAAATTAGTGGACAATTTCAAATCTTTAAAAAATAACGATTTGACTACTATTGTCTATAATTTTGTGGATATGTTATCCCATGCTAAAACAGAAATGGATGTTGTAAAAGAATTAGCTTCAAATGACAAAGCATACCGCTCCCTTACTTTAAGCTGGTTCAAAAACTCTCCATTACTTGAAATGATCCAACAGGCTCAAATGATGGGCTTTAAATTGATTTTAACTACCGATCACGGTACTATTAACGTTAAAAATCCATCGAAAGTAATTGGTGATCGTAATACTAGTTTGAACTTGCGTTACAAAACTGGACGTAGTTTAACTTTCGAGGATAAAGATGTGTATCACATCAAAGATCCAAAAAAAGTACATTTACCTGCCATAAACATGACAAGTTCTTATATTTTTGCAAAAAATGATTTATTCCTTGCTTACGTTAATAATTATAATCATTACGTGAGTTACTATCGAAATACTTATCAGCATGGTGGTATTTCATTAGAGGAAATGATTATTCCATTTTTAGTTTTTAATCCCAAATAATCGCATCTATTTTTAATGGAAATATTATTTTCGCTTGCCGAAATTGACCAGGTAGCACAACAAATTATTGCCAGTAACCCTAACAAAGTCATCGTGTTTCACGGTGACATGGGAGTTGGTAAAACTACTTTGATTAAAGCTTTAGCCAAAGCATTCGGCGTTAGAGGAGCTACCAGTAGTCCTACATTTTCATTAGTCAACGAATACGAAACTGAAAATGGAGATCGTATTTATCACTTTGACTTGTATCGATTAAACAAAGAAGAAGAAGCTTACGATATGGGAATTGATGAATATTTATATTCCGATGAATGGTGTTTTATTGAATGGCCTGAAAGAATTCCTAATTTGATTCCAACTGATCATACCACAATCAAAATAAAACTAGCCTCTCAAGGGAAGCGAAATTTGTTATTGAAATAACGGGCTGTTAAACATTTTTTTTCGTAATTTGTATCAATTTTTCATAACAGTGCTATGTCTATAACCCCCTTCACTAAATCCCAATTGCTTCCTCAAGAAGAGAAGCTTGAAATTGCTAGACATAAGAGTGAACTTTTTATTGGCGTTCCTAAAGAAACGTCTTATCAGGAACGACGAATTTGTTTAACTCCAGATGGTGTTAATTCTTTAACGTCACACGGTCATCGTGTGCTTATGGAAGCCGGTGCCGGAGAGAGTTCTAGTTATACGGATCGGGAATATAGTGAAGCCGGTGCAGAAATTACACAGGATACTAAAAAAGTATTCAGTTGCCCTTTAATCTTAAAAGTGGAACCGCCTACGATTGAGGAAATTGAAATGATGATACCGGATGCGTTAATTATCTCGGCAATTCAACTCAAAACACAGAAAAAGAGTTACTTTGAAACCTTATCAAAAAAACGAATTACAGCTTTAGCCTTTGAATTTATTCGGGATGATGATGGTTCTTACCCAGCTGTAAAATCACTCAGTGAGATTGCAGGTACAGCTTCTGTACTTATCGCTGCAGAATTGATGATTAATCAAAAATTTGGAAAAGGATTACTTTTTGGAAATATAACAGGTGTTCCTCCTACAGAAGTTGTTATTCTAGGTGCAGGAACTGTTGGCGAATATGCTGCCCGTACTGCATTAGGCCTTGGCGCCACTGTCAAAGTTTTTGATAATTCGATTACAAAACTAAGACGTTTACACAATACTTTAAATCAACGTATTTTCACTTCAACAATTCAAGACAAAGGTTTACTGAAAGCTTTACGTCGTTGTGATGTCGCTATTGGTGCTATGAGAGGAAAGGATCGTTGCCCTGTTGTCGTTTCTGAAACGATGGTTGAGCATATGAAAAAAGGAGCTGTAATTGTCGATGTTAGTATTGATACTGGCGGATGCTTTGAAACTTCGGAAGTAACTACGCATGAAAAACCAACATTCATCAAGAATAATGTAATCCATTATTGTGTTCCCAATATTCCTTCCCGTTATTCCAAAACAGCTTCTCTAACCATTAGTAACATTCTTACTCCCTACCTTCTTCAGATTGCTGAAGATGGCGGTATAGAAAGCGCCATACGTTGCACACAGGGACTAAAACATGGGATCTATATGTATCATGGGATTTTGACGAATAAAGCGATTTCAGAGTGGTTTACATTATCCTATAGCGACATTAACCTGATTGTATTTTAAAATACTCCCAATTCTTTAGTAAAATCACTCCGATTCAATTCTGCTTCAGTTAGAATTGCTTACTTTTGCCGCACAATTATTTTTATAAAATTTATTCCAAATGAAGTTTGTTCACAGATTAGCATATTATATGCTTGGGTTTAGTATAGGTATCGTATTTTTATTGTTCTTTTTAAGCGGTAAACACACGCGTTGCAGCTATTTTCCAAATCAAAGAGTTTTAAATGATCTTAGACAAAAACCTGTTGTTTATTCGGATGCTACAATCCTAAAATTATCCAATAAAGAGGTTGACACAGTTGATATTCGCAATACATTGGAGTTTGGTGATGTAGATTTTGGAAAAAGTAATGTCCCTGATGATAATGGTAAATTATACATCATCGAAGGTAAAACAACTAAGAACGAACCTATTACATTAGAAATCGTAAATATGTCTGATCGTATTTTTTTAAAAGACATAAAAAAATAATAATTTTTCTTACCAATACGCTTGCAGATCTAAATAACATGTGTATATTTGCACTCGCAATCAGTAAATGATTAGGGCGATTAGCTCAGTTGGTTCAGAGCATCTGGTTTACACCCAGAGGGTCAGGGGTTCGAATCCCTTATCGCCCACAACACAAAAGCTTCAGTGAAAACTGAGGCTTTTTTTATTTCTATTAAGTCATAGGCAAACATTTATAAAAATTGGTAAATCTTTGAAAATACTATAAGCTGACAAGAAATCTTCAAAACCCATCATTTTTCAAAAAAATATAGTGTTAAAAAGTATACAATCTTTTTAATAGAATTTAATACTAAAATGGCTAGCATGTATTAGGTGTTACATTACATAAAAAAAAGAAATATTAATTTACGGAAAACCCATCTTACTATTCTTTTTTTTGTGTAGTATTGTGAAACTTTACGATACATTACGTAAAAGAGCTAGTTAACGGAAATTTTAAAACAACAGTACGAAATAAAAAATTATCGGCAATATAATGAAAACATTTTTTACACTTTTTTTTACACTTTTTTCTATTTACACTTTTAGTCAAACCAAATCAAAAATCAATGTTGTTTTAATTGGAACTTATCACTTTAACAATCCTGGTTCTGACGAGGCAAAAGTGAAAGAGAGAAATATTTTATCACAAGAAAACCAAGAAGCACTTGAACGAATTACCAATAAATTAATCAAAAAATATAAACCTAGTAAAGTATTTGTAGAAAGTGACTTTGCTAAAAAAAAATCGTTAAATGAAATGTTTAATTTGTATAAAAATGACAAACCATTTTATAACATTGATGCATTAGATGCTTATTACAAACGATTTTATACCGAAAATGAAATATTTCAATTAGGCTTCCGTCTGGCTAATAGGGCAAAAAATGATAGTATTTATCCAATAGATTATGATAAAGTTCCTATTCGATTTAACTTAATAAAATCAAAATTAGAAGCCAATTCAACTTTCAATTATTCTGATTACAATGTAGAAATTGCTAAACTAGGAACTTTTTTTAATGATTGTTTAAGCAAAAACACATTAGAAAACGTTTATAAATGTTTAAATTCTGAAGAACAGTATCAATTAAATAAAGGTTTATATATTTCATTTCTCAACAGAATAAATAAAGATCCTGATTTTTTTGGTTCAGACCTTGTTTCAGCTTGGTACAAAAGAAATCTAATTATGTACGCGAATATTCAAAATCAAGTTACTACGACTGACAAAAATATAATAATAATTGTTGGCGCAGGACATGCTGCAATGATGGAAGACTTTATAAAAATGGACACAAGATTTAACTTAATAAAAATTGACCAAATTTTATAACTAATGGTTATTGAATTGAGTTAACATCAATGAGGTTTTTCTTCAGCGTAGTCAGTTCTATAAATTTGTAAACATTTCTATTCTACTTTGAATTTTTTATTCTTACAATCTAAAATTAGTTTGTGATTTAAGAAGAGCTTATTTCCTATCATTCCTTGCATTCCAGAAGTTTTCATTAATAGATTCTGAATTTGTGAAGTGCCTTCAACATAGGTTACCTCTGAAAGTTTTAGGTCTTGATTTCCAATCTTTATAGTGTTCTTAGTTGCTGCGGAAATAACGGTTAACATATTTCCCCAAGAATTTCCTTTTTCTATGCTAGGCTTACTATTTTGAGTTTTATATTTTTCCCATTCTTCTTTATTCGTAATCAATTCATAACCGCTTGTTCCTGAATCGTACAGCAATTTTAGCTTTTCATCCCCAATTGTTGCTGGAAAGATAATCTTCCGTTTTTTAAATTCAAATTCGGTAAACTCCTCTCCCTTTATATCCTCTACGAATGAACACAGATTATTTTTAAAATCGAGAATCGTTACTCGTCTCTCTAATAAATCTGTTCCAATTGTACCAATGATATTCTCCGCATTTGGATTATTCAAATCTATTATATTGCCATAATTTAATACTTTAAAATGATCTGAAACAATACTCATAGTTCCGATATTGAAATGTATTGAAATCTGATTTTGATCTGTATTAAATTTAAACGAGTGTTGTAGCTTTGATTGGATCGATTCTAACGATTTTTTATAGAACAAAGTAATTGGTGATCCGGAATCCAATTGCATATAAAATGTTTTATCAATTCCTTTAATTTGTACAGGCAAAAGAGTCGCAGAATAAGGATTCTCCTCACTAGAAACCCATCTCATTGAAATGTCTTTTGTAAAGCCGGAAACATTCAAATCATTTTCTGGTGGTGTAAATTTTTGATCAAAATAAAAATAGCCACCGAGCAATGATAAAACGGTACTGATTACAATAACCAATGTAATTTTTTTAAATAATTTCATACTGTTGTTTTTCTTGCAAGATTCCGCTTTAAAAATCGATTTTCTAGCAAAAACAATATGACATTTTTACGTCAATTTTACGACTATAATTATAAAAAACTGGTTTTCAATTTAATACACAAATCCCCTTTTTGATTCAAACTAATTCCATTCTTGATAATCACAAATAGTTTTAAACCTATAAGAGCAATTAAGAAGAGAATAAATAAAGGAAATTTTATTGATAATGCTTTTTGAATGAATGGGCTTATAATCATCAAAACGGAGAGAATGATTGTCAAAAGAATTTGAATACTTACTATACTTTTTCCAAGTTCTTTATTTATTGGATCTTTTGTTTTGTAGGTTAAAATTAAAGGAAAAACAATATTTCCAAATGGAATGAGAAGTCCCAACAAAGCAGAAAGATTAATTAATTTTGCTCTGTCTATTTTAGTATTCTCGTCAAGAGTAGATATTAGATTTTCTGGTTTGGTTTCCAAAGATTGGGCAATGGATTTTAAAGTAAAACCTTTTGGGATATTACCTGCTTCAATCCTTTGAATTGTTCTTAATGAAAGTCCTGATTTTTCTGCAAGTTCAGTTTGAGTCATGTTTTTTTCTTCCCTCAAAACTTGGACTTTATTCTTCATTTTCATTTGATCATAGATTTATGATAAATTTTCCGCTATTTGCTTTCTTTATGGTGGCTAATATAAAACTAATTTCAGGACTAGTATAGATTAATTTCATCTCCATTTACACAGTCGTTTTATACTGCTGTAAAGGTATATCTTATCATTCAGAACAGAAAAAGCTTCAGTAAAAACTGAAGCTTTTTCTGTTTTTATAAATCATACGTATGTATTATAGTAATGATTACACTCAAAATACTTATGATTTTTTTATAGGAAAGTATTTGTTTTTTAAATCTAGATCCATGTAATAAATAGCATCATCATCTAATACCTTGACATAGATTTTCGCTTTTGATTTATCTTGAGTATTTTTAATATTTAAAGCAACTTTAGAAGTATAATCCATCCATCTGATTTTTATTTTTGACTGTGGCTTCACGATCCATTCCATTTTTTCAACATCCAGAACTCCTGTAAAAGTAAGACATCCTGAAGCATTTGCTTCTATTCCAAATATATCCGCAGAAGGATAGTTCGGAAATTCTCCTTTTAATTTCTCTTCTCCTTTTATGCTCATAAAGGATGCTTTCTCTAGTAATTTATCACAAGAATAATTTTGTTGTCCATTAATAATAAACCAAGCATTGTCATCATTACTTGCTAATTCGTTCAACGATATTCCTTCATGAATAAAATCAAATCCTGGCAAAGAATTTCCTTCTGTATCTATTATACCATATCGTTTCTCACCATGGGTCATTTTCTTTTTTGCTATTGCATAATATTTTCCTTTATATTTAAAAGGATAAACATCCTTAAAACTCCCCTCTTTATAAATATCCGAACAGTTTTGTAAATTTCCTTTTTCATCTACTGAAAATCCTTTGAAATTATTTTCAGTAGAAACAATAGGGTTATTCCTTGAATTTTCACTCGGGCTACAGTCTAGTACAGGAACTAAATCCATAGTGTCTGTGGCATTTTTTGTAACTGTTATTTTAAAATCTTTTGAGTCAATTTCAAATTCATAGCCTTTATAATATCCTTTCATGACGGGATTAAATAATACATTAATTTGGAATTCTTCAATGGGACTCAGTATTGTTTTTTTAGAATGAGCATCTATTAAACCTGTTCTGTTATTTATTTCAAAGGGCAACACATTTTGAAGATTCTTTTTGTCAGCCTTTGCAAATAAATTTGAGATTTCATTTTTAATTTTCACAGATTCCTGGCCAAAAGAAAGCATTGAAATTGATAGAATGATAATAAGTGAAAGTTTTATTTTCATAAAAATAATTTAAAATAAATAGAAGCCTAATTAGGCGTTTTTCGACGGCGAATATATAACTATTTTCACTACTTGTATTGATTAATCCATGCTCTACTTCCTGATAAATTTTCTAATCTAACAGGAGTAAAACCTAATCTTAGACATTTTTCATAGAACTTAAAATAACCCAAATAATACCTCCATATTAAAGCTTGTTTTTCAATAGTTCTTTTTTAGATTCAACCCATTCCTGCTTTAAAATACTCAACACAGCAGAATCTCTTCGGCTACCATCAATTTTATAGCCATTACTACGCAGAATACCTTCATAGGTACAGCCAATGCTTTTAATCGCATTCATACTTCGTTCATTTTGACTGTCTAATCGGAATTCGACACGCTCGAAAGCTATTTGTTCAAATACAAATTCAAAAAGTAGGTATTTGCAGTGTTTGTTAAGTCCGGTTCCTTGAAATTGTTTGCCATACCAAGTGTGTCCAATAGAAAGATTTTTATTTACGTGATCGATATCATACAGTCGTGTACATCCTGCATATTCATTGCGTATTTTATCGAATACAATAAACGGATAGGCTTTTCCTGATTCTTTATCTTTTAAAGCCAAATCAATATAGGTTTTCATCCCTTCTTCACTTCCTGCATTATGCAAAGAGAATTTCCATAATTCGGGTTCCTGAATAGCAAAGGGTTTTAAATGGTCGTAATCGGAAAGGGCTAACGGGATTAGTTTTACCGATTCATTTTCAAGGATGTAATATTGTGCTGTACTAAAGTTTTCTTTCATTTTATAGCGCTATGGGATGATTTGTATTCTCTTTTCCGTTCCTTCGGAAAGAAAAGTACTATCAAACAAATTTAGTAAAGCAAAGTGAATAGTTTGCTTTGCGCTTGCTCTTTAACAGTAATGGAATTTAAGCTTTATAGCTTTGCACAATTATTCGTTTTTATGAATACAAAATAGTGTATAAAAAAAACCTTAAAATATATTTTAAGGTTTTTCAAATGACTTTAGTATTTCAACATTTTTTGAGTTTTCTTAAGAACAAAACTAGAGATAAAGTAAACGACTGAGGTTAGTAAAAATACTATTCCAACCATTCCGAAAAACTCTACAAACCTCATTAACATACTAGGTTCTTTTATATCACCATCCATTAAAAAAGCAATAGTGGTAATAATGGATGATACCATTAAAATGTTTAAAAATTGTTTTTTCATACTTATTTAGTATTTAGTTCGTATTCAAGAAACGTATTCTACAATCATTTAGTATCAATTTATGATCAACAACCTTAATTTAAGTTAAATACATAAAAAATCCCCAGCTTATACTGAGGATTTCTATTATTCATTTTATTGTGGTTGCTGTTGTGTAACACAATGTACCATTCCGCCATTAGCATAGAGGTTTCGGACATCAATCCCTACTACTGTTCGGCCTGGGTATAAGCCTGCAATAATTGAATTTGCTACAGCATCGTTAGGATCATTGTAATTTGGCACTAAAACTTTACCATTAGCTACATAGTAATTAATATAACTTCCTTTGTAGGATAAGTGTTCTCCAGTTTGTGTCGTTACATTATTTTGGGTTAGCGGTAAGATTACTTTAGTATATACTTGATTACTTGTATTGGACGCTGCATATAGCGTTGTAATATCAGTCGATGAAAGACCCCAATCCGATAAATCGTTATTGTTCATGGTGACCATTTTTGTACTGGATACAAATTTTGCAATTCCATCAATATGCATATCCGTTACATCATCTTCACTAAAACCTCCTTCTAACCAAATGAATTTTGTTGCTCCAAGGTATTTTGTGAAGTTTGATTCCGCTTGCGCCTGACTCATTCCTGGGTTTCTGACTGAACTTGCTGGGCTCTGACTGATGATCGCACTTTTTGTCGCCATTAGCACACCATGTCCATCTAATTCAACTGAACCGCCTTCATTTACCATTACGCTGTTCAAATTCACTACTGTTTTTCCTGTACTAGCTCCTATTGAACTTGGTACTGCATTACAATTGGCCGAATCATATTTTCCTCCCCAACCATTAAACCCCCAGTCTTCAATAACTAAATTACCTTGCTTGTCACGCACATAAATTGGCCCGTTGTCTCTTACCCACACATCGTCTGTTTTTTGGATTTTGAAATCAACATTTGACAAAGGAACATTTGCAGTATTTAATAAAGCTATGATTCTGGATTGTTCGGTAGCATTGTAAGCAATAATGTGTACTTTTTCAGTAGCTTGTAAGGCTTTGGTCATCGCAACCCATGTCGCATCCAAATCATTTCTGTAGGTAACACCGTGTTGGTATTGGTGTGGCCATTGTAACCAAGTTCCTTCGTGTGGTTCTGATTCTTCTGGCATCTTGTACAAAATTTGAGACGGATCGGGTGTTGGTATTACCTCCGTCGTACTTTCGTCGGTATTGCATGAATTAAAAAGTGCCATTGCAATTACTGTAAATAAAATTTTAGTTTCCATGTTGTATTGTTTTTTTAGATAGGCAAAACTAAGGCCAGTTCGAATAACAGTATTGTCTTATTTTGACAACTTTCGTTGAATGGGAACATAGATTTCTGTTGTTAATTCAGTACCTGAATTTTCATCGATATAATACTGTTCTATAATCGGGGATGTACCGAGCTCATAATTGTTCTCATACAGCCATCGATGGTATATTTTACGATAGGTTTCCTCAATAGTATCGTAATTTCCTTCATGTATATATTTGGCATACCAACCGCCAAAAATGCTTTTTTTAAGGTATGATTTTGGATGAGCACATTGGTCAATACCGGCTTCATATCTTGATTTCTCTTTATCTGAAATAATGGGTTGATCTACAATTATTCCAAAAGTATTATAGACTGGAATACTTATATTTCCGTCGATTATATCATCCCAAAAGTCATTGATTGCCATATTATTATAATTATTACTTATCAATGTTTTGTAATAAATGTGTACAGGTTCTTTGTATACATACTCAAAACTGATGGGGAAATCCTGTTCTTTTTTGTGCTGAATGTATTCTTCAAAAAGTGATTTCTTACTTTGTCTGGCTTGTAGAGGTGTGATGTGAAATTTATTCTTAAAGGCTTTGGCAAAAGATTGGTTGTTACCATATCCTACATCGTAGGCAACCTCAACAATCGAAAGATCTGTGTAAACCAATTTCTTATAGGCATTTTCAAGCTTTAGCCGAATACAGAAATCTCCAATGGTTTCCTGAAGTATCGCGCTAAAAATACGTTGTATATTTCGATAGGAATAATTGGAAATTTCTTCCAATTCCAAGGGATCGATTTGTCGATCATAATTGGCTTCCAAAAAAGTGAGAATCTGCTGTATTTTTTCAATAGTCATCTATTCTGGTATTAGCCGTTTACAAACCTATAATAGAGCCTTTGTATTTCTATCTATAAAATTAATACGTTATTTATTGTCATCCAATAGTTTACCCACAAATATGACTCCTAAAGGGAAAATTTAATAGTTCACATCATATCTAATAGTTAAACTTAGATTTTTTAATTTTCGTATTATCCATAATAATTTCAAATCTGTATATTTCCTTCAATTCTAAAATAATATTGAAATGCCTAAGGAAGTTACTGACTTTTACAATATACTAAGCTTTCTTCTTCTTTTGGGACATCATTAAGTGTTCCTTCTAAAAGAAACCCGCATTTCTCCAAAACATTAATTGAAGCAATATTTTTAGGCCTTACAAGTCCGAAAACCTCTATTGCTTCTAATTCTTCAAAAGCAAATGTAATAGCTCTTTTGGCTAGTTCTGTGGCATATCCTTTACCAAAAAATGCAACATCAAATCGGAATCCTAGATTTAGCTTTAATTCATCACCATACATCCTATAATTAAGTCCTCCAAAACCGATACTATGTTCTGGATTCTTTATTTCTGAAATTTTCCAAACGCCAAAATTATATTTCTCCCAATGTTCCACAATAGCTCTCATAATATTCTCTGCTACTTCAATGTTTTTTAATGGTCCAAGTGGATTGAATATATTAGTTGCAGGATCACTATTTATTTCAAAATATCGGGCAACATCACTCTTTTCTGGTCTTGATAAAATTAATCGGTCAGTAATTATCATTTCGTTAATCTATTTAATTGCTGTAATAGTCAAACTATGAAGTTAGAAAAATATTTTATTTTATTCTCATCCTATAATTTATTCTTTCATTCCCTTTATACATCTTTAGTATTAATCTT
Source organism: Flavobacterium aerium (assembly GCF_030766725.1). Taxonomy (GTDB): domain Bacteria; phylum Bacteroidota; class Bacteroidia; order Flavobacteriales; family Flavobacteriaceae; genus Flavobacterium; species Flavobacterium aerium. The sequence continues at coordinate 52,725 of NZ_JARQWR010000002.1, read as the reverse complement.
ACAATTGGTGCGTTAATTTTATCCAAATTGTTTTTCTTTCAGCCTACATTTCTTTATCTTTCATTCATGAAGCATCTACTTTGCATTTCGGTCCTTTCAATAACCATTGTTTCCTGTGGCGTCAAACTTCCTTCAAACACTTTTGATAAGCAACTGAAAGAGAGTAATTATGTAGACAACAAAAAGGAAAATTATACTTTATATATTGATCCTCAAATGCCAATTACGCAAATTAAACTTCAAGCCAAACCTACTTCTTGGAATCCAAATAATATTATGAAAGATCATACAATTCAGCTTCCTAATCAGGAACAACGTCCTTATTTTGACTTAATCACTCCTACTGATACAGTAGTTGTTGCAAATCGTCATATTGATTTTAAAAAAGTCATTAATTTTAGAGATATAGGCGGTATAAAAACCAAAGATGGAAAAACGGTACAGTGGGGTAAAATTTTCCGTTCCGACAATCTCTCTAAGTTACAAGACAAAGAATTTGATAAATTCGAGAATCTGAATATCCGCAGTGTAATTGATTTAAGAACTAAAACAGAAATAAAAGGTCACGAAGATCATTTGCCTAGTACCGCACAGTATTTCAGTTATCCTTCTATTGAAGATGATGGTGATATGTTTACCAAAATGCGTAACAAAGTCATCAATGGTGAAATAACCGAAGATGAATCTTTGCAGCTAATGATGAAGTTGTACCAAAGCATCGTTTCAGACAATGTAACTTCCTTACGTGCTGTTATCCATAAAACGATTGAATCTGATACTCCTGTATTATACCATTGTTCTGCGGGGAAGGATCGCACAGGAATTATAACTGCTCTAATCTTTTCTATTTTGAATGTAGATCGAGAAACCATCAAAAATGAATACTTGCTATCGAATCATTTTCTGAAAAGCAAAACCGAAAAAATTCTACGTAAAATAAAAATAGCCAAAGTGATTAAACCCCGTCTTAATCAGCATGTGATTCTAAACTTTATGCGTGTAGATGAACGTTACTTGAATGCTGCTTTTGAGGTTATTGATACTAAATATGGCGGTATCGATTCTTATATTAAAAATGAACTTCAAATAGATGATACTATGCGAAAGGAAGCCATTCGTAAGCTTACTTACTAAACTAATATCTTTACCATAAACAAACCTTTCAATCACACTAACAACCTCAGCAACAACACTTAATGTTAATAATTTAACACATAAGGGATTATTTATATAAAAATTTAAGTTAATTTTATATTTAACCTAAATCCTTTATTATGAATAAATTACTTATGTTGTGCTCATTATTCTTGAGCATTTCCATTTATGGACAAAAAATTAATGGCCTCGAGCGTATCGACATTGATGGCTTTTACACGAACCCATTATTCTCACCCACTGGTGAATTTGTATTACTATCTGGTGAGCACCTTAAAGGGGTTTATCTATTAGAGCTAAAGAATAATAGTGTAAAAAAAATTTCTGATTTATCAGGAAGTGGTTATGCCTATTCTTGGGATCTGTCTGGAGATTCTTTTTATTTTAAAGAAAAACCAGAGCATGAATATTACTCTAACTCCAAAGTTGTTAATTACAACGTTCGCAACAACTCTTACACAAAAATTGTAGAGGTAGATCACAACTATTTACCTTCATATACAGGTAAAACTAACAATGATCAACAGATTGTGGTGTATACTAACATTGCTACCTTAAAAATTGAAGCTAAAGATTTAGTTTCTTCAAAACAATGGATGGTTACTGAAGATGAAGGACAATTCTACAATGCAATTCTTTCTCATGATGGTAAAAAAGTAGCGGTACACAATGGTGCTGACATCTATGTGTATTCTATCGACAATAGTTTTAAAGCTAAAAAAGTAGGTACTGGAATTGCTACAGCTTGGACAGAGGATGACAAAGCGCTTATTGGATTTTTAGACGAAAGCAGAGATGGACACGTGGTTACAAATTCAGAATTATATCTTTTTAATGTGGAAACTGCACAAACGAAAAAGATTACTAATACTGAAGTATTGGCTGAAATGTACCCTACTGTTTATAAAGACAAAATTATTTTCGCTGACGATAAAAGCGGAGGAATTTTTACTGCAACTCTAAAATTAAAATAAGATGAAAAAAATTACTTTTATATTCGGTTTATTACTATTTACTTTAGGAATGAACGCTCAAATTATTGTTCTTGATCCAGGACATGGATATGGTACTAGTACCAGTGATAATCCAGATGGTAGAACGGCTACTGAAATAGAAACTGCACTTGCTGTAGGTCTAAAAACCAGAACCTTAATTCAAAACAGTTGTACTTGGACAGCACATATGACACGTACAACCAATGTAAACGGATGGATTTCTGTAAATCAACGTGCTACAATGTCTAACAACTGGAATGCTGACCGTTTCTTAAGTATTCATTGTAATGCAGGTGGTGGAACCGGAACAGAAACTTTCTATTGTACCTATGATGATGCTAATACAGCTCCAGATATCGCTTTCGCAAAAAAGATACAGGCAGATATGGTAACACATGGTTCATGGGCGAATCGTCGTTGTGTAGAAGATAATACCTTTTTAAATTATCATTTAGGTGTATTGCGTTACTCTTCGGCTACTGCATGTTTAAATGAAATTGGATTTGTTGATTTAGCAGGTGATGCTGCAAAATTAAACAGTGACAGTTGGAGAAATAACTTTGCTTTAGCCTATTTTAATTCTTTAAAATCGGACCTGAACTTAACCTGTAGCGCTACGGCTGCACCGGGTAGTTTTACTATTTCGGCAACGACTACTTGTAGCGGAACGCAAAGCGCTATTAATTTAACTTGGACAACATCGTCTAATGCTACTACATATGATGTTTACAGAAATGGTAATTTATATGCACCTGATTTAACAGGTAATTCATTCTTGAATACGTATCTGATTAATGCAGGTTCAACATATACTTACTCTATTAAAGCCAAAAATGCTACTGGTAGTACGGCTAACTCGAATGGTACCATTTCAAGAACCGCTATTAGTTGTGCAGGTGCTCGTAACAGTGCTACTGTAGGTTTATCGGATTTAGACATTAAGATCTATCCTAATCCAAACACTGGCAAATTTATGCTTACATTGAACAGTACAATTACTAACGAAGGACATTATGAAATCTATGATGTTATGGGTAGAAAAGTGGTTGCTCAGAAACTAAGTAATAATGATACTTCTTCTGATGTTGAAATCGATATTTCTAAATTTCCATCTGGTGTATACATGCTGAATGTTGTGATTGATAATCAGGAATTCACTAAGAAAATCATCAAAAATTAGCACTTGATTTATTTTTAAAATTAAAAAACCGCTTCAGTTTCCTGAAGCGGTTTTCATTTGTGCAAAGTAAAAATTTAAATTACCACTAATTTAAAACGTCTAATTGGCTGGTTAGTATCAAATAGCTTTTTTTCCTTTTTGAGGACTTTTCTTCTTCTTTTTCTTTCTACCCCACCAAATAATAAATCCGGTTATGGGTAAGCTGGCACAAATAAAACTAGCAATGAAATATAAAATTTTTGTAGTTAATCCGCCTACAGTTCCTGTATGCAAACCGTAATTCGATCGGCGAAGCCAATCAGCAAAACGCTCATCTCCTATTCTTTTTTGTGTATCGGGTAGTAATTTAAGTGTTTGTGGATCAAAATATAAATCACGCCATGCTCCATTATGCATATCGGTACAGGCATATATACTTTCTCCTGGTTTTTCTTGAATACTGATGATGACTGCTTCTTTATCTTTCTCTGCAATATCTCGACGTACTTTTTTCCAAATCGAATCTGCCAGAATTAATTTGTCTCTTTCGGGTTTAGTGATAGAATCTTTAACAGCAATGGGTTCTTCTTTCTGTTCTTTGTCTTGCCATCCACCACTTGCCCAATAGGCACTTTGACGAAACCAATTAAAACTCATTACTAAAGCTGTAAAAGCCATGATTAAGGCTAGTAGAAAAGAATAAAAACCCAATACATTATGCAAATCATAATTCAGACGCTTAAAGCGGGCTTTCCATTTAATTTTAAAGCTCATATCTCTATTTGCTTTGTTCCATTTTTTAGGAAACCATAGGATTAATCCACTGATCGTTAGTAGAAAGAAAATGAAGGTTCCCCATCCTGTGAACTGCTCTCCTATTTCTCGTGGAAGCCATAAATAGAAATGTCCATCTTCTACAATATGAAAAATGTCTTCATGATCTACAACGGCCATGATTTTGGCGGTATAGGGATTTACATATACCAATGAATCTGAATCGATAGTAACTTGTATCGATCGATCTAATCCTTCATACCAAAGACTTTTCACCTCTTTGTCGGGCATTGCTGTTTTTACAGCATTATAAATTTCAGAAGGGGGTAATTGTTTTTCGGCAGCTTGTTCTTCAACGTGTAGCCATGGGGAGGAAAATGAAACTATTTCCTGTTCAAAAACCAAGATACAACCTGTAATACTAACGATTACAACAATGATTCCCGACGCAAGACCTAACCACAAATGTAGCCAAGCATTTATTTTATTGAACATAAAAAAAATTGAGTTTAGTAAAAAATAACCATGTGTTTGAAGGAGAACCAACAGTCACATGGTTATGTAATTATTTTATAAAAAATAGGGATTATCTTTTTGTTAACTTGGTAATTACTGGCATGTGAAGACCACCTTTTAACAATGCTCCTGGTTTAGCAACACCTGTACTAAGATCTATTTGATAGATTCTAGATTCAGTATTGTTTAAGTAACTTTTATAAGCTTTTCCATTTTCTACATACATACTACCCAATCCAAAATATTCATCCCCGGAATGATCTGGCAATCCTGTAATTGGTGTAACCGTTTTGCTTATCAAATCTACTATAGCCGATTTTAAAATAGGTTTTGTATTTTGAAGAAATGCCGATTGATTTTCTGTTGTATCAATATTTTTAGGAATGTATTTTACCACTACTTTATTTCCTCCTGCATAGTAAGCAGAAAGCACTTTTCCTGTTACACTGCTTTGTTCGAAGTTAAGGAAGTAATCTGCATCAAAGGTATCAGTTCCACTTTTAATACGTAATATCCCTGAAGCTGCATCTGTTTTTGGAGTATAGATTCCTGCATAGGCATTCGAAGAGAAAGTGTAAATATCTCCATTTTCTGTACGAATTGTACCTGTATTACTATAATAAATTCCAGCTGGTGTAGTTCTAGTATCTTTAATCGTTTTTACATAAGTAAGTGATGGATAATCATATACTCTGATGTAAGTTTCTGTCGTTCTTTTATCTCCCCAGTTGTTTCCAACGCGTGGTAATAAATAACCAGTAACATATAGTTTATTTCCTGATGTTTGTAAACCTGTAGGCCACATATATAAAGTTTCATTCCCTACCACTTCTGCAAAATTATCCATTTTTCGACGGATGATTGAAACTGTATTTGGGTCATAAATCATCATTTCTTTGTCTATAGAACTTCCTTCCCATGAAGCTCCAATAAGCACTGCTTTATTATCTTCTGTAGTACCAAAAGCATATACTGATTCTATAGCAATTTTATTTCCCTTGACTAATTTTCCTGTTTGATCAATGTAAAGAGATGCTCCTCCATCGTCGTCTGTACTACAAGCAAAAAGTGTATTGTTTACAGCAATACAATCTCCTTTTTGTTCAATACCGATTCCCTGCATACTAATTTCTCCTGTCATGAATCGATCTAATGAATCGAATCCCCAGATGTATTGTGTATAGTCTGCTAACCAATAGGAGAAAACATATTTTGAATCTGCTCCAGAATTTTCATCTCCTCTAGAAGAATCATCACTTCCACAAGAAAAAAATACAGCTGATAGAGCTATAGCCGTAAAATAATTTTTGAATTTGTTTATTGACATCATTTGATTATTTAAGTATGATTAATTATTAAAAAAGTATCTGAATTTTATCGTAAATGAGCGCCCTGGTTTTTGTACATTAAAGTAATCGTACACCTTTACATCGGTGATATTACGGCAATCCAAAGCCACATTGTACTTACCGTTTTGGAATGAATAGGTTGCTCCTAGGTTTTGAGTGAACTGTTCTGGAATGGCTTTTTTGTATTTTGAATCGCCATAAATAGGCCATGATAAATAATAGGCATCGATATAATTTGCTCCTACATTTACTGAAAGTTGATCATGAGTATACGAAACATTTTTGAACATGAACGTTAAATCGGCATTCCCGTAGAATATTGGTGTATTCGGCAACTGAGCACCGTATAGGTAATTATGTATTTGTGTTCCTGGTGGGGCAAATTTGTTTGTATTGGTCGTTTTTTGATAGGTTGCATTAATCTCAAACGTTAACAACTCTGAGTATCCGTATCGGATAGCTCCGTCGACACCTTGTACTCGAATACTTTCCTGATTTTCATATTTGCTTGTAGTTTCTAATCGTACATTTTGAATAAAGTCTTTTGCATTTCTAAAAATATAACTGCTTTCTAGCCCAAAAGTATGTTTTTCTATTTTTTTTGTAAAAGCTAATCCTGCATTGATGTTACTACTTTTCTCTGGTTTTAAATCAATGTTACTTTTAATACTTAATCCATCTCCTAACATTTCTGTTGCTGTAGGCATACGGTATGCATATTCATAGGATGCTTTAACTTGCAATTCTGGAATAATATGATAAGTTGCAGCGGTTCCGTAACCATAAAATGAAGATGATTTTGATAACAAAGCATCATTCGATACCATCTTAGTCGATAAATCATAACGTTTTCCAAAAGCGGAAACAGATAGGCGTTGATCTAAGGCTATAACATTATATGATAATCCTAAAAACCCTTTATTAATTGTTGGTTTTCCTGGTCGGATAATCTCTTTATATTCATCATTTTCTTTACGATTGTATCCTGTATAGGAATGGTTCAAGGCTACCGTTTGATTGTCTGTGATTTGGTATTTTAAATTGGTTGCGGTCTGAAATGTCTTTTCATCATAGACATAGATTGTCTTATCACCTAGCTCACCCTTATCAGGAGTATTGCCGTAGGTTCTATACGTATACCCTCCCGTCCAGTCATAAACTTTTGAAGAAACATCGACTGATTTTCCTTGTGAAATATTATATGAAGTTGTGAAATTCAAAGAAAGTCCATCTGTAAACAAATTGTCTTTTTTATATTTCAACGAAGGAATAAAACCTTTGCTTTCTGTATACGCTTCTCCCACTACACGTTGCATGGTTGAGCCTTGTTGGATTTCCTTTTTATTGCCAGTTACAATGGCTCCAATTAATAAATAATCCGCAAATTTTTTATTTTTCACTCCTCCTTCAACCATCATGGTGCCAGATTTATAACCATCATGAAAATGTCTAAACTTTCGTTCTGGTAAATATTGTCCTGTTTCACGATCGGCTATACTTACATCCACTTTATAGTCGTTATCAGAGTAATTGGTAAAAGCATTTACATTCAATATGAATCCATTTTTATTGGAAAAACGGGTATTAATTGCTGCCTTATGGGTATTAAATGATCCGAAACTATAAGAGGCATCAATATAACGGTTGATATTTTTATTGGTAATAATATTAACCGCTCCTCCTAGTGCATCACCACCTAGTTCAATAGGTACAACTCCTTTGTAAATATCAATACGTTCAGCCATATTGATTGGAATATTATTAAGTGTAAATGATGAACCATAATTGTCAATTGGAATTCCATCCAAAAAGAATTTAACTTGATTTCCTGAAAAACCATTTAAAGTGAAGTTAAAGTTAGAACCTAATCCACCCGATTCACGAATGCGTACTCCTGTTGTCTTATTCAATACTTGATTGATATCACTCGAAGTATTATAAAGCTGTTTTGCATCTATTGCAGTAACATTGTAAGCCTGTTCTCTTATGCGCTGTACGCTCGATTTTCCTTCTACCTGAACTTCATTTAAGGCTTTGACATCTTCCTCTACAATTACATTTTGTATCTGCGTATTTTCTTCCTGCACAACAACTTTCATTTCTTTCGATTTAAAACCGATATATGAAATAATTAAAGTGTATTTTCCTGGTTCTGCATCAATCGTATACTCTCCTTTTTCATTTGTAATAGCTGAATATTGTGTGTTTTTAAAAAAAACGGAAACGGATTCGGCCGGTAAATTGTCGGGGGTTAATATTTTCCCCGATACAGAAGATTTTCTACTTTGAGAGAAAACCTGTAATGAAGCTATTAGAAAAATAGCTAAAACACATAGTCTTTGTAGTTTCATTTGGATAAGTTGAGTATAGTTCTACTCTTTTTTAACTTTATTTTGATGTTCCAAAATTAAAATACAAAATGTTAAAATCCTAAACTATTCTTATTTATTCTAAATAAAAATAAAATGGTTTTGAGGAATTGAAAATAAAAAATGGTTTTTATCTGTTTACAAAATACTGTAACTAACTATGAAACAGTGATTAACTATTTCATAGAATAATTAAATAATTACGGTAATTTTCGACGTTAACACTAGTGTATTTTATAATATTTGTAAGATTTTTACCTAACAATACTACCCGTATTACCTTGTTGTTGTTTTTGTTGTAGTATATTTTTGTACAGAAAAGGTATTTTTTAAGTTCAGGAAGTAAACAAAGAATATATATATGGTAATTTACTATATATAATTTTAATTTTAGGTTTTTAAATTGATTACAAAAATGGTTTGCTCTTCTCCTTTTCTCAAGGTCAAATAGCCACCATGAGCTTCTATAATATTTCTGGATAAAGTAAGTCCAATACCTGCTCCTTCTATACGGGTAGTGAAAAAAGGAAGAAATATTTTATCCTCAATTTCTTTTTCAATTCCTTTTCCAGAATCGCCAATCGTTATCGTAATTCTATCATTTTTTTGCTCTGCCTGAATCTCAATAACTTTATCTTTTAATCCTTCTAATGCATAAATACTATTGGTTAGTATATTGATTAGAACTTGTTCCATCTGTAATTTATCTACCGAAAGCCATCGGTTAAAGGAAATTGAATTCACAACTGCAATATTCTCTTTTTTCAAGAGAGGATTCATGATGTTTAAGGTACTATTAATTAATTCATTCAGCTCTACCTTAGTTTTTACAGGTGTAGGTAACATGGCTAATTTTCGATAGCTATCCACAAAAATTTGTAGGTGATCACTACGGTGAATCATTGTCGTAACGCTTTGTTTAATATCTTCTAAATCTTCTTTAGAAAGAGATTCTTGTTGCATTAGCTCATTAAGATTTTGTGTAAGTGAACGAATGGGCGTTAAAGAATTCATTAATTCATGCGAAATTACTTTCATCAGATTAATCCACGCTTCTTTTTCCTTTTTCTCAATTACTTTTTGAATTGAATCCAAGAGGATAATGTAGTATTCTTTATTGTATGTTTTTGTCCTAGAGGTTTGAAGTATAAAGGTTTGTGTGTCTTGCTGTTCCACCTTGATTTGCAGTGCCGTTTTGATTTCCTGAAAATTTTGATCTTCAATACTTGCACAAAGAGAAGGTAAATGATTCTTAAGATACTTCCATTTGGAAACTTTAGGAACAGTAAAATAATTAGAGAAATAATCATTCATTAAGAAGATATCCCAGTCTTGTTTATCTTTCTGTAAGATTAAAACACCTGTTTCAATATTGTTCAAGATAGAACGGTATACCAATTCTTTTGACTCTTGGTCGTTCTGCTTTTCTTTTAAAGTTTCATAGAGTCTTAGTAAACTTTTATAATTGGATAAAGTGCTCTGTTTTGAAAAGTCCGCTGAAAAATCATTGGCCAATATTGCATCTATCGTTTTATCATAAAAAAGAATACTACTCTTAATGAATATATACATTTCTATGATGATGGTGATAGAAATTATTGCAGCTAGAATAGCCGAATAGTGTAGTCCTTTTTGAAATAAAATTATACAGGAGGTAATCCCTATTATAATGATTAGGATTCGAAAAAATATACCGTTGTATTGTTTAAAGTTCATCTATTGTATTATTTTCAAGTCAATAGTTCGTTATTCCTTAATATCAAATTTTTCCATTCTGCGGTACAATGAAGCTCGGGATAATCCTAATTCTTCGGCTGATTTACTAATATTGAAATTGTTTTTATGCAATACTTTTTCGATAGAGCTTTTCTCTATGTCAGCTAATTGTAAATCATCTTTATGATCCTCCACTGGCACTATGATATCCAAATCTAAATCGGAAATGGTGATGATATCTTTATCGCAAAGTATTACAGCCCGTTCGATTCTATTTTCCATTTCTCGAATGTTTCCATTCCACGCGTGTTTTTCCATCTGCTCTAAGGCTATGGGGTTAAAGACAATCGCTGCACGTTCATATTTATCAATCATCTTCTCCAATAAGAATTGGGCTAATGGTATAATATCATCCTTACGCTCACGGAGTGGCGGCAGCATTATTTCCATCGTATTAATGCGATAGTATAAATCTTCTCTGAAATTTTTATCGCCAACTTTTTGTTTTAAATCAGCATTTGTAGCCGTAATAATACGAACATCAACTGCTCTGGGTTTTGATTCTCCTAATCGGGTTACTGACTTGTTCTGGATTACCTGTAATAATTTAGATTGCAGGTGCAAGGGTACATTCCCTATTTCGTCCAAAAAAATAGTCCCATTCTGAGCCAATTCGAATCGTCCTGGTGTATCATTTTTTGCATCGGTAAATGCTCCACTGGCATAACCAAAAAGCTCACTTTCAAAGATATTGTCGTTCAATGATCCTAAATCTACATGGACAAAGGGTTGATTTTTACGTGGAGAATTTTGATGGATATGCTGTGCTAGTACATACTTCCCTGTCCCATTTTCACCTAAAATTAAAATATTTGCATCGGTTTTTGCTACTTTATCGGCAAATGAATACGCTTTTTGTAGAGAAGGGGAATGTCCAATAAAGAATCGATCCGTTTTGGGTTCTTTATCCACTCTTTTTTGCTCTTTTCTACTCTCCTCTACTCCTGTTTTTACTACGGCAAGTAGTTTATCATTATCCCAAGGTTTTAAGATATAATCAAAAGCTCCTGATTTTAATCCTTCAACAGCTGTTTCTACTTTACCAAATGCCGTCATAAGAATCACAATTGTTTTTGGAGAGAATGTTTTAATTTCTTTCAATACATAAATTCCTTCTTTCCCATCTTCAAATCCTATACGGTAATTCATATCCAAGAGTACCACATCAATATGATTCTCAGATAACAGATTTATAATGTTTCTGGGGTTATTGAGTGTGAAAATATTCTCAAAATGTTTTTTCAAAAACATTTTGGAAGCAAATAAGATGTCTTCCTGATCATCAATCACTAATATGTTTGCCTGTGTTTTTTTCATTACTGTACGGTTTCGGACAAAAGGTGTTCATTATCGGACACTTTTGATTTTTTAGAAATAAATAAAACACTAAAAATCAACGTGTTATTCTTTTTAAAGTTTGTGGCATAAAATTGATAAGTACCTCTATAAAATAATCAATATGGACACCATCACGCCTCGTAAAAATAGAAAAAATAAATACCTCGCCTTAGCTTTACCTGTTTTTTTATTAATCAGTTATTTTGTGTATTCTTCTATTACTAAAAAAAGAAGTTTAGACATTTCAAAAAATGAAATCACAATTAAAACGGTTGAGAATAATTATTTTGAAGATTTCATTGTATTTCAAGCAAAAGTGGAACCTTTACATTCTACTTTATTGAATGTTGTGGAAGGTGGTTCTATTCAAGAGATATTAGTAGAAAATGGGGCTTTCGTTGAAAAAGGACAACCTTTGGCTCGATTGTATAATCCCAATACCGAATTAGGGTACATGACCCAAGAAACATCTATTATTGAGCAAATTAATAACTTAAATAAGGCTAAACTTGATTTGAGAAATCAGGAACTAAGTTTGGCTAAAGATCTTATTGCTATTGAACATGATTATCAGGATGCAAAAAATCTATTTGATTTGAATCAAAAATTATATAAGGAACAAATTTTGGCTAAAAATGAGTTTGAGAAAACAACAGAAAATTTCAGATTTCAAAAAGAGCGTAAGAGTATAATTCAACAAAGTATTCAAAAAGAAAAACAAGCCAATCAGATTCAAATTTCACAAATTGGCCAATCTCAAGAGATTATGTATAAAAGTCTTGAGATTCTACGAAAAAACAAAAAGAATTTCTTGGTTACAGCTCCTTCTGCGGGCAGACTTTCTTCTTTTGAACCGGTTTTAGGTAAAAATTATGTATCTGGTGAAAGTATCGGAAAAATCGATATGATGAATGGCTACAAATTAATGGCTGATGTAGATGAATTCTATTTAGAGAAAATTTCTCCAGGGCAAATTGGGCAAGTAGAGTATAAAAATAAAATCTTGAAAGTTGAAATCTCAAAAGTACTTCCTGAAGTAAAAGGAGGGCGTTTTCAAGTCGAGCTTAATTTTATCGATGGAAAAGAACTAGATTTAAGACAAGGACTTAGTTTTGGTATACGATTAATGCTTTCTGAAAAAACAAAAACTTTGGTACTTTCAAAGGGTAGTTTTTATAGTGATACTGCTGGAAAATGGATCTTTGTTGTAGAAGGTGACAAAGCGGTACGTAGAAACATTAAAATAGGCCGAGAAAATCCGTTATATTATGAAATACAAGAAGGCTTAAAAGTGGGTGAAAAAGTAATTACCTCAACATATAAGGATTATAATGAAATACAAGTTCTTAATTTAAAATAATCATCAATCAATCAACGAATAGTAAACTAAACCAGTCTAATCCATTGGTTCTAAATCAAAAAAATTATGATCACAATTCAAAATTTATCTAAAGTATTCCGAACTGAAGAAATAGAAACTAAAGCTTTAAATGAAATTTCACTTCAAATCCAACAAGGTGAATTTGTAACTATTATGGGAGCCTCAGGTTGTGGAAAATCAACTTTATTAAACATCATTGGTCTACTGGATAGTGCAAATGGTGGAAGCTACAAACTATTGAATCAGGAAATGATGGGTTTGAGTGAAAAAGAAAAATCAAAAAGTAGAAAACAAAATATTGGATTTATTTTTCAGAATTTCAACCTCATCGATGAACTATCAGTATATGATAATATTGAATTGCCGTTGATTTATAATAATGTGAGTCCAGCAGAACGCAAGAAAAAAGTAGAAGTCATTGCAGAGCGTCTCGCCATTTCTCACCGTCTAAAGCATTTTCCTCAACAACTTTCTGGTGGACAACAACAAAGAGTTGCGGTAGCCAGAGCATTAGTGAACGAACCGAAGATTATCCTTGCCGATGAGCCTACAGGGAATTTAGATAGTAAAAATGGTAATGAAGTAATGGAACTATTGACTGATTTGCATGCAAATGGAGCTACGATCTTAATGGTTACGCACTCTGAATATGATGCTTCTTTTTCTCAAAGAACAATTTTAATGAAAGATGGAATGATCTTGTCTGAAAGACAGAACAGTCGAAACGTAGATGTATTTGTTTAAATCGCAAATTCTACTAACAATCTTATTTCATAACATTTAAATCAATTCATTATGCTTCGCAACTGGATCAAGATATTTTTATATCAATTAAAACGCAATAAACTCTTTGCTGCTCTCAATATTCTAGGACTAAGTCTTGGTATTGCAGGACTTATATTTACCACTTTATATTGGAATGAGGAACATTCCTATGATGCTTGGAACCCTGAAAAAGACAAAATATTCCAGGTCATTAGTGATATGGGTGAAGGTAAATACTGGTCAACAGTTCCGGGAACTTTGGGTGAACACCTGGGTGCTGAATTTACTGAAGTAGAAAGCTTTTGTTATTTCAAAACTAATTATCAATCAGAAATCATTGAGTACAATGGAAAAAAAGAACTCTATAAAAAGATTCTGAATGCTCAAAAAAACTTTTTTGAATTCTTCCCTTTCGAATTTATAAAAGGAGATAAAAAAACGGCTTTACAAGACAATGCAAGTATTGCTCTTTCTGAAGGAAATGCAAAACTTCTGTTTGGTGATGAAGATCCAATGGGGAAAACTGTACTTTATCAGAATACTCCTTTAGTCGTTCGTGGTGTCTATAAAATCAAGGGAAAATCTTCTATTGAACCTTTAATTGTAATTTCTACGATTAATAAGGAGTTAGAACAAAACAAAGACCAATGGGGAAATTATAATTTTGGTTTATACGTAAAATTAAAAGACCCTTCACAAGCCAAAACTGTAGAAAGTAAAATAGGTGACTTATTCTATGAATATAAATTTAAAAAAGAAGCAAAATCTCTAGGGGTTACTCCTGAAGAATTAATTAAAAAATGGGGTCAATCGAAAACAGTACTAGAAAATCTAAAAGATTCACGTTTACACTCTACTGTAAAATATGTATTTGAAGAAAAAGGTAACTATCAGTTCCTATTAATTCTATTTGGTTTATCCATATTAGTATTGACCTTATCGATCATTAATTATGTGAATCTTGCTACGGCAGATGCCGTTAAAAGAGCCAAAGAAGTAGGTGTACGTAAAATACTAGGGGCATCAAAAAGTAACATTGTAAAACAATTTATTTTTGAAACTATAATTCTAACCACTTTCTCTATACTTCTCGCTCTAGTAATTGTAGAACTTTCATTGCCTTACTATAATGATTTTTTAGGAAAAGAACTTGTTATTCAAGGCAGTCAATTTTACCTACAGTTGATTAGTATTTTTGTGATTGTTATTCTTTTTGCAGGTATTTTCCCTGCTGTATATGTAGCCGATTTTGAAGCTTTAAAAGTATTAAAAGGGAACTTTGGACGTAGTAAAAGTGGGATTTGGTTTCGTAATGGAATGCTGATATTACAGTTTGCTATTGCTACCTTTTTCATCATTGGTTCTTATATTGTACACCAACAAATACATTATCTTAGCACTAAGGATTTAGGTTTCAAAGGAGACCAAATTATACAGATTGACTATCGTAATCCTATTAGTGTTGAGAATAAAGATTACAAAAATGCCTCTCTTCAAAAGTACCATACCGTTATACAAGAATTAAAAAAGATAAAAGGAGTAAAAAATGCTTCAACGGGTTCATTTAGACTTGGGAGTGGGGCAAATTCATCTTCTGGTTTTACTTACAAGGATAATGCTGTACAGGGACAAAACATGGGTATTGATTTTGGAATGCTAGACATGATGGAAATTAAAATAGTCTCTGGTAGAAATTTATCTGAAAAGTTTGCTTCCGATACAATCAATTCAATATTAATCAATGAAACGGCTGCAAAATTGATGAATGAAAAAGATCCAATTGGTAAAGAAATTGAATGGAATGGTAATAAATTAAAAATTGTAGGAGTAGTAAAAGACTTTAATCTATATGCTCCACAAGATAAGATTCCTCCAATGGTTTTTTTCCATTTCAAAACCATCAATTGGATGGTCAATACACTTAGTAAAGTCTTTGTTAAAGTTTCTCCAAATGATATGGAACAAACGATAAGCGATATAGAAAAGTATTGGGGTAAAAATGTAGATGTGAAATATCCATTCAATTACGATTTTGTTAATAATGATTTTGCTCGAACATATGAGAATTATGTAAAGCAAGAGCGTCTATTTTCACTCTTAAACTTTATTGTGATTCTTATTGCTCTCTTTGGTTTATTTGCTTTAGCCTCCTACTCTATTGAACGAAGAATGAAGGAAATAGCCATCCGAAAAACATTAGGCGCTGAAACAAAAACCTTATTGAAAGAACTTTCCAAACAATATATTGTTTACTGTATTATCGGGTTTTTAATTGCTTTGATTCCTGTGTATTATTTACTGGGTAAATGGTTAGAAAACTTTGCTTACAGAATTGATATCAGTGTAATTCCTTTTATCATCGGATTCGTCGTATTGTTGCTATTGACTTTATTGATTGTACTTTCAAAAGCATATCAAGCTACAAAAGTAGATGTACTTCGTTACTTAAAATATGAATAATTAGTAGGATCTCACTCCTAGTTCTTTTCTCACAAATCATTTAATAATCAATAACCTGCAGAATTTCACTTCTGCGGGTTATAATTTCTATTGCCATGAAAAATATCAAAATATTCAGTCTGGTTCTCTTTTTTGGATTCACTATTCACGTTTCTGCCCAAGAAGTATGGACTTTACAAAAGTGCCTTGAAACTGGTATGAAAAACAATTTAGACTTCCAACTTAAACAACTTGATATTCTTAGTGCAGAAAAAACACACCGCAGTCCACTACTGGATTTATTACCTCGGGTTACTTTTTCCGGAAATCAAACCTATAGTATTGGTTCAACAATTGATCCATCGACCAATAATAGAGTTAGTTCTAACATTCAATCGAATAACTTATCGTTGAATGCAAACATGAATCTGGTAGATTTCAATAGTTTTACCCAAGCGCGTAGAAACAAAATTGCAATTCTTAAATCTAAAGCAGACAAAGAAGTAACAGCAAATGAATACCAACTTTCTATTCTAGAGAATTATTTTAATGTATTGTATTCGCAAGAACTACTGAAAATTCAGAATGTTCAGTTTCAAAATGCTCAATTTAATTTAAATCGAATACAAAAAGAAGTAGAGATTGGTAGTAAACCACAAAGTGATCTCTATGACATGCAAGTAAGCTATGCCCAGGAAGAAAATAATATCCTGAGTACAAAACAATTGTTGGAAAACCAGAAGCTAACCCTCTTACAGCTTATGAATATCACTACTGTACTACCCAATGATTTTTTGGTAGAGCCGCTAGCAACAACAGAGTTTCCTACAGTGTTATCCCCAAAAACAATTTTTGAAGATGCTCTTAAGAATTCTCCGATTATTCATTCGGCTGAACTCAATGAACAAATCTTTAAAAAGAACATCAACATTGAACGCAATAAGAGCTTACCGGTGTTATCCGCATTTTATACTTTTTCTTCTTTCTATTTTCTTCCCATTAGTCAAAGTAATGCAGTTGTAGATCCTTTTTGGACACAAATCAACAGTAATAAAAATCATTATATCGGAATACAATTATCAGTTCCACTATTCAATGGTTTAAGAAATAGTCAGAATGTACAGCTCTCTAAAATTGAATACCAGAAAAAAAGTGTAGCTACTAAACAGGAAAAAATAAAACTGAATAATATTATTACGCAAGAAATTACAAAACAGGAACAAAATAGAGTTTTGGTTACCCAACTAGAAAACACCGAAATTTTGGCTGAAAAATCATTCCAAACTACTCAATCAAAATTTACGAGCGGATTAGTCGATGCTACAATTTTCACTACCTCAAAGAATCAGTTGATTACTACACAATACAATTTGTTGAAAGCTAAATTTACGGTTCATTATCTCTCTCTAAAATTGAACTTTTTAGCACATAATAAGTTTACATTATAAAAAATACAAACTTATTATAACAAAACAAGGGGCAAAAAAGATGCGTTTTTTGTCCCTTGTTTATTTCTATACTACTACTTTACTTCTTGATTAATTTTCTAAAGGTTGATTGTCCATCTTTATATTGCACTTTCACAATGTATAATCCTGTGGCATATCCTGTAAGATCTAAATGATTGTATGCATTACTAATCAATAATTTTCCAGAATCACTATACAAGAGTAGATTTTCAATTTCATTGTTATCTTCTACCTTTACATAGCCAGATGTAGGATTAGGATAAATATTGAGCTGTTTCTTTTCTTTTGTTATGTTACCTACGGATAAACTGGCTGTCTTAATTTCGATTGTATAATCTCTGGTTTCCCCTGATCCAAATGAACTACAAGCATCTGTTGCCTTAATGGCACTTCCATAAGCTCTGGTTCGTACACGCATCTTAGTCTTACCCGGAATTGCATGGGCTGAAATTGTAAAATTACTGGTGTTTTCCGATTGCATATTATTGACTAACTCTGTCCACTCTTCTGCTTCAAAAATATTGTTTTGGTTATAATCTATCCAAATTGCTAGTACTGCTTCGGAGGAAGTAAATGTATAAAATACATATTCTTGCCCTACAATAAGCACTGTCGAAGTATTTTCTGAAATTGGATATTCATGGTAATACGTTGTAGGTGCTGCATAAGTCACATGATCGAAACTAGTTTCTTTAATTTTAAATTTCACAAAGGATGGCTCTAGTGCTCCTCCCAGATTGTCTTTACAAACGGTTGTTGTACTTTCATCCTTCTTTTGTGTTGATTGTTTATTCTTTTGAATGGTGACAATCGGTACTCGCAATGATTTGTTTTGAAATTCTTGTGCTTTCGATTCTGTACCCGATATCAATACAAACAGGAACACGCTAATGGATAGATAAATTTGTTTCATTTTGTTTAGCTTTAAATTATTATATGCAACATTGTTGCAAATTTAATAAGTAGCAAACAAAACGCAACATTATTGCGTTAAAATTTATTCTTTAGGCAAAATAAATTCTTTCCTTGATTGTTTGAATATATTGAGTCGATTTCTAATCGCACAGCCAATACAAAAATTAACCTTCGAAATGTCAAATATTATTTGATCTCCGCCGACTTTTTTTGAAGTATTTCAATACATTCTTTATAAACGGACTCAAAAGAAATAATATCTTTTGGGTTATAAAGGGCTAATCGGATATAAATGTCTTTCCTTACATCTTTACATTCCGTTAAGAAATAGAGTTCTCCACTCGTATCGTTACCTAATCTTTTCATCAATATTGCTTGCAAAGGATTAACGATAGCATGGTCTACATAATCTCTAATTTTAACCTCATCACATTCTTTACAAAGAGATTTATAATCTGATATATTCCCTATGTATTTGTTCAATAGTTCATTGGTGAATATGTGTGAAATTTCATGGTATAAAATCCTTCTTTTTCCTTCTAAGGTTAAAAATTTATTCGTTTCAGTAGGGCTATTAATATCCGTACATAAATTCGTTAGAATAAGGGCTCTTGTTTTTGGGTTATTATGTTCATAAAAAGATAATGCTCTGTTGTTAGCATTATTAGTCAATTCAACAAAAATAATAAATTTCAACCCTTCTTTCTGAGATTGATAAAACTGTTCTATCGATTCGAAAAGTTGCTCTTTTTCGGCTTCAATTTTTAGATTTTCGACTGCTTTTAAGTAATAGTTTTGATGGCTTTTAAAAAACTTTCTAAAATTAGATTTTTTATAAAAATCCAATAAAAGAGGCTTCATTTCTTTGATTTCCTGCTCACTGATTCCCATTCCTTTTAGTTCATCCAAATAGTATGAATCAAACTCAAAAGTTTCAAAATTTTTATACATTAGCCCTACTACCGAAAAATCTACTCCAATATTGTCATTATTCAAGATGTAAGCCATTAAAGGATGGTTCTTATAAGGATTGAAATAAGCTTTAACACTCTTATAATATTCCGTTTCGCAAGGCTTTAATTTATCATCAATTACATCATCTACCGCTAAATTGTATATCGTCCTGAAAAATTCAGTTCGTTCATCTACTTTAAAGATAATTTCATTTTTGGAAGGATTTTGAATCCTTTCCTTCGCTGATAAGCTTGTAGTGAAATTTAATACTATAATGAATATTATGGTAAAAAAAACAGGCAGAGTAATTTTCATAATTTGTTTTTTAATGTCGTAAAGATATTGTTTCTAGAATATAATTTTCTACACTTTTACCCCAATCACAACACGATTTATTATATAGACCCATAAAAAAACAAAAAGTTACACTAATCCTATTTTTTGAGTTATTTCGTTATTTTTTATAATCGGCTACTCGATTCAAAGCAATTTGAATCCCCAATTGTATCTGTTGGAAATTCTCTTGACTATTACCATCTTGCCTGTGATAACGGTACCGTATAAATGCTTTGGAGGCATCTCCTAATTTTAAAAAACCCTCAAGCCAAGAAACATAAATTAAATTCGTTGTTTCTGGTAAATAAGCATAACGCTCCTTTTTTGTTTTAAGCCATAAGAAATCAAAGCCAAGCATTAATCCAAAATCAGGATTTGGCTTTAACTCCATGGCTATACCTAAAGTATGTTTAATCGTGCTTATATTTGTTTTTAACTTTGAAGGTAATGCTACAATACCTCCATTTTCAATAAATACTGAGTCTGCAACGGATAATCTTCCATAATTCAAGCTATAATTGATTTGAAAGTTCGTCTTATAGTTTGTAATATTTAACTTGAAGACATTTAATAAAACTCCAAAATTAAAATTTTGATATTTTAATACTTCAATAGGTTTAATATAGAAATTAGCACGTCCATCTACTAATTGTGTAGTATTAACAGCATTTCCATCCAAAATATAATTACGGTCTTTTTCTTCAATTTTACTAAACGTTAATATTGGTGTTATAGTCGTTAAGAATCCCCAATTACTAAAAGCTGAAAAAACTTGAAACCGATTCGTATATAAATTTAATTTTTTTGAAACCTCAATTTGTACTAAACCATTCGGTTGGTCTTCATTCAAACCCATTAAATCAGTAAATATTCTGGCACTAAACGCATTGGCGGTTTTTTCTTTTTTCAGTTCTATAATGTTATTTTCTGGGGTCAATATGATAACTGCATTTTGAGGGCTATAATCTTCATTATCATTCTCCGCAGCTACTTTATACTCCACTAATTCATTCAAATTGAATTTTAAATCACATATTTCTTGTCCTTCATCCTTTTTAATAAGATTCCGCAATATTATATCGTCTCCCGCAAATATTGCATGTTTCGCAAATTTTTCTGGATCAAATTTCCCTGAGGTACTAATGGGTTTATTATTTCTGAAACGGATGCTTTTTCGTCCGTAAATAGCGGTATATTCCGGTACATTCGGGATTAAATCGGCAAATATGTTTTTTATAGTACCTTCATCGAATTCTATAGTAATTCGCTCAACATCAAAGGAGATCTGTTTATCCGATTTGGGTTCAAATTTCTCACTTTCCTTAGACATTTTACATGGTTCTGAACAACTATTGCAATCTTTAACATTCTTATATTTTATTTCTAAATCAATCCTTTTACGTGTTAATAATATATGAGCAACAGTAGGCTGTCGGTCACCAAATTTCACTCTATTGTCTATTTCATAAAATACCTTATCCACAACATTTTGAAATTCTTTGAATTCTTCAGATTCTTTTGATTGTTTATCAGAAGCGATATTTAACTCTTTTACCAATTTAAAACTTTTTTCAATTTCAGATTTAGTAATCTCTTGAAACTTATATTTATCGGTCGTAAAGCCCGGCTCACTAGTCTTGCTCTCAACTAGTTTTGCTGCATCTTTGTATTTCGCTAGCTTTTCTAGTAAGGAAGTTACTTCCTCTTTATTAAAACCCTCACTTTTAGCAGCAGCCAATATATACTCAATCAATTTTGTAATCATATCTGCTTTATCCGTACTTTCTACTTCTTCTTGCTTTGTTTTTTTCTGTGATGCAATAATTTTTTTAGCTTCATTAAATCTTGAAGTCAAAGTATCAATATCTTTTTTCTTCATTTCTTTTACAATCTCTAAAGCTTTTATATCTGTTATTACTTTGTCCAATTTATCAATTGAAATAGGTTGTTCTGCATTATCCAAAGAAGAATAGCTGATGGATTTTATACCATTTTCTTGTTGAATAAAATGGTAATTGTATAATTTACCTTTGATTGTAAAAGTTCCGTAAAAATCATAGGTGGGATTGGTCGGATTTTGTGCAAAGACAATTCCGCTCAAGAGCAGTAAAAAAATAAGGTAGTTTTTTTTCATCAGTGAAAATTTTAAATGAATATCCAATCATTATTATTCGAAGATTCTATTATTTTATATTCTATCCCTGCACTTACTAAACTAGTACTGAGTACAATCTCTATTTATTCTTCTAATTTATAAATGTGGTATTCTCTTTTTTCCATGATTGTGCCTACTCATATCTTCCTTAAAATTAATTCTAAAAAAAACATAAAAAAATACCATAAAAATGGTATTTTTAATCAATATTATTTTTATTTAACATAAATTCATAAGAATAAATATGCAAAAATTACCCTTTGATGAAATACAGCAATTGTGGTTAAAAATTGCCAAAATTAGGCCTGAGGAAGTCTCCGATTTTGACTTGCAACACTACCAGAAATTATCGGATGTATTTCAGGTGGGGGATTATTATTATTATATTTTTAATTTATGTACGGCAGAAATAGAATACATTCAGGAAAATGTGACCCAAATATTAGGTTATCCTCCTGAAGTCATTACTCCCGAATTTATCATGCAAAAAATCCATCCGGATGATCTATCGTATTTTCTGAATTTTGAAAACTATGCAATTCATTTTTTCTACCAGTTTACTCCAGAAAAAATAATGAAATATAAAATTCGATACGATTATAGAATCAAGAAATCCAATGGAGAATACATACGGGTACTGCAACAGTTACTAACGATACAAAGCGGTAAAGATGGTGGCGCCATTCGCGTATTGGGGATTCATACCGATATTACTCATCTAAAGCCCGAAGGTAAACCTACACTCTCTTTTATTGGCCTCGATAATGAACCTTCATTTCTAAATGTAGAAGCATTATCTGTTTTTAAAACCAAAAAGGAGATTATTACAAAAAGAGAAAAACAGATTCTCAAATATCTTGTCGATGGAAAAAGAAACAGTGAAATTGCTATTATACTATCTATTAGTAAACATACTGTTGATACACATCGGAAAAACATTCTCCGCAAAAGTGAAACATTCACCACCTTAGAACTTGTAAAAAAAGCGATTCGCGAAGGATGGATATGAATTCAATTATTTCAACTCATTTTCCTTCTCTTTCTTATCGATCCATTCTGTTTCCGTTTCAGAATGATCTTCTTTTTTTGTAATTGCAATCGGAATGCCACCACCCAAACCTATACCAATAGATGCTAGCAATAATAACATTACAAACCCAATAGTTCGTAGTGCTTTCTTTAAATTTCTCATACTGTTTATTTATACCACCAGGGATCCTGACAGCTTGTTTTAGAATAATTTTGCTAATTATAATCTAAAACGAGAAGTGTGGACTGTTGGATAAACAATAGCCATTACTTGTAAAAGGGAATGCTGAATTTCTTCTTTTATCACTATAAAATGCCTATTCAGATCCTGCCATTTGACTTGAATCAATTGACTGTAATAGTGCAGAAAAACGGAAGTATAATACGTGTGTAGTTTTTGTAGTTCTAAAAATAAATCGCTTACCTGTGTATAAAATAACGCTGTTTTTTTATTCGTAGTAACGAATTCTGAATGAACTAATTCTATTGGAACAATCTGTTGTTCTGCTTGGCTATTTGCTGAATAACCTGCAAAAGAAATTGTATTCAGTAATAAGGCTATAATAAATAACCATTTTGAGAATCGCTTGGTAGTATGTCCTATAGGTATGTGCATAACCACACAAAGATATTGATTTACAGCATTATAAGGCACTAATAATCCAATAAAAAGTACATCTCATAAATGTAAACCTCA
Organism: Flavobacterium aerium; assembly: GCF_030766725.1. Lineage (GTDB taxonomy): Bacteria > Bacteroidota > Bacteroidia > Flavobacteriales > Flavobacteriaceae > Flavobacterium > Flavobacterium aerium. The sequence continues at coordinate 29,154 of NZ_JARQWR010000002.1, read as the reverse complement.
TTATAACAAAATGTCCTAAAAGTACAAGTTTTGACGTGAATTTTAGAAGCTATTTTCCAAACAATATCAGGAAATTTACCCTTCAATTATTCATTTATAAAATCAATCCCCATGAACAAATCATCTATAGAAGAACAATTTGATCAAATCATTGAAAAAAATATTTCTGTAACAGAAAATACAACAGAAGTTGAACGCATTGCAATACTGGATAATGTCATTCAATTACATGGTAATTGGAAAGAATTATTACAAGAACTGCATTTATTAGGAACAATTACAGCTGTTACGACCAATGATAATGCTATTCATGAAAAAACTGGTGTTTACGATGTTGTCACTTTTCAAGGTCCCGTAGGTACTGCACTAACCAAAGAAATCGATTTGCGCTTATTCATGATGCATTGGGCACACGGCTACCTTGTTCCAGAAAAGACTATGGCTAGTTTTCAATTTTTTGCTAAAAATGGACAAGCCATCCAGAAAATATACTTTGACCCTACTGCTTCGCCAGAAACCTATAGTCATTTTATTTCTAAATACGGCAGTATAACCAATACAAGTAGCGCTATTGAAATAGTAAAAGATCCTGTCCAACCTATCGAAAAGCCTGATAATGAGATTGACCAAATCGGTTTACAAAATACTTGGCGATTACTAAAAGACACACATGAGTTTTTTGGAATGCTCCAAGAATTTGAAGTATCCAGAGTTCAAGCTTTACGATTGGCACCTTCTGGTTATGTACGAAAAATACCTACTTCAGCCATCTATTCCTTATTGCTCAATGCGGTTACTTCGAATGTTTCTATTATGGCTTTTGTGGGTAATAAAGGATGTATTCAAATACATACCGGATGCATTTACAATGTTTCAAAACTAAATCAAATACTCAAAATTCAGGATCAAGATTTCTGTTTACAACTGAAAGAAGACCAAATGCATAATGCGTATATAGTACAAAAATCTACCGATTTAGGTATTGTAACTTCAGTAGAGGTTTTTGATAAAACTGGTGAACTGATTGTACAATTTTTTGGCGATCGAAAACCTACATTACCTGAACCCGAAGAATGGCGCAACTTATTACGCCAATTATAAAATAGTTTAACCCTTATTCAAATTATATTTTGGATAAGGGTTTATAAAATTCAGCTATCAGGAACTAAATTTAGGCCTCTTATAAGCACAAAAACGGAAGACTCTTGTCCTAATCCATATTTTTTCCAGTATTAATTCTTAATTTTATATTCATAAAATTTGAATCAAAAATGATTACCAAGAAAAAAACAAATTGGTTTAAGATGCTTTTTGAATGGAAAGGCTCCGTCTTACCTCAATTATTACCTCGTTTATGCCTTTTATTCCTCTTTTCTTTATTAATTGTTTACTTCCGTGATTTTTTACTGAAACATCATATCCACCTCAACCCTGCTATTTTTACGCTTTTTGGAATAGCATTGGCTATTTTCTTAGGCTTTCGTAACAATGTAAGTTATGATCGTTTCTGGGAAGGACGAAAACTTTGGGGTGCACTATTAAATGATACTCGTTCTCTGGCAAGACAAGCTCATACGCTCATTGAAGGAGAGGATTATAAACCTCAGCAAACTGATTTCATCAAACAACTTACTGCCCTTGTACATGCTCTGAAACATCAACTTCGAAATACGGATGCTGACCCTGACTTACAACGGTTATTACCTAATACTATGGCAAATTCATTGAAAAACAATACTTTCAAACCTATTGTCATCATGAAAAGCCTTGGGCTTTGGATACAAAATGCCCGCCGAGAAGGCCGAATTGACTCGATACAGCAGATTGCCTTTGATGAAAATTTAAACAAAATATCAGATATCATTGGTGGTTGTGAGCGAATTTCCAGCACTCCTATCCCTTATACCTATAGCGTTTTGTTACACCGCACTGTCTATATGTACTGCTTTATGCTTCCCTTTGGATTTGTGGAAAGTTTAGGCTGGATTACACCTTTTATTATCGTATTTGTCGCCTATACTTTTACAGCACTCGAAGCAATTGCCGATGAATTAGAGGATCCTTTCGGCACTCAGCCCAATGATCTGGCATTGGACGCCATGTCTGAAATGATTGAAAATACCTTAGCAGAACTAGATGATCAAAAGATCTCTGTCGTTCAAAAAAAACAAAACTACTTCATTACTTAAAATAAATATTATTTTTCATTCTTTGGTTACTTTCTTCATTATATAAAAAATGATTATTAACATCTATTAACATTGCTTATTAAGAAATCTTATTGGTAGACCTTTTGCTTGCGCCGTAACTTTGGTTAAAGATAAAAACCTAATTATAAGGGTTTAATTCACTTAGTCAAATTAACATCAAAATAAGCATTATGGATAATCATTTAAAAAATAACCCTATCGTCGCTATTATTGGTACTGGCAATATAGGGTCTCGTCTTGCAACAAATTTAGTCAGAGGAGGGCAAAAAGTAATAATCGCAGATCAAACTATTGAAAAAGCAGAAGTACTTACAACAAAACTAGGAAGTCTTGCCACCGCAGCAACGATTGAGGATGCTATTAAAAATTCAAATGTAATTATTATGGCAATCTGGTTTGAAGCAATTAAAACATTTGTTGTACAATATGCAAATGAACTAAAAGGCAAAATCATCGTTGATCCTTCAAATCCAATTGAAGTTGATGAAAAAGGTAATTTTCATAAAACTATTGATCAAAATCAATCTTCAGGTCAAATCATTGCAAACTTATTAACTAAAGATACGCCATTGGTAAAAGCTTTTGGTAGTGTTAGCGCTAATTCATTAAGTGAGGCTGCAAATAGCACTCCAGTACGCATGGTTGAATTCTATGCTACAGATAATGTTGATGCTGGAAACGTAGTATCAAAATTAATTACAGCCAATGGTTTCGATCCACTCAAAATTGGCGGTATTAACCAATCTATCCGAATTGAAGTCTTTGGAGATTTACATGAATTTGGAAGTTTAGGCAAACTAGTTACCCTAGATGAAGCTAAAGAATTAATCTAAAAATAATAATTATGGAAAATTCAAATGTACAAATAGTAAAAGATTTTTTAAACAACTATAGTGATGTATCATCATTTCCAACCTATCTATCTTCTGATGTAGTCTACATATCTTTAAATGAAAATGATGATCCACTAAGAAAGATTATGGTATGGGCTGGACGCCACGAAGGAATCGAAGAATTCATCAAATATTCAACTATTATTTCAGAAAATATGATGTTTAATAAATTCGAAGTGGAATATGTCTTTGGGGAAGGTGAAGATGTTGCTGTATTTGGAAATATTGAAATTGAATCAAAAAATCTTAATCAAAAAGCACATTCTCCTTTTGCAATCCGAATCAAAGTTCAAAATGGAAAAATTAATCATTTCCAATTTTTTGAAGATACTTATGAAACTGCAAGTACTTATCGCGTAAGTGGCACATGGAAAGTTTCAAATTCTAACGGTGAATTTGAAGTATAATTCTATCCATTACTAATTTCATTTCTGTAGCTCCAATTGCATTTATAGAAATATGGATACTTTGGTAGAACAAAAATACTATTTCAATTGAAAAGAAGCTTTGCTATTTGGGATAGCAAAGTTCATTACAATTAGTGACTTTGATCCTCTTAAAATTGGAGGTATTAATCAATCCATTCATATGGAAGTCGCTGGGGATCTAAATGAATTTGGACGTTTAGGTAAAATGGACCCTGAAAATTGTCTTAACAATCAATATCAAAAACTAATCTTTAATTAATTAAGTATGAAAAAGGTCATTTTAAGTTTAAGTATTTTCTCAATGGTTTTCTTAGCAAGTTATAATAACAAGCCTAAAAAAGAAAATATAGAGGGAATCGAGAAAGAAGTAACGGAGTTACCTGTTGGTGAAGCAAAAAAATTTATTAACAAAAATCAAAATATTAAAAATTCAAATATACAAATTGTAAAAGATTTCTTAAACAACTATGGTGATATATCATCATATCCGACTTATTTATCTTCTGATGTTGTCTATATTTCTTTAAATGAAAACGATGATCCATTAAAAAAAATTATGGTATGGGCTGGGCGTCATGAGGGAATTGAAGAATTTGCTAAATATTCAACACTTATTGCAAATAATATGATCTTTCATAAGTTTGATGTTGAATATGTCTTTGGAGAAGGCGAAGATGTTGCTGTATTTGGAACTATTGAAATTGAATCAAAAAATCTTAAACAAAAAGCACACTCTCCTTTTGCAATCCGAATCAAAGTTCAAAATGGAAAAATTAATCATTTCCAATTTTTTGAAGATACTTATGAAACTGCAAGTACTTATCGTGTAAGTGGTAAATGGAATATTTCAAATTCTAATGGAGAATTTGAAATTTAATAGTATCATTCCTAATTTTATTTCAAAAAACAGTCAATTATTTCTATAAAAACTATGGCGTTTTAGAAAAACAAAAATACTATTTCAATTGAAAAAACCCTTTGCTTCTTCTAGTCGCAAAGGGTTTTTAGTTTTCCATAAGCTAAACTTTTATATATAAAAACTTAACATTGAAACGTTTATATTATAATTATATTTGTTAACACCTAATTTACAATTAATTAGAAAAAACAACCATAGTACATGAGAAAAGCCACACCAAAACCCGTAGAAAATAGTGAAAATCCTATAGATCAAAATACTACCGATCAAATTCAGAATACACCACAAGATAATTCAACTGATGAAACAGCTACGACCGATGCTGCTACAGCTGAAATTGAAGAAGTTATCATTGTAGAAGAAGTTCAAGAAGCTGAATCTGAACTGGAAAATGAATCTAAAGAAAAAGGCATGAAAAAAGTGAAATCTGAGAAAAAAAATAAAGCCAAAGAAAAGGCTAAAAAAGACAAGCTGAAAGAGAAGATCAAAAAAGCCAAGGAAAAAGAAAAAGCCAAGAAGAAAGAAAAACAAAAAAAGGCGAAAGAAAAAGAAAAGGCTAAGAAGAAAAAAGCTAAGGAAAAAGAAAAAGCAAAAAAGGCAAAGAAGAAAGAGAAATCGAAGAAAAAAGGAAAATCAAAGAAGAAAAAATAATAAAAAAAGCCGACTAAATTAGTCGGCTTTTTTATGAAAAATTAAATCCTTTATTTCGCTGGAACTTCTTCTTTGAAAGTATAAGTATACATACTTACATCTTGCATATTGTCAGTTCTTGTTTTTCTAACTACTTTAATTTGTTGAACTTTACCTGGAACATATTTAAATCCTTCAATTTCTTCAGAGAAATTTTGCCAGTCTTTATCATTCTTTGGTGCAAATTTATCGTATGAAATTTGGTAACACTCTTTAGTACCTTTTCCTGGAGGATTCACAGCACATGTTCCTTTTTTCTTATTAACCCACATCATTAATTCCTTATCTTTTGGTGCAGGTTTCTCTGTTTTTTTCAACTTTAATCCTTCAGTACCATATTCTTTACCAACATATACTAATTGATCTCCATCTACTTTAAATGACATTTCATTTTTAGCGCTAGAACCACTTCCTACAGTTACTAAAGAAACTGCTGTTGTTCCATCATCATTTTTCTTCCACGTTCCCATTTCCACAATTTCTGGGGAATAATTATTGTAATCGGTAATCATTTCTGCATCACCATTCACATTTAGTGTCAAGCCAATTGTTCTCTCTCCACTAGATGCTGCCGGTAAGATTGCTTCATAATAATTCAATGCTGCAGCTTCCATTTTTGCTTCACCAACAGGCAATTCCGTTACTTCTTTCTCTGTTCCCTCAACATTTTCTTCTTTAGGCTTGTTATTGCAACTTGCTAAAAACACCATTGAGAAAACACTTAAACTTAAAATGACCTTTTTCATACTTAATTAATTAAAGATTAGTTTTTGATATTGATTGTTAAGACAATTTTTATGCCATATTCTCTTACATTAAAATAGTTTTTGCAACTTTAGGCTCATTCTTACAGGATTTCAGCTCAATGACAAACCTATTAACATCCTGTTACCTCTATAAATTTATAAAATAATTTAGTAATTTAGGGCTATATTCGCAAAATACTACCAATTCTAATTATGGGACAACTGGAAAAATATTATGCTGGCGATGAAAGCTGGGAGAAATATGTCAAACTATATGAAGAAGATTATCTGGATGATAATGCCCATACTTTAGCAAAATCAATTGGTGGTCATCTTGATCTGGCTGTAGTTATTTATGGAAAAAGAGGGCTGGAAGAAGGACTATGGTGGCTTGAACAGAATGTTCCTGCACTCAATAACATTACACCTATCGATTGCCTTGCTAGTCCAAAATTAATACGCCGTTTAAGAGAAACTCTTATGCGAATGCCATAATTCAAAGAAGCATTTAAAATTTACTTTAATAAATCACTTATTCCCCTATCTAATCATTATAATGAAAGTAGAAAAATTAAGCACCGTTCCTTTTGAAACTTTAATCGATTGTTTTCTAAAGTCTTTTGAAAATTATTATGTTCCTCTATCCACCGATCCGGAATATTATAGAAACAGATGGAATGCTGCAAATGTTCGATATGATTTATCATATGGAATGTTTGATGAAGGTAAACTAGTAGGATTTATTATCAATGCTATTGATTCTAGAAATGGACATACAACCGCATTTAATACCGGAACTGGTGTGATTCCTGATTATCGTGGCAAACAAATCGTTAAAACGATTTATGATTATGCCTTACCAGACTTAAAGAACAATGGCGTTACAAAGTGTAGCCTAGAAGTAATTCAGGAAAACACAAAAGCAAAACACGTATATGAAACGATAGGTTTTAAAATCAATAAAGAATATAGATGCTTTAAAGGGCATGTTACACCAAGTTCAGAAATACCAGTTGAATTAGAAGAACACAACCTAAGTGAAATTGAGTGGGAACTTTTGCCAAACCAATCGTTTTATTCCTGGGACAATCATCAAAATACTATAAAAAAGGGAAATTATAAATATTACAGTGTTGAAACCAATGATGGACCAAAAGGTTACTTCATCATTAATCCAACCAATGGTTATATAGCACAAATAAATGCAATGAATACTACTGAAGATGCTTGGAATGGCCTTTTTAATGGAGTAAAACAGGTTGCTGAAACCATCACTATAAATAATGTAGATTCCAGACTACAAGAAAAAATAAAGCAAATACAAGCAGCTGGTTTAACCCATACCGTAGATCAATTTGAAATGGAATTATTTTTTTAAAAGAATTAAAAAATACGTGTCTATTTTTCGGTTGTGTGCTGAGTATGCTGAATCTAACTTTGTCCTATAGAAAATAAAATCGTTCCATTCTAAATGATCTAATTATGCTAACGGATGAAATTATGTATAAGGCACTGGTTGAAAAAGATTCTTCTTTTGAAGGTATCTTCTATGCTGCTATCAAAACAACAGGGATATTTTGTCGCCCAACCTGTACCGCTCGAAAACCCAAGAAAGAAAATGTTGAATATTTTTCTAACTCAAAAGAGGCTATTCTAAAAGGTTATCGTTCCTGTAAAGTATGTAAACCTTTAAATCCTTATCGCGAAACACCTCCTTATATAGAACAATTACTCGATGAGATTAATAATGATCCTTCTGTAAAGATTAAAGATTTGGATTTAATACAGCGCAATATTGAACCTAGTACAGTACGCCGATGGTTTATTAAAAATCATGGGATTACATTTCATGCCTATCAAAGAATGCATCGAATCAATTCGGCTTTCAAGAAAATTCAAAATGGAGAATCTGTAACCGCTACCGCCTATGATGTTGGTTTCGAATCACTCAGTGGTTTTGGTGAATCCTTTAAAACGATTTTTGGCGTAGCCCCATCCAAAACTAAAGCGCAAACAATAATTGATTTCACTCGATTAGAAACCCCTTTAGGAACAATGGTAGCATGTGCAACAAATCAAGGAATTTGTCTCTTGGAATTTAGTGATCGTAAAATGCTTGAAACCGAGTTAAAAATGTTGACCAAACTCTACAATGCTACTATTATTCAAGGAAAAAACAGTTATTTTGAAATACTAAAACAAGAGCTTCAAGAATATTTTGAAGGTTCTCGACAAGAATTCACTATTCCGCTGGATACCAAAGGAACTGATTTTCAAAATCAAGTTTGGGATGTTTTATTAGGCGTTCACTATGGTTCAACCAGTTCATATATGGAACAAGCGCTAAAAATAAATAATCCAAAAGGAGTTCGCGCTGTTGCCAATGCCAATGGAATGAATCGAATTTCAATTATTATTCCTTGTCATCGTATTATAGGTTCAGATGGGAGTCTGACAGGTTATGGTGGTGGTTTGTGGCGAAAATCATGGTTATTAGATTTTGAAAAAAAGAATCTAAAGGACAAAATCGGTGTGGCATATTAGTTTATACATTTCCATTTATACTCTACTTCATAATTTGGTCCAGAACAAAAAAATGCTAATTTATATTTTTCATTGGTCAACATAGCAATTCTTTCTTCATTATCAAGTACAACTTGAATCATAGATAAATAGAGTTGTTTCCCTCCTTTTAGTGCTGCTAAGGGTGTATAAGCAAGATTAATAAATGCAAAATCTCCTATTGAACTATTTCTTTCGATATTGGCATTCCAAGAAGCAATAGCTGCTAAGTCTTTTTCTTCTAGCGCTTCTTGGAAATACTCCATGTTATATTTATTTTCCTGTACTAATTTCATCTTAGAATTTTCTTCGGTATCTATGCAAATGGATACTGCTTTCGACTCATGATCGTGGTAAAAGGCCAATGTATATAGGGAAACTGTATTATTTTTCTTTTCAAATTCAGCTAAAGCCTGATCCAAAACGGCCTGCAAAAAAACCTTTATTTTACTCATACTCTTCTATTAAATCTTCTTCTGTTATCCATTCTGCTATATCATTTAAAACTATATCTTTCATCCAACTCATAAAAGTATGATTTATTTCCTCTTCTCTATAGGGGTCAACTAATTCTCGTTTACCACTGAATGACAAATGACAGGTAATTACCTTATCCTCAATTTTACCATTTCTAACCAGAAAAAAAGCAAAATCTTCTCGATCTTGCCTACTAGCAAAAAGATATACCTCAAAGTCTGCACCTGTTTCAATACAAAATGCTTTATTAAAATATTCTTTTTTTAACCAATTTGGAGTCTCCATAATACTCTCCTTCGTATCGATAAAATACCATGGCTCTACAGCAGTTAATCCTTTTACTATAAACCAAGAATAAGCCAATGGGAATTCAATTTTCATGCTTTTAAATTTTATTCGATTCAATCAAACTAATCTTCCAACTATTAATTTTAAGGTATTTTTAAGAAGCAAAAGGTACAACTAATTACTATCCTTTTCATACTTTAGTACTTTAAAACCTTTTTATACTTACAAAATAAAAGCAATTGTAAGCCACTAATTTTATACCATTGATTATGACAACATTTAGTAAAAAAATATCCATTCGCTGGTCAGACATTGACCCTAATTTTCATATGAGACATAGTGCTTATTATGATTTTGGCGCTCAACATCGTGTTGAAATTTTAGAACAACTTGGATTGACGATGCGTGTAATGCAAAAAGAACATTTTGGTCCTGTTCTTTTTAGAGAAGAATGTCTTTTTAGAAAAGAAATACATTTGGCAGATCAGATTACCATTACAACCACACTTTTAAAAATGAAAGAAGATGCTTCACGTTGGTCCATTCAACATGAATTTATTAATGCAGATGGTAAAAGTTGCGCTGTAATTACTGTAGATGGAGCTTGGATTGATACGATTCAACGCAAACTGGCAATACCAACGCCTACTATTGCTGTTACTGTTTTAAATGGAATTCCGAAAGCAGAAAATTTTACACAATTATAGCAGTCTTTTTGAAGTAAATCTATAGTCTATCGTCAAGCATTTAATAGTATTAAGAAAATGTAAAATCATTCTTTGTTTATAAATTTAACTTTATTTTTAGTATAAAATTATTATATTCGGATTTTTCAAATCGAAAAATTACCTTATCTATCGAAACTAACAAATTAATACGATAATAAAGAAACTAACAATTATGACACAAATTAATCCTTATTTAAATTTTGATGGTAATTGTCGTGAGGCAATGGCTTTTTACAAAGAATGCTTCGGAGGCGAATTGGTTATGATGCCCTTTGAAGGATCTCCTATGGAGGATCAGGTTCCTGCAGAAGCAAAACAACATATAATGCATGCCAACCTTATCAATGGAGGTCTGGTTTTAATGGCTTCAGATAGTCTTAGCTGTGAATTAAAGAGAGGGAATGCAATTACGCTATCCATCAATTGTAGTAGTACTGCCGAGATTGATACTTTTTTCGGAAACCTTTCAAAAGACGGAAATATCACTATGCCATTATCTGAACAATTTTGGGGTGCAAAATTTGGTATGCTAACAGACAAATTTGGTGTCAACTGGATGTTAAACTATGACAAAGCCCCTAAAGAAAATGCTTAAATAGTAGATTCTAATTTAAACATAAAAAAAGCCAAGGATTATCTTGGCTTTTTTATATTTATAGCATTATTACTCGAATTCTGATCCTCTCCCCATTCCGACATTTTCACTAATATCTTCTCTAATGTCAACCCTTTTTCTGTTAATTCATATTCTACTTTTGGAGGAACTTCAGGATATACAATTCGATTCACTAAACCATCACTTTGCAATTCTTTCAACTGTGCGATTAGCATACGCTCCGAAACACCAATAAGTTTACGTCTCAATTCATTATACCGCAGTCTTCCATTGCTTAGCAATAATCCTAAAATACTAAGCTTCCATCGCCCTCCTATCACTGAAAGTGTATAAACCATACCACATTCTTCGTTCAAATGATTCTGATTAATTGTATTTGTTGATGTTTCTTTTTTCATATACTTACTTTTTTGTTAGTACCCTACAATTTCGTCAGTACTTACATATAACAAAAGAACAAAATATCTTTGTTAAAAAAATAGAATCATGAAATACTTTTTAAACGTTACACATTGGGCTGCTTACATTTACTATGTCTATATCTTTGGTTATGCAGGACTTTATAAAATTTTCTTACTTCCAAAAATGGTGAAAAGCATGGAATCGCTTGGCTTCAATAAAACCTGGACAATTTGGATTGGAATCGCAGAAGTTCTTGGGCTTATAATTGTATTACTCGGTCTTTATGACTCTCGCTTGAAAAACTTGGGATTATTACTCTTATTTCCTTTTGCCGTAGGCGCATTTACAACACATATGGCACATCAGGAATACCATCATTACTTTAACTCTCTAATGGTTTGTATACTGACCATTTTTCTATTGTTAACAGATAAGAATTTTAAAATTCATCTATAAAAAAAGCCAAGAATTACCTTGGCTTTTTTTATTTACTATGAAACTATCGTTGTTCTTTTCTTCTTTTTCTTTCCGTTTTAATCAACGTTAATTCTCTACTGGTTTGGCCAGCTACAGAAGTATTTTCTTCCGCTCTTCTAATCAAGTACGGCATCACGTCCCTAACGGGACCAAAGGGCAAGTATTTTGCAATATTATAACCTGCATCTGCCAAGTTATAACTAATATTATCGCTCATCCCATACAATTGACCGAAGCAAATTCTAGCATCATTTTTCGCTAAACCTTTTGCAGCCATCAATTCCATTAATTTATATGAACTATCTTCATTATGTGTTCCTGCAAAAACAGCCATTTTATCAATATGTTCCACCATATAATTTACTGCAGCATCATAATTAATATCAGTCGCTTCTTTTGATACACAAATCGGAGAAGGATATCCTTTTTCTTCAGCACGTTTGTTTTCTTTTTCCATATAAGCTCCACGAACTAACTTCATACCAATATAGAAGCCTTCTTCCTGAGCTTGTACGTGTAATTTTTTCAAATAATCCAAACGATCCCAACGGTACATTTGTAATGTATTATATACAATCGCTTTCTCTTTATTATACTTCTGCATCATTTCTACCACCAAAGCATCTGCTGCATCTTGCATCCAGCTTTCTTCTCCATCAATCAATAATGCTACATCTTTTTCATTCGCTAACTTACATACTCTGTCAAAACGCACTACTACTCTATTCCATTCTGCTTGTTCCTCTGCTGTTAGCGTTTTCCCTTCACCTAATTTTTCATACAATTCAAAACGTCCAAAACCTGTTGGTTTGAACACTGCAAATGGAATTGATTTACGTTCTTTTGCAAAATCAATAATTTTCAATGTTTTATCCATCGCCGCATCAAATTGAGCCTCATCTTCCTTTCCTTCTACAGAATAATCTAGTACAGAAGAAACACCTTTCGTAAACATTCTGTCTACTACTGGAAGACAATCTTCTTCCGTTGTACCACCACAAAAATGATCAAAAACAGTAGCTCTAATCAATCCTTCAACAGGCAAGTGTGCTTTAATAGCAAAATTTGTAACTGCAGTACCTATTTTAACCAAAGGCTGCATATCTATCATTTTAAAAAGAAAGTAAGCTCTATCTAGCTCAGTATCGCTCTTTAAGGTAAATGCGACTTGTGTATTATTGAATATCTTTTCCATAGTATGTTTAATAATTATGCAAATATAATGAGTGCGGGAAGATTTTTTCTTAAAAAATGCCTTATTTTGCCTATTCAAATTAATACTTAATAATTTTTAGTCTTATGCATCCAATTCAAGCCAATAATTACTCCATTTATTTTAATGAATCGGCTTATGAAGCTTTAAACGCACAACTGCAAAATAAAACCTATTCTAAAATCTTCATTTTAGTTGACAGTCATACTAACGAATATTGTTTACCAATATTATTACCGTATATCGCAACCGAAGCTGAAATTGAAATCGTAGAGTTTGATGCAGGCGAAGCCTATAAGAATATCGAAACCTGTGTCGGTATTTGGAATGTATTAACCGAACTAGGTGGCGATCGTAAGAGTCTTATGATTAATCTGGGCGGTGGCGTAGTAACTGATTTAGGAGGATTTGTCGCTTCTACTTTTAAACGTGGTATTGACTTCATTAATATTCCTACTACTCTCCTATCGATGGTTGATGCATCTGTAGGTGGAAAAACAGGAGTTGATTTAGGAAATTTAAAAAATCAAATTGGCGTAATCAACACTCCTTTAATGGTTCTAATCGATACACATTATCTGGAAACACTACCGCAAGCTGAAATGCGATCGGGTTTGGCTGAAATGTTGAAGCATGGATTAATATTTGATCAGAATTATTGGAATAAATTTTTAGATCTAACGACACTTAATTTTGATGACTTGGATGAATTAATTTATGAATCTGTTGTAATCAAAAATACAATTGTAATGCAGGATCCAAGAGAAAATGGTATTCGTAAAGCATTAAATTTTGGACATACACTAGGACATGCAATAGAATCTTATTTTTTAGAAAATGAAAATAAAACTACTTTATTACATGGAGAAGCAATTGCTGTTGGAATGATTTTAGAATCGTACTTGTCGTTGCAAAAAAATTACCTAAATTTAACACAGTATAATCAAATTAAGAACACAATTAAAGCTATTTTTAATACCGTTCATTTTGATGAAAATGACATCGAACCCATATTGGATTTACTGATTCACGACAAGAAAAATGAATTCGGCAAGATTCAATTTGCATTGATTGAAAATATCGGAAAAATTATTCTCGATCAAAACGTTGAAAATGAAACCATTAACGCAGCATTTTTAGATTATAAATCTTAGTATTATTTTAATAAAAATGGTTGCATATCAGTTATAATATTTTTTACATTTGCCACGATGAAAAAAATTAAAAATACACTATTAATTACCTTCTGTAACGACAGGCAAAATAAGATTTTGTCCCGTCGGCAGCGTATCGCATTTGGGATTAATAACATTTTAAATTTTGATATTTTTCAATACACAAATACTTATCAGGAGAAGTTGCCCATCGTTTATGCAAATATTCGAGTTTGAAAAGTTTAGAGTACTCTATTTTTATTTTACATCTAATACTTATTTAAAACTCGAAAAATATAATGAACACAAAATATTTCGACCTAATAAATCAAACTTTCTACTTCCCTCAAGAAGAATTCAAGTTAAATAAAGACAACCTACAATTTCACAATATCGATTTGATGAATTTGGTTGAACAATACGGAACTCCATTAAAATTCACGTATTTACCTCAGATTTCCAACAACATTAAAAAAGCCAAAGAATGGTTTAGAAATGCAATGGAAAAGAACAAATATGAAGGTAAATACTACTATTGCTATTGCACAAAAAGCTCTCATTTTGAATACATTATGAATGAAGCTTTCAAAAATAACATCCATATCGAAACGTCTTCTGCATTTGATGTAAATATTGTAGAACGATTATTAGAATCTGGGAAAATCAATAAAAATACTTATGTAATCTGTAATGGTTTTAAAAGAGACCAATATATTGAGAACATTGCCCGATTAATAAACGGTGGTCATACTAAAACAATTCCAATCATTGACAACTATGAGGAATTGGATTTATTACAAAATGTGATCCCAAGCAAATTAAAAATCGGAATCCGAATTGCAGCAGAAGAAGAACCTAAGTTCGAGTTCTATACTAGCCGTTTGGGAATTGGATACAAAAACATTGTTCCTTTTTACAAAAAAGAGATTAAAGAGAATAAGAATGTGGAACTAAAAATGTTACACTTCTTTATTAATACAGGTATTCGCGATACATCCTATTATTGGAATGAATTATCAAAATGTTTAAAAGTATATGTTTCTTTGAAAAAAGAATGCCCTACTTTAGACAGCTTGAACATTGGTGGTGGTTTCCCTATCAAAAACTCATTGGCATTCGAATACGATTATCAATATATGATTGATGAAATCATTAATCAAATTAAGATTTCTTGTGAAGAAGCAGATGTTGATGTTCCTAATATTTTTACAGAATTTGGTTCTTTTACTGTAGGAGAAAGCGGTGGAGCAATCTACCAAATCCTTTACCAAAAGCAACAAAATGACAGAGAGAAATGGAATATGATCGATTCTTCTTTCATTACAACTTTACCAGATACTTGGGCAATCAACAAGCGTTTTGTAATGTTGGCCATCAACCGTTGGAATGATCAATACGAGAGAGTCCTTTTAGGAGGTATGACTTGTGATAGTGATGATTATTACAACTCTGAACAAAATATGAATGCAATTTACTTACCTAAATACAATAAAGAAAAACCATTATATATTGGATTCTTTAACACTGGAGCTTACCAAGAAACCATAGGAGGTTACGGAGGATTGCACCACTGTTTAATTCCACAGCCAAAACACATCTTAATTGATCGTGATGAAAATGGAATTTTGGCAACTGAGGTGTTTTCAGAGCAACAAAATGCAGAAGAAGTGCTGAAAATTTTAGGTTATGACAAAAAATAATTTATTTTTGAAAAATTAATTGAATACAACAAACATAGAAAAAATGAGTAAAGGACCAATCAGTCAGTTTATTGAAAAGTACTACCTACATTTCAATTCTGCAACAGTAGTTGATGCGGCTAAAGCCTATGAGCAACAATTACAGAATGGTGCGAAAATGATGGTTACCCTAGCAGGTGCGATGAGTACTGCAGAAATAGGAAAAATTTTCGCTGAAATGATTAGACAAGATAAAGTTCAAATTATTTCTTGTACAGGAGCTAATCTTGAAGAAGATATTATGAACTTGGTTGCACACTCTCATTATGAAAGAGTTCCTAACTATCGTGATTTAACGCCACAAGAAGAATGGGACTTATTAGAAAGAGGATTAAATAGAGTTACTGATACTTGTATTCCTGAGCACGAAGCGTTCAGACGTTTACAAAAACATATTTATAAAATCTGGAAAGATGCTGACGACAATGGTGAGCGTTTCTTACCTCATGAATTTATGTACAAAATGTTATTATCAGGTGTTCTTGAAGAATATTATGAGATTGACTTAAAAGATAGCTGGATGTATGCTGCTGCTGAGAAAAATCTACCTATTATTGTACCAGGATGGGAAGATAGTACTATGGGTAACATCTTTGCTTCTTATGTAATAAAAGGAGAATTGAAAGCAAGCACTATGAAATCAGGTATTGAATACATGACTTTCTTGGCTGACTGGTATTCAAAAAACAGTCAAAACGGTGTTGGTTTCTTCCAAATCGGTGGAGGTATCGCAGGAGATTTCCCTATTTGTGTTGTACCAATGTTGTACCAAGATATGGAAATGCATGATGTACCATTCTGGAGCTATTTCTGTCAAATTTCTGATTCAACAACAAGTTATGGATCTTACTCTGGAGCTGTTCCAAATGAGAAAATTACTTGGGGTAAATTAGATATTAAAACTCCTAAATTTGTTATCGAATCGGATGCAACAATTGTTGCACCACTAATTTTTGCTTATTTATTAGATTTATAGCCGTTTTATGAAAAGAGTTATTGTTGATTATGCTAAATTAACGAACGAAATCTTAACCTTATTGGTAGAAAGATTTCCTGATGGATATGACGATTCGAACATTATCCGTTTTAAAAATGCAAAAAATGAAACAATCGAAGCTGTAGAAGTTAGAACTGAAGATACCATCTTTTTGGTAAAAGTAAGTACTAAACTTGCCGACAGAATTGAGAACTTCGAAGATGATGACGATATCGAAAGCGTAGATACACTAGATGTATTGAAAGGGATTGATATTGCCGATGATGATGAGCAAGACGATGAAGAAGAAGAAACTGAAGAAGTTATCGAAACTGACGAAGAATCTGACGAAGATTAAATCCGTTTTTATGGAATGTATAAAAAAAGGAACTCTATCGAGTTCCTTTTTTTATTAATTATTGACAATAGATTATACAAATGATTACAACGAAAGACTTACATGTTCTTCTTAAAGAAAATTTTGGTTATGAAAAATTCAGACCATTACAAGAATCAATTATTACGACTATTCTTGAGAAAAAAGATGGAATTGTAATCATGCCTACTGGTGGTGGAAAATCAATTTGTTTTCAATTGCCCGCTCTAATTTTACCTGGAATTACTATTGTTATATCTCCTTTGATTGCTTTAATGAAAGATCAAGTAGATAGTTTAAAAGCCAATGGAATAGCCGCTTCTTATATTAATAGTAGCCAAACAACAGAAGAGCGAGATACCATTTTCGATCATTTAAGAAACAATACACTAAAGTTACTTTATATCGCTCCAGAAAGTTTATCATATCTGGATATTATATTTAATCAGCTCACAATCAGCTTAATTGCTATTGATGAAGCACATTGTATTTCTTCTTGGGGTCATGATTTCAGACCTGCCTACACTAATTTAGGCTATTTAAAAAACCGCTTCCCTTCTACTCCAATCCTTGCTTTAACAGCCACAGCAGATAAAGCAACGCGAGAAGACATTGTTAATCAGCTTAACCTCGTTAATCCAGAACGTTTTGTCGCCTCATTTGATCGTCAAAACTTAAGTCTTGAAGTTCGATCTTCTCAAAATAGAGTGAAACAAATCATTGATTTCATTGATGACCGAACGAATGATTCAGGTATTATTTATTGCCTGAGTAGAAAAAATACGGAAGAGCTTGCCGAAAAATTGCAAAAAGCAGGAATTAATGCCAAAGCATATCATGCAGGATTAGAATATGATGAGCGTTCCAAAACACAGGATCAATTTATAAATGATACAATTCAGGTAGTTTGTGCCACCATTGCTTTCGGAATGGGAATTGACAAATCTAATGTACGTTGGGTTATTCATTATAATTTACCGAAAAATATTGAAGGTTATTATCAAGAAATTGGTCGTGCTGGTCGTGACGGGCTTCCTTCCGAAACTATATTATTTCAAAGCTATGGTGATGTAATTCAATTGCAACAATTTGCTTCTAGTGCATCCAATTCCGAAGTACAATTAGCCAAATTGGATCGAATGAAACAATATGCTGATGCTTTGAGTTGTCGTAGAAAAATATTATTGAGTTATTTTGGAGAACTTATACAGGAAGATTGCGGAAACTGTGACGTTTGTTTAAATCCACCTGAATTCTTTGACGGTACTGTTATCACACAAAAAGCTTTATCGGCTATCGTTCGACTTCAAGAAAATGAAACTTTAGGAGTTATTGTCGATTTTTTAAGAGGTTCAAAAAATGCTTCTATTTATGACAATGGTTATCAAAATTTAAAGACCTATGGGATTGGTCATGATATTGCTTGGCAAGACTGGAACCAATACCTAATACAATTGATTAATTTAGGATACTGTGAAATTGCGTTTCACAAACAAAATAAAATTCGGTTGACTGCTTTTGCAAAAAAAGTATTGTTTGAAGGGGAAAAAGTACAATTGACCAAAGCTCATCCTATTACATTTGAAAAAACAGAAACTAAATCTGTCCCGAAGAAAAATACTCCAAGTAGTCTCTTTGAAATTCTACGAAAAATCAGATATGAACTTGCTTTAGAGGAAGATGTTCCCGCTTATATCATCTTTAATGATGCTACATTACGTCAAATGGAAATTGAAAGACCAATGAGTGATGATGAATTTCTAACAATTGACGGTGTGGGTCGTTCCAAAATGGAAAAATATGGAGAACCATTCATTCAAGCTATTATTAATTTTCAAAAAGAGAAGAAAGCAAAACCTCGTAAAATCAATACTTTCAAAGAAACACTTACTTTATATGAAGCAGGATTTTCTCCTGAAGAAATTGCTGAAAAAAGAAAGTTAAATTTTAATACTATTATGTCGCATTTAGCTAAATTGTATGTCGATGGACATGCGATTGATTTATTTGCTTTTGTAACTCATGAAGAAGTCGCTAAAATTAAAGCTGCGCAAATTGCTTTAGAAAATCCGGCTGCTTTGAAACCTTATTATGATTATTGTGAAGAACAAATTTCATACGATAAGATTCGATTAGCACTGGCAGTCCTTGAAAAAGAACAGAAAAATGAGTAACATAATCCAATAATACCACATGGAAATACCGAAAGCTATATTTTGTTGGAGCGGAGGAAAGGATTCTTCTTACTGTTTAGACAAAGTAATTACCGAAAAATTATTTGATGTTCGTTATCTTCTAACAACATTAAATGGCGATTTTGAAAGAATTTCTATGCATGGTGTACGAAATTCCATGCTTCAACTACAAGTGCAATCTATCGGTATACCCTTACTAACGGTTCATGTTTCTGAAGGAACAAATAATGAATATGAACAAAAAATGGAAGCTATTTTGCTTCAAGCAAAGGCTGAAGGTATTGAAAATGTAATCTTTGGGGATATTTTCCTAGAAGACCTTAGAGCATACCGCGAAAAAAATATGGAAAAAATTGGCATGAAAGCTATTTTTCCACTTTGGAAAATGAATACTATATTTATTCTTCATGATTTTATCCACAAAGGATTCAAAAGTATACTTTGTTGTACAAATGATGCTTATTTGGATGAAAATTGGGTGGGGAAAATTATCGATACTGATTTCATACAGCAATTACCTGAAGAGGTTGATCCTTGCGGAGAAAATGGAGAATACCATACCTTTTGTTACGACGGACCTATATTTAAAAAGAAAATCCCTTTTATCATTGGTGAAAAAGTGTACAAACCATTGGAAATAAAAACTAATTCCGACTGTTCTCTTCCATCTGAAATAAAAACTAAGGGGTTTTGGTTCTGTGATATTTTACCTATTTCTTAATTAATCATGAAAGAAGATAGAAATCCATCCACTGAACATTTCAAGGAATCCTTTTTACCTATTGTAAATTCGGAAACCAATACATTAATTTTAGGTACAATGCCGGGTGAAATTTCTTTGAATAAAAGAGAATACTATGGTAATGTTCGTAACCAATTCTGGAAAATCATCTTTACAACCTTTGGAAAAGATAGTGTTCCTTTGGATTTTGATAAAAAAATAGCATTTCTACAACAACAACAATTAGGATTATGGGATACATTATCCAGTTGTGAGAGAAAAGGAAGTTTGGATATTCACATTAAAAACCAAAAAGAAAATGATTTTGTCGCTTTATTCACTCAATATCCAAACATCAAACGAATCTTATTCAACGGAAAGGAAAGTCATAAATACTTTATAAAGAAATTTGGTCAACTGGATGGAATTGAATATTTTCAAATGCCATCTACAAGCCCAGCTAATACTGTTCCTTTTGAATCCAAACTTAACGATTGGAAAAAAGGGCTGTTGAAATAATAATCTCAACAACCCTCTCCTATATTATTCTTTACTTTTTAATTTGATTTCTTCTGATGTAGGTGGTACCGCCTTGATTCTACCTAACGTTATAGTCACCTTTTTAGGAGGATCCTTAACGACAGGAACCATTCCAATCCCTCCAGCAATTACTGCTTGAAATAATTCTTTTTCAGGATTTATTTTAATATTCTGAACTAAAGTCGATCCTTTTAAATTTTTCAAATTCAATTCAATTTGCTTTGTTCCATTATAATCATTAGCATATATTTCAATAGTAACTGATTTCTGATTTGGTTGCAATTTCATCGGTAAAATAAATTCCCCAGAAGCAGCTTTTACATTAATCGTTTGTTGTGAACTATCTATTCTCAAAGTTATATTATTGTACTTTTTTGCATCCAAAGGCAAATTTGTTCGGCTATCAATTAACCTTCCTTTCAATAATACAGAACGTTCTTTTTCCGTTTTTTTCTCAAAATTTGGATTTAACTTTTCTGTATCATTTTTCAAAACACTTGCTTGCTCTGTTTGATGAACTGCTTTTTGTGATTGTGCACTAACACCTGAAGCTAATAATACTGAAGCAGCCATTGCAGCGGCATACTTTAAACTATTATTATTTTCTTCATAGTATTCAAAATTTTGTTCTAAATGATAAGGCCTTAATTTTGCACAAAAACTAGCTCCATTCATAGATGAAACAATCGTTGTAATTTCCTGATCCGTTTTTTCAGTGAAATCTAACACGTTCTTTTTACAAGAATCACAATAAAATCCTTGACTATTTTTAGTCATTCCATCCAAATTCTCTGTACATGGGTTTCTCAATTCAAGGGTAAATGCTTTCTTTTTCATAGGAATGATTTTAATGATACTCTTAAAATAACAAAAACTGAGCCTTAATTTATTTTTTCATAGAAATGTCTACAAATATCTTTCATTAAAAACTCTGCTATGGTGTAATTGATGTCCCAAAATTATAAAACCAATTGCTCTTGGCGAAGCTGGAGTGTTTGATGCAGTTCCAATAATCGCTAGTTCTTTTTCTTTTAAAGAACGCAATAAAGCAATCGTTGATTTTCGCACTAAATCAAATTCCTCAATTAAATCTTCCATCCTTCTATGTTCTACTATGGCATGATTCGCATAACTATTTTCATCAAAACCAGGAAATGATGTTTGATCTCCTCTAGAAATACACATGGCTCGATAGGCAAAAACTCTTTCGGTATCAATAATATGTTGAATGATTTCTTTTAAATCCCATTTTCCTTCTGCATAACGGTATCCATATTTATCACTTGGAATACTTTTTACAAAACTATGGAAATCGGCTAATCCCTCTTTTAATCCATCTAATAATTCTACTTCACCTAATTTTGAGATATACGTATTATAGTAAGATCCATATTCCGTAGTTGATATTTCGTTTAGTTTCATTGTTATATTTTTAGTTTAAGCTGAATTTCTACTAGCATTAATATTCCCGAAAAGTGAGCGCATTACAATTTTTTCAAAAACTTTAATCAATGCATCATCAGGTTGTGATTCTTTATTTAATTCATTAATTTTCAATAATGCATATTGCTGTATTGTTAACAATGGCAATACAATATGCTCTCTTACTTCAATAGAAGCTTTACTATCTGGATAATTCTCCATTAGTGTTTTATATCCTGTTATTTTCAACAATAAACGTTGAGTCTCTAAAAATTCATCATAGATAATTTGCCAAAATTCTCCAAACTCAGGATCTTCTTTCATGTAAGCTGTCAAGGGAAAAAATGATTTAGCCAATGACATCATACTGTTTTCAATTAGCGTTTTGAAAAATAAAGAATGAGTATATAATGCCTGAACATCACTCCATTTATTTTGATCTTCATAATGTTTCAAGGCACTGCCTACACCAAAGAAACCCGGTACGTTTTGCTTTAATTGACTCCATGATCCCACAAAAGGTATTGCTCTTAAATCCTTGAAATCAAGCTGGTCTGACTTACTACGTTTGGATGGACGGCTACCAATATTGGTTTTAGCATAGTATTTTAAAGTACTCATTTTATCCAAATATGGAATAAATTTAGGATGTTCCTTAAAATCAATATACTTCTTGAAACTAATTTGTGAAAGGTTCTCTAATACTTGAGCATCATTTTCAGATAATTGATGATTTCCTGTGTTGAATATATCATTTGTAACCCCTGCACTGAATAGATTCTCTAAATTATAGCGACAAGAATCTAATGTCCCAAAATTAGAACTAATCGTTTGCCCCTGAATAGTTATTTGAATCTGCTGATTTTCAATATTAGGTCCCAATGAAGCATAAAACTTATGTGTTTTTCCGCCTCCACGGGCTGGTGGTCCTCCGCGACCATCAAAGAACACTACTTTTATACCATATTCTCTTGATATCTTCGTCAATGCTTCCTTGGCTTTATAAATACTCCAATTAGCCATTAAATATCCTCCATCTTTAGTCCCATCTGAAAAACCAAGCATAATTGTTTGCTGTTTTCCTCTAGCAACCAAATGCTCACTATACGCTCTATTCTCATATAATTTACGCATAATCTTATCGGCATTCTGTAAATCATCTACCGTTTCAAATAACGGAATGACATCTACAGTAGGTTGTTCCCATCCACAAAGACGGAACATACTATATGCTTCTAACACATTTAATGCGCTTTCATTGTTACTAATAATATAACGATTTGCTCCAAATTCTCCATTTTCTTTCTGAATTGCCTTCATTGCAAAAATAGACTCTACAGTTGATTTTGTTATCTCATCTTCAAACCAACTCGCCTCAATGTTTCCATTGACAGCAGCTAATACTTCCAATTTGACTTCTTCTGTAGATGTTGCATAATCCGAAGGGAAATAACCTAGATTTCTTTTAGAAACTTCTTCCACTATATTTTTAAATACAACATTATGAATTGCACTATTCTGACGAATATCCAAAGTAGCAAAGTAGAATCCAAACAGATTCACTTTATTAATCAAATCTTCCAAATCATCTAAATATAATGACTGTTGTTCTTCAATCAATATATCACGAATCATCAATAATTTCATCTTGAATTCTTCCAATGTAATATAAATTTCACCTTGAGAATAGAAAACAGAACGATAAAGTTTTTGTTCAAGTTCGGTTATTAAAGCATCTATCTTTAAAAAAGTTAGCTTTCTCTTTAATTTACGAATATCTCTATAATAGCATTTTAAAATTGAAGTACGTAATCGATTTGCCACTTTCATTGTTATTTCGGTAGTAACAAATGGATTTCCATCACGATCACCTCCAGGCCAGAACCCTAAATTAATAATAGAATTATCAATTAATTCTCCGTTATTGATATTATTCTGAATAAACTGAATGATCTCTCCTGAAGTTTCATAGAATACATTCTCCAAATACCAAATTAAGCTTACAGCTTCATCATAAGGAGTTGGTTTTTCATGTTGTATAAAGGGAGTTTTTCCCAATTGTGCTAATAATTGCTTGATCTTATTTAAGTCGTTTTGCTTAATAGCTGTAGTTAAATCGGTAATAATTCCGAGCACTGAACCTGGATAAAATTGAGTGGGATGAGCAGTTAATACCGTGCGTACTTGAAACTCATTAAAAAAAGCTCTTAATTCGCTCATTTTGTTCTCTGATTCGGCTCTTTCTTTAATATGTATTAAAGATCCGCGTCCTTCCATATTATTAACAACAGAGAAGGTCGCGTCTTCAATAGCATCGAATAGTACAACTTGACGCTCAATATATTGAATAAAGAGAAACATTAGATCTATCTTATCGTTTTCAGTAGGATTATCTAAGTATTTTTCCGCGAAAAAATTAACAATTTCCTTGGGATTCCAATGATTTTTAAATCCTGTTTCGCAAACTTCTGTGAATAATGGTAGCAAAACACCCGTATTTCCAATAAAATCAAACGGTAGAGTGATAAATATACTATTAAATAACTGATATTTCAATCGAACATTTTGATCGAAACTATCCATTTTAGTAGGGCTATACATACTTGAAATTTTTTTATTAAAATAGCAAAAAAAAACCTCAAATTCTACAATTTGAGGTTTTTAATATATTTATTTTTTGGAAAAAAATTACATATTTTTAAAGATAGTATGCATTAAACGCTTTTTATCGTTAATACTTTCTTCCAATGAAATCATAGTTTCTGTTCTATATACTCCATCAATATCATCAATCATGAAGATGACTTCTTTTGCATGTTTAGTATCCATAGCTCTAATCTTACAGAAGATATTGAACTTACCTGTAGTAACGTGTGCTACTGTTACAAACGGAATGTCATTGATACGTTCTAATACAAATTTTGTTTGAGAAGTGTTGTGTAAGAATACCCCAACATACGCGATAAAAGAATAACCTAATTTCTCATAATCTAACGTTAATGAGGAACCCGTTATAATCCCAGCATCTTCCATTTTTTTCACTCTCACGTGTACCGTACCCGCAGAAATCAATAATTTTTTTGCGATATCTGTAAACGGAACCCTTGTATTGTCAATCAACATGTCCAAAATTTGG
Source organism: Flavobacterium aerium (assembly GCF_030766725.1). GTDB lineage: Bacteria > Bacteroidota > Bacteroidia > Flavobacteriales > Flavobacteriaceae > Flavobacterium > Flavobacterium aerium. Next base: position 4,246 of record NZ_JARQWR010000002.1, on the reverse strand, counting down.
TGATCAACTTCATCTAAACGAAACTTACTCATAAAGTATATATTAATAATTTGATAATTCTTTAATTAAATTTACAGCAAAAAAACTAAATAAAACCCAAAAAGAAAAGAAAAATATCAAAATTTTAACATTCCGTTAGTAACTTTGATCTTATTACCTAATAAAAAATCAGCTTTTTGATTTATTTCAGGGTAATTCTTACTCTCATCAGCATATTCTGCTCCTTCTGCATCATATTCAAAATGGCCAACATAACCATCTAATTCTCCAATCTCTTGTATTCGGGCTTCAAAGCCCACCAGTCCTAGGTTTAACACCTCTTTATATTGGGCTGCAAAATTCGTGATTATTTGCTTACCATCATAGCTAATTTTGACATTTTTGTATATGAAGTCATAAAATTTCGCTTTATTTTGAGGAATATTCAGATAATCATTCATTTTGTTATCAACTATAACGTTTTCGTAAACATTTGATAACGCAGAAACTAGCGCAATAAAAATATATTTTCTTGTAATCTCTCTTTCATAATCATTTTCATAGTGTCCCGCTTCAAATAAGACTGTAGGAACACCTAAAAATTGAAACATATCTCCAATACAATTAATATTGAACGAATCATCAAATCTCCCTACTTGACCTGGAATATAACGTTGCAACTCAGTATTCATCGCTACTATTATATTCATCGCTTTTAAACGAACTTCATTAACATCTCTCGCTTCATTATATGATGGTGACAAGAAAGACACTGTAGCAGGCTTATTTGTATCTCCTGCGGCAAATATTGTTCTCTGGTCGTGCAGATTAAAACAATAATCAGGCCAAAAACTTTCAAACACCTCCCTTAACACCTTACTTTCTGGTTGAGATAAGCTAAAAGAGTCTCTATTTAGGTCAACTTTATTCGCATTTTCTCGAGTATATAACGCTGAACCATCGGGGTTTAGCATAGGAATTATGCAAAAAGTGAAATTATTTAATATTTTTTTTGAAAATTCTGATTGATCTAGTAATAAATGAATTAAATCAAAGAGTGCTTTTGTAGTTGTACCCTCATTACCGTGCATTTGTGACCACATATACAACTTCGTTTGACCAGTACCCAACTTACAAACATATATAGGTCTATTCTCAACCGAATATCCTTCAATCGAAACTGTTCCTTGTTTTTTAATCCGTTCTATTAATGGCTCAATGTGGTCTAATGTAATATACCTACCCTGTAATGATGACTCTTTATTCGCTTCAAATAATGTATCGAAATTCATATGCTAAAATTTAATTTACAAAAGTAAACATCTTATTATTTACATTTGTAAACAGGGAAAACAATTGACTTATGCACAATTGTAAACAGTTTACACCTGCATTATAACCTCTTGCATACTCTTGATTTTACTATTATTTTTGTTTTCTTAATATATTTATCAATACATTTATTATCAGTGTATTAGAAACAATTATATAAAGTATATATTCAATAATAACCAGTTGTTTTCGATTTAATATTCATTTGTTCTAGTATATTTCATTCATAATATTTACATTTGTAAATCACTAATCGACTGGAAGCTATTTACAATGGTAAACACTGAAGAATTTATAAAAAGGCTGGAAAAAGTATTGGATTATTACAATCTGAATGCCTCCTCTTTTGCAGATAAAATAGGTGTACAACGTTCTAGTTTATCCCACCTCCTTTCGGGAAGGAATAAACCAAGCTTAGATTTTATTATGAAAATTTTAGAGGTTTTCCCCGAAGTTGATTTGTATTGGATCTTAAATGGGAAGGGAAATTTTCCGATGAATTCTGTTCAATATGAAAAAGAAAATTTCATAGAACATAAAATTTCACCTACTCCAATTTTTGAAAAACAAAATATTAAAGAAGCAATTCCAAATTTATTTAATACTGAAGAAGCAAAAGCTCCTCCGTCCGATGTTGAAAAAACAAAAGAAAGTATTGCTCTTGAAAAAGTGCAGAACAACATTATCCCAAAAAGAGATTCTGCTATTCATAAAATTGTTATTTTTTACAAGGATGGTACTTTTGAAGATTTTAGCCCAAGCTAGTACCCTGTATTTGAAATAAGTGACGATATGAATCGTTCTATTAGATTATCTAATCAAAATAATAATCATATCCATTGAGATAAGTTATAATCCCTTAAAAAGGATTATATAAGGTTTATTCTAAAATAATATGTTGTTTTATTACTATTCAACCCGAAAACTATTCTCTTTTACTTTTCCAATCACTCCTCTATAATTTTCTTGTAGAATCTTGATATCATCTTCTAAATTACCTGTTGGATAAAAAGGCGCTGAGATTTGTACTTGTTTTAGCTCAAAATTAAAGGCAACTGGGATAATCGGAACATTAGCCTGTAAGGCTATATAATAAAATCCCGTTTTCCATTCCGTTACTTTTTTACGAGTTCCTTCTGGAGCGATTGCTAAACGAAAAACTTCTCGATCGTCAAATACATTCGCTATAGCCTGAACTTTATTTTGACCAGGCACTCTATCAATCGCTGCTCCTCCCATCCATTTAAAATAAGCACCAAAAGGAAATACAAATAATTCTTTCTTTGCAATGAAATTCATTTCTAAGTTCATAACACCTCTTGTAAAGACCCCTATATAGAAATCATGCCAACTTGTATGAGGCACAACAATCATAACACATTTCTTTATTTCTGGATTTATAGTCCCTACAATTTTCCATCCCATCCACTTATAAAAAATCCACTTATAAACTTTTTGCATATCCTTATTTTAATTTGTCGTAAAAATAACATTAATCTCTTATTTTTGATAAAAAAACATGCTAAAGAAATGGTTGAGCTATCTTATCCCGATAAGAATATATCAAAAAAAATCAACCTTCAGTAAAAATCTAGAAGTAACCTGGAACAATGGGAAATTAGTATTGGATTCTCAAAACACTAATTATTCTTATGGTAGCTTACAACGGGTCCTAAAAAAAGGGTTACAAACTATTGGTTATAGCACCATTATCGAAATGGAACATATTCTTGTACTCGGTGTAGCTGGTGGAAGTGTGATACAAACTTTAATCAACGATATTCAATACAAAGGAAAAATTACCGGAATTGAAATTGATGAAAATATTATTACAATTGCCAATGAATACTTTCACCTAGATTCTCTTCCAAATGTTGAAATCGTAATTGATGATGCTTCTCTTTTTGTTTTCAAAACAAAAGATCAATATGATTTAATTATTATAGATATTTTTCAAGATACACAAATGCCTCATTTTCTTTTTGAAACATCATTTATCGAACAAACTAGTAAACTTGTAAGACCAAAAGGATATATCCTATTCAATACGATGAACTTAACGCATACAGGAAATAATCAAAATTCGGATTATATTTCACATTTTATCTCCCAACATTATATGATTACTCGATTAGCACATATTGAACAATTCAATGAATTGCTGATTGTTGAAAAAAAATAATACAAAAAAAGGAGATCTTTCGATCTCCTTTTTTCTTCTCTCACATCATGACAATTTAAATTCTTTTTAAAGAATCTCTCATTATACTTCTCTAATGAATTCTCCAGCCGCAGTAAAGAGAGCTGTTACTTTAGCTCCATCTTTTGCTAATACTAGTTTGTATTCACCATCTGCAGCAACATTAGCTTCTTCTAATGTATAACCTGCGTATTTTGTTCCAATTTGTTTTAAAGCGTCAGCAGATACCTCTGAAGCTTCTATCTTTTTGTATTCTTTCTCTTGATTGATCTCTGTTCTTGTTCCTTGAACTGATAGAGTCGTTGCTGTTGCACTAAATCCTAACCCTAAAACTAATGCTGCTGTTAAAAATAAATTTTTCATAATTTCTTGATTTTATTGTTTATAGTTGTTTTCTGATTACTATAATGAAAGAAACATGCCAAGTGAGTATTTTTTCTTTAACAATAAATCAACCTCTTGATTATCAAGTATTTAAAACTTATTTTGTGTTGTAGTAAAATTGTGTAGAATCGGTGTTTTGCTGTAGAATAGACACTTTTACTGTAGAATTCTACAGTTTTTTTGTCTTTTAGTTTGTAGTCTTTCTTTTTTTATTTCCTCCTTTTTTCTCAAAAATTAATAAAAACAAAAAACCCTATCCGATATGGATAGGGTTTTTAAAAGAAAGGCGACGACATACTCTCCCACAAATTGCAGTACCATCTGCGCAGGCGGGCTTAACTACTCTGTTCG
>NZ_JARQWR010000029.1 GCF_030766725.1 Flavobacterium aerium | reverse complement strand
GAAGCAACATCCGGTGATGGTGGAAATATTTTTGGTAATTGTGGGGGTGTGTTGTCTTGTGCATACAGAAAAGCCTGTACAATCAAGAAAAATAAACAGATATTGTTTTTCATAATGAATCGAGTGTTATGGACCCTAAGGTCGGAATGAAATAACGTGTTTTTTTATGAGTTTTAATTTCGCGAAGGCGTAATTCCTTTAATGATTTTCACGGAATTGTGCTGTACATTAGTACGGATTTCTACGAGGTAGATTCCTTCAGGATAAGCACTTAAGTCAACGGGTACAGTTCGGCTGTCAATCGCAAAATGTTGCAGTTGTCTTCCTGATAAATCAAATACAGTAGCCGTACCTTTTTCAAATTCATACCCTACCAATACATTGGTGTATTGCAAGGCTGGATTTGGAATGGCTTCAATGGCTGCTTTTACAACATCTGGTTTTGAAGTGTCTTTGAGTTTGACCACCCAAAAGTCTTTTCCTCCTTGATTGCTGTTTTTATTGCGGGATGCTTTTCCTTGTGAGGTTCCTGCTAATAAATAACCACCATCACGGGTTTCAACCAATTTGTTTAAAACATCTTCACCATCACTACCGATGGTTTTAGTCCAGATTTCCTCTCCCTTTTCATTGATCTTTAAGGCGATATAATCATTGATGTCTCGTTTGTCTTTTCGGTCAGTGCCGATTACTTCACTTTGTGCATAACCACCAATCAATAGCGTATGGTCGTCATTTTCTACAATCGAAGTTAATAAATCTACTTTTCCATAATTGTAGGTTTCCTGCCAGAGCACGGTTCCTTCTTCATCCATTTTCACAACCCAGAAATCGGTTCCGTTACTGTTGGATTTAGTTTTTGTTTGCGAAGCACGGGAATTAGAACTTCCCCCTAAAATATAACCACCATCATAGGTTTGAACCAATGTAGAGAGATTATCATCACCTTCACCACCCAATGTTTTTTGCCATTCGATTCCTCCCGTTTTATCAACTTTAATAATCCAGTAATCTCCAATTCCGATGGCTTCGGAGTTTTTCTCACCCGACATCGGAGAGTTGGAATACCCCGCTAAAATATAGCCACCATCTTTGGTTTGTTCTACAGTTTTGAGTTGATCAATATAACGACCTCCGTAGGTTTTCTGCCATTCTGTTTTTCCACTCGCATTGAGTTTGATAATCCAGTAATCCAGATTTCCACGGCTGTCTTCGGTTTTATCCCCAGAGCTATTAGAACCCGATGATGCTCCTATAATATAACCACCATCACGGGTTTTATTGATACAGGCCAATTGTTCCTGACCATTACCACCTAAAGTACGTTGCCAAATTTCATTGCCTTTGGCATCCAATTTTAAAATCCATAAATCTTCCTGACCACGAGAATCTTCTAATTTATTGATGCTCTTCGGCGAATTAGAAGTACCTGCTACAATAAAGCCACCATCGTTGGTAGTACGTAAACTTTGTAAAAAGTCCAATCCTGTTCCTCCAAAGCTTTTTTGCCAGTCTAAAGCACCATATTCATCCATTTTCCAAATCCAGTAATCGAAATCACCATTACTAGCTACTTTTTTATTTCCGTTTTTATCGGAAAGAGAACTCCCTGCGAGAATGAAGCCATAATCGGCAGTAGGTTGTACGTCAAAAAGATATTCGGCATGTAGTCCACCATAGGATTTCTCCCAAAGAACATCTTGTGCAGAAACAGTTAGCGATCCTAGCTGCAAAAGGATTACAGTAAGTAATTTTTTAGTCATAAATTTTAAAATGATAAGATGAAAAATAAAATTGTTAATCTGTAGGGG
>NZ_JARQWR010000028.1 GCF_030766725.1 Flavobacterium aerium | reverse complement strand
ATTGGAGTACCAGGAACAACATTATTCACAGGAATAATGAATTGTACCCCACCATTGTGCAAAAAACCAAAGAATTTAACAGCTACAGGAATTACACAATCTGGAGCTTTATTAGGATGGACAGAAGTAGGAAGTGCTACGTCATGGGATATTGTTGTACAAGCAGAGAATGGACCAGTTCCAACAGCAGCAACATTAGGAACAGGAACTACAGCTCAACCTTACCCAGCAGGAGGGTTAAACTCAGGTTCACCATATGAGTTCTATGTTAGAGCAAATTGTGGCGGAGCAAATGGTAAGAGTACATGGACTGGACCATTTAAATTTAGAACATTAATTGCAAATGATGAGTGTGCAAACGCAACGCAGTTAACTCCTAATCCAGATAATACATGTCAGATTAAAACACCAGGAACGATTAATGGAGCAACAGCTTCTCCACAAGCAAATACTTGTGCGGGATCTGCAGACGATGATGTTTGGTTCGAATTTACTGCGGTAACGGATACACATTATGTAACACTTTTAGATCTTGTAGGTTCAACTACAAATTTACAATTTGCATTATATAGTGGAACTTGTCAGAACTTAACACAATTGTATTGTAAAGCCTATGCTAATAGTAATGCGGACCGTAGTATTGTTGCTACGAATTTAGTTCCAGGACAAGTATATAAATTAAGAGTTTATTCTGTGGCAGCTACACCACAAACGACTAATTTCAACGTATGTATTGGAGCAAAAATTTCTTGTGAGAATGTAAGACCATTCTGTTCTGCGCCAGGAAGTCCTATACTTTTCCCTAATGCAGTAGGTGTTCCAGATCAAGGAGGAATATCTTGTTTAGGAACCACACCAAACCCAATTTATTATTACTTAGTAATTGATCAACCAGGAAATTTAAATTTCCAAATTGTTCAAAATACACAGTTTACAGCTGGTTTACCAACTGGAGAAACATTGGATGTGGATTTTGTAGCTTATGGACCTTTTGTAGGGCCTACTTTGCAAGAAACATTGACAACAGCTTGTGGGAATTTAAATGGGACTACAGAAATAGGATGTAGTTATTCGACGGCAGCAGTAGAGAGTTTCTCAATTACAGGTGCTGTTGTAGGTCAAGTTTATATTGTAAGAATTACAAACTTTAATGGAAAACAAGGATTTATTACACTAGGACAAACCGGTGGTACAGGAACAACAAACTGCGCAATTGTATGTCCAGAAGTTAGTTTAGGTCCAGATAAAACCGTTTGTGGAACAGATGTGTTATTGACGGCTACAACTACAAGTTCGGTAGATGCTTATGCATGGTCTTATACTGATGTAGATAATAACGTTGTCCCTCTTCCAAATACTACACCAACTATTACGGCTACAGTATCAGGAACGTACAAAGTAGTTGTTACAAGACAAGGTTGTCCAACAAAAGAATCAACTGTTGTGGTAACATTAACTCCTCCAATTGGAGTTACAGAGCCGGCAGAATATGCGAAATGTGATGATGTTTCAAATGATGGAATTGAAGTTTTTGATTTAGCAACATTAACACCTGAAGTATTAGGAGCTCTTAATCCAGCAGATTATACAGTGACTTATTATGTAAATGAAACTGATGCGAATCTTGGAAATGCAAATACTATTGATAGTACAGTTCCATATTCAACACCATCTAAAATTATATACATTAGAGTTCAAAGCAATGCAGTGTCTACGTGCTACGATGTTACGCCTGTAGCATTAGTTGTAAAACCAACACCAATGGTAACTTTTGCGGGAGCAACAACTATTTGTGAAGGAGAGTCTACAACGATTACTGCAACAGCAACAAACTTTATTAAAGCGAATGCTACTTTTGCTTGGTACTTGAATGGGTCGACTACACCGATTGCAAACGAAACAACTCATATTCTTACTGTTTCTGCAGCGGGTACTTATACACTTGAAGTAACTTTAAATGGTTGTGTTAACAGATTTGATACTCAAATTACTGTAAACCCTAAACCAATTGTAAGTATTACAGGTAATTTACAAGTTTGTGCAGGTCAGACAACTGTTGTTACAGCTGTCTCATCAAATACAAATATTAGTGCGCCAGGTACAGTAATTACATGGTATGATGCAAATCAGACAGCAATTCCAGGTCAAAATGGAACAACTTTCACTGCTGCATTAGGTCATTACTTTATGGGAATCAATGCAAATGGATGTACAAGTGATTTAGTTCCTTTTGAAGTTGTTGCAAGTACAACAGCATGGAATTTCACATTCAATGGACCCTATGCAATTTGTTCAAACGGTTCAGTATCGTTAACGATAACTCCGACGAACTTTAATATTTCAGATCCAAATGCGGTTTATACATGGACATTACCAGATGGAAGTACTTCAACGGTAACTACTCCAACGATTGTTGCAACAGTAATAGGAACGTATACATTAAAAGTAAACATTTCCGGCTGTGAAGGACAATCTAGTGTAACAGTAACAGAGAACACGAATTCATTTGCAGTAAATGTAGAACAAGGCTGTCAGGTTAATCCAGTAAATGGACAAATCTATGCTATTACAGTTTCTCCGGTAA
>NZ_JARQWR010000027.1 GCF_030766725.1 Flavobacterium aerium | reverse complement strand
TTGTCCGTATGGGATTTAACCATAATAACCATCTGGTCATTATTCTGCATCACTTGTACTAACTTATCCAGTTCAAAGGCACCTTCTTGTGTGATATTGCTCTTATTGAACTCAAAGTTAATGTCTTTCAAGATGATTTCTTTCTCCGTTACAATAACATCGATTGGATTAAGCTTAGCGTCAATCTTTTGTTCGCCTCCTTTTTGTTTGCTCACAGCAAAGGTATTGCTCTCATATCCGTCTTTGGCTACTTGTAGTGTGTATACTTTATCACATTCTACATGATATGCTACTTCTCCATTAGTTGAAGTAACTTCTGTACCGATTACGTTTTTCTTCTCATCCAGGATTGATACTTTCGCTCCAGATAAGATTGCCCCTGTCTTTGCATTACTCACCACAGTGATTACTTCTACATCACAAACTGGTGTGGCTTGGTATATATTATCGTCTCCGGTTCTATTGCTCGAGAAGAATCCTGTGTTTTTGGCTTGGTTGAACGTGAATGCAAAATCGTCTTTCTCACTATTGATTGGTTTTGCCAAATTCACCGCTTCTGTTCCTTTGCTTAGGTTAATCATAAATACATCTAATCCTCCAAAGCCTGGTCTTCCACTCGATGCAAAGTATAACACATTGTTATCTTCTGTAATAAATGGAAATGATTCGTCTCCTTCTGTATTGATCTTCTTACCTAAGTTCTCTGGGGTGCCATAGCTTCCGTCTTTGTTTATTGCTACTTTCCAAATGTCTATTCCTCCTACTGATCCTGGCATGTTTGATGAAAAATATAATGTTTTTCCATCTTTACTAACACTTGGGTTACTCGTAGAGTATTGGTTACTATTGAATGGTAATGGTGTTACATTACTCCATTTGTTTCCATCTTTAGTGGCTTTGAAAAGGTTTACTTGTCCTACCTTTAGTTTCTTGGCTTTGTCTTTCTCAAAACTGTTTTCCTTAAAACTCTCACTAGCAAAATACATTGTGTTTCCGTCTTCTGTTATAGTAACGGGTCCATCATGGTATTTACTATTGATTTCATCTACAGCTACCGCATCGGTGATTGTCCCGTCTGCATTGTAGTTTGCTCTATAGATATCCAAGAAGGGTTGATCATTCCATTTGTACGTTTTTCTAGCGGTGTTACGCGCACTTGCAAAGTACAGGTTGTTATCCGATAAAAAGGCTCCAAAGTCTGATTTGTCGCTATTGATATCTAATGATTTTACGGTGTACATTTTTTGTTTGCTCAACAGCTTTGGTAAGTAGTCTGGATTTTCTTTAAAGGCTTTCGCTCTTAAATCATTGGGTACCATACTCGAGAACTGTTGCATTTGCTTGTTCGCTTCTTCGTATTTACCATTGGCTTTTAGCATTTGGGCATATCGGAAATAAGTCTCGGAATCTTGCTTTTGTTCCGTGATCGCTTTACCATACCACTTTGCTGATTCTGTGGTATTGAAGACATTGTAATATGCGTCTCCGAGTTGTTTATAAACATACCCGTCTGCTTTTCCTTTATCCACTAACTTTAAGTATTCTGCAGCAGCAGAGACATACTCAAAGCGATTGAATTGTTTATCCGCTTTAGCTGTCGCTGAATTCTGCCCATTCATTGAGGCACTCGCGATAACAAAGCTTAATGTTATATATAGATTCTTCATGTTCCTTGTAATTTTTTAGATTAGAAATAGCGTGGTGAACGTGATACTTTTTTAGGGAAGTTCAAGTCAAATAACAGCATAACTTCATGTGAAGCGGGTGTTGTTACTTTTAGATCTGATACGATACGGTCGTACGCGTATCCGATACGTACATTTGGGGTGATGGCATAGTTTACCATTCCTCCAAATGAATCATCTAATCTATAGGTCGCTCCTATCTCGAATTTATCAAAGAATAACATATTCGCTGATACATCTAATGATGTAGGGGCTTTGAAAGCAGATTTCAACATGAATGAGGGTTTGAATTTTGTGTTCTCTGATAAATCAAAAACATATCCTCCTGTTAAAAAGTAATGGCTTACTTCGCTTCCAAATTTTCTTCCATCAAAATCAAGGTGTTTTGATTTTAGCATATTCGGTACTGAAAATGCTACATAGTACTTGTTGGTATAGTAGAAGAATCCTGAACCAATATTGAAGTACGTATTGCTTACATCTTCCGCAAAGGCTGGGTCATTTGCATCTGGTAGTGTATTGTAAATATCACTGTATAGTCCTACCTTATGGAATGTAGCTCCGGCTTTAAGTCCTAAAGCTAATCGGTGTTCTCCTCCTAAGTTTAACGTATACGAGAAATCTCCATACACGTTATTCTCCGTTACTGGTCCTATTTTATCCGAGATTACAGATAGTCCTAGTCCTACATTCTTTCCTGTGGGACTGTGAACAAAGAATGTACCTGTAGTTGGGGAATCTTCGATATCAACCCATTGTTTTCTATATAACAAACCGAAAGATAGGTTCTCCTTCGATCCCGCATAGGCAGGGTTTATCACATTCATATTATACATGTATTGCGTATAATGTGGGTCTTGTTGTGCTTGGACATCCACTAAGGCGGTCATAGCGATCAAGGCTGTCAGATATAATTTCTTCATGTGTAACTTTATAGTTTTATGGTGTAAAATACCTCTCTG
>NZ_JARQWR010000026.1 GCF_030766725.1 Flavobacterium aerium | reverse complement strand
TGTATTGCGTATAATGTGGGTCTTGTTGTGCTTGGACATCCACTAAGGCGGTCATAGCGATCAAGGCTGTCAGATATAATTTCTTCATGTGTAACTTTATAGTTTTATGGTGTAAAATACCTCTCTGCCCTTTAGGACAGAAAGGCTTTACTTCCCTTTTTGATTAGTTTCTTTCGCGGTTGATATAAACCCATCCTGTTTCTGATCCTGTTGATTTCTCAATTACATAGTAATATGTCCCATCTGGCAATTCATTCCCTTTCTCTGATTGTCCATGCCATTGGTCTGTATAGTTTGAATAACTATATACTTTTGTACCATATCTATTGAAAATACTCAAATGACGAACTCCTAAACCGGTTAAATCAAATTTGTCATTTAGTCCATCATTATTCGGTGAAATCCCTTTTGGAATCTTACAGAATGTTCCATCTACAACTACCGCTTGATTAAACTCACATCCTTCTGCCGTTTTAACTTTTACATTAATCGTCAGTGGGTATTGAGTATTGTCATTAACCAAACTTGTTACATTTAATAAAGGATCATCGTTTCCTACCACTGTAGTACCCATAGTCCAAATGTAAGTCGCCGTATTTGGATCGTAAGAATTGTTTACCGGAGAAACTGTAATAGCATAGATTTGTCCATTTACTGGATTAACCTGACAGCCTTGTTCTACATTTACTGCAAATGAATTCGTGTTCTCTGTTACTGTTACACTAGATTGTCCTTCACAGCCCGAAATGTTTACTTTTAATGTATACGTTCCTATTACTGTTGCAACAATCGTTGGAGTAGTTACCGTCGAAGTACTTCCATCTGGTAATGTCCATGTATAAACCGCATTTGGATCTGAAATATTAAAGTTCGTCGGAGTTATCGTTAACGATACTGAACCGTTTGAACAAATTGCATAGGGTCCATTATAGGTGAAGTTCCATGCTGTATTATCTTGTGCAATTGTAAATGATTTATCTACAGTACAACCATTACTATTTACTGTCACTGTGTAAACTCCAAAAGCTCCTGCAGTAATCGGTAAACTACTCGCTGTTACTGGTGAAACAGAACCGTCTGGTAATTCCCAAGAATATGTAACTGTAGCTGGGTCAAAGTTACCCGGTACAACATTGATTACTGTAGTTTCATTTGCACATATTTGTTGGTCACCTGAAAAAGTGAAATCCAAATTAGCATTACCCATTGTAATCTCGAACGTATCTGTGAATGTACACTCACCAAACGAAGCGGTTAATGAATATATTCCATAGGTATTTGCTGGCACAGTAAATACATTCGATATTTCTGTCGCAAGTGTTCCATCAGGTAAAGTCCATGCATACGTTACGCCTGTTGTTGGTGTTGCCAAGGTTGCCGTAATTGCCGAAGTTGCTGTTGGACATAATGCCGTTTCACCAGCCAATGTAAATGTTGGAGATAAATCCTGAAGTATTAATTGGAATGATTTAGTTCCTTTACATCCAGAAGCATTATCAATCACTTTTACAAATATTTGTTGTGGGTTTGATATATTCGTATACGTCATTGGAGTAGCAATCGGAGCTATCTCTGCGTCAGCATCTGCCTGTGAAGTATAGAAAGTAACAGTATAGAATGCTGGATCTAATCCTAATAATAATAAATCATTATTTTGTGTAAGATTGAAGGTTCCAGTTGATGCAGCAGAACATTTTGACAAATCTACCGGAGCTCCTGTAATTACTTCAATATTATCATAGAATTCTACAATAACTTCATCTGATGCCGTACATTGTGTTCCTACAAATAATGCTTCAAGTTTGTATATACCTGATTCTGATGCTACTATACTTGGCCCTGTAGCTCCTGTGATAACAACATTGTTTAAATACCATGTGAAAACATATAATGCTGGATCAAATCCTGAATCCAATGTATGTGTTTGTCCTGCACAAAGTGCATTTCCTTCAGAAACTAATAAATTTGCTCCTAAATTCACATTACCAATATCAAAACTTCCTCCATCTAAAAATACTGCTGTATCATAAGATGGATCTCCACGATCGGCAATTACCATTTTAATATGATAGGTTTGTCCCGGAATAACGGTAGCAGAAGCTATCATCGGAGTAGTGTAACCTCTTAAGTTTAATGGATCTGCCAACTCATTTTGTCCATTTGGATAACCATAATAGGAATCAAAGAATGTTGGATTTTGTGAAGAACATGAATTATTAAATAAACTATTACTAATTGTATTTACAGATACTGGTATCGGAGTTCCCGGTACAACTGCTAGATTGGTTGTTACACCATCTGGCCCAGTTAATAAAAAAGCAAAGGCATCCGAGTACGTTGTTCCACACTGGAAAGACCCATACTCATCTGATCCAAAAATAAAATTAAAACTCATTGCACTAATAATCGGTACAAAATCAAACTCAATATAAGTAGCATTATAAGAATCCATTGATATACCTGTTCCTGCTAAAATTGCAGCTTCCAAATCTGGATCGCCTAACCAATCGTAACCATCATTACCACCCTGTGTTCCAGTTTCTGGACCCGCTGTTGTTAATGCATTTCCTGATGATAATACAATTCCATTGTTAAATGCGAAAGAAGAACCATTTTTCTCAAAGTAGCCTATTCCATTTGTTCCACCATAATTAGTCCCTGTTGAAGACTGAATATTTGAAACTAATGGACATGGTGAACTAATTAAAACGTTTTCTACTAACTGTTGAACAGTATGTTGATTATTCGTAACAGTAATTGGTGGCAATAAAGTCCCAACACAAATATTGAATGTTGTTGTTTGATTAATTGTCGCCGTTGCTGTATATACTCTTATCTTATAGGTTTGTCCAATTACAAAATTTGAGGCATACGTACTATTTCCTGTTCCGCAATACAATAACGAAAGTGTCCCGCATTGAGTTCCTGAGTAAACAGCCATACTTAAATTTGTTGTTGAACCAGCAATATTTGATAAATCAATTGTATGAGAAGTAGATGTTGCTACAAATTGGAACCAAACATCATCGTCCGCAGATCCTCCACAAGTATTCGCTTGGGAAGAAGCTGTTGCTCCTATCACAGTACCTGCTACAGATTGTATACATGCAGAAGCTGGATTTACTGGTACAGGAGTTGCTGTTGCACACTCATCATTTGCAATTAATGTTCTAAATTTAAATGGTCCAGTCCATGTACTCTTACCATTTGCTCCGCCACAATTTGCTCTAACATAGAACTCATATGGTGAACCTGAATTTAATCCTCCTGCTGGGTAAGGTTGAGCTGTAGTTCCTGTTCCTAATGTTGCTGCTGTTGGAACTGGTCCATTCTCTGCTTGTACAACAATATCCCATGACGTAGCACTTCCTGCTTCTGTCCATCCTAATAAAGCTCCAGATTGTGTAATTCCTGTAGCTGTTAAATTCTTTGGTTTTTTGCACAATGGTGGGGTACAATTCATTATTCCTGTGAATAATGTTGTTCCTGGTACTCCAAT
>NZ_JARQWR010000025.1 GCF_030766725.1 Flavobacterium aerium | reverse complement strand
ACACTCGATTCATTATGAAAAACAATATCTGTTTATTTTTCTTGATTGTACAGGCTTTTCTGTATGCACAAGACAACACACCCCCACAATTACCAAAAATATTTCCACCATCACCGGATGTTGCTTCCTTAGGTAAATTTGGTGATACTCCTGTAGGACATTATACTGGTGTACCAAATATTTCTGTACCCATGGTTACACTACAAGGAAAAGAACTCTCCATCCCTGTCTCAATCGCCTATCATGCTGCTGGAATAAAAGTCAATGAGATTGCTTCTCGTGTGGGTTTAGGTTGGGCCTTAAATGCGGGAGGAACCATCAGTCGTAGTACTCGTGGAATCCCAGATGACAAAGGAATGGGCTATCTGTACAATACGGCACATATTAATTATATACTATCGAATCCTTCTGCTGCCGATGACCCTCAAATTAGAGGCTATCTTGAGACTGTAAGTCAAGGAAATGAGGATTTGGAATCTGATATTTACAATTATAACTTTATGGGCTATAGTGGTAAATTCTTCTTCAACAATACTGGAGAAATTATTATGCATCCCTATGATAATGTTCGATTCACTCCTGTAAAAAATGGTCTTACAATTATTGGTTGGAAAGCCGTTGTAAAAGATGGTACTATTTTTTATCTGGGTGTTTCCAAAGATGGTTTACGCAAAGCCAATGATACCTCTACTACCTCTTCTATGTCTCAAATCAATGGAACTAGTTTTTCTTTTCCGTTTATGAATCCTAATTTCACGGATTTCATTACGGCTTGGCAATTGATGGATATTGAAACGATCAAAGGAGAATTGGTTTCTTATGAATATGGCAGTAATGCCATTGAATTTTGGAATCTAACCAGTCAAAGCAATATTTTAAAAAGTTCTCTAAGTGCCTTACCTCCAGGTTTTACTAGACCTTTAACCTTTTCTTCCAATAGTGATGTAACCCACCGTATTGTCAAAATTAAAAATGATTTGGGATACATTAACTTTGAGTATAATCTGGCTCGTGTTGATTTAAAAAACGATGTAGCGCTTACTGCTGTAAAACTCTTTGATAATAGTAATACTTTGATCGATCAATACAATTTGAGTTATGATTATTTTGTAGCAACGCAATTACAAGGTCTTAGTAGTTTTAATATGGAAAATATTGACCAACGGAAGTACCGTCTGTATCTAAAAAATGTAATCCAGAGCAAAAATAACCTCACGAATAATAAATACGAATTTACCTATAATACAGCGCAACAACTACCCGACCGTTTATCGTATTCACAGGATTTTTGGGGATATTATAATGGGCAGCCCAACAACTTTTATTATCCATCCATACAGTATGTTCCTGTAGATGGAAATAGTCCTGATTTATCACAAGACTACAATTTAATTGTAACCAGTCAAGGAGGAAATCGAAAAGTATACCCAGACTATGCCAAAGCCTGTACCTTAACGAAAATTAAATACCCTACGGGTGGAACAACCGAATTTGAATTTGAATCGAATCGCGTTATTAGCAATAACAATTGGATTTTGGCAACAACAGAACTTCAAAGTACTCCTCTTTATGGCTTTATGTCATATACCGCACCTCCAGGAGAAGTTCAATTGAACATCCCTATTCCAAATCCTGAAAAATATATCGGTGGTTTGACTTTATCCTATAATTTATTACATAATTGTAGTAATTCAAATGCACTGGATTGTCCTAAAATACGAATCTACAAAGCCAATAATATTGATTTTACAGATGTATTCATATTAACAACAAGCATATATGGTGAGAAGAAAATAGATTTAGCACCCGGACAAACCTCTCTTAGAATCGAAGTATCCGGTTATGGAATAAGCATAGCGAGTAATCCGATTAATCATATTAATTTTTCTATTACGGGTTATAAATTAAAACCCGAAGATGAAAATGGCGCTTTAGCGGGTGGGTTAAGAGTGAAAAAAATAATCAATAAAGATACTGATCAAACCACCCTTACCCAAAAAAGATACGAGTACAATCAATTTGAAAACCCTATTAAATCCAGTGGATTAGGAATGCATCCTCCTGTCTTCCTTTATTTTTCAAAATTAATGTATATCGATACTGAATATAATTATTTTCATGCTAACATATTAAATTCAAATCCAATATTTCCTTTAACAAATGGGAGCTCCTACTCTGCTGGTTATACCAACGTAACAGAATATTCCGAAGGAGAAGGAATCAATGGTAAGACGGAATATACCTTCATGTTCATACCTGACCCAGATATTGGAACTATTTTTAATCAATATTCCCTTCAAGCCCCAACCACAGATTATTCACACAGACGTGGAGCGTTACTCAATAAAAAAGTTTATTCAAGTGTTAATTCTACATATAAACCTTTACAAGAAACTATTAATGAATATGTTAGTACTGACTATGGAAATAATTCGAGCTATAATATTATCTCTGAAAATATTTCAAACAAAAAATTCACAATAAAAAGCTATAATAATTTAGCTGCTCCTTTCTATAAAACGAAAGAAACCACAAACAATTATTCTGGAGCAGCTATATTGACGCAAACCAAAGATTTCTTTTATGATAACCCAGTACATTTAGAACCTACCCGTATCATTACTACTGATAGTAAGGGAAATGCCTATCGTACCAAAATGATTTATGCTGATGATATTGCAAGTTCAACTTTTTTGGCTGGCCCTGCCTTGACCAATGAAGAATGGTATGCTGTGTATACAATGAAGAGTAATGCCTTGCATCGTATTGCAGAACCAATACAAACTGAAACAACGATGAATGATGCTACTACGTTTTCAGTTCAACGAACCGCTTTCCAAAATTGGGGCAACGATTTGATTTTACCGAAAAAAGTATTGGTCTCCAAAGGGGATCTTGAAATTGAAAATCGTATTGCTTATAATGCTTATGATTCCAAAGGAAATCCACAAGAATTACAACAGGAAAAAGGAACACCTATTGTTTATTTATGGGGTTATAACAAATCATTGCCTATTGCCAAAATAGAGAATGCAACTGCGGCTCAAGTAGCAACGGCTCTAGGAACCGATATCAATGGCTTGCAAAACTATAATGAAACCCATATCGGGACCCTTAACAATTTACGCAATAGTCTTGCGGAAGCCATGGTTACTACTTATAGTTATATTCCTCAAGTAGGAATCCGTACGATTACGGATCCTAAAGGACAAACGACAACCTATGAATATGATACTTTTAATCGTTTACAAAAAATAAAAGATTTCCAGGGGAATGTCATCAAAGAGAACCAATACAACTATGCACCTAACTAATATCATCATGAAAAAGATAGTATACGCCTTACTCTTGTTTCCTATGATCGTAGTAGGACAAAGTACCAATCAGAATTACGTTAAAACCACGAATTACCGCGAAGCAGGTGCCACCAATCCGCAATCGCAGGTAACCTATTTCGATGGATTAGGACGTCCCATCCAACAAATTGCACAACAGCAATCTGGAACCGGAACCGATATGATTACTCATATCGAGTACGATAGTTTTGGCCGTCCTGTAAAAGAATATTTACCTTATGCGGGACATACAGACGACATGAGCTTTCAACCGGATGCGCTCAATGCTACGCTGAATTTTTCGGAATACACAGGACAGAGCCCATATAGTGAAACCTTCTTTGAAAACTCACCCTTGAACCGCCCACATAAAAAAGGAGC
>NZ_JARQWR010000024.1 GCF_030766725.1 Flavobacterium aerium | reverse complement strand
AATCCTATAATATTCCAAGTATCGTGATAACCGTCTGCATTTGGTGTAAAATAATGTGGATAATTGATTGCCATAGCTTTAATTATCGTTGGCTGACATCCATTCTCATCAATAATTGTGATAGTATGTTCTCCTGGACTTACATTCACAAATACATTACTTTCCTGGAAGGCTCCATTATCTAATTGATATAAATAATTACCTGTTCCACTTGTAACTACTGTAATAGTTTGATTCTCTGTAAAGGCTCCACTCACTACTGCTGTCGCTACTGCTGGCTCTGATTCAATTACCGTTACCGTTACTGGTTCAGATACACATCCTGTTGCTAAATCTGTCGCTACAACGGTGTAATTCCCACCTTGGGTCGCTACATATGTAGCTCCTGTTCCTACTTGTGCTCCACTAGCATCTGTCCATACAAAACTGTATAATGCCGGATCCAAGTGACTGTCAATTGTGTAAGAACTGTATAGTTCTCCACTTACTGAATTAATACATACTGTTCCGCCATCTGGGGTTGGTACCGGTAATGGATTCACAATTAATTTCAATTCTACTACTTCAAAACAGTGTGAGTTCGTTGATGTATTGGTTACCTTAATCCATACTGAACTTGCAAAAGCGATTGGATTTGCATACGCTACAACATCGGCTGTAGGAATCTCATTCGTATTAGCAATTGCATCGGCTTCTGTTGGGAAATACGTTACAGAATATCCGGCTGGATTTTGTGCACCTAATGCTTCAACTCCCGCTGGTGTTAAATCAAAAGAGTGGAAAATACCATCATTCGTTCCATCTGTATCACACGTAACCATGTCGGTAACTGGATTCGCAATTGCTGCTTCTTCTACCAATAATTTAAGTGGCGCTGTATTTCTACATCCTGTAGTATTGTTCACTACCGCTACATAAATCGTTTGTTCTGGTGTTGTTACATTCACATACGTGTTTGGTAATGGATTGATTCCATCAATGGCATCTTGTGCTGTTAAGTAATAGCTTACCGTAAAGTTTGCTGGATCTTGTGCCATTAATACTTTTGGATTATGATCGCTCAAAGTGAACGTTCCTG
Organism: Flavobacterium aerium; assembly: GCF_030766725.1. Taxonomy (GTDB): domain Bacteria; phylum Bacteroidota; class Bacteroidia; order Flavobacteriales; family Flavobacteriaceae; genus Flavobacterium; species Flavobacterium aerium. Next base: position 3,301 of record NZ_JARQWR010000024.1, on the reverse strand, counting down.
ATCCATCTGTATTGACTTCACATAATAAGAAGTCTGGAATAACTCCGGCTACTCCTAATTCTGGTAATGGGTTTACAATTAAATCTATTGGAATAATTACATGGCATCTTGCTGCTCCTGGATTCGTTACTCTTACATAGATTGTTGCAGTACCACTTACATAAGCAGTTGCTGGTGTGATGGCATTGATTTCTGCTTCTGCATCGGCTTGTGTAATATAATAAGCTAATTCTAATGTTGTATCTCCATTTCTAATTAGGGTTTCACGAACCGTTAAATCAAATGATTCAATCATATCCCCTGGATTATTATCATCACATAGTTCAATTGGTGGGACTACTGTAACTGGATTTGGCATTGGCAATACACGAACTGTTAGTGTCGTAAAGCTTTTACATCCTGTTACGGTATTAGTAACCACTACAAACAAGGTTTGTGGATTTACAATATTAGTAAATGCTGTTGGTGTTGCAATTACATTGTTTCCAGTTTGAGCATCAATTAATGTATAGTAATAATCAACTGTATAACCTGTAGCGCCTTGTAGGATTTCTACATTTTTAACTGTTAAATCCATTTCTGTCAATCCATCAGCTACTGCATCATCACATACGGATAATGGCGTAAGATTGGTTGGCATTGCCAATGGTTTATTTACTTTGATAAAGAAACTGTCAATATCAAAACAGCCTGTGATGGTATTAGTTACTCGTACCCATATTTCTTGTGAATTGGCTACTGTATTAATATAATTGGTCACACTAGTAATGGCTGCTAGTCCTGCTTGAGCATTAGCCAATGAAGTATAATACTTCACCGTATGGTCTGCCGGAACAGTTTGGTTTGCCAAAATTATCGGTGTTTGTTGTGATAAATCGAATGGTGCAAAACCATCGGTATTGGTATCACAAACCACTAAATCTTGTAAAGTTGTTGGAATAACTGGTGAAGCATTTACCGTTAATTGGATCATGATCACTTTATAGCATCCTGTTAATGTATTGGTCGCTCTTACATATAATACTGGTGTAAATGGATCAATATTATGGTAGTTGTTTAAATCTGCGATTGGCAATACATTATTCTCTGCATTGGTTAATGTTTCATGGAATGTTAAGGTAACATTTGATTCTCCATTTAAGATTTCCGCTACTAAGGTTTGTAAATCAAAGGTTCCGAATCCATCTCCATCATCATCACAAACGGCTAATGGTTTAGCTGGTACTACTGGTGCTGGTAATGGTGCTACACGTAAATCCAATAGCGTTATTGCATAACAGTGTGTCAATTCATTTTCTACACGTACAAAAATGGTTTGTACATTTGAAATATTAGTATAAAGCGTTGGCAAGGCTCCTGTTCCTGCATTGGCTGCTGCTGCATCCAAATGGAAGGTAACATTGAATCCGGTTTGGTTCCCGATAATCTCTGGAATTTTTGTCGTTAAATCAAATTCTTCACGCTCATCTCCTGGAACACTTGTCTCACATAGTGTATAAGCTGTTGGTAATGTAATAACCGGTAATGGGTTTACAATTAACTTTAGCTCTACGATATCAAAACAGCCTGTTGCATTATTCTGTACTCGTACATAAATAATTTGTGGGTTGGTAGCATTAGCAAAACTAACCACACTTACAATAGCATTTGAACCGGCTGTAGCGTTTGCTTCTGTGGTATAAAAACTAACTGTATGAGTTAATGGGTCTATTGTACCTAGAATCTCATTGGTTTTTGTTGTTAAATCAAAAATAGCAATACCATCTGCATTATCATCACATAGTTCATATGGTGTTGGTGTAGTTGCTTCTGGTCGGTTGTGAACAATCAATTGTAATTGTACTACATCATAACATGCCGTTAGGGTCGATTGTACTCTGATGTAAATCGTCTGTGGATTTGTTAAGTTATGGTATGCCGTTAATCCTGTTATTGGGAATGTATTGTATTGTGAATCCGTTGCTGTTTCGTGGAAAGATACCGTTACGTTAGCCGCTCCACCAGTAACTTGTGCAATAACTTGAGTCAAGTCAAATACACCATGTCCATCATTGTTTGGATCACAATATTCTAATGCCGTTGGCGTATTTGCTACTGGTCCAGGAATTACATTTAATATTAATTCGGTGGTACTGTAACATCCTGTATCGTCATTCTCTACACGTACATAGATTGTTTGTCCATTACTGGTATTAGTATACGGTATAGGTAATGGGCTTACTTCAGCTTGCGCATCGGCAAGGGTAAGGTAATAGCTTACAGATAAACCAGCTACTCCTCCTGTGATTTCATTATTTTTTACCGATAAATTGAATTGTGCAATATCTGGATTCACTCCGTCATTACAAGCAAATAACGGCGTTGGTGCGATAACTGCTGGTAATGGGTTTACTACTAATTTGTAAGATCCGATTGTAAAACATCCCGCTGCATTGGTAACGCGTACCCAGATTGTTTGAGTTCCTAATACGGTATTCACAAAAGGTACTGTTGTATCAATTGGAGCGGTATTGGTTTGAGCATCGGCTAAAGAGGTGAAATGGGCTACTGTTAAACCGGCTTGTCCGTTTACAATCTCATTATTTTTTGTTGGTAAATCAAAGGCTTCAACTTGATCACCTGGTGTAGTGTAATCACATAGTTCATAATCTGAAATAGCAGTGTTAATCACTGGACGAGCATCTACAAAGAGTTTTAACTCGACAACAGTATAACATAATGGTGCATTTGGATCAATTACTCGAACATAAATCGTAATTGGACTTACTGGAGTTACATTAGTATACATTGGGCCTACTGCAACGCCTGCTCCTTGTGCGCCTGCTAATGTTTCGTGGAAAGTAACCGTTAAGTTGGTTTGCGCTCCAATGATTTCACTCGTTTTTGTCGATAAATCAAACGTAGCGATACCATCATTGTTATCATCACAAACGTGATAATCTGTTGGAGTAGACACCACCGGTGAATTAAAGATTGAAACTTGGAAACTTTTCTCTGTGGTACAGTTTGGAACTGTTCCTGTTTCTGCGTAAATATAAACTGTTTGGGTTACCGTTAATGGAACCGTTGGGTCTAATTCTGTTCCTGCTACTCCACCTGGAGCTGAAAAATAATTCCCTACCGTCAATGCAGGTAAAGTATATGTGTTACAAGCCACTACATTGGCTGGGGTTGCAACAACTGGAATCGCATTAATTGTTACTACAAAACTTTTCTCGTCTGTACAATTTGGGGTAGTCCCAGATTGAGCATAAACATACACGGTTTGCGTAGTAGTGAGTGTTGCTCCTGCTGCTAATGG
>NZ_JARQWR010000023.1 GCF_030766725.1 Flavobacterium aerium | reverse complement strand
GCTCCTTTTTTATGTGGGCGGTTCAAGGGTGAGTTTTCAAAGAAGGTTTCACTATATGGGCTCTGTCCTGTGTATTCCGAAAAATTCAGCGTAGCATTGAGCGCATCCGGTTGAAAGCTCATGTCGTTTGTATGTCCCGCATAAGGTAAATATTCTTTTACAGGACGGCCAAAACTATCGTACTCGATATGAGTAATCATATCGGTTCCGGTTCCGGATTGCTGTTGTGCAATTTGTTGGATGGGACGTCCTAATCCATCGAAATAGGTTACCTGTGATTGCGGATTGGCGGCACCTGCTTCACGGTAATTCGTGGTTTTAACGTAATTCTGATTGATACTTTGTCCTACTACAATCATAGGAAACAAGAGTAAGGCGTATACTATCTTTTTCATGATGATATTAGTTAGGTGCATAGTTGTATTGGTTTTCTTTGATGACATTCCCCTGGAAATCTTTTATTTTTTGTAAACGATTAAAAGTATCATATTCATAGGTTGTCGTTTGTCCTTTAGGATCCGTAATCGTACGGATTCCTATTTGAGGAATATAACTATAAGTAGTAACCATGGCTTCCGCAAGACTATTGCGTAAATTGTTAAGGGTCCCGATATGGGTTTCATTATAGTTTTGCAAGCCATTGATATCGGTTCCTAGAGCCGTTGCTACTTGAGCCGCAGTTGCATTCTCTATTTTGGCAATAGGCAATGATTTGTTATAGCCCCATAAATAAACAATAGGTGTTCCTTTTTCCTGTTGTAATTCTTGTGGATTTCCTTTGGAATCATAAGCATTATAAGCAATACGATTTTCAATTTCAAGATCTCCTTTGGAGACCAATACTTTTTTCGGTAAAATCAAATCGTTGCCCCAATTTTGGAAAGCCGTTCGTTGAACTGAAAACGTAGCAGCATCATTCATCGTTGTTTCAGTTTGTATTGGTTCTGCAATACGATGCAAGGCATTGCTCTTCATTGTATACACAGCATACCATTCTTCATTGGTCAAGGCTGGACCAGCCAAAAAAGTTGGACTTGCAATATCATCAGCATAAATCATTTTGGTACGATAGGTATTTCCTTTACTATCAGTAGTAGTGATGCGGGTAGGTTCTAAATGTACTGGATTATCGTAAAAGAAATCTTTGGTCTGCGTCAATATAGCTGCTCCAGAATAATTATTTGTGGTTTCTTTTATTTTAAAGTTTTCAGGGGAAAGCTTTATCAGTTGAATACTAAGCTTTTATAGAGATTATCAAAGAAGTCAGGTAACGATTTGGTAACGGTGCTTATTGCTCTGTTTTTCAATGTGTTTCCATCAGCTCACAGCAAATATACAAAAAAATACATTTTTACAAGTCTTATCTGTCAATCAGATAAGATTTGTAAAAAGAAAGAGTTAATGATTTCATAAAATGCTCTTTTGCCGATAAACTTTAATTGTTGCAGTCGATAATCTTCCAACCGCATTGTAAGTTGGTGGATTGTTCGGCTCACTTCAATTAGTTTTAGTTCCCATTTGTCGCAAAGCGTTCTTTGCAGTTTATCCGTTTGGTTGTCGTTGTACAAATCCAAAGTTGTACGGAATGGAGGATAATTTTGGAAAGCAATCCGGAGCGTACAAACCAATCTTTCTACTTGGCTCAAATCCACAACGCCCAAAACATCAACGGTCAAAACCTCGTCTTTGAAAGTGATAAAATTAGCGTTGGTAATGTGTAAGTTTTTCATCTTGTAAATCTTTAAATAACAGACGAAAAAACAAGACGAAAAAAATCTGGTTATCAACAAAAGCAAGCGGATTGAAAAAAAAGGAAAGAGCGGAAAAATAGCTAAAGCGAACAAAATCAAAGAATTAGGGAAAATACAAATTGTGGATAACTTTTTTATTTAGGCTGTTTAGACAATCTAAAAAGAACGAAAAACCCCCGAAAATTGCGAAGCAGTAATATTTTAAAGCGTGGCTTTGCCATATTTTTTTTCCTTTTTTTCTTTTTTTTGTCGCTGAAAGCGTAAAAACCGCTTCGAGTGAAGCGGTTTTTACTTTGTTTTATTTTTCAAACATTTCAGGCGAAGACATTATTTTATCTATTATTTTCTCCTGTTCTGCTTTTAGCTTTGAAGTATCTATTTCATATTTTCCAAGCACTTCATAAACTCCCTCAAACAAATGTACTAATGCACTTCTGTTAGGTTCAAGTTCTTTCATTATTGGGGTGTAAGGAAGAAAAATTGTAAACTCAATCTTTTTGTTTTTTTTGCTTGTTCGAGGTCCAACAATTTCATTAGTTGCTAACTCTTTTTTAGCAGAGATATTGAATATTAATTCGTAACCACCTTCGTAATGTTTCAAAAACATTTCTGATGGATGAACTAACAATGATACGTTATCACTTAAAAAGTTATGTAGTATATATGAGAAATTAAATTTAATTCCTGCTTGTATAAAAATATGGCTGAATTCTACTTTCATATTAATGGCATCCTGTTTTTGGTTTAAAACTTTTCTTATTACCGTCAAGTACTTCACCCGTTTTATCATAATGAGCTTGCAATCTATCTGTTTCTATGCCTTTTGCTTTTGCTGTTGTGGTCATCCCTAAATCTTCAACTACTTCGCCAGTAATTCTTTTACCAATGTTTTCTGGTTTTTCTCTGAGTATTCTTAATTGCTGATGAAGTCGTGTCGGAAGTCCTGTTGATTGAGTAACACGTCCTAAATCGGCTTTCCCGATTTTGTGTAACACTCCGTCTATTTTGATTTCATAGATACCAAAATTTCCAAGAGCTCCATTTGTATTTAAGTTTGGTGTAGGAGTTAATCCCATTGTATCAACCCAAGTATTAGGGTCGTGAACATAAGCATACACATTTAATCCACCTGCAATAGAAACTGGGTCTTGAGATATGAAAATTCCCGCTTCGCTATCATAGTACCTAAATCTATTATAATACAATCCCGTTTCTATATCTTCATACTGCCCCTGATAACGAAATGGAATAAAAGAACTTGCTCCTTCAAGATTACGGATTTTTCCATAAATATCCAACTCCATCTCCCAAACTTTTTCCCCTTTTTCATCAAATGCCTGGCATGGGGTTCCTAAATAATCGGTTACTATAGAATATTTATGATCTCCAACAATTTTGGCCGTAGGTTTAAATGTGCCTTCTTCAAAAACCCAAGTAATACAATCGGAAGTAATTGGTTCCGGTTTATTCTGTAGTAAGAATCCCATATCATCTACAATCCATTCGGGACGATTCTCTACTGCATAATTCCATTCATGTAATGGCGTATTTCCATCCCAAACAAAACGAGTGATATTATTAGCTACAATTTTGGCTGTTCGTCTTCCTACAGCATCATATTCAAATATTACTTTTGTTCCATTGGGTTTTTCTACCTGTTTGAGCATTCCATTTCCTTGCCATTCATACTTCCAGGTTTCTTTTCCTGTTTTCCGAATTAGATTGCCTTCAACATCGTACAGATAGAAAAATTCTTTGTCGCGTATTAACTTTCCACCTGCTCCATATTCTTTATCATTCCGCTCTTTTGTTTCAAATAGATTTCCTACCTCATCTGGAAACTTATAATCGTATTGCCCTTCTTCATATTTTGCCCAAGCTAAACTTCCAAAAGCATCATGTCCATAATCGGTTTGTCCTTGGGTAAGCTCATTGACCATTTTCCATAAACGGTTATTGGTGCTCCAACTGTAACGACGATGGCGCATAATTCGTTTTTCTGATTTTACCTGATGTACAATAGGGTGTCCGCCAGAATCATATTCCCAATTACTTTGTATTCCCCCACTCATAGTACGACTCAACTCTTGTCCCATCACACTATATTGTCGCTGCATTTCCCATGAATTTTCTAAATCCTTCGTTCCTGCTTGCGTTTGAATCAGATTGCCTAACTTATCGTATTCATGTTGGACATTAGCTCCTAAACTACTGGTTACTGCTATGCGTTGTCCATTACGATTAAAAATACTTTGTACACCATGTTCGCCTTGCTGATCCTCAATAATACGTCCCATCGCATCGCGCTGTAATTTCACAGTAATCTGCTCATTGACTGCTTCAATCATGAGACCTCGTTTATCATAACTATAGGCTTCCCAACTTCCATCATAATATTCGGAACGGATAATTTGCCCAATCAGATTATATTCATATTCCGTCCATCGATCTTCTGGTCGTTCAATGCGGACTACTTTACCTGCTCGATCTCTTCGGTACTCTCTTTTTAATCCGTCGAATCCAATTTCTTCTACAACATCTCCATTTCCATTTCTACGGAAACGGTATAATTCTTTATGTTCATTTTGAATGTTTACTAATTCTTCGTTTTCATTATACGCAAACTTCACTTTTACTCCATTCTCTTCCCGCATGGTG
>NZ_JARQWR010000022.1 GCF_030766725.1 Flavobacterium aerium | reverse complement strand
CTCCTCTAGCTACAACAACCGCTTTAGTAGATGGAGCGACGTATTACGCTTCTCAAACAGCAGACTCTTGTGAGAGTGCAACCCGTTTAGCGGTAACTGTCGTTATTACTAAAACAGAAGCACCAACAACAACACAAACAACACAGACCTTCTGTGAAATTGATAACACTACTATTGCAAGTTTAAATGTAACAGGAACACAGGTGCAGTGGTACGCGAGTGCTACTTCAACAACTCCTCTAGCTACAACTACAGCATTAGTAGATGGAACGACGTATTACGCTTCTCAAACGGCAGACTCTTGTGAGAGTGCAACACGTTTAGCGGTAACGGTAGTTATTACTAAAACAGAAGCGCCAACCACAAGTGAGACAACACAGACATTCTGTGAAATTGATAACACTACTATTGCAAGTTTACAAGTAACAGGAACACAGGTTCAGTGGTACGCAAGTGCTACTTCAACAACTCCTCTAGCTACAACTACAGCTTTGGTAGATGGAGCAACGTATTACGCCTCTCAAACGGCAGACTCTTGTGAGAGTGCAACACGTTTAGCGGTAACGGTAGTTATTACTAAAACAGAAGCACCAACAACAACACAAACAACACAGACCTTCTGTGAAATTGATAACACTACTATTGCAAGTTTACAAGTAACAGGAACACAGGTTCAGTGGTATGCAAGTGCTACTTCAACAACTCCTCTAGCTACAACAACTGCTTTAGTAGATGGAGCAACGTATTACGCTTCTCAAACGGCAGACTCTTGTGAGAGTGCAAGTCGTTTAGCAGTAACTGTCGTTATTACTAAAACAGAAGCACCAACAACAAGTGAAACAACACAGACCTTCTGTGAAATTGATAACACTACTATTGCAAGTTTAGATGTAACAGGAACACAGGTTCAGTGGTATGCAAGTGCTACTTCAACAACTCCTCTAGCTACAACAACCGCTTTAGTAGATGGAGCGACGTATTACGCTTCTCAAACAGCAGACTCTTGTGAGAGTGCAACCCGTTTAGCGGTAACTGTCGTTATTACTAAAACAGAAGCACCAACTACAAGTGAAACAACACAGACCTTCTGTGAGATTGATAACACTACTATTGCAAGTTTAAATGTAACAGGAACACAAGTGCAGTGGTATGCGAGTGCTACTTCAACTACGGCTCTGGCTACAACTACTGCTTTGGTAGATGGAGCAACGTATTATGCTTCTCAAACGGCAGACTCTTGTGAGAGTGCAACCCGTTTGGCAGTAACTGTAGTTATTACTAAAACAGAAGCGCCAACCACAAGTGAAACAACACAGACCTTCTGTGAAATTGATAACACTACTATTGCAAGTTTAAATGTAACAGGAACACAGGTTCAGTGGTACGCGAGTGCTACTTCAACAACTCCTCTAGCTACAACAGCCGCTTTAGTGGATGGAGCAACGTATTACGCTTCTCAAACGGCAGACTCTTGTGAGAGTGCAACACGTTTAGCGGTAACTGTAGTTATTACTAAAACAGAAGCACCAACCACAAGTGAAACAACACAGACCTTCTGTGAAATTGATAACACTACTATTGCAAGTTTAAATGTAACAGGGACACAGGTGCAGTGGTACGCGAGTGCTACTTCAACTACGGCTCTAGCTACAACAACTGCTTTGGTAGATGGAGCAATGTATTATGCTTCTCAAACGGCAGACTCTTGTGAGAGCGCAACCCGTTTAGCGGTAACTGTAGTTATTACTAAAACAGAAGCACCAACCACAAGTGAGACAACACAGACCTTCTGTGAGATTGATAACACTACTATTGCAAGTTTACAAGTAACAGGAACACAGGTTCAGTGGTACGCGAGTGCTACTTCAACTACGGCTCTAGCTACAACAACTGCTTTAGTAGATGGAGCAACGTATTACGCTTCTCAAACAGCAGACGCTTGTGAGAGTGCAACCCGTTTAGCGGTAACGGTAGTTATTACTAAAACAGAAGCACCAACAACAAGTGAGACAACACAGACTTTCTGTGAAATTGATAACACTACTATTGCAAGTTTACAAGTAACAGGAACACAGGTTCAGTGGTATGCGAGTGCTACTTCAACTACGGCTCTGGCTACAACTACAGCATTAGTAGATGGAGCAACGTATTATGCTTCTCAAACGGCAGACGCTTGTGAGAGTGCAACACGTTTAGCGGTAACGGTAGTTATTACTAAAACAGAAGCACCAACCACAAGTGAGACAACACAGACCTTCTGTGAAATTGATAACACTACTATTGCAAGTTTAAATGTAACAGGGACACAGGTGCAGTGGTACGCGAGTGCTACTTCAACTACGGCTCTAGCTACAACAACTGCTTTAGTAGATGGAACGACGTATTATGCTTCTCAAACCGCAAACGGATGTGAGAGCGCAAGTCGTTTGGAAGTAACTATAGTTATTACTAAAACAGAAGCACCAACAACAACACAAACAACACAGACCTTCTGTGAAATTGATAACACTACTATTGCAAGTTTACAAGTAACAGGAACACAAGTTCAGTGGTACGCGAGTGCTACTTCAACTACGGCTCTAGCTACAACTACTGCTTTAGTAGATGGAGCAACGTATTACGCCTCTCAAACGGCAGATTCTTGTGAGAGTGCAACACGTTTAGCGGTAACGGTAGTTATTACTAAAACAGAAGCACCAACCACAAGTGAGACAACACAGACCTTCTGTGAGATTGACAACACTACTATTGCAAGCTTACAAGTAACAGGAATACAGGTTCAGTGGTATGCAAGTGCTACTTCAACTACGGCTCTAGCTACAACAACTGCTTTAGTAGATGGAGCGACGTATTATGCTTCTCAAACCGCAAACGGATGTGAGAGCGCAAGTCGTTTGGAAGTAACTGTAGTTATTACTAAAACAGAAGCTCCAACCACAACAGAAGCAACACAAACATTCTGTGAATCAGATGGAGCAACCATTGTAAGTTTAAATGTAACAGGAACACAGGTTCAGTGGTACGCGAGTGCTACTTCAACTACGGCTCTAGCTACAACAACTGCTTTAGTGGATGGAGCGACATATTATGCTTCTCAAACGGCGGACTCTTGTGAGAGTGCAACACGTTTAGCCGTAACCGTAATTATTACTAAAACACCAATAGCAACAATTTTACCAACAGTAACAATTGAAGGCTGTGATACCGCTGCGATAACAGGATTAGTATACAGTGAAACAGCCGTAAATATTACAGTAGCACAATTAATCGCTTCCGGTAGTAGTATAACCAATGGAACTTCAGTGGCTAGTATCTCATACATAGATACCCAGTCAGGAAGCTGTCCAACGGTAGTTACTCGAGTATTCACTATAAAAGATCTTTGTGGAAATCCAACAACAGTTACACAAGTGATTACAATTAAAGATACGCAAGCACCAATTCTACAAGGAACATTGACCGCTGAGATTAATGTGAACTGCTCAACGATTCCATTAGCACCTGCTTTACAGTTCACTGACAACTGTTCAGGTGTATTAGATGTAATTTTTGATGAAGAAACCGTAAATCAAACAGCGACTTCTTATTCTATTATCAGAACATGGATGGTAACCGACGTTTGTGGTAATGTTGCAGAATTCACACAAAAAGTAAACGTAATCAACAATAGCACTACAACAGTTCAAGAAACGGAATTATGTATCAATGATGTTACGGTATCCTTATTCGATTATCTACCAGGAGTAGCTACTACAGGAGTATGGATTGATGTCGATAATTCAACAGGATTACAAGGTTCAAGTTTTGATCCAAGCCAAGTTGCCTTAGGAGATTATACCTTACGTTATATATTAAATGAAGGACCATGTCAGACCGTTTATGAGATTAAAATGAATGTAAACGATGATTGTATTGTTTTACCAGCATGTACTATAAAAGTTTATAATGCAGTTTCTCCTGATGGAGACGGTAGAAACGACTTCTTCATGATTGATGGAATACTATGTTTCCCTAAAAACACCGTTGAGATTTACAACCGTTGGGGAGTACGTGTATATGAAGCCGAAGGATACGACAATAATACGAAAGCCTTCAGAGGATATTCTGATGGAAGAGTAACGGTAAACAGAGCTTCAGAATTACCAGAAGGAACATATTATTACATCTTGAAATATCAAAAAGAAGACGGTAGTACAACAGAGAAAGCAGGATACCTTTATATTAATAGATAAATATTTAATAACCAAGAGTAGCAATACTCTTGGTATTATAAAACAAACTATAATGAAAACAAAATTTATACTTTTTGCCATACTGTTAACTTCCTTAGGTAGTTACGCACAACAAGATGCGCAGTACACACAATATATGTATAATACGGTGAATATTAACCCGGCCTATGCAGGTTCACGAGGAGTGATGAGTATCTTCGGTTTACACAGAACCCAATGGGTAGGATTA
>NZ_JARQWR010000021.1 GCF_030766725.1 Flavobacterium aerium | reverse complement strand
TTCTCAAAAATTAATAAAAACAAAAAACCCTATCCGATATGGATAGGGTTTTTAAAAGAAAGGCGACGACATACTCTCCCACAAATTGCAGTACCATCTGCGCAGGCGGGCTTAACTACTCTGTTCGGGATGGGAAGAGGTGAGCCCCGCCGCAATAACCACCTTAAGTCGTTCTGCTTGGGTTTCAAAGATCTAGCTTTGAACAATCAAACAATATATCTTAACATACTGAGATAAAGAAAAAAGTATTTTTAGAAAGTTTCTTCTCCCGCCGCAAGGCGGGAGAAAAGCGTACATAAGCTTACAGGTTATTAGTACTACTCGACTATGACATTACTGCCTTTACATCTATAGCCTATCAACGTGGTCATCTTCCACGACCTTTAAAAGAAATCTCATCTTGTGGTGGGTTTCGCGCTTATATGCTTTCAGCGCTTATCCCTTCCAAACGTAGCTACTCTGCGGTGCCCCTGGCGGGACAACAGATACACTAGAGGTTTGTCCAACTCGGTCCTCTCGTACTAGAGTCAGATCCACTCAAATTTCTAACGCCCACAGTAGATAGAGACCGAACTGTCTCACGACGTTCTGAACCCAGCTCGCGTGCCACTTTAATGGGCGAACAGCCCAACCCTTGGGACCTTCTCCAGCCCCAGGATGTGACGAGCCGACATCGAGGTGCCAAACCCCCCCGTCGATATGAGCTCTTGGGGGAGATCAGCCTGTTATCCCCGGCGTACCTTTTATCCTTTGAGCGATGGCCCTTCCATGCGGAACCACCGGATCACTATGCTCTACTTTCGTACCTGATCGACTTGTAGGTCTCTCAGTCAAGCTCCCTTATGCCATTGCACTCTACGCACGGTTACCAAGCGTACTGAGGGAACCTTTAGAAGCCTCCGTTACTCTTTTGGAGGCGACCACCCCAGTCAAACTACCCACCAAGCAATGTCCCCCACAACGCGGGGTTAGGCCTCAGATAAGCAAAGGGTCGTATTTCAACAATGACTCCACAACGCCTAGCGACGCCACTTCATAGTCTCCGACCTATCCTACACATCACTTATCCAAGGTCAATACTAAGCTATAGTAAAGGTGCACAGGGTCTTTTCGTCCCACTGCGGGTAATCGGCATCTTCACCGATACTACAATTTCACCGAGCTCATGGCTGAGACAGTGTCCAGATCGTTACACCATTCGTGCAGGTCGGAACTTACCCGACAAGGAATTTCGCTACCTTAGGACCGTTATAGTTACGGCCGCCGTTTACTGGGGCTTCAATTCAATGCTTCTCCGAAGATAACATCTCCTCTTAACCTTCCAGCACCGGGCAGGTGTCAGGCCCTATACTTCATCTTACGATTTTGCAGAGCCCTGTGTTTTTGATAAACAGTCGCCTGGACCTCTTCACTGCGGCCAGCATTGCTGCTGGCGACCTTTCTCCCGAAGTTACAGGTCTATTTTGCCTAATTCCTTAGCCATGAATCTCTCGAGCACCTTAGGATTCTCTCCTCGACTACCTGTGTCGGTTTGCGGTACGGGTACTTATAACCTGAAGTTTAGAGGTTTTTCTTGGAAGCCCTTAGGTGTACTATCTCTTTGTCCGAAGACTCCGAGTACTATCGTATTTCACCATTCTAAACGGATTTGCCTATCTAGAATATAGCTAATTACTTCAACGAACTATTCCGTCAGTTCGCGACACTTTCATCACTCCGTCACCCCATCACAGTTATAAGTAGTACGGGAATATTAACCCGTTGGCCATCGACTGTCCCTTTCGGGTTCGCCTTAGGACCCGACTAACCCTCAGCTGATTAGCATAGCTGAGGAAACCTTAGTCTTTCGGTGTGCGGGTTTCTCGCCCGCATTATCGTTACTTATGCCTACATTTTCTTTTCTAACCAGTCCAGCATGCCTTACGACACACCTTCTACCCTGTTAGAATGCTCCCCTACCACTTGTAATAAATTACAAATCCATAGCTTCGGTAATATACTTATGCCCGATTATTATCCATGCTCGTCCGCTCGACTAGTGAGCTGTTACGCACTCTTTAAATGAATGGCTGCTTCCAAGCCAACATCCTAGCTGTCTGGGCAGACAAACCTCGTTTTTTCAACTTAGTATATATTTGGGGACCTTAGCTGATGGTCTGGGTTCTTTCCCTCTCGGACATGGACCTTAGCACCCATGCCCTCACTGTTAGTGAACATTATATAGCATTCGGAGTTTGTCAGGAATTGGTAGGCGGTGAAGCCCCCGCATCCAATCAGTAGCTCTACCTCTATATAACTTTATAACTAACGCTGCACCTAAATGCATTTCGGGGAGTACGAGCTATTTCCGAGTTTGATTGGCCTTTCACCCCTACCCACAGGTCATCCGAAGACTTTTCAACGTCAACCGGTTCGGTCCTCCACTGTGTGTTACCACAGCTTCAACCTGCCCATGGGTAGATCACACGGTTTCGCGTCTACCACTACTGACTAAAGCGCCCTATTCAGACTCGCTTTCGCTACGGATCCATGGCTTAACCACTTATCCTTGCCAGCAACGGTAACTCGTAGGCTCATTATGCAAAAGGCACGCCGTCACCCCACGAAAGGGCTCCGACCGCTTGTAAGCGTATGGTTTCAGGATCTATTTCACTCCGTTATTCACGGTTCTTTTCACCTTTCCCTCACGGTACTGGTTCACTATCGGTCTCTCAGGAGTATTTAGCCTTAGCGGATGGTCCCGCCAAATTCAGACAGGGTTTCACGTGCCCCGCCCTACTCAGGATACCACTATCTATTACATCTCTTACCAATACGAGGCTATCACTCCCTATGGCTCAACTTTCCAGTTGATTCTTGTTCGATTTGCATAAAATGTCGTGGTCCTACAACCCCAATATTGCCGTAACAACATTGGTTTGGGCTAATCCGCGTTCGCTCGCCACTACTTACGGAATCACTTTTGTTTTCTTCTCCTCCGCCTACTTAGATGTTTCAGTTCAGCGGGTTTGCTCACCTATCGGTGTGGCATGTCTTCAACATACCGGGTTGCCCCATTCGGATATCTACGGATCAATTCGTGTGTGCCAATCCCCGTAGCTTTTCGCAGCTTATCACGTCCTTCATCGCCTCTGAGAGCCTAGGCATTCCCCATACGCCCTTATTTTGCTTATTGTACTTTTTATTTACACCTATTTCTAGGTATAAAAGTGCTTTCTACTTTTTAATATTTTTCTTATCTCAATATGTCAATGAACTGTTTTACTACAATTTCGTAGTAATTGTGGAGAATATCGGAGTCGAACCGATGACCTCCTGCGTGCAAGGCAGGCGCTCTAGCCAGCTGAGCTAATCCCCCATTATAATTTCAATTTTTTGAATTATGAATGTTGAATTTTGAATTAATGGTAATTCATACTCATACTTCTAAAATTTCCTATCGAATATAGTGTTGCGCTTTAATTTGTAGTCCCGGGCAGACTCGAACTGCCGACCCCTACATTATCAGTGTAGTACTCTAACCAGCTGAGCTACGAGACTCTAAATCTATTGCTCTTCTATCTTCTTGTATTATTTGAACTAACAGCGAGAGTAAATCCTTAACGTTTTTCACATTAATTTACTTATTTCTTATTTTCTCTAGAAAGGAGGTGTTCCAGCCGCACCTTCCGGTACGGCTACCTTGTTACGACTTAGCCCTAGTTACCAGTTTTACCCTAGGCAGCTCCTTGCGGTCACCGACTTCAGGTACCCCCAGCTTCCATGGCTTGACGGGCGGTGTGTACAAGGCCCGGGAACGTATTCACCGGATCATGGCTGATATCCGATTACTAGCGATTCCAGCTTCACGGAGTCGAGTTGCAGACTCCGATCCGAACTGTGATCGGTTTTGTAGATTCGCTCCTGGTCACCCAGTGGCTGCTCTCTGTACCGACCATTGTAGCACGTGTGTAGCCCAAGGCGTAAGGGCCGTGATGATTTGACGTCATCCCCACCTTCCTCTCAGTTTGCACTGGCAGTCTCGTTAGAGTTCCCGACATGACTCGCTGGCAACTAACGACAGGGGTTGCGCTCGTTATAGGACTTAACCTGACACCTCACGGCACGAGCTGACGACAACCATGCAGCACCTTGTAAATTGTCCGAAGAAAAAACTGTTTCCAGTCCTGTCAATCTACATTTAAGCCTTGGTAAGGTTCCTCGCGTATCATCGAATTAAACCACATGCTCCACCGCTTGTGCGGGCCCCCGTCAATTCCTTTGAGTTTCATTCTTGCGAACGTACTCCCCAGGTGGGATACTTATCACTTTCGCTTAGCCACTGAGCTTGCGCCCAACAGCTAGTATCCATCGTTTACGGCGTGGACTACCAGGGTATCTAATCCTGTTCGCTACCCACGCTTTCGTCCATCAGCGTCAATCAATTATTAGTAACCTGCCTTCGCAATTGGTATTCCATGTAATATCTAAGCATTTCACCGCTACACTACATATTCTAGTTACTTCATAATAATTCAAGTCTTACAGTATCAATGGCCATTTCTCGGTTGAGCCGAAAGATTTCACCACTGACTTATAAAACCGCCTACGGACCCTTTAAACCCAATGATTCCGGATAACGCTTGGATCCTCCGTATTACCGCGGCTGCTGGCACGGAGTTAGCCGATCCTTATTCCTACAGTACCGTCAATCTACCACACGTGGTAGGGTTTCTTCCTGTATAAAAGCAGTTTACAACCCATAGGGCAGTCATCCTGCACGCGGCATGGCTGGATCAGGCTTGCGCCCATTGTCCAATATTCCTCACTGCTGCCTCCCGTAGGAGTCTGGTCCGTGTCTCAGTACCAGTGTGGGGGATCTCCCTCTCAGGACCCCTACCCATCGTTGCCTTGGTATGCCGTTACCATACCAACTAGCTAATGGGACGCATGCTCATCTTTCACCGATAAATCTTTAATTACATCTTGATGCCAAGTCGTAATACTATGAGATATTAATCCAAATTTCTCTGGGCTATCCCTCTGTGAAAGGTAGATTGCATACGCGTTACGCACCCGTGCGCCGGTCTCTAGCTCCGAAGAACTATACCCCTCGACTTGCATGTGTTAAGCCTGCCGCTAGCGTTCATCCTGAGCCAGGATCAAACTCTTCATCGTATATTATTTATAATTTTGAGATCGAAATATTTAGTAATTCTTAATACTCGAAACAAACTTACTCTCTCTTATTTGCTGTCAATTCAATATGTCTATGAACGTGTCTTCTTTATCTATTCCACTTGTCTCTCAAAGCGGGTGCAAAAGTACAACTTCCCTTTTTATCTCGCAAGCTTTTTGTGAAGTTTTTTTTTAGAGCCTAAGCCCCTATTTCTTCTCTTTCCACTTACTCAATTTTTCAAGGACCGTTGCCCCCTTTCGGGTCGGCAAAGCTAAATCTTTTTTACATCTCTCGCAAATCTTTTTTTATCTTTTTTCTAAAAGCTAAATCCCAATCTGACTGCTGTATTTCTGATGAACTTGTGCGCTGTTGCGGGTGCAAAA
>NZ_JARQWR010000020.1 GCF_030766725.1 Flavobacterium aerium | reverse complement strand
ATTCGAACATATCGGTGTATTCGAAAAATTTAGAATTCCCTAATGCATCTTGAATTTGAGTGCATAAAAAATCTTCATTATAATAGTATATACTTTCATTGCCCAAGGCATCGGTAATCACATTGTATCCTAATTCTGGGTAATAGGCCAAACGTCCTTCTAGAACGCCCCCATCTCCCCAAGTATGAATGCATCGTCCTTGTTTATCATATTTCCAATAGAATGTTTGTCCATTACGATCTGTTTTGGAATCCATCAAATGATTGTGATAGGTAATTGTTGTTGCTTTTTCTAATGCATCCAAAATCGCAATCAAATCTCCTTCCTCACTATAACGGTATCCTACTAATAGTTCCTTTCCTTTTTTGGTTTGCAAATACACCGCCGTAATACGCTTTTGTTCATCAAGATCAAAAATCAAAACTCTACCACAGCTGTCTGTTATTCCATGAAGTGCTGTTCCTGCATAATGCAATTGAATGGCCAATCCTGCTACATTACTGATGCTCACTGCTACGCATTTTGCATTCGTAACTGCTTCGTAGCTATACGTTAATAGCGAATTATGGTTATAAACTGTATAATTATTCCCGATTCTTTTTAAGGTTAATCGTTCCATTCGATGGTAAAACTCTTGTTCCTCTTCTAAAAGGGGAAATCCTGCACTGCGTCCATCTGGAAGCATAACTCCAATAAATCCATCACTATGATGGATGGTTAAATCAAGGCTATAGCTAAAATGATATCCATGTCCTAATTGATGTTCATAGGAAGCATCTGAATTCCAAATACGCTCCCATACTAATGGGATAGGTCCCGGTAATTCAAAATCTATTACTTCAGAAAAGACTATTCCTTGTACTAAATCTACGGGTTCAAAACCATGCTTACATAAAAATTTACTCAATCGATTGGGTCCTTTTGCTGCTTTATTGGCTAACTTATTTAGTTTTTTAAGCATTGAACTGAATACTTTCCCAAGGCCTTTCATTAGAAAACCAAATCCTAATCCTGCTGCCAAATTGATGAGTATCCCCATTAAATCTGGAACATAAGGACCGGCAATATTCACAGGCTTACCCGTTGGAATAGGTAAACTCATACTTGTGGGTGCAAATAAGGATGGAATAGGTTTCCACCATTTTTTTCCAGGGGATAAACTCAATGGAATCCCAATATCATTGCACGTCATTTCCATATAACCTTTTGGACTAATACGACGTCCTTCCATATAAGCATCTTTACTTCCAAAAAAGTTCATGGATTCATGGCCAATTACGGGTATCATCGCAAACGGCCCCGTAAATAATGGAATGTGTATAAAGGTTATGATTCTTCCTCCCGTATCGGTAACACCTCTGGGTACACCATTTACATTGACCGAAGAACCAATAAAAGGAATATAGTCCATCGGATCGATTACAATCCCAATGTAGGGATGTATCGGATTAAAAGGTGGTAATGTATTGAAATGCAAATCAATACCAATCACAGGGGTAAAATGATTATTTGTTAGCAACATAACCGTGTATTTTTAAGATTCACTTTCTTTTTTCTCTGGTACACTTTCTTTCAACCTATATACTAATTCTTCTCTCCATTGACTTCCAAACAGTCGTTCCATTCTTTCTTTTAGTACAATAACCTGATTCTTATCTTTATTCTCATTCAGCTCAATATAATGGTGGGCAATGAAACAGTAATCCGTAACGCCTAAGCTGTCGTCTTCCATCTGTAGTCCTACTTCATATCCTTTTGCGGTATACGCTTCATATTCTTGGGTATAATTGTGTGTGTGTCCTAAATAAACAATGGTTTTATAGGCTGACAGAGCCATTGGAAAGAGTTTATTTTCTTCACTTATTTCCGCTTGTTTGATAAAATGTACTATCGCTTCTTTATGTTCACCATGCATCGATGCTAATGCTCCTAAATAACCATATACCTGAATTAAAACAGGAATGTTTTTGGCATCTTCTTTTACTGCATTTTTAGCCATTTGCAATGCTTTCTCTAGCATTTTCTGGGTTTCTTCCTGAGCGGGGAAATGCATTAAGAATCCTGCATAAATTAAATATCCAGACGCTAACATACTTTTATCGTGTGAGCGTACTGCTGCCTGAATTAATTTCTCACCCCATTCGTCCAATATGCTTCTAGTGTTATTACTGGTTGCTTCTCCCATCTTCAACATACATACACGAAACTGAACTTGGGGATCATTTGGGTCTCCTTGAGCGGCTAATTGCGCCACTGCCCCACGCATGTCCATATTTCCAGGAATGATATCTATTACTTTAGGAAAGATCATTTTTGTAACCCGAGAAAAATAATTGCGTTCGGCATCATCCAGAATGGCAAATTTTATGGAGGAAGGAAAGGAATAATCATTTAGTAGCGTAAAGAACCAATCCATGTAATGGTCATTATTGGTTACACTTCTTGGGATTAGCGTTAGGACTAAAGGTCTTTTTTCTTCACTGGCAAAAACAGAAAAATCCTGAAGCATTTCTAATAGCAATGCAACTCCTTTATCCTCTTGACTGAGTGTTTTTAATTTTTCTTCAAATGCAGCATAGTTCCAAACGGCTTGTTTATCATTATTCTGCAATTGTTCTTTATACATTATGATCCAGTCTTGAACTAGGTCTTTTGCAAAGGTTTCTTTGGTTACAAATCGGGTAAAGAGAACCACAAAAAAATCGGCTAATTTTCCATGAGGGGATGCTTCTAATTTTAAAAAACCATTTAATAAATCTACATCTTCTCCATGAACAACCCATCGTGCCAAAGCATAGTCCGGATTTTTCTCTGTTCGTCTAAACCATGTTTCTTGTAGTTTACCTATGCGAACAGCTATTGGATTATGTTCATGATTCATCATCTTAGTTCAGATTTAAGATGGTTCCTTTTACATTGGTTGCAATTGATCCCTTCATATCAACTTGCTTTCCTTCTATCGTTACTTCTTTTTCTCCCGAAACACTTACCGATGGTGCTCCTGCTTCAATTAATGTTTTACTTGAAATTCCAACGGAATCACTTCCATCTACAGCAACTTCTTTTGAACTCACATTGACATTATTTTCTCCGATGATATTAATCTCTTTTGAAACGATATTAATAATTTCTACAGAAGATATTGTAATTGACTGTTCCTTAGTATCCAATATTATTGTATTTCCATTTTTATCTGAAATCGTAATGGATTCGGCACCATCTTTATCATCAAATTTGATTGTATGTCCCCCACGCGTTTGAATTGCTTTGTAATTATTGCTGGCTTCATTTTGACCTGTTTTACCTTTTCCATTGTACATGGTTCCCAGTACAAAAGGTTTCTCTGCATTTCCGCCTTCAAAAGCAACGAGTACTTCTTCTCCTACTTCGGGAATAAAATAAAATCCTTTTCCTCCACCAGAATGTGGATTCGTCATACGGATCCAAGGGCTTTTACTTCCTTCTTCTTTTTGCCAAGCAAATTCAACCTGAACTCGACCTAATCCTTTTGGATCATTGTTATCGACTATTGTTCCCGGTTGTGTTTCTGCCATCGGTATACTATGAACATTCCCATAAGGAGGACAGTTTACAGAATCGGGAATGGCATCAAAAGTGTTGTGGTAATTCCCCGATTCGTCGCATACGTGGGTAATATCTGTTATGTAATAACTCCCAAAAAGCTGTTCTTGCAAAGTATCTAACGGATTTGAAGTCATAGAAAAAGCAGGTTCACGAATGACTACAATATCACCAATGCGCAGTCCTGTTTCATCTGAATCGCCTCGGGCAGTTACTAAATCGGATGCTCTGGAATATAATTGCGTTTTGACACGGTCCAATAAATGAGATCGGGTATTTCCCTCTTCAATATTGTTACTATATAACATTGTGGATTGATTTGGAAACATTTTTTTAGACACTTCTACCATGGCTTGAGCAATTCCATCTGTTTGGTAATTCACTTCTGTAGCAGATGCTTTTTGACTGTCTGCCCCTGAAGCTTCATAGCCTAGATATTGAAAATTCATTGCTTTAGCTCGCATTTCAATATTAAAAGAATGTAGCATTCTTCCATATTCTAATGTGAAGGTTTTAGGCTGAGGTTTTCCAAATCGTAATTCTTCACCATTATAATACATCCATTCTCCTCTTTTTTGTGCCATTCGACATAAAAACCCAAAATCGCTTTCATTGTATTGTACCGTATAAGATAGCGTTGAATCTTTTTCAACGGATACACTTGGTTTTAAATTTCCTTGTGTATATTTTTTCAAAACCTGATTTACAATATCTGAAAGTGTCATATCATTATAGGACTTCACATGGGGTGTTCCTTCTAATAATATGGTCGGACTATATCCATTGATGATGATTCCTCCCGCCGATCCTGATGTTCTCACCATTTGAGCTTCGGTAATGATTCCATTAAAAACCAAAGGCGATTCTGTTATCGTATTGGTTGGTGAAATGGTGATGTTTATAGGTTGTCCAATATAGCCTTGTGCCTTATCTATTGCCTGTGTAATAAATTCTTTCGGCAAAGGTTGCAACAATGAAAATTGGTGGTGTGTATTTACTTTTTGGTTAATGACCAATTGAGAAAATCGGGGTAATATCTCCCCCGCAATTCGTATCTGTACAGTAGTGCTAATTGGCATATTTTTACTTTTTTAAATGAAACAACTATCATATAATTATCTAAAAACCTCAATCACAGAGTGTTAAATTTAGTATTTTTTAATATAACTTTATGTTTATTTATCATTAATTTTTGTGTTATTTTTGATTTGTAAGCCAAGTATTACAGGGTTTTAACATAAAAAACTATGCAAGCCTACTAAATCTGGTAAAACAAAAAAATCCTCCAAGATTACTCTCAGAGGATTTCAAACGAATGCTCCATCATTAATACCCAATCGTTTCTTCTACAATTGATTATAATTTACAATCTTGATATTTTTATCTTTTGCTAATAAATCTTCTATTCCTTTTTGATGTGCTGATCCCACCACTACCAATACACGTTTCGGTTTATGCATTGCAATTTGATTTATAATATTTTCACTCATTCCTTCATTTCGCAATTGCCAGTATTTCATCATTTGCTTTACTTGTGTTTCTGGATATTCTTTTGAAACACCAAAGACAGCTTCTCCACCATAAAAATTTATCAAGTCACTCATTTGTGCATTATATATCGAATTGGAATATCCATATCCTGATGATAATTTATGAGCTACAGATTCCTCATAGACTTTATTCTTCGCATCTTCAATTGCTTTTACAATTTTTGCTTCTTCAGAATTGGAATCCATCTTTGCTATCTTTCCTACATAGTGCATTATATAAGCAACTAATCTCCATGATTCTATCCATTTGGCATCGTAACGCTGACAATCAATTGGGTCAATTTCCTTAATGCCTAACTCATATTGTAGGGGATAAATAATAGTCGTATACTCGCTGGTTTTTCTGTAAAGCTTCGCTTTTTGAATTGAATCCTGGGATCCGATATGACTATTATAGTATGCTAATTCTTCTGTCCCAAAGGATTTTTTCTTGTATTTTTCCAGAATATAAAGCTGATATAATCCATTACCAAGGTCATAGTTTTTAAAATAACGTATCGCCAAATCAATCCTTGTTTTATGAAAATTTTCCGACTTCATTAAACTCGCTTGGGCTTTATTTATTAGTTTTTCACTATTTTTCTCTACTCCTTCATTGTGTCTTTTGATATAATCAACTGTTTTCAACCAATTCTTTTTAGTCGTTAATTCGTCGTCTAGGCTCAAAAGATCTGATGGTTTTAAAAACTCTCCCATCACTCGGTCGGGATTAAATGTTTTCAATTTCTGGATAATTGCTTTTTGAGATAAAGAATCTGCTGGATCATTTTCGTGGAAGGTTCCCAACACCATTACTTCTACTTGATCTTGTGCCTTGATCTCTTGTATTCCTAAAAGGATTAAAGCAAATAAAGTTACTACTATTGTAAATACTGTTTTCATATGAATTTTCTGTTTTTGATTTCTGAGTACAAACTTGAGAGTATATTCTCCCGACAGAAAAAAAATTATCCCAACAGGCTAATTTATTATCCCAACACCGCTAATTAGTCAAAATTGGCGTTGGTGTAAAATTTGAACCGTTTGGTATAAAAAAACAGTGGTATGCAAAAGCGTTTGCTATTTTTGGCTCATGGGAAAATTTAAAATTATTGGTATCCATATTATCATTTGGATCTTGTTTTTCAGCTATACAACAAGTTCATGGTTTGAAGCGCCTATTAATAAGGTCCAATTATACATTAATTTATCAACCACCTTTGTCAAATTAATGGAGTTCTACCTCTGTTATCTTGTCTTTTTCCCACTTTTTTTGAAACGAAATAAAATCCCTCAATTAATAATCAGCATTATTGCAACTTATATCTTCTATCTCGTTTTACGCTATAGTATTCAAGAACTACTATTTCCTTATTTTTTTGGATTCAGAAATTATGATGAAGGCACTTCTTTATGGTATTATTTTACCGATAATATTTATTTCGGATTTACATTTATCATTTTAGCGATAGCCGTATATGCAACACTTAATGCCTACAAACAGGAACATCAAAATAACGCATTGCGTAAGGAAAGAGATGCTGCTGAACTCGCTTTTTTAAGATCACAAATCAATCCTCATTTTCTATACAATACACTTAATTATATTTACTCCCTTGCCATCCCTGTTTCTGATAAGCTCGCTCATGCCATTGTTAATTTGTCGGATTTGATACGCTATACCTTAAATGAGAACAAAGAGGGAAAGGTCGAAATTGCAAAAGAAATCCATTATATCGAAAATTATATTGAGCTTTTTAAGCTACGTTTTGAATCTCGTTTTTATGTTACTTTCGTTTATACCGTTAAAGATACACAACAGCATATCGCTCCTCTTCTATTAATTCCTTTTGTGGAAAATGCATTAAAACATGGCGTCGTAAATGATCCTCTAACACCCGTATCTATTACATTGAGTATCGAAGAGGATAGTGAAATGCATTTCACAGTAACGAATCAAATCAATCAAAATCAAAAAGATATATCGAGTGGAATTGGATTACCCAATGTAAAACGTCGATTGGAACTCATTTATCCGAATGCACACCAACTTGACATTGCACAAGATCAAAAAAGGTTTCATATTGAACTACAGATTAAACTATAATTTGTATTTTGGTTAAAGCAAATTAAACGAACTATTATCTAATCCTCTATTTATTGTGTCCCACCTAATTCGTTGTTTGGCTATTGATGATGAAGCTTATGCCGCTAATATCATTGCTGCTTTTATTCAAAAAACACCTTTCCTTACCCTTGTAGGTACAGTGACTAATGCACTTGATGCACTTCAATTGGTTCAAGAAGGAAAAGTTGATTTAATTTTTTTAGATATCCAAATGCCTGAATTAACGGGTATTCAATTCTTGAAAATCATTGGAAATAAATGTAAAGTTATTCTAACGACCGCTTATCCCGATTATGCTTTAGAAGGTTATGAACTGGATGTTGTAGATTACTTGATGAAACCTATTGGTTTTGAACGTTTTTTACGTGCTGCTCAAAAAGCGAAAGAAATAATCACACCGCTTGCTAATGTCGCTCAAGACGAACCGAAAACAACTGAAGTTACTGCTCCAGAAAACAACTATTTGTTTGTGAAAGGGGATCGAAAAAATACTTTCAGTCGGGTGCAATACAATGAAATCCTCTATGTGGAAGGCTTAAAGAATTATGTAATCATTCACACTTCTTCTAATAAGATTATTACCTATCAAAACTTGAAGGATTTAGAGATTAAACTTCCAACTCCTCCCTTTTTCCGAATTCATAAATCATATATTATTTCTCTCGAACAGGCTCAAAATATTGAAGGGAATAGTGTCATAATAAACAAACAGATCATCCCTATTGGAGAACATTATCGCACTGCTTTTTTTGAACACATAAAGCTCCTTTAATTTTTCTTTTTCATTATTGTTAATTTCATGAGGGACACTTCTTTTTATACTACATTTATCCCCAATCAAGATCATCAAAAAACACATGAAATCATTTTATATAGTAATTTTTACGCTTTGCTCTTTTACTGTTATCGCTCAAAAAAATTCACCTAAAATAACCGCCACTGTTCAATCAGACAGTTTAGATTTAGAAAAGCTTATTGTAAAAAATTCTTTTACCTATACTAATGCTAAATATGAGGGTCCTGGATGGGACTTAGTAGTGAAAGAAATTAACAAAGCTCATTTTGTCTTTGTGGGTGAACCACATGGAATAGCAGAAGTTGCTGTTTTCACAGGTAAATTAGCTGAGGTTTTTAAACCCGCAGCATTAGTAGTTGAAATTGATCCATACACTGTGAATGAACTTAAAAAAATAAGCATCCAACCTACAAAATATGCTAGTTATCTTAAAGCTAATCCTTATGCTTTTGCCTTTTATAGTTGGGATGTAGAAATGGATTTAATCCGACAAATGCAACAAAACAAAGTAGATATTTGGGGGTTGAATGAAATTAATTTTCTTTCATTAGATCAATTTTTCAGAACATTAGCAAGTGAAGCTAAATCTCCAGCCAATAAAAAGATAGCCCTTCAAAAGGCAGCTGAAATTAGAGCAATCGATTTACCAATATTTGGTAATGCCAATAAATATGGTGATTTTTATGGTTATAAAAAACTTTCAGTAGAAGCTGTTGATTCTTTATTAATTCAATTTAAAAAAGAGAATAAAGTTTGCCAAAAAATGCTGAACGACCTAAAAACGAGTGTTCCCATCTTTGCTAATACTGCTTATCAAAAACGTGTTAATTTGATGAAAAAGAATTTATTAAATTATGTCGCTCCTTATATCACAAGTGACGCAATTAATATTCCTAAATTACTTTTTAAGTTTGGAGCAAACCACATGAGCCGAACCAATATTCAAAAGGGGTATTTTGAAGTATCAAATTTTGCAGACAACCTTGCTGAAGCTGGAAATCATAGAACTTTACATCTACTGGTTATTGGTAAAAAAGGAACTCAAAACCAAATGGCTCCAGTAGATAATGACAAGGCAATTATTCCATATGATATTACAGATGGTGAACTGGATATCTTTGTTCCTTTTGCTAATAAAATTATTGGAGATGAATGGGCTTATTTTAATTTAATCCCTATTCGCATTGCCATAAGAGAAGGTAAACTTAAATTAATTAATCCTTCTCTATCAGAATATGTTATGAATCATGACGGACTTATTATATCTGGTAAAGCCACCGCAACAAGATTTCTTTAAGGACTTTACAGGCTTAAAATAATGGAATATTCAAGGAGTCTGGGGGTTCTTTATTAAACAAAAAAAGCAACTTATTTTTTATAAATAAGTTGCTTTTAAATTGTGGAGAAGATGGGGCTCGAACCCACGACCTCTTGACTGCCAGTCAAGCACTCTAGCCAACTGAGCTACATCCCCATGATATTCGACAAATATAGTATTTTCAACGAAACATAAAACCTCTTTTCGTAAAATGTGTAACTTTATACCAAAATAATTACACAATGATAACTGATAGACCCAACGGATCTTTATATACACAAATTGAAAATAAAATAGCAACTGTAGAATTTGGTCATCCGGCCAGTAATTCCTTTCCCAGTGAGTTGTTAGATCGATTAACGCAAGAACTGAATTCCTTAAGTTCAAATCCAGATGTTAGTATTATTCTTTTAAAAAGTGAAGGAACCGGTGCTTTCTGTGCTGGTGCTTCTTTTGATGAATTATTAGCTGTTTCAAACTTAGAAGAGGGTGCAAAATTCTTTTCAGGCTTTGCCAATGTGATCAATGCTATGCGCAAATGTTCTAAACTTATTGTGGGTCGTATTCATGGTAAAGCTGTAGGTGGAGGTGTTGGATTGGCTGCTGCTTGTGATTATGCTATGGCAACTGTAGAAGGTAGCGTGAAATTATCCGAATTTACTATTGGAATTGGTCCTTTTGTCATTGCACCCGCAGTAGAACGAAAAATGGGAAAAGCAGCATTGTCTGAAATGACTCTTGCTGCTCACGAATGGAAAAATGCTTATTGGGCTCAGGAAAAAGGCCTATATGCAAAAGTATTAGAGACGATTAGTGATTTAGATAAAGAATTGGATATTTTCTGCTTAAAATTAGCCAGCTATAACCCTGACGCATTAACGCATATGAAAAAAGTATTATGGGAAGGCACCGCAGATTGGGACCAATTATTGGTTGAAAGAGCTGCTATCTCAGGAACATTAGTTTTATCGGATTTCACTGTTGCTGCTTTAACCAAATTAAAGAAATAAAAAAGCCTTTGGGGATTCTTCCCCCTGCTTTATTTTATTTAGTAAATTTGCCGCCTAATTATAATACTATGAGTAAAATCAGAATTACCAAACAATTTAGTTTCGAAACAGGACATGCCTTATTTGGCTATGATGGAAAATGTAAAAATGTACACGGACACAGTTATAAACTTTCTGTAACTGTTATCGGAACACCTATTGATGATCGATCGAATGTAAAATATGGAATGGTAATCGATTTTGGTGATTTAAAGAAAATCGTTAAAGAAGAAATCGTTGACGTTTTCGACCATGCAACTGTTTTTAATAAAACTACTCCTCATATCGAGTTAGCTAATGAATTAATTTCTCGCGGTCATGATGTAATTTTAGTCGATTACCAACCCACTAGCGAGAATATGGTTATTGATTTTGCACAAAAAATTAAAAATCGTTTACCAAATAACATTCAACTTTTTTCCCTTCGCCTCCAAGAAACTGATACTTCTTTTGCGGAATGGTATCAAAGTGATAATGAATAAAAACAAAACGGGCTACTCAATGAGTAGCCCGTTTCTTTATAATACGTATTTAGTAATCTGATAATCTGTTTATTCTTATTTCTTTACAATCAAGAATTCACTTCTTCTGTTTAAAGCAT